>NZ_JBICSO010000007.1:608233-819217 GCF_043197155.1 Nonomuraea sp. NPDC049269
ACGTGGCGCCCTGGCCCGCGCGCCGGCGGGGGGCCACGCCTTTTACCCGGGTCCCGCCCCCCCCCCCCCCCCCCCCCGGCCCCCCCCCCCCCCCCCCCCGGGGGGCCCCCCCCCCCCCCCCCCCCACGGCGTACCGCGCAGGATCCGAAGGACGGCCATGGCTCACGTTGCAACACGACCGGCGCCCACCGCCCCGCCGCACCGGCGACGGGCCTGGCGCGACATTCTCATCGGGTGGAGCTTCATCCTCCCGAACTTCGTCGGCTTCGCCCTGTTCACGCTCATTCCGATGGTCGCGGCGTTCGCCCTGGCGTTCCTGGACTGGGACTCCTACAGCACGCCGGAATGGGTGGGGCTGAAGAACTTCCAGCGGCTGTTCTCCGACGAGAACTTCCACGTCGCCCTGCGTAACACCCTCTACTACGCGCTCGGCCACATCCCGCTGACGCTGGTCGCCGCGCTCGGCCTGGCCATCGCGCTCAACCGGAAGCTGCGCGGGGTGGCGTTCTTCCGCACCGCGGCGTTCTTCCCCTACATCACCTCGCTGGTCGCCGTGGCCATCGTGTGGAACATGCTCTTCAACCCGACGGCTGGACCGATCAACCAGCTCCTCGAAGCGCTCGGCGTGGCGCACCCGCCCAGGTGGGTGGCCAGCACGGACTGGGCGATGCCGGCCGTGATCGTCACCAGCGTGTGGCGGGACATGGGCTACTACATGGTGCTCTACCTCGCCGGGCTGCAGACGATCCCCAAGGAGTACTACGAGGCCGCGCGGGTGGACGGCGCCAACGCCTGGCAGCGGTTCTGGGGCATCACTCTGCCGTGCCTGCGGCCCACGACGTTCTTCGTCCTCGTCATGCTGACGATCCAGAGCTTCAAGGTCCTCGACCTCATCGTGGTCATGACCGACGGCGGCCCGGGCCGCAGCACGCTGGTGCTGAGCCAGCTCATCTACCGGGAAGGCATCACCGAGGGCAAGTTCGGCTACTCGTCGGCGATCGCCCTGGTGCTGTTCGTCATCGTGCTGACCGTCACCGTCGTCCAGTTCCGTATCAACGAGCGGAGGAGCGCCCGATGACCGCACTGCACGATGCTCCCCCGGCCGCCGCCCAGCGGCGCCCGCCGGCGGCCGCCGAGGACGGGGACCGTTCGGGAGGGAGCCCGCTCCGCCGGGCGCTGACCTATCTCACGCTCACCGTGCTCGCCGTGCTGGTGCTCGTGCCGTTCGCCTGGATGGTGTCGTCCGCGCTGAAGCGCGACAACGAGGTCTTCACGGTGCCCATCCAGTGGATCCCCCGGGAACTGCGCTGGTCGAACTTCGTGGAGATCTGGGAACGCATCCCGCTGCTCACCTACCTGGGCAACTCGGCGTTCCTGTCCGTGACGATCACGCTGCTGCAACTGCTCACCGGGAGCTTCGCGGCCTACGGGTTCGCCAAGGTGCGCTTTCCTGGCCGGGACGCGTTGTTCCTCGCCTACATCGCCACCATCGCCGTGCCCTGGCAGGCGTACATGGTGCCGCAGTACATCATGATGCAGAAAGCCGACCTGACGAACACCTATTGGGCGATCATCCTGCTGCAGGCGTTCGGCGCGTTCGGCGTCTTCCTCATGCGCCAGTACTACATGTCCATCCCGGACGACCTGTGCGAGGCGGCCCGGATCGACGGGCTGAGTGAGTACGGCATCTACTGGCGGATCATCCTGCCGCTGTCCAAACCGGCGCTGGCCAGCCTGGCCCTGCTCACCTTCGTCAACACGTGGAACGACTACATGGGGCCGTTCATCTACCTGACGAGCAACGAGCTGTGGACCGTGCAGCTCGGCCTGCGCTCGTTCGTCGGGCAGTACGACGCCGAGTACGCGATGATGATGACCGGCGCGGTGCTGTCGGTGCTGCCGATCCTGGTCATCTTCCTGCTGGGGCAGCGCTACTTCATCCGGGGCATCGCGACGAGCGGGCTGAAGTGATGCGGAACCTGTTCCGCCCGGCCGAGCAGGCGACATACGAGAAGGTCTTCGGCACCGTGTACGTCGGCCTCATGACGAACGTCCTGCTCGCCGTCGCCTGCGTGCCGCTCCTGGTCGCGCTCGCGGTCGTCCGGGACCCGCTGGCGTCGTGGCCGTTCTTCGTCGCGCTGTCGTCGCTGTGCGCGCCCGCTCTGACCGGGGTGTTCGGCTGCTTCGCCGCGCTGGGCGATGGCTCGACCGCCGTCTTCCGTACGTTCTGGGCCGGCTACCGCCGCGGCGGCGCCCGCGCGCTCGCCCTCTGGGCGGCCGGTGCCGTGGCCGTGAGCGTGCTGGCCCTGGACGCCGTCGTGGTCGCGCGCACCGCCTGGGGACCGGCGTTCGTGCCGTTCTTCGCCACGGCGGCGGCGCTGGTGGTGGCCGTGGTCGTGGCCTCGCTCGTGCTGCTGGCCGAGCCGCGGCCCGAGCCGCCGCGGCTGCGAGACCTCGTGCGGCCCAGCCTCTACCTGGTGGCGCGGCGGTGGTACCTGGCCGCCACCAGCCTCGCCGTGCTCGTCCTGGCCGTGGCAGTCATCCTGGTCAAGCCGGTGATCGGTGTCCTGATGCTGTGCTCACCCCTGTTGTACGTCGTGTGGTCCACGATCAGGTTCATCGTCGCCCCGGCCTTCGGTAAACCTTGATGTCGCAGGTCAGGGCAGTGATCACCGGCGGCTTAGAGTGTACGGGTGCTCAGGATGGTGCTGTCGTTGACCCTGCTCGACCCGACCGGCCTCGCGGAGGTCCCCCAGCGATCGGTGGCCCCGCGCAGGGTGCTGACACCGGACGGCGACCGCCTGGGGTACGCGCCGGTCGCCCGTCCCTACACCGGCGCGCAGCGGCTCACCGGGGTGCTGCTCGGGCATGATCCGGTCAGCAGGACGACCGTGCTGTGCGGGGGCGCGGTGATCAGGTCGCGCAGCCGCAGTCTGGTGCTGACGGCCGCGCACTGCCTCTACCACGACGGGCGGCCGCTGCCGCAGGTGGCCTTCCTGCCGGGGTTCGACCAGGGCCGGCCGCCGCTCGGAGTCTGGCCCGCCCGGCGGACCTGGGTGCCCGAACAGTGGCAGGGGCGGCCGTACTCGGCGGACATGCTGCCGTACGACGTCGGGCTGGTCGGGGTGCGGCGGCGTGGGGCCACGCTGGAGGCCACGACCGGGCGCGGGCTGCGTCCGCTGGCCACCCGCAGGGGTACGCCGCTGCGCGGGCTCGACCTGCTCGGCTACCCTGCTGGGCGGCGCTATCCCGGCACGCGGATGTACCACTGTGTGGGGGACGCCGAAGAGGCCACCGCCCAGGGGCCGGGGGTGCTGGTGACGCGGAACTGCCACGCGCCGGCCGGCGGCAGCGGCGGACCGGCCGTGTACGGGAACGAGGTGGCCGGCGTGGTGTCGTCCTCCAGCCCGATGAGTGACACGGGCGGGTTCACGGTGCTGGCCCGGCTCGGCCGGCGGTCGTTCGGCCGCCTGCTGACCACCGCCGACTCCTGGATGCGCCGCCGGCAACGCTCGTGAGCCGTCCCGTGGTCAGGAGGCGTTCGCGACGATGTCCTCGCAGATGGCGTGGCTGATCAGGGCGTCGTCCGCGCTGATCGTCCGGCCGTCGCGGACCGCGGCGAGGAACTCCAGGCAGATCCGCTCGATGCCGCGCTGCCGCCCGACCGGCACCCAGTCGGGCCGCCGGGTGAGCGTCTCGCCGCCCACGTAGTCGACCACGTCGCCCAGGTTGACCACCCGGCGCTTGACGCCGTCGCCCATGACCTCGCAGGTCTCCTCGGTGGCGCCGCTGACCCGGTTCATGAGTCCGATGGCGGTGAAGCCGTCACCGGACAGCTCCAGCACGATGTGCTCGATCAGACCGTCCCGGACGCGGGTCCTGATCCGGGTCCCGGTCACCTCACCGGGGGCGAGGAACCGCAGCGTGTCGACCACATGAATGAAGTCATCAAATATCGCCCGGCGCGGGACGTCAGGGTAATTTTCGCGGTTCTTCGCCATCAGCACGAGATGCCGGGGAAGGTCGAGCAGCCCGGCGTATCCGGGGGCGTAGCGGCGGTTGAAGCCGACCATCAGTGACCGCCGCTCCGCCTTGGCCAGTCGTACGAGAGCCTCGCAGTCGGCCAGGTTGTCGGCGATCGGCTTGTCCACGTAGACGTGCACCCCGGCGTCGAGCAGCGGCTCGACGAGCTCGCGGTGGGCCCCGGTGGCGGCGTGCACGAACGCGGCCTCGACCCCGCTCTTGATCACGTCATCCACGGAGGTGGACCGGTCGGCGATCCGGTAGGTGTCGCCGAGCCGGTCCAGGGTCTTGCTGTTGCGGGTACAGAGGTGCAGGTCGAGGCCCGGCTGGGCGGCGAGCACCGGCAGGTAGGCCTTCTCCGCGATGTCGCCCAGGCCGATCATGGCTATCTTCACGCCTTGAGCGTAGCCGCGAGCGCCTCGTCGATCGGGGTGGGCGCGACACCGAACGTCCGCTGGAAGGCCGACGAGTCCATCTCGTACGGTGCGACGAACTGGTAGCGGATGTGCTTCAGCTCCCTGAGCATCGGCGAGAACAGGCCCGCCGCCTGGATCGCCGGCCACGGCAGCGTGGCCAGCTTGGGCACCGGGCGCCCCGCGATGGCCGCCATCCGCTCGCCGATCTGGCGGAAGGTCAGCGGGTCGGTGGTGGGCACGTGCCACGGCCGCCCCCAGGCCCGCTCGTCGGTGCCCGCGACGATCAGTGCGTCGGCCACGTCGGGCAGGTACGTCCAGCTGTGCGGAATGTCGGCGGGCCAGGGGATCTGGATGGTCTTGCCGGCCCGGAACGGCACCAGGAACCGGTCACCCAGGTAGGACTGGTCGGTGGCGCCGGGGCCGAAGTAGTCGGAGCCGCGCACCTCGGTCGCCCTGATCCGGCCCGCCTTGTGCGCGGCCAGCGCGTCGTTCCAGATCTTCGCCCGCACCTGAGCCTTCGGGCTGGTCGAGGCGAGCGGCAGGTCCTCGGTCATCGGGCCCGTGACCGGGCCGTAGGGGTAGAGGTTGCCCAGGATGACCAGCGGCGCACCCGTGGCCTCGGCGGCGGCGAGGAACGACGCGGCCATCGGCGGCCAGTCGGTCAGCCAGCGGTGATACTTCGGGTTGACGCAGTTGTAGAGAGCGTCGGCGCCCTTGGCGACCTCGGTCAGCCGCGCCTTGTCGGCGACGTCGGCCGCCACCTTCTCGGCCCCGGCGGGGCCGCTGCCCGAGCGGGTCACCACGATGACCTGGTGCCCCTGTGCCAGCAGCTTGGTGGCCAGATGCGTGCCAACCTGACCGGAACCCACGACGACGTGCTTACCCATGATCAGACCTGCTTCCAGATGATGCGGAGAACCGCGTTGATGATGAAGAGCGCCGCGAAGACGGCAGCCGGTGTGACCAGGCCCGCGGCGTAGAGCGCCAGGGCGCCGCCACCGAACCAGAGGATCTCCAGGGCGGCCCTGGCCAGGCCGGTCAACGGGAAGGTGGCGTTGGCGCCGCCACCCGCACCGAACAGGGCCCACGCGGCGATGAACAAGGCGGGCCCGCCGAGCCCGGCGAGCAGCTTGATCGCCCAGTTCGGGCTCACCGTGAAGCCCCAATAGCCTACGGAGGCGAGGACCCCGAGCTCCAGGAAGAACATCAGGGCCGCGTTGGCGCCTTTGGCGATGGCCAGCATGTCGAACCTCCGTGTGACTGCCGTTCTCTTACAAGAGCAATGCTCTCTCAAAGAGTCCGCATTCGTCAAGAGCGGTGCTCTCGTTTCTTCGCAGTGCTCTGATATGGTCGGTGACATGACAGCTAGCCGTACCGCGAGAGAACGCGTCAGGGCCGAGCTCACCCGGGAGATCACCGACATCGCCCGCCGTCAGCTGGCCATCGAGGGCGCGGGCGGTCTCTCCCTGCGCGCCGTGGCCCGCGAGATGGGCATGGTGTCATCGGCCATCTACCGCTATTTCCCCAGCCGGGATGACCTGCTGACCGCGCTGATCATCGACGGCTACAACGCGCTCGGCGCGGCGGTGGAGGCCGCCGACGCGGCCGGCGCGCCCGCCGGCTTCGCGGGGCGCTGGCTGGCCGTCTGCCATGCCGTACGCGACTGGGCGCTGGCCCATCCGCACGAGTACACACTGCTGTACGGCTCGCCGGTGCCCGGCTACCAGGCGCCGGAGGAGACGATCGAGGCTCGACTGCGCGATGTGACGGTGTTCGGCCGGATCGTCTCGCAGGCGTACGAGGCGGGCGCGCTGACCCCGCCCGACCTCGCCCCGCCCGTTCCCGCCGCGCTGTCGGGCGACGCCGACAACCTGCGCCAGATCATGCCCGGGGTGCCCGATGACCTGATCTTCCGCGGCCTCACCGCGTGGACCGGCCTGTACGGCTGGGTCAACTTCGAGGTGTTCGGCCAGTTCGAGAACACGATCGAGGACAGACGCGGCGGCTTCGAGCAGTCGATGGGCACCCTGGGCGCGCTCCTGGGCCTCCGCCCCGCGTGAACACTTACCCGACTGGCTCACAAAATCTGACATTTCCCGCTATGGTGCCGAAGATCCCCTAGCTTTGGCACAGGAGCCCCATGTCGCACGTCGAACCCCTCCGGGAAGGCGATCCCACTGCCGTGGGGCCCTACCGGCTGTTCGGGCGGCTGGGCGCGGGCGGCCAAGGGGTGGTCTACCTGGGCCAGGGGCCCGACGGCAGGCAGGTCGCGGTCAAAGTGCTGCGCGAAGGGCTCGCCGACGAGCGCTTCGCCAAGGAGATCGACGCGGCGCGCCGGGTGGAGCCGTTCTGCATCGCCCAGGTGCTCGACGCCTCACTGGGCGCCCGGCCGTACATCGTGACCGAGTACGTCGAAGGCCCCTCGCTCCAGCAGGCCGGCCGCCACGTCGGCGCCGACCTGCAGCGGCTCGCGGTGGCGACCGCGACCGCGCTGGCGGCCATTCATCAGGCGGGCATCGTTCATCGCGACTTCAAGCCCGCCAACGTGCTGCTCGGACAGGGCGGACCCCGGGTGATCGACTTCGGGATCGCCCGGTCCGTCGAATCGGGGATGACGGCTACCAGCGGCATCGTGGGGACGCCCGCGTACATGGCGCCGGAGCAGCTCGCGGGCGCCTCACTCGGTCCCGCGGTGGACGTCTTCGCGTGGGCGTCGGTGATCGTGTTCGCCGCCACCGGGGTGCCCCCGTTCGGCGAGGACTCACTGCCCGCGGTGATCAATCGGATCCTGCACAACGAGCCGCAACTCGGCGACCTGCCGCAACCGTTACGCGCGATCGTGCTGGGGTGCCTGGCCAAGGATCCGGCGCGCCGGCCGGCCATGCGGGACGTGTTGCTGCAGCTCCTGGGCGGACAGTCTCCCATGCTTCCGGACGGTGGCCACGCTCCGTCCACGGTTCCCGGGCGGCGGCGGGGGAACCGGACGGCGGTCATCGCGAGTGCCTCCGGCGTGGGGGCGCTGGCGGTCGCGGGCGCCGTCGCCTGGGGCGCCACGAGCGCCTGGAGTGTCTGGGGACCGCAGCCGAGTACACAGCCACTGGCGATCGCCACTACCGGGACGCCCACCCCGACGAAGACGAAAACGGCTCAGCGCCCGAAGACCAAGAACCCGGCGACCACGAAGAAGCCGACCGTGAAGCCGACCGTGAAGCCAACTGTGAAACCGACCGTGAAACCGACCGTGAAGTCGACGCCGACCGTGAAACCGACGCGGACAACTCCCAAACCCACGACCGCGTCGTCGAAACCCGCATCGGGCAGCGGTACCTTCCGGATCGTGTGGGTGCGCGTCATCGGCCCCCGGCACGCCGACTCCCCGGACTGCGTGTTCAACCACGGCAACATCTCCGGCCTGGTCGAGGGGACCAAGCTGGCCACCGACTTCCGCTACGAATGGATCCTGGACGGGAAGGTGGTGTCGCGCTCTCAGAGCGTCATCGCCGAGAGCCACACCCAGACGGTCTTCGGCCCGCTCGTACAGACGGACGGCCCTCACCGGGTCACCCTCCGCCTCACCTCCCCCCAGTCGGTGTCGAAGCCCTTCTCGTTCACCATCTGCCCGAGCGATTGATGAACCCTCTCCTGCCAGAAGATCCCCCGGGTGTGGGCCCTTACCGGCTGCTCGGGCGGCTGGGCGCGGGCGGCCAAGGGGTGGTCTACCTGGGCCAGGGGCCCGACGGACGGCCGGTGGCGGTCAAGCTGCTGGCGGACGGGCTGGCCGACGATCACCGCTTCGCCAAGGAGATCGACGCGGCGCGCCGGGTGGAGCCGTTCTGCATCGCTCAGGTGCTCGACGCCTCGCTGGGCGGCCGGCCGTACATCGTGACCGAATACGTCGAGGGACCCACCCTCCACCAGGCCGGCCGCCACTTCGGCGCCGACCTGCAGCGGCTCGCGGTGGCGACCGCGACCGCGCTGGCGGCGATCCACCGGGCCGGGGTGGTGCATCGCGACTTCAAACCCGCCAACGTGCTGCTGGGGAGGGATGGGCCGCGGGTCATCGACTTCGGCATCGCCCGCGCGTCCGGCCATTCGCTGACAGTGACGAGCAGCATCGTCGGCACACCCGCCTACATGGCGCCGGAGCAGATCGCGGGCGCCCCGCTCGGTCCCGCGGTGGACGTCTTCGCGTGGGCGTCGGTGATCGTGTTCGCCGCGACGGGAAGTCCGCCGTTCGGCAACGACTCGCTGCCCGCGGTGATCCGCCGCATCCTCCACGACGAGCCGTACCTGGGCGACCTGCCCGGCCCGCTGCACCCGATCGTGCTGTCCTGCCTGGCCAAGGACCCGGCCGCCCGGCCCGCCATGCAGGACGTCCTGCTCCGGCTCATCGGCGCCCCGCCCACCGGTATGCCAGGCGACCTGACGGGCCCTCGAGGCGGTATGGCGACTCATGCCGTGAGCCGCCCGCGCTGGAAGGCGCTGCTGGCGGGCGCCGGGGCGCTGGCGGTGTCCGCCGCCCTGGTCACCGGGGCGATCATCTTGCTGCCCGACCCGGCGCCGACGGCCGCGCCTACTGCGCCGGCCACCGAACAAGGCCCCACCAGGACACCCGCCGCACCGGCCAAGAAGCAGGACACCGGCAAGACACCCAGCACGCGGCCCACGAAGACCCGCGCCACCAGGACCAGCGGCCCGAAGCCCACGTTCTCCCGCAGGCAGTCCACGCCCGAACCCACGACCGCCCCGTCAAAAGCCCGGACCACGACCGCGTCCGCGGGGACCGTGCGCCTGGCGTCGTTGACCCTGGAGGGGCAGCAGACCGGGAACAACTGCTATTCGCCCAGCCTCTTCCCCGTCGCCCTGCTCACGGGCCCATCGGGCAAGCAGGTGGAGTACGGCTACCGCTGGGTCGTGGACGGCCAGGACGAGGGATGGAAGACGGACTGGGTGACCGGCACGACCAAGAACCGGCGCAACCCCTTCGGCGCCTTCGATCCGGGCCGGCACACGATCGTCTTCCACCTGCTGACACCCTCGAAGGCCAGCAAAGGAGTGTCGTTCACGGTGTGCTCCTAGGTACGTTCGTTGTCCCCGGTCAACACCACCGGCCCGTGATCCGCGACGGTCTGGGCGAAGGCGCGGATGAGCGGAGTCTCCGCGGCGGCCCGCCAGGCGAGGACCCACTCCGAGGGCGGGGCATCACGGATGGGCACGAAAGCCAGGCTGGGCCAGGGGTAGAAGCGGGCCATCTCGGCGACGACCCCGGCGACGGCTTGGCCGGAAGATACGGCGCTGAGCACCTCCTGCCAGGTGGAGACCTTGGCCCCACGAGGGATGGGGCGGCCCGCCGGGGTGCGGTGCGGGACGATGGCCGCCTCCATGGACGCCGGAATCGACCGGGGCGACACCTGGGCGCAGTGGTCGCCGAGATCTTCCAGACAGATCGAGTCGCGCGTGGCGTAGGGATGGGTGGCGGCGACCATCAGCAGCACCGGTGAGGTGTGCGTCACCGGGCCGACGATCAGGTCAGGCTCACGGACCGGCATCCACAGCACCGCCACGTCGACCTCCGCTGATCGCAGCAGGTCCAGCGGAGCGGGCGGCTGGATCTCGCGATGCTGGAGGCGGGCGCCCGGATAACGGGTCTGGAACAGCTCGAGGGCGCCGCTGATGATCTGGGTGTGCGGGCCCATCGTGCCCAGCGTCAGCGTCCCCGACGGGCCGTGGACGGCCTCGGCCGCGGCCTCGATCCCGGCGGTGATCTGCCGGTATCCGGCACTGAGATCACGCTGCAGCTGTTCGCCCAACGGGGTGAGCCGCACTGTCCTGGACGTGCGGTCGAACAGCGGCGCGCCGATGCGGCGTTCCTGCTTCTTGATCGCCTGGCTGACCCGGGAAGGGGTGATGCGAAGCCGCTCGGCGGTCCGGCCGAAGTGCAGTAATTCGGCCAAGGTCAGAAAATCTCGATGTCCCGTAGTTCCATCACCCCTCCTGACCGTGAATCTACCGGTCAACGGTGTCGCCGTTGTTCAGTTGTTCAGGGGAACGGGTTCGGCCGACGGAACCGGCTTCGCCATCGCCGATCCGGTCGGTGCCAGCGGCGCTGAACAGGCAGCACTACCGTTGCGGCATGACCACCCCCGCGGCGGAAGCCGACATCGACGACGACCTCGTCGACCGCCTGATCCGCACGCAGCACCCGGACCTGGCGGGCCCGCTGACCCTCGTCGCCAACGGCTGGGACAACGTCATCTATCGCCTGGGCACGGACCTGTCCGTACGCCTGCCGCGCCGCCAGGTCGCCGTCGACCTCATCGTCAACGAGCAACGCTGGCTGCCGGTCTTGGCCGAGCACGTCGAGGTCGCGCTGCCCGTACCCGTCAGGGTCGGCGTGCCCGGCGAGGGCTACCCGTGGCCGTGGACGATCGCGCCCTGGTTCGACGGCCGTACGGTCACCGACGTGCCGCCGTCCGAGCGCTCCGGCATCGCCGTCCCACTGGCCGACTTCATGACCGCCCTCCACCGCCCCGCACCACCTGACGCGCCGCACAACCCTGTCCGCGGCGTCCCGCTCGCCGCCCGCGACGAAGCGGTACGGCACCGCCTGCGATCCATCCCCCGATCAGCCAATCTCCTCCCCCTCTGGGAGAAGCTGGCCGCCCTCCCGTCCTGGCACGGCCCCGCGCTCTGGCTCCACGGCGACCCGCACCCAGGGAACCTGCTGCTCAACGGGGAAGGCTTGGCGGCCGTCCTGGACTTCGGCGACCTCACCAGCGGTGATCCCGCCACCGACCTGGCCGCCGCGTGGCTGGTGTTCGACGAGAACGCCCGCGAGGTCTTCCGATCACGCGCGGACGTCGACGAGGTGACCTGGGAGCGAGCGCGGGGCTGGGCCCTCGTCATAGGCACTGCCCTGGCCGCTCACTCGGCCGACAACCCCAGCATGGCGGCCATCGGCGAGCACGTCCTCGACCAGGTGCGTCTCACCTAGAGGCAGGCGTGTGCAGCCCTCGTACGGCGTGTCTGCCGATGAGAGGGCTGCCCGGGGCGACCTTCGCCTGGTCATCTCGCCCATCGTGGGCAGAACTCCACATGGAACTGGTCCCAGTCGTGCTCCTCCAGATCCGGCAAGTCGTATAGGCAGCGGCAGACGTGGTAATTGCAGGCGCCGGGAACGTAATACTCCGTCGCGGCGTGGGGTGGCCCGTCCTTGGAAATGGCGAAGATCTCCTGTGCCGCCTCCCGGAACGCCGTCGTGCCACCCGTCAGGAACAGGGTCTCGGCGTAGAAGGCCTGGTGAAGCAGGTTGCCGCGCTTCGGATCGCGTCGCGCTGAGGTCTTGAGACCGAGGTCGGCCGACAGGTCTCTTGCCGGGACACGCGCGGTGTGCAGCTCTCGGAGAGAGTTCCCCCAATTGAGGCGCTCCCGCAGTTGCTTCCACCTGGAGGGCCGGAACTGCACCGCGCGATGGACCAGCACGAGGTCGATCCGCTTCTCCTCGCCCCAGCCGACCCCGTCTCCGGGAGCGGTCGGGGTGGTGCGCATCGGCAGATAGATCAGGGATCGCGGGGATCGCGCCGCGAGCAGCATCAGAGTGCCAATGCGTCGGCCGTCTGTCCGGTCCGCATACATCTCATAGCAATCCTGGGCCTTGTAGAGCGCCCCGTTCTTCAACGGGCCAGCCGGTCGGATCACCCGGAAATCCATGCCGCCGACCCGCCCACGCTGGACGGCGACTTTAAGCTTCAGGTCGTCGCGTGTGAGGGTGGCTCGTGAAGCAGCCATCCAGATGTCTCCTCTTCAGCGTTTTCACCGTTTTCATCGTTGAACTCTCATCGGGATTGTCCCGATCATGGACGCACTTGATCAAGTGGGCAACCGCAGGTCGCGAAACTAGACAGCCGCGTCAGAGTGAGGCGGGGGCCGCCGCGTCGCCGGATCTCAGGGCCGCCTCGACGATGGTGAGTGCCTCGCTCTCATCGATGCCGACGCTCGCCACGACGGCCGCATAGTCGGCGGCGGCCTGGCGGGCTCGTTCGCGGGCCTGCTCGCCGGCCGCTGACACGAACGACCCGGCCCGCCCCCGAGTCTCGATCAGCCCGGCCTCCTCAAGCTCCCGGTAAGCCCGGCCGACCGTGTTGACGGCCAGACCGAGGTCGGCCGCGAGCCGGCGGATGGTCGGCAGCCTGGAGCCCACGGCCAGCGTACGGTCGTGGATCTGCCGGGCGAGCTGGGCCCGCAACTGCTCGAACGGCGGCACCGGCGAGCCCGCGTCGATGACGATCATCCGACGCCGACCACGTGCCGCGCCGTGGCCGCGCACGACGGCGTCCTGGCCTGGACGGCGATGACGGCGGCCAGACCGAGCACCATGAAGGTGAGGGCGGCGGCGTTCCACCAGCCGGGCGCGGAGCCGAGCAGCAACACCACCGGCAGCCCCAGGAACACGGACGGCGCGTTGCTGTCGCGCGCGTCCTCGATGCGCATGATGACGTCGGCCGTCAGCGACACCTCGTCCTCGGCCACGACCGGCCGGGCCAGCAGCTCGCGCAGCTGCAGGGCCGCGCCCAGGCCGACCCCGGCCACGGCGACCAGCAGCACGACGGCCGCGTACCGCACGGTGCCCTCATCGAGGGTCAGTGCGCTCACCCCCAGTGCGAAGGCACCGGCGAAGGTGCCGATCAACAGGACGGCGTACCTCCATCCGAGGAGGGTCCGCCAGCCGAGCTGCACCGGATGGGCCACCCGCCGCGCCAGCGCCGCCCCGGCCTGCCGATCGACACGCCGCACCCAAGCGTCAAGCAGCGTCCGGGCCAGCACCAGCCCGATGATCAACGTGCTCAGGACCAGCACCAGCGTCGGCCGGTATGGCCAAAGTTCGCCGAATGCGGCGGTGGCCAGCCGATCAGTGGCCTGTGCCAGCGCGGCCGCGATATACAGCGCGGCCAGCAGGACACTGCCGAGGAGCCGCGCCCGCCGCCGCACTGCCAGTCGCGCGGTCAGTAACGGCGTCGGTGGACCGTCGCCGAGACCGTGTCGCAGCAGCCAGGCGCCCGCGCTTCGAACGTCCGCCTGCCGCGGCCCGGCGCCCGGCGTAGAGCTGTTCGTCATACCCTCCTCCTTTTGTCGCAACCTTTGTATCAATATGTTGCGTCATAGCTTGCGACAAAGTCAACAGAGCCGGCGGGGCGGGTGTGCCTGCGGCCACCGCATCCGCCCGTATCTTCAGTGGATCGACACTGACCAAGTCGCAGAACCACAGATGATCTCGAGCGCCAGATCGCACCTTGATCGCGTTCGGCGCGCGCCCGATCTTGGCCGTGAACTGCAGCCACCGCCGCGTGCACCCCTGCCGCCGACCAGGAGGCACTTGTCCCAGACGTTCTCCAGCGTGGGCGACAACATTGGTCGCCCAGCCGCATAGGGCCCCCGATGAGCGCGCTCATCGGGGGCCGGGTCCGGCTTGGAGCTACGGGGGGAGAGATCCTCGCCGGACGTTTCGTCGGCGACTCCGCCACTCCCCTTCGGCGAGAAAACGGAGCCGCCTAGCCCTCATTGGTTGCGCGTTCCGCCGGGGCCGCGTCCGCCTGCCGTTCCGGAGACCGGTTCGGGAGCGGACGAGTCAGGGGAAGATGGGACCGCCCGGATGGCGCACCAGACGGTACGGCCAAGCCCACGGCCGTGCTCCCGTATCCCCCAGTCCTGGGAGATCTCACGGACGATCAGCAGCCCACGACCGTCCTCCGCCTCCGGCTCCTGCCGGATGTGCGGGCTGGAAAAGGCGGAGCCGGGATCACGCACCTCCACATAGACCATCTCCTCCGTCGCGGTGACGGTGAGGCTGATGAAGTCGTACGGCCTGGCGTCGGAGTGCCGGAGCGCGTTGGTCACGAACTCGGACGCCGCCAGCACTGCGTCGTCGACAGAAGAGTGATCGTCTCCGAGCCATCTGCGCACTTCGGAGCGGGCGTGCGAGACGGACTCGCGAATACCCACGAGATGGATCGAACCGATGACCTTCGGCTCCGCGCTCGCAGCTTTCATGGCTTCACCCACTTGAAGAAGTCGGCCTGGATCGGCCTTCCAACCATCCCAAGCTTTGGCTACAGTAAGTAGTCAGTTGACTTCGATACGCCATCAACCGTTTCGATGAAAGCCTTGTTGAAACGGCGGCGATCCCCCCAGGAGGTCAGGTGCCGAAGGAAAGCGAGCTATGCCCCTCTGACTCACCAACCGCACTCTTCGGCTTCGAGTTGCGACGGCATCGCAAGGTCCGAGGCTGGTCCCAGATCCGTCTGTCGAAAGCGGTGTCCTACTCCGTCGGCACAATCAGCATGATCGAGACAGCCAGGCGGTCGCCGACGGAGGAGTTCGCCCGCCACTGCGACGAGGCGCTTGAGGCGGAAGGGGCGCTGATGCGGCTTTGGCCAATGGTCAGCCACGCATCGGCTCCCCCATGGTTCCGACCCTGGCTCGACGTGGAGGCAACAGCGGAGTCCATCCGAACCTGGGAACCGCTGGTCGTGCCCGGCCTACTCCAGACCGAGGACTATGCCCGAGCCGTCCTGAGCGGCGATGTCGGCGTGTCATCTGAACAGGTCGAGGAACACGTGATCGCTCGAGTGGAGCGCCAAAGCATCCTTAGGCGTCCCAAACCGCCTTTGTTGTGGATCGTGATCGACGAGGCAGTCCTACACCGCCCGATCGGTAGTCCTGCCGTGATGTCGGCCCAGCTCACTCGCCTTCTCGAAGATAGCCAGCTTCCCCGGATAACCATCCAGGTGCTTCCGCTCAAGGCTTACTCCACGACCGGTCTTGCCGGTGGATTCGCCATCGCGCAGGCACATGGCGTCTTCGACACAGCGTATGTCGAATCCGCTGGGGTCATGAGTCGAGTAACAGAGCGACCAGAGGACGTCAGCGTCCTAACATACAGATATGAGGGGATTCGCTCCGAAGCACTGTCCCAACGCGAATCCCTAGACCTGATCAAGGAGACGCTAGAGCGATGGACGAGCTAATCCGAGAACTCGACACAGCTACATGGCGCAAGTCCACCCGATCGGGACCCGACGGCGGCAACTGCGTTGAGGTTGCTGAACTCTCCCGTGGACACCGAGGCGTCCGTGACAGCAAAAACCCCACCAGCCCGCCCCTCATCTTCACCCCCGGCGAATGGAACGCCTTCATCGGCGGTGTGAAGGACGGCGAGTTCGACTAATCAATGTATTCCCAGAAAGGGAAGGCTCCCAACTCATACGGGGAGTCTTCCCTTGATCCGCAAGACGACCGAAATCCGCCGTGCGGCCTGCTCAGCGGCGTTGACGGACATACGCTTGACCTCCACCGCCGCGATGGGCAAAGCCATGTCGAAGCCGCTTCCAACGCCCAGGTAACCGACTGGACAGAGAGTGTCAAAGCCCTAGCCTTAAGGCATGAGGGCGCTTACACCGGAGCACTCTCTCAGCGCGAATCCATGAATTTGATCGAGGAGACGATGCAACGATGGACGAGCTGAGCCAACAGCTACGGGCAGCCACGTGGATCAAGTCTTCCTACTCGGGCAGCAACGGGGGCAACTGCGTTGAGGTTGCGAGACTCTCCGGGAAGCGCCGAGGCGTCCGCGACAGTAAGAACCCAGCGGGGCCAGCGCTGGTCTTCACCCCTAGCGAATGGGACGCCTTCATCGGCGGCGTAAAGAACGGCGAGTTCGGCTAATCAATCAGCCCCCAGCAAGAGAAGGCTCCCAGAGCACAAGAGAGACCCTCCCTTGATCTCCAAGACGACCGGAATCCGCCGCGAGAAATTTAGAGCTTCCGCTGAATGCAGCGTTTAGCAGCAACCCTCGCGAGGTTCCACCACGCTCGACAATCTGGTAGACCACCAGGGAATTTCCCGTACCAGTGGCGAGGACGAGCAGGATCCGATCCCCTCCTCGCCCCATGACCTCGCCCGCTTTGTCGACCGCGAGCCGCCGGACTGCTCGATGCCATCGTCGGCGTTGATGGACGTCCTCTTGACTCCACCACTGCAATGGGCAAGGCCGGACGGTATTCGAGCTCGTCATTCCCGCCCGACTGCACTCCCCGCTCCGACCTGCCTCGGGTGACCATGATCTTCTCATCGGCAATGGTGTGCGCGCCGACCACTTGGTCTTGCTCCGACCCCAACTATTTCAGTTGATGTTCAACGAGCATTCGCCGGGCTTAATTCTCGCGAAGAAAGAGGTCCATAGACCACGGTCGCCCGATGCCATACCCGAGTCAGGCGAAACACCCCATATTCGAACAAAGCTCGAACGCGCCATGCCTTTCACTGCGTTTAAGCTTGTTTGTTGATGTGATGTTGATTACCGTGTGACCACGTGAGGGACGCCGCCTCCTGATCTGTTCTGGTGCAGCGAGCCGTACAAGGGGATCATCTTGGCCAACCTCGATCGCGAGGCGGTGCGGGCCGTAGCGGAGCGGATCCAGCGGCTTTCGGACGAGCACTGGTGGGCGCTCGATCCCTCCTGTCGTCTGATGGAGAAGGACGCGTGGGTGGGTCCGACGGGTGCCCGGTTCGACGCCCAGGTCCACGCCGATCAGCGCGAGCTGCGGGACATGCTCACGGAGGCCGTACACAGCGCAAACCAGAAGCTGACCTCGCTTCAGGACAAGCCATGACGGAGTTCACCGGCGTCAAGCAGCCTGACTTCGACACGATGGCGAGCAAACACACTGAGGCTGCCAGGCGGCTGGAGGAGTTGGCGCAGGCTCTGCACAGTGAGTTGCAGAGCGCCGGGCTGGACACGTCTCCGGCGACGCGGCTGCGGCAGTTGGCCGGACGGGTGACGACGCAGGCTGAGGATCTGCGGCGGCGGCAGAAGCTGGTCCACGAGCTGCAGCGGCAGAAGGTCACCTTCGGGAAGAGTACGCCTGCCGGGAGTTTCCTGGAGATGCCTGACAGGTTGGAGGCCGCGAAAGGACTGCTGGACGGGACGCTGGCGGGTCGCGCTGCGCTGAACGCTGGGGACGGGGATGCCAAGGCGCTGGCCGAGCTGGAGAAATACGCGTCGCGGACTGGGAACGCGGAGTTCGTCAAGGCGTTCCTGGGCACGCTGGGTGCCCGAGGCATGACGCAGTTGCCCGGCTCGCTCGCCGCGCAGTTGCGCGATGCCCGGGCTCACGAGGACTCCGATCGTGTGGCCCAGCTGTCCAGCCAAGGCAAGAAGGCCCTGCGCATGCTGAGCACGGCTCTAGCCAAGGCGACCGATCCGAAGAATCCCGCGTACATGGGCGCCGGCTTCACCAAGGACCTGGCCAAGGAGGGTCGGGCTGAGCACAAGGCCGGTGACACGAAGTACTCCGGATACCAGGCTCAGGCGCTTATCTGGCGTGCTCACGACGGGAAGCCGCCGTTCTCGAAGGAGTTCATGGAGATCGTCGGGCGTGACGTGATCGTCTATGAGCATGAGCAGCGCAAGGACCAGTGGGCGGCGAGCCAGGACCTGCTGGGCCGCACTTTCGCGGGAAGCCAGATCCCCATATTCGATCTGGCCGGCTCGTTTGGCCTTGGCACCCTGTTGAGACCGGAAGCGTATGTGCGTAGTCCAGGTATGAAGGCCGAATCATCGGTGGTGGACGATCTGTTTCACGCGGTTAAGTCGAGCCGAGAGGCGTCCCAGTCGCTACTGGACCACACCCCGGCCGGGTGGAAGGAGTCTGTGCTCGACTATCTGCTGACGACTCGGTGGGACGCTTCCCGGTATCTGGGCGACTACAAGCAGATCAGAGACATGCTGGTGACCGCGACGACTGGCCAGGATGCGGCCTCCAGGAAGCTGGCTGCGGAGATGATCAAAGTCGTCGCCGATGATGTACGTGGCGCCTTCGGCAAAGGCGAGAGCGGCAATCTGGAGATCAAGAACAGAGACACATTCGATCGTCTCGCTCCCCTGCGTTATCCCCTGGGCCGCGCGATCGCCGCCAATATCGACGAGCTCTCGCGGCTGGTCCTGAACCATGCGACCTTCGGCAAGGTCGCGGCGCAGGACATGGACTACGCGCTGGCGCTGGCGACCGCTGACGACGACGCGTTTGAGGTGCTGGTGAGGGCGCAGACCGAACACATGCGGGCGGCGCTTGACACTGTGCCTCCGGTGGGTCTTGACGCCTCTAACGCCGAGCGGCTGGGTTTCACGAAGTCCGACGTCAAGGAGTACGACTTCGACGGGGATGGGCGGGTGGACAAGGCCGACATTATTCAGTTCTTGACGGACCGGACCGTGGCGGAGGCACGTCCCTTCACCCACATCGTGGAGATCCGCCGCCAGGTGCTGATCGCCCAGGGGCTGGACGAGGAGAAGGCGGACGAGGCGCTGAAGACCATGGTGGTCGACGCGCTGGGGCTGCTCCCGGTGCCGGGAGCCAGGCAGGTGGGTCAGCTGGCCACGGGAGCTTTCGGCGAGCTGATCGGCAAAGAGTACGACAAGCTTGCCGGGGCCGGGTATTACGAGATCGCCAATCAGGTCGCCCAGCAGATGTCCGAACACGGGCGGGGCTTGGACGAGACGCACCGGACTCTGGCGGACAATCGGTTGGCGGTGGAGAGACTGGCGGAGCAGATGCTCGCCACGGCCATGCTGAACAAAGGTTTGTTTGACGAGTTCCCTATAAAGGGTCAGATATTTACTACCAGCACACCGCCGGTCATCAAACCCTTCGCGAAAATGAGTGCGCAGGAATACAGCGAGTTCCTTCGTTGGGTTCGGGACAAAGGTGGAAGCAGTAGTTTGCTCGATCGTTTCGGCGGCACTTTCCGCAGGACCAGTGAGGTAGACGACTATCTCGGCCTGCAGATCCCTTCCTCCTCCGCTGGAGGCGGAAGATGAGGGATTCTCCCCTGCCTGTCACTCTGAGCGCTCTCGTGTTGCTCGTGGCAGCATGTACCCCAGGGAACGACATCGTCTCCACACCGGCTCCAGCCCCACAGCCGATCGTGGATGTCCCTCCATACCTATGCAAGCTCGTCCCTGAGCAGGGGTTTCGTTTGGTGAGCGGAATAACCGGGTCTCTCGTGGGGCAAACGGCCGGCAGCGAGGAGAGCGGTGAGTGCTGGGCTCCTGACACGACCCCTTGGCCTCTTCAAGTGAACTGGCTGCAAGCGGACAGCAAGACAAGTCGGGAGCATTTGGACCTCCTAATGGACGACAGGCGTAACGTTTACACGCGGCACGACGGAGTGAAGCTCCCTACCGACCTCGGTGACGGCATGACCGCCTACCTAACGAATAGCCCGTTGGCTGACCAGCCGTACCGGACGAGCGCGAAGTTCCTCTGCGGCGGCAAAGCACGAATGATCGACATCTTCCTAGCCAAGGTCGCCAAAGGCAGGGACGCGATCCAGGACATGACCGACCTCATGCGCATCGCCCAAAATCGCTACGGCCACCTCTACAACTGCACTCCCGGCACGTAGCAACCCGACCACCGCCCCGCCACCAACACCAAGCCAGATGCTCCGAAATGTCCCGTCAAGGCACACTCGCCCGCCCCCACCATCCAACCCCGGTCGATCTTTGCCACACCGAGACGAACAAAACCACACCCGCCTCTCGGCCCCCCACCGCCAAAACCATTGACCGCTTGCGACCATGTGCTCACACAAAGTGGGACCGGCCCTCAGGGCCGAGATCCGTTCCAGCTAACGCAAAGGTCGGGGTACATGAACGAAGAGGCGGAGACGAGCGACGTAAAACTCCGCGTGGAAGCCCTCAAAGCGACAAGGCGTCCCGCCAATGCAGTCTCCAGCGGCCCCCGGGGCAGGCGCCGACATGCGAGCCTCCCAACACACAGCTGCGACTGCTCATGCATGGAAGGCATCCACGCCGCCATCCTCTCAACGGCAATCGCCGTCGCCCAGGTGAGAGTCGAAATCGCCGGCATCCAGGCCGGGATCTCCCAGGACCTCGCAGCCTTCGGCGACGAGGTCGCAGGTCTTCGCCGGCACGCGAACGAGCACCTCACGTCCGCTCAGTCCCTGATGGTGCGCAGATTCGACTCCCTGCAGTGCTCAGTGATCGACCTGGGACTCAGGCTCGATCGGCTGCTGGAGAAGAACGGCGCCTAGGACCGGCGTGAGTCCCCGATCTGTACGGGGACTCACGTGAAAAGCCCCAACGACGGGTCAGCGGGACGCGCGGTTGACCGCCGAGATGATCGCCTTGAGCGAGGCCGTCGTGGTGTTGGCGTCGACGCCCACCCCCCACAGCACCCGCCCGTCAACGTCGCACTCCAGGTACGAGGCCGCCTTGGCGTCGGAGCCGGCGCTCATCGCGTGCTCCACGTAGTCGAGCACCCGCACCCGGATGCCCACCTTGGCGATCGCGTCGATGAAGGCCGAGATCGGGCCGTTTCCGACGCCTTCGATCTCCCGGATCTCACCGTCGAGCCGTACGTCGGCGCCGATGCGGTCCTTGTCGTCGCCCGCCGACTCGTGGCGGTGCGCCATGAGGCTGAGACGGCCCCAGCGGTTGCCCGGGTTGGGCAGGTATTCGTCGGAGAAGATGGCGTACATCGCAGCCGGGCTGATCTCGCCGCCTTCGGCGTCGGTGCGCGCCTGGACGACCTTGGAGAACTCGATCTGCAGCCGGCGCGGCAGCTCGAGCTGGTGGTCGGCCTTCATGATGTAGGCGACGCCGCCCTTGCCCGACTGGCTGTTGACCCGGATGACCGCCTCGTAGCTGCGGCCGATGTCCTTGGGGTCGATGGGCAGGTAGGGGACGGCCCACGTGAAGGAGTCGACCGGCACGCCGGCCGCGGCGGCGTCGGCCTCCAGGTGGTCGAAGCCCTTCTTGATGGCGTCCTGGTGGGATCCGGAGAAGGCGGTGTAGACCAGCTCGCCGCCCCACGGGTGGCGCGGGTGGACGGGCAGCTGGTTGCAGTATTCGACGATGCGGCGGACCTCGTCGATGTCGCCGAAGTCGATCTGCGGGTCGATGCCCTGGGAGAACAGGTTCATGCCCAGGGTGACCAGGCAGACGTTGCCGGTGCGCTCGCCGTTGCCGAACAGGCAGCCCTCGATGCGGTCGGCGCCGGCCATGTAGCCCAGCTCGGCGGCGGCGACGGCGCTGCCGCGGTCGTTGTGCGGGTGCAGCGACAGGACGATCGAGTCGCGGTACTTCAGGTGGCGGTGCATCCACTCGATCTGGTCGGCGTAGATGTTGGGCGTGGCCATCTCGACCGTGGCCGGCAGGTTGACGATGACCTTGCGGTCAGGCGTGGGCTGCCACACGTCGTTGACCGCGTCGCAGACCTCGACGGCGTAGTCGAGCTCGGTGCCGGTGAAGGACTCGGGAGAGTACTGGAAACGTACGTCCACGTCGGTCGCGTCGGCGAGCTTCTTGACCAGCTTGGCGCCCTCGACGGCGATGGCGGTGATGCCCTCGCGGTCCTGCCCGAACACCACCCGGCGCTGCAGCGTGGAGGTGGAGTTGTACAGGTGCACGATGGCCTGCTTGGCGCCCTCGATCGACTCGAAGGTGCGCTCGATCAGCTCGGGCCTGGCCTGGGTCAGGACCTGGATCACCACGTCGCCGGGGATCCGGTCCTCTTCGATGATCTGCCGGATGAAGTCGAAGTCGGTCTGGCTGGCGGCCGGGAAGCCTACCTCGATCTCCTTGTAACCCATCTTCACCAGCAGCTCGAACATCTTCAGCTTGCGGTGGGCGTCCATCGGGTCGATCAGTGCCTGGTTGCCGTCGCGCAGGTCCACGGCGCACCATCGCGGCGCTTCGGTGATGACCTGATCAGGCCAGGTGCGATCGGTCAGACGGATCGGCTCGAACGCCTGATAGCGCTGGAAAGGCATGGGGCTGGGCTGCTGAGCGGTCATGTCGGGAGCTCCTCGTCGGTCGAAAGAAAGCGGCCGACGCGCATGGCTCGCTCCGCGGCGAGGGAGCCGGCCTTAGTGGCCCCCGCCGCGGCAGCTAAGAAGGAGGCCACGCAGCATGTCTTGCACGTTACCAGAGGTCTCGCCGTTACCTGTCCCTGATCTCAGATGATGAGAACCGACAGGCAGGTGACGCAGCCCTCCAGCTTCTCGAATTCCGAGATGTCCACCAGCGTCACGTCCAGTCCGCGTTCCTGGAGCATCGCGCAGGTTCGGGGCGCGGAGGCGGCCATCAGCACGCGGTCGCCGCCCAGCAGCACCACGTGCGCCCCCGACTCCTCGGCGGGCACCAGCAGGCCCGGCAGGTCCACGCGGGCGGGGTCGCCGATGAGCGTGCCGTCGGGCAGCGCCGTGACGGCCGACTTCAGGTGCAGCACGCCGTTCAGGTTGACGGGCACTACTTGCCGCTCCGGCAGCAACGCGCTGAGCTGGGTGATCCCCTCGTCGTTGGTCCTGCCCGACCTGCCGACGTACACGGTCCTGCCGACCTGGAGGACGTCGCCGCCGTCGAGCGTGCCCGGCTGCGCGATCCTGACGGACTTGATTCCGAGCTCCCGTACGAGGGCCGCCACGGAGACCACCTCGGGCCGCCGCTCCTTGGCCCCCGGCCTGGTCAGTACGGCCAGCCGGTCGGAGACCACGACCATGTCCTCGACGAAGGGCCCGTCGGGCAGGTCGTCGGCCGGCTCCACGTGACGCGCCTCCCAGCCGGCCCCCTCCAGCGCGGCGACGTAGCGTTCGTGCTGCTCCAGGGCCCGTTGGTGATCGACCGGCTCGCGCTCCAGGTGCGTGACGATGCCCTCGGAGATCCGGGGCCCGGGCTTTCTTACCAGCGCGATACCAGGCATAGGGCGTGTTCTATCACGTAGTCACTAAAGTCTTGGACATGCGGGATAACGAGATTCTCACCAGGATCAGTGATCTGGTCACCGAAGAGCACGAGCTGCGGAGCAAGCTGTCGGCGGGCGAGGTCAGCTCGGACGAGGAGCACGCGCGGGTCAGGGAGCTGGAGGTGGCTCTCGACCAATGCTGGGACCTGCTCAGGCAGCGCAGGGCGAGGAGGGACGCGGGCGAGAACCCGGACGGAGCCCAGGCCCGCCCGGCCGGCGAGGTGGAGAACTACCGGCAGTGACCGGGAAAGGGCCGTATCTCACGCTCGAGTTTCCCTGATGTTAAGCGAACGTTAGATCTAGCCCGTCTCCTCTTGTCGGAACAACCTTCTGCGGAGAGGCTCTGGCCTGCACCTACTCCCCCCAGGAGGTAAAACCGTGAGCCAACCCCGCGTGCCGTGGAAAGCAGTCATCGGCGGTTCTGTCGGCAATCTGGTCGAGTGGTACGACTGGTTCGTCTACAGCAGTTTCGCCGTGTACTTCGCCGCCTCCTTCTTCCCTGAAGGCAACAGCACGGCCCAGTTGCTCAACACCGCGGGCATCTTCGCCGTGGGCTTCTTCATGCGCCCGATCGGCGGCTGGCTGCTCGGCAAGTACGCCGACACCAAGGGCCGCAAGGCCGCGCTGACCATGACGGTCACGCTGATGTCGCTGAGCGCCCTGCTGATCGCCATCGCCCCGACGTACGCGTCGGTCGGCTACTTCGGCGCCGTGGTGCTGCTGATCGCCCGCCTCCTGCAGGGCATCTCCGTTGGTGGTGAGTACGCGGCCAGCGCCACGTACCTGACGGAGGCCACTCCGGCGGGCAAGCGCGGCTTCGCCTCCAGCTTCCAGTACGTCTCGATGACCGCGGGCCAGCTCGTCGGCCTGGGCCTGCAGATCATCCTGCAGAACACGATGACCAAGGAGGCGCTCAACTCCTACGGCTGGCGCATCCCGTTCGTCGTCGGCGCCCTGGGCGCGGCGGTCGTGTTCTACCTGCGGCGCAACCTCCTGGAGACCGAGGCGTACGACGAGGAGGAGCAGGGCAAGGAGGTCGACAAGAGCGAGCGCGGCACCATCAAGGCTCTGCTGGCGCACAAGAAGGAAGCGATGCTGGTCATCGCCCTGACCATGGGCGGCACGGTCGCGTACTACACCTACACGACCTACCTCACCAAGTACCTGGTCAACACGGCGCACCTGCCGAAGGAGACCGCGTCGCTGGTCAGCTTCTCCGCGCTGTTCATCTTCATGTGCATCCAGCCGCTCGCCGGCGGGCTCTCCGACCGGATCGGCCGCAGGCCGCTGCTGATCACGTTCGGCATCGGGTCGATGCTCGGCACCGTGCCGCTGATGACCGGGCTGTCCAGCGTCTCCGGCTTCACCGGCGCGTTCGTCCTGTCGCTCATCGGCCTGATCATCATCACCGGCTACACCTCGATCAACGCGGTGGTCAAGGCGGAGCTGTTCCCGACGCACATCCGGGCGCTCGGCGTGGCGCTGCCGTACGCGATCGCGAACGCCCTGTTCGGCGGCACGGCGGAGTACGTCGCGCTGTGGTTCAAGTCGGCCGGCATCGAGTCGGGCTTCTACTGGTACGTCTCCGGTTGCGCGGCCGTGTCGCTTGTGGTCTACCTGACCATGCGTGAGACCCGCGACGCGGCGCTCACCCGCTCGGAGCGGGAGGGAGCGGCGGAGTCGGTCCCCGTCCGGGCCTAATCTGGCCTGATGCGAGTTCTTCTGGTCGAAGACGACGATCGGCTCGCCTCCGCGCTCACCACGGCCCTCGCGCGCCACGGCCACCAGGTCGTGCGCGCGGGGCTGGCAGTCGACGCCCTCCGCCTGGCGGGGGGCGTCGACTTCGTCCTGCTGGATCTGGGCCTGCCCGACATGGACGGGCTTGAGGTGCTGCGCCGCCTGCGCCGGGTGTCGGCCGTACCGGTCATCGTGGTGACCGCCCGCACGGAGGAGCGCGAGGTGCTCCGCGGCCTGCGGTCCGGGGCCGACGACTACCTGGTCAAGCCGTTCCGCACGGTCGAGCTGATGGCGCGCATGGAGGCCGTGATGCGCAGGGGCACCCGGCCGATGCCGACCCGCGACAACGTGGTGAGCGTCGGCGACGTGCG
The DNA here is from genome assembly GCF_043197155.1 of Nonomuraea sp. NPDC049269. NCBI lineage: Bacteria > Bacillati > Actinomycetota > Actinomycetes > Streptosporangiales > Streptosporangiaceae > Nonomuraea > Nonomuraea sp. NPDC049269. The sequence continues at coordinate 633,605 of NZ_JBICSO010000007.1, forward strand.
CATCGACCTGGAGTCCAGGCAGGTCACCGTGTCGGGTGAGCACGTGACGCTGACCAGGCGCGAGTTCGACGTGCTCGCTCTGCTGGCCCGCGAGCCGGGCGTGGTGCGCAGCCGCGAGGAGATCCTGGACGAGGTCTGGGGCGACCCGCTGCTGTCGGCCTCCCGCTCCCTCGACGTGCACGTGGCCGGGCTGCGGTCGAAGACCGGCCGCCCGCACCTGGTCGAGACGCTGCGCGGCACGGGCTACCGCCTGGGGTCCACGGCGTGAACTCCCGCCTGGTGGTCACGTTCACCACGCTGATCGTGTTCCTCATCGCGGCGCTGGCGGTGCCGCTCGGCTTCGCCTACGCCTCGCACCGCACGAACCGTCTGCTGCTCGACCGCCGCGCCGACGCCACCCGTTTCGCGGAACTGGCCGACCAGGCCGCGCGCGACGGCGACCGTACGGCGCTGACGGCCGAGGTCGTCCGCTACGCCGACCTGTACGGCGCGGCCATCCGCGTACGCGACAGGGACGGCACGATCCTCGTCACGGCCGGCCACTTCGACGGCGACGACCAGGAGGCGACCCGGCTGGCCCTGAGCGGCCGGACGACCGAGGACCTGCCCACGATCAGCCCGTTCGGCCCCTCGACGGTGCTGCTGGCCGAGCCGGCGGGCCGGGACGCGCAGCTGTCCGGCGTGGTGCTGCTCCAGGCCGGCACCGACCAGTCGCGGCTGGACGTCTCGCTCGTCTGGGGCGCGCTGGCGCTGGGCGCGCTGATCGCCCTGGGCTACTCCGTGCTGGCGGCCAGGCAGCTGGCCCGCTGGATCCTGCGCCCGGTGACCGAGCTCGACCGCACCACCCGGGCCATCGCGGAAGGCCACCTCGACGCGCGGGCCCATCCGGGCGCGGGGCCCTCGGAGCTGCAGCGGCTGGAGGAGCGCTTCAACGCGATGGCCGACGCCGTGTCGGGCGCGATGGAGCGGCAGCGGGCGTTCGTGGCCGACGCCTCGCACGAGCTGCGTACGCCGCTGACCGTGCTCGGGCTGCGGCTGGAGAACCTGGAGCCGCACCTGCGCGCGGACGGCACCACCGAGTTCGAGGAGGCCATGGCCGAGCTCGACCGGCTGGCGCTGCTGGTGGAGGACCTGCTGGCGCTGGCCAGGGTGGAGGCGGGTGTGGGCAGCGAGACGAAGGAGATCGAGCTGCGGCCCCGGCTGGCGGTGTGGCGGGAGGTCTATCCGGCCAAGGATCTCACCCTGCGGGTGGAGGTGCCGGAGATGTCACTCGTGCCGGAGGCGGCGGCCAGGGTGGCGGACATCGCGCTGGACAACGCGCAGAAGTTCGTGCCCGCGGGCGGCACGGTGACGGTCACGCTCTCCGACGGCGTGCTGCGGGTCGCCGACGACGGGCCGGGGCTGGGCGAGGAGGAGCGGGGCGACGCGCTGGGCCGGTTCTGGCGGTCGGGCGCGCACGCCAACGTGCCGGGAAGTGGGCTGGGACTGGCCATCGCCACCGAGCTGGCCAAGTCGTGCGGGGCCACGTTGAGCCTGCTGGCCGCCGTACCTCATGGGCTGGTCGTGGAGTTGCGGCTGGCTCAGCCGTACACCGATCTGTAGTAGCGGGCGGCGCCGGGGTGCAGGGGGACGACGCCGGTGCCGATGGCGTAGCGCTTGTCGAGGCGGCCTCCGGGCGCGGAGGGGGCCTGGAGGCGGTCGCGGGCGTCGAAGAGCGTCTCGGTGACCGCGAAGGCGACCTCGTCCGGCAGGGTCCTGCGGCAGACCAGGTAGCTGGGCGTGCCGACGGTGGGGATCGGTTTCGCGCCGCCGTACGCGCCCGCGGGGACGGCCGCGTTCTCGTACACCGGCCCGTAGACGCGGCGCAGCACGGGCACCAGCGGTTCGAGCGGGACCAGCTTGATGTCGTCGAGCGAGGCGAGCGCCGGGGTCGGCACGCCGCCCGACCAGAAGAACGCGTCGATCGCGCGGTCGGCGAGCGCCTTGATCGACATGTCCAGGCCCAGCCTGACGACGGTGTGACCACGCACGCCCGCGGCCTCGAGCACCCGTACGGCGGTCACGGCCGTGCCGGACCCGTCCGCTCCGATGGACACCTTCCGCCCGGCCAGGTCCTTGGCCGCCGAGATGACGGAACCCGCGCGCACGACCAGGTGCACGTAGTTCATGTACATCCTGGCCAGCGCGGCGACGGGCTGGTGGCGCATGCTCACGGCGTCGTCGGCGCTGTCGGCGAGCGAGAACCCGAGGTCGGCCCGGCCGTCGGTGAGCATGGTGAGGTTCTGGACACTGGCCGCGGTCTGGAGCACCTCCACGGTGAACCCGTCGCGCCGCAGCTCGGCCGCGAACCGGTCGCCGAGCGCCCCGTACGGCCCGCCGGCCAGCCCGGTCGCCAGCCGCAGCGACGGCTGCCCCGAAACGGTGTCCGAGCAGCCCGCAGCACCCGTCGCGACGAGCGCGATAAAGACACGGCGGGACATTGGCACAGGTTCACGTTATCGAATCAAGCAGAATGGACAATGTGACCGAACGGGACGCGCACCTTCGAATCTCCGCAGAGTTGATGATGTTCCTGCCCGTGAGCCGGCGCCGCGAGCGCCAGCGGATCGCCATCGGCGGCAGCTCGACCCTGGGACACCACGTGGAGTCGGCCGGCATCCCGCTGACCGAGGTCGGGCCGATGACCGTCGCCGGGCGCGGAGTCGGACCCTCCTACCAGCCCGCCGCGGGCGACGTCATCGAGGTGCGGCCGGTGCCCAGGCCGCAGCCGCTGCCGCGCGAGCCGCGCTTCCTGCTGGACGTGCACCTGGGCACGCTGTCGCGGCGGCTGCGGCTGCTCGGCCTCGACGCGGCCTACCACAACGACATGGACGATCCGGCCCTGGTGGTGCAGGCGAACGAGGAGCACCGGGTGCTGCTGACCCAGGACCGCGGCCTGCTGCGCCGCCGCGCGCTGTGGCTGGGCGCCTACGTCCGCGGCTCACGCCCCCAGGACCAGCTACGCGACCTGCTCGAACGATTCACCCCGCCGCTGCGCCCGTGGACCAGGTGTACGGCCTGCAACGGCGAACTGACCCCGGTGCCGAAGGGCGAGGTGCTGCCGCTGCTGGAGGCGGGCACCCGGCACGGCTACGACGCCTACGGGCAGTGCGGGGACTGCGGTCACGTCTACTGGCACGGCGCCCACAGCGGCCACCTGGAGGAGATCGTCCGATCGGCGCGGGAGTGGGCGGCTACGGGCTGATGCAGGGGTCGAGTCCTTACCTACAGAAGGGCGAAGGTAATGCGAAAGCGGTTCACGGCTATCGGAATTTTCCTCTCAGCGCTCCTGCTCGTACTGCCGACGACTTCATACGCAGCCTCTCCCACTCCAGCCGCTGAGAGCCAGCGGATAGCAAGGAGCCTGATGCCCAGCTATGGCTGGAGCCCTTCGTCGCAATTCGGTTGCCTGGTCTCGCTGTGGAATCGCGTCAGCCGCTGGAGCACCACAGCGGGAACGCCGTCAGGGCCATACGGAATACCTGGAGCGAATCCCGGGAGGCTCATGGCGTCCGCCGGCTCAAACTGGAAGACCAACGCCAGGACCCAGATTAAATGGGGATTTCGCTACATCAAGAAGCACTACAGCACGCCCTGCGCCGCATGGAGCCACTACCAAAGCTCCGGCCGATACTGATCAGGTGTTTACGGGGTGACGCAGGGGTCGAACTGCTCGATCTCGGGCAGGTACCGCCGCCAGTCGGCCACGCTCAGTGTGCCGCCCGCCCTGCGGCAGACCTCAGCCAGCGCCCGGTCGCCGTCGAGCGCGAACCGCTTGATCACCCCTTCCGGAGTGGCGGTGTAGAGCGTCCGCCCGTCCCGGCTGAAGGCGATCGACGCGTTCGCCGACTCTCCCTGCCAGTCCAGGCCGTCGTACACGACTCCCAGGTACCCGCGGCCGGCGACGTCCCAGAGCCGGATCCGCTCGTCGCCGCCGTAGGTGGCGATCGTGCTCCCGTCGGGCGACCAGATGGGGATCCCGGCGCCGCCCTGGATCGCGGGGAAAGACGCGATGGCCCTGGTGAAGGCGGAGTCCCACAGCGTCATTCGCTCGGGCCCGCTGATGACCGCATACCTGCCGTCGGGGCTGAAGGCGGTGATCCCGCCGGGCACCCCGCCCGGCCCTGCGGGAGCGCCGCCGACCGGATCGACGATCGTGAGGTAGGGATCGAACGCTGTGATCAGCGCCTTCCCGTCGGGTCTGAAGGCCATCCAGGCCGAGCCCGGCGCTGTGGTCCGGCTGACGGATCCGGTGCGGAGGTTCCACAGCTCCACCGGGGCCGCCTGTTCCGTGCGCTCGGGGGCCACGGCCAGTGTCCCGCCGTCCGGGCTGAACGCCATCCCCTTCACTCCTCCCGCGTTCTTGTCAGCGAGGGTAAAGGCCGTGCGCACGGCCCCTGTGCGCGCATCGAGCACGGTGACCCGCGTCTTGGCCGCTCCCCCCACTGCCAGGAGGGAGCCGTCGGAAGAGAAGGAGAGCACCGCTCCGTCGCCCGTCTGTCCGCCGACATCGATGGGCCGGGCAACCTCCTTGCCGCCCGCCCAGAGCCGGGCCCGGCCGGCGGAGTAGACGGCCAGCCCGCCGCCGCCCGGCGCCAGGCGCGCGAATTCACTGGGGGTTCGCCGGACCAGGGCGGTGTCCGACAGCCAGGAGACGTCGACCGTGTAGACGGTGCCCGGGTCTGTCATGATGCGCAGGGCAGCGCCGTCGAACCGCAGCTGGTCGATCGACGCGTGGAGGTGCCGGTCGGCCATCACCCACCCATCGGAGCGCCGCAGGACGACCAGCCTGGCGGCGGCCCACATCGCGATGAACCTGTCGTTGAAGGCGATGGCGCCCGCCATGGGCCCCGCATGGTCACCTGGCAGCGGCTTGCCCGAGGGCACGCTCCTGAGCAGCAAACTGATCCCCCCGCCGAGCTCGGGATGGAAGACGGCGACGGCGAGCTCTCGGCCGTCAGGATCGAATTCGGCACCCTTGATCCGCGTCTTCACCGGCAGCCATGACGCGGGGAGCTGTCGCCGCCTGCGCAGGTCCCAGAGCTCGGCCCGGCCGCCGCCGGTGGAGTAGCGGACGCCCAGGGAACCGTCCGAGCTCACGGCGTCCATTCCGAGCGATCTCCGGGTCTCCAGGTCCCACCAGGCGCCATCGCGGCCTCTGTCGATGCCTTGGGGGATGAACAGGCGCCGCCCGTCCGGAGAGAAGCGCAGCGAGTCGGTGTGGGTCGGCAGCACGCCCGCCGCGAAAGGCGTGCCCTTCATGGTTCCGCTGGACACGTCCCAGAGGCGTACGTGCCGCTCATCCTGTACGGCCAGCGTCCGGCCGTCGTAGCTGAGCGCTAGCTTCGACACCGGACCGACTCCTGAGAGCACCCTCGTCCGCCGATGCCGCGGAACGTCCCAGAACACCACCTGCTCGCCCGCCGAGGCGAGGAACGTCCGGCCATCGGGGCTCAGGGAGTATTCGGTGTCCGCGCGCGCCGCGGGGTCGGTGAAGGAGTCGAGCGTGGTCTGCGACAACGAGTCATACAGCGCGCCTCTCGACTCGGGCAGAGGGGCCAGCCGCCAGGCGGCGGCGCTCATCATCATGCTCACCCTCGGCCAGGTGTCGCGCAGATCGGCCGCGCGCAACACCAGCGATCTGGCGAGAGCGTCATCGCGCTGCCGCTCGCTCACCTCGCGCCGGTACTCGGCCAGGCCCAGCCCGCCCAGTGTGGTCGCCAGCAGCACGGCGAGCGCGGCGGCGATCATGCCGCGCCGGCGGGACTGCCGCCGGGACTGCCGGGCCGCGGCGTCGAGGAACTCGCGTTCCTTCCTGGCCAGCGTGAGGTCCTTGCGCTCGGTGGCCGCCCAGTGGAGTGTCCGGTCGAGGCTGGAGCCGTGCAGCAGGTCGCCGGGTTTCCGGCCGTGGCCGTCCCAGAGCCGGGCCGCCTCCACCAGCCGCCGGTGTACGGCCAGGCCGTCGCGGTTGTCGGCCACCCAGGTCCGCAGCCTGGGCCACGCCTGGACCAGGGCGGGTTTGGCCAGCTCGTACGTGTCGCCGGTCCGCCGCACCAGGCCCGCCGCGCCGAAGAAGGTGAGCAGCGCGTCGACGGCCTCGGTCTCGGGCAGTTCGTCGCGGGTGACCGGCCGGAGCGAGCCGTCGCCGTCGAGCATGCGCAGGAGGACCTCGGGCGCGGTCGCCCGTTCGGCCTCGGAGAGCTCGGCGTACAGCTCCTCCGCGATGGCGCCCAGGTCGGGCTCGGCGGTGCTCCTGAGCGGGCTGGCCAGCGAGCCGCCGCGGGACAGCGGGTCGCCGCCGGTTTCGCCGCTCTCGCCCAGCAGGCTCAGGAGGACGTCGCGGGCCGAAGGCCGGTCGGCGGCCTCCCGTACGAGCACGGCGGACACCAGCGGCCCGAGCGGATCGGCGAGGCCGACGAGGTCGCCGGGGTGGAAGTCCATCACGTCGGCGACCACCGCGACCGGGTCGCGTACCGCGATCGCGTCCTCACCCCGGGCGGCGAACAGCACCACCAGCCCCCACGCCCACAGATCCGCCGCGGCCGTCGCGCCCCGCCCGGTCAGGACCTCCGGCGCCATGTAGTTGGGCGTGCCCATGACCGGGCCGGTGGTCGTCGGCCCGATCTCGCGCGCCACGCCGAAGTCGATCACCCGGGGACCGTCGGGCCCGAGGATGATGTTGTCCGGCTTGAGGTCGCGGTGCACGACGCCGGCCTGGTGGATGGCCGTCAGCGCGGTCGCCACACCGATCGCCAGGCGCCGCAGCGTGTCACCCTCGTAGGGCCCGTGCTCGGCGATCACCTGCCGCAGGTTGGGGCCGGGCACGAACTCGCTGACGATGTACGGCTCGGCCACCTCGATGACCCTGGCCGTGCAGAACGAGGCCACCCGTTCGGCCGCCGCCGCCTCCTTGGCCAGCCTGGCCCGCGACTCGGGATCGTCGACCCTGGGCACCTTGACGGCGACGCGCTCCCCCGCCTCGCCGTACGCCTCGTAGACGACGCCCTGGCCACCGGCGCCCAGCCGCCCGGCGAGCCAGTACGTGCCCAACCGGTGGGGGTCTGAAGGAGTCAAAGGGATCATCAAGTGTGTAATTCTTGTCGATACTCCCCTCGTTGAGGAAGGCCGCGTGGAATTTCGCATCATGGGTCCGCTCGAGGTGCGTGACGGCGACGGCGACCGCACCCCGACCGCGCCCAAGCACCGTGACCTGCTGGCGATGTTCGTGCTCAACGCGCGCCGCCCGCTCACCGTCGGAAGGCTGCGCCACCTGCTGTGGCCGCGTGAGGGCGGCGACCGGTCCGACTCGCTGGTCCGCGGGTACGTCGGGCAGCTGCGCCAGCTCATCGGCAAGGATGTGATCACCACGGTGTCCGGCACGTACACGCTGGCCATCGGCGAGGAGCAGCTCGACGTCGACCGCTTCAGATCGCTGGTGGAGCGGGGCGCGTACGAGGAGGCCCTGGCGCTGTGGCGCGGCCCGGCGCTCGAAGACCTCGACCCCGACGGCGAACGCTGGGTGGAGACGCGGCGGCTGCGCGAGGAGCTGGAGGAGCTGCGGCTGCTCGCCCTGGAGCGCAGGGTGCAGCTCGACCTCGACGCGGGCCGCCACCGGGAGCTGCTGTCCGAGCTGCGGCGGCTGGCCGGGCAGTATCCGCTCTGGCAGCGCTTCCGGGGCCAGTACATGCTCGCGCTCTACCGGAGCGGGCGGCGGGTGGAGGCCCTCGACGCGTACGCGGCGTTACGGGAGGCGCTCGACGACGGCCACGCGATCGAGCCCGATTCCGATCTGCAGCTGCTCTATCACCGCATGCTGCACGACGACGTGTCGCTGCACGTCTCGGCGGGACCGCCGGTGCTGCTGCCACACGACGTGACCGGCTTCACCGGGCGCGCCGACCTGCTCGATCAGGTGGTGGGCGGGCAGGTCGTGGTGCACGGACAGGCGGGCGCGGGAAAGTCGGCGCTGGCCGTACACGCCGCCTGGCGGGAGCGCGAGCGCTTCCCCGACGGGATCCTCTACGCCGACCTGCGCGAGACGACGGCGCCCTCGGCGGTCCTCGAGGACTTCCTGCGCTGGCTGGGCTGCCCGGCCCAGGCCGTCCCCGCCTCGCTCGACGGGCGGGAGCGACTCTTCCGTACGTACGCGGCCAACCGCCGGCTGCTGGTACTGCTCGACAACGCGTCGTCCGAGAGCCAGGTGCGGCCGCTGCTGACCTCCTGCCCCACGGTCGTCACCAGCCGCTCCTCGCTCGGCGGGCTGGCCGACGCGACCCGCGTGTCCGTGGGCGTGCTCGGCGAGGGCGACGCGCTCGACCTGCTCGTCCACACCTCCGGCCGGGCGGCGGACGAGGCGCTGCGCAGGCTGGCCAGGTTCTGCGGCGGGCTGCCGATCGCGCTGCGCATCGCCGGGTCCCGGCTGGCCGCCCGGCCGGGCTGGACCGTCGACTACCTGGTCGGCCTGCTCGAAGACGAGCACGAGCGGCTCGACGGGCTGCGCTCCGGCGACCAGGCCGTGCGCAGCGTGCTCGCCATCGGCTACGACGGCCTGCCCGAACCCGCCAAGGCCACGCTGCGCGGGCTCGGCGCGCTGTCGGCGCCCGACTTCGCGGACTGGGTGGCCGAGTTGTTCGGCGGGCAGGCCGAGGCGCTGGTCGACGCCGGGCTGCTGGAGACGCACGTGGTCGACGTGGCGGGTCAGGTGCGCTACCGGCTGCACGACCTGACCCGGCTGTTCGCCCGCGAGCAGCCCGCGCCCGGCGGGCTCGAACGGCTGCTGGACGTGGTCCTGGCCCGGGTACGGTCCTCGCGCTTCTCGCTGGTCTCCGGCGATCCGGGCACATTCGTGGCGACCAGGGACATCAGGGAGTCGGTCGAGTGGCTCGCCGCCGAGCGGGCCTTCCTGGTCAGCCTGGTCTCCGACCTGCGTCAGGCCGGTCTCGACGACGGCTGCCGCCGGCTCGCCCACCTGCTCGGGCCGTACCTCGAACGCCACCGCTTCCTCGACGACTGGCGGCACGTCATCGAAGCGGCGCTGGCATCGGCGCGACGCGCGGGCGACGCGATGGGCGAGGCGCTGATCCTGCGCGACCAGGGCGACCTGCACCTGGCCGAGCGGGAGTGGGACCTGGCGCACGACCGGCTCAGGCTGGCGCTAGGCATGTTCCTGGGCGCCGGCCGTACCCGCGGCGTCAACCAGACCAGGCGGCGCCTCGGCCGCGTCCACCTCGAACGCGGCCGGCTGCCCGAGGCCGAGCGCGCTCTGCTCAGCTGCCTCAAGGCGGCCGAGAACGATCGCGACGCCGCTGACGTGCTCCGCGTGCTGGGCGCGGTCCTGCACCGCGCGGGCCGCCTCGACGAGGCCGCGGACCGCCTCCAGACCGCCGCCGGCCACCTCGCCGCGCTCGGCGACCGCTACCGGCAGGCCGACACGCTCCTGGACCTCTCCTCGGTACGGCTGGCGCAGCGCGCGGTCCCCGACGCCAGGACGGCCGCCGAGACGGCCAGAGGCATCGCCATACGGCTCGGCGACCGGCTCCTCGACGCGTACGCCCTGCTGGCCCTCGCCCGGGTGAACCACGCGGAGGGCGCGGCGGAGCGGGCCGGAGAGCTGGCGGGGGCGGCGCTGACGGTCTTCGAGGCGCTGGGGGACGATCTCGGCCGGTCGCAGGCGCTTCCCCTGGTGGGATAGCGCGGCCTGCAGGTATCACCAGAAACCAATTCGACATTCTCCCGCAACATCATGGAAACGGCCGGTTCCTAGGGTCCGGCCATGCGGCTAACCCCACACGAGCAGGAGCGCCTGCTCATCCACGTCGCTGCCGGGGTGGCGCGGCAGCGTCAGGCCAGGGGCCTGCGGCTCAACCATCCCGAGGCCACCGCGATCATCGCGTCGTTCCTGATGGAGGGCGCCAGGGACGGGCGGACCGTGGCCGATCTGATGGAGGCGGGACGCTCGGTGCTCGGCCGGGACGACGTCATGGAGGGGGTGCCCGAGATGCTCGACTCCGTACAGATCGAGGCGACCTTCCCCGACGGCACCAAGCTGGTCACCGTACACAGGCCGATCCCGTGACCGCGGACGCGGCCGGTGGCCGCAGGCCGCTGATCCCGGGCGAATATCTGCATCCCGCCGACGACATCCCGTTGAATCCGGGGCGGCCGCGGGTGACGGTCCGGGTGGTCAACACCGCGGACCGGCCGATACAGGTCGGGTCGCACTACCACTTCGCCGCCGCCAACCCCGGGCTGGACTTCGATCGCGACGCCGCCTGGGGGATGCGGCTCGACGTGCCCGCGGGCACCGCGATCAGGTTCGAGCCAGGGGTCGAGCGCGACGTGACCCTGGTGCCGATCGCCGGGCGCCGCGTGGTGCCCGGCCTGCGACCGGAATGGGCGGGCCCCCTCGATGGCTGACATCTCCCGTACGCGCTACGCCGCCCTGTACGGCCCCACCACGGGCGACCGCATCAGGCTGGCCGACACCGACCTGTTCATCGAGGTCACCGAGGACCTGTCCGTGGGCCCGGCTGGGGCCGGGGACGAGGCGGTGTTCGGCGGCGGCAAGGTGATCCGCGAGTCGATGGGACAGGCCAGGACGACCCGGGCCGAGGGCGCGCCGGACCTGGTCATCACGGGCGCGGTGATCCTCGACCACTGGGGAGTGGTCAAGGCCGACATCGGCGTCACCGACGGCCGGATCTCCGCCATCGGCAAGGCCGGCAACCCCGACACCATGGACGGCGTCGACATCGTCATCGGCCCGTCCACCGAGATCCTGAGCGGCAACGGCAAGATCCTCACCGCGGGCGCCGTCGACTCCCACGTACACCTCATCTGCCCGCAGATCCTCGACGAGGCGATCGGCGCGGGCGTCACCACGATCGTCGGCGGCGGCACCGGACCGGTCGAGGGCACCAAGGCCACCACGGTCACCGGCACCTGGTACCTGTCCCGGATGCTCGAGTCGCTCGACTCCTACCCGCTCAACTTCGCCCTGCTCGGCAAGGGCAACACGGTGAGCGCCGAGGGCCTGCTCGAACAGCTTGCGGCGGGCGCCTCGGGGTTCAAGCTGCACGAGGACTGGGGCACCACGCCGTCGGCGATCGACGCCTGCCTGACCGTGGCCGACGCGAACGGCGTACAGGTGACGATCCACACCGACACCCTCAACGAGGCCGGGTTCGTGGAGTCGACGCTGGCCGCCATCGGCGATCGGACGATCCACGCCTACCACACGGAAGGGGCGGGAGGCGGGCACGCGCCCGACATCATCAGGATGGCGTCGTTCGCCAACGTCCTGCCCTCCTCCACGAACCCCACCAGGCCCCACACCGTCAACACGCTCGACGAGCACCTCGACATGCTGATGGTCTGCCACCACCTGAACCCGTCGATCCCCGAGGACCTGGCCTTCGCCGAGTCCCGCATCCGGCCCACCACGATGGCGGCCGAAGACGTCCTGCACGACCTGGGGGCGATCTCGATGATCGGCTCGGACTCGCAGGCGATGGGCCGGGTCGGCGAGACGATCATCCGCACCTGGCAGACGGCGCACGTCATGAAGCGCCGCCGCGGCGCGCTGACCGGCCCCGCGGACAACCTCCGCGCCCGCCGCTACGTCGCGAAATATACGATCTGCCCGGCCGTCGCCCACGGCCTCGACGCCGAACTCGGCTCCGTCGAACCCGGCAAGCTCGCCGACCTCGTCCTCTGGGACCCGGCGTTCTTCGGCGTCAAGCCCACCCTCGTGCTCAAGGGCGGCGTGGTGGCCTGGGCCCAGATGGGCGACGCGAACGCCTCCATCCCCACGCCGCAGCCGGTGCTGCCGCGCCCGATGTTCGGCGCCGCCCCCGTCACGGCCGCCGCCACCTCGCTGCACTTCGTCTCTCCGCTCGCCCTCGACGCCGGCCTCGCCGACCGCCTCGCGGTCCGCCGCCGCCTCGTCCCCGTGGCGGACGTACGGGGGCGCGGCAAGGACACGATGCCGCTCAATGACGCGCTCCCCCGCATCGAGGTGGCCTCGGACACGTTCGAGGTCCGCGTGGACGGCGACCTGATCGAGCCCGCACCCGTCGAGACGCTCCCGATGACCCAGCGCTACTTCCTCTTCTGACGATGAACCCCGCGCTCCTGCTTCTCACCGACTCCCGGCTCCCGGCCGGCGGCCACGCCCACTCGGGCGGCACCGAACAGGCGATCGCCACCGGGGCGGTCCACGACCTGACGTCCCTTGCCGCCTTCCTGCGGGGCCGTCTGCACACGTCCGGGCACGTCGCCGCCGCCCTCGCCGCCGCAGCCTGCGCCTTGAGCGCCACCCACTCACCCGACACCGCCCCCGACCCCGTCGCCGCCCCCGACCCCACCTCCGGCCCCGTCTCCACCTGCGGCCCCGGCCCCGTCTCCACTTCCGCCCTCGTCTCCGGCATCGGCATGGCAGATGCCCGGCGAGCTCGGGAGGCGGCCGGACGGGCTCGGACGGAGGCGGCCGGGGCGTCGTGGGACTTGCTGGATGCGGAGGCCGACGCCAGGACCGCCTCCCCCGCCCAACGGGACGCCTCCAGGATCCAGGGCAGGCTGCTCCTGCGGGTGGCTCGACGCCTGTGGCCGTCGTCCGTGCTCGACGGGCTGGCGCAGGCCGTACCGAATCCCCATCACCCCATCGCGCTCGGCGCGGCGGCACAGGCGGCGGGAGCGTCGCCCGGGGACGCCGCCCTGGCGGCGGCCTACCACGCGATCACCGGTCCGGCCACGGCGGCGGTACGCCTGCTCGGCCTGGATCCGGTAGCGGTCCACGGCCTGCTGGCCGACCTGACCCCGGACCTCGCCACCACAGCCGCCACAGTCACCGCAGCCGCCACCACATTGGCCACAGCGGCCACGACCGCCACAGCAGCCACGACCGCCACGCTGGTCGCAGCGGCCACGACGGCCACAGCCGACATGGCCGACATGGCAGCCCGGGCCGCCGAGTCCCCTGGGACCCCGGGCACCTCCCTGGCCGACCGGCTATGGGCCGAGCTGCCCGCGAGGTCCGCCCCGGCCCTGGACCTGCTCGCCGAGCGGCATGCGGGCGCCAAGGTCAGATTGTTCGTCTCCTAGGAAGGATCCGCCATGGGCGCCAATCACGACGACCATCACCACGCCCCGGACCACCACGACAGGGCGCTCCGCCTCGGGGTGGGCGGGCCGGTGGGCAGCGGCAAAACGGCCCTGGTCGCCGCCCTGTGCCGGACGCTCGGCGGCTCCCTGCGGCTGGGTGTGGTGACCAACGACATCTACACCACCGAGGACGCCGACTTCCTGCGCCGGGCCGGAGTGCTCGACCAGGAACGCATCCTGGCCGTCGAGACCGGCTGCTGCCCCCACACCGCCATCCGCGACGACATCGCCGCGAACCTCGACGCCGTGGAGACCCTGGAGGACAGGTTCGGACCGCTCGACCTGGTGATCGTGGAGAGTGGCGGGGACAATCTGACGGCGACGTTCAGCCGTGGCCTGGCCGACAGGCAGATCTTCGTTCTGGACGTGTCCGGTGGCGACAAGGTGCCCCGCAAGGGCGGCCCGGGGGTGACCTCGGCCGACCTGCTGGTGATCAACAAAACGGACCTGGCGCCGCTGGTGGACGCCGACCTGGACGTGATGGCCCGGGACGCGACGGCGGTCCGCGGGGACAAGCCGGTCCTGTTCACATCGATCAGACAGGACCCCTCGGCGGCGGCTGTGGCGGCCTGGGTCTCGGAACAGGCCCGTTCCTGGCCCCACGAGCCCGTACCAGCGGCATGACCCACCCCACCCCATGACCAGCAGCGCACCCCTGCCGAACACCGCGGCAGAGACCACGTCAGCCGCCCAGACAGCCACGTCGGCAGCCCCCGGCGCGGCCGGCGCCGCAGCGGCGGGTGTTCGCGCGGCCGGTACCGGCCCGGCCGATGCCGACGTGGCGAATGCCGACGGGGCCGGTGCCGAGGGGGCCGTCCTACCCAATGGCGGCGCGGCCCGTGCCGTCGGCGTTGTCGGGCGGCGGGCGATGGTGGCTCGGGCGGCTGTCGGGACCTCGCTGGCCGGGGGTCGGACGGTGGTCAGCCGGCTCGGTTCGGCGCCGCCACTGACGTTGCGGCAGACCGGTCCGCGGACCGTGCACCTGGTCTCCACGGCGGCCGGCCCGCTCGGCGGCGACCGGCTCGAACTCGACCTCGACATAGCCCCCGGCACCAGTCTCGAGGTCGGCTCGGTGGCGAGCACGCTGGTGCTGCCCGGCGACGGCGAGTCCGTCATGGTGATCACCGCCCGCGTCGGCGCGGGGGCCACGCTCCGCTTCGCACCCCAGCCAACGGTGCTCGCCGCCGGGTGCTTCCACCGCCTGGTGGTACGGCTGACGTTGGCGGCGGGCGCGCACGTGTTCTGGCGCGAGGAGATCGTCTTCGGCCGGTACGGCGAGGCACCGGGCCGCTGCCACGCCCGCTTCGACGCCACCTACGACGGCCGCCCCCTGCTCAGACAGGAGTACACGGTCGGCGACCCGGCCTTGGACGCCTCCCCAGCCGTCTACGGCGACGCCCGCTGCATCGGCACCACCCTCATCACCCCGAAACCCACCCCCACCGCACCAGAACCGGCCACACAGGGACTCGCTTCAAGGGCCGTTGCCGCAGGCGGTGCCGCCGCATCGCGGACCGCCGCAGGGGCCGTGGTCGCGGACGGTGTCGCCGTGTTGCCGCTGGCCGGGCCCGGGGTGCTGGTGTCCGCGCTGGGCGCCGACGCCGTCGAGTTGCGGCGGCGTCTGGAGTGGGGTGAGGGTGTGGCCTTCGGTGACCTGGCAGGAGCCACGTGCCCGTCCTAAGGTGATCGTGTGGCCGACCATCTCCCGCAGAGCCCCGCGAAGCCCAAGGCGCGGCGCGGCTACGCGTTCGTCATCGCGGTCGCCGGAGCGCTGCTGGTGTTCTGCGCGTTCCTGCCGTGGACGGGGGTCGAGGCCAAGATCGGTGCCCTCGGCGGGGTGTCCGACGACATGCGGGGCATCGACGACAGCCTCGGCGTCTACACGCTCGTCGCCGGGCTCGTCACGCTGGTGTTCGGGGCCGCGGGGCTGTTCGCCCGGCCGCGGGTGGCCGCGCTGGCCGTCATTCCGGGGGTGCTGGCGACGGTCTGGCTGTTGATGTTCGTCGTCGATCCGCCCGGGGTCGGCAACGGGGTCTCCGTCGATCTCGGGTTCCTGTCGATTGAGCCGGGGATCCGCTACGGCTGGTTCGCCGCCCTGGCCTGTGCGCTGGCCGTGGTCGCCCTCGCCGTCCTGTCGCTCGTACGCGGCCGTCGAACGTAGAAACTCAGTCGTAGAAGCCCAGGCGCCGCAGCTGCTTGGGGTCGCGCTGCCAATCCTTGGCCACGCTGATCCGCAGATCGAGATAGACCCGAGTGCCCAGCAGCGCCTCGATCTGCTTGCGCGCCCGCGTCCCGACGTCCCGCAGCCGTTCGCCCTTGTGCCCGATCACGATCGCCTTCTGCGACGGCCGTTCGACGAACATGTGGGCGTAGATGTCGAGCAGATCGTCCCGTCCTTCGCGCGGCATCATCTCGTCGACCACCACCGCGATCGAGTGCGGCAGCTCGTCGCGTACCCCCTCCAGCGCCGCCTCCCGGATCAGCTCCCCGACCAGCACCTGCTCGGGTTCGTCGGTGAGCTGCCCGCCCGGGTACAGCGGCGGCGACTCCGGCAGGTATTCGGTCAGCACCTCGGCCAGCACGTCGAGCTGGTCGCCCGACTGCGCCGACACCGGGACGATCGCCGCGAACTCCGCCACCTGCGACAGCGCCAGCAACTGCTGCGCGATCTGTTCCTTGGAGGCCAGGTCACACTTGGTGAGCACGGCGACGACCGGCGTCTTCTTCACCGCCGCGAGCTTGTCGGCGATGAAGCGGTCGCCCTTGCCGATGGGCTCGTTCGCGGGAACGCAGAAGCCGATCACGTCGACCTCGGTCAGCGTGGACAGCACGAGGCTGTCGAGCCGCTCGCCGAGCAGCGTGCGCGGGCGGTGCAGGCCCGGCGTGTCGACGATGACGATCTGGGCCTCGGGGCGGTGCACGATGCCCCGGATGACGCGCCGGGTCGTCTGCGGTTTGGAGGAGGTGATCGCCACTTTGGTGCCGACCAGGGCGTTCATGAGCGTGGACTTGCCGACGTTCGGCCTCCCCACGAAGCAGGCGAATCCGGCGCGATGGTTGTCTGGCGAAGTCACATAGTGCATTGTGGCCTATCAAACTCCCTGGTGACGCCACCAGGCAAACGCCTCGGGCACCACCAGCGGTGTCCAGGCGGTCGTGGTCAGGCCGGCGATCTCCGGCTCGGTCACCCATCGGGCGTCGGTGATCTCGTCGCCGTCGGGGGTGGGCGTGCCCGACTCGATCACGCAGCCGTACACGGCGATGACGTATGCGCACTGGTGCCCGTTGGGGTAGACGGTCCGGAATTCGGGCCCGCCGTACACGCCGATCAGGCCACGTACGGCGACGTCGATGGTGAGTTCCTCCTGGAGCTCCCTGACCAGGGCCTCCTCGGGGCGCTCGTCGGGGTCGACGCCGCCACCGGGCGAGGCCCACAGGCCCACGTCGCCATGCCGCGCCATGAGCGCCCTGCCCTCGGAGTCGAACACGAAGCCACTGACCGACGGAAGCATCAGCAGATCGGACCCGACCTTCGCGCGTACCCCGGCCAGATGGGGCGAGATCGGCATGTCAGCCCCGCACCGTGCCGTCGGGGCCGGCCACCAGCAGCGCCTTGACGCCCAGCTCGGCGGCCACCGCCTCGTCCGCGGCGCTCGGCCCGTCGCCCGCCGTGACCAGCGCGACGGCCTCCAGCGACTGCGCGCCGCTCGAGACGGCCGTGGCGACCGCCACCTGCACCGCGGAGAGCGTGAGCGAGGAGAGCGCGACGTTCGTGGCCGAGTAGGTGCGCCCGGTCTCGTCGCGTACGGCGGCGCCCTCCACGGAGCCGTTGCGCGCCCTGGCCGCCCGCGCGAGCGTAATGATCTTGCTGTCTTCTGGATCGAGAGTCACGTGCTCTAGGTTAGGCGCTGGCCATCCCGACGACGGCGCTGAGCACCTGCCGCGTACGCTCCGTGTCCACCTTGGCGATGCCCGTGTGCACGACGGACACCAGCGTGTCGCCCGAGCGGGCGAGCATCACGTCCAGCGCGTACGGGTAACCGTTCAACCGCCCGCGCAGCTCCGCGCCCACGGCCTCGTCGCCCACGTCCTCGACCGGCAGCATCGTCAGCCGCAGCCGAGTGCCGCCGCCCGACCGCACGGTGCGGCACGCCTCCAGCGCGTCGGCCAGGTCGTCGATGTGCCCCGCGGCCTCCGAGCCCGCGTAGCGCGCCAGGCCCACCCCGGCCACCTCGCCCAGTTCGTCCCCCTCGAAGCTGGCCGCCGCCTGCGCCGTCAGCGCCCGCCCGGGTGCCCGGCCCGCCGCCGGATCGAGTACGGCCCGGCAGTTGCGGTCCGCCGGTGTGAACGGCACCCGCCACGGCTCCTCCGACCGGGCCGAGAAGCCGTCGGGCAGCCGCGGGTTCTTGTTGAGCACCTCACGCAGCCGGGCCGTGGCCTGGGCATCGACGTAACTCTCGACCGGTCCGCCGCATCCGGCAAGGAGCCCGCACACGATGGCCAGGACAACGATCACGCGTTCCATGATTCCCCCTGGACCGCGATGTCCCCGGGCGACGAATACGGCAATCCACCAGAGTCATCAACAAAGCCCCAAACGCAAAAGGGGGTCCTCGCCTGAACGAGAACCCCCTTTACGCCGAGCAACGTCACGATCGGCTAGCTGACCGAGACGTTGTCGTCCCCCCCAGGGGGCATCCTCACGCCGCGAACCCCACCCGGCGTTCGGATGCTTCCCCAGTGACACCCACCGCACCGGGTGTCGAGATCAAGACTGGCGCAGGCCGCTTGCAACAGACTTGTAGAACACTTGCCACATCTCTCTCAAAACGGTCAGCGCCCCGTCAGTCCTGCTCGGCGGCGGCGGGCACCACGTCACCCGCCTGTGGGACGACCCGGCGGACGACCACGGTGCTGATCCGGTTGCGCCGCCCCGCGAGGCTCTCGGCGGTCAGCCGGAGCCCGGCCACCTCCGCCTCGGAGCCCGCGATCGGCACCCGCCCGAGCGCGTGCGCGAGCAGGCCCCCGACGGTCTCGACGTCGTCCACCTCGATCTCGGTGTGGAACAGCTCGGCGAGCTCGTCGACCGGCATCCGGGCCGTGACCCTGACCCCGCCGTCGGACATCTCCTCGACGCGGGGCGCCTCGCGGTCGTACTCGTCGGCGATCTCGCCCACGATCTCCTCGAGGACGTCCTCGATCGTGACCAGGCCGGCCGTCCCGCCGTACTCGTCGATGACGATGGCCAGGTGGCTCTGCCTGGCCTGCATCTCGCGCAGGAGCTGGTCGATCGGCTTGCTCTCGGGGACGTAGGTGCCCGGGCGCATGATCGACTCGACCTTCTCCTCGCCGCCGTCCTCGCCCGACTCGTGCACCCTGCGGGTGATGTCCTTGAGATAGGCGATGCCGATGACGTCGTCCTCGTTCTCGCCCACGACGGGGATGCGGGAGAAGCCACTGCGCAGCGCCAGCGACAGCGCCTGGCTGAGCGTCTTGCCCCGCTCGATGAAGACCATGTCGGTGCGGGGCACCATGACCTCGCGTACGAGCGTGTCACCCAGCTCGAAGACCGAGTGGATCATCTCGCGCTCGTCGGGCTCGATCATCCGCCGTTCCTCGGCCAGGTCGACCAGGTCGCGCAGCTCCGCCTCGGAGGTGAACGGGCCGTCGCGGAACCCCTTGCCGGGGGTCAGCGCGTTGCCGAGCAGGATGAGCAGCTTGGGCAGCGGGCCGAAGATCCTGGTCAGGCCGTAGACGATGGGAGCTCCGGCCAGCGCGATCGGCTCGGCGTGCTGGCGGCCCAGGGTACGCGGCGAGACGCCGACGATCACGTAGCTGACCACGATCATGACGGCGGCCGCGCACACGTACGCCCAGCCCTGGTCGTGCATGAGATCGATGAACAGCAGCGTCGCGATCACCGTGGCGATCAGCTCGCAGCTCAGCCGGAGCAGGAGCAGCAGGTTGAGATAGCGCGGCGGGTCGTTGACGATGGCCCGCAGCCGCAGGGCGCCGCGGCGCCCCTCGCGTACGAACTCCTCCGCACGCACCCTGGAGATGCGCGTCAGTGCCGTTTCCGCACTGGCGATCAGGCCACCGATCACCACGAGGGCGATGGCCAGAGGCAACCAGGCGTTCACCGCGGGCTGCGCACCTCCCGCCACGACTCGAGGAGCCGGGCCTGCAGGCCGAACATCTCCTTGTGCTCCTCAGGCTCGGCATGGTCGTAGCCGAGCAGGTGGAGGATGCCGTGCGTGCACAGCAGCTCCAGCTCGTCCTGAGCGCTGTGGCCGGCCTCCTCCGCCTGCCGGACGGCCACCGGCGGGCAGAGCACCACGTCGCCGAGCAGCGCCGGATCCGTGGCGGTGTCGGCGTCGCCGCGGGCCCCGCCGCCCGGTCGCAGCTCGTCCATGGGGAAGGCGAGCACGTCGGTCGGGCCCGGCTCGCCCATCCACTTCTCGTGCAGCTCCGCCATGGTGCGCTCGTCGACCACCACGATCGACAGCTCGGCGAGCGGGTTGATGCCCATCTCGCCGAGCACGTGGGTGGCCAGCTCGACGAGATTCTGCTCGCCGACGTCCGCGCCCGACTCGTTGTTGATCTCGATGCTCATCGCCGCTTCCCCCGGTGCTGGATCTGGTTCGGCTCCTGAAGCGCGTCGTAGCGGCCGTAGGCGTCGACGATCTCGCTCACCAGCTTGTGGCGTACCACGTCGGCGCTGGTCAGCCGGGAGAAGTGGATGTCGTTGATGCCGTCGAGGATCTCCTGCACCACCCGCAGGCCGCTGACCGTGCCCGAGGGCAGGTCGACCTGCGTGACGTCACCGGTCACCACGATCTTGGAATTGAAGCCGAGCCTGGTCAGGAACATCTTCATCTGCTCGGCCGAGGAGTTCTGCGCCTCGTCGAGGATGATGAAGGCGTCGTTGAGGGTGCGACCACGCATGTACGCCAGTGGTGCCACCTCGATCGTGCCCGCCGCCATCAGCTTCGGGATCGAGTCGGGGTCGACCATGTCGTGCAGCGCGTCGTACAGGGGGCGCAGGTAGGGGTCGATCTTCTCGTAGAGCGTGCCCGGCAGGAAGCCGAGCCGCTCCCCCGCCTCGACGGCGGGCCGCGTCAGGATGATGCGGTTGACCCGCTTCTCCTGCAGCGCCCGCACGGCCTTGGCCATCGCGAGGTAGGTCTTGCCGGTGCCCGCGGGGCCGATGCCGAACACGACCGTGTGCCGGTCGATGGCGTCGACGTAACGCTTCTGGTTGACGGTCTTGGGGCGGATCGTCCGGCCGCGTGAGGACAGGATGTCGAGCGACAACACCTCGGCCGGGCGGTCCGACGTCATGCGCAGCATGGCGATGCTCCGCTCGACGGCGTCGGGGGTCAGCTCGCCGCCGTTGCGCAGCACCTCCACCAGCTCCTCGAAGAGGCGCACCACGGTGCCGCTCTCGTCGGGGCTGCCGGTGACGGTGATCTCGTTGCCACGCACGTGGATGTCAGCCCTGAACGCACCCTCGATGACGCGCAGCAACTCGTCGCGGGAGCCCAGGAGGCTGACCATTGGGTATTCGTCCGGTATCAGCACCTTGGCTTGAGTGCGCGAGGGAGGTGCCGTTCTTCGGGATTCATGTAGTTCGGACATGGGCAGGCCAGCGGCCTGATGCCTCCCGGTCTGTTCGGGTGTACTTCTCCGCCCATCGTAGCCGGGACCAGGCCGATTGCTCGCGTCAATATCACCGGGGCGGATCAGCCGGGCGGCCACGTCAGAGCGCGCCCGCCGAGCACGTGGGCGTGCACGTGGAAGACCGTCTGCCCGGCCCCCGGCCCGGTGTTGAAGACCACCCGGTAGCCGCCCTCGGCCACGCCCTCCTGCACGGCCACGGCGTGCGCGGCCTTGAGCACGTCGTCGGCCAGGCCGTCGTCCGCCGCGGCCAGCGCGGCCGCGTCGGCGTGATGCTCCTTCGGGACGACCAGCACGTGCGTGGGGGCCTGCGGGTTGATGTCGCGGAACGCCAGCGCCCTGTCGTTCTCAAGGATGATCTCGGCCGGAATCTCCTTGGCCACGATCTTGCAGAAGAGGCAGTCGGTCACAGGCAGCACCTTACCCACAGGGCTCGCCCTTCTCCGTCCTGCCCAGCTTGGCCGCCTCCAGCCGGTCAGCGATCATCTGGATGTCGTCGAGGGTCGGATCCTCCGCGGAGTGGACATACTTCGTCACGCATTGCCGGAACACCTCGCTGAACTGGGTGTAGTGCTCCAGTTTGGGCCGCGCGGCCGTCGGCAGCGAGTCCTTGATCGCGGTCGCCAGTTCTCGCAGGTCCTTCTCCGACGGTACGACCGCCGTCCCGTCCTCGGCTTCCCTGGGACAGACCCGCACGTCCTCGTAGGCGGCCTCGACGACCGGGGCGTAGCCACCACACGCGAACAGCCACCGCTGGTTCTCCGGCCGAAGCAGGTATTTCACGAACTTGAGTACGCGGTCGTACTTGTTGGATCTGGCGGTTATGGCGAGGTTCGAGCCGCCGAGCGTCGCCGGGCCCGGCAGCTTCGACACGTGGAAGGGCACCCTGCCGCCAGAGATCAACTGCAGATCCGCGTACGGCCAGTGCCGGAGGTACCCGGCGCCCCCCTCGGCGAAGGCGGCCAGGCTCTCCGCCTCCTTGTCCGACCAGGAGTCCCCCAGCGTCTGGTCGCGCTGCCCCTGCCGCATCCGTAGCAACGCGTTGAGCGCCCGCTGGTTGTTGGGCGGCCGGCCGAGCACGATCTCACCGTCGTCGTCCACCACGGCGGCGCCGTCGGCCCTCAGCAGTTCGAGCAACCCCACAGTCTGACCCTCGTAGTCGGCGAGCTGCGCCAGGTACCCGCCGTGCGGGAAATCGACCCTGGCGACGCGCGCCGCCTGCCAGAGTTCGTCCCAGCTCTCCGGCACCCGCTCGTCCCTGCGGTACAGCAGCCCCACGTCCAACGCGAACGGCAACGCGTACTGCTTGCCGTCCCACTGACCGCTCTCACTCGCCTGCCGCACCAGACCGGACGGTACGTCCTCGGGTCTGATCTCGCTGAGCAGGCCGGCGGCGGCGAACTCGGGCGTCGAGGCGCTGTCGATGATCAGCAGGTCATAGGTCTGACAGGGGTCGGACTGGGCCGCGGCCATCATCTCGTCGTGCTTGAAATCGGCCACCCTGGAGATCTCGATCAGCAGGACGGGCGTGTCCCGCCAGCCACTGATCAGCGCCCTGCGCGCGCCGCCGACGCTCACGTCGTCGCCGGTGGCGACCCTGATCACGCCATCGTCCACGCACTCCTCCGCGGGCGTCGCCCGGTCCGCGACGACCACCGCCCCCAACGTGAACAGTGCCCCCGCCATCGCGCCCGCGGCGGCCACCCGCCTCGCCGTCACGGACTCTCCCGCCACAGCTTCGTCAGCTCCTTGTCTACCTCGCTGACCTGATCCTGGTACGGCGTCGCGGGGTCGGACCCGATGCGGGCGCATCGGATGAGCTCGCCGACCGCCGCGAGCAGCCGCTTGATGTGCGGCGCGCCGCACTCCTGCTCGCCGGTGAGCAGCAGCCGGATCCTGAGCCCCTGCACCTTCTCCAGTGCGGCCACTGTCTTGCCGAGGTCGCCCGCCTGGCTGCCGCCGTCGGTCAGCATGACGATGACCGGGTTCGGGGCGTCCTCGAGTTGGGGCGCCGCCAGCGCCAGCACATCCCCGAGCGGAGCGTCACTCCCGTGTACGGCCAGCGTCCCCAGCCGCCTGTTCACCTGGTCCATGCCCGTGACCACGGTCTGGCCGGCCCCGCCAGGAGAGGAGAAAGTGGCCAGCTTGACCGTGTCGGGGCTGTCACGCAGCCGTCTGAGCAGGGTCTTGGCCCCGGAACTTGCCGTCTGCAGCGCGGTGCCGCCCGTGATCGGGTTGTCCATCGAGCCCGACTCGTCGACCAGCAGGAGCAGCGAAGTCTCCGGATGCGCCTTGCCGAGGCGGTCGATCAGGCCGGCGATCGGGTCGCCAGGCCCGTCCTTGGCCGATGCGCCGCTGTCCGCCTTCCGCGACGGCAGCGCCTTGCCGAGCGGCATGGGCTCGTTGCGGTGGAACACACCCGCCGGGTCGCGGTAGCCGTACTCGGAGAGCTTGTCCTGGGCGAGCCAGTCATGGAAGTCGATCGCCGCCTGCTCACGCCGTTCGTTCCACTGGTTGGCCCACTTCAGGCGGACGAACGGGTAGCTGAGGGCGGGCAGTTCGGTGAGCGGGGACCAGGACAGGTTCGGGCCCTGGTGACCCGGGCCGCAGGCGCCCAGGACCTGACGCTTGTTGACCGCGTAGACGAGGTGCTCGGGCACGATCATGGCGAGCGACTCCTTCTCGGTGTCGAAGCGGTCGCGAACGTCACAGAGGAGGCCGGCGGCGTCGGAGAGCGGCAGATCGGGCGGGGTATAGGCGATCTCGTCGGCGATGTCCTGCGAGGTGTCGGAACCGTAGAGCCCGCTGCTCGCGATGAGCCCGATCTCCGACAGGTCGGCGCGCGGCCTGGCCAGGGGCGCCTTGACGCTCTTCAGCCATTTGCGCAGGCCGGGCAGGCTCGTGGGCAGGGACTGCGTGCCCCGCCGCCGCTCCAGCGTGGGCGTGAACGCGACCACCAGGGCGGAGGTGGCCACCGGGGACATCCTGTCGAACCTCACCTGCCCGAGATTGGCGAAGGCCCGCTCGAGGTAGTCCGCGGTGGCCGCGCTGGAGGCGAGCCAGATGTCGGGGTGCAGCGCGATCAGCGCGCGGTAGTCCTTGCCGTTCCAGGAGACGGGGTCGTTCCAGTCCCTGTTGGCCGCCCGGGCCATGGTGGCGAGCGGCGGCTGGGGTGTCACGGACAACCGCACGCGCGGGCAGCCGCGCAGGTCGGCGCTCTCTCGGGCGTAGCGGCGGCCCGCCTCCCGCAGCCCCACCACGTTCTCGGCCGAGGTGAGCGCGCGCAGCTCCAACGGCTGGCCACAAGGGCTGGAGGTCACCCAGCCCAGCCCGAGCCGCACCGCCGACGTACCGGCCAGCACGAGCACGACCGCGAGCACCCCGGCGACGAATCCGGCCGCGCCCGCGGTCAGAGGGTCCGCCCGCTTCCTGACCCCCTTCGCGATCCACTTGACGGGGGACACGATCAGGCTCCACACCCCGCGGAAAAACGCCCTGAGCTTGGTGCCGAGCCAGACTACGGCCCTCCCGATACGGCCGAGCCGGACACCGCGCTGGACCACCACCACGAGAACGGTCAGGATCACGATCGCCACGACGGCCGCGATGAACGCCCCAAGCCCGATCTCCAGCAGCGGCGTCGCGACAGCCCCCAGGAAGGCCCAGAGCGGCGTCACTATGGCGGCAACGTCCTTGAGCCACCCCCACGGGTCTTCAGGGGCGGTCTTGTCGTGCGATGAAGAGCGCGACATTCTGCCTTGATCCTAGATCGGACGGAACCCCCTGTCTCCGTTGCGAATCGGTAATCCGCCGTGCCGTGCTTCTGAAGATCCACGCGGTTAGGGTTAGTGTGCAAGACTGCCGAAAAATAAGACGATTCAGGGTCGGGCGAGGCCACCTGGCGAGGACACGACTGGGTAATGCCCCCTAAGGAACCGCAAGAGCGTAAACCCTCTGGGAAGGCCGCGCGTCCCAATGATGTGACCACCGAAACCCTCTTGGCCGACAGGTCGCTGGGGGCGGTGCCGGTCGGGTGGGACGCCGACATGGCCGTGACCGCGCTGTACAGCGCGCATTTTCGGTCATTAGTGCGTCTCGCGGTGCTGCTTGTGCGAGACATGGCAACCGCGGAAGAAGTCGTGCAGGACACGTTCGTCGCCATCCATGGCGCATGGCGTAGACTGCGCGATCCCGACAAAGCACTTGCCTACCTGCGGCAATCCGTCGTCAACCGGTCCCGTTCCGTGCTGCGTCACCGCGCGGTCGTCGAGAAGTACGCCCCCAAAGGCCTGCCCGATGCTCCGAGCGCCGAGAACGGCGCGATCGGCGAGCTCGAACGCACCGCCGTCATCGAAGCGCTAAGGTCCCTGCCAACACGTCAGAGAGAGGCACTCGTCCTTCGCTACTACGGTGATCTGTCCGAGGCTGAGATCGCCCACGCCATGGGCATCAGCAAGGGTGCGGTCAAGAGCCACACAGCTCGTGGCATGGCCGCCTTGCGATCCGTCCTGGAGAAAATGTCATGACCCAGTCCCCCGACGAGTACGGCGACGTCCTGCGCCGTGTGCTCCGCGCGGAGGCGGATACGGTCGTGCCCTCGCCGGAAGGACTGGAGATCATCCGCGCCCGCATCGAGCGGCGCGGCGTGCGCAACCTGTTCTGGTGGCGAGCGGGCGCCGCCGCCGCCAGCGCGGTGCTGGTGGCGGGCACGATCGTGATGGTCATTCCCGACCTGCGGCACAAGGTCATGCAGCAGGACACCATCGAGCCGGTGAAGGACTTCACGTCCAAGCCGCCGGCCAACTCCTCGACCAGCCGGCCGGCCTCACCCAAGCCGACCCGGCCGCCGGACGACCCCCCGGCCGTGGTGCCCGACCCCGTCACCTCCGCGCCTTTGCCCGCCTCGGAGACCGCCAAGTCCACCAGCAAGCCGACACCCAAGGCGACCCCGACGCCTACGCCGACGCCGACCAAGTGCCCGACCCCGGTCGAGGAGCAGCCGCCGGAGGACTGCCCCACGGACGAGGCGACACCGACCCCGACGCCCAAGCCGTCCTCACCGGAGACGAGCACGCCCGCCGCGACCTGCCCGGCCGAGGAGTGCCCGCCGGATGACGTCGACACGACGCCGAACACCTTCGCCAGCCCGCTCGGCGACACCGTGATCTCCACCCCGTAAGGGGCGGTGGACGGCCTTACCAGCGACCGGTCCGGGCCAGGAGCACGGCCGCCGCCGCCACCCCCGCCGTCGAGGTACGCAGCACCGTCGGGCCGAGCAGCACCGGCACCGCCTTCGCCGCCCTGAACCCGGCCAGCTCCGCGTCCGAGACACCCCCCTCGGGCCCCACCACGACGACGATGTCGCCCCCGGCGGGCAACGCCACGCCCGACAGCGGCTCGGCGGCCTCCTCGTGCAGCACGAGCCCGAGCGCCGCCCCGCCGAGCAGCGCCTCGACCCCGGCCGTGGACACCGGCTCGGCCACCTCCGGCAGGTGGAACCTGCGCGCCTGCTTGCCCGCCTCCCGGGCCGTCGCACGCCACTTGGCCAGCGACTTGGCCGCCCTGTCGCCCTTCCACTGGGTGACGCTGCGAGCCGCCGCCCAGGGCACGATCACGTCGACGCCCGCCTCGGTCATCATCTCGACGGCCAGCTCGCCCCTGTCGCCCTTGGGCAGCCCCTGGACGACGACCAGCCGGGGCTCGGGCGGCGGCACCGCGTAGCGGCCCAGCACGTCCAGCCTGAGCGCGTCCTTCAGCGCCTCACGCACCACGCACTCGGCGACCGTACCGGCGCCGTCCGTCAGGTCGAGCCGCTCGCCCGCGCGCAGGCGCCGGACGGAGGCCGCGTGACGCCCTTCGGGGCCGTCGAGGACCAGCTCCGGCCCGCCGAGGTCGGCGAGGTCGGGGGCCAGGAAAACCGGCACGGTCACCGGCGATCACCCCAAAGTTTTTCACGTCTAGTAGTCAAGCGATCACGAAACGATTAAGGTTGGCCGAGATCGCACCTTCCTGACGTCACTCTACGAGGGGTCAGAGCGGTCAACGACCCCCTCCTGAAGGAGAAGGCTTGAGGTGCCGCCAGGTGCTTTGAAGCCCCGCGTTGACCAGCCCTAGTCATCACCGTTGGAGGTGTAATCCGGATGGCTACCTTTCACGCAGGACCGCAGACCCACCAGCGAATGCTTCCTCAGTTCGCTGCTCTGGAATCCGTGGGAGCGGACACGCCCGAGGGTGGGTACGAAACGGCTCACGGATGCGCGGCAGGCCGCGCACCCGGTGTGGAAGTTGGGCGAGGGGAGATCCGCCGTAGCGCACCGGACGGTGGGCGTCACCCCGACCCGGAGCAGTCCGGGAAGGGCGGACCCCACATTTTCGTGCTCTATCGCGACGGGAGACCGTTGCAGCCCTGCCGGCCCGGCCGGGCCCGGCAGTTCCTCACAGTGGGCCAGTACAGCGTCCGGCTCGATCACCGGGGAGCGGCGATCCGCGACAAGCTCGCCGCCCGCTCGCAGTACCGGCGCGGCAGGAGGTCGCGCAAGCTGCGCTACCGCGCTCCTCGATTCCTCAACCGCACCAGACCCAAAGGCTGGCTCGCGCCGTCCCTCCAACACCGGGTGGACACCACCCTGTCGTGGCTGGCCCGGTTGAGGCGGTGGGCACCCGTGCGCGCCGTCCACGTCGAGCGCGTCTCCTTCGACACACACGCCATGTCGGCGGGCAAGCCGCTGGAAGGCATCGAATACCAGCAGGGGACGCTGGCCGGATACGCGATCCGCCAGTACCTGCTGAAGAAATGGGGCCGGACCTGCGCGTACTGCGGCGCGGCGGGTACGCCGTTGCAGGTCGAGCACACCGGACGTCGCCGTCCGCACCAAAGGATCCTTCGACATCACCACCGCAACCGGCACCCGCCAAACATCCGCCTGCTCCAGAGAGCCGACGGCTACGGCTACACCACAAGGCAGGAGAACACCACTGAACGGTGAACCTCAGGGCACGCTCAAGCCCTCAAGGACCTTCCCGCTCCCGTTCTCTCCCCGGCGTGAACGCCCGGGTATCCACGGGTGGTTCTGATGACGTTCATGTCCAGGAACACCCGCCGCACGCGGCGCTGGCCGTGCGCGCTGAAGACCCGGCTGACCGTCCTGCTCACCGTCCCTGCCACGATCGCCCGCTCGGCGCCGCGCCGGCTCGCCGGCAAGGCCCCGGACAGGACGGATCCCGGATCCGATGAGCCTCACCGTCCCGCCACCGGCCGTCCCCGCCGCCCGCCTGATCCCGTCGCCGTACGCGACGTGCTCCGCTCGGCGGTGACCGCGGCCGGGTCGGGCCGCGCGGTGCTGGGCGAAGTCGACGACGCCATGCTAAGAGGCACGGTCGTCGCGGAGATCGCGCACCTGGTGACCGAGCTGGTCGACAACGCGCTGACCTGCTCGGCCCCCGACACAGAGGTGGAGATCCGGGCCAGCACCCGGGAGGGCGAGTGTCACATCGCGATCGTCGACCAGGGCGTGGGCATGACCGAGGGCGAGCGCGCCGCCGCCAACGCCCGGCTACGCGGCGAGCGGCGCTTCTTCGCCGCCCCCACCCGCTATCTCGGCCACTACGTGGTCGGCAGGCTGGCCGAGCGGCTCGGCGCGCGGGTGTGGCTCGACGCATCGCCGCCACACGGCATCACCGCCCGGGTGGCCCTCCCGCGCAAGCTTCTGGTGCCACGACGGGTCAGCGGCCGTTGAAGGCGTCCCTCAGCCGCGAGAAGAACCCCTGTGTCCCCGGGGCGAACTTACCGGGCGGCCGCTCCTCGCCACGCTGCTTGGCCAGCTCGCGCAGCAGCTCCTCCTGCGCCTCGTCGAGCCGCAGCGGAGTCTCCACGTTGACGTGGATGAGCAGGTCGCCGCGGCCCGTCTCGTTGAGCCGCTGCACGCCCCTGCCGTACATCGTGATGACCTGGCCCGACTGCGTGCCCGGCCGCACGTCGACCTCCTCGGAACCGTCGAGCGTCTCCACGGCGAGGTTGGTGCCGAGCGCGGCGGCCGTCATCGGGATCTGGACCGTGCAGTGCAGGTCGTCGCCACGCCGCTCGAAGATCTCGTGCGGGCGCTCGACGATCTCCAGGAAGAGGTCTCCGGGCGGGCCGCCGCCGGGGCCGACCTCGCCCTCGCCGGCGAGCTGGATGTGCGTGCCGTCCTCGACGCCCGCGGGGATGCGGACCTTGATCGTACGGCGGGTGCGCACACGGCCGTCGCCCGAGCACTCCTGGCACGGGTGCCGGATGATCGTCCCGAAGCCGCCACACTGGGGGCACGGCCTGGAGGTCATGACCTGGCCCAGGAACGACCGGGTGACCTGGGAGATCTCGCCACGCCCGTTGCACATGTCACAGGTGTCGGGGTGGGTGCCCGACGCGGCGCCCGCGCCCTGGCAGACCTCGCAGAGCACGGCCGTGTCGACGACCAGCTCGCGGGTGGTGCCGAACGCGGTCTCGCGCAGGTCGAGCTCGACGCGGATGGTCGCGTTGCGCCCTCTCCTGGCCCGCGAGCGGGGGCCTCGGGCGCCGCCGGCCGTACCGAAGAAGGCGTCCATGATGTCGCTGAACGGGAAGCCCGCGCCGAAGCCGGCCGCGCCCTGGCCCGCGGCCGCGCCGCCGAAGGGGTCGGCGCCCAGGTCGTACATCTGGCGCTTGTTCGCGTCGGACAGGACCTCGTAGGCCTGCGTGATCTCCTTGAACCGCTCCTGGGTCGCGGGGTCCGGATTGACGTCAGGGTGGAGTTCGCGGGCCAGCCTGCGGTAGGCCTTCTTGATCTCTTCCGGACTGGCGTCACGGCGCACCCCGAGGGTGGCGTAGTAGTCGCTGTTTGCCACTTATCGACCTCTTATGATGCAGCCAGGATCTGGCTGACGTAGCGTGCCACCGCGCGCACGGCGCCCATCGTCACGGGGTAGTCCATCCTCGTGGGACCCAGCACGCCGAGCCGGGCCAGTTCGTTGTCACCAGAACCGTATCCGGTTGCGACGATCGACGTGCCACGGAGGAACGGGTTCTCGGAACCGATGCGCACGGTGAGCGTGGACGGGGTGTCTGTGGAAGTCTCGCCGAGCAGCCGCATGAGCACGACCTGCTCCTCCAGTGCTTCGAGCACGTCGCGCAGCCCGGTCGAGAAGTCGGCTCCGGCGAGGTTGGCCGCACCGGCGAACACGATCTTCTCGTCGTGGCGCTCGACGAGTGTCTCGAGCAGCACCGACAGAATCGTGGCCACCACCGGACGGTCCTCGACGGGCAGCCGCTCCGGCAGGTCGGCGACCAACTCGGGCACGTTGACCAGGCCGCAGCCGTCGAGGCAGGCGTTGAGCACCGCACGCAGGTGCGCGATGCGGGTGTCCTCCACCACCTCGGGCAGCTCGACCACGCGCTGCTCGACGCGGCCCGTATTGGTGATCAGCACGAGCATGATCCGCCGGTCGTGCAGCGGCACGAGCTCGACGTGCCGGACCGTCGAACGGGTCAGCGTCGGGTATTGCACGACCGCGACCTGCCTGGTGAGCTGCGCGAGCAGCCGCACCGTGCGGGTGACCACGTCGTCGAGGTCGACCGCGCCCGCGAGGAACGTCTCGATCGCCCGGCGCTCCGCCCCGGAGAGCGGCTTGACCTGCGAGAGCCGGTCGACGAACAGGCGATAGCCCTTGTCCGTCGGCACGCGGCCCGCGCTGGTGTGCGGCTGGGTGATGTAGCCCTCCTCCTCCAGCGCGGCCATGTCGTTCCTGACCGTTGCCGGGGAGACCTTCAGGTTGTGGCGTTCGGCGAGGGCCCTGGAGCCCACCGGCTCGTTGGTGGACACGTAGTCTTCGACAATGGCGCGGAGCACCGCCAGCTTTCTATCGTCGAGCACGCGCTCACCTCCTACCTGTGCCTTTCAAGAAACGACAGGTCTAGCACTCTGTGTTCCCGAGTGCCAAGTGTACGGCTCTCGCCCACAAGGTGCGATAACGCCGGTGCTAGCGAGTGGCCGCCCATAGGGCTCACACTGGCCGATATGACCGACGATTCCCAGCCCCCTTCCTACGGTCCGCCGCCGGGCCAGGGTCCTTACCAGGGTCAGCCTCCCCAGTACGGCCCTCCGCCGCCGCCCCCATACGGTCAGCCGCAATACGGTCAACCTCAGTACGGTCAACCTCAGTACGGCCAGCCCCAGTATGGCCAGCAGCCCTACCAGACCGGCCCCTACGGGCAGCCGTACCAGCCGGGACCTTACGGGATGCCGCAGCGGTCCGGCCCGCAGGTTGACCCGAAGCAGATCAGGCCGCGGATGCGGTGGATCGCGGTCGCGTGGGGGCTGGCCCTGCTCAGCGTGGTGGCCGGGGTGGGATTGTTCGTGGGCGGCGTGTTCAACACGGTGACCGCGGCGGCTCCGTCCAAGACGTTCGCGGCGGGCGAGAGCGTCACCGTGCCGTTGGATCCGGCGGACAAGCCGGCGGTGTACCTGTCCAGCACGAGCCAGGTCCATTACACGTGCCGCATCGACGGCGGCTCCGGCCAGGCCAAGCTCGCCAAGGTCTCCGGCACCGAGACCGTCTCCGAGGGCGCCACCAAGTGGCAGCTCATCCTCGTGGTCAACGCGCCGGCCAAGGGCGACTACCAGCTCACCTGCGCGACCCAGGAGCCGGCGAGCGCGCGCTTCGGCGTCGGCCACGACCTCGTGGCCTCCGCGGGCGGCCTGGTGGGCGGCGTGGCGGCGCTGGTGGTGATCCCGGGGCTGGGCGTGCTGGCCGCCATCATCACGACGATCATGGTCGTGACCCGCCGCAGCTCTCACCGCAAGCGCCTTGCGTCGGGCGGGTGATTTGCTACGGTCCCCGTGTGTACGAGGGTGATGTTCTCGCGGGGAATTGGCGGCGGCCGGGCAAAGGCAAGATCCCCCAGGTGCCCGCCGAACTCGATCTGGTCGTGGAGGACGCCGAGAGCGGCTTCTGCGGCGCCGTGGTGGCCTGCGACAAGGAGGCCGTCACGCTGGAGGACCGCTTCGGCAAACGCCGCCTGTTCCCGCTCGCGCCGGCCGCGTTCCTGCTGGACGGCAAGGTCGTGACGCTCGTACGCCCGGCCGCCACGCCCGCCGCCGGGCCCAGGCGTACCGCGTCCGGCTCGATAGCCGTGGAGGGGCTGCGGGCCAGGGTCGCCAAGGAGAGCCGCATCTACGTGGAAGGGGTGCACGACGCCGCCCTCGTGGAGAAGATCTGGGGCCACGACCTCCGGGTGGAGGGCGTCGTGGTCGAGTACCTGGAGGGTGTCGACGACCTGCCCGCGATCGTGGCCGAGTTCGGCCCTTCGCCGGGACGTAGGCTGGGTGTGCTGGTCGACCATCTCGTCCCGGGTTCCAAGGAGAGCCGGATCGCCGCTCAGGTGACCTCGCCCCACGTGCTCGTCGTGGGGCATCCGTACGTGGACATCTGGCAGGCGGTCAAGCCCTCCGTGGTGCGGATCCCGACCTGGCCGGACGTACCGCGCGGGGTGCCATGGAAGGAAGGCGTCATCGCCGCCCTGGGCTGGCGGGTGGAACCGGCCGACGCGTGGCGGCGGATCCTCGGCGCCGTGTCGGCTTACACAGACTTGGAGCCCGAGCTGCTCGGCCGGGTCGAGGAACTGATCGACTTCGTTACGGAGGCGTCATGAGCCAGGATCCCCCGCAGCCACCGCCGGACGACGATGCCACGCGGCGCATCTCGCAGTCGGACATCAACCCCGAACCCCCACAACCGGAGTATGGCGCCCAGCCCGGCTCGCAGCCGGGGTACGGGGCTCAGCCCGGTTACGGTCCCGGGCCCGGATCTGGTCCCGCACCCGGTTACGGTCCCGGGCCTGGGTCAGGTCCCGCACCCGGTTACGGTCCTGGGCCTGGGTCAGGTCCCGGTTATGGCTCCGGGCCACAGGGCGGTTACGCCTACGGGCAGCCGCCCACGCCGCCGCCCGGTTACCAGCAGCCCGGGTACGGCTACGCGGGCCCGCAGCAGCGGCCGCCGCACGTCCCCGGCGTCTACGGCCCGCGTCCGGGCAGCGACGACACCACGATGGCCATGCTGGCCCATCTGCTCGGCCTGCTCGTCTCGTGGATCGGTCCGCTGATCATCTACCTGATGAAGCGGGACGAGTCCCCCTATGTCCGCGACCAGTCGGCCGAGGCACTGAACTTCCAGATCACGATGTTCATCGGCTACATCGTCGCGGGCGCGCTGAGCATCATCATCATCGGGATCTTCCTGTTCCCGATCATCTGGATCGTGTCGCTGATCTTCCACATCCAGGCCGCCCTCGCCGCCAACAGGGGCGAGAACTACCGCTACCCGATCTCCATCCGCATGGTCAGCTGAGCAGGTCGCGTACGAGCGCGTCGGCCAGAAGCCGCCCGCGCAGGGTGAGGACCAGCCGGCCCGCCTTGAACGGCTCCGGCTCCAGCAGTCCGCCGCCCAGCGCCGCCGCGACGGCCGTACGCGCGCCCGGAGCGACGTCGGCGACCGGATAGCCGGACGACAGCCGGAGCTCCAGCATCAGGCGCTCGGCGTCGCGGTCGTCGTCGGCGAGCACTTCGCGCGCGTGCGCGGGCGAGGTGCCCGCGGCCAGGCGCTGCGCGTAGGCGGCCGGGTGCTTGACGTTCCACCAACGGGTGCCGCCCACGTGGCTGTGCGCGCCGGGGCCGGCGGCCCACCAGTCGCCGCCGGTCCAGTAGAGCAGGTTGTGGCGGCACCGCGCGTCGTCGCCGGTGGCCCAGTTGGACACCTCGTACCAGCGGAACCCGGCCTGCGCCAGCAGCGAGTCGGCGATCTGGTAGCGGTCGGCGGCAACGTCGTCATCGGGCATCGGCAGCTCACCGCGCCTGATCCTGGCGGCCAGCCGCGTGCCGTCCTCCACGATCAGTGAGTAGGCGGAGACATGGTCGGGCTCGGCGGCGATCGCCGCCTCCAGCGACGCCCGCCAGTCGTCGTCGGACTCCCCGGGCGTGCTGTAGATCAGATCCAGGTTGACGTGCTCGAAGCCCGCCTTCTTGGCTTCCTGTACGGCCTGCGCCGCCCGGCCCGGCGTGTGCTGCCGGTCGAGCACCTTGAGCACGTGCTCCCTGGCGCTCTGCATGCCGAAGCTGACCCGGTTGAAGCCGCCGTCCAGCAGCCTGCCGAGGTAGGCAGGGTCGACCGACTCGGGGTTGGCCTCCGTGGTCACCTCGGCGCCCGCCTTGAGCCCGAACTCCGCGTCGATCGCGCCGAGGATCCGGCCGAGGTCCTCCGCGGGCAGCAGGGTGGGCGTGCCGCCACCGAAGAACACCGTCTCGACCGGGAGCTCCACGTCACCGAGGACGCGCCGTGCCAGCCGTACCTCCTCGATGGCCGTGTCGGCGTAGTCACGATGCGACGCACCGGGGCCAAGCTCGGCGGCGGTGTAGGTGTTGAAGTCGCAGTAGCCGCAGCGCGTCACGCAGAACGGGACGTGCACGTAGAAGCCGAACGGACGCTCACCGAGGCCGCGTAGCGCGCTC
Organism: Nonomuraea sp. NPDC049269; assembly: GCF_043197155.1. Classification (NCBI taxonomy): domain Bacteria; kingdom Bacillati; phylum Actinomycetota; class Actinomycetes; order Streptosporangiales; family Streptosporangiaceae; genus Nonomuraea; species Nonomuraea sp. NPDC049269. Next base: position 667,999 of record NZ_JBICSO010000007.1, read on the forward strand.
TCGGCTAGGTCGCCGGACGGGGGCGCGGCGTCGCCGTCGGGCAGGGTGGATGGCACGCCTCCAGTCTGCCCGTTGCCATTGACTGCCTGATCCAGCGGCTCTACGATCCGGAGAAATTATTAGGAAAGTTTCCTATCTGGAGACACCTTGTGAAAAAGAAGATCCTGATCGCACTCTCACTCCTCCTGGGCCTGTCAGCGGTAGCCGTGCCCGCTGAAGCCCATACCGGCTTCAAACGCGTCGCCTACTTCATCCAGTGGGGCATCTACGGCCGCAACTACCACGTCAAGGACGTCGAGGCCAGCGGCGCCGCCGCCAAGCTGACGCACCTCAACTACGCCTTCGGCTTCGTCAACGCCGAGGGAACCTGCTACTCGGCCGACCCCTGGGCGGACTGGCAGCGCCCGGTGCCCGCCGAGCAGAGCGTGGACGGCGTGGCCGACGCGCCCGGGCAGGCCCTGAACGGCAACCTCAACCAGCTGCGCAAGCTCAAGGCCAAGCACCCAGGGCTAAAGGTGCTGATCTCTCTGGGCGGCTGGACCGGATCCGGCCACTTCTCCGACGCCGTCCTCACTCCCGAGTCACGCGCGAAACTGGCGCAATCGTGCGTCGACCTGTGGCTGCGTGGCAACCTGCCGGGGCTGGAGCCGGGTGCCGGGGCCGGGGTGTTCGACGGCATCGACCTCGACTGGGAATGGCCCGGTTCGTCCGGCGCCGACGGGAACGTCATCAGGCCCGAGGACAAGCGGAACTACACCCTCTTCGCGACGGAACTACGGTCGCGGCTGCGGGCGTTCTCCGCGTCGTCGCAGCTGACGGCCTTCCTGCCGGCCGCGACTGCCAAGATCGACGCCGGGTTCGAGGTGCAGCAGGTGTTCAGGCAGCTCGACTTCGCCACCGTCCAGGGGTACGACCTGCGAGGCAGCTGGGAACTCCAGACCGGCCACAACGGCAACCTGCTGACGGACCGGCGCGACCCGAACCCGACCCGGTACAGCGTCGACCAGACCGTAAGCGACTACCTGTCACGCGGCGCGCCCGCGAACAAGATCGTGGTCGGCGTCCCCGCGTACGGCCAGGGCTGGACCGGGGTCACGGCCGGCGGCGACGGCCTCTACAAGCCCGCAACCGGACCGGCGCCGGGCAAGTGGGGTGCGGGGACGGAGGACTACAAGGACCTGGTGACCAAGCCCGGCAAGCGGTACCGGGACCTGCGCACGGGGACGTTGTGGCTGTACGACGGGAACGAGTTCTGGTCGTACGACGATCCGAAGGTGATGCTGCAGAAGGCGGCCTACATCCGGCTCAAGGGGCTGGGCGGGTCGATGATGTGGTCAATCGACGAGGACGACTCCCGGGCCTCACTCACGTCGGCGCTGTACTCGATACTGCGATGATCACGACGCTGCTCGCGGGCCCAGCTGACCACCGGATGCGGATCACCGGATCTCCGGACCATGGAGCCGCGTGATCGTGGTGACTCCGCTCGATTCGGACCCCGTGATCGCGGCGCTGCGGTGATCGTGGTGTGCGGGCGCGTTTCCTGCCGCGCCCGCACGCCGCCCATTCGTCGGAAGTGCCAGTGCCTCCACCCCAGGGTGGAGATCCACGGCTCAACCCCCAGTCCGATCTGCAGCCACATCCTTCCTCCCTACCGTCAAGCCCATGGAGCCCACACAGAGCGCCCTGCTCATCCTCGCCGCCGCCGTCTTCATCGTTTATCGGCAGATGATGACCCGCCCAACGGCCAGAAACGGCATCGTCTACGTTTCCGTTGCCATGATCGTCCTGGGCGTGTTCACCGGCGGCCTCATCGATGGCGACCACCTGGCCCTCAGCTTGGCCCTGGGGGTCGTGGAGGCCGTCGCCGCCGTGGTCTTCGGCGCCATCCGCGCCGCGACCGTGCGCGTCTGGATGGACGAGGCCGGAGTGACCTGGTCGAAAGCCACCCCCTTGACCCTTCTGGCCTGGCTGGCCTCGCTCGCGAGCCGCGTGGGCCTCTACTTCGCCGGCGCCGCCCTCGGTCTGCCCGTCTCGACCTCCGGCCTCCTGTTCTTCATCGGCCTGACCATCGGCACCCAGGCTCTCCTCGTCGCCCGTCGCGGCCGCGCCCTTTCCGCTACGACCGTGCGGGCGGATAACTTCGTGGAGTGATGCCCGACCCGTCAAAGATCGTCCCCTTCATCTTGCGGTGGGGGGCGATCGTGGTGTTCGTATGGGCACAGATACGGGCCAAGCCCACGCTTGGTTTGACCGGCACCAGCCTGACGGCCACCACACTGACCTCGGCCATAGTGATCATGCTCCTCGTCGTCCAACTCCCTCTGGTCCGCAAGACGCCCACACTCCGACAGGACCACAAGGCCACGCCAGGCCGAGCGCCATCCCGACAGCCTCAGGACCAAGTGATGCCCCAACCACCGCTGGACCACGTGGCGTCGCGCCCGTCCGAGCCCGTCGGTGTGTCGCGAGCCGCCTTCGGCGTACTGGCCAGAGCGATCACCTCCCGCCAGGTCAGAGCGATCACCTCCCGCGTGTCCCGCATGACGACCGCGTCCCGCCGGCCCGTCAGATGGATCGCGTCCCGAGCGCCTGTCGCGGCGGTCACGTCCCGGGCGCCGGTCATGGCGATCGCGCTCGGCTTGTCGGTCGTTTTCGCGATCATCCTCGACGCGGTGGTCGACGGCGGTCCGGCGCTCGCCGTACTGCTCTACTGCCTCGGCATTGCGGCGGTCCGGCTGCCACTGCGCCACTCGGTGCCGATCGGGGTCCTGGCCATCGGCGGGCTGCTCGTGGAGGGGGCGATCTACGGGCGGCTGGGTCGCGATCTCAGCCTCATCCTCAGCGCCTGCCTGGTATTCCTGGTGGCGTACTCGGTCAAGGAACGCCGGGCGGCCCGAGCCGCCGAAGCCCGCGAGGCCGTACTCGCCGAACGAGCGCGGATCGCCAGAGAGATCCACGACATCCTCGCCCACTCGCTGTCGGCACAACTCGTACACCTGGAGGGCGCCAAGCTGCTGCTCCGCGCAAACAAAACCGACGAAGCGCTCGACCGTGTGGTCCACGCCCGCGACCTGGCCAAATCCGGGCTGGAGGAGGCCCGGCGGGCGGTGTCGGCCCTGCGCGAAGACTCACCGGCCCTTCCACAGGCGCTGCGGACGCTGGTGGAGGACTTCCAGGCGGCCACCGACCGTCCGTGCACCCTGCACATCTCGGGCGCGGAACACCGACTGCCCCCGGAGGCAGAGCTCGCCCTGCTGCGCACGGCCCAGGAGGCTCTGACGAACGTACGGCGGCACGCGCCCGGCTCTCCGGCCACGGTCAGGCTGATGTACGAGCCCGGCTCATGCGGCCTGCGCATCACCAACCCCGCCAGCGCCGAGCCAGGCACACCTGGGGGAGGATATGGCCTCGTGGGTATGCGCGAACGAGCCGAGCTTCTCGGCGGCACCCTGTCAGCGGGCGAGACGCACGACGGCTTCCAGGTCCACTTGTGGGTCCCGGCATGAGCCGGTGTGTGGACGAGACGAACGGCGGCTTCCGCGTCCACCTGCGGAGCGCCCGCATGGCTTCCCTCATGTCCGACAGCCCCGCCACGGTGACCGGATCATGAGCGTCACGGTGATCGTCGTCGATGACCAGGCGGTCGTCCGTGAGGGGCTGGTACTGCTGCTCGGGCTCCTGCCGGGCATCGAGGTGGTCGGTTCGGCTGGAGACGGCGAGGCGGCGCTCCGCCTGGTCGCGGAGCGGCAGCCCGATGTGGCGCTGATGGACCTCCGGATGCCGCGCATGGACGGCGTCGAGGCCACCCGCCGCATCCGCGCCGAACACCCTGACACCCAGGTGGTGGTGCTCACGACGTATTCGGATGACGAGTCGGTGTTCGCCGCGCTCAGGGCGGGGGCACGCGGCTTCCTCACCAAGAGCGCGGACTCGGACGAGATCGCCAAGGCCATCACCACCGTCGTGCACGGCAACGCCCAGCTCGACCCCACCGTCCAACGCCGCCTCCTCGACGCCATGACAGCTCCCGACGACGGCCGACCCTGGGGCGAACGCCCGCACCGGACCGCGCCCGACGGCGGCCGACCGGCGGGTGAGCGACCTGATCTCGACCCGCACGAACAGCCTGATCTCGCCGATGGCCCCGCTGCTCCCCGGCAGCCTCCCGCACCTGCCCTTGGCAGGCCGGACGCGACAATCGACCGGCGCACTCCCGGCAGCGCGGACACCGCAAGGAACACCGGCGACGAAGCGCGCGACGGCCTGACGCCACGCGAGGTCGAGGTGCTGCGGCTCATCGCCGACGGCCTGTCGAACACCGAGATCGCCACCCGGCTCTTCATCAGCGAGGCCACCGTCAAGACCCACATCAACAACCTCTTCGCCAAGGCCCGCCTGAGAGACCGAGCACAGGCCGTCACATACGCGTACCGCCACGGTCTCGTCCGCCCGAACCCCTGACCTCGGCGCGGTTGAGCTGGGAGTCGTCGTCGAAGCCCGCAAGCTGTAAGACCGTCTCCAGGGCGGCCTGCCGGGTCTCCTCGACCGAGCCGCCGCGTTCGCCGAAACAGTCGGCGGCCACATCGAGCACGGCCACCACCACGGCCGCATCGGGATAGGGCACGTCGACCAGGACGGTGCCGTCACCCGCCTCCTCGGCCGGAACCGCGTGCAGTCTCAGCAACCGCCGCATCTCTTCCGCCACGGCGACCCCCAGCACAGCAGCACGCTCGAATTGCTCAGCGGCAAGCATGTCACCCTCCTATCGCACAGGTGTTCGGACAGAAAGGTAGCGGGCGGCACCGACAGAATCCCCGGCGTACACGGGGATTCTGCTTGTCGCCCGCCTTCTGGCAGACCGAAGCTGCTCAGCGCAGTACGGCCGCCAGCAGGTCGGCGCCCAGCGCCGTCAGATCGGGGAGATTGAGGGTGTGACGGACGTAACGACCGTGCCGCCGGGCCGTGAGCAGGCCCGCGCGGCGCAGGACAGCGAGGTGGCGGGAAACCTCCGGGGGTGAAAGTTCCCAAGCGTGGGCCAGCTCACCGGTGGTGTGCGGGCCGCGGGCGAGGGTGCGCAGCAGCCGCAGCCGTACCGGATGCGCGAGTGCCTCCAGCCGTAGCGTGACCGTTTCCAGCGATACCGGCTCCGATGGACTCGCCTCGGCCACGGGGTACTGCACCACCGGCTGCCACCCGGGCGCGTGGACCACCACCAGGTGCGGGCGGCCGAAGACGCTGGGGAGGAAGGTGACCCCGCTACCGTGGGCGGCGGTCGCGTTGTCCTGCAGCTTGTCCACGATGATGCGGTTGCCGTCCGGCGCCAGGGTGACGGCGCTGGAGACCGACGCGAGTGCCGCCCCGATGCCCTGGCGCTTCAGCAGGTCGTTCTTCAGGCGCAGGTCGGTGGCGAGCTGCACGGCGACGCCCGTCCAGGCGGCGTCGAAGAAGGCCTCGGCGCACTGTTCGAGGGTGTGACGCACCCGCGCCCGCACGCCGGCCGGGTCCGCGAGCAGCCGTTCCGCGAAGGCCTCCTGAAGCGCGCCGCGGGCCTGGGCCAGGTCCAGGGCCCGCTCGCGCGCCGTCGCGTCGGCGAGCGGCGACGGCGCGGCGAAGTGGACCCGGTTGCTGCCGCACGTGGTGACGAGCGCGGCGGTCACATAGGTTTCATCGTCGATCAGGTCCACATCGTCCAGCTCCTCGGCGAGGGTCGGCCGAGGACGAGCGGGGACCAGAAAGTCGGCTCGTGAGGAACGCCAGAGGAACTCCGCCTCCCGCAACCGCTCGGCCAGCTCCGGCCGCAGCCCAGTCCAGACGTCCCCGGCCCAGCCGGCGAGCTGCGGGTGATGCCCGGGTTCGGCCAGCACGTGCAGCATCGCGGTCAGCTCGGCCAGCGGGGAGGCAGCGAACCGCAGTCGCCCGGACGGCAGGCCGCTGATGTCGATCCTCAACGTCATCCCCTCATCATCGCTGGTCGGATGGCTGGCGACGGCGTCGATTGACGGTGTCCGTCAACCGACACAGTCGGCCCGGCGGCCGAACGCATCGTTGACGCCATGGCAACCACCACCACCAAGATCCAGCCGCGCGCCCTCGTCCGTGCCTCCGGAGGCCCCCGCTATGCCGTCGCCCTGGCCGTGGACGCGCTCGGCACCGGCCTGCTGCGGCCCTTTCTGTTGCTTTACGGGGTGATGGTGCTGAGGCTGTCCACGTCGGCCACCGGCATCGCCATGACGGTCGGCGTCGTCATGGGTCTGGTGTGCATGCCCGCGGTGGGCCGATGGCTGGACCGGGGCGCACGCAGCACGGTGGTGGCAGCGTCGATGCTGGTGCGGGTGCTGGGCGTGGCGCTGCTGCTGGCCGCCCCGGTGGGGCACGTCTGGCTGTTCGCGACGGCGGCACTCTTCCTCGGCATCGGCAACCAGGCATGGCCGGCCGCCCATGCGGCCCTCGTGGCCACGGTCGCCCACGGCCGCGAACGTGACGTCGCTCTCGCGGGAGGCCGCGCCCTGCGCAACGCCGGCCTGGGCGTGGGCGCCCTCCTTGCCACCGCATGCCTGGCGGGCGGCACCACCGCATTGCAGGCGCTGGCAGCCGTCACCGGGCTCGCCTATCTCGCTGCGGCGGCCTTGGCATGGTCGGTCCACCTGCGCACACATCCGGCCGCTACTCCGGCCACGGACAGGGCCGGCGGGCCCGCACCTCGAATGGGCGCGCTGCTGGCCGCCAACGTGATCTACGTCTTCTGCCTCAACGTCCCCGAAATCGCGCTCCCCTTGATCCTGGTGACACAGGTGCACGCATCCCCGGTGTGGCCGGCAGCCATCTTCGTGGCGAACACGGTGCTGGTGGTCACCCTGCAGGTTCCGGTCACCGTCCTGATGTCCCGCTTCTCCCGGCGGACCGTGCTGGCTCTCGCCGGCGTGGTACTCGCCGCGTCCTACCTCGGCTTCCTCGCGGCCACCTCACTGGGACACGGCTGGAGTGCCCCGGCCGTCGCCGCGGTGTCCGTGGTCTGCACGATCGGCGAGATCATCTATGCCGGCAGCGCCACCGCGCTCGTCACCGCCCTCACCCCGGCCCATGTCCTGGGACGCGCCCTCGCCCGCTTCCAGCTCTCCACGGGCTTCGGCCTCGCCGTCTCCCCTGCGGTCATCACCGCTCTCGCCGCCCACGGCTCGGCCGCCCTCTGGGGCAGCCTCTCCGCTGCGACACTCCTCTCCGCCTCCGCCGTTGCCACCGAGAAGGATCGAGGAACGCGGCTCAGCGGTTGCCGCCGCCGGGCGCGAGCAGGCTCGTGAGCTCGGCGATCGCCTCGGGGGACGGCTTGAAGCAGCGGCGGACGTTCTCCGGCTTCTTGTGCCGGGACTTCGCCATCAGCATCAACAGCGAGGTGCCCTGTAGCCACCAGGACAGGGCCTGCTCGGTCAGGTCGAAGGCCACACCGCCCGGACCCGATGGTCGACGACCTGCTGGCGCCCAGGGCGCGGGCCGGAAGGCCGGCCATAGCCGCGTGGAACGCCAAGGAGGACCTGCCGGCGCTGGCCACGAGCTGCTGACTGCTGCTTGAGGGTGACAGCGGACGGGGTGAACGTGCTGGTAGCGGCGACAAGCGTGTCACCATGTGCGACGCTGAACGCATGCACCTTCCTGGCCGCAAGCGGGCCCCGCAGCACGGTCACGTGTTCGTGCGGCCCGCCTACAGCACTGAGGACATCCCCCAGGCCAAACCTGAGGTTGCGGCTCATTGGGCGTTTGAGGTGGTGCCGCCGCTCGGCCGTACGGTGATCGAATGCCCGCCGTGGGGAGTGGTGAGCGGGAGCCGGCAGGCCCTCAGGTGATCGGTTCGGGGTGGTCGCAGTCTACGTGGCTGCTGGAACTCTCGTCCTGCACCTTGTAGGGCTCGCCGTTGGTGAACGTGCCGACGATGGAGGCACGCGCCCGGTAGCTGCCATCCCGGCAGGGGGCCACCAGAGTGTAAGACTTCGCCAGGCCAGGCAGCTGTTCGTAGTAGTCGTGGTCCACCTCGTACCAGTCGGCGAACAGGCCGTCTTTGTGGTCGATGGCGATCCGGGCGTGGAACGTGGTGAGGACTTCCTGGTCGCATGTGACGCGCAGGCTCGCTCTGACTCGGGGCGCGACTGATGCGAACTGGACGGCGGTGAGTGGTCCCCAGGAGTTTTCGCAGCCATGGCGGCCTTCAGGCTGGGTGGTGCTGCGGTTGCCGCAGTCTGCTGGGGTGGTGGCCAGAGTGAGAGCTGTAGCGATGACGGCGGGGTGTTTGGTCCACGCAGCGAGGGCTCCATGGGTGCGGGTGATCCATCGTCTGGAACGGTAGTCGCGCCAGACACATTGTGTACTCAATCGCTCACTTTCCGAAGGCGGGTTCGCGTTCGGAGGCGGGCGCCAACGACCCGGCGTAGGGCCGTTGTGGAGACACTCGGCGGAGCTGACGAGGTAGGATCGGTTAGCAATCGGGGTCGATTGGTAGGCGATGAGAGATGGACGTAGCACGCACGCAGGCCGCACTCCGGCTGATCGCCCGTGGGTTCGAGGAGCTCGCCGCCGCCCTGGGCGAGGAGGAGGCCGGGGAGGACGAGCGGACCGCCCGGGTCATCGAGGAGTGGGGGCGGCGGGGGCTGACGCAGAAGGAGGCGTCGGTGCTGTTCCAGCGGCACGGGTTCGCCCCGCAGACGACCGGCGGGTGGGCCAGGGGCGACTGGATCGAGATCGGCGACGACGGCCTGCGCTACCTCACCGCGAAATCGCACACCTGGCTGGAGGAGCGGACATGACCTTTTCCGTACGCATCGCCGTACGCGGCTATGAGCTCGACACGCAGGGCCACGTCAACAGCGCCGTCTACCACCAGTACGGCGACCACGCCCGCTGGGAGTGCCTACGTGCGGCGGGCATCTCGGTCGACGACATGCGAAGCTCGGGCGTCGGCCCGGTCACCCTGGAGAACACCATCCGCTACCTCGGCGAGTTGCGCGGCGGCGACGAGGTGGAGGTGACGTGCGCGTTCGTGTGGGGCAAGGGAAAGACGTTCACCATCGCACAGGAGTTCAGGCACGCCGACGGGCGGGTAGCGGCCGAGATGACCAGCGTGGGCGGGCTGCTCGATCTGGAAGCCCGCCGCCTGGTGGACGACCCGGCGGCCCGCTGGCGCTCCCTGGCCGCCACACCGGACGTCCTCGGCCTCTGAAACCACCGACACACCGGACATACTCGGCCGCCAAGAAAGGAATGATCAGACCCCACGGCACCAGTTGCGGCGCGGCCTGGGTCGTGAGGCCATCAATCCGGAGCGGCGCCCCGCCGGAGCATGATCAAATCCCTGTGGGGCCACCACCGCATGCACATGACGAACGCCCGATCACCACACAGGCGACCGGGCGTTCTTCTTCGTCCGACGCCTTTGTTCAGGCGGACGGCAAGTCGAATTCACCCGCCTTGGCTCCATCGATGAACGCAACCCACTCGGACGCGCTGAACCGGAGCTGTAGCCCTTGAGGGTCCTTGCTGTCACGCACAGCAGCTCCGCCTCTGGGCAAAGTGGTGACCTCTACGCAATCGCCGCTGGCATTGCTAAACCCCGACTTGCGCCAGACGAGGGCTATGTCGTCATTGTCGATGCTGGGGGCATTGCTCACTCTCTCCGGAAGGATCTCCAACGGCAATGCTGGCGATGCTGGTCATAATGGACGCGGTGGGGCTCGTCAGCACCGTGTGGATCGCGGCGACCGCCCGTGAACTGCCCGCTGAGGACCGCCTGGCGGACCCTCCGCCCGCGCGGCGGCGCGTGATCCGCATCGCGGTGGCGGCCGTAACCGTACTGCCGATGGTCGTCGTGTTCCCGGGTGCGTCGAAGAAGGGGCTCAAGCTGAAGATGGACGAGATCGGACCCCTTTTGGCGCTTGCGCGGGAGACACTCCGTGCGCACGTCAAGAGACGCGACCAAGAGCGTCGAACCAGGCTCATCCAGGAGTGGAAGATCGAGGGGGTCTATCCCTACTCTGAGGAGCCTGCCGAGCCCGCGCAGGCTGTCGAACGTGAGATGTTCGACGAGGTGGCCACGCGGATCTCCCGGCGACTGCCAGGCGTGACGCAGAGCAAGAAGACCACCTTGCGGCTGCTCAGAGAGATCATTTCCCGTGATCCAAGTGGGCTCTACCCGGTACTTGACGAACTGTTCCGGCTGCCTCAGTCCGAACAGGAAGAACTCAAGCGGATCCTTCAGCGGACGAGCCTGTCTGAAGTGATCAAGGCAACAGGACAGGTCAGTGACCGCTCGATTTCCTGGCCGCGCTGAAAAGGCTGGTCTTCGAGCCGGAGATCAGCCGGACGGTCAAGGAACGGAGCGAGCTGCACAAGATCCTTGAGCGCGAGACCTGGATCTTCGGCGACGCCTACGCGTTGATGGTCAGCGACCAGAGCCTGGATGCGATCCTCGTTCGCCATCTCCAAGAGCTTGGCCGGGAGTCAGAAGACGGCAAGCTCAATCCGGTCCGCCGTGAGGACGGTCGGACGGGCATCGTCGATCTCCTGCTGGGGCGTGCTCACCAGGGAAGCTCCGGGCGAGAGCACCTCATAGTCGAACTCAAGGCTCCCAGGGTCAAGATCGGCCAGGCGGAGGTCGCCCAGATCAAGAGCTATGCGGAGGCGGTCGTCAGCGATCCACAGTTCCGCGATGCCCGCGTTTCCTGGGACTTCTGGGTCGTATCCACCGAGATGGCGGAGATCGTCAGACGTGATGCCAACGCGCCGAACCGTCCGCCAGGCTGCATCGCCGAGTGGGAGGGAGGAGTTCGCATCTGGGCCCGTACGTGGAGCGAGATCATCGATGATTGCGAGGAACGGCTCCATTTCTACCGGGAACGGCTGAACCATGACCCGGCCACAGAACACGCTGTGGAATACCTTCGGCGAGTGCATGGGGAGGTCGCACCCGAAGCGGTCGTGGTGGTGGGGGGCTAAATGTCGGCGAGGTCCGATATGAATCGGCCATGGGCACATGGGATGTGGGACCGTTCGACAACGACTCGGCCGCCGACTGGTGCGGTGATCTGCACAACGCAGCCCCTAAGCGGCGTCCGGCTCTGATCCGCAAGGCGCTCAAAGGCGCTGCGGGTCGTGCGAAATATCTGGACAGCGATGAGGCAGTGGAGGCGATCGCGGCAGCGGCCATTGTCGCCTCTCAACGCAGCGGCGTGCCGATCACCTCGCCTTATGCGCCGGATTTCCTGCTGGAAGGCGGCAGGGTGGAGGTCGATGACGAACTCGTGGCGTTGGCCGCGCGGGCGCTGGACCGGGTGATGGGCGAAGGCTCGGAGTGGCTGGAACTCTGGGAGGAGAGCGGCTCCTCTTCGGAGGCCGTGGCCGTCATAGAAGGCATTCGCGGTGCCCTGAGGAGCATGTGAGCGACCTCTGAATGCCTTCCGCATGCGACGGTCGCCTGTCGCTCTGCGGTGACGGTTCCCCACAGCGGCTTTGTCGGCGGGGTGTTCCGATGAGATCGAGGCTCGCCGGCCGGAGAGCGTCGATCCCATCTCGGAAGGCGAGAGGTTCCTCGTTCCGGGTGTGAGCGTGACGTGACCGCCGATCACCCACGTGGAAGCGATCATTGCCGCGTTGCGCCGCCGCCTGGATGGCCCGGTTGGACGCACTGCTGATGTCACGCTGGCCCGACCAACCGCGGGCGCGTGGTTCCACGAACTGCGGACTGCCGCTTGAGGGTGACAGCGGACGGGTGAACGTGCTGGTAGCGGCGACCCGCCGCAGACTTGCCTCGTTGAGGACGAAGGAAAGCTTGCGGGCGTCGTCTTGGAGCATCCGCTCCTGTCCGGAAGGCGATTTTTCGATCAATCTCGTCACTGCCGAAATCGGTTGGCTGGGTCGCGAGGTATGCGCAGTAGTAATCGGCCGTCTGAAGTAGGCCAGGAATTAGCAGCTCTTCGAAGTTAAACGGGCGCCCACGGCCCTCGCGAGTGGCGGCGTAGCGGGTACATAACCTTCTGGGATCACTAGTTCTGCTGTGTCCGCCCATACGGCGGTGCCGCGCTAAGATCGCGTCCCGTGCTTTCGGATAGTTTCTGGCGGATTATAAGGATTGTATTAGTAGGTCTGGCTCTTGCGGCGGCGGGCGCAGGCCTGATGCTCGGCGACACCTGGCTTTGGGTGGCCGTCGATTGGTCGCCGCCGGCCTATGCGGAGTTCTATACGCGCGCCGGGTTTGACACCCCGACGACTGTGGCACTACTCGTGGCCGCCCTGGTGAAGGCCGCACTCCTGTGGCTGATCCTGCGTGCCCCCGCGCCGGGACCGCTGGACCGCCGGGCGAAGGCGCTGCGCCGACTGCTGTATCTGGCGGTGGCCTACACCCTCGTACTGTGGTACACGATCGAACTGCTCCCCGACGGGGTCAACGCGGCATTCCAGCTCGCGCTGTGGACCGCGATTGACGTGCTCTTCCTGCTCGTTATCCGCTGGCGGTCCCGCATGCTGCGCGCGGCGGCCGGAGCGATGTTCGCGGTCGAGCTGGCCGGGATGGCCAACGAACTGCTGGACGAACTCGACCTCCCAGACCTTGGCTCGGGCGACATCGTCGAACTGGGCTTGATGCTGAGCGGATTGGCGGCGACCATCATCACGGTCGTCGGGCAGCGGCGCGACGGCCGGTGGAGCCGCGGCACGCAGGCCGCCGGGTGGTTGTCGGTGGGCGTCTACGCGTTGGTGATCCCGCTCTACCTTCTCATTGGAAGGATCTCCAGCGGCAATCCGGCGATGACGGTCATGTTGGACGCGGTAGGGCTCGTCAGCGCCGTGTGGATAGCGGCGACCGCCCGTGAACTGCCCACTGAGGAGCACCTGGCGGACCCTCCGCCCGCGCGGCGGCGCGTGATCCGCGTCGCGGTGGCGGCCGTAACCGTACTGCCGATCATCGCACTGATCCACCCGGAGCAGACTGCGCACCTCACCTACACCAGCTGGTCGATGGGCTGCTATGACCGCCCCAGTTTCGGCGACCTGAAACCTGAGGAACGCGACGCCGCGTTCCTGTGCCGAGCGCGGAGCAGAGAGGGCGGAGTCCCGCCCATGTTCCCGGACAGCCTGTCGGACCAGGCGGTCCTCGCGTACGGGCGGGCGCTGTGCCGTACAGAGGACCGCGACGAGCAGAAGGCGATTCTGACGCAGGCCGGGAGCGCGCGGCCCGCCTGGCGCGTGGACCCGTGGGATCTCGTCTACGTGTGCCCGGAGACCGTCGGCGCAACCCATCCCGAGCTGCTGCGGTCGACCACGGAGACGGAGGCGGCGAACGCGGCCTACATCGCCGAGAAGAACGCGAAGTGCCGCGACCCGTGGCCCCGGACGAAGGGTGTCGCCCAGGCCACGGCCAAATACTTCCTGTTCGTCGACGGCGATCCCGGCTATCTGGTCCACGACCCCGAAGACGAAGCGACCGACGAGGCGGCGGAGCAGGCGATGGACAAGGTCTTCGACGACAACACCCAAATCGGGGTGGCCGGCAGCGCCGTGCTCATCGGGCACGTCGAAGACGTCAGTGATCTGTGCCTTACGGTGAAGGCCTTCCGCACCGCGCCGCCACCGCGGACGGCCGGGTGGGAGCAGGTCAACGAGGTGCCGATCGTCAGCCGCAGCGGCCGGCTCACCGTGCCGGAGATGGGCGGCGGAGAAGTGGGCGCCGGTGCCCCGATGCCGAACCTGGCGATCGCGGGGAAGGGCCGCTACCGGCTCCGTGTCTACGTGCGGGTCGGCGATGCAGGGGAGGAGCACCTGGTCGTCGTGTTCCCGGGTGCGTCGAGGAAGAGGCTCAAGCTGAAATCGTGAACGGGTCCGGGGCGCACACTCTCCTCCGTCGCCCTTCTACGGGCGGCCGGAGATAGCCACCAGGACAGGGTCTGCTCGGTCAGGTCGAAGGCCATACCGCCCGGACAGTGGGTGGTCGACTGGCTGGACGCGCGGTGCGGTGTGGAAGGAGGCGGGAACTACGCAACCGGCTGACGCGCTCGGCCCGCCCCGGATGCACGGCGATCACCCGGAGCCGATGGTCGACGACCTGCTGGTACCCAAGCTGCCGCCATCCCGGCATGGGGACACGAGGGTGTAAGACTTGGCCAGGCCAGGTAGCTGTTCGTAGTAGTCGTGGTCCACCTCGTACCAGGTCGGCGAATAGGCCGTCCGCGGCGCACGGTCAGGAGCTGATTCCGCCTTCCTCGTCCTCCTCTTCCGGCCTGAACGGCTCCAACGGACGGACGCCGAGAACCCATCCGGCTGCGACACGCGTAAGGCACGCCTGCACCCCGTTGGGCTCCTCTTGGCCGATCGCCCAATCCATGTCCGGCGATCCCTCGCCCATCATGATCGCGTTCATGAAGTCGTTCCAGCGCCCGTACGAGCTGAGCAGGACGACCTCGTCCGGCACGTCCAGGTCGAGCACCACATAGCGGGCGTACTCCTCCGGAGTCTGCGGGCAGAGGAGCATTTCCGCCGCCAGCGCCACGCTGTTGTCGCGAGTGTCCGGCCCGGCCCACGCCCACACCGGCGGCCGGCCTCCACCGTCGAGGCCACGCCGTGCCATCTCCGCCACCATCTCCTCGTAGCAGGCCCGGTAGCTTCGGACCATGATCCGGTCCCAGTCACCGACCAGGCCGCTGGCATCCTCCAGCGACCTGAGAACCGCTCGATGCTGGACCGTCCACAAACGCATCGGGCAATTGTGCCAGCGTGGGGACAGAACGATCTACGCGATTATTCGGGAGCAGCGGCGACGGTCCACCGGGGCCGGACACGGAGTTGGGGTTGGGAGCGTCGGGGGCTGGCGGCATGACCGTAGGCCACCCGAAGGGCGAACGAAGCGAGTGCGGCCCGCGCTGGCGCGAGGTGGCAGGAGTCGGTGCCGGTCTCGATGATGTTGCCGCCAAGGCCAGTCCACTCCACTCCCATCAGCCAACCCGGCGAGGCGTGCTTGGGAGGGCGGTCCGAGCGTAGCGAGGTCCTTCAGGGGGCGGGCGTCAGCCCGCCTGGAAGGACGTCCGGAGCGAAGCGGAGGGCCTTTGTGGGCGGGCGGGCATCAGACGGCCAACCACCGAATCGGGTAAGGGGTGGGCTGAAAAGGTCGTCCGGAGCGTAGCGAAGGTCCTTTGCGGCGAGCAGTCGGCTACTTCTTGGTCTTGTCGGCGCTCGAATCGGTCGACAGCGCCGCGACGAACGCCTCCTGAGGCACCTCGACCCGGCCGACCATCTTCATCCGCTTCTTGCCTTCCTTCTGCTTCTCCAGCAGCTTGCGCTTACGCGTGATGTCGCCGCCGTAGCACTTGGCCAGAACGTCCTTTCGGATCGCGCGGATGTTCTCCCGGGCGATCACACGGGCCCCGATGGCCGCCTGGATCGGCACCTCGAACTGCTGCCTCGGGATGAGCTCACGCAGCTTCTTGGCCATGTCCACGCCGTACGCATAAGCCTTGTCCTTGTGGACGATGGCGCTGAAGGCGTCGACCGGCTCGCCCTGGAGCAGGATGTCGACCTTGACCAGCTCGGACTCCAGCTCCCCGTCGGGCTCGTAGTCGAGCGAGGCGTAGCCGCGGGTGCGCGACTTGAGCTGGTCGAAGAAGTCGAAGATGATCTCGCCGAGCGGCAGTGTGTAGCGGATCTCGACCCGGTCTTCCGACAGGTAGTCCATGCCGCGGAGCTGACCGCGCCGCCCCTGGCAGATCTCCATGATCACGCCGATGAACTCGGCCGGGGCCAGGATGGTCGACTTGGTCACCGGCTCGAAGACCTGCGCGATCTTGCCACCGGTGGGGAACTCCGACGGGTTGGTGACGGTCAGTTCGCTGCCGTCCTCCATGACCACGCGGTAGACGACGTTGGGCGCGGTGGAGATCAGCGACAGGCCGAACTCGCGCTCCAGGCGTTCGCGGACGATCTCCATGTGCAGCAGGCCGAGGAAGCCGACGCGGAAGCCGAAGCCGAGCGCGGCCGAGGTCTCCGGCTCGTAGATCAGCGCGGCGTCGTTGAGCTGCAGCTTGTCGAGGGCTTCGCGCAGCTCGGGGTATTGGTCGCCGTCGATCGGATAGAGGCCGGAGAACACCATCGGCTTGGGGTGGTCGTAGCCCGCCAGCATCTCGGTGGCGCCCTTGGCGACCGAGGTGACGGTGTCACCGACGCGCGACTGGCGCACGTCCTTGACGCCGGTGATCAGGTAGCCCACCTCGCCAACGCCCAGCCCCAGCTCCGACACCTTGGGCTCGGGCGAGATGACGCCGATCTCCAGCGTCTCGTGGGCGGCCTGGGTCGACATCATCAGGATGCGCTCGCGCTTGCCCAGGTGGCCGTCGAAGACCCGGACGTACGTGACGACGCCCCGGTAGGTGTCGTAGACCGAGTCGAAGATCAGCGCGCGGGCGGGCTCGTCGGCGGCGCCCACCGGTGCGGGGACGGTCTGCACCACGTGGTCGAGCAGCTCGCGCACACCGTCGCCGGTCTTGCCGGAGACCCTGAGCACCTCGGACGGGTCGCAGCCGATCAGCCCCGCGAGCTCCTCGGCGAACTTCTCCGGCTGCGCGGCGGGCAGGTCGATCTTGTTGAGCACCGGGATGATGTGCAGGTCGTTGTTCATGGCCAGGTAGAGGTTGGCCAGCGTCTGCGCCTCGATGCCCTGGGCGGCGTCGACCAGCAGGATCGCGCCCTCGCAGGCCTGCAGCGACCGGGACACCTCGTAGGTGAAGTCGACGTGGCCCGGCGTGTCGATCATGTTGAGCACGTGGCCGTCCCACGGCAACCGGACGGCCTGCGACTTGATCGTGATGCCGCGCTCTCGCTCGATGTCCATCCGGTCGAGGTATTGGGCACGCATGGACCGGTCGTCGACCACGCCGGTGATCTGCAGCATCCGATCGGCAAGGGTCGACTTGCCGTGGTCGATATGCGCGATGATGCAGAAGTTGCGGATCAACGCGGGGTCGGTCTGGCCAGGCTGAGTGCGCACCGAAGTCCGTTTCGACAGGGTTGAGGTCAAGCGTCTTTCATGGTGACATGCCCGGGTGATTGCCCGAACCGCCATTCGCCGTGGCCTGCGCCTTGTCGCGCTGGCCCTGGCCATCGTCGTCGCGCTGATCGGCCTCCTGGCCGGCGCGCTCCGTCTTCAGTTTACCGGTGCCCCGGCGGCCTGGGCGAAGAGCACAGGTAACGACGCCCTCTGGCTCGGCCACGCGTGGGTCGACGGCCGCCGTACGGAGGCGGACGTGGAGCGGCTCGCGGTACGCCTGCGCGCCACGGGCATCAAGGATCTGTACGTCCATTCGGGACCGTTCGAGAAGGACGGCCGCCTAGATCCCGCAAAATACCCCAGCGCCCGAAATTTCGTCCAATGGGTTCGCGAGCGCCTCCCCGGCGTCCGCGTCTCCGCCTGGCTCGGCCAGAAGGTCGACGGCCTCCTCGACCTCGACGACGCCACATCCCGCGAGAACGTCCTGGCCGGAGCCGCCGCCATCATGCAGACCGGCTTCGACGGCATCCACTACGACTTCGAGCCGATCGGCGACGGCGACCGCAACTTCCTCGACCTCCTCGAGAAGACCCGCCTGCACACCAGGCTCCTGTCCATCTCGACGCCCCAGATCGAGCCGTACCCCCTGATGCGCCTGCCCGCCCGGGCCATCATCGGCCACGACAAGTACTGGTCGAGCGGCTACTTCCAGCAGGCCGCCGACCGCGTCGACCAGATCGCCATCATGACGTACGACTCCTTCACCCCCGCACAGTCCCTTTACGGGGGATATGTCGCACGGCAGGCCACGCTCGCTCTCGACCTGGTCCCCGAGACGAAGCTGGTCCTCGTGGGCGCCCCCGCCTACCACGACCATGGCGTCGGCTGGAGCGACTCCGCCGAGAGCGTCGCCATGGCCGCCCAGGGCGCCAAGCTGGCCCTGACGGACCATGGCAGGCGGGAGCGGTTCGGCCTGGCGCTGTACGTCGATTTCACGGCAACTGAGGAGGATTGGCGCGAATACACCACCGAGTGGTTCTCCTGAGCGCGTACACTAGGCCGAGACTCCAATTACCCAGGGTGTTGATTTGAGCTGCCGCCTGGGTTATTGGTAACCTGTTCAACTGCGTGTGGCGCGCCCTCTCTCGAGCCCGCGCGCCCCATCCATCACCAGACTTTCACCGAGGCTTCTTCGTGGCGAACATCAAGTCCCAGATCAAGCGCAACAAGCAGAACGAGAAGGCTCGCCTGCGCAACAAGGCCGTCAAGTCTTCGCTGAAGACGGCTGTGCGCAAGTTCCGCGAGGCTGCCGAGCAGGGCGACGCCCAGCAGGCCGCCGAGCTGCAGCGGGCTGCCGCCCGTCAGCTCGACAAGGCCGTCAGCAAGGGTGTCATCCACAAGAACCAGGCCGCCAACCGCAAGTCGGCGATCGCCAAGCAGGCCGCCGGCCTGGCTGCCAAGTAGGACGTCAGAGGCAAGGCACCACAGCGCCGCACCGCCGTCAAGGGGTGCGGCGTTTTTTGTGTCACGGTTTCGATATCACACCGGCGTTTCGGGTCCGTCACCGTTCTGAAGATCACCTTGCCTCCCCCCGCCTGAATGCCCAAAGGTTCACTAAACGGGCAAGGGGGGCGTATGCGGGGGCCGTTGGTCGTCAAACGGGCGTTCAGCGAGCCGCTGCTGTTACTGGCCGCGTTCGGGTCGATCCTGCTGGCCACCACGACGCTGGTAGCACTGACGATGTACGCCTCCACCATCGCCGAGGTAGGCGTGCGCCGCACGATGGAGACCGCGTCGCTGGGCCAGGTGGCCGCCACCATCGCCACGCCCGTCAACACCGAGACGTTCCCGGCGCTCGATCGGGCGATCCGCGCCGAGCTCGCCAGGGCCTACGCGGGCGCGCCCGCCGCCATCACGACCGCCTTCCGCTCCGACTCCTACGTCCTGCCGGGCCAGGAGCGCCGCAAGACCCCCGAACTGCTCAGGTTCGGTAGCTATGACGGCCTCGACACCCACGCCAAGCTGATCTCCGGCACCTGGCCGGGAGCCGGAAGCGACGTCGTCGAGGCCGCGATCTCGCTGTCGGCGGCCTCGGCGAGCGGCCTCAAGTCCGGTCAGGAGATCACCACCGAGGGCCGCCTCGACCACAAGGCGGTCAAGGTCCGCATCACCGGCGTCTTCCAGCTCAACGACCCGTTCGGCGACCGCTGGACCGGTGAGCAACTGCTCACCAGGGGCGTCGAGACGGGCGAGTACACCACCTACGGCCCGCTGATGGTCCCCCGCCAGACGTTCCTGAGCCGCTTCGCCACGAACGTCAACGCCACCTGGACCGCGGTCCCCGACCTGCGCACGCTGTCGCCGGAGCAGCTACGGCCGTTCGCCGGCCGGGTGAGCGAGCTCCGCGACCGGCTGCGGGCGAACGGCTGCGCGAGCTGCACCGCCACCAGCCGCCTGCCGGAGATCCTCACCCAGCTCGGCACCGCCGCCCTGGTGGCCCGCTCCACCATGCTCATCCCGGTGCTCCAGCTTCTGCTGCTGGCCGCGTACGCGCTCATGCTCACCGCCCGCCTGCTCGCCGACCACCGCCGCATGGAGGTGGCGCTGCTGCGCTCGCGCGGCGCGGGCACGCTGCGGCTGGCCGCGCTGGCGGGTGGCGAGGCGCTGCTGGTGGCCGTCCCGTGCGCGATCGTCGCGCCGTTCCTCGGCCCGCCGCTGCTGGCCCTGGTCAACGCGCTGCCCTGGATCAAGGCCTCCGGTGTACGGCTGGCGCCCTCGGCCGATCTCGGCACGTTCGCGGTCTCGATCGGCGTGGCCCTGGCCTCGGCCGTACTCCTCATGCTGCCGGCCCTCGCGGGCGCCCGACGTAGTTACGTGGAGGAGCAGTCGACGCGCGGCCGGAGCGGCGGGCGCGGGCTGATCGAGCGGGCCGGGGCGGACCTGGCGCTGCTGCTGGTCGCGGCGCTGGCCATCTGGCAGCTGCGGCGCTATGGGGCGCCCGTCACCGCGACCGCCGCCGGCGACCTCGGCATCGACCCGCTCATCGTCTCGGGCCCGGCGCTGGCGCTGCTCACCGGCGGCATGCTGGGCCTGCGCCTGGTGCCCCGCGTCTCGAAGCTGGCCGAGCGGCTCACCGCCCGGCGGCCCACGCTGGCTCCGGCGCTCGGCGTCTGGCAGGTCAGCAGGCGGCCGCTCAGGTACGCGGGGCCCGCGCTGCTGCTGACCATGGCCATCGCGATCGGCATCGTGTCCATGGCCACGGCCGCCACCTGGCGCGGCTCCCAGGAGGACCAGGCCCGTCACCAGACCGGGACCGACCTGCGCATCTCCGGGCCACCGGACGGTCCCGAACTGGGCACGCTCGGGCGGGGCACCGCGTTCGCGGCGCTGCCGGGCGTCACAACGGTCTCCCCCGCCTTCCGCGGCCAGGTGGACCTCAGCGGCGAGGACGCGGTCCTGCTCGGTCTCGACGCCGGCAAGCTCGACCGGCTCCTCCAGTTGCGGCCCGACCTGTCGGCGCGGTCGGTCGGGGAGCTGGCGCGGGAACTGCGCTCGGGCCGGGCACGAGGTGGCCCGCTGGAGCTGCCGGGCAGGCCCACCACGCTCATGGTACGGGCCCACGCCGACGCCGAGGTGCCGCTGCGGATCATGATCTCGGACGCGCTCGGCGTCTGGCGCGAGCTGTCCCTGGGCCGGCTCCATCGGGGCGACAACCAGATCGACCTGGATCTCGGGGCGTCGGCCGGGCGGACCGGGAAGATCGCCTATCCGCTGTCCGTCCGCGGCCTGGTCGCCAATCCCCCCGAGAGCGGCGACGCGCAGGTCACGGTGACCGGTCTGAGCCCTGGCGACGCGATTTCGCTGAAGGTGACCGGATCGCGGCCGGCCGTGGTCGCCTTCGGCGAGCCGACCGGTCCGCTGCCGGTGGTGCTCACCACCGACCTGGCCGCCTCGCTCAAGCTCTCGCCGGGCCAGGTGAGCCGGGTCAGCCTGGATCGGCAGGTCGTCGAGGTCAAGGTCGCCGGCCTGGTCGATCGCATGCCGACGACCGCCGCGGACCAGCCGGCCGTACTGGCCGACTGGGGCACCCTCCAGGCATACGGCCTGGCGGCGGGACAGATACCCAAACCGGCCACCGAATGGTGGCTCGCCACCGACGGCGGCGACACCGAGCCCGCGCTCGCGGCGCTGAAGAAGCGGCCGGAGTGGAACGTCACGGCCGTCGACCAGCGCGAACTCGCCGGGCGGCTGCGGGACGACCCGCTGGCCAGCGGGCTGCAGGGGGCGCTGATCCTGGGCTTCGTGGCCGCGCTGGCGTTCGCGGTGCTGGGCTTCCTGGTGAACGCCAGCGTCGCGGCCCGGGAGCGGATGGCCGAGTTCACGATCCTGCGGGCGCTCGGGGTGAGCTCACGGCAGGTGTTCGGGATGCTGGCGATCGAGCAGGCGTTCGTCATCGGGCTGTCGCTGGTGGCGGGCACGGCACTGGCGGTCGTCGTGGGCGTTCTGGTCGTGCCGCACATCGTGCTCACCGGGCAGGCCGCGGCGGTCACGCCCGACGTGCTGCTCGACATCCCATGGGCGGCGACCGCGGCCATGCTGGCGCTGGTGGCCGCGCTGCTGCTCGGCATCGTCGCGGTGCTGGCCCGCAACCTGCGCGGGCAGGGTGGGGAGGACTTGTGAGGATCCTGGTGCTCGCCCGGGTGCGGCTCGGCGTGGTCGCCGTGCTGTCCCTGCTGACGTTGAGCGCCTGCCTGCTCGTGGCGGGGCTGCCGCGGGTGCTGCAGGGCTCGTACGACGACGCGCTTCACGG
This sequence comes from Nonomuraea sp. NPDC049269, assembly GCF_043197155.1. Classification (NCBI taxonomy): domain Bacteria; kingdom Bacillati; phylum Actinomycetota; class Actinomycetes; order Streptosporangiales; family Streptosporangiaceae; genus Nonomuraea; species Nonomuraea sp. NPDC049269. The sequence continues at coordinate 689,820 of NZ_JBICSO010000007.1, forward strand.
GGCCCTCCAGAAAGCGTCCGCGTCGCAGGCCGACCTGACCGTACAGACCCAGACGCGCGGGCAGCAGGCGGATCTGCGCGACCCCGGCCAGTTCTCCACCAAGGACGCCAGGCTCCGCTCGCTCCTGCCGCCGCGGCTGCGGCCGCTGGTCTCGGCCACCGGCCCGATGAGCGCGAAGACGTACGACACGCCGGTCTACCAGTCGAACGGGCTCACCTACATCAACCTCGCCTGGCTGTCCGACGGCGACCGGCGGGTCGAGTGGATCGACGGCCGGGCGCCGGGCAAACCGGGTGTCCTTCGCTGGAACGGGTCGGAGATTCCGCTGTTCGAGGTGGGCATCGTCGACGAGGCCCGCACCACGATGCCGCTGGAGGTCGGCGACGTGCGGATCCTCGGCGAGAGCAACCAGATCGCCGCCAAGGTCGTCGGGGTGTTCAGGGCGAAGGATTCCGCCGCCCGTTACTGGAGCCACGACGTCGACGTCCTGCACGTCACGCAGGTCCAGCCGCCCGGCAAGCAGGAGATGGAGCGGCGCACGACCGCGCTGATCCCGGCTAGCGGCCTGGCCGTTCTGAGCGGCGCCACCCGCAACCTGGTCTACAGCTGGATCCTCCCGGTCGATCCCACCGCGCCCGCCTCTCTCGACGTGCCCGAACTGAGCGCCGCCGTCGAGGACTACGGGCGGTTGATCCCGCTGCAGCTGGCGGGCAACGGGAGCCCGTACGAGCTGGCGACGGATCTGCCGGGGGTGCTGGCCGGGTTCGGGACCGCGCTGGGCGCCGCGCAGACCGTGATGTTCCTGGTGCTCGGCGGCCTGCTGGTCGTGGCGCTCGGGGTGCTCGTGCTGGCCGTACAACTGCTGATCGAGCGGATCGACCACCCGCTGGCGCTGGCACGGGCGCGCGGCGGGTCGCTGCGGCAGGTGGCGGGGACCGGCGCGGCGCTCGTCGCGATCGCGGTGGCGCCCGCGGCGCTGGCCGGATGGGCGCTGGCCTTCCTGGTGCCGGGGCCGGTGCCGTGGATCGCCCATGCCGGGCCCGCTCTCGTGCCGCTCACGGCGGTCGGTTACGCGGCCGCGCGGCTGGCCGTGACGCACCGGACGCCGCTGCACGAGCGGCGCGACGACGTGGCCGCCGCCCGCCCATCGGCTCGGCGGATCACGCTGGAGGTGCTGGTCGTCGGCCTCGCGCTGGCCGGCGCGTACCTGCTGCGCACCCGTGGCCTGACGACCGGCGGGCAGGACCCGTTCCTAGTCCTCGTACCGGTCGCGCTGACCGTCGCCGCCGCGCTGATCACCATCCGCTGCTATCCCCTCCCCCTCAAGCTCCTCGTACGCCTGGCCGCCCGCGGCCGGCTCGCCGTGCCCTTCCTGGGCCTGACCAGGGCGGCCCGGGCGCGATCCGCCAGCGCGCTGCCGGTGCTGATCCTGCTGCCCGCGCTGGCCGTGTCGGTGTTCGGGGCGGTGATCTCCGGCGGGCTGTCGGCCACGCAGCGCCTGGCGTCCTGGCAGAGCGTCGGCGCGCCGATCAAGCTGACCTCACCCGTGGAGCTGCCTCCGGACGCCATCGAGCGGGTGCGTAAGGTACCCGGCGTGCGGCTGCTCGTGCCCGCGCAGACCGCCAGCGCGCAGCTCGGCTACAGCGGCGAGCGGGCCCAGGTCATCGCCGTCGACCTGGCCCAATGGCGGCGACTGCTGGACGGCGCGCCGATCAGCGTGCCCGCCCTCGCCTCCGGAACCTCCGGGATCCCGGTGTTGGTCTCCCACGAGCTGCGCGGGCGCGGCACGTTCGAGATCGGCTGGTACGAGCGGATGAAGGTCACCACGGCCGGCGAGATCGGCGCGCTGCCCGGCTTCTACCCGAGCGGCAAGTTCATCGTGCTGCCGTTCGAGACCAACAAGCGGCCCGGCGTCAACACCCTGCTGATCAAGGGCGACGCAGATCCGGCGGCCCTGCTGGCGGCCACCGGCCAGCCGGCGGCCGAGCTGACCTCGCAGGAGCGGGCCCTGGCCGCGATCGAGGACGACCCGCTGACCGGTACCGTCCAGGACGTCCTGCTCATCACCACCGTCGCGCTGGCGGTCTACGCGCTCATCGCCGTGGTCGTGACGCTGGTGATCGGCGCGGCCGACCGGGCCAGGGCGCTGTCGTTCCTGCGTACGCTGGGGCTGTCGGACCGGCAGGCGCGGGGCCTGACCGTGCTGGAGATCCTGCCGCTGATCCTCATCACCTCGCTCGCCGGGCTCGCGCTCGGCCTCGGCCTGCCCCCGGCGCTCGGGCCCGCGATCGACCTGTCCGCCTACACCGGTGACCTGACCGTCGGCGGCTACTCCGCCGATCCGGTCATGCCGGCCGTCCTGGCGGCCGGGCTGGCCGCCGTCGCCGTGCTCGGCGTCTACGCGCACACCGCCATCAGCCGCCGCCGCAACCTCGGCGCCGTACTCCGAGTGGGTGACCTCACATGAGTCCTACGTTGTCCGAACTGGAGGCCAGGGCCGCCGAGCAGAAGGCCGCCTTCGGCGCCGACGCGCACATCGTGTGCGACAACCTGGTCCGCATCTACAAGACCGAGGGCGTCGAGGTGGTCGCCCTGCAGGGCCTCGACCTGCTCATCCAGAAGGGCGAACTGGTCGCCGTCGTCGGGGCCTCCGGGTCGGGCAAGTCGACGCTGCTGAACGTCCTGTCCGGCCTGGACGTGCCGACGGCGGGGGTGGCCCGGGTGGCGGGCACGGACCTGCTGTCGATGACCGCGAAGGACCGGCTGCGTTACCGGCGCGACATCGTCGGGTTCGTCTGGCAGCAGACCGCGCGCAACCTGCTCCCCTACCTGACCGCGCGCGAGAACGTCGAGCTGCCGATGAAGCTGGCCGGTAAGGCCCGCCGGGGCCGCGCGGCCGAGCTGCTCGACCTGATGGGCGTCGGCTCCTGCGCCGGCCGGAAGGTGCCCGAGATGTCCGGCGGCGAGCAGCAGCGGGTGGCCATCGCCGTCGCCCTGGCCAACTCCCCGCAGCTCGTCCTGGCCGACGAACCCACCGGCGAACTGGACAGCGAGACATCGGAGGAGGTGTTCGGTTCGCTGCGCAAGGCCAACGGTGAGCTGGGCGTGACCGTGGTGATCGTGACCCACGACCCGCTGGTGTCCGAGCGCGTCGACCGGACGATCGGCATCCGCGACGGGCGTACCAGCAGCGAGACCCTCCGCCGCGAGGGCGTCGCCGAGGAGTACGCCGTGCTCGACCGTGTCGGGCGGCTGCAACTGCCCCGCGACTTCATGAACGCCCTGGACATGGAGCGCCGGGTGCGCCTCGAACTCGAATCCGACCACATCGGCGTGTGGCCGGCCCGGGAGGAGCCCTCCGATGAGCAGTGAGCCCTTGGTCGTCGTCGAAGGGGTGCGCCGGGTCTACCGGAGCGGGCCGAAGGAGGTCGTGGCGCTGCGGGAGGTGTCGTTCTCGGCGTACCCCGGCGAGTTGATCGCCGTCCGCGGTCGGTCGGGGTCCGGCAAGACGACCCTGCTGAACCAGATCGGCGGGCTCGACCGGCCCGACGCCGGGCGGGTCGTGGTGGCCGGGGCCGAGGTCACCTCGATGTCCGAGGACGACCTGCTGGCGCTCCGCCGCGACGTGGTCGGGTTCGTGTTCCAGTCGTTCGGGCTGATCCCGGTGCTGTCGGCGGCCGAGAACGTCGGCGTGCCGATGCGGCTGGCCCGCACGCCGGTCGCGGAGCGAGATGCGCGGGTGCGCCTGCTGCTCTCCCTGGTGGGGCTGGAACAGCACGCCAACCAGCGGCCGTACGAGCTGTCGGGCGGGCAACGGCAGCGCGTGGCGATCGCCAGGTCGCTGGCCAACCGGCCCCGGCTGCTGGTCGCCGACGAGCCCACCGGGCAGCTCGACTCGCAGACGGGGCGGCAGATCATGGAGCTGCTGCGGGCCCTGGTACGCAGCGAGGGCGTCACCGCGCTCGTCGCCACCCACGACCCGAGCCTCATCACGCTGGCCGACCGGGTGCTGGAGATCAGCGACGGAGTTCTCCGGGAGACTCCGCCGCTGGATGGGGCTCTTCCGGCTTCGAAGCCGGCAGGCCGGTGATCGCGGCCAGGTTCGCCCCGGCCACGGCGACCGCTCCCGCCACCAGCAGCCCGGTCATGCCCACGAGCCCCGCGAGCGGCGCCGCGACGGCCAGCCCGAACGGCCGCGACGCGAACGAGATGAGCTGATCGAAGGCCCGCACCCGCCCGATCGCGCCCTCGGGGATCTCCTCGGCGACGACCGTCTCCCACAGCGGGCTGAGCACCCCGAGCCCGAACATCGCCACGAAGTAGGCCACCGCGATCACCACCGCGTTCGCCGCCACCGCCAGCGCCACCAGCGGCAGCAGGTACAGCGCGGCGGCCACCTGGACGGCGACCAGCGGCCTGCGGATGGGCAGCCGCGGCACCACGAACACCCCCGCCACCAGGCCGACCGTGCCGCACTGCACGATCAGCACCCAACTGGCCTCACCACCGAGCTGCTTGACCGCGGTCAGCGGGCCGAGCGTGAGGAACAATCCGGCCATGAAGTGCCATACGCCGTGACCGAGCACCGACTTCAGGAACCACGGCCGCGTCCTGACTTCGCGCCAGCCCTCGGCCAGGTCCTTCGCGAACGTGGCCCGAGGTTTCGTGGGCTGCTCGGCCGTACGGACTCCGCCCAGGGTGAGTGCCGAGCAGGCGAACAACACGGCGGTGAGCAGCGCCGCCCACCCCGGGCCCGCCACCAGCACCACACCGCCCGACAAGGCCGGGGCGAGCACGCTGGACGCGCTCGTGGCCACACCGAGGCGCGCGTTCACCCGCAGCCGCTCCGGGCCCGGCACCACGGCCACGACCAGCCTCGGCACGGCCGGCATGCCGAACGCGATCGCCACCCCGGCGACGGCGGACAGCACGGCCAGGTCGAGCACACGACCCGCGCCCATCAGCAGCTCGATCCCCATCGCGGCCTGGGACAGGCCCCGGACCAGGTCGGCCACCAAGGCCACCCGCTCGGGCCGGAACCTGTCGGCCAGCACCCCGCCGACCGGGAGGAGCAGGAGGAGGGGGATCATCTCGCAGGCCAGTACGGTGCCGAGGGCCTCGGCCGAGCCGGTGGAGCGAAGGACGGCGAGCGTGAGGGTGGTAGGGATCAAGGCGGTGGCCAGAGCGGAGATGGCTCGGCCGATCAGCAGTCTCATGGAGGGTGAGATTAATTCGCTGGCTAATGTTTCGTCAACAAAATACTTGCTGGCGTACGATTGGTCCGTGGACTCGATGAACGCGGCCGGCGCTGAAGACTCTGTTGATCGGCACCTGGCTCGGTGGCGGGGCAAGGCGCCGTACGACGAGCGGGTGGAGGGGGTCGTGACGCGCATGCAGTTCCTCGTCAAGCACCTGCGTCAGACGAAGGAGACGGCGCTGGCGCAGGTGGGGATGCAGGACTTCGAGTTCGAGACGCTGCATCGGCTGGTGGCCGGATCCGGCTCGGCGACGCCTTCGGAGCTGGCCGCGGAGCTGATGCTGTCGCCCGCGGGGATGACCGGCCGCCTCGACACGCTGGAGAAGTCGGGCCTGATCCGACGTCTGCGCAGCACGGACGACCGGCGCCGGGTCGACGTGGAGCTGACGGACAAGGGGCACGAGCTGTGGCTGGAGGCCATGCGGATCCGGGCGGAGGTGGAGGCCGGGATGGTGTGCGCACTGGATCCGGCGGAACAGGCGGTCCTGGACGGCCTGCTCAAACGGCTCCTTGTGAATGTGGAAGCCAACCGTTGACCTGAGGAAAGGCCCGGGACGCGGAGGCGGCGAGCCTCGTGTTCACGTTCTTGATCTTCGCGGTGTGGTGCTGGGCCCGGTAGATGGCGAGTGCCTGGTTCCAGGCTCGGGCGGCTTCGGCGTGCCGGCCGAGGGCGTGATAGGTGTCACCGAGGTGGGAGAGCGTCTCGGCCTCTTGGCTGGTGTTGCCGTTCTCCCGCCGCAATCTCAGGGCTTGGTGGTAGTAGTCGAGGGATCGGGCGTGCTGACCGGTGTGACGGGCGATATAGCCGAGGCTGTCGAGGACCGCCGCCTCGCCGACCCGATCACCATGACGGCGGAGCAGGGCCAGGGCCTGCTCGCAATGAGCCCGGGCATTGCCGAAGTCGGCGAGCAGCGCTTGGTTCCAGCCCAGGGAATTGAGCGCGTTGGCCTCCGCCACGTCGTCGTCGAGGTCCTCGTACAGTCGCAGCGCCTGCTCCAGCTGGAACAACGCCCGCTCATGCTCGTGCTGGTCTCCCCAGGCGATCCCGAGCGAATGGCGAACATACGCCTGGCCGGCGATGTCTCCGGATCGCTCGTACAGATCGAGGGCTTCGGCGAAATGGGACTGGGACTCCTCATGCAGCCCCGCTCCGGCGCAGGCTCGGCCGAGCATCTGGTGGACCAGGGCATGGACGGCCGGACCCGGCAGGTGCTCAGCGGCGCTTGACGCGATCCGCCAGGTCGAGACGGAGTTCTGGAGCAGGTTGTGGCGTTGGTGGAAGGTGTTGAGCGTCCAGGCCAGTTGCCACACGGCGACGTGCAGATCATGCTTGACGGCCAGTTCCTGAACGGCGAGCAGGCCGGCGTGCTCGGCTCTGAACCAGGCCTGCGCCGCCGCCGCGTCGGCCAAGGCGTGCGGGAGACGAGCAGGAGCCGGCGGATCGAGTGCCCTGGCGCCCAGACGGTAGGGGGAGATCAGCCGGTCGGCCGCGTACGACGTGTGCAGGAAGAAGGCCACCAGACGACGCACCGCGGCGGCACGGTCATCCACGCTCAGATCGAGGATCGCGCGTTCGATGGCGTAGAGGCGGACGAGGTCGTGCATCCGATAGCGGCCGGGCACGTGCTGATGCAGCAGATGGGCGGTTTCCAGCGTGCGCAGGAGCGTGCGCGTACGAGAAACGGGTTGGCCGATGAGGTTGGCGGCGGCGAGCAGGCTGATGTCGGGGCCCGGCACCAGGCCCAGATAGGCGAAGGTCTCGGCTGTCTCAGGGGCCAGCACGCGATAGGAGGAGCCGAACACTTCCCGTAGGTCGGTTCTGACCTCTTCGGTGCGCAGAGCGTCCAATCGGGTGGTCTCCGCTTGGAGTTCTTCAGCCAGCGCGGCGAGGGAGAGGCCTTCGTCGACGATGGCCCGTGCGGCGACGATGCCCAGGGCCAGCGGCAGTCCGGCGCACGCTCTGATGATGTCGTCCGCCGCCTCGCGTTCGTCCGCTATCCGGTCTTTCCCGAGGCGGTGTTTGAGCAGCTCGCCGGCCTGAGCGGCGGAGAGCGGCGCCAGTCGCAGCAGTTGGGCGCCCTCGGCCGCGATCAGGCCGGTGAGCACGGTCCTGCTGGTCACCAGAGTGAGGCTTTCCGGCGATGGAGGGAGCAGCGGGCGTACCTGATCGGGCTCTCGGGCGTTGTCCAGGAGGATGAGGACCCGCTTGCCGGTCAGTAAGTTGCGATAGAGCATGATCTGCTCGTCGAAGGCGGACGGTATCCGGCTGTGGGGCGGCTGGAGGAACCCCAGCAGGATCCGTACGGCCTCCGTCTGGGAGAGGGGCGTCGCGGCGGAGCTGAAGCCCTGGAGGTCCACATAGAGCTGACCATCGGGAAAGCGTTCACGTACGCTGTGGGCCCAGCGCACGGCGAGTGAGGTCTTCCCGACCCCGCCGGCGCCGCTGATCACGCAGGTCGCGGCGGCGCGCGGCGGCTCCTCCTCGGCGCGGGGAAGGAGCTCGTCCAGAGTGGCCAGTTCGGCCTGCCTGCCACTGAAATGCCTGACGTCTGACGGGAGCCGACAGATCGGCGTCCCCGGTGCGGTCCCGTTCAGCGGAACGGTGCCGGCCAGGATCGCGGCCTGGAGCTGTTGGAGTTCCGTGCCGGGTTCGAGGCCCAACTCGTCGATGAGCACCGACCGGGCGTGCCGGAAGGCTTCGAGGGCCTTGTCACGTTGTCCCGCTCGTGAATGCGCGAGCATGAGTAATCGCCAGGCGCTCTCGCGTAGTGGCTGCTCGGCGAGGAAGAGGCGGAGGTCTTCGATCACCTCCATGGGCATGCCGAGGGCGAGCTTCGCTTCGGCCCAGTCCAGTCTCGCCGCGGCCAGCCGTTCCTCCAGTTCGGCCACGCGGGCGAGGACGGGACCGGCGAGCTTGGTGCCTTCGGCGGGTCTCCCCCGCCACATCGACAGAGCTCTTTCGAACTCGCGGACGGCCGCGCGGACGTCGCCCTGCTCGGTCCTGTCTCGGGCCAGCCGTACCGCCTGCTCGAACTCCAGGAGATCGAGCTCTTCGGTGGCCGCCGCGAGGATGTAGCCCGCTTCCTCCGTCAGAAGCCGCGCGCCGGTGGGCAGTGCCCTGCGCAGCTGCGCGACATGGGTGTGCAGGTTGGAGATGGCCGAGGCGGGAGGGTCCTCCCACAGTGCCGCCATCAGCCGCTCTTGGGACACCAGCGTGTTGACGTTGAGGAGCAGGCTGGCGAGTACGGCGCGTTGCTTGCCGCTCAGCTGAACCTGCCGCCCATCGGGCCAGCACACCCGCACTGGCCCCAAGACTTTGAAAATCGCATCAGCCATGTCCTGCTCCTCTCCGTTGGTGCCCGGTTCTTCGCCTCGGAAGGGCGGTCGGGCTGCGGGATCAGCTGCCGAGGATGTGCAGATCGTTGACGGTGTAGGACAGCGAGGCGCGGAAGCCCATGCCGGTGCGCGTGGGCGCCAGCGCGTCGAGCTCCTCGCCGCGGGCGGGCAGGAAGGACAACTCGCCGGTCCCCACCCAGGCGTTGTCGATGCGCGGGTTGTCGAAGACGGCCATGACCAGCTCGTGTACGGCGGGCTCCTCGTGCTGGCCGGAGGTCAAGCGCGGGAAGTGGCGCAGGTTGACCGTGGGCCTGGTCAACAGCGCCGTCGCGTCGGGCACCGGCTGGCCGAGGGTGACCAGGGCCTCGGCGATGCGTTGCCCGGCGGTCGAGGCGGTGGCGGCGAACCGGCCGCCCGGACCGGCCTGTGGTGTGGCCGGGCCCTGCGCGGCGAAGGTCCTGGTCTGGTGGACGGCCCCGAGCTTCTTGGGGAAGCCCTGGATCCATCCGCGGGCCAGGGCGGCATCGTTGTCGACGTAGATGTAGGGGCACCAGGCGACGGGCTTGTCCTGCCAGAACGCGTCGATGAGCACCATGAACTCGCGGTACTGGCTGCGTACGGGGTCGAGGTAGTCCTGGTCGGCTGCGGAGAACTGCCAGTCGATGAACATCGCGACCCCGCGGCCTGACGGGTCCGGGTCCAGCCCCTGCGGCAGGGACGCGGCCGCGGCCTCAGGAGCGGCCCAGAACTCCACGCCGAGCACGTCGCCGGCGTAGTGCCAGGGCGGCGCCGGGGCCAGGCCGGCCTCGCCGCGCGGGGACAGGGGAAGGGTGTAGCCGTGCAGCATGAGATCTCCCAAATGGGACGATACGTTTCGTTTCATTTCGAGCGTAGCGCGATTTGCCGAAGAATGAAACGGGTCGTATCGTTTCGTTTCATGGAAAATGTGACCACTGCCGAGCCATCGGGGCCGCGTGCGGCCTCCCGGATCCGTCAGTCCGCACGCGCGGTCCTGGCCGAACGCGGCTATGCGGACCTCACCGTCGAGGCGGTCGCGGCTAAGGCGGGCGTGGGCAAGTCGACCATCTACCGGTGGTGGCCGAACCGGGAGGCTCTGCTGGCCGACGCGCTGGCCGAGGTCTTCAAAGGTGACGAGATCCCGGATCTCGGTGACACCCGGGCCGAGTTGCGCCTCGCCGTGGACATGACCATCGACAACTACGCGGACGCCGACCTGGCGATCGCCGTGCCCGCACTGGCCGCCGACCTGGCACGCAGCCCTGAGTTGCTGGCGCGCTTCCGTGAGACGTTCCTGTTGCGCAAGCGCGACAACATCGCCGTCGCCCTGCGCCGCGGCATCGACCGTGGCGACCTGCCCGCCACCCTCGACACCGGCTTGGTTCAGGACCTGTGGGCGGGCACCATCCTCTACCGCAGGCTGCTGAGCGGCTCCCCCTTGGATGACGAGCTCGCCGAACGCCTGGTCCAACTGGTCTTCGACGCCTCAGCGACGCTGAGTTCCTGACCATGGGGCGGGTCCATGCGCTCACGCCGGGCGGCCCCCGCCCGCCCGTGAAATCCGGCCGCTCCAGGCGTCCATGAGATTCACCGCATCAGGCATATGTGAGAGCCGCCACGTCGGGCGCCCGTGAGAGCCGCCACGTCGGGCGCAGGAGAAGACCTCTGCGTCAGGCGTGCCGGAGTTTCCGGAAGAAGGTCGTCAGCTCGTCCTGGAGGAGTGCGGGCTCTTCGATGGGCAGGAAGTGGCCGCCTGTTCCGGGTTCGCTCCAGTGCCGGATGTCCGGGCAGGCGCGCTCGGCGAGCGTCCGCGGAAACCCCGCCAGCACCGGCTCGTGGCTCAGCGTGATCGCCGTCGGCACGGTGATGGCCGGCCGCGCGGAGTTGTGTTCGAAGTCGAAGTATTGCCGGAACGAGGTGCCGATCGAGCCCGTCGCCCAGTAGAGGGTGAGGACCGTCAGCAGGGTGTCGCGGTCGAACCGCGTCTCCACGTCGCCCTGACAGTCGCTCCAGTCCCGGTACTTGTCGACGATCCACGCGGCCAGCCCGACCGGCGAGTCGAGCAGAGCGGCGGCGATGGTGTCGGGCCGCGTGCCCATGATGGCGCTGTAGCCGCCGTCACCCTCGTCATAGACGGTTTCCGCGTCGATGAACGCCTGCTCCGCCGCCGACAGCGGCGGGTCCTCCATCGAGGCCGGGAACGGCGGATGGATCAGATGAATCCCGATCACCTGCTCCGGATAAAGCGCCCCAAGCCACCCGGTCGCCGCCCCGCCGATGTCACCGCCGAACGCGCCGTAACGCTCGTACCCCAGGACCTCGGTCATCAAGGCGTGCAGTGTCCGCGCCATCGATGCCCTGGTCAGCGGCTCGGCAGGCAGGTCAGAATAGAGGAAGCCGGGCATGGACGGGATCACCACGTCGAACGCGTCGACCGGATCTCCCCCGTATCGCCCTGGATCGGCGAGCCGTGCCGCCAGCGGCAGCATCTCCACGAAGCTGCTCGGCCAACCATGGCTCAGCAGCAACGGCATGGGCGCGGGCCCGTTGCCGGGGATCTTCAGGAAGTGCGTACGCGTGCCGTCGATGTGGGCCATGCCGTGCGGCAGGGCGTTCAGCTCCGCCTCACGTGCCCGATAGTCGAATCCATCGGCCCAATAGCCGATCAGGTCCCGCAGATAGCCGAGATCCACGCCGCCCTGCCACGCCGGCCCACCCGCCGGGTCGCCGAACCGAGTGTTACGGAGCCGACGGCGCAGATCATCGAGCACGTCGTCCGGCACGTCGATCCGAAACGGCGACCAGGTCACGCTTCCTCCACTGCTCAGGTTGTCATGGCTAGCGGCCGGTGCGGCTGGCGACGATCACCTGCACCGTGTGTTCAAGAGCGTACGCCGGGTCGGCTCCGCCGCCCTTGACCTGCTCATCGGCGTCGGCCACCGCCTGGATGGCCCGTGACAGGCCTTCCGGGCCCCAGCCGTTCAGCTGCCGCTTGACGCGGTCGATCTTCCACGGCGGCATGCCGAGATGGCTCGCCAGCTGCCCGCCCCTGAGGTTGCGCGGCGCTCCGCCGACCTTGGCCAGGCCCCGCAGCCCTCCCGCCAGCGCGCTCACCAGGAGCACGGGGGCCACTCCGGTGCCGAGCGCCCAGCGGAGCTGCTCCAGCGCCTCGGCCAGCCGCCCCTCAACCGCCGAATCGGCCACGTTGAACCCGGTGACCTCCGCCCGGCCCTTGTGATAGCGGGCCACGGCCGCCGCGTTGATCGTCTTGTCTTCCGTGTCGAACACCAGCTGATTGCACGCCGCGGCCAGCTCCCGCAGATCGTTGCCCACCGCCTCGAGCAGCGCCTGCGCGGCATCGGGTGAAATGCCGCGCCCCGCCCGCTTGATCTCGTTCTTGAGGAAGTCGAGCCGTTCGCCGGCCTTGGTGACCTTGCTGACGGTGACGACGCTCGCCCCCGCCTTCTTGACCCCGTCGACCAGCGCCTTGCCCTTCACCCCACCCGGGTGGACCAGGACGAGCACGGTGTCGTCGGAGGGGTGCGCGGCATACTTCACGACCTCCGCGATGACGTCCTTGACGAGATCCTGCGCGGACCGGATCACCACCACCGAACGATCACCGAACAGAGACGGCGAGGTCAGCTGGGTCAACTCCCCCGGCGTCACCTTCCCGCCGATGAGATCGTGCACGTCCGCGCCGCCGTCGGCCGCCCGCGCCGCCGCGATCACACCGCTGACCGCCCGCTCGGCCAGCAGCTCTTCGTCACCGACGACCAAGGTCACGAGTGCTGGATGGGTTCCCGCCATGTCGAGCAGCATGCCATGCGCCACCGACAAGCCGGTACTCGACGATCCACACGCCCGCACGTTCGAGTCTGAGTGCGATAGACGGCCGGCTTCAGCCGACCCGGCGGGCGACGTACAGAATCCGGTCGTGGTCGTCCTCGTCGGCCGGCTCCCGCGCCGACGTCCCCACCAGCCCGTAAGCAGCCACGACGCACAGCCCGGCCCGCTCGGCCACGCGGCGCACCGTCCGGTCGGAGTGGTGCCGCTGCACGTGCTGCATCGACACCCGCTCCCAGCCCGCGCCGGCCCGTTCGAACAGGTCGAACTGAGTGACCACGACCGCGTCGGCCTCGATCCGCGGGGACACCGCGAACCAGGCCACGTACCGGTCTCCCTGGTCGACGACTGCGGGGACGCTGAACGTACGCCGGTAGTAGCCGATGGTGTTCAGGTCGAAGACCAGCACCCCGTCCTCAGCGAGCTGATCGCGCGCGGCCGCCAGCGACCGCCGCAGCTGGTCTGTAGTGGTCAGGTACGTCACTGGCACATCCACGCAAGCGACCACGTCGAAGCCCGTCAGCCCGGGCGGGGGCTGCTGCAGCCGTCCCACCAGGAACCGGATCCCCTCGGCGCCAGGCCGGCGCCGGGCCATCGCCACCATCGCCGGGGACAGGTCGTAGCCGGTCACCTCGAAGTCCCGCTCGCGAAAGGCCACGCTGCTGCGGCCGGTACCGCACCCGGCGTCCAGCAGCCGCCGCCCGCCCGGCCCGTACCGATCCACCGCCTCCACGAAGCGGTCTACCAGTCCGGCGGTGTCCATCCGCGCGTTCAGCTCGTCGTACCGGACCGCGATGCTCTCGTACGCCGCCAGCGTCTCATCCACATGCGCCATGCGCGCCTCCTGAGCTCACGTATCCCGTCGGCCGCGCCACGTCGGGAGCCGCGCCGGGCTGTTGGCCCGGCACGGCCGACGGGATACGGCTTACCAGATGAACCATGCCTGCCGGTTGATCCGGCGGCTGGTAACGCGGCGCAGCAGCTTCCTCACGTGGCTCACCTCCTCTCTTGGTGACCGATGGTGGTCAAACCTGGCGTGGGATCCGGCGCAACTGGAACGGCGGAGGGGTGATGATGCCCGCCACGTGGGGGTATCCGTGGCCGCCCCGCACCTCCAGACGGGCGCCGTCGGTCACGGCGGCGAGCAGCTCGGTGGCCAGGGTGTGGGCGACGGCGGCGCCGGCGCAGGTGAACGGGCCGCCACCGAACGGAAGGTAGGGCCCGCGAGGACCGGGGCCGTCCCACCGGTCGGGCCGAAACCGGGTGGCCTGCGGCCATTGCCGCTCGTCGCGATGTAACAGGTAGGTGCAGACCGACACGCTTTCCCCGGGCTCCAGCCGCACGCCGCCGACCTGATGGGCGCGATGTACCGGGCGGCCCAGCAGCCACGCCACCGGCCACAGCCGCAGCGACTCTCGTACGGCTGACTCTGCGGGCACGGCCGCCAGGTCGACGCCGTGGGTCGCGGCCGCCAGCAGCGCCCAGGCGACCACGTGGCCTACCGGCGCCACCGAGGTTCGGAACAGCAGCAGGTATACCTGGGCGACCTGCGCGGCAGGCGTATCGGGCGGAGTTACCCTGAGCATGGCGTCCAGCAGGTCGCCGGGCCCGCCTGGTTGTGGCCCGGCCCGCCGGATGAGCACCTCGCCGGTGACCGCCCGCACCACGCGCGCCCCCAGCGCCCACCGCGCCGCGCGCGCCAGCCGGCCGCTGGGACGGATCAGGACATCGTGCCGCATCACTTGCGTCATCAGCTCCCGCAGGGCTGGCGAGCTGTCCGGGCGCAGCAGCGCCTCTGCCAGAAACCGGTGCACGGCGGCGCGTCCGGCCGAGGGCCACTCGCTGACCTCCCCCAGCTCCGCCACGACGGCGGGCAGCCGCTCGCGGTGCGCGGCCAGGTGGGCGCGCAACGTCGCGCGGGCCGCCCGCCCGATCGCGACCTGCGGCGCCCGCGGTCCCAGCCGGCCGCCGCGGACGTGGAAGAAGTCGGACACCTGGTCGTAGTTGCCCTCCTCGTCGTGCAGCACCCGCAAGGCCTCCACCGGATCGGCCACGCACAGCGATCCATCGTCGGGCAGCCGGAACACTGTGCCCCGCTCACGGGCCGCCTGTTCGACGAACCCCAGCGGGTCCCGGCGGTACCACCGCGCCGCCCCGCCGCCGCCCGCCCACGGCAGGCTCCCGCCGGGAGCGGCCCGATCCGGTTCTCCGACCGTCGTCATCCCCACCTGCCCAATGCCATCCGTGATCGCGGGTGTACGCGCAGGTGGTGCCGTTCGCGTGTCCCGGCAGGAGAGCGGCGTCACCCGCCGCCTCTCCAGGCCTGCCTGTGCGCGGTAGCGGCGGCAAGAATGGCGATAGTTTATCGCCATCGACTGCCATTGTTGATTATCAAGTGGACAAAGGGGAGTGTCAATACTGTTCTGACAGGATTTGCGGAATGCCATGGCGAGAGCATTTCGAGAATTATGTGAGTGCCGAAATTGCCTCTCTGTTCTACCCGGGGCTCTCTGAACTTCGAAGCGTGATTGTGAGCACACGCTTAATGAAGCCGAGCAGTCGCTTCACCAGCGGAGCGTCTGTGTGAGTGACGCCCGATTGCGGGTTCGAAACCTGCAGGGCGCGCTTCCATAACCAGAAGAAATTCCGCCTCGGCCTGCGGCAATGCCTGCTCCGCGGTATTCGGCCGGCGTCGGCGGCAGGCCCAGGAGTGCCACCGCCGACGGAATACACGGGGAACGATCCCGCCTCCGAGACCGCCTCTCGCCTGGGCGGGGCCATGTGCCGGCGGCCGAACTCTCGGCGAGTCCCGTCGCCCGAAACACCCTTCGGCGGCGGCGCGCATCCCTGCCGCCTCCGCTTCCGGCTGCGTTCTGCAGGGCAGACGAAAGCACAGATCAGGCGCGATCAGACGGCGCATCTCACGCTTCTTGACGGTGCCCCTAATTCGTGGACCGACATGGCGAACGGGAAACCGGAGAACGTGATCGTTCCGAAGATACGGGAACTCCCGCCAACAGAACCAAGAAATCCTGGCGACCCCGCATATTGACCTCTCCCTCGTCGCCATCTACCGCCGGTGGTCGCACACTGAGAGACCTTTAGTGCGACTTTGTGTCGCCATCGCGAGTCTCGCCGGCTGCTCCGGCGCTCTCTGTGAGACGAAGGAGGCATGACTGATTTGGTCATCCACCCCTCGCAGCAGGGGAGGAAGACCTCTTCGAATCCTTGCCCGATCCCGGGCTGGTCGGCTTTCCTGGCCGGCTCGAATTCCGCCCCGAGTCCGACGGATCACGCTAGGGACCCTGGCCCTGCTGCGGCACCCCGAGCAGCTGGTCCTCCTCCGTGACGGCGACGATCCGTGCGACCCGTCCGTCTTCCCCGACCCGGACCGGCTCGACCTCCAGCGCAACGCCCAGCTCCACGTGAGTTTCGGGTACGGGGCGCACCAGCCCCTGGCGCGGATGGAACTGCAAGTCGCCTACCCCGCCCTCCTGCGGCGGATCCCCACCCTGGCGCTCGCCGCCGCGGTGGAGCAGATCCCCTTCACGCACGACGGGTTCGTCTACGGAGCCTACGAGCTGCGCGGGTAGCCACCGCGCAACTCGTCCAACGAGAGGCGCAACTGCCCGGTCCAGGCTTCGCCGCATGATTGAGTTACGGCGTTGACGCCGCTATGCGGGCCCCCTTACCGATGCGGGAGGTGGGCGCTCTGCTGGACGCCCGCGCAGGAGTGTCGTCAACCATCTGCCGAGCCGGGCACTACCATCCGGGCATATAGGCTCACCCAATGCCATGATCATTGTTACGGTAACGGAACCTGACAAAAACCCTCCCCACCTCACGATCTGTCAGTCTTGCCGCGATCAGTTCGCCCCTGACTGGGAGAAGCGTGGTGGGTACCATCCTCAAGACCGATCGGGTTCATGAGGCCCTTGCAGAGCAGGTGCGGCGCACCCCTGACCGCATCGCTGTGGTGGCGGGCACGACCCGCGTGACGTATGCCGATCTCGACTCACGCGCTGAGCGGATCGCCGGCGAATTACGTGCCCGGGGCGCAGGCCCCGGTGACTCGGTGGGCGTTTGCCTGGACAGAGACGATTCGCTGATCGCGGCGCTGCTGGGAGTGTGGAAGGCGGGCGCCGCCTACGTGCCGCTCGACCCGGCCTATCCCGCCGACCGGCTGGAGTTCATCGCCGCCGACGCCGGGATGGCCCACCTCATCACCTCGGAGCCGGTGGCCCGGAGGCAGGAGGCGGTGCTGCGGGCCTCTGGCGCCGAAGCCCTGCTGATCGAGTCCGTGGGCGACGGCGCCGGAGCCACGGGCCGGACCGCGCCTTCGGTCCCCGGCAAGCCGACGGACGCCGCCTACGTGATCTACACCTCCGGCTCGACCGGTCGCCCCAAGGGCGTGGTCATCGAGCATCGCAACGCCATGGCGCTGCTGCGTTACGAGGCAGGGCGGTACCCCGACGAGCTGGGCGGCATGCTGTTCGCCACGTCGGTGTGTTTCGACCCCTCGGTGACGCAGATGTTCCTGCCGCTGCTCTGCGGCGGGACCGTGATCGTGGCCGACAACCTGCTGGCGCTGTCCGCGCTCCCTGCCCGCGACGAGGTGACGGCCGTGTACGGCGCGCCCTCCGCACTGGTAGCGCTGCTGAGCGAGCCGCTCCCCGCCAGTGTGCGCATGGTGATCGCCGGAGGTGAGCCGTTCACCAGGGCTCTGGCCGATCGCATCTACGCCAACCCTGGCGTGCACCGCGTGGTAAACGTATACGGGCCGACCGAATGCACGGTGACCTGCACTTCCTCCGAGGTGCTCCGCGACGGACAGGGCGAGCCGCCGATCGGCTCCGCCTATGCCGGTTCCGTGCTCAGCGCACGCGACACCGCTGGGCGGCCGCTGCCCGAGGGCGAGATCGGGGAGCTGTGGGTGGCAGGGCCATTGGTCGGCAGAGGCTATCTGAACCGGCCCGAGCTGACCGCCGAGCGGTTCGTGACCGACGACGATGGCGTGCGGCACTACCGCACCGGCGACCTCGTCCGCCGCGAGAACGGGATCTACCACTACGCGGGCCGCAACGACGACCAGGTCAAGGTGGCCGGGTTCCGGGTGGAGCTGGGCGAGGTGCAGGGCACCCTGACCCGGCATCCAGGCGTGAACCACGCCGTCGTGCTGACCCAGGTTGACGCACGCGACGTACGGCGCCTGGTCTCCTACGTGCAGCCGGTCGCACGGGATGAGGCCGGGCCCACCGGGGCGGAACTGAGTGAGGCGGGGCTACGCGAATGGATGCGCGAGCGGCTGCCCGACTACATGGTGCCGTCCAGAATCGCGATCTTGGACCGTATCCCGCTCGGGCCAACAGGGAAGATCGACCGCGCCGCTCTGCCCGTACTGGAGTTCGCCCCCGAGCTGGGCGCCTACGTCGCGCCGCGGAACGACATCGAGCGGCGGCTCGCTGAGATCATCGGTGCGGTGCTCGGCGTCGAGCGGGTGGGCATCCACCATCACTTCATCGACCTGGGCGGTCACTCCCTGGCCGCGGCCCGGATCTGCGCGGTCATCGAGCGGGAACTGGGCGCGCGGGTGGCGCTCACCACGTTCCTCGGCCGGCCCACGATCGCCGAGCTGTCCCCGCTCGTGGAGGCCGCCGAGGCCACGCCATCCGGATCCGGCGCACCCCGGCTGGCCCGCCACCCGGGCAGGGACCGCTACCCGCTCACCTCCGCGCAGTACGGCATGTGGCTGCTGCGTGAGGTCAGCCGCACCAGGAACGCCACAACGCTCGCCTTCCGCCTGCGCCTGACAGGACTCGGCTCGGCCGAGCCCGTCAGGGCCGCACTGGACGCGCTGGTCCGTGAACACGAGGTGCTGCGCACCGTCACGGTGGTCGGCGAGGACGGCGAGCCGGTGGCCGAGGTACGGTCACCCGCGCCGGTCCCGCTGGAGGAGCACCGCTACTCCCCCGGCCTGGCCGAGCAGCTCTCCGTCCACGGCTTCGACCTGTCCGCGGACGTCCCGCTACTGCGCGCGGCCCTGCTCTGGCACGACGAGCGGACCGCCGAGCTGATCATCGTCACCGACCACACCGCCTACGACGGCTGGTCCAACGCCACGCTCATGGCGGCGCTGACCGGCACCGTCGCCGAGCAGCCCGTCCAGGTCGGAGACGTGGCGCTGCTGGAGCAGGAGCTGACCGCCGACCCGGCCAGGATGGAGCGCCTGCGCGCGTTCTGGGCCGAGGAGCTGGCCGGGGCGGCGCCTCCGTACGACCTGTCGGCCCGCGCGCAGAGCGGCCCCAGCCGCTTCCGCGGCACCCGGCTGGTGCGCGGAGTGCCGCCGCGGATGGCGGCCAGGGTGGGTGAGCTGGCCGCGGCGACCGGCACTACCCCGTTCGCGATCTACTTCACCGTGCTCGGCCTGCTGGTGGCCGCGCAGACCGACCGGCCTGACGTGCTGCTCGGCGCGGCCGTCGCCGACCGCGCCCATCCCGAACTGGAAGGGCTCGTCGGCCCACTGGTCGACGTGCTTCCCGTACGCCTTCGCATCGACGGCGACTTGTCCGTACGGCAAGCCGTCACCCAGGCGGCGGTCGCCACGGCCCGCTCGCTCGATCACGTCGGCCTGCCCCCCGAGGAACGTCTGGCCGTCTCCGGCATCGAGCGTCCTCGCGGCACGATGCTCACCCCGGTTGTGCTCTCCTACCAGCCGCCTGCCGTACCGGTGCGGCTGGAGCGCGACGGGCTCGGCGTGGAGCTGCTCGGCGAGCTGAGCGGCGGCGGGGCTCAGGCGCCGCTCACACTGTTCGTCAACACCACGGTCGAGGGCGTCGAGGTCCAGGTCGAGTACGACATCGACCACTTCAGCCGGGAGGAGGCCGAGTCCTTCGCCGACCGGTTCATGCGACTACTGGAGGCCGCGGCAACCGGTCCTGAACTGCCGCTGTCGGCGTTCGAGCTGGTCACCGCCGAAGAGCGGGCCACGCTGCTGGCCTGGGGCACCGGCGCGCCTCTGGCTGAGGCCGGCTCGGCCACCGTCGTGCACGAGGTGTTGGAGCAGGCTGCCCGCCACCCCCGGCGGGTCGCGGTGGCGGACGCCGCGGGCGAGCTGACGTACGCCGAGCTGGCGGAGGCGTCGGCCCGCGTCGCCGCCGCCCTGCGCGAACCACTCGCCGTTGATCCCGTCCCCGAAGGCGGCCACGTCGTGGCCGTGTGCCTGCCGCGTGATCGGCATCTGCCCGCCGCGCTGGTCGGCGTGGGCAGAGCGGGCGCGGCCTACGTGCCGCTCGAACCGGGCCATCCGGCCGAGCGGCTGCGACACCAGCTCGCCGACTCGGGCGCCGGCGTCGTGCTCGCGGCCGGGGACACCGTCCCGGTCGCGCGCGGGCTGGCGGAGTCCACAGGGGCGACCCTGCTGGACCTGACCGACCTCGCTACCCTGCCGGACGGCGACGCGGCCCCCGCCACCACGTCTGATGGGCTGGCCTACGTGCTCTACACGTCCGGCTCGACCGGCCGGCCCAAGGGCGTCGAGGTCACCCATGCCAACCTGACGGCGTTCGTGGCGGCCATGCGGGTCACGCCCGGCATCCGCGACGACGACATCATGCTCGGCCTCACCCCGTTCTCCTTCGACGTCTTCGGCTTCGACCTGTGGGTCAGCCTGTGCAACGGGCTCCGCCTGGAACTGCTCGACCGCGATTCAGCCGTCGACGGCCGCGCCGTGGCCCGGCGCATCGACGGCTCCGGCGTCACGCTGCTCACCGCCACTCCCACCACGCTGCGCATGCTGGTCGCCGCCGGCTGGTCGGGCGGCGCCGACGTCCGCGTGGTCAGCATCGGCGAGGTCCTCGACCCTGCGCTGGCCGGCGCCCTGCTGGCCCGCGTGGGTGAGTTGTGGAACTCCTACGGCCCGACCGAGACGACCATCTACTCCACCATGACCAGGATCACCGCTCCCGTCGGCGACAGCGTGCCCATCGGCGGGCCGCTGCCCGGCGAGCGGGCCTGCGTGCTCGACCAGGTGGGTCGGCTCGTCCCGCCGGGCGTGCCCGGTGAGCTGTGGATCGGCGGCGCGGGCGTGGCAAGGGGCTACCGCGGCGCCCCGGCGACCGCGTTCGCCGACGATCCGCTCGCGCCAGGCGAGCGCCGCTACCGCACCGGTGACCTGGCGTGCTGGCGCCCTGACGGCACGCTCCACTTCCTCGGCCGCCGCGACCATCAGGTGAAGGTCCGCGGTCACCGGATCGAGCTGGGCGAGATAGAGGCCGCGCTGCGCGAGAGCGCACCCGACGCGGTGGTCACCGTGCACGAGGAGCACCTCGTCGGCTACCTGGTCGGCGTGACAGGCGACAGGGTGGCCGACACCGGGGCGCTGGAGGCCGCGCTGGGCGAGCGGCTGCCCGACTACATGATCCCGCGCCGGTGGATGGCGCTCGACACGCTGCCCACCACCTCGTCGGGCAAGGTCGACAGGAGCGCGCTGCCCAAGCCGGACCACGCCACCACCCGGACCCTGATCCCGCCGAGCAGCGACGCCGAACTGCTGGTCGCCGAGATCTGGCAGGCGGTCCTCCAACTGGAGACGGTCGGCGTCGACGACGACTTCTTCCGGCTCGGCGGCCATTCGCTGGCAGCCCTGCTGGTCACCGGACGTCTCACGGAGGCGCTGGCCATAGAGGTGCCGGTGCGGCTGCTGTTCGAGCGGCCGGTGCTCGCCGCGCTCGCCTCGGCCGTCGAGACGCTGCTGATGGCGGAGCTGGAGGCGGACAGATGACCGAGGCGCGGCAGAGCCTGCAAGACCGGCTGGCGGTACGGCTGGCCGCCGCCCGCCGTGCCGCGGCCCGTACCGTGCCCGGCATCCCCGCCAGAACCGGGGAATCGCCCGCCCCGCCGTCACCCGCGCAGGCCCGGCTGTGGTTCCTGGATCAGCTCGCCGAGCCGGGCAACGCGGGCGCCTACAACGTCCCGACGGCCGTCCGGCTGCGCGGCCCGCTGGACACCGCAGCGATGCTGACCGCCGTGCGCGAGCTGGCCGAGCGTCACGAGGTGCTGCGCACGCTGGTCGACCAGGACCACACCACCGTGGTCGGCGCCGACCTGGTGCCGATCACGGTCGAGGACGTGGCCGACCGGGAACTGCTGGCGGGACGGCTGGAGCGGGAGGCGTACCGGCCGTTCGCGCTGGGTGCCGAGCCGCCGACCAGAGCGGTGCTGTACCGCATGGACGGCGACGAGCACGTGCTCCTGCTGACCGTGCACCACATCGCCTTCGACGCCTGGTCGAGGGACGTGGCGATGGCCGAGCTGGCGGCGCTCTACACCGCCGGGCTCGGCCTGGGCGAGCGCCCGGCGCAGCCGCGGGTGCAATACGGCGACTACGCGCAGTGGCTCGCCGGGCAGCCGGAGAGCGACGTGAGCTGGTGGACCGACCGGCTCGTGGGCCTCGAACCAGTGCTCGACCTGCCCACTGACCGCCCGCGCCCGTCCATCGCGGACTGGGCGGGCGACGAGGTGCCCGTCCGGCTCGGCCCGGAGCTGGCCGCAAGGGTGCGGGCGGCGGCCGCCGAGATCGGGGGTACGCCGTTCATGGTGCTGCTGGCGGCCTGGCAGGAACTGCTCGGCCGGGTGTCGGCCACCGACGACGTGCCGGTGGGCGTCCTGGAAGCGGGCCGCCTGCACCCCGACACCGAGAGGATACTGGGCTGCTTCGTCAATACGCTGGTCATGCGGGGTGACCGGTCAGGCGAGCCGACTGGCCGCGAGCTGCTCGCTCGGGTCCGCGACACGGCACTGGACGCGTTCGGGCACCGGGAGACGCAGTTCGAGCGTGTGGTGGAGGTGCTGCACCCGGATCGGAACCTGGCCACCACGCCGATCTTCCAGGCGGTGCTGAACGTCGTGGACACCTCGCCGGAGCCGCCGCGCTTCGCCGGGCTGGAGGTCGAGGTCTTCGAGCCGCCGCTGCGGATCGCCAAGTACGACCTCAACCTGGCGCTGGCCAAAGCCGGCGACGGCTACGAGGGCTCGCTGGCCTACCGCGCCGACCTCTTCGACGCGGGCACGGCACAACGGGTCGCCGGCTGGTATGTGACGCTGCTGAAAGGGATGCTCGATGATCTCGACTCCCCTGCCGCCGCGGTGCCCCTGGAGCCGGTGACCGGGCCGCTGATCGCGGGACCGCGCCGGGACTACGACCTGTCCAGGCCGCTGCACGCGTGGTTCGAGGACTGGGCGGCGCGTACGCCTGAGGCCGTCGCCGTCACCGACCCGGCGGGCACGCTGACCTATGCCGAGGTCGACTGGCAGGCCAACCGGATCGCGCACCGGCTGCTCGCGGCCGGCGTCGGGGCCGACGACGTGGTCGGCGTCCTCGCCGAGAGGCACGGACCGCTCGTCCCGGCGATTCTGGGCGTGCTCAAGGCGGGCGCCGCCTACATGCCGCTCGAACCGGCCTACCCGGACGACCGGTTGGCGTACATGGTGTCCTGCGGAGCCCGGCTGGTGCTGGCCGAGCGGGCGCTGGCCGCGCGGTTGCCCGGCGCTCTGGTCCTGGAGGACGTGCTGGCCGAGGACCTGCCGGAGACCTCTCCTGACGTGCCGGTCCTGCCGGAGCACCTGGCCCACGTACTGTTCACGTCGGGCTCGACCGGGCGGCCAAAGGGTGCGGCGGTGGAGCACCGGGCGGTCCTGCACTACCTGAGGGCGGTGGCCGAGCGGATCGACGGCGAGTACGCCTCTTGGGGTGTGGTCTCCACGATGGCCTCGGACCTGGTGATGACCTGCCTGTTCGGGGCGCTCATCAGCGGCGCCACCGTGCACCTGGTGGACCAGGACACCGGCACCGACCCCGACGCCTACACGCGCTACCTCGCCGCCCATCCGGTCGAGGTGATCAAGATGGTGCCCAGCCATCTGGAGTTGCTGGGGGCGCACGGCGACCTGGCCGCCATGCTGCCGTCGGAGTTACTCATCCTGGCGGGCGAGGCCACCTCATGGGAGCTGGCCGAGCGCATCAGGGCGGCCAGACCGGACCTGGAGCTGCAGATCCACTGCGGTCCCACGGAGACCACGGTGTCCGTCCTGAGCTGCACCGCGCCGGAGGCGCCCACGGGCACAGCGGCCGTCCCGCTGGGCCGGCCGCTGGCGAACGTCGACTGCTACGTGGTGGACCCGGCCGGCAGACCGCTGCCCGCGGGCGTGCCGGGAGACCTGTGGATCGGGGGTCCCAGTCTGGCGCGCGGCTATCTCGGCCGTCCCGATCTGACGGACGAGCGTTTCGTGCCCGACCCGGTCACCGGCATCACCCGGTGCTATCGGACCGGTGACCGGGTACGGCTCAACGCGGAGGGCCTGGTCGAGTTCCTCGGGCGGGTCGACGACCAGGTCAAGATCCGCGGCTTCAGGGTGGAGCTGGGCGAGGTCAAGGCGGCGCTGCACGACCAGCCGGGCGTGCTGGAGGCGGCGGTCCTGCCGATCGGCGAGGCGCACAACCGCCGCTTGGCCGCGTGGATCGCACCCGCCACCGTCGACCTCGCGGCGGTCCGGGCTGGTCTGCGGGAGCGGCTGCCCGAATACATGGTGCCGCCGGCGATCGTCGTCCTCGACACGCTCCCGCTCACCCCGCTCGGCAAGGTCAACCGGGCCGCGCTGCCGATGCCCGAGGTGGCCACGGCGGGCGAACGGGTGGCCCCGAGCACGCCGACGGAGCTGCGCGTCGCCGCGGTCTGGGCGGGCGTGCTGGGCACGGAGGACTTCGGCATCGAGGACGACTTCTTCGCCCTCGGCGGCGACTCCTTCATGGCCGTGCGCGCGGTGAGGGAGATCGATCCGGCGCTGCGCGTGATCGACCTGTTCACCCGGCCGACGATCCGCGAGCTGGCCACCCATCTCGACTCGGACGACGGGGCCGAGCCCGGGCTGCTGCACCGGCTGGCGGGGCCCGCCGTGGCGAGCCGTACCGTACTGTGCGTGCCGTACGGCGGTGGCTCGGCCGCCGCCTATGGGCCGCTGGCGACCGAGCTGGCGACCCGGCATCCCGGCACCGCGGTGCTGGCCGTAGAGCTGCCCGGCCACGACCCGGCCCGGCCCGAGGAGCCGATGCTCTCCCTGCCCGAGCTGGTCGATCGGGTGATGGCGGAGCTCGCCCCGCTGACCACCGGGCCGATCGCGCTCTACGGACACTGCGTCGGCTCGGCTTCGGCCACCGAACTGGCGCTGCGCCTGGAGGAGTCGGGCGTGCCGGTGGCCGGGCTGTTCATCGGCGGCAGTTTCCCCGACGCCCGGTTACCCGGCCGGATCTCCGCCTGGTGGAACCGGAAGTTCCCGGCGAACAGGTGGTCATCCGACCGGTCGCAGCGCGACTTCCTGCGCACGCTTGGCGCGCTCGACGAGGACACCGGCGACACCGCGATCATGCTACGCGGCCTGCGGCACGACGTGGAGGAGGCACAGGCCTGGTTCAGCGGGGAGCTGGCCGCTGCGGGCACGCGCCGAAGCGACGAGAACGGCGTGATCGACGGCGCGCGCAAGCTGGCCGCGCCGGTGCTGTGCGTGATCGGCGAGCGCGACCGCTCCACCGAGCTCTATCAGGAGCGCTACCGGGAGTGGGGCGCCTTCGCCGAACGTGTGGAGCTCGCCACCATCCCCCGCGCGGGCCACTACTTCCTCAAGCACCAGGCACCACTCCTGGCCGAGCTGATCGACGGTCACCTCGACGGCTGGGCGGCGGGTCGGATGCCGCCACCGATCGGCGAGGTCGAGGTGGTCGGCGAGCGTGCCCGCAGGGACCTGCGCCGCTTCTACACCATGGCGGTCGGGCAGACCGCTTCGCTGCTGGGCAGCGCGCTCACCGCGTTCGCCCTGGGCGTGTGGGCCTATCAGGAGAGCGGGCGGGTGTCGGACTACGCGCTGGTCTCGATGCTGGCAACGCTGCCGTCGCTGCTGGCCTCCCCGCTGGGCGGGGCCGTGGCGGACCGGGTGGACCGCCGGCTGGTGATGCTGGCCTGCGACACCATGTCCGCCGTCGCGACGGCCGTGCTGGTGGCGCTGCTGGTCATCGGGCGGCTGGAGGTGTGGCAGGTCGGTGTGATCTCCGGCGTGCTGTCGCTGGTCACGGCCTTCCATCGGCCCGCCTACCTGGCGGCCGTGGCGCAGCTCGTGCCCAAGCCGTACCTCATGCAGGCCAACGCGGTCGCCAACCTCGGTACCGGGCTCGGCATGCTGCTCGCCCCGCTGGCCGGGGCGGCCCTGATCACGCTGATCGGCGTGCACGGCGTGGTGGCCGTGAACATCGCCACCTTCGTCATCGGCCTGTCCACACTGCTACTGGTGCGCTTCCCCGACCGGATGTTCCACCGGCTGGAGGAGACGTTCACGCAGGCCATGGTGGGCGGCTGGCGCTTCCTCGTACGGCGCCGCCCGCTGATGATCATGATCGGGTTCTTCGTCGTGGAGAACTACCTCGGGATGCTCGCCCTGGCGGTGACCGTACCCACCGTGCTGTCGTTCGGCGACGTGGCGGCCGTCGGCACGGTGACCGCGGCGCAGGGTATGGGCGCGGTGCTCGGGGCGCTGGTCATGGTGTTCTGGGGCGGCACGGAGCGGCGGGCGATCGGCATGGTCGGCTTCGTCAGCGGCTTCGGCCTGGGCGTCCTGCTGATCGGACTACGCCCGTCGGTCGCCCTGGCGGCGGCCGGCGGCTTGCTGTCGTGGCTGTTCCTCAGCATCCTCAACGCGCACTGGCTGTCGATCATCCAGCTCAAGGTAGGACTGGAGCTGCAGGGGCGGGTCCTGGCCACCAACCAGATGCTGGCGGTGTCCATGACGCCGCTGGCCTTCCTCACCGCACCGGCCCTGTCCGACCTCTTCGGCCCGCTGCTGGAGCCTGGCGGGGCGCTGGACGGCACGATCGTCGCTCAGCTCGTCGGCGTCGGCCCGGGCCGGGGCGTGGGGCTGCTCCTGGCGGTGACGGGCGCGCTGCTGGTGGTGTGGGGCGCCCTGGGCCTGTGGTATCGGCCACTGCGGCTGATGGAGGACCACCTGCCGGACGCGGTGGCGGGTGCCGAGATCGCGGACGATCTTGACGGTGTGCAGGAGGAGGCGGACAGGGAGCTGGCGCGCGGCCACGCGTGACCACCTTTCCCGCCGTACCGAACAGCTCGCCACAGCCGGTCCCGGCGGGGGCGAATCCACGTATTTGCCCCCACCGCGCTCACTCGATCATCGACGGCGTCGGCGATTGAGCTATGGGCCTGAAATGTGAACGACTGATGGGCCGGCCGCGTGGCACATCCGACGCAGCGGCCACATCCGACGAAATCCTACTCAGTAGGGTTTCGTCATGATTTTCAAGAAACCCTACTGACGCGATGCCGAACCCGGGCGTAGCTTCGAAGCAACTCCATCGCCCGAGCCGAGGTGACCCATGACAAGTCACAGCACGATCATGGAAGCGCGGATGTCGCTCGCCACCCGGCTCAAGGACCTCCGCACCGCCCATACGGGGGACGGCCGGCGGATGACCGGCGAACGCCTGGCCGAGGCCATGGGGTGGCACGGACGTAAGGCCCGCATCTCCAAGATCGAGAACGGGCAGCAGGTCCCGAGCGAGGACGACATCCGCGCCTGGGCCACCGCCTGCGGCGCCGAACACGAGATCCCCGACCTGCTCGCCGCCGCCCGTCATATCGACACGCTGTACACCGAATGGCGCCGCCTGGAGCGGAACGGACTCGGTCAGGTCCAGGAAACGTTCATCCCCCTGTACGAGCGGACGACCCGGTTACGCGTGTGGCAGCACTCCACGGTGCCCGGCCTGCTGCAGACCGAGGCGTACGCCCGCGCCCACCTGTCCACGATCATCTCCTTCCGCGGCATACCCGACGACCTGGACCGGGCCGTGGCCGCGCGCATGGCGCAGCAGCAGTCGCTCGGCGGCGTGCGGCGCTTCGTGTTCGTGCTCGGCGAGCAGACGCTGCGCACGCCCATGGTGAACCCCGCAGGGATGAACGCCCAGCTCGACAGACTGGCCACCTACACCCGGGACAATCCATACGTCAGCCTCGGCATCCTCCCGTACACCCGCAAACCCCCCGTCATGCCGCCGGAGAACTTCTGGCTGTACGACGCCAGCGAGGTCCGGGTGGATGGGGTGGCGGCGCAGTTCCGGATCAAGAAACCGGATGACGTCGCCGTCTACGAGAAGGCGTTCACGGCACTGGCCGAGGTAGCGGTGTACGGGCAGCCCGCGCTGGCTTGTATCGACGCGGCTCGCCGAGATCTTTAAGAAACTTTTCGAAACTTACTTGAGCTGCGGCGACGCTGGTTCGTACCTTCAAGTCGGACCACTTCGCGGCGGTCGGAAGGCTCCCGGACTTCCAAAACCCCGGCCGCCGCAAGCAAAGAACCACCTCTGTGAGGAACCCGCTGTGTCACCCACCGCCTTATCTGCGGTCGTCTCCACATGCCGGCCCGCGACTTCACCGCCGTCCGCGCTCCGCGACCGCACTTTCGGCGTATCACCCCCCGCACCGCGTCCTCACAGCTCTCACCCGCTGTCCGCCGGCTCCCCGAACCACCGCCAGGCGTCCCGCGGGTCATTTTGGCAGCGCCCATCCCTTCGTGTAGCCCCCACCTCACGATTGGAGCACGGCAATGATCCCCCTGCTGGATCGGTCGACCCTGACCGATCCGTGCGACCTCGTCGACGTGGGCCTGCTCGATCGGCTGATCGAGCGAGTCGCACGCGACTACTGCACCACCACCGCCTACGCCGAGCGAATCATGCGGCAGACACTCGGTTTTCTTGCCACATGTGCCCTCAATCCGGACGCCGGTCTGTCACCCTCGGAAGAGGTGGACAAGGGCTGGCACGCCTTCCTGCTTCACACCCGCGAGTACGCGGCGTTCTGCGAGCAGGTGGCCGGACGGTTCATCCATCACAGGCCCGACGACCCGGCAGGGGAAGCGCTCCGCCCCGCGGCTGAGCGAGTCGGCGCCACCGTACAAGCCATGCGTGCCGCCGGTCTCCCGGTGGACGTCGAGTTGTGGATCCCCGACGGCAGATGCGGTCAGTGCTACTCCGGCTGCGCCGACGACTCCGGAAGTGGAGGATGACGATGACCCGCCAGCAATGGGAAGACCTGCCGGTCAGCGTACGCGAAAGGGTAGAGCTCGAATGCGGCGGCCCGGTGATCAAGGCGGAGCCCGCCGGCGAAGGCATCATGCCCGGCATCGCGGCCCGGCTCCAGACCGAGAACCACAGTGTGTTCATCAAGGCCGTCGAGGCAGCCGGTATCGCTGCCAAGGCACACCGTACGGAGTCCTGGGCGGCGAGCGTCCTGCCCGACGAGGCTCCCGCACCGCACCTGCTGTGGCGAGGGCAGCAGGACGGCTGGCTGGTGACGGTGTTCGAGTACATCAACGACAACAGCCGCCACGTCGACCTGACACCCGGCTCCCCCGACCTGCCCGTCGTCCTGGACACGGTCTCCCTGCTCGGCGCCCTTCTCACGCCCTGCCCCCGGGGAGGGGCGCCGGTCATCGACAACATCCTGCCGCTCCTGGCCAAGGACTCCCACCTACGCGACAAAGGCATCCCGGCCGACCGCGACCTGTACGACACCGCGATCGAACGCTTCGAGCCAAGCGACCTCCGCGGCAACACCCTGCTGCACTACGACCTCGGTTCGAGCAACATGCTCATCTCACAGGGGAGCGTGTACGTGATCGACTGGTCGTACGCCGCTCGGGGCGCGGCCTGGATCGACGCGGCCATGCTCGCCCCACGCCTCGTCGAAGCCGGACACACCCCACCAGAAGTGGACGAGCTACTGTCCCGCGTACCGTCGTGGACGTCCGCCCCGCCCGACGCGGTGATCGGGCTGGCGGCACTGTGGACGCGGTTCCGCATCTACAAGGCCCGGTACGGGCCGGAGGAGATGCGCGAGTTCCGGGCCAGGGCGGCGGTCGCGGGGAAGACGTGGCTCGCGTACCGACAATCCTTGTGACGTGCTGAGCCACTGAGGTGCTCGGTCGCTGAGGTGCTCGGCCACCGCTGACCTCCGACCACTCAGGTGCTCGGCCGCCACTGACGCGCCGAGCACCGCTCACCCGCTAAACCGCCACTGACCTGCTGAGCACCGCTGACGTGCTGAGTCACCACTATGCGCTTAGCACCGCCTGCTGCTGAGCCACCGCTTACGCGCTGAGCCACAGACGTGAGCCGCAGCCGGGATCTCGGGCGGGGATCCCAGACGGGGCCACAGATGTGGTGCGCCACCAGCCCCCTGGGCCCGCGTCGAAGGCGCCCGCTCAGACAAGGGGCGCTCGCCGGGAGGGGGGCGAGCGCCCCTTGCCTGGGCGGGCGACTTCGCCTGAGCGGGGCGCCTTCACCTCGCAGTCCTGCCGCCGCCCACTCGTCGACCACTGCCTGCCCTGGAACGCTGGTGAAGGACGCCACCGACAGCAGACCGTTGGCTACGGGCCACGGGCGACCACCGCCAGCCGTCCGTCCTGGTCGATCACCGCGAGGTCGCCTGACTGGTCGGTGCGGTAGACGCGGGCACCGAGGCGTTGCAGGAGCGCGATCGTGGACGGCGCTGGATGGCCGTAGTCGTTGTCGGCGCCCACGCTGATCAGTGCCGCCCGAGCGCCGACGGATGCGAAAAAGGCCGGGTCCAGCCGGCGCGAGCCGTGGTGCGGGACCTTGAGTACGTCTGCTCGCGGGGCGAGGCGGCGCAGCAGTTCGTCTTGGGCCTCGGTCTCGATGTCGCCGCTCAGGAGGGCCGAGCCCGCTCGCCAGCGTACGCGGGCCACGACGCTGGCATTATTGATCAAGCTGCCTTCCCCCTGGCCACCGGCCTTACCCTGCGACGGATCGGGGGCGAGGATGGTCACCTCGGAGGGGCCCAGCTGCCAGCGGCTGCCCGCGGGCGGTGTCCACTCCGGGATCCGGTGGCGGGCGAGGATGGTCGCGATGCGGTTGCTCTCCTGCTGGGCGACGCGTTGCGGGCTGACGACGACCGCGCCGACGTGCCTGTTCTTGAGTACGCCGGGGAGTCCGTCCACGTGGTCGGCGTGCGGGTGCGTGAGGAGCAGCAGGGGTACGTCGCGTACGTCCAGTCTGCGAAGGCAGCGGTCCATGACGACGGGGTCCGGGCCGGTGTCGACGACGATCCCCCGACCGGGACCGGCCGCCAGCACAATGCCGTCACCCTGCCCGACGTCGCAGACCACCATCAGCCAGTTCGGAGGCGGCCATGGCTTGGCCACGGGACGAACGACGAGCACGACCACGAGTGCCACGCCGGCCATCGTGAGAGCCACCGTCCGCCAGGCACGGCGTCGAAGTACGGGAATCGCCACAGCCACGGCGATCACCAGGAGGCCGAGCCCAGGAAGCCCGCCCGGCCACGGAAGTGTGGCGAGCGGCACGCCCACGGCCCACTGGGCGACCATGATGATCCAGCCGACCGCGTACCCGGCCGGGATGACCAGCCATTGAGCCGCCTGAGGCCAAAGGGGAGCCACCAGCGCGGCAACGAACCCGAGGATGGTCGCGGGCGCCACTGCCGGGCCCGCGAGCAGGTTGGCGGGGATCGCCACCAGGGTGAGCTGGCCGGACATCAGCACGAGAACCGGTGTCACAGCGACCTGCGCCGCTGCAGACACGGCCACCGCCTCCGCCGCCCATCGAGGAAGCCGTAGACGACCCTTCGGCGGAGAACGGATCGGTGCAGAGGGCGACGCCGCCGACGCCAGGACATCATCGGATGTGGCTGCACCGTCGAACGCCGTATCGAGCGTGGCGGCACCACGAAGTACCGAGCCGGAGGCGACAGCTCCACAGACCGCCGAGCCGAATGTGGCAGAACCACAGGTCGCCGAATTGGACGCGGCACCCCACCGCACCGGATCCGACGTCACAGCACCACGAAGCGCCGCAGCGCACGCGACACCACCACCGAATGCCGAAACGGACGCACCAGCACCACCAAGCACCGCAGCGGACGTGACACCACCGCCACATGCCGGATCAGAGGCGACGGCGCCACGGGGTGCCGAGTCGCTGTGACGCCCGGGGGCGCCAGCCCGGGTGGAGACGGGCCGCTCGGGGTCCGGGGCGTCGTGGATGGCGGCACTGGTCGGGGTCTCCGCCGGGTCAGGGCCGGTGAGGCGGGTTCGCCAGCGGGGAGCGAGCAGGAGGATGCCGGCGGTGGCGGATGCCGACAGGGCGAAGCCGTACGAGTGGGCCAGTTCGGGGTCGAACAGGATGAGCAGCAGGATCGACGCCGACAGGGCCGCCACGCCATCCTTTGTCCGGCCGGTGCCGAGGGCTACGGCGGCGGTCAGGCCCATGAGCAGAGCTCGGAGGACACTCGGCGAGGGCCGTGCGACCACGGCGAACGCGATCATGGCGACGGCCGCGAGGACGGCTCTCAGGGCGAGCGGGAGTCCTGCCAGGCGGGAGACGGCCAGGACGGCGCTTGCGACGATCGCCAGGTTCGCCCCACTCACCGCGTTCAAGTGGCTCAAGCCTGCTTCGGTGAGATCGGCGGTGAGCTGTCGGTCCATGCGGGAGACGTCGCCTACGACCAAGCCCGGAAGGAGGCCGCGCTGGTCTGCCGGGAGTACGTCCGCAGCCGTCCGTAGACCCGCTCGGAGGGTGCCTGCCGCGGCTTGGATCCATGACGGGGATGTGAGGACATGTGGTGGACCTCGGACGAGGAGAACGGCGCTTGTCAGGTCGCCCGGGGTCGCCTGGGCGAGGCGGGCGGTCACTTCCAGGCGCTGGCTTGGGAGGAGGCGGGTCCATTCGGCGCCTTGGGCGAAGACGATCACGGGGGTGTTCACGGCGAGTCGGGTTGCCGGGGTTTGGAGCAGGGTCAGGGTGGCGGGAACGATTATTCGGTCTTGGGTGAAGCGTCCGCCTCGGTGGCGTCTGACCTTCGGGTCGTCGGTGAGGGTGATCTGTGCGGTGACCTGTGCTCCGCGGGCCGCCAGGGCGACCACCGGGCCTGTGCTCACGGCGTGGACGCGCAGGGCTACCGAAGCCGAGGTCGCGGCGACGCAGGTGAGGGTCGCGATCGCCACGTTGCGCCAGAGCCGTCGAACGGCGCCGGGAACCGGTCCCGAGGACGGACGAGCGCACACGATCCGCCTGAGCACGGAGAGGGAACGGGCGGCTCGGAAGCGTGCGGCAAGCGGGTGTCCAGGCCAGAAGCGCGCAAGGGCACGGGTAGGTGAGAGGCACGTCAGGGCCGTGCGGGTAAACGGTGAGCGCGTACGAGCGGGCGAGGAAGGCGTCGCGGGCACGCGGGTGGGCGAGGAGGGCGTCGCGGGCACGCGGGTGGGCGAGGAGGGCGTCGTGGGCGCGCGGGTGGGCGAGGAGGGCGTCAGACGCGGCCTGGTGGGTGAGGAAGGTGTCAGGAGCGGGCGGGTGAGCAAGGGGTGTCTGCGTATGCGCGCGAATCTGGAGCCTGCCAGAAGGGCCGCTGCGGACCCGATGGCCAGGATGGAGACGATCAGGCTCGTTGTTGGGGAGAAGCTCAGCAGGGTGAGGGCGGTGGCCCAGGCGGCCAGACCGGGGAGAGTCAGGGACCAGGAGTGGGGGGAGGCGGGAAGGTCGTGGGGCATGTCAGACGCGTACCTTTCCCTTGATTTCCTCGTACTTCTTCGCGCCGATGCCGCTGACCTCGCGCAGCTGGTCGATGCTGGTGAAGCCGCCGTGCGTGGTACGGAAGTCGGCGATGCGGGCCGCCAGGACCTCGCCCACCCCGGGGAGTTGCTCCAGTTGGTCGGGGGTGGCCGAGTTGAGGTCGAGTGTTGTGGTGGCGGGGTCTGCTTGGGTGGGGGCGGATGGGGCGCCTATGACGATCTGTTCGCCGTCTACGAGACGTCTGGCCAGGTTGACCGAGGATGTGGCGGTGCCGCGCTGGGGTCCGCCGGCGGCTGTCACGGCGTCGGCCACTCTGGCTCCCATGGCGAGGGTGTAGAGGCCCGGCTTGCGGACCTTCCCGGTGATGTGGACGGTCACCTTGGCCGTGGGAGATGGATTGGAGGGCACCGGTGGGCTGGGGATCGGGGCGGGGAGGGGCTCCGGGGTGGGTTGGGAGCGCCACGCGATCACGCCTGCCACCACCGCGGCCAGGACAGCCAGGGCAATCAGGATGCGCAGACCTGGCTTGCCAGGGTCGAGGGAGGCGGGGGGCCTGGTGGTGACGGCCTGGCGGAAGGCTTCGAACGAGGGTGGGATGGGGGCCCAACCTGGCCTCAGGGTCGGGTCATGCGGCAGCGAAGGTGGGCCTGATCCCAGGGGCGGGTCGTGCGGGGGCAGCGGGCGATCCGACCCTGGTGGCGGGTCGTGTGGGAGCGGTGCGCGGCCTGATCCCAGAGGTGACTCAGGCGGGAGCGGGGGCCGGCCTGAGCCCATGGGCGGGTCATGCGGATCTTGGAGTGCGCCGCCGGGCAGGCTGGGGCTGGTGATGGACCGTAGGCGGGACTCGGCGATGGTCCGCTCGGCTGTCGCATCGTGGTTGCGCACGGCAGCGAAGGTACGAGACCGGCTGGGGGTCGCAGAGCGGTGAACGAGGTTCTGGGGACAACCGAGGCATGGCGGGCCAGCCTGTGGACGACATGGTGAACGGCCTGAAGGAAGTGGCGGGTGGTCAGGCGTCCGTGGTCAGTACGGCTAGTCGGCTGAGGCGACCGTCAGTCCCAGCATCCCTGGCCCCACATGTACCCCGATAACCGCCCCAACCTCCACCACCCGCATCTCCACGATCCCGGGCAGCCGCTTGGCCAGTCGTTCCGCCAGCCCCTCCGCCCGTCCCAGCGCCCCCAGGTGCTGCACCGCCACCCGCACCTCCGCCTCGCCCTCAGCGGCCGCCACCGCCAGATCCTCCAGCCGCGCGATGGCCCTGCCCGCCGTCCGTACCTTCTCCAGCAGCGTGACCCGCCCGTCCACAAGGTGCAGCAGGGGCTTGATCATCAGCGCCGAACCCACCAGCGAGGCCGCCGTCCCGATGCGCCCGCCGCGCCGCAGGTACTCCAGCGTGTCGGCGTAGAAGTACGTCCGGGTACGCGCAACGCACCGCCGGGCGGCAGCCGCCACCTCCGCGAGCGATCCGCCCGCCGCGGCCGTACGGGCGGCGGCGAGCACCGGGTAGCCGAGCCCCATGGCGATCGACCGGCTGTCGATGACCTCCACCGGCACCGGGCACTCCGCGGCGGCCAGCAGCGCGGCGGAGGCCGTACCGGAGAACTCACCCGACAGGTGGATCGAGACCACGCCCGAAGCGCCGCCGGCCGCCAGCGACGCGTAGCACGAGGCGAAGTGAGCGGGTGCGGGTCTGGAGGTGGTCGCCGACGACAGGTCTCCGGTGAATAAGTTCTCGTCGTATGACAAACCACCGGAAGTCACCTGTACAGGTACAAAAGCGACACCAGGCATCGGAGGTAGGTAAGCTGTTGAATCTGTGACCACGAGCACCGATGGCGGCATAGTCCGAGATTAACTACTGAACCGGGGTTCCACCCCGCCAGACCCGGCGCGGCTTGAGGCCGAAGGACCAGGCGAAGGCGCCCTCGTGGTCGGCGTCCCACTGGACGATGTCGGCCAGGCGGCCGGGAGCCAGGACGCCGCGGTCGGGCGCGCCCAGCACGGTGGCGCCGCCGAGCGTGGCCGCCCGCAGCGCGTCGTTGACGCTCATCCCGAACGCCGACACCGCCATCGCGATGACCAGGGACATCGAGGTGATGCCGCAGTAGCCGGGGTTGTGGTCGCTGCCGAGCGCGATCTGCACACCATGCTTGATCATCTGGCGGACCGGCGGCAGGTGGCCGCGCTGGAGCGCCGTCGCGGGGCAGACCACGGCGGGCACGCCGTAGCGGGACATGATCGCGATGTCCTCTTCGGACATGTGGTGCAGCCCGTCGGCGGAGGCGCAGCCGAGCTCGGCGGCCAGCTGGACGGCGCCGCGGCGGCTGAAGAGGCCGGCGTGGATGCGCGGCAGCAGGCCGACGTTGCGGCCCGAGGCGAGCACCCAGCGGGACTCCTCGGTGGTGAAGTGGCCCTCGTCGCAGTAGACGTCCACGCTGTCGGCACCGGCGGCGGCCGCGTCGGCGCACCAGGCGCCCACGGCCTCGACGTATTCGCGCTGCCGGCCGAAGTATTCCGGTGGCACCACGTGCGCCGCGAGGAAGGTGACGTGCACCCGCGGCATCATCGGCTCCTTCTCCAGCTCGCGCAGGAGCCGCACGTCGGCGAGCTCGCCGTCGCGGGTGAGGTGATAGCCGGTCTTGGCCTCGACGGTCGTGGTGCCGCTGAGCAGCCAGCCGCGCAGCCGCTCACGGACGCCGTTGCACAGGGTCCACGGGTCGGTGCCGCGGGTCACGGTGACGGTCGAGCCCACGCCGCCGCCCGCCGCGGTGATCGCCGACGAGGTGGAGCCGCCGGTGCGGATCGCCAGCTCGGCGTAGCGGTTGCCCGCGTAGACCGGGTGGGTGTGCGCGTCGATGAGGCCGGGCGTGACGAGTGCGCCACCCAGGTTTTCGACGTGGTCCACGTCGACGATGTCGTCAACGACACCGGGCACGCTCTGCGGCAGATCGGGCGCCCGCCCGACCCACGCGATCCGGTCGTTGTGTACGAGGATGGCCGCGTTGCTGAGAACCTCGTTGCCGGTCCAGAGGCGGCCGATATTGGTCAGAAGCCGAACGGTCACCGCATCACCGCCCCGCGGGATCCCCCAGGCGAGCACAGCACCCAGCAGCGCACGGCTGACGCCGCGCCCACTGAGTCGGCTCCGGGTCCGGACGACATGGGGGGTCTCCTGCTCTCATCCGCTATGGCTGTGCGGTGACCGTATCGCCGGACTCATGATCCGGCGATTTCAGTTCAGTTACGTTATTTCACAGGTGGGCTTGCTGTACAGGGTTATTCGGAAGAAAGCCCACTCTTCCCAACCGCCACTCGACCCCATTGAACCCCTGTGGCCCCCGCACGCGACCTCACTCACAGCAGCGATCATGCGAAACCCGCGCCATTAGTGTCGTAAGACTCGGCTTATCCTAGCAATCCCAGCGTTCAGGGACCACTGCCGCCTTTGGGCAGCCCTGCAGTGATTTTGGCGGAGCTGCCCGCTTGCGACGCCTAAGAGACGCGTTCGACAGGCTTGCCGGCCCGCTCCAGTTCCTGGAACAGGCTCGGGAGCACGCGTGCGTGCAGGATCGTGCCGTCCGCCACGTGGTCCACCGAGAGCACCTCGCCCTCCTTGTGGGCCCGCGAGATCAGGTCGCTCCTGTCGTACGGCATGAGCAACAGGACCTCGTGGTCGAGCCTGGGCAGCTCGCGTTCGATGAGCGCCATCAGCTCGGCGATGCCGGCACCGGTGCGCGCCGAGACCACGATGCTGTCGCGCTCGCGCCTGGCGATGCGGTCCAGCACTTCCTGGTCAGCCGCGTCGGCCTTGTTGATCACCACGATCTCGGGCACGTCGGAGGCGCCCTCGATGTCGGCGAAGACCTCGCGTACGGCGGCGAGCTGGCCTTCCGGATCGGGGTGCGCCCCGTCGACCACGTGCAGGATCAGGTCGGCGTCGGCGACCTCCTCCAGCGTGGAGCGGAACGCCTCGATCAGCTGGTGCGGCAGGTGGCGCACGAAGCCGACCGTGTCGGCGATCGTGAACAGCCTGCCGTCAGGCGTGTGCGCCCGGCGTACGGTCGGGTCGAGGGTGGCGAACAGCGCGTCCTCCACCAGCACTCCCGCACCGGTGATGCGGTTGAGCAGGGAGGACTTGCCGGCGTTGGTGTAACCCGCGATCGCCACGGCCGGGACCTCGCGCCGGGTGCGCCGGTGGCGCATCGTGTCGCGCGAGGTGGACATGCCGCTGATCTGGCGCCGCAGCTTGGCCATGCGCTCGCGGATGCGGCGCCGGTCCAGCTCGATCTTGGTCTCACCGGGGCCGCGGCCGCCGATGCCGACGCCGCCCGCGGCGCGTCCACCCACCTGCCTGGACAGGTTGCCACCCCAGCCGCGCAGGCGGGGCAGCAGGTATTGGAGCTGGGCCAGCTCGACCTGAGCCTTGCCCTCACGGCTCTTGGCGTGCTGCGCGAAGATGTCGAGGATCAGCGCGGTGCGGTCGATGACCTTCACCTTGACCGTCTCCTCCAGCTGGCGGAGCTGGCCAGGGGCCAGCTCGCCGTCGCAGATCACGGTGTCGGCGCCGGTCGAGTCGACCACGTCGCGGAGTTCGAGCGCCTTGCCCGAGCCGATGTAGGTGGCCGGGTCGGGCTTCTGGCGGCGCTGGATGAGGCCCTCGAGGACCTCGGAGCCCGCCGTCTCGGCCAGGAGCTTGAGCTCCAGCAGGGAGTTTTCAGCGTCTTCGGCCGTGCCTGAGGTCCAGACGCCGACCAGGACGACCCGCTCGAGCCGCAGCTGCCGGTATTCGACCTCGGAGACGTCTTGGAGTTCGGTGGAGAGGCCCGCCACGCGGCGTAGCGCCTGGCGCTCCTCGAGGTCCATCTCGCCGGTCTCGAACTCGTCGCGCGCGGAGTATTCGTGCATTCGTGTCATCTCTAATAGGCAACGTCTGAACACCGGAGTGTCTTCCCCGATGGTGACATGACATCCCTGACGCCATCACCTGGTTATCCGGGCAACACGCTCGCGTCCCCCGAGCCCGTGGTCAGCGACACCTTGTGCGGAGAGGACGGGTCCTTCTTGACCGAAACCGTCGCCTCGCCCGATCCGACCTCGGTCTTCACATCATAGGCACCGTCCGGAACGTGCAGGATGGCCTCGCCGGAGCCGCTCTCCATCTCGACGCTGTCGGGCACGGTGGCGAACTTCACCTCGACGTCGCCGGAACCGGCCTCAGCGAAGATCTTCTTGCCCCCGAGGCCGGTGGCGTCCACGTCGCCCGAGCCGGCGGACGCCTCGATCTGCCCGGTCAGCTGCCGCATCGTGATGTTGCCCGAGCCCGCGTCGGCGTCGATCTGCAGACCCTTGGGGACCTCGATCTTGTAGTCGACGCTGCAACTGCCCCAGTCCTTGTTGCAGTCGTAATACACAGAGAGCGTGTCACCGTCGACCTTGTGCTGGGCCCTCGGCTTCTCGTTGCGCCACTGGAGGGTCTCGGTGACCCGCACGGCCGCCCCGTCGTACTCCGTGATCACGGAGTCGCCGGACTCGTTCCTGACGTGCAGCTTGGCCACCTTGTCCGTGACCTGGTACGTGACGGTGTCCTGATTGGTCGGGCCACCGAGACTCTTGAGCCCGCAGCCCGTCAGCAGCAGCGCCGAGGCGAGAAGGCCGCCCGCGATCACGATTGTCTTCATGCCGCAGATCCTCGCGCGCGCAGGCCTTGGCGCACATCGGGGTTTCCCCCCGAACCCCTCCCAGGGGAACCCCCACCTTTGACCCGGGACCACCCATGAAGTAACTTCGCTTCCATAATCCAGAACTGATTTTCCACATCATGGAAGAAGGGGCTCATGGAGATCACCGGCCCGATGCTCGACCGGTTCGACGAGGTCCTCACGCCGGAGGCGCTCGCCTTCGTGGAGAGTCTCCAGCGAGAGTTCGACGCCACGCGCCAGGAGCTGCTGGAAGCCCGGCAGGTACGGCAGACGGAGCTGTCGGCGGGCGGCCGGCTCGACTTCCTGCCGGAGACCAAGGCGGTCAGGGAGGGCGACTGGAGCGTCGCGCCCCCGGCTCCGGGCCTCGAGGACCGCCGGGTCGAGATCACCGGCCCGGTCGACCGCAAGATGACGATCAACGCGCTCAACTCCGGTGCCAAGGTCTGGCTCGCCGACTTCGAGGACGCCAACTCCCCGCTCTGGGCGAACTGCGTCAGCGGCCACCTCAACCTGCGCGCCGCCCTCGACCGGACGATCGACTTCGAGACCGGTGGAAAGTCATACTCACTCAAGCCCGACGCCGAGCTGGCCACGATCGTGGTCCGGCCGCGCGGCTGGCACCTCGACGAGAAG
Organism: Nonomuraea sp. NPDC049269; assembly: GCF_043197155.1. Classification (NCBI taxonomy): domain Bacteria; kingdom Bacillati; phylum Actinomycetota; class Actinomycetes; order Streptosporangiales; family Streptosporangiaceae; genus Nonomuraea; species Nonomuraea sp. NPDC049269. The sequence goes on from NZ_JBICSO010000007.1 coordinate 729,274, forward strand.
CACGCCCTGGTGGACGGGCGGCCGGTGTCGGCCTCGCTGTTCGACTTCGGGCTCTACTTCTTCCACTGCGCCCAGCGGCAGCTGGACAAGGGCCGCGGCCCGTACTTCTACCTGCCGAAGATGGAGTCGCACCTGGAGGCGCGACTCTGGAACGAGGTGTTCGTCCGCGCGCAGGACCTGCTGGGCATCCCGCAGGGGACGATCAGGGCGACCGTGCTGATCGAGACGTACCCGGCGGCGTTCGAGATGGAGGAGATCCTCTACGAGCTGCGCGAGCACTCGGCGGGGCTCAACGCGGGCCGCTGGGACTACCTGTTCAGCGTGATCAAGAAGTTCCGCACCAGGGGCCGCGAGTTCCTGCTGCCCGAGCGCAACGCGGTCACGATGACCGCGCCGTTCATGCGCGCGTACACCGAGCTGCTGGTGCGCACCTGCCACAAGCGCGGCGCGCACGCGATCGGGGGGATGGCGGCGTTCATCCCCTCGCGGCGCGATGCCGAGGTGAACGCCATGGCCCTGGAGAAGGTGCGCGCCGACAAGACGCGCGAGTCGGGCGACGGCTTCGACGGCTCCTGGGTGGCGCACCCCGACCTGGTGCCGATCTGCCGCGAGGTGTTCGACGGCGTGCTGGGCTCGCGGCCCAACCAGCTCGACAGGACGCGCGAGGAGGTCTCGGTCTCGGCCGCCGATCTGCTGGCGGTCTCCGAGACGCCGGGCGTGATCACCGAGACCGGGCTGCGCGGCAACGTGGACGTGGCGCTGCGCTACCTGGCCGCCTGGATGGGCGGGCTCGGGGCGGTGGCGATCCACAACCTCATGGAGGACGCGGCCACGGCGGAGATCTCCCGCTCGCAGATCTGGCAGTGGATCCACAACGACATCACGCTGTCCGACACGGGCGCGACGGTGACGAAGGAGCTGGTCGAGCAGATCATCGCCGAGGAGCTGGCGAAGATCGCGGCCGAGCCCGGCTACGACGAGCGGCTGTACGAGCAGGCCACGGCGCTGTTCAAGGAGGTCGCGCTGGACGACGACTTTGCCGAATTCCTGACACTCCCGGCGTACGCCCGCATGCCGTAAAGGATGATGATAAGAAGGGGGGCGCCATGGTCGACAAGCTGCTCGACGAGCTGACGGCCGCGCTGCACGCGCTGCTGCCCGCCGACTCGGTTATCACCGACCCGGTACGCCTGCGCACCTACGAGTGCGACGGCCTGACCTACCACCGGGCCACGCCGGGCGTGGTCGTGCTGCCGGAGACCGCCGAGCAGATCTCCGGCGTGGTCCGCGCCTGCAACGACTTCGGGGTGCCGTTCGTGGCCCGCGGCTCCGGCACCGGGCTGTCGGGCGGGGCGCTCCCCCGCGAGGACGGCGTACTGATCGTCACCTCCAAGATGCGCCGCGTCCTGGAGATCGACCTGCCCAACCGCAGGGCCGTCGTGGAGCCGGGCGTCACGAACCTGGCGATCACCGAGGCCGTCCGCGACCAGGGCTATTACTACGCCCCCGACCCGTCCAGCCAGCAGATCTGCTCGATCGGCGGCAACGTGGCGGAGAACTCCGGCGGCGCCCACTGCCTGAAATACGGCTTCACGGTCAACCACATCGAAGCCTGCGAGATCGTCACCCCCGACGGTGACCTGGTGACGCTCGACCGCATGGACCCCGGCTACGACCTGCTCGGCGCGTTCATCGGCTCCGAGGGCACGCTGGGCATTGCGACCAAGATCACGGTACGGCTGAGCCGTACCCCCGAGTCCGTCATCACCGTGCTGGCCGCGTTCGAGAGCATCGAGCAGGGCGGGCAGGCCGTGTCGGCGATCATCGGCGCGGGCATCGTGCCGGCCGCGATCGAGATGATGGACGCGCTGTCCATCGAGGCGGCCGAGGCGGCGGTGTCCTGCTCCTATCCCGAGGGTGCGGGCGCGGTGCTGATCGTCGAGCTCGACGGGCCGGAGCAGGAGGTCGTCCGGCAGTTCGAGCGACTTCAGGAGATCTGCTCGGGGGCGTTCGAGCTGCGGGTGGCCGACGACCCGGCCGAGCGGGCGGCGATCTGGCGGGGCCGCAAGTCGGCGTTCGCGGCCGTCGGCCGGATCAGCCCGGCCTACATCGTGCAGGACGGCGTGGTGCCGCGCACTTCCCTGCCCAAGGTGCTGGCCGCCATCGACCGGCTGTCGCAGGAGTACGGGATCAGGGTGGCCAACGTCTTCCACGCGGGCGACGGCAACCTGCATCCACTGGTGCTGTTCGACGACGCGGAGCCGGGGGCGGGCGAGCGGGCCGAGGCGGTCTCCGGCGCGATCCTCGACCTGTGCATCGAGCACGGCGGGTCGATCACCGGTGAGCACGGGGTGGGCACGGACAAGGCGAAGTACATGCCGAAGATGTTCTCGGCGGACGATCTCGACACCATGCAGCTCGTCCGCTGCGCCTTCGACCCGAAGAGCCTGTCGAACCCGGGCAAGATCTTCCCCACTCCGCGGCTGTGCGGGGAGGTGCCCGGCGTGCGCAAGGGCGTCCATCCGCTGGTCGCCTCGGGGCAGGCGGAGCAGTTCTGATGGAGGCGCTGCGGAAGACCGGCGTGACGGTCAGGGAGGCCGGGCCGGACGACGCCGTGGGCGGGGTGCGCCCGAGCGTGGTGGCGCTGCCCGAGTCGGTCGAGGAGATCGCGGCCGTGCTGCGGGCCTGCGCCGAGCAGGACCTGGCGGTCGTGCCCGCGGGCGGCGGCACCAAGCTGCACTGGGGCCCGCCGCCCGAACGGTGTGACGTCCTGCTCGACCTGTGCTGCCTGAACGAGGTCATCGAGCACGCCGCGGGCGACCTCGTGGTGAAGGCCCAGGCCGGGGTGACGATGGACGCGCTGGCTGACGCGCTCGCCACGCAGGGCCAGGAGCTGGCGCTGGACGTGCCGTTCGCCGACGGCGCGACGGTCGGCGGCACGCTGGCCGCCGCGACGGCCGGGCCGCGTGCCTTCCGCTACGGTACGGCCCGCGACCTGCTCATCGGCATCACCGTCGTCCTGCCGGACGGGACCGTGGCCAAGTCGGGCGGTCGGGTGGTCAAGAACGTCGCGGGCTACGACCTGGGCAAGCTGTTCACCGGCTCGTACGGCACGCTGGGCGTCATCGCCGAGGCCACGTTCCGGCTGCACCCGCTGCCCGCCGACCGGCGCTATGTCGTGGCTGCGTTCGAGTCGCACGAGCGCGTCCAGGAGGTGGCCGCGCTGCTCGCCGCGTCGCAGGCCGAGCCGAGCGCGGTCGAGCTCGACTGGCCCGGTGGGGACGCGCCGTTCACCCTGGCCGCACTGGTCGAGGGCACGGCTGCCGGGCAGCGGGCGGAGGCGCTGCGCGAGGCGATGGGCGCGGGCACCGTCACGGACGAGGCGCCGGCCTGGTGGGGGCTGATCACGGACGACGAGGTCCTGCTTGAGCTGCGCTTCCCGCCGGCGCGGGCGGGCGAGGTCCTGGAGGCGGTACGCGGCACCGGGTTCGCGCTGCGCGGCTCGCCGGTCGCGGGCCGGGTCCGGCTGGAGCCCGGAGGACACGCCACAGGCTTCGCGGGTGTCGTGTCCGGCCTGCGGGAGCGCCTGGCGCCGCTGGGCGGCCGGGTGACCGTGCTGGCCGCGCCGGAGGAGAGTGTGGACCGGTGGGGACCGGTGAGCGCGCTGCCGCTGATGCGGCGGGTCAAGGAACGGTTCGACCCGGGGCGCAGGATGTCTCCCGGCCGGTTCGTGGGAGGCATCTGACATGACATCCGGCATCGACCCCAAGCTGATCAACGACTGCGTGCACTGCGGTTTCTGCCTGCCCACCTGCCCGACGTACGTGCTGTGGGGCGAGGAGATGGACTCGCCGCGCGGCCGGATCCACCTGATGAAACAGCACGTCGAGGGCACCCCGGTGACCCCGGCGATGGCCGGCCACTTCGACGCCTGCCTCGGCTGCATGGCCTGCGTCACCGCCTGCCCGTCGGGCGTCCAGTACGACCAGCTGATCGAGCAGACGCGGGCCGAGGTCGAGCGGGTCCACGTGCGCGACCCACGTGAGCGGGCGGTCAGGGAGATCGTGTTCAGCCTGTTCCCCTACCCGCGCAGGCTGCGGCTGCTGCGCCCGGGGATGTGGCTGGCCGAGCGGATGGCGCCGTTCCTGGCGCGGGTGCATCCCAGCCTCGGGGCGATGGCCGGGCTGGCGCCCAGGGTGGAGCACAGGCAGCGGCTGCCGCGGCTGGTCCGGGCCAGGGGGCCGCGCCGGGCCGTGGTCGGCATGCTCACCGGGTGCGTGCAGGGCGAGTTCTTCCCGCAGGTCAACGCGGCCACCGCGCGGGTGCTCGCGCTGGAGGGCTGCGACGTGGTCATCCCGCCAGGACAGGGCTGCTGCGGGGCGCTGAGCGTGCACTCGGGTCGCGAGGAGCAGGCCAGGCGGCTCGCGCGGCGCACGGTCAGGACGTTCACCAGGGCCGGCGTGGACACGGTCGTGGTCAACGCGGCCGGGTGCGGGTCGTCGATGAAGGAGTACGGCCGGCTGCTGGGCAGGGAGCCGGGGTTCCGGGTGCTGGACCTGTCGGAATACCTTGCCGAGCTGGGACCGGTGGCGGACCGGCATCCGCTGCCCGTGACGGTGGCCTACCACGACGCCTGCCACCTGGCCCACGCGCAGGGGATCCGGGCCCAGCCGCGCGAGCTGCTGAAGGCGATCCCGGGGCTGGACCTGCGCGAGGTGCCGGAGTCGGCCATCTGCTGCGGTTCGGCGGGCACGTACAACATCTTCCAGCCCGAGGCGGCCCGCGACCTGGGCGACAGGAAGGCCAGGTCGGTGGCCTCGACGGGCGCGGAGCTGCTGGTGTCGGCCAATCCGGGCTGCACGATGCAGATAGCCGCCGCGATGCGGCGCGGCGGCGCGCAGATCAGGGTGGCGCACACGGCCGAGGTGCTGGACGCGTCGCTGCGCGGGGTGTCCCTTTGACCGGACGGGGGTTGGGCGGGTGAGCGTGCAGTCGGTCGAGCGGGCGCTCGACGTGCTGGAGGCGCTGGCCGAGCACGGTGGTGAGGCGGGGCTGTCGGAGATCGCGGCCAAGACCGGGCTGCCGTTCGGGACGATCCACCGGCTGCTGCAGACGCTGCTGGCCCGCGGCTACGTACGTCAGGAGTCGGACCGGCGCTACGCGCTGGGCGGCGGCCTGGTGCGACTGGGTGGCATCGCCGAGAGCATGGTCGGCGTGTGGGCGCGGCCCTACCTGTCGAAGCTGGTGTCGCTGTCGGGAGAGACGGCGAACCTGGCGGTGCTGGAGGGTGACTTCATCGTCTATGTGGCGCAGGTGCCCTCGCCGCGCAGGCTGCGGATGTTCGCGGAGGTCGGCAGGCGGGTGCTGCCGCACAGCACGGCCGTGGGCAAGGTGCTGCTGGCGGGGCGGCCGGCCGATGAGGCGGTCGCGGTGTTCGTACGGACCGGCATGCCGCGCCGCACCCCGAACACGATCACCGACACCGAGGGCATGCTCACCGAGCTCGGCCGGGTCAGGGACCGGGGTTATGCGATGGACCTGGGCGAGGAGGAGCTGGGCGTGCACTGCCTGGCCGTGCCCGTGCACGACGGGAACCGGGTGGTGGCGGCCATGTCGGTGTCGGGCCCGGCGGAGCGGATCGACGCCCTCGACCGGGACGAGCTGGCCGCGGCCATGCGCAAGCTCGCGCTCGACTTCGGCGCCGAGCTCAGCCCGGTGGCCGGCGCGGGCTGACCAAGCCGGCGGATCGGCTATTACCGTTGACCGCATGTGTAGAAGCATCAAGACCCTGCGCCCGCCGTACACCGAGGACGTGACGGAAGACGACGTACGGGCGGCGGCGCTGCAGTACGTACGCAAGATCTCCGGCTTCCGCGCGCCCGCCGCGCACAACGCCGAGGCGTTCGACCGGGCGGTCGAGACGATCACCCGGGCGTCGGAGGAGTTGCTGGCGGCGCTACAGGTTCGCGGAGGGCGTTGACACGGTCGCTCTGTGCAGGAAGTGTCCCCGGTGTAACCGCATCGATCGCCAGGGGGCATCCCATGATCAGTGGGCTGTATCAGGGTAGGGACGGGGACTCGCGCCTCGAACTCCGGGTGGACGTCGACGGGGCGCGGCCCACGGGGAGGGTGAGCGGAGATCTGTTCTCCGTGGCGGGCGCGACCACGTCATACGCCGGCTCGTTCGTGGTGAACACGGCCTCGGCAACGGCCGAGGGCGCCGGGACGAAGATCACGGGGCGGGGCGCGTTCTCGTTCGACACCCCGGCGAAGGACGTGACGGTCACGATCAGCGGCACGGTGGGCACCGCCAGGATCGCCGGGCAGACCTACGAGCTGACGTTCTCCGGCCGCCACTTCCGTACCGTGCTCCTGGAGCAGGACTCGGTGGCGGGCACCCGGCCGTTCGAGAAGTACGGCACCGGGACGCTGCCCGGCCCGGCGGGCTCACCGGCGAGGGAGCTGAGCGTGGCCGCCGCCTACGACGAGGCGGGGATCCGCCTGACCGTCAACCCGCCCGGGGTGATCCCGGTCGACGGGTCGGGCGCGGACCTGGCGTGGGACGACGCCGAGCTGCATCACGCGATGACGCAGCAGTTCAGCGCGTTCGGGGAGGCTCCGGCCTGGCGGGTGTGGCTGCTGGTGGCCAGCAAGCACGTGGGCGGTTACCGGGGCATCATGTTCGACTACGACGACGCGCACCAGCGGCAGGGGTCCGCGGTCTTCTACGACGCGATCAAGGGCGACACTCCGCAGGCGCAGCGCGCGCAACTGCGTACGTACGTGCACGAACTCGGCCACGCCTTCAACCTGCTGCACTCCTGGCAGAAGAACCTGGGCAACCCACCCCAGCCGCTCGGCCCGAACGGCGGCTTCGGCGACCTGTCCTGGATGAACTACGTCCAGAACTACCAACCCGGTGGCGAGCAGGGCTACTGGGCCGCCTTCCCCTTCCAGTTCACCGACTCCGAGCTCGTCCACCTCCGTCACGGTTTCTACCGGGAGGTGGCCATGGGCGCGAACGCCTTCGGCACGGGCGCCGCCGACATCGCGCCCTTCGAACAGCCGATCGTGGACCGGTCCGGGCTGCTGCTCGAACTGCGGGCCAAGGAGTCGTTCGGCTTCGGCGAGCCCGTCGTGGTGGAGCTGAAGCTGTCCACGACCGGCGAGCCGCGCACCACGCACGGCCACCTCCATCCCGACACCGAGTTCACCCAGATCACCATCACCCAGCCGACCGGCCGGACAGTGCTGTACCGGCCGATGATGCGGCACTGCGTCGACACCTCACCCGACATCCGGCTCGACTCGGGCAACCCGGCCATGTACCGGAGCGCGTACATCGGGCACGGCCGCGACGGGCACTACTTCCAGCAGCCCGGCGAGTACCAGGTGCGCGGGCAGTACATCGCCGCCGACGGCTCACGCATCGTCTCCCCCGCGTGCCTGGTCAGGGTCCGTTACCCGGTCGGCGCGGACGATCACCGGGTGGCGGAGCTGATGCTGGGCGACGAGCAGGGCAAGCTGTTCTCGCTGCTCGGCTCCGACTCGCCGACGCTGAGCTCGGGCAACCGGGCGCTGGACGAGGTGATCGGCAGGTACGGCGGCCACCCGCTGGCCGTCTACGCCCGCATGGTCAAGGGGCTCAACGCCGAGCGCGAGTTCAAGGCGATCACCACCGACAAGCAGGTTGAGGTCCGGCCGCCGGACCTCAAACAGGGCATCGAGCAGCTCACCGCGGTGGCCCGGGACGCCAGCGTCGACAACATCACCCTGAACATGGTGATGCGCCGCCTGGCCAGAGCCGAAGCCCGCCAGGGCGACCTGGAACGGGCCAACGCGGTGATGGACAAGATGGTCGCCCTGTTCCAGTCCAAGGGGGTCAACCAGATCGTCATGGGACAGATCAGGCGCCAGGCCGAGCTCACGAAGGCGGCGCTCAGCGCGGAAGTGTGACCGGCTCGCCGCCTGAGCAGCCGATCCGTACCTCGACGTCCTCGCGCCCGTCGGCCTCGAACTCGACCTTGGCCTCCGGCCGGGGACCTGGATCGACGTCGTCGACCGAGTAGCCCTGGGCGGGGCTCCACGACCGCAGCGTCACCTGGCCGCCCGCGCAGGAGGCGATCACGGTGCCGCCGGCCGTACGGATGAACTTGCCGACATGCGGACTCACGGAGGCCGTCGGAGCGGCGGAAGCCGTCGGGGCGGCGGTCCTGGACGCCTGGACGGTGGCGGTGGCGAGAGCGGCGCGGATCTCGCCCTGGCTCAGCACCCGCCCGGACGTGCCGGTGAGCACGCCGCCGAGCAACCCGAGCACCGCCACGGCCGCGCCCGTCGCGGCGAGCGCGGTGACAGCCCAGGCCAGCACGAATCGCTTCACCGTGCCAGCTTCCCCCATCTCCGGATAAGGCCGGGTTAACGCCACGATAAGGCGGCCCTGCGCATCTCCCTGCAGCGTCTACCGTTGCCGTATATGGCTGACATCCTCCTCATCGAGGACGACGTGGCGATCCGCACGGCGCTGAGCCGCGGTCTGCGGGAGCTCGGCCACGCCGTCTCCTCCTCCCCCACGGCCCTCGACGGGTTACGGCTGGCCGTCGAGAACCGGCCCGACCTGATCGTGCTCGACCTGGGGCTGCCCGATCTCGACGGTGTGGACCTGCTGCGCATGCTGCGCGCGGTGAGCCGGGTGCCGGTGATCGTCGCCACCGCGCATGACGGGGACGCCGAGATGGTGCCGGTGCTCGACGCGGGTGCCGACGACTACGTGGTCAAGCCGTACAGCTCGGCGCAGCTCGACGCCCGGATCAGGGCCGTGCTGCGGCGCGCGGGCAACTCCGCGCCCGAGCCGCTGGAGGTCGGCGAGCTGCGCATCGACCCGCGTGCGCGGGTGGCCACGCTCGGCGGCGAGGCTCTGGACCTGACGCCGCGCGAGTTCGACGTGCTGCGTTACCTCGCCGCCCGGCCCGGCGAGGTGGTCACCAAGCGGGAGCTGCTGACCGAGGTGTGGCAGCTCCCCTACGGCGGGGCCGACAAGACCGTCGATGTGCACCTGTCGTGGCTGCGCAGGAAGCTCGGCGAGACCGCTGCGGAGCCGCGTTACCTGCACACGGTGAGAGGTGTCGGGGTCAAGCTGGTCGGACCGTCGTGAGGCGCTGGCTGGCGCTGCTGGTGGCCGCGACCACCTCGGTCGTGCTGATCGCGCTGCTGGTGCCGATGGCGTTGCTGATCCGCTCCGTGGCGGAGAACGGCGCCATGAACCGCGCCACCGCCGCCGCCGAGTCGGTCGCCGTCGCGGTCGGCGCGCCCGACCTGGAGCTCGCGGTGGCGCAGGTCTCCCGCCCCGTGACGGTGTTCCTGCCCGACGGGCGGACGCTCGGCCCGGCCGCGCCCCGCTCCGACGCGGTACGGCTGGCCATGACCGGCCGCAGCGTCACCGCCGAGGCCCCGGGCGGCAGAGAGGTGCTCGTCTCGGTGCGTTCGCCGGAGGGCACGGTGGTGATCAGGGCGTTCGCCGACAACGCGGAACTGCTGCGCGGGGTCCGCGAGGCGTGGCTGGCGCTGCTGGTGCTCGGCCTGGCGCTGGTTGTGCTGGGCATCGTCCTGGCCGACCGGCTGGCGCTCGCGGTCACCAGACCGGTCGACGGACTGGCCAAGGTCTCACACCGGCTGGCCGGTGGCGACCTGGCCGCGCGGGCCGAGCCGGGCGGGCCGCCGGAGGTGCGGTCGGTGGCGCTCGCGCTGAACCACCTGGCCGGGCGGATCGACGACCTGCTGGCCGCCGAGCGCGAGTCGGTGGCAGACCTGTCACACCGGCTGCGCACGCCCCTGACCGGTCTCAGGCTGGACGCGGAGTCGCTGCGTGACCCTGAGGAGGCGGAACGCGTCGGGGCCCGCGTTGACGCCCTGGAGCGGGCCGTGAGCGCGGTCATCACCGATGCCCGCCGCCGTGCCGCCGATCGGGAGGGCTGCGACGCGACGGCGGTCGTGCGGAAGCGGGTGCGGTTCTGGTCGGTGCTCGCGGAGGACCAGGGACGGGCCGTCGAGGTGGAACTGCCGCCCGGAGCGCTCCCGGTGGCGGTCCGCGCGGAGGAGCTCGCCGCCTGCGTGGACGCGCTGCTCGGCAACGTGTTCGCGCACACTCCCGAAGGAGCCGCCCTGTCCGTACGGCTGGCCGCCCGCCCGCCCGGAGCTGTGCTGACCATCGCCGACGAGGGCCCCGGCTTCGACCGGGCGCTCCTGGAGCGTGGCCACAGCGGGGGCGGATCCACCGGGCTCGGCCTGGACATCGCGCGGCGTACGGCCGAGGACGCGGGCGGACGGCTGTCCGTGTCATCCCCGTCCGGGGGCGGGGCGGTGGTGGAGGTGACGTTAACCGGGGCTTAGCGCGGCCTTACCGGTGATCGCGATTGCGTAGAGGCATGAACACAATCACCAAGTTCGTCGCAGCAGGTGCCGGTGCCGTCGTGCTCGTCGCGGGTGGTGGCGCCGCCTACGCCGCCGCCACGGCCACCGCTCCGAAGGTCACGGCCGAGCGGGCCATCGAGATCGCGCACAAGCAGGTCCCCGGCGCGTGGGTCAAGGAGGTCTCGTACGACGGTCGCGGGACTCGGCCTGACGTGTGGGAGGTGGGACTGGTCAAGGGCGCTGAGGACCATGACCTCGACGTCGACGCGGCCACGGGGAAGGTCCTGAGCCAGAGCACCGACCGCAAGGACGACGACCGCAAGGACGACGACGACTGACGACAAGATCCGGGCGCGCCTCCCCATCCGCGGAGAGGCGTGCCCGGATCGTCGGCACCGGTGGTCAGCAGGAGTCCAGGATGCCGTCCATGGCGTCCTTCTCACCGGTGGTCAGCCACAGGCCGTACTTCGCCTTCACGTCGATCTGCTTGACGATGTAGGTGCAGCGGTACGCCTTGCGCGGCGGCAGCCAGGTCGCGGCGTCGGAGTCGCTCTTCTGGCCGTTGAGCGGCCCGTCCACGGCCATCAGGTTCATCGGGTCGTTGGCGAACTCCTTGCGCTTGTCCGCCGTCCACTGCTGCGCGCCCTTCTGCCAGGCGTCGGACAGCGGGATCAGGTGGTCGATCTGCACGGCGGTGCTGGTGTCCTGGCCGCGCTTGAAGGTGATGGTCTTGCCGCTGTACGGGTCGTCGAGCACGCCGCTGAGGACGATGCAGTCGTGGGTGCCCGACTTGAACTTCTCGTCGTGCAGGTCACGCTTCAAGATGTCGTTGCGGGTGTCACAGCCGTTGTGGTCGACGTCCGACCAGGCCGGCCCGAACTTCTCCCGCTCGAAGCCGGTCTTCGGCGCACGGCCTTTGACGGCGAGTTTGGCCAGCTTCTTGCGGGCGTCCCCCACGTCGGCCGATGGCGCCTTGCCCGAGTCGGCTTGAGGTGTCTGCGCTTCCAGTTGCCCACATCCGGCGAGCAATCCCACTGTGGCCAAACCGGCCAAAACCACACGAAACCGCACGCTCTACCCCTTGACTTAAGTTTTAGCAAAGTCTAGGTAGAGCAATTACCCCTAAGGCACAACTTATCCCTCAAGAGTGCAAAACATCCCTTACACGGTCGGCCACCGGGCTCGGCCAGACCACGGACGGGGCTAAGAATGCGCACGTCACGGCGCCCAGCACGCTCCACCGGAGGAGCGTGCCCCTGGACAGGCCTCAGCCCGTATGACGACTGGGGCCCACTGGGCCGGCCGTAAAAAAAGATCCCGCCTGTAGAGACGGGATCGGTCACGATGGGAAAGAAAAGCGGCTACGAACGCCCGTACGAGTCCTCCAGGCGCTCGATGTCGTCCTCGTCGAAGTGGCCGAAGGCGATCTCGAGAATCCGCGTCGCCGGCCCGGACGAGCTGAGCCGGTGCGTCTGACCCTGCTGGATCAGGACCCGATCCCCCACCGCGGGCTCGATCCGCTTCCCGTCCACCTCGAACACGCACCCCGGGTCGAGCGCCACCCACAGCTCGGAGCGGTGCTCATGACGCTGCAAGCTCAGCCGCTGCCCTGGCGAGACCTCGATGATCTTGACGGTGGACACCTCGTTGAGGGTGAACCGCTCGAACCCACCCCACGGCCGCTCGTCACGGATCACAGCGGCCAGCCTGTCGATGTCCTGCATCGCCCCTCCAGGTCCCGGAAAATCACGCCATCAATCAGCGCTCAAACTACCAGGCACCACGGACCGCCAGGTCAGGTGGTGCGCCAAGTCAGGTGATGAGGATGCCGCCGTCGACGGGGAGGACGACGCCGGTGATGTACGAGGACGCGTCACTCGCCAGGAAGACCGCCGCGGCCACCAACTCCGCCGGATCCCCCACCCGTCCCATGACCACCCGCTGCGCCAGCATCCGCTCCAGATATGCGGGGTTGTACTGCTCCGTCATCTCCGAGGCGAAGAACCCCGGCTCCAGGCAGTTGACCCGGATCCCCCGCCGCCCCGTCCACTGTTGCGCCAGGTCCCGGGTCAGCCCGATCACCGCCGCCTTCGACGCACTGTAAGCGGCCTGCGGCAGCCCCGCCGTCGTCTCGCCCAGGATGCTGCCGATGTTGACGATCGACGAGCCGGGCCGCATCACCCGCGCGCACGCCTGCGCCATCCAGTAGGTGCCGTGCAGGTTGATGTCGACCACCTGCCGGAACTCCTCCGGTGTCTCCCGCAGCGCGGGCACGGCGGTGCCGACCCCGGCGTTGTTGATCAGCACGTCGACCGAGCCCATGGTCTCCACGGCCGCGGCGACCAGCGCCTGGCAGTCCTCGACCCGCGTCACGTCGGTCTTGACGGCCAGGCACCGGCGGCCGGTCTCCTCGACCAGCCGCCGCGTCTCATCCAGCCGGTCCTGCCGCCGGGCGCCGATCACGATGTCGGCCCCGGCCTCGGCCAGCCCGCGGGCGAAGGCCACGCCCAGTCCCGACGACGCGCCGGTGACGACGGCGACCTTCCCCTCGAGGCTGAACCGCTGGAGCATGCTAGAGACCGTATTCCTTGACGATCCGCTCGTGGCGCTCGACCTCCACGTCGACCTCCTTGGCCAGGTCGAGCCAGGCCAGCGGGTGCGACCACCGCTCGGTGGCGTCGTCGAGCAGCGCGTCGACCTCGGTCGCCGAGACGTCCGGCGGCACCGCGACCCAGCCGAACACCCCGGGCAGCGCCTCGCCGCCGGTCGGGTGGGTGACCGTGTAGTTCTCGTCGCTGTAGACCCACATCGGCCAGCCGCGCTCGGCCATGACCTCGGTGAACTCCGCCCAGTCCTCCTCGCTCGGCGCGGCGCCGTCGAAGAAGTAGCTGGTGTAGCCGCCGGGCCGCAGGATGCGCACCGCTGCGAACGGCGGCACGAAGTTCTGCTGCTCTTCGGGGTCGTCGGGGACCGGCTCCAGCAGCTGCGGGTCGAACACGACCAGGTCACCGGCGTTGTAGTCCATGCCGCGGGGCTGCGGCAGGGCGAGCCGGGCGGTGGCCGGGCCGGTGCGGATGGACAGGATCTGCCGCTGACCGCCGTCGGGCGCGGGGAGGATGACCCGGATGAGGCCCATCTCCTCCTCGATCGGGCCTTCGGTCGACTTGACCGGCATGCCGATCTTGGCGGTGCCCTTGCGGACGATGTCCCAGTCCTCGCTCGAGGTGGCCATGACGATCATGCGCCAGGTGTCCTCTTCGGTGATCTCGTCGATCACTTCGAGCAGCGCCTGGGCACCCTTGGCGTTCTCGTCGAGCTGCTGGGCCGCGGTGGCCACCAGGCGGCGCGCCTCGAGACCGCCGCCGGCCGCCACGGCGTGCTCGGCCGCCTCCAGCGCCTCCGGCCAGCGCTCGCGGGCGCTGTGCAGCCGCGCCAGCGCGAGGTATTGGGTGTCGTGCGGCAGCAGCGCCGCCAGCTGCTCCAGCCGCTCGTCCTGGCGGGCCTCGACGAGCAGCGTGGTCAGGGTGGAGATGTCGTCGGGCTCGGCGGCGGCGAGGTCGCCGGAGTCGACCAGCAGCTTCCAGTAGATGTCGGCGCCCGTCGCCGGGTAGCCGAGGAAGCCGAGCGTGGTGGTGTGGCGGCGGGTGGTCTCCAGGTCCTCGCCGGAGCGCGGGGCCAGCCAGCCGACCCACCGCTCGGGGTCGGCGTTGTGGCCGTCGGCGGCGTCGAAGTAGGCCACCCGCTCCTCGACCGGACCCGGCGCGGGCGGCTCGGCCGTCGCGTCGGCGGCGGCGCGCAGGGCGGCGATCCGCTCGGCCACTCCCGCGCTCTCGCGCAGCTCGGCGGCGGCCGACTGGGCCTGGTCGGCCAGCAGCCGCGCCTGCCAGACGCCCTGCCTGGCGATGGCCAGCTCACCCGCGACCAGCGAGAGCTCGAAGCGGGCGCGGTAGCCGCCCATCATGCCGAAGTAGTCGATCCACTGGCGCAGCACGCGGCCGAGCTGCCAGGTGTTGGTGATCTGCGAGGAGCCGGCCAGCTTGGCGACCGCCTGCGACCACTCCACCCACGAGTGCGGGTGCTCGCCGACCACGTCGAGGTCGGGCAGCGCGTCGACGGCCTCGGCGATGCGGCCGAGCGTGGCCAGGATCAGCGCCCGGCGTACGCCGTCGCGGTGTGCCTTGGCCACCGGGTCGTCGGCCTGGAAGTCGGCCGCGGCCTGGAGCGCGGCCAGCGCGTCCTCTCCGCGTCCGGCGGCGAGCAGCGCGCGGGCGCTCTCGGCGCCGAGCTCCCAGCTCGCCTCACGGTCGGCGGCGCGCAGCCGCTCGACGGCGGTCTCGGCGTAGGTCACGGCCTCGCCGGCCCGGCCCGCGTCGATGAGCGCGGCGATGTACTGCGTCACCAGCCCGGTGTAGGCGGGGTTGGCCGGCTGGAGGTCCTCGATGACCGCGTTGAGCGTCTCCAGGCGTTCGGCCGCGTAGCCCGGGCCGTCGGCGTTGGCCCACGCCAGCGCGAGCGCCTCGACCGCGGCCGGTGTGGCCGGGCAGTCGCGCACCTCTTCGCGCTGAGCGAACGACAGCAACTGCTCGGCGTCACCGATCGCGACGGCACCCTGCGCGCGGTCGCCCACGCGGCCGAGCAGGTGCCAGTAGCGGGCGTAGAACTCGAGCCACGGGAGCTCCAGGGCCTCCGCCTGCTGTGCGATGGCCGGAGCCATCACGTCTAGCTGGGGGTATCGCCCCTCATAGGCCTGTGCGGGCAGGTCTCCCAGCGCCATGGCGAGGCCCACATTGCCCGCCTCAGAAAGCTGCTGCTGGGTTTCACCGACCCAGGCCCAGATGTCCACGTCCATGAGCAGTCAGTCTGCCAGGTCAATGAGCGTGCCCAAAACGCAGAAGCTCGATGAGCTCGTCCGATTCGTCATTGTCCAATACCGAAAATACCGATGCCAGCAGATCATCGGTCGTGTCTTCGACCGCGGCCCGCTTCGCGACCACCTCGGGACCCGGCTTCTGGTACGGCTGCGGCCAATTGCAGAACCGCGCCATCGCCTCACCGAGCGTGTGTCCGAAAGGTGCGTCATGTTCGGCCGCCAGCATCGCCTCCAGCGGGTGGAGGCCCGCCGCGAGCACCGCGTTGGCGTGCAACCCCCCTCGCAGCTCCCGTACGACGTGCATGAGCTGCGTGGCCCGCGCGGGCGGGTCGTCGGGCAGGGGTACGGCCCGCCACCCGGCGAACAGCGGCGCCCCGGCGACCGGGGCCTGGGCGACGACCCGTTCGAGCAGTTCGGCGAGCCTGGCGCAGCCGTCGAAGTCGCCGAGCCGGCGCCGTCCCCACTCCTGGCAGGCTTCGGCGTAGCTCTCGACGGCCCGCTCGACGCTCAGCTTGCGCCCGCCGTACCAGCTCTCCTCGACGTGGGCGGCGGGGAAGAAGACCGCGACGGAGGTGACCACGTCGGCCTCGCACTCGCCGAGAACCCCGCAGCGCCCGCGGAAGTAGAACTCACGCGGGCCGAGACCGTACTCCTCGCAGCGGGTCTTGGCCTCCCTGGAGATCATGAATCCGCCGCCGTACTGGCCGATCGGGGTCTTGACCAGCACGGCCGTGGTTCTCGGGTCCGCCATGTCCAGCCCTCTCGGTTCGGGAAGTGGACCCAGGATCTCTCAGGAGAACATCATTCTGCAAGCGTCAGGGTGCCGCTCGCGAGGATCACGGCGGGGCCGGTCAGATAGCTGGTCTCCTCGTCGAGCGTGACGACGACCGTGCCGCCGGGCACCTCGATCGTCCAGGTGCCGGTTGTCTCGCCGGACAGGGCCGCGGCCGCGACGGCGGTGGCGATCGTGCCGGTGCCGCAGGAGCGGGTCTCGCCCGAGCCGCGCTCGAAGACGCGCATGACCGCGCGGCTGGCGCCGACCGCGTTGAACAGCTCGATGTTGACGCCCCTGGGGAAGACACCTGGGTCGAAACCGGGCTGGTGGGTCAGGTCGAGCTGCGCGACCGGGTCGCCGATGGAGCAGGCCAGGTGCGGGTTGCCTATGTCGACGTGGACGCCTTCGTACTCCTGCCCGGTGACGGTGGTGACGCTCGTGCCGCGGACGACGGGCTTGCCCATGTCGACGGTGACGTCGCCGTTGTCCTCGATGCGGATCCTCCGGACGCCGCCCCTGGTCGCCACGTCGAACTCGCTCTCACCGGCCAGCCCGGTCTCGACGAGGTAGCGGGCGAAGACGCGCGCGCCGTTGCCGCACATCTCGGCCATGCTGCCGTCGGCGTTGCGGTAGTCCATGAACCACTCGGCGGTGGTGGCCTGGTCGGCGACCTCGGGGCTGAGCTTGGTGCGCACCACGCGCAGGACGCCGTCGGCGCCGATCCCGGACCGCCGTTCGCAGATCGCGGCGACCAGCGCGGCGGACAGGTCGAGCTCGCCATCGGGGTCGGGGAGGATGACGAAATCGTTCTCGGTGCCGTGCCCCTTGAGAAAACGCATAGGACGATTTTATCCGGAGCCTTGGTCGGCGATTCGCGCCAGGGATCGTTCCAGCAGGTCGGGGGCGTCGTAGGGCAACCACTGGACCCGCGGGTCGCGGCGGAACCACGACTCCTGGCGGCGGGCGAAACGCCTGGTCGCCCTGACGGTCTCGGCGAACGCCTGCTCCTCTGTCCACTCGCCGTCGAGGTAGCGCGCCACCTGGGCGTACCCCAGCGCTCGGCCGGCCGTACGCCCCTCGGCCAAGCCCTGCCCGAGCAGCCCCCGCACCTCATCGACCAGGCCAGCCGCCCACATGCGCCCGACCCTGATCTCGATCCGCTCGTCGAGCTCCGGCCGGGGCACCGCCAGCCCGATCTGCACACTCGGGTAGATCGCCTCGAACGACGGCATGGTCGCGGAGAACGGGCGCCCCGAGTGCTCGATCACCTCCAGCGCGCGGACGATCCGGCGGCCGTTGCTCGGCAGGATCGCCGCCGCCGCGGCCGGATCGGCCTCTCGCAGCCGCTCGTACAGCGGTGCCGGGCCATGTTCGGCCAGCTCGGCCTCCAACCTGGCCCTGATCTCCGGGTCGGTGCCGGGGAAGTCCAGGTCGTCGATGGCCGCGCGTACGTACAGCCCGCTGCCGCCGACCAGCACGGGCGCCGCCAGCGACTCGATGAGCGACCTGGCCAGCTTCTGGTATTCGGCCACGCTGGCGGTCACCGTGACGTCCCAGATGTCGAGCAGGTGATGCGGCACCCCCCGCTGCTCGGCCAGGGAAAGCTTTGCCGTGCCTATATCCATTCCTCGATAAAGCTGCATCGAGTCGGCATTGATGCATTCGCCCCCCAGCCGGAGGGCGAGATCCACGGCTAGATCCGACTTTCCGGCTGCCGTGGGACCCACGACGGCGATGACTGGCTGCTGACGCACACCGACAAGTGTGTCAACTGTCTGGGTATGGACGAACCGCTTAGAGGTCCAGCAGTGTTGGCTGCAGGTATCCCTCGTGGGTCAGCAGCCAGCGCTTGGTCTCCACACCCTCGCCGCCGCTGAATCCGCCCAGCCCGTTGCCCGCGACCACCCGGTGGCAGGGCACCACGATCGGGATCGGGTTGGAGCCCATGATCGAACCGATGCCGCGGGCCGGCACCCGCGATCCGCTCCGCTCGGCCAGCTCGCCGTAGGTGACGGCGGTGCCGTACGGGATGCCGTGCAGGGTCTTCAGCACCTGGCGCCGCGACCCCGAGGTCAGCCGCCAGTCGATCGGGGTCTCGAAGGTACGCAGGTCACCGGCGAAGTAGGCGTTCAGCTCGGCGACGGCGAAGGCCATGCGCCCGGGATCATCCACCTCGGTCAGATCCGAGAGCCGCTCACCCGGATGCGTCCTTGCGCCCCACCCCGTGGCGGCCAGGCCGACCTCGGTCACGGCCAGCACGAACGGTCCTACCGGCGTCGGCACCTCGGCGAACGCGACCGTACCCATCATGTCCTCCCCTGGGGGATTTACTCCCGGGCATAAACACTAGGCGACTCCCGGATGGCCATGTGGCGAAGCCTCTTCAGGGCCGGGTATCCGAGTTGTTACCGTCCGAACATGCCAGCACCGACTGCCGCCGCACTGGACCGGATCCCCGGCTGGTTCTGGCCTGCCGACCAGCGCCTGTTCGCGTGGTTCCTGTCGACGGGCACGCAAGGCGATCTCCTGGAGCTCGGGACGTACCTCGGCAAGAGCGCGGTCCTGATCGGCGGGCACCTTCGTCCGGGAGAGTCGTTCACGGTCTGCGACCTGTTCGAGCTGGAGGCGCCCGACGCCGCCAACGAGGCGGAGACCAGCGGCTCCTACTCCACGCTCACCCGGGAACGGTTCGAGCAGAACTACCTGAGCGTCCACGACAGCCTGCCAGAGATCGTGCACGGGCCGACCTCGGTGATCCTGGACCACGTCAAGGCGGACTCCTGCCGGTTCGTCCACGTTGATGCCTCGCATCTCTACACCCACGTCAAGGCGGACGTCCTGGCGGCGCGGGCGGTGCTGCGGGAGGACGGGATCGTCGCCTTCGACGACTACCGCAGCGAGCACACGCCGGGCGTCGCGCTCGCGGTCTGGGAGGCGGTCGCCGGGCTCGGGCTGTCCCCGATCTGCGTCAGCTCGCAGAAGCTGTACGCCACGTGGGGCGACCCCGCGCCCGTCCAGCGGCGCCTGCTCGACTGGCTGGCCGCCACCCCCGAGCTCTGGCACACCACGGACGTGCTCGGCGAACGGGAACTCGTCCGCGTCAACCAGCGCAAGAAGCCCGCCCCGGCCGGCGACCTGGGCGAGCTGGGCCGGCTCAGCGCCGAACTCCGGCGCACGGCGGCGGACCTGAAGAAGACCGCGGCGGAATCCCGTACCGCCGTCCAGAACCTGAAGACCGCCACCAGGGAGATCAGCCTGGCCGGACCCGTCGTCCAGCGCGCGGTCCGCTGGACCCGCAGACACCTCACCCGCCGCAAAGCCCCCGTCTAGGCATCGAACGGTTTAACATCGCGCTCGTGTCATCCCGTGAACTCGTCATCCTGGGAACGTCCAGCGCGGTGCCCACGCGCCACCGAAACCACAACGGGTACCTGCTGCGCTGGGACGGCCAGGGCTACCTGTTCGACCCGGGTGAGGGCACGCAGCGGCAGATGGTGCACGCCGGGGTCAGCGCCAACGACGTCCACTGGCTGTGCCTGACGCACTTCCACGGCGACCACTGCCTGGGCGTGCCCGGCGTGGTGCAGCGCATCGCGCGCGACAAGGTCCGGCATCCCGTACGAGCCGTCTTCCCGGCCTCCGGCGCCGAATACTGGCAACGGCTCCGTCACGCCGCCGTCTTCGCCGACACCGGCGTCATCGAAGAGCAGCCGGTCAGCGGCGATCACGCCACCATCGGCCCGTTGACCGCGCGCCGCCTGTCCCACCCCGTCGAGTCCTACGGCTACCGCCTCCAGGAACCGTCCAGCCGCCGCATGCTGCCCGACAAGCTCGCATTTTTCGGTATTCGCGGACCTGAAATCAGCGAGCTCCAGCGCACCGGGTCCGTCCGCGGCATCACGCTCGACCAGTGCAGCGTCCCCAGAACCGGGCAGAGCGCCGCCGTCATCATGGACACTCGCCTGTGCGATGCCGTCTTCGAACTCGCCGCCGGCACCGACCTGCTGGTGATCGAGTCGACGTTCCTGTCCGCCGAGAGCACCCTGGCCAAGGAGTACGGCCACCTCACCGCGGCCGAGGCCGGTCAGGTCGCGGCCGAGGCGGGGGCGCGCCGTCTGGTGCTGACCCACTTCTCCGAACGCTACGGCTTCGCCGACGAACCCGCCTTCCTCGGCGAGGCACGGCGCGACTACGACGGCGAGATCATCCTGGCCCGCGATCTGATGAAGATCCCCGTGCCCCGGCGACGGCACCCGTAGGTCAGGGGACCAGCGGGCGCACTTCTTCGGCCACGAACCGTACGAAGCCTTCGAGATCGGGCTCGTCGGCCGTCGGCTGGAGCACCACGGTGTCGGCCCCGGCGTCCGCCAGCCGCTGGACGGCCTTGGCGACCGTGCCCGCGTCCCCGGCGACTCCGGCGTCCGGTTTGCCGGCGTCGCCCCAGCGCTCGAGTTCGGCCTTGAGACGTTCGGCACTGTCCGGGCCGATCGCCGTGTGGAGGCCGGCGATCAGCTCGCAATGGTCGGTGCGCCCGGCCGCCGCACGCCCCTCGTCGATCAGCCCTCGGGCCTGTCGTACCTGGTCGGGCGGGGTTCCGGCGACGAGGATGGTGCCGTCGGCGGCCTCGCCGGACAGCCGCAGCGACCGCGGCCCGATCGCACCGGCGAGCACCGGTGGCGCCGTCTCCGGCGGCCAGTCGAGGGCGACGTCGTCGAGCCGCACGTAACGGCCGTCCACGGTGACCCGCTCGCCACGCAGCAGCGCCCGTAGCGCCGCGAGGTGCTCGCGCAGCAGCGTCAGGGGCGAGTCCACCCGCGCGCCCGCCTGGGCCATCCACTCCTGAACGCCGTGACCGACACCCAGGACGACCCGCCCCGGGAACAGCCGGTACAGCGTGGCCACCTCCATCGCGGTCAGGGCGACGTTCCGCAGGGGCACCGGGAGCAGGCCGACACCGATGCGCAGCCGTTCGGTCCAGGCCAGGGCCGCGGCCGCGCTGGCGATGCCGCTCTGGGAGAAGCAGTCCTCCCAGAGCCAGAGTTCGTCCAGCCCGGCCTCCTCCGCCGCGCGGGCCACGCCGCGCATCCGTTCGGGAGGGAGCTGAGGCCGGAACACGGCGCCGAGAGCAGTCATGAGATCTGTCCTACCTGCTCCGCCCCGAACGGACAACAGGAGCTAGACCAGGATCCGGGTGAGCAGGTCGTGGAGCTGGTCGCGTTCGGCGGCGTCGAGTGGGGCGAGGAGCTCGTCCTGGATGGCTCGCGCTTCCTGTGTCAGGCGGGTGAGTTCGCGCCGTCCGGCGGCGGTGATGGTGGCGGTGACCCTGCGGCGGTCGGCGGGGTCGCGGGCGCGGTCGACGAAGCCGGGCGCAGAGAGCTCGTCCAGGACCTTGACCACGTCGCTCGGGTCGATGCCGAGCCTGGCCGACAGGTCACGCTGGGCGTGCGGCCCGAAGTCCGCCAACGCCGCCAGCACGGCCATGTGCCACATGCGCAGCCCGTCTGCCGCCAGCCGCGCGGCCAGCCGGCCTCTGGCCGCCTTCCCGGTCTTCGACAGCAGGTACGTGGTGAGTCCGAGCAGGCTCGGCGGCAGCGTTTCCATCCTCGATATTGTATGGTCGGACCCAATAATAGGTCTCGACCCACTATTTCAGGAGATTTCCGGATGGACGTGCTACATCCCCGACTGCTGGTTTCGGCGTTCGCGGAGTGCTTCGCCTTCTATGACGCGGTCCTGCCAGAGGTGCTCGGGGCGAACCTCGCGAAGGGCGGCCCGGACGGCCCCTACGCGCACTGGGACGTGGGGTCGGAGGGCGTGCTGTCGATGCTCGACCGCGGCTTCATGAGCGAGATCGCGGGCACGGGCGCCCTGCCGGCGAACGCCGTCGCACAGGACCACGTCATGCTCGTCAGCCGGGTGGCCGACGTCGACCGGGCGTACGCGATCTGCCTGGCCCACGGTGGCCGGTCGGTCGCGGAGCCCGCGGACCGGCCCGGCTGGGGCCTGCGAGCCGCGCACGTCCGTGACCCGGAGGGCAATCTGGTGGAGTTCCAGTCCTACTGAGCTACGATTGACAATACTACGTTTAACGAATTATGGTCCCAGGTCATGCCAAAGAGATCATTGGCGCTGGCGGCCCTCGCTGTCATCGTCTCCGGTTGCGGGACGGCCAGCACCGCACAGCCGTCTCCATCGGCCGCCACGGCCGGCCAGGGGCTTGGCGAGAACCAGCGAATCGAGCTGGCCAAAGCCGATTGCATGAAAGCGAATGGCTTCAAATACGTAGTGTGGATCCCTCCTGAGCTGCCCGAGACGGAGCAATCCAAAATGGCCTCCGCCCGCGACTACGAGGGCATGAAGGCGTACCGCGCCAAATACGGCTTCGGAGTGTCCGCCACGCTCGTCTACCCACCGACCGGCGAGACCGGAGCACAGGAGCACGAGCCCAAGAACCCGAACGTCGCCCTCGTCAAGGCCC
The DNA here is from genome assembly GCF_043197155.1 of Nonomuraea sp. NPDC049269. Classification (NCBI taxonomy): domain Bacteria; kingdom Bacillati; phylum Actinomycetota; class Actinomycetes; order Streptosporangiales; family Streptosporangiaceae; genus Nonomuraea; species Nonomuraea sp. NPDC049269. Next base: position 751,804 of record NZ_JBICSO010000007.1, read on the forward strand.
TCTCGCCCGCACAGCGCCGTTCGTACGGGACCAAGTTCGAAAAATGTCAGATCGATGCGATCAAGCAGGTCACGGGCAAGGACGTGAAGTCGGCTGATGAGTGGAGCCGGTTCCGTGAACAGGCGTACGTCGCGCGCAGGAAGCGCGAGCTCAACGGCGATGCCCGGCTCACAGAACTGGCTACGGGCATGGCCGATTGCATGACCGCCAAAGGCTACCGGGTCACCTTGCACAGCCCGATAGCCATGCGGGACTGGGGGTTCACGACGTTCACCAGGGAATTGCACGAGCTCGCGAAGAAAGAAGACAAGAGCGTTCCCGACTTCGACCCGGAGTCCGGCACGGGCTACATCCCGGCGCACCTCACGGACGGCGAGAAGCGCGCCATTCTGAACCGAGAGATCAAGGCGGCGCTCGACGACCTCGAATGCGGCAAGGACTTCCACCTTGCCGCGGCAGCGAAGGATGACCAGCTCAGCACCGAGCTGACCGAGTAACGCTTCCCCTCGACCCGGTCGTTACTCGTACGGACTGCGGCCCTCGTCGATCGCTTGGATCAGGCCGCGAGCGTACTCGTACGCGGCCCGGTGCAGCCCGCCCCCGTAGCTGACCCTGGCCACGCCCAGCTCGGCCAGCCGGGCCAGATCCGGAACACCGGGCCTGAACAGCACGTTCACCGGGCCACCGACCTCGCTCACCAGGGCCCGGATCTCCTCCGCGTCACCGAGGACGATCGGGTACACGCTGTCGGCGCCGGCCTCCAGGTAGCGCCGTGCCCGCGTCACGGCCGCCTCCCGCGTCCGGTCGCCATACAGATAGGTGTCCACCCTGGCGTTGATCACGAGCCCCGGCCCGGCGGCGGCCCGCACGTCCGCCAGGAACTCGGCCTGCGCCGCCACGTCCATGAGCACATGGGTACGGGGGTCGGAGTCCTCCAGGTTGCAGCCGACGGCACCGGCCGCGAGCAGGCGTTCGACCAGCTCGGCCGGCTTCAGGCCGTACCCGCGCTCGATGTCCGCCGTCACGGGCACGTCCACGACGCGCGTGATGCGGGCCACGGCGGCCATCATCTCGGCGACGGGGGTCTCCTCGCCGTCCTCGTAGCCCAGCACCTGGGAGACGGCCGCGCTTCCGGTGGCGATCACCGGAAACCCGGCCTCCTGTACGGCCCGCGCGGACGCCGCGTCCCAGGCGTTGGGCAGCACCAGCGGGTTGCCGGGCACGTGGAGAGCCCGCAGCAGGGCGGCCTTGTCTGTGGTCATACGGCCAGCTTAGGAAGGGGGTGGCTCCCGCCAAAGGGCCAATACCACGAGGAACCACCAAACCACTTGGCCGTCAGCAACCGCTCTTCGCGCACTGCCCGATGACCTCGCCCGCCGGGCCGTCCGCCGGGTTGTCGCCCGCCGACTCCTGCGCCGGCTTGGTCGGCGAGGATGTGGGCTTCTTGCCGTTCTTGGCCGGAGGCGTGGCCGTGGTGCGTGAATCGGTGCCCGCCGCCCCCTTGTCCGTATTCGTGCTCGTCTCCGGGTCCGTGGCCGCGTCACCCATGTCGGCGGCGGGTTCGTCGGACGAGAGTCCTTCGTCAGGGGCGTCCGTCTCGGCGTCGCCCATGGACGCCTCTTCATCCTGCAGCTCGTCGGCGGCGGTCTGAGTGGGGCTCGCCTGCCCGGCTTGGCCGGTGGACGGCGCGGGCTGGGCGGGGCCGCCGGGGCCACCCGCCAGCGCGAAGCCGATGCCGCCCGCCGCGAGCACGGCGACGAGGGCCGACGCGGCGATGATGACGGTCTTCTTGTTGGTGCCGGACCTGCCATTTCTGGCGGCTCTCGGCATATCGCCCGGCCCGGTGAGGATCTCCTGGCGATCCGGTTCCATCGGATCTTGCATGGTGGTGCGACTCCCTGCGGTCGTATCGGGAAAGCTCGCCGGCTTCCGCGGGTGATGGACCACACTAGCCGCAGGAGTCGAATGCTCGCGCACCAATCACAAAGGAATCACGACTTGTCACCGCATAAAGCTATTCGCCCAGGTGGTCGTGACCGCCTGGCAGCCGCGGCAGGTGTGGCCGGGGTGATCGTCGTCGCCGCGCTCGGGGTTTTCCTGTCGCTCATGGGATCCCAAAGTCCCGAGCCAAGAAAGGGCCCGGAAAATGATCAGGAAAGCGGGCTTTCTGATCTATCAAGCATTCCTTCGCCGAGCCCGAGCCCGCCTCCGCCTCTAACTTCGGCTACGCCCCCGGACGACAGCCAGGCCGCCGCCGACACCGATGACGCCGACGCCGACGACCCAGATCCCGACGGCGGCCCGCCCCCGGAGAACGGCCCGACGCCCGAGAAGGGCCTGACGCCCAAAGTGATCGAGGCGCGCCCGCAGCCCGCGCCTTCACCGAGCCCGGGAGTGGGCGAAGCGCTGCCACCGCCCCCGCGGCGGGACAGCCCCACGCCGAGCGGACCGCCGGAGAGGTCGCGGGCACCCCGGCCCTTGCCGACCCCGCAGAAACCCACGGACACCCTGCCGGACGCACCGGCGGCCCAGGCCACCGCGCCCGGCGAGCAGACCGAAAGACACGAGCCTCCGGAACCCCTGGGGGCCAACCCGTGCGCGACCTTCTTCGACTTCCGCCGCGACTACTGCAACCGACTGCTCGACCGCCTCGGCAGATGACCTCTCGGCAGTTAGCCCCGCGACAAGTCAGGCCTCTGACAAGGCGCCCCGTGACGGGCGGCCCCGTAACAAGGGGCCCGTGACGAGGGGGGCTAAGAAGCGGAGCACGCCCCGGCTGTCGGTACGGACGGCGGGCGCCCGATGGTGGGCATGCCGAGCGAGACGCCCTTGGCCGGAGCCGGGGCGCCCTGCCGCGCCTCCCAGGCGTCGCCCGCCCGGGTACGGCGGACGGAGACCGGCCCGTCGGCCACCAGGTGGTGCGGAGCCGCGTACGTGACCTCGACCGTGACCATGTCACCGGGCCGCGGCACGTGGTCGCCGACCGCGAAGTGCACCAGCCGGTTGTCGGCGGCGCGCCCGGACAGCCGGTGCGTGGCGTCGTCCTTGCGGCCCTCGCCCTCGGCGACCAGCACCTCCAGCGTCCGGCCCACCTGCTTGCGGTTCTCCGCCCAGGAGATCTCCTCCTGGAGGGCGACCAGGCGCTCGTAACGCTCCTGGACGACCTGCTTGGGGATCTGGTCGTCCATGGTCGCCGCGGGCGTGCCGGGCCGGATGGAGTACTGGAAGGTGAAGGCGTTGGCGAAGCGGCTCTGCCGGACGACGTCGAGGGTGGCCTGGAAGTCCTCCTCCGTCTCGCCGGGGAAGCCGACGATGATGTCGGTGGAGATGGCCGCGTCCGGCATGGCGGCGCGGACCCGCTCGATGATGCCGAGGTAGCGTTCGGCCCGGTAGGAGCGGCGCATCTCCTTCAGCAGGCGCGAGGAGCCCGACTGCAGCGGCATGTGGAGCTGGTGCATGACGTTGGGCGTCTCGGCCATGGCGGCGATCACGTCGTCGGTGAAGGCGGCCGGGTGCGGCGAGGTGAAGCGGACCCGCTCCAGCCCGTCGATGTCGCCGCAGGCGCGCAGCAGCTTGCCGAACGCCAGCCGGTCGCCGAACTCGACGCCGTAGGTGTTGACGTTCTGGCCGAGCAGCGTGACCTCAAGAACGCCCTGATCCACCAATGTCTGGACTTCGGCGAGAACGTCGCCGGGCCGCCGGTCCTTCTCCTTGCCCCGCAGCGACGGCACGATGCAGAACGTACAGGTGTTGTTGCAGCCGACCGAGATCGCGACCCAGGCGGCATAAGCGGACTCGCGCTTGGTGGGCAGCGTCGAGGGGAAGACCTCGAGCGACTCCTTGAGCTCGACCTGCGCCTCGCCCTGGATGCGGGCCCGCTCCAGCAGCACCGGCAGCGCCCCGAGGTTGTGGGTGCCGAACACCACGTCGACCCACGGCGCCTTGCGGACGATCTCGCCCTGGTCCTTCTGCGCCAGGCAGCCGCCCACGGCGATCTGCATGCGGGGGTTGCTCACCTTGGCCGGTCGTAGGTGGCCGAGGTTGCCGTAGAGGCGGTTGTCGGCGTTCTCGCGCACGGCGCACGTGTTGAACACCACAACGTCGGCGGTCTCGCCGTCGGCCGCGGCCACATAACCGGCGTCCTCCAGCAGACCGGAAAGGCGCTCGGAATCGTGCACATTCATCTGGCACCCGTATGTGCGCACTTCATAGGTGCGGGCGCTCTCCTGGGTCACAGTCATCGCACGTCCAAGGGTAGTCCTTGTCCGGCTTGCGACGGTCGTAGGATTTAAAACACCAGCTTGACGGCACGATGTGATCGGATCGGTACCGCTCGGTTAGTGACCAGCGTCCTATCGACCCCTAGGTTTTGACCATGACGGAGAACGGGGACGTCACTCCACTGGTGAAGTTGGAGCACGTCAACAAGCACTTCGGGGCATTGCACGTCCTGAAGGACATCAACCTGACCGTTTCCCGTGGCGAGGTCCTGGTCGTGATCGGCCCTTCGGGTGGTGGCAAGTCCACCCTGTGCCGGGCCGTCAACCGGCTGGAGACCATCGACGGCGGGCAGATCATCTTCGACGGTCAGCCGTTGCCCGAAGAGGGCAAGGCACTGGCCAAGCTCCGCTCCGAAGTGGGCATGGTCTTCCAGTCGTTCAACCTGTTCGCCCACAAGACGATTCGCGAGAACGTCACACTGGGACCGATCAAGGTGCGCAAGAAGGCCCGTGACGCCGCGGACACGCGCGCCATGGAGCTGCTCGAACGGGTGGGCATCGCCGCGCAGGCGGACAAGTACCCGGCGCAGCTCTCCGGCGGCCAGCAGCAGCGAGTCGCGATCGCCAGGGCATTGGCCATGGACCCGAAGATGATCCTCTTCGACGAGCCGACGTCGGCGCTGGACCCGGAGATGGTCCAGGAGGTGCTCGACGTGATGATCGGGCTCGCTCGCGACGGCATGACGATGATGGTCGTCACACACGAGATGGGGTTCGCCCGAAGGGCCGCGAACCGGGTGGTGTTCATGGCCGACGGTCAGATCGTCGAAGAGAACACCCCCGACGAGTTCTTCACCAACGCCCAGACAGACCGGGCCAAGGACTTCCTCTCGAAGATCCTCACGCATTGATCCCAGTCCGCAGCAGGAAGATTGAGGTAACCACTATGCAGATGCGTCGAACTGGGGCCGTGCTCGCCGTCACGGCCATGGCGGCCGGTCTTGCCGCGTGTGGCGGTGGAGACAGCTACACCAACGTCATGGACAAGCTCAAGGGTGCCAAGGAAATCACCGTCGGCACCAAATGGGACCAGCCCAGCCTGGGTCTGAAAAAGGGTGGCGGCGATCCTGAGGGCTTCGACGTCGATGTCGCCAAGTACATCGTGAAGGAGCTGGCCGGCGGCCAGGATGTGAAGATCACGTGGAAGGAGTCGCCCTCGTCCAACCGCGAGGCGCTGCTCGCCAACGGCACCGTGGACATCATCTTCGCCACATACTCCATCACCGACGCGCGCAAGCCGAAGGTCACCTTCGGCGGTCCGTACGTCATCGTCCACCAGGACACCATGGTCCGCGCGGACGCCGCGGACATCACCAAGGCGACGGACCTGAAGGACAAGAGGATCTGCCAGGCGCAGGGCTCCAACTCCTACAAGCGGATCACCGACCCGCCGCCGGACGGCAAGCTCAACCTGCCCGCCAAGCTCGTCGGAGCCAGCAACTACTCCGAGTGCGTGCAGAAGCTCAGCGGTGGCAACCTCGACGCGGTCACCACCGACAACCTGATCCTCGCCGGCTTCGCCAGCCAGGACCCGGGCAAGTACAAGCTGCTCAACGACCCGTTCACGGACGAGAAGTACGGCATCGGCCTGAAGAAGGGCGACAAGACGACCTGCGAGGCCGTCAACAAGGCCGTCGCCAAGATGTGGCAGGACGGCACGGCCACCCAGCTCCTCACGAAGTGGTACGGCAAGACCGGCCTGGAGCTGCCCAAGGAGGCCCCACCGGCCGAGGGTTGCGCCTGATCCTCAACCTCGCGGCGGCCGGTAACCCGGCCGCCGCAGCCGTTCTCACTGGTGGAGCACGATGGACGAACTAATTCAGTACGGCCCTGACCTGGCCGTCGGGTTCCTGAACAACATTAAGCTCTCGTTGGTCATCGCGGTGTTCTCGCTGATCGTCGGCACAATCCTGGCCGCCATGCGGGTCTCACCCACCCCGGTCCTGCGGGCCGCGGGCACGATGTATGTCAACCTGGTGCGCAACACCCCGCTGACACTGGTACTCGCCTTCTGCTACCTCGGGCTCAGCGACACCCTCGGCCTGATCTTCTCCACCGAGGACCCGCTGATGAACTCGTTCTGGCTGGCCGTGCTGGGCATGTCGGCCTACACCGCGGCGTTCGTCTGCGAGGCCCTGCGGTCCGGCATCAACACGGTGCCAATGGGACAGGCGGAGGCGGCCCGCGCGATCGGGCTCACCTTCAGCCAGTCGATCACGCTCGTCATCTTCCCGCAGGCGTTCAGGGCGGTCATCGCCCCGCTGGGCAGCGTCCTGATCGCCATGATCAAGAACACGACCGTGGTGGCGGCTGCGGGTTACACCGTGGAAACCTCCAACACCATGCGGACGATCTTCGACACCACCGGCACCTCGATTCCCATCTTCCTCGGCATCGTGGCCTCGTTCCTGATACTCATCCTGCCGATCGGCTGGTACACCGGCCGACTGGCCAGGAAATTGGCGGTGGCCCGATGAGCTCGTCCGTCCTCTTCGACACACCGGGCCCGCGCGGCCGGGTGCGCAATCACCTGATCACCGGGGTCTCCGCGCTGGTCCTGCTGGCGGCCCTCGCCTGGGTGCTGCTGAAGTTCAACGAGAAGGGCCAGTTCGAGGGCAAGATCTGGGCGCCGTTCACCACCCAGGTCGTCTGGGTGGACTTCATCCTGCCCGGACTGGTGGGCACGCTCACGGCCGCTGCGCTGGGCGCGGTCTTCGCGCTGCTGTTCGGTGCGGTCTTCGGCATCGCCAGGCTCTCCGACCACCGGTGGATCAGGATTCCCGCCGCCTGGATCGTGGAGCTCTTCCGGGCGATCCCGCTGCTCCTGCTGATCTTCTTCATCTGGTTCCTGTCGCCCGACCTGTTCGGCGGCGGTGACTACGCGCTGTTCGCGATCGTGCTCGGGCTCACCCTCTACAACGGGTCGGTGCTGGCCGAGGTGGTCAGGGCGGGCATCAACTCGATCCCGAAGGGCCAGTCGGAGGCGGCGTACGCGGTCGGGCTGCGCAAGGGCGGCGTGATGCGGTTGATCCTGCTGCCGCAGGGCCTCACGGTGATGATGCCCGCGGTGGTCAGCCAGCTCGTGGTCCTGCTCAAGGACACCGCGCTGGGCTACTTCATCGTCTACGTCGACCTCCTGAACATGGGCTTCAAGACCCTGCCGTCGGTCTACCCCGGCACGAAGCTGGTGTCGGCGATCGTCATCGGCGTCATCTACATCGTCATGGCCATGGCGCTCAGCGCGTTCGCCACCTGGCTGGAAAAGCGCAGCCGCCGCAGCCGCAAGACCACGGCCAGGCCGATCGAGCCGCCGGGTGCGGTGGCGGGCCTGCCGTCAGGCCAGCCGACTCCCGACGGAGCCGTAGTGGCCTAGGGCTGAGGTCAGCAAAGCCGGTCACCGCGGTTGGACGAGTGGCGGTAGTGGGGTGGTCACCGGGCTACGGTGATCGAGCGGGGTGGTCACTGGAGTGAGGTGATCACCCCGCACTCTTGCCGATCTTCCGGCAGGATGCGTCTATGCCCTTCTGGCGCTCCCCCATCTCGACCACCGACGTCGCCCGGTCCGGCCGGCGGCTCGGCTGGCCGACCGCGCTCGACGGCCAGGTGTGGTGGACGGAGGACCGCCCTGACCAGGTCGGACGCACCACGATCATGCATCGCGCCGCCGACGGCACCTGCCGCGAGCTGCTGCCCGCACCGTGGAGCGCCCGCACCCGCGTGCACGAGTACGGAGGCCGCCCCTACGCGGTGACCCCCGAAGGCGACGTGATCTTCGCCTGCTTCGCCGACCAGCGCCTCTACCTGCTTGACCAGCGCGCAGGCGAGCCCGTCCCGCTCACTCCCGACGGCGACCGCTACGCCGACCTGCTGATCCGCGACGGCCAGATCTGGTGCGTACGCGAACGGCACACCGACGACGGGAAGGTCACCAGGGCCGTCGTCTCCGTGCTGGTCGACGGTGGCGAGACCCGCGAATGGGTCACCGGCGGCGACTTCTACGCCTCCCCCACCCTCTCCCCTGACGGGCGGCATCTCGCTTACATCACCTGGAACCATCCGCTCATGCCGTGGATCGGCACCGAGCTCCGCGTCACCCGCCTGTCCGACGGTGCCGCGTGGACCGTGCGGGGCGGCCCGTCCGAGTCCGTGCTGGCTCCCAGCTGGAAGGACGACGAGCACCTCTACCTGATCTCCGACCACTCCGGCTGGTGGAACCTCTACCAGACCGGCCTGCACGACGCCTCGCCCCAGCCGCTCCATCCCCTGGAGGAGGAGTTCGCCTGGCCGCCGTGGACGCTGGGCGGCCTGCCCTACCTCGTGCTCGGCGACGGCCGGCTCGCGGTGCTGCACGGGCGCGGCGACCTGCGGCTCGGGGTGCTCGACCCCGAGACGGGCGAACTCGCCGACCTCGACCTGCCATGTGGGGGGTGGGATCCGGCGCTGACCGCCGACGGCACCTCCGTGACCGGCATCGCGTACGGCGCCGCGGTGCCGAAGTCGGTGCTGCGCGTCGACACCGTGACCGGCCAGGCCGAGGAGCTCAGACTCGACATCGAGGAGCTGCCCGACCTCGCCTGCCTGCCGACGCCACGACCGGTGGAGGTGGGGCGCCGGGTGCATGGTTTCCTCTACCCGCCGTCCAACCCGGCCGCCGAGGACTCGGAGGACGCTCCGCCGTACGTGGTCTTCGTGCACGGCGGCCCGACGGCCCACGCGGACACGGCGCTCGACCTGGAGAAGGCGTACCTCACCTCGCGCGGCATCGGCGTGCTCGACGTCAACTACGGCGGGTCCACCGGCTACGGCCGGGCCTATCGCGATCGGCTGAAGGGGCAGTGGGGCGTCGTCGACGTCGAGGACACGATCATGGCCGCCGAATGGCTGGCGGCCGAGGGGCTGGCCGACCCCGGGCGCATCGCGGTACGCGGCCGCAGCGCGGGCGGCTGGACCGTGATGGCGGCCTGCTGCCGCTCTGACGTGTTCGCGGGGGGTGTGTCCTACTACGGCGTCAGCGCGCTGGCCCCGCTCAACGCCCACACGCACGATTTCGAGTCGCGTTACGTGGAGTGGCTGGTCGGCCCGGAGGACCCACGGCTGTACGCCGAGCGCGAGCCACTGGCGCTGGTCGGCGGCGTGTCCTGCCCGATGCTGCTGCTCCAGGGTCTCGACGATCCCGCGGTGCCGCCCGAGCAGTCGGCGGCCTTCGCCGACGCGCTGGCCGAGCGCGGTGTCTCGTGCACGTATCTGGCGTTCGAGGGCGAGTCACATGGTTTCCGGCGCACCGAGACGCGGGCCACCGCGCTGGCCGCGGAACTGGCGTTCTACCAGCAGGTTTTCAGCTGAATCTCGCTCTCGTCGTCATCTCTCACGGTTCCTTGACAGAACCGGCATCACTCGGCGGTCGCTACTCGCCAACGGTTGAATAACCGTCCTCGACACCGGGCCCTCCAAAGTGGGTTGCTCGAAAGAGCACCGTGAAAGAGCGAACGTGGGGTGCGCGTCGCGGCCACGAAGCGCACCCCACTGGCCAGCCACACATCCCATCTCGGCACGAGGGAGGGCCAGATGGCCAGCTTGCGCTATCTCAGCATTGCCGTGGTGGCGGCGGCAAGTCTGCTCGCCGCCGCATGCGCCACGGACACCGGTACGAACGGTTCCGCGCCCCCGACAGCCGCCCAGAAGCCCGGCAATCCGTTATCGGGCGGCACGCTCCGGCTGGTGGGCGGCGGCGACGTCGACCACCTCGATCCCACCAGCGCCTACTACACGGTCACCAACGGCATCCTGCGCGGTTACGCGCGCCAGCTGTTCAACCTGAACGGCGTGGCCAAGGAGGCCGAGACCACCAAGGGCTTCGCCGTCGTCCCCGACGTCGCCGCCGAGCTGCCGACGACCGCGAACGGCGGCCTCAGCGCCGACAACCTCACCTACACGATCAAGCTGCGGGACGGCGTCCAGTGGGACACCCAGCCGCCGCGGGCGGTGACCGCGGGCGACTTCGTCCGCGGCTTCAAGCGGATCTGCAACCCGGTGGCCGGAGCGGGCGCGCCCGGCTACTACACCAGCACGATCAAGGGCATGGCCGCCTACTGCGCGGCCTATGCCAAGGCGTTCGAGAAGGCCAAGCCCACGGCGGCGGCGCTGGCGGCCTTCCAGAACTCGCACGACATCGCCGGGGTCCGCGCCAAGGATGACAAGACGGTCGTGTTCACGCTGGTCCAGCCGGCGGCCGACTTCCTCAACATCCTGACGCTGAACTTCTCCTCGGCCGCCCCCCAGGAGTACGACCAATACGTACCGGACGACGCCACCTTCCGCCAGCACGTGATCTCCGACGGCCCGTACAAGATCACCCAGTATGTGGCGACCAAGTCGATCAAGCTGGAGAAGAACCCCGCCTGGACGCAGGCGGCCGACCCGATCAGGCACCAGTACGTCAACACCGTCGAGGTCAAGATGGGCGTCACCGAGCCCGACGCGGTGCAGCAGCAGCTCGAGGCGGGCAGCGCGGACCTGTCCTGGGACCTGCCGGTGCCGACCGCCCAGATCCCCCGGCTGAAGAGCGGCGACCCCGACTTCAAGATCTTCCCGGGCGCCGTGACGAACCCGTATCTCGTGTTCAACCTGCAGAGCAAGAACGAGAGCGGCGCCATGGGCAAGGTCAAGGTGCGCCAGGCCATCGAGTACGCCATCAACAAGGTGGCCATCGCCAAGATCTACGGCGGTTCCGACGTGGCGACCCCGCTGCACACGGCCATCCCACCGGGCAACATCGGCTACCAGGAGTACAACCCATACCCGACACCCGGAGACCAGGGCGACCCGGCCAAGTGCAAGCAGCTGCTCACCGAGGCGGGCTACCCGAACGGATTGACGCTCATCGGCGCGTTCCGCAACGCGGGCAACCACCCGGCCAACTTCCAGTCCTATTCGGCCGACCTGAAGCAGTGCGGGATCAACGTCAAGGGCCTGCCCGTACGGCAGGGCGACTACTACGGCGCGTTCCTGCAGAACCCGACGATCGCCAAGGACAGCAAGTGGGACATCTCGGCGCCCGGCTGGGTGCCCGACTGGTACGGCAACAACGGTCGCGCCGTCTCCCAGCCGCTGTTCCAGACCAACTGCGCCGCGGGCACGAGCAACTACGGCTGCTACAGCAACCCCAAGGTGGACGACCTCATCAAGCAGGCGCTGGCCGAGCCCGACGCGACCAAGGCGGCCGGACTCTGGCACCAGGTCGACGAGACGGTGATGGGCGACGCGGTGATCGTGCCGTTCAACAACCAGAACACGCCGATCTACAAGAGCAAGCGGGTGAAGAACGCGCTGTACCTGCCCGCCTTCCAGCTCTACGACATCACCAACCTCTGGCTTGACCCCAACTCGCCATGACGGTGCGGCGCCCCGCGGGAGTCCGCGGGGCGCTGTGAGGGAGAAACATGAGCCTGCTAGAGGTGACCGACCTGAAGGTGACCTTCCCCACCTCCGACGGCCTGGTACAGGCGGTACGGGGACTGTCGTTCACCGTCGACCGCGGCCGGACGCTGGCGATCGTCGGCGAGTCCGGGAGTGGCAAGACCGTGAGCACCCAGGCCATCCTGGGCCTCTCCCCCGGGGCCGACATCTCCGGCACCGCCCTGTTCGAAGGCGTGGACCTGCTCCAGCTCGACCGCGAGCAGCTGCGCCGCATCCGCGGGGCGGAGATCAGCGTCGTCTTCCAGGACCCGCTGACCAGCCTGCACCCGCTCTACAAGGTCGGCTGGCAGATCGAAGAGCTGTTCCGGGTCCATCAGCCCGGCACCGGCCGCGCCGAGGCCCGCAAGCGCGCGATCGAGCTGCTCGGCCTGGTCGGCATCCCCCGGCCGGACCGGCGGGTGGACGACTACCCGCACCAGTTCTCCGGCGGCATGCGGCAGCGGGCGATGATCGCCATGTCGCTGGCGCTGAACCCGAAACTCATCGTCGCCGACGAGCCGACCACCGCGCTCGACGCGACCGTCCAGGCGCAGATCCTCGAACTCATCGGCCGGGTCCAGGCCGAGTTCGACATCGCGCTCATCCTCATCACGCACGACCTCGGCGTCGTGGCGGGCATCGCCGACGAGGTGCTGGTCATGTACGCGGGGCTGGTGGCGGAGCGGGCCGACCGCCGCACCCTCTATTACCGCCCCCACCACCCCTACACCAAGGGTCTGCTGGAGTCGATCCCGGGCAGCACGGGGGCCCGCGGCGGGCGACTGCGGCCCATCCCCGGCTCTCCGCCGTCGCTGATCGACATCCCCTCGGGCTGTGCCTTCCACCCGCGCTGCCCGTACGCCATGCCGGTCTGCGCGGCCGAGCGGCCACCCCTGGCCACAGTCACGGGCGGCGGCGGGCACGCCTCGGCCTGCTGGCTGCCCCACGAGGCGGTCGGGCTCGGCCCGGAGGCCAACGCGCTGCGGCTGCGAGCGAAGGAGGCCTGATGCTCCTCGAAGTCGAGAACGTCGTCAAACACTTCCCCATCACCACCGGCATGCTGGTCAAGCAGACGGTCGGGCACGTACGGGCCGTCGACGGGGTGAGCTTCGACCTGTCGCCGGGCGAGACGCTCGGGCTGGTCGGCGAGACCGGCTGCGGCAAGTCGACCCTCGCCCGATGCGTCGCGGGCCTGCACCCCGTCACCTCGGGCCGGGTCCGCTTCGACGGCGACGACATCACGAACCTGCCCAGAGCCAGGATGCGGGCCTACCGGCGCGACATCCAGGTCATCTTCCAGGACCCCTACGGCTCGCTGAACCCGCGCAGGCGCGTCGGCTCGATCATCGCCGACCCGCTCGTGGTCCACCGGGTGAGCAGCGGCGCCGAGCTCCGCCAGACCGTGCAGGAGCTGATGGAACGGGTGGGGCTCAATCCCGAGCACTACAACCGGTTCCCGGCGGAGTTCTCCGGCGGGCAGCGGCAGCGGATCGGGGTGGCCAGGGCGCTCGCGCTGCGACCCCGGCTGATCATCTGCGACGAGCCGGTGTCGGCGCTGGACGTCTCCATCCAGGCGCAGATCCTCAACCTGCTGAAGGACCTCCAGGACGACTTCGGGCTGACGTACCTGTTCATCGCGCACGACCTGTCGGTGGTGCGGCACATCAGCGACCGGATCGCGGTCATGTACCTGGGTAAGGTCGTCGAACTCGCGGGGGCCGACGAGCTGCACGAACATCCCAGACATCCGTACACGAACGCCCTCCTTTCCGCCACGGCGGTGGCCGACCCGGACGAGGCCGAGCGGCGGCGGCGCATCATCCTCACGGGCGACGTCCCCTCACCGATCGACCCCCCGTCCGGCTGCCGCTTCCATCCCCGCTGCCCGAAGGCGCGGGACCACTGCTCGCTGGAGGAACCCCTTCTGGTGCCCCGGGACCACCTGGTGGCCTGCCACTTCCCCGTCGAGGCGGGCGAGGACCTGACCGTCGGGAGGACCGCATGACGCTGACGGAGATCCGGCCCGACGCGGTCACCGACCGGACGATCGCCGGCCGCAGCCCGTGGCAGCTCGCCTGGGCCAGGATCAGGACCGACAAGGTCGCGCTGGTCTCCGGCCTGACCGTGGTCCTGCTCTGCGCGCTGGCGCTGGCGGCCCCGCTCATCGCCGCGTGGAACGGCCACGACCCGGACGAGCAGTTTCGCGACACCGGCATCACCGCCCAGGGGCTGCCGATCGCGCCGAACGGCACGTTCTGGTTCGGCACCGACCGCCTCGGGCGCGACCTGTTCATCAGGGTCCTGTACGGCGCGCGGGTCTCGCTGCTGGTCGGCGTGGTCGCCACCGGGCTGGCGGCGCTGGTGGGCGTCGTCGTCGGCCTGCTGGCCGGCTACTACGGCGGCCTCATCGACACCGTGCTGTCCCGGCTCATGGACGTGGTGCTGTCGTTCCCGTACCTGATCTTCGCCATCGCGGTGGTGTCGATCGCCGGGCCGTCGCTGACCGCGACGATCGGGGTGATCGCCTTCTACTCGTGGGCGGCCATCGCGCGGGTCGTGCGCGGCCAGACGCTCTCGCTGAAGGAACGCGAGTACGTCGAGGCCGCCCGGTCCATCGGCTGCGGTGACCTGCGGATCATGTTCGTCGACATCCTGCCGAACCTGCTCGCTCCGGTCATCGTCCTGACCACACTCCTCGTGCCGGCGGCCATCGTCTTCGAGTCGACGCTGTCGTATCTGGGGCTCGGCATCGTGCCGCCCACCCCCTCGTGGGGCAACCTGCTCAGCGAGGCGCAGGGCTTCTACCGGGTCGCCTACTGGTACCTGGGCTTCCCCGCGGCCACCCTGCTGCTCACCACGCTCGCCTTCAACCTGGTCGGCGACGGCATCAGGGACGCCATCGACCCGCGCACGGAACGCCTGTTCAGCCGCCGTCGCCGTCGTTCCCGCTCTCCCCGTAAGGGGGCCTGATGCTCCGCAGATTCCTGCTCCGGCGAGCGCTGCTCGGCGTGCTCGTCCTGTGGCTCGTCACGCTGGGCACCTTCCTGCTGTTCTTCGTCGCCCCCAGCGATCCCGCCAGGACGCTGGCCGGTCGCCAGGCCACGCCCGAGCAGGTGGAACTCATCCGCCACAATCTCGGCCTGGACCGCCCGACCCTCGTCCAGTACCTCGACTACCTGAACCGCCTCATCCACGGCGACCTGGGCCAGTCGTACTTCTCCGGCGAATCCATCGGCAAGATCCTCTCCGAGGACTTCCCGCCGACGGCCTCGCTCGTGATCGGCGGCGCGATCCTCTGGGTCGTCATCGGCGTCGGCGCCGGAGTCCTCAGCGCCACCCGGGCGCGCTCCCTCCTGGACCGCGTCGTGACGTTCCTGGCCCTGGCCGCCGTGTCCATGCCCACGTTCGTGGTCGGCCTGCTGCTGCTGTACTTCCTGTTCTTCCAGCTCACCATGGCCGGGGCGCCGCTGCTGCCGCCGGACTCGTACGTGTCGTTCACCGACAGCCCCGGCGAATGGGCCCGCCACCTGATCCTGCCCTGGATCACCCTCGCCATGGTCCAGGCCGCCTCCTACGTACGGCTGACGCGCGGGTCGATGCTGGACACCCTCGGCGAGGACTACATCCGCACGGCCCGCGCCAAGGGTGTCCCCGAAGGCCAGGTCATCTACCGTCACGGCCTACGCGCCGCCCTGACGCCGGTGGTGACGCAACTCGGCGTCGACGTGGGCACGCTGATCGGCGGGGTGGTGGTGACGGAGTCGGTCTTCGGGCTCGGCGGCATCGGGCAGGCGGTGGTGCAGGCGTTCGTCAGCGGCGACCTGCCGGTCATCATGGGCGTCGTCGTCCTCGCCACCACCGCCGTCGTCCTGGCCAACCTCCTGGTGGACATCGCCTACGGCCTCCTGGACCCCCGCATCCGCCTGGCCTGACACCCGCACAGTGGGGGTGTGGGTCGGGCCGGGGCGGGTGTGGCTGGGGCGGAACCTCCCTCCCGCCCCGGCCACACCGCCCTCTTTGCCCATCGCCCAGCAACATCCACGGACCGGGGCCAAGAAGACGCACGTCACGGCCGCCCAGCCCCGTACACCGGAGGAGCGTGCCCCTGGACAGACCTCAGCCCCATACGGCGGGTGGCGCCCACCGTGCTCAGCCGTACAGAAAAATGATCGTGAGGCTTGTGACCTTGACCTTCAGCGGGCGAACTCGGTCGCGCGGGACTCCCGGACAACAGTGATGCGAATCTGCCCCGGATAGGTCAGCTCCTCCTCGACCTGCTTCGCCACATCCCGCGCGATCACCTGCGCCTGGATGTCGTCGATGGCGTCAGGCTTCACCATGACCCGGATCTCCCGCCCCGCCTGCATGGCGAACACCTTCTCCACCCCCTCATACGACTGCGCGATCTCCTCCAGCCGCTCCAGCCGCTTGACGTACGCCTCCAACGACTCCCGCCGCGCCCCCGGACGGCTGCCGCTGATCGCGTCGGCCGCCTGCGTGAGCACCGCCTCGACCGTGCGGACCTCGACCTCGTTGTGGTGCGCCTCGATGGCGTGCACCACGTCCTCCTGCTCGCCGTATCTGCGGGCGATCTCCGCCCCGATCAGCGCGTGACTGCCCTCGACCTCGTGCGTCAGCGCCTTGCCGATGTCGTGCAGCAGGGCGCAGCGCTTCATCAGCGGCTGGTCCATCTTGAGCTCGGCGGCCATGATCCCGGCGATGTGCGCGGACTCGATGAGGTGCTTGAGGACGTTCTGGCCGTAGGAGGTGCGGTATCGGAGCTGGCCGAGCAGCAGCGTCAGCTCGGGGTGCATGTCCGTGATGCCCAGCTCGACCAGCGCGTCCTCACCCGCCCGCGCGCAAAGGTCCTGCACCTCCGCGCGGCTGCGCTCGTGCGCCTCCTCGATGCGCTGCGGGTGGATGCGGCCGTCGAGCACCAGCTTCTCCAGCGTGAGCCGGGCAGTTTCCCGGCGCACCGGGTCAAAACACGACAACAACACCGCTTCCGGGGTGTCATCGATGATCAGGTTCACGCCGGTCGTCGACTCGAACGCCCGGATATTGCGCCCCTCACGGCCGATGATCCGGCCCTTCATCTCGTCGCCGGGCAGGTGCAGGACGCTGACCACGGACTCGGCCGTCTGCTCGGCCGCCATCCGCTGCACCGCCAGCGTCACGATCTTGGTGGCGCGCTTCTCGCCCTCCTTGCGGGCGTCGCCCTCGATCTCCCTGATGATCAGCGCGGCCTCGCGCTTGGCCTGGTTCTCGATCTCGCGTACCAGTTCGCCCTTGGCCTGCTCGCCGGTGAGCCCGGCGACGCGCTCGAGAATCACCCGCCGCTCGTCCTCGACCCGCAGCAACTCCGCCCGCCTGTCGGCCAGTTCGACCTCGGTCTCGGTCAGCTTGCGATCGCGTTCGGCCTGCCGCCTGGCCTCCTCGTCGAGCCGCTGCTCGCGCTCGGCCAGCCGCCCTTCCCTGCGTTCGAGATCGGCCCGGAGCTCCTTGAGCTCCGCCTTGAGTATCCGGCCCTCTTCTTCGACCTCGCGCCGCAACTGCGCCGCACTCTCAGCGGCGGCCGCCGACCTGCGCAGGATCTCCTCCGCGTCGGACTCGGCCTTGTCACGGATCTCCCCGGCTTCTTCACGGGCCTGTTCGATCTCCTCGTGTACGGCCTGCAACTGCTCGGGGCTCGGCTTGACCACTCGCGAACCGCCGCCTGACGTGCGACGGACGACGATGAGCAACGCGGCGATCATCCCGAACGCCAGCAGGAGCACCGCCACCGACAGCACCACGACAAGCGGCCCCATGTGCTCCCCGCCCTCCTCGCGTCGTCAAGACTCGTAACGCGCCCTCAAAACGGGAGGGGTCACATGCGCGGCGCTGATCGCCCAAACGGCACCTTCACCACGACCGATATCCAACCAAGACTGACCGGGCGTCGACTGGGATAGCCAACACCTCGCCTGCCTCGATCCTTCGAGCTCGTTCGTCCGTCAATCACCGGTATGGCAATCCGCACTGCGCGGAGTAACTCCTCACTGCCGTCGAGGTTATGCGTCCAACAAGTCACGAGCAAGCAAACGCGTCATCAAGCGTGTCTTACAGGCTTGCATCTCGCCATTCAGTCAGATTTCCAGCTTCTGACCCGAAATACCCCTCTGCACACACCTATGGACGCGCAGACATTGATCCAGCGACGGACCGGACACAGACCGGACACAGACCCAGACCGACCCGATAGCGAGCCGGACGCAGACCGCCGTGATCGATGACGGGACCTGACGCAGACCGGGGGTGACCCGGTGACGGGCCGGACGCAGGCCCGGACTGACCGGACACGGACCGGGAGTGGTCCGGCGGGCCGGCTGTGCGGGGTCAGGCGAAGTCGTCCTCGATTTCGACGCCCTCCGTCTCCAGAACCTCGCGGATGACGCGGAAGGCCAGCCCAGGGGCGTACCCCTTTCTGGCCAGCATTCCGGCAAGGCGGCGAGTGCGGACCTGGGGATCGAGGCCGCGGGTGGAGGACAGCTTGCGTTCCACGAGGCGCCGCGCCGTTTCGGCCTCCTGGTCGGGGTCGAGGCGGTCCACGGCCTCGTTGACGGTTTCGGAGTCGACACCCCGGTGGCGAAGCTCCGCCGCCAGGGCACGCTTGGCCAGCCCGCGACCGTGGTGGCGGGAGTCGACCCACGCTTCGGCGAACGCCTCGTCGTTGATCAGGCCCAGCTCGGAGAAGCGGTCGAGGACCGTCTCCGCGGCTTCGTCCGGCACATCACGCTTACGCAGCGCCTCGGCTAGCTGGGCTCGCGTCTTGGGGGCCATAGTGAGCAGACGAAGACAGATGGCCCGAGCCACCGACTCGGGATCGGCGTGGGGACTGGCCCCCGCGGCCGACTCCTCATCGGGCCCATCGGGAAGCCACCCGCCACGCCCCCGAGACCCCGCCGAACGCGCCCCTTTCCCGCCCCACCCACCTGACCGACGCCCTCTACCGGAGCGCTTTTCCCCACGCCGACCGCCCTGGTAGGAACCTTCCCCGGATGGCCCGTCGGAGTATGGGGGGTTGCCAGGATGACCGCCTTGGAAGGGCCCATCGTCGGGCTGGCCACCTGAGTAGGAATCCGCCTCGGACTGACCCCCCGGGTAGGGAGCGTCCCCGGACAGGCCGCCAGAATAGGAGGCGGCCTGGGATTGATCGCCCTGATAGGGACTGCTCCCAGGCTGGCCTCCCAGGCGAGGGCCGTCCTCAGGCTGACCGCTTTCGGTGTCCAGACCGGACGGCAGGTCGCCTGGGAATGGCACGTCGCCTTGGAGAGACGGGCTGCCTTCGGTGGACGGTGAGTTGTCTTGGGCAGGCAGCCAGGTGGGTTCCCGGGGCGTAGGTGAGAGGCGCTCGTCGGCCTGCCCACCGCCCGGCTCAGGGGTCGGCTTGTGGATCGACTCGGGAGACGAGTCGGGGCGTGCCTCAGAGGCCCCCTCAGAGGGTGGGTGAGTGGGCAGGGCGGGTGGTGGGTCAGCTGGTGGGCGGGGACGCTCGCGCCACTCGCTGAGCGACGGCCAGCCCCCCGACGACGCGCCACCGAACCGTTCCCGGCCGGACCGGTCCTGGCTAGGCCGGTCCTCGCCGGACGGCTGTCCGCCTCGGGCTGGGCTGTCCGAGGGGCGGGAGGGCCAGGTGGCTTCCGGGGCCGGAGTCCGCGGTGGGGGGTTGTCGCTGGGGTTGCGGCGCTTGCGGCGGCGGCCCGGAGGCGGGGTGGGGAGGTCGGGCCAGGCGCCCCAGTCGTGGGAGTGGGGCGCCTGCGGCGGATCCGTGTCACTCATGCGGCGACCGATCAGACGTCACCGGGCTTCGGCGTGGCGGCCTTGGCGCCGCGGCCCGAGGGAGCGGCGGCCGGGGCGGGGGGTGCCGCGGGGGCCTCGGCGGGAGCGTCGAGGCGGGGGCCAACGCCGAGCTTGTCCTTGATCTTCTTCTCGATCTCGTTGGACATGTCGGGGTGGTTCTTCAGGAAGTTGCGGGCGTTTTCCTTGCCCTGGCCGAGCTGGTCGCCCTCGTAGGTGTACCAGGCGCCGGACTTGCGGACGAAGCCGTGCTCGACGCCCATGTCGATGAGGCCGCCCTCGCGGGAGACGCCCACGCCGTAGAGGATGTCGAAGTCGGCGACCCGGAAGGGCGGGGCCATCTTGTTCTTGACGACCTTGACCCTCGTGCGGTTGCCGACCGCCTCCGTGCCGTCCTTGAGCGTCTCGATGCGGCGGATGTCGAGGCGGACCGAGGCGTAGAACTTGAGCGCCTTGCCACCGGTCGTGGTCTCGGGCGAGCCGAACATGACGCCGATCTTCTCGCGGAGCTGGTTGATGAAGATGGCGGTGGTGCCGGTGTTGCTGAGCGCGCCGGCGACCTTGCGCAGGGCCTGGGACATCAGGCGGGCCTGGAGGCCGACGTGGCTGTCGCCCATCTCGCCCTCGATTTCCGCCTTGGGAACCAGCGCGGCCACCGAGTCGATGACGATGACGTCGACGGCGCCCGACCTGATCAGCATGTCGGCGATCTCGAGCGCCTGCTCACCCGTGTCGGGCTGGGAGACGAGCAGGGCGTCGGTGTCGACACCGAGCTTCTTGGCGTATTCGGGGTCGAGGGCGTGCTCGGCGTCGATGAACGCCGCGATGCCGCCCCCGCGCTGGGCATTGGCCACCGCGTGCAGGGCAATCGTGGTCTTACCCGAGGACTCCGGGCCGTAGATCTCGACGATCCTGCCACGCGGCAACCCTCCGATGCCCAGCGCGACGTCCAGGGAGATCGAACCCGTGGGGATCACTTCGATGGGGGCTCGGACTTCGTCACCGAGGCGCATGACGGAGCCCTTGCCGAACTGCCTCTCGATCTGAGCGAGGGCGGTCTCGAGGGCCTTCTCGCGGTCGTTGATAGCCATGGGAACTCCCCCTGGAGGGTTGTGGTCCGATCAGTCGAGTGAAAGCTACGGCCTGCCACCGACAGTTTTGCGGAGTCGTTGGTTGGAGGGCGCGGCCTGGCAGGTTCCATGGTAGCCGAACGGCTGTTCGATCACATCCGGAACACGCAGTTCACGGCAGGGAAGTCAGGCTCGATCGCCGACGAAGCAGAACTCGTTGCCTTCCGGGTCGGCCATGACCTGGAAGGAGCCTTGGTCGTCGGTCACCGTCTCCCCGATCCGCGTGGCGCCCAGCCCCAGCGCCCGGGTGATGGCGGGCACGATGGCCTCGACCTCGATGTCCAGGTGCAACCGGTTCTTCATGGTCTTGTCCTCGGCAACCGGCTGGAACGCCAGCCGTACGGCTCCGGGAAGTTCGATGTGAGACCAACCCCGGGCACGATCCACCGGGTCGCCACCGAGCAGGGCGGCCCAGAAGCGGACCAGGCTCCGCGGGTCCCGGCAATCCACCACGATCTGGCCAAGGCGCGTACGCATGACGGCCAGGGTAGCGACCACGTCGAGCGGCACCGGCCGCACAACAGACATTCATAGGCAATGCGCCGTACGTGTTGTCACACCCCATGAGCTGGGGAGACTCTGAACCAGAGGCTTGGAGGCGGCGACGTGACGAGCAGCACGTACACCGGAGAACGACGCGCCCACCTGGAAGCGCTCGCCGCGTTGTTGCCCGGCCACGGGCTGGCGAGCCGCATGGTCGGCGGTGCGGAGCCGGTGCTGTGGGCGTGGTATCCCCGCACCGGCAGGCAGACGCTCGTCTTCGCCATCCCCGGGCGCCGTGGGTGGGAGTTTCTGTGGTCGCCCGGCGGTCAGGGCACCGCCGACGACCTGCCCCAGACGGTCCGAGCGCTGAAGGAGAGCATGGATCCGGGGATCTAGCGGAGCCGGGAGGAGACGTTTTCTACCTGGCAGACCGCGCGCCAGACGGTCTTGGCGCTCTCGCCGTCCGCCAGCGCCTGGTCGACCGTGCGCCCGTCGAGCGGGGCGATCACGTAGTCGCGGGCCCACGAGTCGGCGTACGACTCGCCGAAGTGGGCACGCATCCTTCTCCAGAACTCGGTCAGGCGCATCACCCAAGTATGGAACCGCGGCAAGAGTGGTAGGACACCCCCATGGCAAAGACCCCCAAGTCCTCCCCGCCCAAATCCGCCAAGTGCCGAGCCAACCGGACGAAGCGCCGTCAGCTCCGCTTAGCCCAGCGCTTAGCCGTACAACAGGAAAAATCCGAACGAGCCGAAAGGCACGCGGACATCAGGCAGGAACCTCGGGCGGGCACACCGCGGACGCGTAGAGCGTCGCGACGGTAGTTCACATCACGCGCGAGCCGTACATCTCCCCCAGATGGTCGGCGAGCAGCTCCAGCCGGGCGCCGTCGGGGTCCCTGAAGTAGATGGAGGCGCCGCTCTCGATCTGGTGCGGCACGCCGGCCATCTCCAGTTTGCCGCGCAGCCGTTCCCAGGTGGCGGGGTCGACGGAGATCGCGATGTGGTGCAGCCCGCCGAGCACCTCCTGGTAGGGGCCGAGGTCGAGGCCCGGGAAGTCGAAGAAGGCCAGCAGGTTCCCGTTGCCGATGTCGAAGAAGAAGTGGTTGGAGCCCTTGTAATCCCGGTTCTCGAAGATCTCCGTCAAGGGGAACTCAAGCAGCTCCTGGTAGAACTTGACCGTCCGCTCCACGTCCGACGACAGCAGGGCGAAGTGGTGCAGGCCGCGCGCGCTGCTCGACGGTCGGTGCGCTAATAGATAGCGCTCCCTGATGTCCTCGCGGCGGGTCTCAATGGCTGCGTAGTCGATGCCCACGATCGCTCTATGTCCGCAGCGCCCCCGCCTCAATCGCGTACCGCCGCCACAATGCGTTTTCTGTCGGTGCCGCGAGGCACTATGTGCTGGTGAGCTCGCTAGACCATTTCACCCACGGGACCAGGCAGTGGTTCGCCGGAGCGTTCGAGGCGCCCACGAGCGCGCAGGAGGGCGCGTGGGAGTCCATCGCGCGCGGCGACAACACGCTCGTGGTGGCTCCCACCGGGTCCGGCAAGACGCTGGCGGCTTTCCTGTGGTCGCTCGACCGGCTGGCCGCCGACCCCACCCGGGCAGCTCCGAAACAGGCCCATAAGGGGACCAAGGTCCTGTACGTCTCGCCGCTCAAGGCGCTAGCCGTCGACGTGGAGCGTAACCTGCGCGCCCCGCTGGCCGGGCTCAAGCAGACCGCGCGCCGGCTGGGCCTGCCGGTGCCGGACATCTCGGTGGCGATCCGCTCCGGCGACACCCCGGCCGAGGACCGCAGGCGGTTCGCCGCCAAGCCGTCCGACATCCTCATCACCACGCCGGAGTCGCTGTTCCTCCTGCTCACCAGCCAGGCGCGCGAGGCGTTGCGTGGCGTCGAGACGGTGATCGTCGACGAGGTGCACGCGGTGGCCGCCACCAAGCGCGGCGCGCACCTGGCGCTCAGCCTGGAGCGGCTCGACGCCCTGCTGGAGCGGCCCGCGCAGCGGATCGGGCTGTCGGCGACGGTGCGGCCGGTGAGTGAGGTCGCGGCGTTCCTGGGCGGGTCCCGTCCCGCGACGGTCGTGCAGCCGCCCTCCGACAAGCGCATCGAGGTCGAGGTGATCGTCCCGGTCGAGGACATGACCGAGATGGAGGGCAGGCCGGGGCCCGCCGACGGCGAGGAGCCCGAGCCGTCCAGCCGGTCGATCTGGCCGCACGTCGAGGACCGGCTGTTCGACCTGATCGAGGCCCACTCTTCGACGATCGTGTTCGCCAACTCCAGACGGCTGGCCGAACGCCTGTGCACCAGGCTCAACGAGCTGGCCTACGAGCGGGCGCAGGGGCCCGAGGCCGTCGATCTGTCGATCTGGGAGACGCCACTGCCGGGAGACCCGCCCCGGCGGCCGCCCGCCGAGATGATGGCGCAGGCCGGGGCGAGCAAGGGCGTGGTCACCGAGATCGTCCGCGCGCACCACGGCTCGGTGTCCAAGGAGGAACGGGCGCAGATCGAGGAGGCGCTCAAGTCGGGCCGGCTGCCCGCCGTGGTCGCGACGTCCAGCCTGGAGCTGGGCATCGACATGGGCGCGGTCGACCTGGTCGCCTGTGTGGAGGCGCCGCCGAGCGTGGCGAGCGGGCTGCAGCGCATCGGCCGGGCGGGTCACCAGGTGGGCGCGGTGTCCAGGGGAGTGATCTTCCCGAAATACCGCGGCGACCTGATCCAGACCGCCGTGGTGGCCGAACGCATGAAGAGCGGCCAGATCGAGGAGCTGCGCTACCCGCGTAACCCGCTCGACGTGCTGGCCCAGCAGATCGTGGCGATGACCGCGCTGGAGGAGTGGACGGTCGACGAGCTGGAGGCCGTGGTCAAACGGGCCGCCCCCTACGCGACGCTGCCGCGCACCGCGCTGGAGGCCACGCTCGACATGCTCGCGGGCCGCTACCCGAGCGAGGAGTTCGCCGAGCTGCGACCGCGTGTCGTCTGGGACCGGGTGACAGGCACGTTGCGGGGCCGTCCGGGCGCGCAGCGGCTGGCGGTGACCAACGGCGGCACGATCCCCGACCGCGGGCTGTTCGGCGTCTTCCTGGTGGGCGAGAAGGCGTCGCGGGTGGGCGAGCTGGACGAGGAGATGGTCTACGAGTCACGGGTCGGCGACGTGTTCGTGCTGGGTGCGACCTCCTGGCGGATCGAGGACATCACCACCGACCGGGTGCTCGTCTCCCCCGCGCCCGGTCAGCCGGGCAAGTTGCCGTTCTGGCACGGCGACACTCCGGGAAGACCCGCCGAGCTGGGCGAGGCGATCGGCGCGTTCCTCCGCGAACACGCCGGAAACACCTCGACCGACCGCATGCGGGCCGCCGGGCTCGACGCGTACGCCGCCGGCAACCTCCGCGCCTACCTCGACGAGCAGCGCGAGGCAACCGGCTACGTCCCCGACGACCGCACGCTCCTGGTCGAACGCTTCCACGACGAGCTCGGCGACTGGCGGGTGGTCATCCACTCCCCCTACGGCGCGCGGGTCCACGCCCCCTGGGCTCTGGCGATCAACCGGCGGCTGCGCGAGCGTTACGGCCTCGACGTGCAGGCCGTGCACTCCGACGACGGCATCGTGCTGCGGATCCCCGACACGCTGGCCGAGCCGCCCACCGACGTGGCGGCGTTCGACGCCGAGGAGATCGAGCGGATCGTCACCGAGGAGCTGGGCGGCTCGGCGATGTTCGCCTCCCGGTTCAGGGAGTGCGCGGGCCGGGCCCTGCTGCTGCCGCGCCGCGTGCCCGGCCGCCGCAGCCCGCTCTGGCAGCAGCGGCAGCGGGCCGCCCACCTGCTGGGGGTGGCGTCGCAGTACGCGTCGTTCCCGATCGTGCTGGAGACGATGCGCGAGTGCCTCCAGGACGTGTTCGACGTGCCGGGGCTGGTGCGGCTGATGCGTGACATCGCCGCGCGCCGGGTGCGGGTGGTGGAGGTGGAGACGTCGCAGGCGTCGCCGTTCGCCGCGTCGCTGCTGTTCCACTACATCGGCGCGTTCATGTACGAGGGCGACGCGCCACTGGCCGAACGCCGGGCCCAGGCGCTGGCGCTCGACACGACGCTGCTGGCCGAGCTGCTCGGCCAGGCCGACCTGCGCGAGTTGCTCGACCCCGACGTCATCTCCGACAGCGAACGCGAGCTGGCCCGGCTCGACCGGCCGTTGCGTGACGCCGAGGACCTGGCCGACCTGCTGCGCTCGCACGGGCCGCTGCTGGTGCCCGACGTGAGCGTACGCGGCGGCGATCCCGCCTGGCTGACGGAGCTCGAACGGGCCCGCCGGGCGATCAGGGTGCGGATCGCGGGCGAGGAGCAGTGGGCGGCGATCGAGGACGCGGCCCGGCTGCGCGACGCGCTGGGCGCGCCGCTGCCGGTGGGGATCCCGCACGTGTTCCTGGAGCCGGTCGCCGACCCGCTGGCCGACCTCGTGGCCCGCCATGCCCGTACGCGCGGGCCCTTCCACGCCGGCACTGCCGCCGCCAGGTTCGGGCTCGGTGTGGCCGTGGTGACCGACGCCCTGCGGCGGCTGGCGGCGGCTGGGCGGGTGGTCAGCGGGGAGTTCCGGCCGGGCGGCCGGGGCGAGGAGTGGTGCGACGCCGGTGTGCTGCGGATGCTGCGGCGCAGGTCGCTGGCCCGGCTGCGCAAGGAGGTCGAGCCCGTCGCGCCCGAGACGCTCGCGCTGTTCATGCCGGCCTGGCACGGCATCAGCGGCTCGGCCCAGGCGCCACGCGGCGCGGCCGGGTCCGCTGGTTCGGCTGGGTCGGCTCGGGCCATGGACGCGTTGATCCACAGCGTCGAGCAGCTCCAGGGCGCCGCCGTGCCCGCGTCGGCGTTGGAGACGCTGGTGCTGCCGTCGCGGGTGCCCGGCTACCACCCGGCGCTGCTCGACGAGCTGACCGCCTCGGGTGAGGTGATGTGGGCGGGCCAGGGGTCGCTCCCCGGCGGGGACGGGTGGGTGTCGCTCTACTTCGCCGACACCGCGCCGCTGCTGCTGCCCGAGCCCGGCCCGATCACGATGACGCCGCTGCACGAGCAGGTGCTCGACGTGCTGGGCGGCGGCGGGGCGCTGTTCTTCCGGGGCATCTCCGACCAGCTCGGCTCGCTCGACGACACGGCACTGGTGTCGGCGCTGTGGGATCTGGTGTGGTCGGGCCAGGTGTCCGGTGACACGCTCGCGCCGCTGCGGGCCACGCTCGGGTCGGGACGTCCCGCGCACCGGCCGGCCACCACCCGCCGGCGGCGGGCCGTGCTGCCGAGCAGGACCGGCCCGCCCACCGTGGGCGGGCGGTGGTGGCGGCTTCCCGCACCCGCCGAGGACGCCACCCAGCGGGCGCAGGCGCAGGCCGAGGTGCTGCTCGAACGGCACGGGGTGGTGACGCGGGGCGCGGTGACGTCTGAGCGGCTGCCTGGCGGGTTCACGCCGGTCTATCAGGTGTTGCGGGCTTACGAGGAGAGCGGGCGGTGCCGCCGGGGCTACTTCGTCGAGGGGCTCGGGGGCGCGCAGTTCGCGCTGCCGGGAGCGGTGGACCGGATGCGGGCCATGGCTCCGAGCATCGCGCCGACCAGCCCGGCCTCGAGCGATCCCGCGGGGACCTTCGGGCGGGCGGGCGGCGGTGACGGGAGCGCGGTGCGCAGAGCGGTCGTGCTGGCCGCCGCCGATCCGGCCAACCCCTATGGAGCGGCGCTGCCGTGGCCGGCGCATCCCGGCGAGGTGGGGCACAAGCCCGGCAGGAAGGCGGGCGCGCTGGTGGTGCTGGTGGACGGATTCCTCGTGCTGTACGTCGAGC
The DNA here is from genome assembly GCF_043197155.1 of Nonomuraea sp. NPDC049269. Taxonomy (NCBI): domain Bacteria; kingdom Bacillati; phylum Actinomycetota; class Actinomycetes; order Streptosporangiales; family Streptosporangiaceae; genus Nonomuraea; species Nonomuraea sp. NPDC049269. The sequence continues at coordinate 778,799 of NZ_JBICSO010000007.1, forward strand.
GGGGCGGCAAGACGCTGCTGTCGTTCGCCGACGACGAGCGGCTGCGGCCGGCCGTGGACGCGCTGGCGCTGGCCGTACGGGATGGGGCGCTCGGCAAGCTGACCGTCGAGCGGGCGGACGGCACCTCGATCGGCGAGTCGCCGCTGGCCGCGGCACTGGAGGAAGCCGGGTTCCACCCGACACCCCGAGGTCTGCGGCTGCGTGCCTGACCGCACGATTCCACGACCGCCCCGGAAACCGCCGTAACTTGTATACGATTAGCCGTCAAATGACTGATCTGACACTGGGCGGCGCCCATCTCCCCCTCCGCGATCAAGTGACCGCGGAGATCCGCCGGCTCATCATCTCCGGCGAGCTCGCCCAGGGTGAACGCCTGGTCGAGGACCGGCTCGCCGCGCGGTTGGGGGTGTCGCGCAACCCGGTACGCGAGTCCATCCGGGTCCTCGCCGCCGAGGGGTTCGTGCTGGTGATCCCCCGGATCGGCGCCACCGTGGCGCGACTGTCGCCGGCGGAGGCCGAGGAGCTCTTCGACGTGCGGATGGCGATCGAGGGGCTGGCTGCCCGGCTGGCGGCGCGCAAACGTACCCCGGAGACGGCCGCGCGGCTGCGTAAGGTGCTCGACTCGGCCAAGGAGGCCGTCGAGGGCGGCCGGCTCGAACGGGTGGCCGACCTCAACACCGCCTTCCACCTGGCCGTGGGTGAGGTGGCGGGCAATTCCTACCTCAACCTGATGATGGCGCCGATGCTGCTGCGGGCCCAGTGGGTGTTCCGCCAGACCGCCGCCGTACGCGGACCGCACTCCTGGTCGGAGCACCTGAGTCTGTGCGAGGCCATCGCGGCGGGCGACGAGGACGAGGCCCAGGCCAGGGCGGTCGCGCACGTAGCCGCGGCCAGGAGGTCGTTCCTGGCTGCGGTAAAAGTCCCGAACGATTAGAAAACGCTCATATAACAACATGACTTGACGAAACACCATCGAAATCTAGGTTCTTGTATACAGTCTCCTAAAGTTCGCTCCCCCGGAGGCATCATGAGACCCAGGCTGGTCTTGACGCTCGCCGTACTCCCCATAGCTCTGGCCGCTTGCGGTGGAGGCGGTTCTGGCGGCACCCCCGTCGCCCCGTCCGTAGCCGACGCCACGGCCGACAACCGGGCCGTCAAGAGCGGCGGCACCCTGAACATCGCGCTCAACGCCGACCCCGACGCGCTCGACCCGAGCGTGTCCACCACGCTGGTGGGCCGCGAGGTGTTCGCGAGCATGTGCGAGAAGCTCTTCGACATCGACGCGCAGGCCACGCTGGTGCCGCAGCTGGCGGCCGCCCTGCCCGCCGTCTCGGACGACGGCAAGGAGGTGACCATCAAGCTGCGCGCGGGGCTGAAGTTCAACGACGGCACCGCGTTCGACGCGGAGGCGGTCAAGAAGTCGCTGGACCGCCACCGGACCTGGGAGAAGTCGGCCCGCCAGGCCGACCTGGCCGCCGTGTCGAAGGTGAGCGTGGTCGATCCGGCCACCGTCAAGCTCACACTGGCACGCGCGTTCACGCCGCTGACGGCGCAGCTCGCCGACCGCGCCGGAATGATCATGTCGCCCAAGGCGCTGGAGACGGGCGGTGACAACTTCGGCGCGAGCCCGGTGTGCGTCGGGCCGTTCAAGTTCGCGAGTCGCACCTCCGGCAGCCAGATCGTGCTGGACAAGGCGCCCGACTACTACGACGCCGCCAAGGTGAAGCTGGACAAGCTCGTATACAAAATCATCGTCGACCCGAACGTACGGGCCGCGAACCTGAAGTCCGGCGACGTCCAGGTGGCCGACCAGCTCGCCACCACCACGGTCAAGGGCGTACAGGCCGACCCGAACCTCACCGTCGTGTCCGGCGGCGGGCTCGGCTACTACGGCCTCACGATCAACACTGGCAACGCCCATGGCTCCACCGAGAAGCCGGGCCCGGTCAACACCCCGCTGGCCAAGAGCCCGCAGCTGCGCGAGGCGTTCGAACTGGCGCTGGACCGCGACCAGATCAACAAGACCGTCTACAACGGCCTGTACGAGCCCGACTGCTTCCCGCTCCCCGCCGACAGCCCCTACCGCTCGCCTTCGCTCCAGTGCGCCAAGCGCGACCTGGCCAAGGCCAAGCAGCTCGTGCAGGCCTCCGGTGTGCCGACGCCCATCCCGGTCACGATGACCACGCCCAACGACGCCACCAACCAGCGCCTGGCCCAGGTCGTCCAGCAGATGACCAAGGAGGCCGGGTTCAACGTCACCGTGCAGACGGCCGAGTTCGTCAGCACGCTGGAGCAGGGCAAGGCCGGCAAGTTCGACACCGTGCTCAACGGCTGGTCGGGCCGGGTGGACCCGGACGGCAACCTGTCGAACCTGATCACCAGCCGCGGCAGCAACAACTACAGCGGCATGTCCGACCCCGGCATCGACGACCCGATCAAGGAGGCCGCGGCGGCCACGGAGCCGGCCCAGCGTGCCGAGCTGTACGCCAAGGCGCTGCAGCGGGCGGCCGAGGTACGCGGGGTCCTGTACCTCTACCACAACAAGTACTACCTGGGCATGAACAAGACCGTCGCCGGTGTCCAGTACTTCAAGGATGGCCTGCCCCGCTTCGTCACCGCTGGGTTCGCCGGCTGATGGTCTGGTTCATCCTCCGCAGGGCGGGATCGGCGGTGATCGTGCTGTTCCTGGCCAGCATCCTGATCTTCCTCGGGATCAGGGCGCTGCCCGGGGACCCGGCCGTGGTGATGGCGGGCGAGGAGGCCTCGCCCGCGGTGGTCGAGGCGATCCGGCACGAGTTCGGCCTGGACAAGCCGCTGCCGGCGCAATACGTCGACTACGTGGGCCAGACCCTGTCCGGCAATCTCGGCCGTTCCACCCAGGACCAGTTGCCGGTGGCCGGCATCCTCGCCGAGCGGCTGCCGGTGACGCTGGAGCTGTCGGCTCTGGCGCTGCTGGTGGCGATCGTCGTGGGTGTGGGCGCGGGCATCGTGGCCGCGGTGCGGCGGGGCCGGCTGCCCGACTACGTGGCCACCGGCTTCGGCCTGGCCGGGCTGTCCGTGCCGCACTTCTGGCTGGGCCTGCTCGGCATCCTGCTGTTCGCGGTGACGCTGCGCTGGCTGCCCGCCTCCGGTTATGTCCCGTTCACCCAGGACCCCGGCCAGAACCTCCAGCGCATGATCCTGCCCGCGCTGGTGCTCGGCACCGGGTTCGCGGCGATCCTGATGCGCCAGACGCGCTCGGCCATGCTGGGCGCGCTGTCGGCCGACTACGTGCGGACCGCCCGGTCCAAGGGCCTGTCGGAGGCCAAGGTGGTGGGCGCGCACGCGCTGCGCAACAGCCTCACGACCGTGGTGACCGTCCTCGGCCTGCAACTCGGCGCGCTGATCAGCGGCGCGGTGGTGACGGAGCAGATCTTCGTCATCCCCGGTTTCGGCAAGCTGACCGTCGACGCGGTGCTCACCAGGAACTACCCCGTCATCCAGGCCGTGGTGCTGGTCACGGTGATCGGGTACGTGCTGGTCAACCTGCTGGTCGACATCGCGTACGCCTTCCTCAACCCACGCATCCGGCTGTCGGGAGGCAGGCATGACTGACGTGGCGGTCGTACCGGTGGCCACGACGGGCCGCGCCGATCGGCGCCGCAGGTTGTGGCGACGCTTCAGGCGGCGCCCGATGCCGATGGCGGGGCTGGTGCTCGTCGCCGGGTTCCTGCTGCTGGCGCTGCTCGGGCCGGGGCTCACGGGCGATCCGTCGGCGCAGGACTACAACGCGACGCTCGCGCCGCCGTCGGGGGCACACCCGCTCGGCACCGACGACCTGGGCCGGGACGCCCTGGCCAGGATCGCGCACGGCGCGCAGGTCTCGCTGCAGGCGGGGGTGCTGTCGACGCTGCTGGCCATGGTGGTCGGCATCCCGATCGGGCTGGTCGCCGGGTTCTACCGGCGCTGGCTGGACCCGGTCGTGATGCGGCTGGTCGACGTGACGCTGGCCTTCCCGTTCCTGGTGTTCGCCGTGGGCCTGGCGGCGATCATCGGGCCCTCGCTGAAGGGCGTGGTGCTGGCGCTCGGCTTCTCCCAGTTGCCGGCGGTCGTCCGGATCACCCGCGGCGAGGTGCTGGCGATCAGGGAGATGGACTACGTGGCCGCGGCCATCGCCGACGGCGCCGGCGACCGCCACATCCTGCTCCGCTACGTGCTGCCGAACTGCTCCAGCCCGCTCATCGTGCAGGCCACGGTGGCGATCCCGGCGGCGATCATCGGTGAGTCGACCCTGTCGTTCCTGGGCCTGGGGGTCCAGCCGCCGACGCCGTCGTGGGGCGTGATGCTCACCACCGCCCAGCAGTACCTCGACGTCGCGCCGTGGCTGGCGATCTGGCCGGGGCTGATGATCGCGCTGGCCACGCTCGGCTTCAACCTGCTGGGCGATGGGCTGCGTGACGTTCTCGACCCGAGGAGTGGCCGATGAGCCTGCTCGAGATCACCGACCTGACCGTCGACTTCGACACCGAGGACGGCCTGGTCCAGGCGGTCAGGGGCATCTCGCTCGAACTGGGCGAGGGCGAGATCCTGGCGCTCTGCGGCGAGTCGGGCTGCGGCAAGTCGGTCACCGCGATGTCCGTGCCGAGGCTGCTGCCGCCGGAGACGACCAGGCTGTCGGGCTCGGTCAAGCTCGACGGCCGCGAGCTGACCACGCTGCCCGAGTCGCGAATGCGGCAGATCAGGGGCAAGGACGTCTCCGTCGTCTTCCAGGAGCCGATGACCTCGCTCAACCCGTCGTTCACGGTCGGCTACCAGATCACCGAGGTGCTGCGCAGGCACGAGGGGCTCTCCCGCAGGGCCGCCGGGGCCCGCGCGGTGGAGCTGCTCGAATTGGTCGGCATCCCGCTGCCCGCCCGGCGGGTCAAGGAGTACCCGCACCAGCTCTCGGGCGGCATGCGCCAGCGGGTGATGATCGCGATCGCGGTGGCCTGCTCACCGCGGGTGCTGATCGCCGACGAGCCCACGACCGCGCTGGACGTGACGATCCAGGCGGGCGTGCTCGACGTGTTCCGCGACCTGCGCGACCGGCTCGGCACCGCGGTCATCCTGATCACCCATGACCTGGGCGTGGTCGCCGACATCGCCGACCGGGCGGTGGTCATGTACGCGGGCCGGGCCGTGGAGCAGGCGCCCGTCGCCGAGCTGTTCGCCCGGCCGCGCCATCCGTACACTCTCGGCCTGATGAACGCCCTGCCGTCGGCCGCCGTGAACGGCCGGCTCGCCGAGATCCCCGGCATGGTGCCTTCGCCGCTGACGGATCCCGACGAGTGCGCCTTCCAGGCGCGCTGCGACCGCGCGCAGCCCGACTGCCGCCTGCGACGGCCTCAGCTCGAACCTCAGCTGCTGGACGCTCATCTGGCGGCCTGCTTCCACCCGGGAGGGCAGTCGTGATCCTGGAGATCGACAATCTGGTCAAGCACTACGGCCAGGTCCGCGCCGTGGACGGCCTGTCGCTGAGCATCGGCGAGGGCGAGGTGCTGGGTCTCGTCGGCGAGTCGGGCAGCGGCAAGTCGACCGTGGGCAAGTGCGTGCTGCGGCTGACCGAGCCCACCTCGGGCGGCATCCGCCTCGACGGCCGCGACATCACCCACCTGTCGCGCCGGGCCATGCGCCCGTTGCGGAGGGATGTCCACATCGTCTTCCAGGACCCGTACTCCTCGCTCAACCCGCGCTTCACGATCGAGCAGATCGTCGGCGAGCCGCTGCTGCACCACGGGCTCGCGAGCCGGCGCGAGGCGGGCGGGCGGGTCGCCGCCATGCTGGAGCAGGTGGGGCTGCGCCCCGAGATGCGGACGCGCTTCCCGCACGAGCTGTCCGGCGGGCAGCGGCAGCGGGTGGGACTGGCCCGCGCGCTGATCCTTGAGCCCAAGCTGGTGGTGGCCGACGAGCCGGTGTCCGCGCTGGACGTGTCGGTGCAGGCGTCGGTGCTCAACCTGATCACCGACCTGCAGCGGGAGATGGGCTTCTCCTGCCTGTTCATCACCCATGACCTGTCGGTGGTGGAGTTCCTGGCCGACCGGATCGCGGTCATGTACCTGGGCAAGATCGTGGAGTCGGGGCCGACGGCCCAGATCTTCGCCGAACCCCGCCACCCCTACACGCAGGCGCTGCTGTCGGCGGCACCGGTGGCCGACCCGGTCAGGCAGCGCGAGCGGCGCCGGATCGTGCTGGGCGGCGACGTGCCGAGCCCGGTCGATCCGCCGTCCGGCTGCCGCTTCCACACCCGGTGCCCGCTGGCGTACGACGCCTGCCGTACGAGCGAGCCCGAACTGACAGACCCGCGTACGAGCGGCCATCCGGTCGCCTGCCACCTGGTCACGGCGGACCACGTGCCCGACGCGGCCGCCACCCGATGAGAGGACGCACTTTGTTCACCACCAGGCCCGAGCTGACCGGAGACTTCGGCATGGTGGCCAGCACGCACTGGCTGGCCTCCGCTACCGGCATGGGCGTACTCGAACGCGGCGGCAACGCCTTCGACGCGGCCGTCGCCGCCGGGTTCGTCCTTCAGGTGGCCGAGCCGCACCTGAACGGGCCCGGTGGCGAGGTGCCGATCCTGCTGTGGAGCCAGGAGGAGGAGCGGGTGTCGGTCGTCTGCGGGCAGGGCGTCTCCCCCGCCGCGGCCACGATCGACCGGTTCACCGGCCTCGGGCTCGACGTGGTGCCCGGCACCGGGCTGCTGGCGGCCACCGTGCCCGGGGCGTTCGGCGGCTGGATGGAGATGCTGGAGCGCTGGGGCACCTGGACGCTGGCCGACGTGCTCGAACCCGCCATCCACTACGCCACGCGCGGCGTCCCGGTGCTCGACAGGATCGCCGCCACGGTCTCGTCGGTCGAGCGGCTCTTCCTCGAGGACTGGCCGACGTCGGCCGCGACCTGGCTGCCCCACGGCAAGGTGCCTGGCGCCAAGCTGACCAATCCGGTGCTCGCCGCCACCTACCGCAGGCTCGTCTCCGAGGCGGAAGCGGCGTCGAGCACCCGCGAGGGGCAGATCGCGGCCGCCCGCGACGCCTGGTACCGGGGGTTCGTCGCCGAGGCGATCGCCGCGTTCAGCGCCGGCACCGCCTGGCGCGACAGCTCGGGCGAGGCGCACGGCGGCCTGCTCACCGGCGACGACCTGGCGGGCTGGTCGGCCTCGGTCGAGGACCCGGTCACCTTCGACTACCACGGGCACACGGTGTGCAAGACCAGGCCGTGGGGGCAGGGGCCGGTCTTCCTGCAGCAACTCGCCCTGCTGTCCGGGTTCGACCTGGACGGGATGGGGCAGCTCAGCGCCGACTACGTGCACACGGTGATCGAGAGCGCCAAGCTCGCCTTCGCCGATCGTGAGGCCTGGTACGGCGACACCGAGGTGCCGATGGCCGACCTGCTCGACGAGGAGTACAACGCCAAGCGGCGCGCCCTCATCGGCGCCGAGGCCAGTGTGGAGCTGCAGCCGGGCGCGCCCCGTGGGCGCACGCCGCGACTGCCCGCGTTCCCCGCCCCCGGCACGGTCAGCACCGCGCCGGGCATCTCGGGTGTACGGTCCGGGGTGGGCGAGCCCACGGTCGGCTCCGACGGTTCCACCCGTGGCGACACCTGCCACCTGGACGTCGTGGACCGGCACGGCAACATGGTCTCCGCCACGCCGAGCGGCGGCTGGCTGCAGAGCTCGCCCACCATTCCCGAGCTGGGCTTCTGCCTGGGCACCCGGGCGCAGATGTTCTGGCTGCAGGAGGGGCTGCCCGCCTCGCTGCGGCCGGGAACGCGGCCGCGCACCACGCTGTCGCCGTCGTTCGCGCTGCGCGACGGCAAGCCGTGGCTGGCGTTCGGCACACCCGGCGGCGACCAGCAGGACCAGTGGAGCGTGAACTTCTTCCTCTCCGTCGTCCACGGCGGGCTGAACCTGCAGGAGGCCGTCGACGCCCCCATGTTCCACTCCGAGCACTTCCCCAGCTCGTTCTACCCGCGCGGCTCCCGGCCCGGCGTCATGCACGTCGAGAACCGGGTGGACCCGGCGGTGGTCGCCGAGCTGCGGCGGCGTGGCCACCAGGTGGAGGTCCAGGGACCCTGGACGCTCGGCAGGCTCAGCGCGGTCGCACGTGACGGCGACTTCCTCAAGGCCGCCGCCAACCCGCGCGGGGCCCAGGGCTACGCGGCCGGCCGATGATCGAGCTCTCCGAGATCGCCTTCCTGGCGGGCGCGGGGCTGCTGGCCGGGGCGGTCAACGCCCTGGCCGGCGGGGGCACCCTCATCTCCTTCCCCGCGTTACTGGCGCTCGGCTATCCGAGCATCACCGCCTCGGTGACGAACGCGGTGGCGCTGTGGCCCGGCTACCTGGGCGGCGTCCTGGGCTACCGGGCCGAGCTGCGCGGGCAGCGGCGCCGGGCCACGGTCCTGTCGGCCACCGCCGTGCTCGGCGCGATCGCGGGCAGCTCGCTGCTGCTGCTCACGCCGGGACGGCTGTTCGACTCGCTGGTGCCGTGGCTGGTGGCCTTCGCCAGCCTGGCGCTGCTGGCCCAGCCTTGGCTGCGTAAGCGCTTCGAGGGCGACGGTCGGCAGGGCGCCGGCAGGCTGATCTACGTCGGGGTGTTCCTCGGCGGGTGTTACGGCGCCTACTTCAACGGCGGCATGGGGGTGCTGCTGCTGGCGGTGCTCGCGCTGTTCCTGCATGACAACCTGCATCGGGTCAACGCCGTGCGGGCCACGCTGTCGCTGGTGATCAGCACGGTGTCGGTGGTGGCGTTCTCGCTGTTCGGGCCGGTCCGGTGGGAGGCGGTGGCGGTGGTCGCGCCGGCCAGCCTGGCGGGTGGCTTCCTCGGCACCCGCGTGGCCCGGCTGATGCCTCCCGCGGTGCTGCGCGGCGTCGTGGTCGTCTTCGGGCTGGGCGTCGCCACGCTGCTCGCCCTGCGCTGAACCCGCGTGCTCTGTCAGGCGACCGTGGCCTCGATCAGGTCGTCCACGACCGCCGCCAGGTGCCCGGTGCGGTCGCGCGCCCTACGCTGCCGTTCCGCTCCGGAACCCCTGCTGACCAGCAGGTCCAGCCCTTCCTCAACGAACGCCAGGTCACCGGCCTCGTCCGTGGCATCCCGTACGTGCTCCAGCAGGCGGTCCACCATCACCGGCGCCGGCACCAGCGCCCCTTCGCGCACGTCCAGGCTGTCACCGCGCAGGCCGTCGCGGGCGGCGCGCCAGTAGGCGGCCCGCAGGACCTCCGACGGGATCGGCAGCCCGCGATCACCGCGCGCCACGTCGGCCAGCGCGGTCATGACCAGGCCGCGGATCAGCCCGATGATGGTGAGGCTGTCGCTGACGTCCAGCGGCACGTCGGCGACGCGCACCTCGACGGTCGGCAGCGTGGGCGACGGGCGCGCGTCCCAGTACACCGTCTTCGGGTCCATCAGCGCGCCCGACTGCGACAGCGCCCGCAGCGCCAGCTCGTAGTGGGCGAACGACGGGAAGTACGGCGGGGCGCCCGAGACCGGCCATCGGCCCCAGCTGATCACCCGCCACGACGCGTAGCCGGTGTCACGGCCGACGAAGAACGGCGAGTTCGCGGCCAGCGCGATCAGCGTGGGCAGCCACGGACGCAGGTGGTTGCCCACGTACACGGCGTGTTCCTCGTCGGGGACATCCACGTGCACGTGCAGGGCGCAGATGCTGAGCTCGTCCTGCAGTGCCCGGTAGAGCACCCGGCCCTGCTCGTAGCGGATGTCGTCGGTGAGCGGGCTCGGCACGACGTCACCCAGCACGGGTAGGCCGCTGGCGACCACGGCCAGCCCGCACGAGCGGGCCGCCTGCGCCACCTCCTTACGCGCGGCCCTCAGCCGCGTGCCTAACTCGCCGAGGTCGGCCGAAGGGGCGGTCCGGGCCTCGACCTGGAAACGGGTGATCTCGTGAACGACGTCTAGGACGTCCGTCGCGGCGGCCAACACCTCTGCCGCCCGGGGAGCCACGTGGCGCGACCAGGGATCGACGATGAGGTACTCCTCCTCGATCCCGATAAGAGGAGTCACATCCCTTTTATGCCCGTTTTCCGCTAGGCAAAGCGGTGTGGGCCATAGACCGCGTACGGCCTTCCCTCGGCGAGCGCCCAATACCGGTCGCCGAAGGACCAGTGCCACCACTCCGTGGGGTAGTTGACCAGGCCAACGGGCTCCAGGGCGGCGGCGAGGATCTTGCGATGGGCGCGGGCGTCGGCCGAGATGTTCGTGGCGTCCGTGTAGCAGCCGCCGTCGCTCTCCTCCGGGTTGTCGTTGACCTGGGTGCCCATGTCGTACTCGGTGCCGTCGGGCGCGCACAGCGTCAGGTCGACGGCGGCACCGGCGGTGTGCGGGGCCACATCGACCGGCGACACATACCGACTTGCCGCGATATGTGCCTCGTCAGGCGACATTTCGGGGAAAGCGGCTCGCAGCCCGTCCCGGTACTCCTCGAAGATCCGGCGCTGCGTGTCGATCGGCCGGTAACCCTCGACGATCAGCAGGTGGAAGCCGTCGGGCAGTCGCCGCTCGGCCCGCTCCAGCCGGGCCAGCAAACCGGAGCGCAGGTGGGCATAAGCGCCGCTCCGGTCGGCCATCCGCTCGTCCACCCGCAGTCGGCCGCGTACGTCCGCCAGCTCCTCGCCGTTGTCGCGCACCGGGATAGCCGCGACGCGGGGATCAGAGATCAGCACGATGTCGCTCGTCTGCTGCCACATGGGCAGAAATTCTCACACAGTGTCGGAGAAAACCTGATCTCGGGCCTGTTCCAGAGCCGCGACCAGCGCGCCGCGCAGCACCGGGTTGCCCGCCACCCCGGTCGTGACGACCTCGGGCCGGGTCGGGCAGACCCGGGCGACGGCCTCCTCGACCTTGGCGGCCAGACGTGCGCCGCCCGCCCGGCCGATGTCGCCGCTGAGCACGATCAGCCCGGGGTCGAGCACGACCGTCACTGCCGCGGCCCCCACCGCCAGGCGGGCCGCCACCTCGTCCAGGTAGCCGTCGCAGCCGTTGCGTACCTGGTCGGGGACCGTGCTGCCGAGCACGCCGTGCGCGGTGGCGAGCCCGCTCAGCGCCGGGTGCCCCACCAGCCGCTGGAACGAGCCCGACGTCGGCTGCGTCACGTCGGCGGGCAGCGGCTCGCCCGGCACGGGCAGCCAGCCGATCTCGCCCGCCGTCCCGGTGATGCCCCGGTGCAGCCGCCCGCCGAGCATGACCCCGAGCCCCTGGCCGACACCCGCCCAGATGACCACGAAGTCATCGTGTCCGACGGCGGCGCCGTAGCGGTGCTCGGCCAGCGCGACCAGGTTCACGTCATTCTCTATGATCACCGGCACGCCCAGCGTCTGGCGCAGGCTGGCCAGCACGCCGACGTGCCAGGCCGGCAGGTCGCAGGAGAAGCGCACGTCGCCACTGCCCGGATCGACCACGCCCCTGGTGCCGATCACGAAGGCGCGCAGCTGCGACAGGCTGACGCGGGCCGAGGCGCAGGCCCGCTGGACCGCGGAGTGCACGGACTTGACCGGATCCCCGTCCGCCGGGTTGACGGTGACCTCGACCACGATCTGGCCTGTGATGTCCGCCACACCCACGGTGAGGCTGTCGGGCAGCACTTCGAGCCCGGCCACGTACGCGCTGGAGGGGTTGACCGCGTACAGGGCCGCGTGCGGGCCCCTGCCTCCCGCCCGCTCCCCCGCCACCCGCACGAGCCCCCGCTCCTCCAGGCGGGCGAGTAGCTGACCTGCGGTTACCTTCGACAGTCCGGTCCGCTCCCCCAGCTCCGCACGGGTCAGCGGCCCGCCCTCCAGGAGGAGTTCGAGTGCCGTGCGGTCGTTCAACCGGCGGAGCAGCCGAGGGGTCCCGGGGTTTCGGCTCATCGACACGCTCCCTCTCGTCACGAATGGCTAACAGGCGTTTTTTTTAAGAAAGTTTCTTGTTAGTTTATCAGCAGTCGTTCGGACATTGACGATCAGCCTGGTGCGGACCGCAAGCGAGCACCCGGGAAGGGAGAACCCTGTGAGGATCGCGCAGATCACCGCCACTACGGTCACCACGGCCGCTCTGGCCCTGGGCCTGGCCGCCTGTGGTTCCGGCGAGACGCCTTCGGCCTCGCCGAGCGCGGCGGCCTCCGCCGCCGCCTCCGCGTCCGGCCCCAAGTACGCGGGCAAGGAGCTGACCTTCTGGCGCCTGGGCGACAGCAACCCCGCCGCGCAGAAGTACACCGATGAGCTGGTGGCCGCCTTCGAGCAGCAGACCGGCGCCAAGGTCAAGGTCGAGTGGATCCCGTGGCCGCAGGTGAACGACAAGTTCACCGCCGCGGCGGCCGGTGGCACCGGTCCCGATGTCACCGAGATCGGCAACGACCAGGTGCCGCTCTGGCAGAGCCAGGAGGCCCTCGAGCCCGTCACGGACATCGTGGGCTCCGGCGACCAGACGCAGATCCCGAAGAACCTGATGGGCCTGGAGACGATCGACGGCGAGACGTACGCCGTGCCGTGGGGCGGCGGCAGCCGCGCGGTGCTGTACCGCGCCGACTGGTTCAAGGAGCTCAAGATCGACGTCCCGAAGACCTGGGACGACCTGGTCGCGGCGGCCAAGAAGATCCAGACCAAGAAGGGCAAGGACGTCGACGGGTTCGCCTTCAACGGCGGCTCCGACGCCAACCACCTGCTGGGCGCCCTCGCCTGGACCGCCGGCGGCGAGTACGCCGTCAAGGAGGGCGACAAGTGGGTCGGCAAGCTGACCGACCCCGCCTTCAAGTCCGGCTTCGCCCAGTACACCGGCCTGGTCACCGACGGCCTGTCGAGCAAGTCGCGGCTCACCCAGAACACCACGGACATCCGCACCCGCTTCGCCAACAACAAGGTGGGCATGTACCTCACCGCGTCGTGGGACCTGCCGGGCATCGACGAGGACAGCAAGGGCAAGCTCAAGGGTGACAAGCTGGCCTTCTTCCCGCTGCCGTCCAAGGACGGCGGCGAGGCGCAGTCCTTCCTCGGCGGCAACGACATCGCCGTCTGGGGCTCCGCCAAGGAGAAGGACGCGGCCAAGGAGTTCGTGAAGCTGGCCTCCGGCAAGGAGTGGGGCGACAAGTACGCCAAGGACGGCGGCCTGCTCCCCGTCTACCCCGACGCCCTGGCCGCGCTGTCCAGCGACCCGGCCCAGGCGCCGTTCGCCGCCGCCTTCGCCAAGGCCAAGGCCTTCCCGGCCAGCCCGCACTGGACCGAGGCCAACGAGACCAAGGCGGTGCTGCAGAACGCGGCCCGCACCGTCATCGAGGGCAAGTCGTCGGCCGACGACGCGCTGGCCAAGGCCAACAAGGAACTCGAAGACATCCTCAACGCCACCTCCTAGCCTTATGACGAACATCTCGACGCTCGCCCGGGGTGACGGCCAGTCCGCCACCCCGCGCCGGCCGAACTCTCATCGCCCGGCCCGGGCCAGCGGGCTGCCCGCCTGGTCGGTGCCGTACGTACTGCTGATCCCCGGCCTGCTGGTGATCGGGGCGCTGCTGCTCTACCCGCTGTTCCAGGTCGGGGTCATCGCCTTCCAGAAGGTGGGCCTGGTCCAGATCAGCGGCAGGAAGCCGGCCACCTGGGTGGGCTGGGACAACTTCACCCGCATCTTCGCCAACGACATCTTCTGGTCCTCACTCCGCAACACGCTCCTCTTCGCCGTCATCGCGGTGTCGCTGACGCTGATCGTCGGAACAGCCGTGGGCACCCTGCTCAACAAGCTCGGCCGGAAGATGTCCACCTTCGTGGTGGTCGGCATCATGTTCGCCTGGGCCGTGCCTCCGGTGGCGCAGGGCATCATCTGGCGGTGGCTGTTCGACGCCGAGAGGGGCGTCATCAACTGGGCGCTGAACCTGCTGCCCGACTGGCTGTCGAAGTCGCTCTTCGGCCGGGCCGACTGGACCGGCGAGCCCTGGCTGAACGACGCGTGGTCCATCTATATGGTGCTGATCATCTGCGTCGTCTGGGCGAGCTTCCCGTTCGTGGCCGTGTCGGTGCTGGCGGGGCTCAAGGGCATCCCGGCGGAGTTGTACGAGGCGGCCCGGGTGGACGGGTCGTCGGCCTGGCGGACGTTCAGGAAGATCACCTTCCCGCTGCTCAAGCCGGTCTTCGCCGTGCTGACCGTCCTGTCGATCATCTGGGACTTCAAGGTCTTCTCCCAGCTGTACGTGCTCATGGGCGGCCCGTCGAACCGTGAGGCGTTCAACCTGTCGATCTACTCCTACGCCGAAGCGTTCCGCGCGCCGCCCAAGATGGGGTCCGGCGCGGCGATCGCCCTGGTGCTGACCGTGATCCTGCTGGCCATCACCGCGGTGTACGTCAGGCAGCTCGTCAAGCAGGAGGACATGTGACCCCGCTCGCGCGCAAGCGGCTCGGCAAGATCGCGCTGAACGCGGCCGGACTCCTGGTGTTCCTGTTCGCGATCTTCCCGGTGTACTGGATGGCCTCGACCTCGTTCAAGGCCAACGACCAGATCTTCACCACCGACTTCATCCCGTTCCCCACCCATTTCACCTTCGAGCACGTCGACCGGGTGCTGAGCGAGGGGGTGGCCGGGCACTCGATCTGGCTCTACATGCGCAACAGCGCGATCGTGGCGGTCGGCACGGTGCTCATCGGGGCGGTGTTCTCGCTGCTCGCGGCGACCGCGGTGGCCCGCTTCCGGTTCAAGGGGCGCAACACGTTCCTGATCCTGCTGCTCATCGTGCAGATGATCCCCTCCGAGGCGCTGCTCATCCCGCTGTTCCTGAGCGTCAAGCGGCTGGGCCTGTACGACCAGCTCGCCGGTCTGATCGTGGTGAACGTCGGTCTCACGCTGCCGTTCGGCATCTGGATGCTGCGTACGTTCGTCGCCGCCGTGCCCAAGTCGCTGGAGGAGGCGGCCTGGATCGACGGCGCGAGCCGGTTCACCACGTTCTGGAAGGTGCTCTTCCCCCTGGTCGCGCCCGGTCTGGTGGCCACCAGCATCTTCTCGTTCATCACCGCGTGGAACGAGCTGATCTTCGCGCTGGTCCTGATGAGCGGCTCGGACGGCTACACGATGCCCGTCGCCCTGCAGTACTTCTTCGGGCAGAAGGGCACCGACTGGGGCGCCATCATGGCCAGCTCCACGATGATGACCATCCCGGTCGTCGTCTTCTTCCTGCTGGTTCAGCGCCGCATGGTCTCCGGCCTGGTGGCCGGGGCCGTGAAGGGCTGACGACCACGGATCTCGTACGGCTCGCGTAGGCGCGTGCCGTCCTGACCGTGCCCAACTTTTACCGGGCCCAACCTTCCTGTGATGAGGAGCCATGAGTCAGAGTGATCGGGGGCTGCGCCGCCTCGCGGCCGGCACGCTGCTCGTCGCCTTCCAGGGCACCACCGCGCCCGACTGGGTGCTGCGCGAGCTCGAGAACGGCCTGGGAGGCGTCACCTTCTTCGGCTTCAACGTCGCCGACCCTGACCGGTTGCGGTCGCTGACCGCCTCCCTCCGCGCGGCCGGCGAGCCGGTCATCTCGCTGGACGAGGAGGGCGGCGACGTGACCCGCCTGGCCTACCACGTCGGCAGCCCGTACCCGGGCAACGCGGCGCTGGGCGCGGTGGACGACACCGAGCTGACGCACCGGGTCTACCGGGCGATCGGCTCGGAGCTGGCCGCCTGCGGCATCAACCTGGACATGGCGCCCGACGCCGACGTCAACACCGAGGCCGACAACCCGGTGATCGGCACCAGGTCGTTCGGCGACGATCCCGCGCTGGTGGCCAGGCACACGGTGGCCGCCGTTCAGGGCCTGCAGTCGGTGAACGTGGCCGCCTGCGTCAAGCACTTCCCCGGCCACGGCGCCACCCGGGTCGACTCGCACCTGGCCATACCCGTCGTGGACGTCACGCTCGACGTGCTGCGCGCTCGCGAGCTGGCGCCGTTCCGGGCGGCGATCGCCGCGGGGACCAAGTCGATCATGACCGCGCACGTGGCGGTGCCCTCCCTGACCGGCCGGACACCGGCCACGCTGTCGCCCGCCGCGCTGACCGAGCTGCTCAGGGGCGAGCTCGGGTACGACGGCGCGGTCATCACCGACGCGATGGACATGCACGCGATCACCAAGAGCGTCGGGCTGGCCGGTGGCGCCGTGCTCTCGCTGGCCGCGGGCTCGGACCTGATCTGCCTCGGGCCGTTGCCCACCTACGACGACGTGCGGCACATCATCGACGAGATCGTCGCCGCCGTACGGGATGGGCGGCTGCCCGCGGCCCGGCTGGAGGAGGCGGCGGCCAGGCTGGCGGCGCTGCGCGCGTGGTTCGGCTCGGCCGCTTCGCCCTCGGCCGAGCAGAACGGGGTCGGCCTGCACGCCGCCAGGCGCGCGGTGCGGCTCACAGGCGCGCCGGAGCCGCTGGTCGAGCCGCTGGTGATCGAGGTGGACACGCCGCCGACGATCGCCGTCGGCGACGTGCCCTGGGGCGTGGGGCCGTGGCTGCCCCAGGCCGAGATCATCCGGGTGAAGCCCGCGGACGCGGACGTGCCGGTGCTGCTGGCCAAGGCCACGGACCGGTCGCTGGTCGTGGTGGTCAAGGACGCGCACCGCAACGAGGCCAGCCGTGAGCTGGTCTCGGCCCTGGTGGCGGCCCGGCCCGACGCGACGGTGATCGAGATGGGGCTGCCGATCTGGCGGCCGGACAGCGCCGCCTACATCGCGACGTACGGCGCGGCCCGGGCGAACGCCCAGGCGGCCATCGAGCTGCTCACGGCTTGAGCAGAGCTGTCACGGGTTGAGCGGAGCTGTCACGGGTTGAGCGGAGCTGTCACGGGTTGAGGGGAGTTTGTCGCGGCCCGAGGCGGCGGCTCACGGCTTGAGGAGTGCCTCGCGGGCCTGGTCCAGGGCCGCGAGGACCGCGCCGCGCAGCACCGGGTTCTTGTCCGTGATCGTGGTGGTGACGACCTGGGGGCGAACCGGGCAGATGCGGGCCACGGCCTCCTCCACCCGGGTGGTGAGCGCGGTGCCGCCGGCCTGGCCCACCTCGCCCGCCAGCACGACCAGGCCGGGGTCCAGGATCACGCAGACCGCGGCCACGCCGAGCGCGAGCCGGTGCGCGATCTCGTCGAGCAACGGCTCGCCCTCGGCTCCGGCCGCCACGGCGACCTTCACGCACTGCCCGGCGCTCTCGGCCGCGAACCCGTAGCCCCTCGCGAGCTCGCACACGGCCTCGGCGCTGACCAGCGACTGCAGACCGCCCGCGAGCGAGGGCAGCCGGCCCGGCTCATTGCGGATGTCCTCGGGCAGTGGCACGCCGGGCACCGGCAGGTAGCCGATCTCACCCGCGCTGCCCGCACGGCCCCGGTGCAGCTTGCCGCCGAGCATCACCGCGAGACCGAGGCCGCGGCTGGACCAGAGCAGCACGAAGTCGTCGAGTCCCTGGGCGGCGCCGTCGGCACGCTCGGCGATCGCGGCCAGGTTGACGTCGTTCTCGATCGTCACCTCGCGTTTGAGGTCACCGGCGAGTGCCTCGTGGATGCCCTCGTGCCAGCCGGGCAGGTCGAACGAGAAGCGCACGTCGCCGCTGCGCGGATCGACCACGCCGGGGGTGCCGATGACCACGCCGCGCAGCCGGCCGATGCTGATCTTGGCGCTGCGGCAGGCCTTCATGATGGCGCCGTGCACCACCGAGACCGGGTCGTCGAGGTCGGTGGGATCGACCGTGACCTCGGCGATCGTCTGGCCGTGGATGTCGGCGACGGCCGCGGAGATCAGCTCGGGCCCCACCTCGAGCCCGGCCACGTACGCGCTGGAGGGGATCACGGAGTAGAGCGCCGCGTTGGGGCCGCGCCCGCCGGCCTGCGTGCCGACGACCTCGACCAGCCCGCGCTCCTCCAGCCTGGACAGCGTCTGGGAGGCGGTGACCTTGGACAACCCGGTCCGATCGCCGATCTGCCCCCGTGTCATCGGGCCGGTGGCCAGTAACAACTCCAACGCCGCCCGGTCGTTGATCTCCCTGAGCAGTCTGGGCACACCAGGGCGTCGCTCCACGCTGAATCCCACCGTCAAATCGAAAAGGTTGTTGGAAGTTTAGCGCCCTGGACCTTGCTTATCACCGCAGGTGAACCCGAGGATGCCTCACGACCAACTCCCGCGCGAGCGGAGCGATCACGTACTGAAACGGTAAAGGACTGTCCGCGGTGTCCGCGCAGGCCCGCGCCCGGATGACCTGCCCATTCTGGCGACCTTGCGCCTAACCACTGTTGACCAGGAGGGATAATCAACAACATGCGCCTTTCCGCTCGTGTCGACTACGCCCTCCGTGCTGCCGCCGAACTCGCCGCGGCCGGCGCCGGCCCGACCACCGTGGGCGAGCTCGCCAAAGAGCAGGACATGCCCCCCAAATACCTTGAGAACATTCTGCTGCAGATGCGCCGCGCCGGTCTCGTCCGTGGTCAGCGCGGTCCGGAAGGCGGCTACGTCCTGGCCAGGGCCGCCGCCGAGATCTCGCTCGCCGACGTCATCAGGGCAGTCGACGGCCCACTGGCCAACGTCCGCGGCGAGCGCCCCGAGCACGTCGGCTACCGGGGCCCGGCCGAGTCGCTGCAGCAGGTGTGGATCGCCCTGCGGGCCACCGAACGCGCCATCCTCGAGGAGGTCACGCTGGACCAGGTGGCCAGCGGCGCGCTCCCCGACCGCGTCCGCCAGCTCGCCGCCGACCCCGCCGCCTGGGACTGACCCGGCGCGCGCCGGGCCCGCGTGGCCCGCGCCCGGGGACTGACCGGCGCCCGCGTGGCCCGCGCCCGGGGACTGACCGGCGCCCGCGTGGCCCGCGCCCGGGGACTGACCGGCGCCCGCGTGGCCCGCACCGGGGACTGACCGGAGCCCGCGTGGCCGGCGCCGGTTCTTAAACTGGGGGCATGCCCGAAGGAGATGCCGTCTACCGTACGGCCGCGCGGCTCCGGGGCGCCCTGGACGGCCGGGTTCTCACCCGTTCGGACTTCCGTGTACCCCGGCACGCCACGGCCGACCTCAGCGGCCGGACGGTCCTCGCGAGCCTGTCACGCGGCAAGCACCTGCTCACCCGGGTCGAGGGCGGCCTGACCGTGCACACGCACCTGCGGATGGACGGGAGCTGGCGGGTGCTGCCCGCGGGCCGTCGCACCGCCCCCGGCGACCAGGTGAGGCTGGTGCTGGCCAACGAACAGTGGCAGGCGGTGGGCGTGCGGCTGGGGGTGGTGGACCTGCTGAGGACCGCCGACGAGGACCGCGTCGTGGGGCACCTGGGGCCCGACCTGCTCGGCGACGACTGGGATCCGGACGAGGCAGTGCGCCGCCTGCGCGCGGCGCCGGACCGGACGATCGGGGAGGCGCTGCTCGATCAGCGCAATCTCGCCGGGCTCGGCACCATCTATCGCGCCGAGACACTCTTCCTGCGCGGCATCTGGCCATGGCGGAAGGTCGGCGACATCGAGGACCTGGACGGGCTCGTCAGGCTCGCCCAGCGGCTCCTGGCAGCGAACAAGACGCACGCCGCCACAGTGACCACCGGCGACCGCCGTCCTGGCGGCCAGACGTGGGTGTACGGCAGGGCAGGTCGCCCCTGCCGCCGATGCGGAACGCGCATCAGTCGCGGGGAGATGGGAGCACAGCCACAGGAACGACTCGTCCTGTGGTGTGGTGACTGCCAACCGCGTTAGGCGGCCACCATGTCCTTGACTTCGGGGAACACGGAGTCGGAGATCGACCCGGGCACCGTCTCGGCAAGGGGGATGCGCTCGTGCTCCGGCGCGTCGGCAAGCACAGGAGTGGCCTGGAGCTCCGCCAGCGCGAACTGGTCGGACACCTCACGCAACACCTGCGACAGGGGAACCCCGAGGGCGCCACAGATGGACGCCAGCAGCTCCGATGACGCCTCCTTCTGACCACGCTCGACCTCGGACAGGTAGCCGAGCGAGACACGCGCCAGCGTGGACACCTCGCGAAGAGTGCGTCCCTGCCGCACCCTCAACCGCCTCAGCACGTCGCCGAGCAGCTGACGCAGCAGAATCATCTGTCGCTCCCTCCCCGGCGTGGATGGCTTCACCACCACGCCCCGCGCGGTCGGATCGTGCCGTCCGTTCTTCTTCTTCGGCTCGTACATGCTCCTCGCCGTCATCATCGGGCGTCTCCGCCCCTGCCCCGCCGCTCTGCCTTCATTGCGCAACGGCTCCTTTCGCGAAGGATCACTTCGCGAAAGCTCGTTACGTGAAGGTTCGTCACGTGACTCGTTAGGCCCGCCTGCCGGGCGCTCGGTGCTTGCAGATGGCTCACGGACCTCACTCACAGCTCCACCGTACCCGTATCAACCGACACCGCGTCAGACCGTGCCTCGGATGTTCGCTCGGGACGTAACACGGTAATCACCCGGTATGTTCCCCATTGTTCCCCTTCAGCACACTTGCCAGTAGATCAATAGCCTCGTCCACCGTCTCTACCCTGATACGTTCGCGAGACCCCTCTAGCCTCAACGGTCTCTGCCAAATTTGATCTCCCGGTCCGCTGACGGCCACATGCACGGTGCCGACGGGCTTTCCGTCCTGCGGCTCCGGACCCGCCACACCGGTCACCGCCAGGCCGTATGTCGCCTCGCACAGCCGCGCGACCCCCGTCGCCATCGCCGCCGCCACCTCCGGGTGCACGGCCCCTTCCCGCCGCAGCAACTCCTCCGGCACGGCCAGCAGCCGGTGCTTCAAATCGGTGGCGTAGGAGATGACCCCGCCCCTGAACGACTGGGAAGCCCCTGAGACCGAGGTGAACGTCGCCCCGATGAGCCCTCCGGTCAACGACTCGGCCACGGCGAGCGTGGCGGCCCGCCGTACGAGCAAGGAGAGAACCTCCGCCGCCCCAACCATGATCACTCCCCGCGCGCCCGCCTGGCCACCTGCCGTAGCTTGATGGCACGCACCACGTAGTCGACGCCCGTGGCCACCGTGACGACCAGGGCCGCGCCCATCACCACCCAGCGGACCGGGTCGAACTCGCCGGGCAGGATGTAGAGAACGATGGCCGCGATCTGCAGCACGGTCTTGACCTTGCCGCCATAGCTGGCCGGGATGACCGCGTGCCTGAGCAGCACGAATCGCAGCGCCGTGATGCCCAGCTCGCGCCCCACGATGGTGCCCGTCACCCACCACGGCAGCTCGCCGAGGATCGACAGGGACACCAGCGCCGCGCCGGTCAGCGCCTTGTCGGCGATCGGGTCGGCGATCTTCCCGAAATCGGTGATCAGCCCGTAGCGTCTGGCCAGCTCGCCGTCCAGATGGTCGGTGAGCGAGGCCACGCCGAACACCGCCAGCGCGCCCAGGCGCCAGCCCATGCCGGGCAGGAAGAGGCAGACGACGAAGAAGGGGACGAGCACCAACCGCAGGACCGTGAGGACGTTGGCGATGTTCCACGGGCTCACCACGCGGCGCTCGTCCTTGGTCATGGACCGGCCTTGATGCGCGCGATCAGGTCAACCCCCTCGGCGTCGACCACCACCGCACGCACGATCTGACCGCGGACCAGGCCGATGCCCTGGACCGTGACGGACCCGTCGACCTCGGGACCCTGGTGGGCGGCCCGGCCCTCATAGCCGCCGTCGCCCAGGTCGTCGTCGATGAGCACGTCCACCTCCGTGCCGATGCGCTCCTCCGCGCGCTGCGCGGTCAGCTCCTCCGCGAGCTCGGTCAGCACGCGCACACGATCGTCGATGACGTCCTGGCCGAGCTTGTCCGCGAAGCCGGCCGCCTCGGTGCCGTCCTCGTCGGAGTAGCCGAACACGCCGATCACGTCGAGCCTGGCCTGCTCCAGGAACCCGACCAGCTCACCGAACTCCTCCTCGGTCTCACCGGGGAAGCCGACGATGAAGTTGGAGCGCACGCCCGCCTCCGGCGCGCCCGCGCGGATGCTCTCCAGCAGCCCCAGGAAGCGCTCAGGGTCGCCGAAACGGCGCATCCGGCGCAGGACGGTGCCGCTGGCGTGCTGGAAGGACAGATCGAAGTAGGGGGCGATGCCCTCGGTGCCGGCGAGCACGTCGATCAGCCCCGGGCGCAGCTCGGCCGGCTGCAGGTAACTGGCCCGCACCCGCTCGATGCCCTCGACGGCCGCCAGCTGCGGCAGCAGCTTCTCCAGCGCCCGCAGGTCGCCCAGGTCCTTGCCGTAGGACGTGGAGTTCTCACTGACGAGGACGAGCTCGCGCACGCCCCGGTGGCCCAGCCAGTCGGCCTCGGCCAGGAGCTCCTCGGGGTCGCGCGAGACGTAGGCGCCACGGAAGGCCGGGATGGCGCAGAACGTACAGCGGCGGTCGCAGCCGGAGGCCAGCTTGAGCGAGGCCACCGGGCTCTCGTCGAGCCGTTTCCGCAGCACGCGCGGCCCGCTGGCAGGAGCCAGCCCCTCGGGCAGGTCGCCGTGGCCGGGAATGGCGGTTTTGGGCGCGCTGGCACGATCCACCGGCGAGATGGGCAGCAGGGTGCGGCGGTCTCGCGGGGTGTGCGGCTTGAGCGGTCGGCCGGCGAGCACGTCGTCGAGGCGGCCACCGATCTCGGTGTAGTCGTCGAAGGAGATGACCGCGCTGGCCTCGGGCAGAGCGTCGGCGAGCTCGTTGCCGTAGCGCTCGGCCATGCAGCCGGCGGCGACCACCTTGGCCCCGGTGTCGGCCGCGGCCAGCAGCGTGTCGATGGAGTCCTTCTTCGCCGAGTCGATGAAGCCACACGTGTTGACGACGACGACATCGGGGTCGTCGTCGCCCAGCTGCCAGCCGGCAGCCTCAAGACGCGCGGCGAGCTCCTCGGAGTCGACCTCGTTGCGCGCGCAGCCCAGAGTGATCAGCGATGCGGTTCGGCGGGATGACATGGTGAACACTACGGTATCGGGAGTTGGCCACCACCGAGCGCACGGGCTACCTCGGTTGAGCTGCGGGAGGCACGAATGAGCGGGTCACCATCTCCCCGCGAGCACCCGCACGACCCAGGTCCTTGCCGTTGACCTGCAACGACACGGCGCCCGCGTCACCGATCACGAGATGGACGCCGGTCTCGGACTTCCAGGTCGAGCTCTTGCCCGCCGCCAACGTTCCGGTGAAGAGGTTGAGTCCCTTGCCGTCGCGGACGTTCAGGTAGGACGCGCGCTTGGCTTTCACCTTGACGACGACCATTTTTTCCTTTTTATCCTTGGCGTCCTTGGCCGTCTTCCCCTTGGCGTGTGACGCTTTGGGAGCGCGCTCGCCGATCGGGGCGTTCGGCGGCACGAGGCGCGAGTCGGCGGTGCGCACCTCGTCCGACGTGCCGCCGCCGAGCACCCTGACCGCCCCGAACACCATGACGATGGCCAGCGCGACGCCCAGCGCCATCGTCCAGTTGAGGCCGCGCCGCTCGTTGATCCTGATCTTGCGCTCGGCCTGGAAGACGGCGGCGGCCCGGATGGGCGTGGCCGCCCCGCTGTGTTCTTCGTCATAGAAGTGGACGGTCGCCACGGGATCGAGTCCGACCGCCTTGGCTACGGCCCGGACGTGTCCTCGCGCGTAGAAGTCGCCACCGCACTGTGAGAAGTCGTCACGCTCGATCGCGTAGATGATCGCCTCACGAATGCGGGTGGCCTCGCTCAGTTGCGTGACTGTCAGCCCGGCGGACCGCCGGGCCTCAGCAAGCATGGCCCCTGTGCTCTGTTCCGGCATGGCAAGCGCCTTCCGCCCCACGACGTTCTGTGATGATTCACATTCAATCAGTAGTCGTCGGGCGAACGTGCATTGGGGTCATTCGCCACGCAAGTCGGCGAGCAAACCGGCGAGCTCGTCAGGCTTCACGATCACTTCGCGAGCCTTCGAACCCTCGCTGGGGCCGACCACGTTGCGACTTTCCAGCAGGTCCATGAGCCGGCCCGCCTTGGCGAAGCCGACGCGGAGCTTGCGCTGCAGCATCGAGGTCGAGCCGAACTGCGTCGTCACGATCAGCTCGGCCGCCTGGACGAGCAGGTCGAGGTCGTCACCGATGTCACCGTCGATCTCCCGCTTGGCCGGCGCCGCGGCGACGTCGTCGCGGTACTCGGCCTGCATCTGCGTCTTGCAGTGCGTGACGATCTCGGCGATCTCCTTCTCCGACACGAACGCGTTCTGGATCCGGATGGGCTTGCTGGCGCCCATCGGCAGGAACAGCGCGTCACCCTGGCCGATGAGCTTGTCGGCGCCGGGCTGGTCGAGGATGACCCGCGAGTCGGTGAGGCTCGACACGGCGAACGCCAGCCGCGAGGGCACGTTCGCCTTGATCAGGCCGGTGACCACGTCGACCGACGGCCGCTGCGTGGCGATGACCAGGTGGATGCCGGCCGCGCGGGCGAGCTGCGTGATGCGCACGATGGAGTCCTCGACGTCACGCGGGGCGACCATCATCAGGTCGGCCAGCTCGTCGACGATCACCAGCAGGTACGGGTAGGGCTGGTAGACCCGCTCGCTGCCCGGCGGCGGCTGCAGCTTCCCGGCCCGCACGGCCTTGTTGAACTCGTCGACGTGCCGGAACCCGCTGGCGGCCAAGTCGTCGTAGCGGCGGTCCATCTCCCCCACCACCCATTCGAGGGCCTCCGCGGCCTTCTTCGGGTTGGTGATGATGGGCGTGATCAGGTGAGGGATGCCCTCGTAGACCGACAGCTCCACCCGCTTGGGGTCGACGAGCACCATGCGTACCTCGTCGGGCGTGGCGCGCATCAGGATGGAGGTGATCAGGCCGTTGACGCAGACCGACTTGCCGGCGCCGGTGGCGCCCGCGATGAGCAGGTGGGGCATCTTGGCGAGGTTCGCCACGATCGTGCGCCCCTCGACGTCCTTGCCCAGTCCCACGATCATCGGGTGGTGGTCGCCCTGGGCCACCTTGGAGTTCAGCACGTCACCCAGGGAGACCAGGTCCTTGTCCGCGTTCGGGATCTCCACCCCGATCGCCGACTTCCCCGGAATCGGCGACAAGATCCTGACATCTGCCGATTTAACGGCATAAGCGATGTTCTTGGTGAGCGCCGTGACCTTCTCCACCTTGACCGCGGGCCCCAGCTCGATCTCGTAGCGGGTCACGGTCGGGCCGCGGGTGAACCCGATCACCTGCGCGTCGATGATGAACTGCTCAAGGACGCTGGTCAGCGCGTTGACGACGATGGTGTTGGCCTTGGTCTGCGGCTTGGGCGCGCTGCCCGGCTTGAGGAACTGCAGATCAGGCAGGCTGTACGGCCCGGCCTGCGGCGACAGCACCAGTTGCTCGACCTTGCGGGGCGCGGGGGTGGGCTCCGGCGGCTCGGGCTTCCTGACCGACGCCGGCGGCTCCTCCTCGTCCACCAGCCCGGGCACGATCTCGGGCGAGTGGTCGGCGCGCTTGTCCTGCTCGGAGAGCACCGGCGTGTCGAACGGCTTGATCAGCTCGCCCTTGTCGTCCACCTCGGCCTTCTTGGCCCTGGGCCGCTTCCTGACGGGCGCCGCCGCCTGATCGGCGGGCGCGTGCCGTTCGAACAGCAGGTGCTTGAGCTCGGACAGCCGCTCCGGGATGCGGTGGACGGGCGTGGCCGTGATGACCAGCACGCCGAAGCCCGACATGATCAGCAGCAGCGGGATCGTGATCCAGGCCGGCAGGATGCTCATCGGCGGCGCCGAGACGATGAACCCGATGATGCCGCCCGCCTGCGACACCCGGTCCATGCCGTCGTTGGCGGTGCCCGCCGGGTAGGGCGTGTCGTTGGCCACGTGGATGACACCGAGCACGCCGACGAGCAGCGCGCTCCACCCGATCACCATCCGTCCGGTGTCGGCGTTCTGGTCGGGGTGGCGCAGGTAGCGCCAGGCGAGCAGGCCGAGCAGCAGCGGGATCGCCCACGCCAGCGACCCGAACACGCTGTGCACGGTGACGTTGACCACACCGGAGACCGCGCTGTCGGCTCGACGCCAGGTCATCGCCGCCATCACGATGGCGCCGGCGAGCACGGACAGGCCCACCCCGTCGCGCCGGTGCGCGGGATCGAGGTCGCGCGCGTTCTTGCCGAGTGCCCGCGCCGTGCTGCCGATGCCGTTGGCGAGCAGCATCCAGAGTCCGACGATCAGTTTGCCGATCATCGTGAAGACCCAGCTGATCGGATCCGGGTGAGTCAAGGACGGCTTACGAGCCGACGTGGCCCCCTTCGCCCTCGGCCGCCCGGTCGAGCTGGATCCGCGCTTGGCGGGGGTCGAGCGGGCGGAGGTCGACCGCTTCGCCGGCCCCTTCGATGCGCTTTTCGGCGTACGGGTGGCCATGATGCCAAAGGTACGACGGAGACACCGCGCAACGCACTCAGGCTCGCCGAGGTGCGCGAAAGCTCTCCTACCCCAGGCCGCTCACAGCCGAACCGAGTCGAAGGCCGCCTGCATGTGCGCCACCAGGTCGACCAGATCCTGGACGGCGCCTCGCAAGCCCTCGTCGTCGGAGCAGGAGTCCGCCAGTTCGTCGAGCCGCGCCTCGACGGCGCCGAGGCGGTCGGCGAAGCCGGACAGCGCCTGCGCGTTCCTCGACAGCGCCGTGGCGTTCGGCAGGAGATCACTCAGCATCGCGTTCTTGCGGAACAGCTCGATGAAGACCGCGACCTTGGAGCGCACCACCCACGGATCGAACGGCTTGGCGATGTAGTCGACCGCGCCCACGGCGTAGCCGCGGAACGCGACGTCGGATCCGGGCTCGGTGCTGGTCAGGAAGATGATGGGCACGTCACGCGCCTGGTCGAACCGCTTGATGTGGGTCGCTGTCTCGAAGCCGTCCATGCCGGGCATGAGCACGTCCAGCAGCACCACCGCGAAGTCGTGCCGGAGCATCAGCTTCATGGCCTCCTGCCCCGATCTGGCCTTGAACAGTTGCTGCTGGAGCGGGCGTAAGACGGCCTCCAGCGCGACCAGACTCTCGTCCTTGTCGTCCACCAAAAGGATCTTTACCTGGCGATTCATGCGGCGCCCTCCGGGGTCCAACAGCGCGACGATGGCGGCCTTCTTCGCAACTGGGGGTAATGAAGCCCCACAGTCTGCCACTCTGAGAGTGACCGAACTGCCACATCGAGTGATGTTCTAGGACGCACAGTGGACACGACCCGCGTGTCGAGCACAGCCTTCGACGGCACCCCCCAGGCCCCCGCGGCCGCACGACGCTTCGTACGCCAGGTGCTGGGCGAATGGCAACTGAGCCACCTGGCCGAAGACGCCGTGCTGCTGACCAGCGAACTCGTCACCAACGCCGTGGTCCATGCGGGCACGGGGCTGGAGCTGACCTGCCGGCTGGACCCGAACGCCATCCCGACCAGGCTGGAGATCGAGGTCGACGACCACCACCCGACCCGGATCGTGCCGGCCCCCGACTCGCCGGCGCCCGGCGGCACGGCCACCACGGGGCGTGGCCTCGTGCTGGCGGGCATGCTCGCCGACGCCTGGGGCGTCACGTACACGGGCACCGCCAAGCGGGTCTGGTTCCGCATGGAGCTCGACAAGGCGTGCGGGCACGAGAGCGCCTCCAGGATCCCCGCTCCGGCGCCCGCCGCGATCGCGACGTCCACGGAGAGCCTGCACCTCGCGGTCGTCGTGAGCGACCACGAGGGCCGGATCGTCACCTGGAACTGTGAGGCCGAGGCACTGCTCGGCTGGCCCGCCGCCGAGGTCACCGGCAGACCGCTGGCGGAGCTGGTCGCCTGGCGCAGGCACGGCCCGTGCGCGCTGTCCCTGTCGGACACGCTCGGCCTCGGCCGCTGGCGCGGCGAGTCCAGGATGCGGCGCCTCGACGGCGGCCTGCTCCCGGTCTACATCTCCCATCTGCGCACCGACGGCCGCGCGCAGGACCGCCGGTCGATCTGGATGGTGGTCTCCAACGAGCACCGGTACGTACTGGCCTCCCCGCCCGCCTCGTTCAAGCGGGAGCCGGGCGGGCGGATCAAGGACCTGCTCGACCGCGAGATGCCGCTCGACGAGCTGCTCGACACGATCGCGCAGATCGTCCAGTTGTCCAGCGGGGGCGACGCCGCCTACGTCCTGGTGCGGGCCGAGGGCGGCAACCGGTTCGGCGTCGTGGCGGGCGCGGGGTCGACGGCGGGGCTGGTGGGCGTGGTGGCCGCCGGCGTGTTCAGCACGGAGCAGAAGGCCCCCGCGATGGTCGAGGACCTGCTGGCCGCCGACGTCGAGCTGGCTCAGCGGCTCCAGGCCCGGTCACTGGCGTGCGCGCCGCTCATCGTGGCGGGCGAGGTGACCGGCTACCTCGTGGTGACGGCCGCCGAGCCCGGCCGGTTCGACCAGGCGCTCACCGCGAGCCTGCAGCACATCGCGGACCAGGTCGCGGCGACCGTGCAACGCGAGCGACTGGCCGAGCAGGACCGGGCTCATCGGGGCCGGCTGTCGTTCCTCGCCGAGGCCGGCGAACTGCTCGCGGGCGTGCACGACGAGGAGCTGATCGCGGCCCTGACGGCTCAGCTCGTGGTGCCCAAGATCGCCACCTGGGCGGCGGTCTACCTGACCGACCTGGCGGGCATGACCAGGCTCGCGCACGTGTGGCACAGCGAGGAGCACCACAACGCCGACCTGCGCAAGGCCCTGCCCGTCATCCCGCGTTCGACGCTGGGCGAGGTGACCTGGCCAGTCGGGCCGGAGAGCGTGCTGTCGTTCCCGCTGATGACCCAGGGCCGCTCGCACGGCGCGCTGGTGATCGGGCGCATCGAGCCGACCCTGCCGCTGGAGCTGGCCGACCTGCTCGCCGACCTGTGCCGCCTGGTGGCGCTCAACCTCCACACGGCCATGCTCTACTCGCGGCAGGCGACCACGTCGCGGGTGCTGCAGCGCAGCCTGCTGCCCATGCGGGTCGCGCCGATGCCGGGGCTGGAGTCCGCGGTCGTCTACGAGCCGGCGGAAGAGGGCGCGGACGTCGGCGGCGACTTCTACGACCTGTTCGCCGTCGGCGACCACTGGTGCTTCGCCCTCGGCGACGTGTGCGGCAGCGGCCCGGAGGCCGCCGCCGTGACCGGGCTGGCCCGCCACGCCGTACGGCTGCTGGCCAAGGAGCACTACACGGTGGCCGACATCCTCGACCGGCTCAACCGGACGCTGCTCGACGAGGGCGAGGACGGCCGCTTCCTCAGCCTGCTCTGCGGCCAGCTGACGCCGCTGCCCCAGGGCGGCGCGCTGTGCACCCTGGCCTCCGCGGGCCATCCCGTGCCCCTGCTGCTGCGCGCGAACGGCGAGGTCGTGCCCGTCGCCACCTCGCAGTTGCTGCTGGGCGTCGACGGCGGCGCGCGGTTCTACACCGAGTCGTTCGAGCTGCTGCCCGAGGAGTTGCTCCTGTGCGTCACCGACGGCGTCACCGAGCGGCGCGACGGCGACCGGCTGCTCGATGACGACGACGGGCTGACCGCGATCCTGTCGGGCTGCTCGGGGCTGAGCGCGCACGCCGTGGCCGAGCGGATCCGGCAGGCGGTCGAGTCGTTCGCCTCCGAGCCGTCACATGACGACGTGGCGCTGCTGGTGCTCCGGGCCACGACCGCGCTGCGCGCGGGTCAGGCGGTGAACCTGTAGGTGGTGGTGGAGGTGCGGTTTTCGCCCGGCCTGACCACGGTCGACGGGAACCGCGGCTGGTTGGGCGAGTCGGGGAAGTGCTGCGTCTCCAGGCAGAGACCCGCGTGCGGTCCGTACGGCGTGGCGACGCCGTCGAGCATGCCACCCGCGTAGAACTGGACGCCCGGCTCGGTGGTCGTGACCTCCATGGTCAGGCCGCCGCCCGGCTCGGTCACCCGGATGCCGCCGTCGAGCACGTAGCAGTGGTCATAGCCGCCGTCGTAGCGCTCGCCCACCGCGTGCGGCGTGGTGAAGTCGAACTCCGTGCCCTTGACCGGCGTCGGCTCGCCGGTGGGGATCTTGTGCTCGTCGACGGGCAGGTAGTGCTCGGCGTCGATCTGGATCACGTGCCCGAGCACGTCGCCGCCGCCCGCGAGGTTGAAGTAGGAGTGGTTGGTGAGGTTGACGACGGTCGGCGCGTCGGTCTCGGCCGTGTAGTCGAGGCGCAGGGCGTCGTCTTCGAGCGTGTAGGTGATCGAGGCGGTCAGCGTGCCCGGGTAGCCCTGGTCGCCGTCGGGGCTGATCACCGTGAGCGTCACGGAGGAGCCGGTGGCCTCGGAGATCGTCCACACCTTGCGGTCGAAGCCGTGGTCACCGCCGTGCAGGCTGTTGGGCCCGTTGTTGAGCGGCAGGCGGTGTTCGGCTCCGTCGAGGGTGAAGCGGCCGCCGGCGATGCGGTTGCCGTACCTGCCGACGACGGCGCCGAAGTAGCGGCTGCGGGTCAGGTAATCCTCCAGCGTGGTCAGCCCGAGCACCACATTGACGCCCGAGACCTCCAGCGACTGCAGGATGGCGCCGTAACTGAGCACGCTGGCGCGCAGCCGTCCCGAGGACAGCTCGACACGCTCGACCTGTTCACCAGACGGCAGCGTTCCGAAGATCATTTGGGTGCCTTTCCCGTGGACTCGCGGACGATCAGGGCGGTCTCCAGCATCGTGGCGGCGGCGGTGGCCGCCGAGTCGACGGACTGGAGCAGCAGGTCGACGGCGATCCGGCCGGCGGCGGCGGTGGGCATGGCGATCGTCGTCAGCTTCGGGCGGCTCAGCCGGCCCGGCACGATGTCGTCCACGCCGATCACGCTGACGTCGCCGGGGACGTTCTTGCCCCGCTCGGCGAGTCCTTCGATGAGGCCGATGGCGACCAGGTCGTTGTAGGCCAGCACGCCCGTCGCGCCGGAGGCGATGACGTCGGTGGCCGCCGCCAGGCCGCCCTGCTCCGTCGGCGGGTTGGGGCCGAGGAAGACGACGTCCACGTCGTTCATCGCGGCCGCCGCCTCCTGCATCTCCTTGCTGGTCCACGACCCGCTGGGCCCGGTGACCAGCGCGAGGCGGCGGTGCCCGAGCGCGGTGAGATGCTCGACGGCCAGCCTGGCGCCACGGCCCACGTCCATGAGCACGGTCGGCAGGCCCTTGGCCCGGCGGTTCACCACGACGAAGGGCACCTCCTCGCGCAGGCGCTCTATCGTCCGGTTCGTCAGGCGCGGGCTGCACAGCAGCACGCCGTCGACCTGCTTGGTGAGGGTCTGGATCAGATCCTCCTCCACCTGCGGGTCCTCGTCGGTGTCGGCCACGAACACGTGGTAGTCGCGGAGCCTGGCCTGCGCCTGGGCAGCCTTGATCAGCGGCGGGAAGAAGGGGTTGGCGATGTCGGCCACGATGAGGCCGATGTTGTGGGTGCGGCCCGTGGTCAGCGCCCGCGCGGCGCGGTTGGGCCGGTAGCCGAGATCCTCGGCGATGGCGAGCACGCGGGTGCGTGTCTCGGGATTGACCAGGTGGGGCGCGGAGAACGCCCGGGACACCGTGGACACATGCACGCCCGACGCCTCAGCCACGTCACGAATCGTCACCGCCACGCTTGGCCTCCTCCGACCGTGCTTAGTACTTTAGTGCAATCGTTTGTATCGCTGTCAATCAGCCATTGCCGCCGGATTTTTCAGCTAAATCCCCACCATATCTCTTCATATGGGCAAACAGCCTGGCCGGAAGAGGACCGGCCGCTTGACGTTCTCCCGGCCTCGCCTCGATACTTTCTGCAACCGGTTGCCGTATCCAACGCAGGAGTGGTGAACGACCGATGACACGAACACTGGTGACCGGCAGCGCCGGTCGGCTAGGGCGCAGCGTGGTCGTCTCCTTGGCCCAGGCCGGTCATGAGGTGGTCGGCATCGACGCCGTCCCGGGCACTCCCGCCGAGGCCGCGGTCACCCTGCCCGCCGACCTGACGAACCTGGGCGAGGCGTATGACGTCATGGCCCGCTTCCGGCCCGACGCGGTGATCCACCTGGCCGCGATCGCGACCCCGTTCAGCCGTACCGACGGGCTGACCTTCCGTACCAACACCCAGCTCGCCTTCAACGTGTGCCAGGCCGCGAGCAACACCGGCGTCGGCAAGGTGGTGGTGGCCAGCAGCCCCACCGTCATCGGCTACGGCTCGCCCGGCGGCTGGGCGCCCAGTTACCTGCCCATCGACGAGGAACACCCCGTCGCGCCCTCGAACGCCTACAGCCTGTCCAAGCTCGTGGCCGAACAGACGATGGCGGCGTTCGCCCGCGGCGGCTCTCAGACGCGGTTCGCGGCGGTGCGGCCGTGCTTCGTGGTGGCTCCGGAAGACTGGGCGGGCGCTCCGACCCAGTCGGGCCACACGATCGTCGAACGGCTGGACCGGCCGGACATCGCCGGGGTCTCGCTGTTCAACTACCTCGACGCCCGGGACGCCTCCGATCTGATCGCCGTGCTTCTCGACCGCCTGCCCGACCTGCCCAACGGCGAGGTGTTCTTCGCGGGGGCGGCCGACGCGCTGGCCCGCGAGCCACTGGCGGAGGTGCTCCCCGCCGTCATCCCCTCGACCACCGCCGCGGCCGCGAACCTGACCGGGACCGCTCCCGCCTTCACCTCCGCCAAGGCCGGGCGGATGCTGGGCTGGACCCCCAAGCGCTCCTGGCGCACCGAACTGGAGACCGGATGAATCTCAGCGGAGTCCTCTTCTTCCCCGTCACCCCCTTCGACCCCGCCCACGGGCTGGCCGAGGAGGTGCTGGCCGAGCACATCAGGCGCGGGCTCGAACACCGGCCCGGCGCGGTGTTCGCGGCCTGCGGCACGGGCGAGTTCCCCGCGCTGTCCGAGTCGGAGCACGCCGCAGCCGTCCGGGTGGCCGTCGAGACCACGGCCGGCCAGGTGCCGGTGTTCGCGGGCGCCGGCGGCCCGCTCGGCTCGGCGCTCAGCCAGGCCCGCGCGGCCCGCGAGGCGGGCGCCGACGGCCTCCTGCTCATGCCCCCATACCTGGCCACGGGCACCGTCGAGGGCTTCGCCGCCTACGTACGCGCTGTCGCGGCGATCCTGCCGGTCATCATCTACCAGCGCGGCTCGGTGGCGCCGACCCCCGAGCAGGTCGTGGCGCTGGCCAGGATCCCGGGCGTGATCGGCCTCAAGGACGGCCTGGGCGACATCGACCTCATCCAGCGCACCGTGCTGGCCGTGCGCAGGGAGATCGGCGACGACTTCCGGTTCTTCAACGGGCTGCCGACGGCCGAGCTGACGATGGGCGCCTACCGCGGGATCGGCGTGGAGCTCTACTCCTCCGCCGTCTTCGCCTTCGCGCCGGAGATCGCCACCGCGTTCATGAACGGCGCCGACCACCTGCTCACCGAGTTCTACGAGCCGCTCGTCCGGCTCCGCTCCAAGGTCCCCGGCTACGCCGTCTCCCTGGTCAAGGCCGGGGTACGCCTCGGCGGCCTGGACGCGGGCCCGGTGCGCCCGCCGCTGGTCGACGCTTCTCCGGAGCACGTGGCCGAGCTCAAGGCCCTGATCGAACACGGACGGTCGCTGGCGGGCAGCTCATGATCAGCGACCTGAAAGTGAGCGCTCACACGGCCCGGCTACCCAGGCCGTGGGGTCCCGACGTGCCCGCCAACCACGTCATGGTGGTGGAGATCACGCTGGCCGACGGCCGGACGGGGACCGGGTTCTCCTGGACGCCGCAGATCGGCGCGCGGGCCGTACAGGCGTTGCTGGAGCACGACATCCGCGAGGCCGTCATCGGCCTGGACCCGCACCCCGAAGTCGTGTGGGACCGGCTCTGGCGGCACCTGCGCGAGGCGGGGCCCGGCGGGATCACCACGGTCGCGCTGGCCGGGGTGGACCTGGCGCTGTGGGATCTGCGCTGCGGCGAGCGCGGCCTGGCCGACGTGCTGGGCCGGCGCAGGGACACGGTGCCGGTGTACGGCAGCGGCGTGAACCTGCACTACTCGCTGGAGGAGCTGGTCGCCCAGGCCGGGCGGTGGAAGGCCGCGGGCTATCCCGGGATCAAGATGAAGGTGGGCCGGCCCGACCTCGCCGAGGACGTCGAGCGGGTGGCCGCGGTCCGCGAGGTCGTCGGCCCCGGCACGCTGCTGATGATCGACGCCAACCAGCGCTGGGACCTGCACCGGGCCCGCCGCGCGGTCGAGGCGCTGGCCCCGTACGACCTGCACTGGCTGGAGGAGCCGCTGCCCGCCGACGACGTCGCCGCGCACGTGGAGCTGAGGCGGTCCGTGGACGTGCCCATCGCGGTCGGCGAGAACGTCTACACCGTCTACGGCTTCCGTGACCTGCTGACGGCGGGGGCCTGCGACATCGTGCAGCCCAACGTGGTCAGGGTGGGCGGCATCACCCCGTTCCTGCGCATCACCGAGCTGGCGCGGGCCTTCGACGTGCCGGTCTACCCGCACCTGCTGCCCGACCTGTCGGCGCAGCTCGCGCTGGCCCTGCCGCTGCCGTGCATGGCCGAGGAGGTCGAGGACGCCTCGTTCGCCGCGCTGGGGCTGCTGGCCGAGCCGTACCCCGTCCACGTGAGCGACGCGAAAGTACGCGTCGGAGAGCACCGGGGGCTCGGCCTCCACTGGAGATGAGCATGCGGGTCGTACTCGCCGGAGCGCACGGATTCGGCGCCCACTACCTGAACCGGCTGCGTCGCCTGGCCGGCCAGGTCGAGCTGGCCGGCATCTGCGACGTGCGGCCGGTCTCCCCCGAAGACCTCGAGGGGCTCGGCACGCCGGAGTTCTCCGCCGACCTGCCCGAGCTGATCAAGCGGACCGGGGCGCGGATCGCGATCCTGGCCACCCCGATCCCGACGCACGCCGACCTGGCGCTGGCGGCGCTGGCGGCGGGCGCGCACGTGCTGGTGGAGAAGCCGACGGCGGCCACGCTCGCCGACTTCGAGCGGATGGAGCGGGCCGCCGCCGAGGCCGGTCTCGCCTGCCAGGTGGGCTTCCAGAGCCTCGCGTCCGCCGCCCTGCCGGAGGTGCGCCGGCTGATCGCCGAGGACACGATCGGGCCCGTGACCGGCATCGGGGTGGCGGGGGCGTGGCCGCGGCCCGCCTCCTACTTCACCCGCAGCTCCTGGTCGGGCCGGCGTCGGCTCGACGGTGTGGACATCGTGGACGGCGCGCTCACCAACCCGTTCGCGCACGCCGTCGCCACCGCCCTCGCCGTGGCGGGCGCCGAGGAACGCGGCGCGGTCACCTCGGTCGAGGCGGAGCTGTTCCACGCCAACGCCATCGAGTCGGACGACACCTCGGCCATCCGGATCCACCTGGCGGACGGGCCGCCGATCGTGGCCGCCGTGACGCTCTGCGCCACCGGCCGCGACGAGCCGTACGTGGTCGTCCACGGCGAGCGCGGCAAGATCACCTTCACGTACACGGTGGACGAGGTCCGCGTCGGCGACGGCCCCGTACGTCGCTTCCCTCGCGCCGACCTGCTGGAGAACCTCGTCGAGCACGTACGCGCCGGAGCCCCGCTGATCGTGCCGATCCACCGGACGGGGGCGTTCATGGAGGTCCTGGAGGCCATCAGGGTCGCGCCCGACCCGCTGCCGATCGCCGCGGACCACCAGGACCTTTCGGGCGAAGGACCGGCGCTGCCCGGCATCGCCCAGTTGGTCGAGACCTGCGCGGACCGGCTGGAGCTCTTCTCCGAGCTGGGCGTGAGCTGGGCCGTGCCGCTCATGGTGGCGGACCGGGTGGTGGCCGAGTACGTCACGCGGCCCGACCTGCCGATCACCGCGGCTCCGCGGCCCTACCTCCACCCGGTGCGCACGCTGGGCGGCACGGTGGTGACCGAGGTGCGGCCGGCGGACCATCCGCACCATCTCGGTGCCGGGGTGGCCGTCACGGACGTCGGCGGGCGCAACTTCTGGGGCGGGCGCACGTTCGTCAGGGACCAGGGGCCGCAATGGCTCGACGACCACGGGACGCAGCGGCACGTGTCCTTCACCGGGCGCGACGCCTCGGGCTTCGCCGAGACGCTGCTGTGGCAGCGGCCCGGCGAGGACCCGGTGGTGCGTGAGGAGCGGTCCGTGCGGGCCGTCCCGCTGTCACGGGGCTGGGCGCTGGACTTCGGCTTCACGCTGCGCAATCTCACGGGCGCGCCGCTGACGATCCAGAGCTCGGCGACCAAGGGCCGGGCCGGGGCGGGCTACGGCGGGTTCTTCTGGCGGGCGCCGGCGGCCTCGCGGGGGTTGCGGGTGTTCACCGGCGCGGCCGAGGGCGAGGAGCTGGTCCACGGCTCCCGGGAGCCGTGGCTGGCGCTGGCGGGCGAGGACTGGACGCTGGTGTTCGCCCGGGCGGGGGACGATCCGTGGTTCGTCCGGGTGGCGCAGTATCCCGGTGTGGGCACCGCGCTGGCCTGGGACACGCCGCTGGTCTTCGAGGACGAGCTGATCCGGCACGTGTCCGTGGTGGTGGCCGACGGGCGCCTGTCCGCCTCCGAGGCGGCCGAGCTGGCGCTGGAGGCCGACGGCTAGCTGCTCGTGTCGGACGGCTCGCTCTTGAGGTGGGTGGCCAGCCAGGTGAAGGCGTGCTCCTGCATGGGGACGTCGAAGGCGTGCGGGGCGTCGAAGAAGACGCCCTCGTAGCCGCCGTCCGGGTGGTGGCCCGCGATGGCCTCGTGCGCCGCGCGCATCCCGGCGAGCGGGAACAGCTGGTCCCGCTCGCCGTACAGGACCAGGAGCGGCTCGGGCGCGCGGGCGGCGACCAGCGCCGGCCAGTCGCAGACGCGCGACAGGCCGGGCGGGAAGAACATCCAGGTGTGCCCGGCGACGTAGCCGTCCAGGAGTTCGCGGTAGCTGGAGACCATCGCGGCGACGGCGACCGCGGCGACGCCGGGGTCGAACGCGCCGAGCAGCCCGGCGCGCAATCCGCCCCCTGACAACCCTACGCATCCGACCTGTCCGATATCGGGGCGCGACCGCAGGTAGGCCGCGGCGGCGAGGTCCTCGCCCGCCACCACGCCGGCCAGCGACGTGCCGAGCAGCGTGCAGTACTTCTCCAGGACGTGCTCGTGGTGCCCGGCCGCGACGTCATAGCGGTCCGCCTCGGACATGGCGGGATCGTCCGCCTGGGCGAGCACCCGCTCGGGCATGTCCGCCCGGTCGAACCGGCGGCTGCCCCAGCCGATCACGTCATGGACGAGCACGGCGAAGCCGCGCCTGGCGAGCTCGCCCGCGTAGGCGCGGCCGCCGTAGATCTGCTCGCGCAGCCGCCGCACCTCGGGCGTGGGCGGCTCGGGGCCGTCCGCGATCTTCTCCTTGCCCGCCCACTTCATGCCCGCGTGGCAGTGCAGCGCGAGCACGCCGGGCAGCCTTCCCTGCGCGTCGCGGGGCTTCAGCAGGTAGGCGTGGGTACGCGGGCCGAAGCCCACCGACCAGGAGAGCTCTTCGCCGCTGAGGTCCCGCGTCGTCCACGAGCGCTCGACCCGGACGTCTCGTGCCTCCAGGTCGAGCGTCCCGATGGCCTCGCGGGCGGCCTTCCTGAGCGCGGGGCCCGGCGCGGCGTCGGGAAACAGTCCGCGCCGGCCCTCCGCGAGCTCGACCAAGCCGGAGAACTCTCCGAGATGGCGCAGCTCACGCACCGGTCAACCCCCTACGAGGCGGGTGCCGTCGGCGGCGAGGCGGACGGGGGCGCCGGTGGCGGCCGAGCGGGTGGCGGCCACGCCGACCAGCACGCTCCGCAGTCCGTCGCGGTAGCCGGCCGGGCGCCCGAGCGGGTCGTCGCCGGGTCCGCGGAAGACGTCGTCCAGCAGCAGCCGGTCGCCGCCGCCGTGGCCGCCCGCGCCCTGCTCGATGGCGATCTCCTCGCGCTCCTGCCAGTGCCGGTGCAGGATGAGCTTCTCCCCGGCGCCGGCCAAGTGCTCCTTGCCCGCGGCGCTGGGGTCGATCGCGGCGTGCTCCGGGGTCCAGGGCCGCTCGATGACGTCCAGCTCGATCCGGCCCTCCGTGCCGTTGAACACCACGCGATAGCCCTCGTACGGGGCGTGCGCGGTGAGCGAGTAAGTGAGCATGGCCCGGTTCGCGTAGCGGACCAGGACCGACATGTTGTCGTCGATCGTCACACCCGGCCCGAAGACGTCCTGGTCGCGGATGTAGCCGTCCTCGTGCTCGGCGTCCAGATAGAGGCGCTTGAGCCGCTCATCGGTGGAGATGTCGAGGATGAAGGGGTCGGTGCCCAGGCCGGGCGCGCCCTGGCCGCGGGCGGGGCGCGGGCCCCGGGGCAGGGCCTGGCCGTAGAAGCGCAGGTCGGTCTGGGCGAAGACGAGTTCGGGCGCCGCCGCGAGCCACCAGTTGACCAGGTCGAAGTGGTGGGTGGACTTGTGGACGAGCAGCCCGCCCGAGTTGACCCGCTCGCGGTGCCAGCGCCGGAAGTAGTCGGCGCCGTGGATGGTGTCGAGCGCCCAGTCGAAGTGCACGGAGGTGACGTCGCCGATCGCGCCTTCGCTGATGAGCTTCTTGACCGCCGAGTTACGCGGCGAGTAGCGGTAGTTGAAGGTGACCACCAGCTTGCCCGGGTTGCGCTCGGCGGCGGCGGCGATGGCCTCGCAGCCTTCGACGTCGATGGTGAGGGGCTTCTCCACGATGACGTCGAGCCCGGCGTCGAGGGCGGCGACGACGTAGCGGGCGTGCGTCGCGTCCACCGTGGTGACCACGACGGCGTCGGCCAGCTCCAGCAGCTTGCCGAACTCATCGGGGCCGAAGCACGGCACCTGGTGGCCGATGCGCTCGACGTAGTAGTTCATGCGCGTCTGGTTGACGTCGCACAGGCCGGCGATCGTACCGGTGTCTCGCCAGTCGCCCAGCAGGGCGTCGACGTACATCTGCGCGCGATGGCCGAGGCCGACGAAGGCGTACCTGGTGCTCAACTTCTCTCCCCGAGTCGTGGAGTGGTGGCTGGGGGCCGGGACCCCCAGCCGGGATCGGACCTCAGCCGGCCAGAGCGGCGTTGGCCTCGGTCAGGAACTTCTGCGCGCCGGCGTCCGGCGACGTCTTGCCGAAGAGGACCTCCTCGCTGTTGCGCTTGAGGATGTCCTCCATCTGGAGCGCGCCCTTCGGCGGGGCGCTGATCGGGCTCAGCTCGCTCTTGACGTCAGCGATGAAGGTCAGCGTCTTCTGGTCGACGGGCGGCAGTTTGCCCTTGACGGCGGCGAGTACCTTGGCGTTGGTCGGCAGGCCGCGGTCGCTCAGCAGGAGCGCGGCCGCGTCCGGGTCGTTGACCATGAAGTCGATGAACTTGCCCGCTTCCGTGGCGTGCTCGGACTTGGCGGAGGCCGTGTAGAACATCGCGGGTTGCAGGAACATGCCGCCGGTGGTCGCGCCCGCGGCCTTGGGCATCCGCAACAGGGTCATCTCCTGGCCCGACGCCTTGGACAGGGCGTTGAGCTGGTTGCTCCACCACATGCCCATCGCGCCCGCGTTGGTGGCCAGCAGCGACTGCTCAGGCCCCAAGGAGATCAGCTCGGCGCTCTTCGCGGCGTCCCTGGCCCCCTTCGTCTGGATGAGCTGCTGGTGGATGGCCCACCACGCCTTCAGCGTGTCGGCGGTGATCCCGATCTTGTTGCCGTCGTAGAACTTCTCGCCGCGCTGGGCCGCGAAGATCTGCAGCCAGGCGGGGTTGTAGTTGTACTCGGCTCCGACTACGCCGCCGCCGGCCACGGTGACCTGCTTGGCCATGTTCACCCAGTCGTCCCAGGTCCACGACTTGTCGTCGGGCAGCTTCTGCTTGGCCTTCTCCAGCGCCGCCGAGTTGGCGAGCATCGAGAAGGTGTTGACGCCGGTCGGGATGGCGTACTGCTTGCCGTCGATCTGACCGCTGGTGAGCACCTGCTGGTCGAGGTCGGCGGTGGGCACCTTGCCCGACAGGTCGGCCAGGGCGTTACGGCCCGCGTACTCGCTCAGGCCGCGGATCTCGATGCTGATCACGTCAGGCGCGTCGTTGGCGGCCACCTTGGTGGCGAGCTTCTCGTAGTAGCTCTCCCAGTTGGAGAAGTCGCCTTCGACGTCGATGGTCGGGTTCTTCTCCTCGAACTTCTTGATCACCTGCTCGGTGAGCTTCTGCCGGGAGTCGCTGCCCCAGTACGAGAAGCGGAGATGGACCTTGTCGTCGGCCGACTTGCCGCCACCACTGCCGCAGCCGGCGGCGGCCGTCATCACGGCCACCGATAGCAGGGCGACTGTCCACTTCATCCTGGGCTTCACAGCACTACCTCCTGGTCAAGCGTTGGGGGGTGTTATTTCAGGCCGGTGGTCGCCACACCACGGATCAGGTACTTCTGACCGGCTAGAAAAAAGCCGAAGATCGGCCCCAGTGACACGATCGACATCGCGAACATGGGGCCCCACGACGACTCGCCACTGGAGTCTAGGAAGGAGCGGAGGGCTACTGCCACCGTTAGATTGTCGGAATTGGTCAGGTAAAGGTTCTGACTGAAGAAGTCATTCCACGTCCAGATAAAAGTGAAGATGCCGGTCGTGGCGAGGGCCGGGGTGCAGAGCGGGAGGATCACCTGGAGGAAGACCCGCCAGTAGCCCGCGCCGTCGATGGCGGCGGC
>NZ_JBICSO010000008.1:0-800807 GCF_043197155.1 Nonomuraea sp. NPDC049269
CAGGTGCACGGCTGGTTGGCTACGTTCGGAAGGGATAACCGCTGAAAGCATCTAAGCGGGAAGCTCGCCTTGAGATGAGGTCTCCCACCATGAGAATGGGTAAGGCTCCCGGTAGACGACCGGGTTGATAGGCCGGAGGTGGAAGCACGGTAACGTGTGGAGCTGACCGGTACTAATAGGCCGAGGACTTGACCACAAAGCATCTTGCTCGCGTCCACTAGGCAATTCTGAGACAACAAACAGATGGGTTTTTCGTCTGTTGTTTGTTTCATAGGGTTACGGCGGTTATGGCGGGAAGGAAACACCCGGTTACATTCCGAACCCGGAAGTTAAGCTTCCCAGCGCCGATGGTACTGCACTCGGGAGGGTGTGGGAGAGTAGGTCACCGCCGGACAATCTTTGTTCGGGAAGGGCTCCATGCTTATGCGTGGGGCCCTTTCTGCGTTTCAGGACCTCTGGACGAGAGGGACGGCGACGATGGAGTACCACGGGTGGGTGACCATCCGCGAGACGGCCGGCGTCGAGGACGACTACGACAGCCTGCTGGAACGGCAAGTGGAGGAGATCCGCGCTTACCTGGCCCAGATCCCCGACTACGGCCTGATCGATCTGCGCTGGCTGAACGGCATCCCATCCCTGCACGTCGCCGGCCATCCCAACCACGACAGCGGCTGGGCCGACACCCTCCTCGACCTGTTCCAGCGGATCGGCCGGCTCGCGCCCGGCTCCTACGGACTGCTGCACCTCTGGGACGACGAAGGCACCCACCCGAACGAGTTCCGCGTCTACCGGCTTGTACGCGGCCAACTGAGCGAGCACACCGATTCACTGCTCTCCCCGGCGATCCCGACCCTCGAAGACCCCGATCCGGATTCCTGACCCCCAGCCAGTCACAGCGGCTTGGTCACGCTGACTCGAAGGGCTGCTATCCGTCCGTCAACAGCGGTTCGATGCGTTACGGGATCTGCGCCGACACCGAGATCGTGGCGCCCGTACGTTGGATCGTCGAGGAGGCCAGGATGCGCGCGATGATCTCCTGCGAATGGTTCGGTGCCCTTGCCGACGACTTGGCGCAGGAGGTCGTGCTGGCCGCCCGGATCCTGCACCGCTCACCGCGTGCTGCAGCGGTGGACGGCAACCTGGACGGTGAACTTCCGCACGCTCCGGCAGCTGGCAGCAGGCCGGTCCAGGGCGGTGGACGGCGCCTGGACGGCTTGCTTCCACATGTCCCGCAGCCAGCAGTGAGCCGGGCCAGGGCTGCCACGGCCTCCATCAGGCGACCTTGGGCGATCCGCAGCCAGGCGAAGGCCGGGATCACGTAGCCAGCGCGATTCGGTGAGATCGTCGGCCCGAAGTCCTCGATCACGCCGCGGGCGGTCAGTTTCTCCGCTCGTGCCTGTACTGTCCCCTGGCTACGCCCAGCAGAAGGGGCGAGCTCGGTCAGGCCGATCCGTGCGTGTGCGTGCATCGTGAGCAGCGGTCTGGCGTCCAGGTCGGCCACGAGAGTCCCTCCGGCGGAAGCCGTTTGAGGGGCGTGCGCCGAGGCTGAGCCCACCTCTGGCTGGGGCACTCTCTATGTCGCCCTGGGTGTGGCTACTGGGACACCTGTGACGACGGCGCGATCGCCGAACTGGTCACCACTGGCCACTAGCGTCATATCACCATCATTCGTGATAATTCACGGATGGTCGCGGGGCGAGGCGTCGGGGGATACTCCCGCGTGGTTCTGGCGGGTCTCCTCCTGGTGCCTTTGGCGCTCTGGCCGCTTCCCGAGCGAGAGCCGGCCCCGCGCCCCGTCGCGCTCCACCAGCGAGCTGCGATCCTGCCCCAGCAGCAGGCTTTGGTCGAAGTTCCGGCGCTGGCGAAGCCTCCGAAGAAGTCCAAGGTCGAAGTCCAGGCATCGAGGGAGCCTCCGAAGAAGTCGAAGCCGGACCCGCCGATCGAGGCCAAGAAGATCACCAAGCGGCTCGATCGCTACCTGGCCGGTCGTCCGGGTCCCGTTACGGCCATGGTCAAAGATCTCACCACCGGCCGCCTCTACCGCTATCACCGCAACGAACGCCTGATCACCGCGAGCACCGCCAAAGTGCAGATCCTCATGGCGCTCCTCCTCAAGACCCCCTGGCACAAGCTCTCGAAGGCCACCAAGCGCGACGCCGACCTCATGATCCGCTACAGCGACAACCACGCCGCCGACCGGCTCTGGCTGCGCATCGGCGGGGCCGCCGGGTTCACGAAGGCGGGTAGGAAGTACGGCCTCCGGCACACTCAGGGCGTTCCGGGTAACTGCGTCGATCTCTACTGCTGGGGCATCACCAGGACCTCGGCCGAGGATCAGGTACGCCTGATGAAGGCGCTCGTGTCGGCCAAGAGCCCGCTCCGGGCCAAAGACCGTGCGCAGGTGCTCAGGCTGATGGGCAAGGTGATCGACGGCCAGGACTGGGGAGTGGGCGCCGCCAGGTGCAAGGGTGACCGGGTAGCGCTGAAGAACGGCTGGCTGAAGCACGTGTCCAACAAGCGCTGGGCCATCATCAGTGTCGGCCTCATCCGCGGCCACGGCCACGACTACGCGGTGGCCGTACTGACCGAGAACAACGCCGACACTGGCCCGGGCATCGCGACTGTCGAGGGCGTGACCGAGCGGATCATGAAGTCGTTCCGCTCGTGCAGTACTTGAACGAACGGATCACGCCGGGCCGGAGGTGCCGGGTGTGACCAGTCGGTAGCCCACGCCGCGTACCGTCTGGATCAGCGTGTCCTCGTCGTCGCCCAGCCGGGCGCGCAGTCGTTTGACGTGCACCGCGATCGTGTTCGTCGAGGTGCTGGACCCCGTGTGCCACACGTGCCGCATGATCTGCTCGCGTGTGACCGTACGGTTCGCGTTGTTCATCAGGTACTGCAGCAGCTCGAACTCGCGCAGCGGCAGGTGCACGATCCGCCCGTCCACCCGTACCTGGTAGGCCTGCGCGTCGAGTTCGACGCCGCCCACGACCAGCACTTTGTGCCCGTCCGGAGAGGCCGCGTGGATGAACGGCAATAACTCCGGCACCCGGTACGGCCTGGCCACGCAGGCCACGGCGCCGGCGGCGAGTGCCTGTACGGCTTGCTCGGCGTGCCCCTCGCCGACGCCGAGCAAGACGGGCACGGTCCGCGAGAGCCGCACCGCGCGGACGAAGTCGACGGCGCCGATGACCGGCAGCGTGGCGGACACGAGGACCACGTCAGGCTGCAGCGCCCCGGCCTGGATCAGGCCCTGGGCCCCGTCGGGGACGCCGGTGACCGACACGCCCTCGCGTTCGAGGGCGGTGGCCACGTCCTCCACGACTCCGTCGTCGGGATCGGCGATGAGCAGGATGGGCTTCGTCCTGGTGTCCCCGTTCACAGTGGATGCCGCCTGCTGGTGGATCATCAGCCGAAGCGCCCGGTGATGTAGTCCTCGGTCGCCTTCTCGGTGGGATTGGTGAACATGCGGGAGGTCTCGTCCATCTCGACAACCTTGCCGGGCTTACCTTGCGCGGTGAGATTGAAGAAGGCGGTCCGGTCGCTGACCCGGGCGGCCTGCTGCATGTTGTGGGTGACGATCACGATGGTGTAGTCGTCCTTGAGCTTGGCCATCAGGTCCTCGATGGCCAGCGTGGAGATCGGGTCGAGCGCGGAGCAGGGCTCGTCCATCAGCAGCACCTGCGGCTGGACCGCGATGGCCCTGGCTATGCAGAGCCGCTGCTGCTGGCCGCCCGACAGGCCAGCGCCGGGCTTGTTGAGGCGGTCCTTGACCTCGTTCCAGAGGTTGGCGCCCTTCAGCGACGTCTCGACGACGCCGTCCATCTCCGACTTGGCCACGCGGCCGTTGAGGCGGAGCCCGGCGGCCACGTTCTCGTAGATCGACATCGTGGGGAACGGGTTGGGGCGCTGGAAGACCATGCCGATCATCCGGCGCACGGAGACCGGCTCGACGGTGGAGGCGTACAGGTCCTCGCCGTCGAGCAGGACCTTGCCCTCCACGCGTGCGCCGGGGATGACCTCGTGCATGCGGTTGAGGGTGCGCAGGAACGTCGACTTGCCGCACCCCGAGGGGCCGATGAACGCCGTGATCGAACGCGGCTCGATGGTCA
Organism: Nonomuraea sp. NPDC049269; assembly: GCF_043197155.1. NCBI lineage: Bacteria > Bacillati > Actinomycetota > Actinomycetes > Streptosporangiales > Streptosporangiaceae > Nonomuraea > Nonomuraea sp. NPDC049269. Next base: position 4,113 of record NZ_JBICSO010000008.1, read on the forward strand.
TCGAGACGTCCTCGATAGCCTTGTGCCCGCCGTAGTAGGCGTCGAGGCCGGAGACCTGGATCTGCTTGGACATAGTGGCTTTACCCCTTATCGGCCTTTGGCGGGTGAGCGCCACCGGGCGATCAGGCGCGCCACCAGGTTGAGCAGCATGACGATCAGGATGAGCGTGAGGGCTCCGGTCCAGGCCCGATCCACGGCGGTGACGTTGGGACGGCCCGCCTGGTCGAAGACGAAGAGGGGGAGCCCCATCTGCGGCCCACTGAACGGGTCGTTGTTGATGGAGTCGGTGAAGAACACGGTGAGCAGCAACGGCGCGGTCTCGCCGGCGACTCTGGCCACGGCCAGCATGACGCCGGTGATGATGCCGGTCAGCGCGGTCGGCAGGACGACCTTCATGATCGTGCGCCACTTGGCCACGCCCAGCGCGTACGAGGCCTCGCGCAGGTCGTTCGGGACCAGGCGGAGCATCTCCTCGGCCGATCTGACCACGGTCGGCATCATCAGGATCGACAGTGACAATGCCCCGGCGAACCCGGAGAACGGCTGGCCCAGGAACAGGACCCAGAACGCCAGGATGAACAGGCCCGCGACGACAGAGGGGACGCCGGTCATGACGTCCACGAAGAAGCTGATGGCCCGGCTCAACCGGCCGCTGTTGCCGTACTCGACCAGGTAGATCGCGGTCAGCAGACCGATGGGGACGGAGATGAGAGAGGCGATCAGGACCTGTTCCAGCGTGCCGATGATCGCGTGGTAAGCGCCGCCGCCCACGTCGCGGGCGCCGATGTTGCGCATCGAGTGGGTGAGGAAGTCCAGGTCGAAGCGCGCCAGGCCGTTCTTGACCACCAGCCAGAGCACGGACACGAGCGGTACCACGGCAAGCGCGAACGCCAGGTAGACCAGCCCCTGGACCACACGGTCCTTGATGCGGCGGCTGGTCGAGATGTGTTGGATCGTGGTCATGCGCCGGCCCTCGCGTACTCCTTGCGGCGGTTGATGATCATGCGGGCGGCTATGTTGACGAGCAGGGTGATGACGAACAGCACCAGTCCGGACGCGATCAGCGCGCCCCTGCCGATCGGGGTGGCCTCACCGAAGCCGTTGGCGATGTTCGCCGCGATGCTGTTGGCGTGCGGGGTGAGGATCTCGAAGGTGATGTCGAAGGTGGCGGGGAAGATCAGCGCGACCGCGATGGTCTCGCCCATCGCCCGGCCGAGGCCGAGCATCGCGGCGCTGATGACGCCGGGGCGACCGAACGGCAGCACGGCCATCCTGATCATCTCCCAGCGGGTGGCGCCGAGCGCGAGCGCCGCCTCCTCGTTCATCTTCGGAGCCTGGAGGAACACCTCGCGGGAGATGGCCGCGATGATCGGCAGGATCATGATCGCCAGGACGATGGACCCGGCGATCATGGTCTTGCCGCCGATCGCGCCCTCGCCGGCGAACAGCGGGAACCAGCCCAGGTTCTCGTTCAACCATTGCGACGGCGTCTTGAGCAGCGGCACCAGGAAGGCCACGCCCCACAGGCCGTACACCACGCTGGGTACGGCGGCGAGCAGGTCGATCAGGTAGCCGAGCGGCCCGGCCAGACGGCGGGGCGCGTAGTGGGAGATGAAGAGCGCCACGCCGACCGCGATGGGAGTCGCGATGACGAGCGCGAGGGCCGAGCTGAGCACGGTGCCGAAGGCCAGAGCGGCGATGCCGAAGACCTGGCTGCCGTTCGGGTCCCAGGTCAGCTCGGAGAAGAAGTGACCCTTGTTCGCCTGCAGGGCGGGGATCGCCTCGCTGATGAGAAAGACGGCGATGGCCGCCATGATCCCCAGCAAGATGATGCCCGCGCCGGTGGCGGCGTATCGGAAGGGCCCTTCACCATGGCTGCGCCGCGAGGCGGGCCGGCCAGTGGCCGGTCCGCCATCACGGGTACGAACGTTGGTCGTCATCGGCAGTTAGGAGATCGCCTCGACGGCGGTGCGGACCTTGGTGAGCAGATCGCCCGAGAGCGGGGCGTAGCCCAGGTCCTTCAGCGCGGCCTGGCCCTCGTCGCTGGCGGTGTAGGTGAGGAAGGCCTTGACCAGCTTCGACTGGTCGGCGGGCAGGCCCTTCTCGCACGTGATCTCGTACGTCACCAGGACGATCGGGTAGGCGCCCGCGGTCTTGGTGGCGTAGTCGATGCCGAGCTTGAGGTCGTTGCCGGTGCCCTTGACCTCGGCGGTCTCGATCGTCTTGGCCGCGCTGTCGCTGTTCAGTTCGACGAACTCGCCCGCGCCGTTGGCGACCTTGGCCTTCTGGAGCTGGGAGTTGTCGGCGAACGACATCTCGACGTAGCTGATCGAGCCCTCGGCGCCCTTCACCGAGGAGGCGATGCCGTCGGAGCCCTTCGCGCCCTGGCCCTTGGCCTCGGCGGGCCACGCCTTGGCCGGCTCGTACGGCCATTCGGCCGTCGCCTTGAGGAACTTGGTGAAGTTGTCGCTGGTGCCGGACTCGTCAGCCCGGTGGAACGCCTGGATCGGCGTCGAAGGCAGCTTGGCCTGCGGGTTGTCGGCCTTGATGGCCGCGTCGTCCCACTTGGTGATCTTGCTGCTGAAGATGCCGCCGAGCGTCTTGGGCGAGAGCTGCAGACCGTCCACGCCGGGCAGGTTGTAGACGACCGCGATCGGGCCGGTCACCATCGGGATGTTGATGGCCTTGCCGGTCTTGCACCGGGCGTCGGCCTGGGCGGGCTCGCCCTTGTCGTCCTTGAGAGCCGAGTCGGAACCCGCGAAGGCGACCGTGCCCTGGATGAACGCCTGGACACCGGCGCCGGAACCGCTGGGCTGGTAGTTCAGGCTTGCCCCGGGGTTCTTGCTCTGGAAGTCCTTCTTCCACTGGTCGATCGCGTTGGCCTGGGCCGAGGATCCGGCGGCGTTGATCGTGCCGCTCAGACCATTGTCGTTACCCGCAGCGCTGCTGGCACCGGCGGACGCTGTGGCGTCACCACCGGCACTGTTGTTGTCTGTGCCGCACGCAGCGAGCGAGAGCGCGCCGACTACGGCGACGGCGGCGAGCCGGCCTGCATACTTCACGGTTGGGTTCCTCCCACTTGGTCCTTAGTCGCCACGAAGGTATGCAGCCAAAGTGACTCAATCCCCCTACCAAGGGTGAACGGACGGTGAACGGGCCTGGTCACCCTCATGATGGGAGCTATGACCTATCGCGTATGCCTGGTGTGCATGGGGAACATCTGCCGCTCGCCGATGGCCGAGACGGTGCTCAGACGGACCCTGGCCGAGCACGGACTCGGTGAACGAGTGGCCGTCGACAGCGCGGGCACCGGCGGCTGGCACGTCGGGGATCCCATGGACGAACGGGCTCTGCGGACGCTGGCCGAGCACGGTTACGACGGCTCCGCCCACCGGGCCAGACAGTTCACCTCCGGCTGGTTCGACCGCTACGACCTGGTGCTGGCCATGGACCGGGACAACCTGTCGTTCCTGCGGCGGATCGCGCCCGACGGTGTGGAGGTGCGGCTGTTCCGCTCGTTCGACCCCGCCGCGCGGGCCGGGGCCGAGGTGCCCGATCCCTACTACGGCGGGCCCGAGGGCTTCGAAGAGGTGCTGCGCCTGGTCGAGGCCGCTTCCGAAGGCGTCGCGAAGCACATCGCCGATGAGATCGACTGAGGACCTCGGGGCGTCCCACGGCTGGCGGCTGCAGCGGGGCGTGCTCGACGACGGGCGGGTGGTGTTCGCGAAGACCGGAACCGTTTCTCCGGTGTTCACTTCCGAGGCGGAAGGCCTGCGCTGGCTGGGCGAGGTCATCGCGGTGCCGGAGGTGATCGAGGTCTCGCGGGATCGGCTCGTACTGTCGTGGGTGGACACCTCGTCGCCGACCGCGGCGGCGGCCGAGCGGCTCGGGCGCGACCTCGCTCGGCTGCACCGCGCCGGCGCGCCCGCTTTCGGCGCCCCCTGGCCGGGCTTCATCGCCGATCTGCCGATGGACAACTCGCCTGCCGACGACTGGCCGGCCTTCTACGCGGCCCGCCGAGTGCTCCCCTTCGTACGGCAGGCGCGGCTGCCCGCGCGGGACGTGGCTCTCATCGAGCGGGCAGTGGCGCGGTTCGGCGAGGTGGCGGGGCCGCCGGAGCCGCCGGCGCGCATTCACGGCGATCTGTGGAACGGGAACGTGCTCTGGTCGGATGGTCGCGGAGTGCTCATCGACCCGGCCGCGCACGGCGGGCATCGGGAGACGGACCTGGCGATGCTGGCGTTGTTCGGGGCGCCCTATCTGGATCGGATCCTGGGGGCCTATCAGGAGGAGACGCCGCTCGCGGACGGGTGGCGGGGCCGGGTGCCGCTGCACCAACTGCACCCGCTGCTCGTCCATGTGGTGCTCTTCGGGGGGACATATCGCGACAGCTTGCTGGACGCCGTCGCCCGGGTATTGGCTCTGTAAGCCGTTCAGACGCTCTCTACGAGGCGTTCAGGCGTCTGAGGACCTCGTCATGCAGGATGCCGTTGGTGCAGACCAGGCTGCCACCCTCAAGGCCGGGCACGCCCGCGAGGTCCGTCCACTTGCCGCCCGCCTCCTCGACGATCACGGTGAGCGCAGCCATGTCCCACGGCGACAACTCCGGCTCGGCCGACACCTCCACCGAACCCTCCGCGACCATCATGTGCGACCAGAAATCGCCATAGGCCCTGGTGCGCCAGCAGGCCCGCCCCAGGTCGAGGAAGTTGTCGAGCCGGCCCATCTTCTCCCAGCCGCCGAAGCTGGAGTAGGAGAACGACGCGTCCTCCAGATCGGCCACCGACGAGACGCGCATCCGGGTCGCCTTGGTCAGGCTCTTGCCGGTCCAGGCGCCGCCCTCGGTGGCCGCCCACCAGCGCTTGCCCAGGGCCGGGGCGGACACCAGGCCCACCTTGACCTGGCCGTACTCCATCAGCGCGATCAGCGTCGCCCATACGGGGACGCCGCGTACGTAGTTCTTGGTGCCGTCGATCGGGTCGATGATCCACGACCTGGCACCCCAGCCCGTCTTGCCGAACTCCTCGCCCACGACCGCGTCCCGCGGCCGGGCTCGCCGGAGGGTGCCGCGAATGGCCTCCTCGACGGCACGGTCGGCATCGCTGACCGGCGTGAGGTCCGGCTTGGTGTCGACCTTGAGATCGACCGCCTTGAACCTCCGCATGGTCAGATCGTCGGCGTGGTCCGCCATGACGTGCGCCAGACGTAGATCATCGTTATAACCCTGCACGAAGAGCCACGCTACCGTGACTTACCTCCCGAACATCAGTCAAGCGGGCTCGCATTTCTGGTAAGTCCTGTCCAGTGCTGGATGGCTGTTTTTTCTGATAAGTCCTGCCGGCCGCAGGGTTGACCACGGAGATGGTCAAGAGGACGCACGTCACGGTGCCCAGCCCCGCATCACCGGAGGAGCGTGCCCCTGGACAGGGCCCAGCCACGTACGGCGGGTGGGGCCCACCGGGCCGGCCGTAACAGAAAATTAAAGGTCTGGCGGAGACTCGCGGCTGGAGAGCAGGCGGCGGAGGGATTCCAGGCGGGCGGGCTCGGCGTGGCCGGCCGCCACCCACGCGTCCAGCGCGCAGTCGGCGTCCAGGTGTGTGCACCCCTTCGGGCAGGTGACCGTGCCTTCGATGAGGTCGGGGAAGGAGGCCAGGACCGTCTCGACCGACACGTGGGCCAGGCCGAAGCTGCGTACGCCGGGCGTGTCGATGATCCAGCCGCCCTCCGGGAGTTCGAGGGCCACGGCTGAGGTCGAGGTGTGGCGGCCGCGGCCGGTGACGGCGTTGACCTGGGAGACCGCGCGGTTGGCGGCCGGCACGAGGGCGTTGACCAGAGTTGACTTGCCGACGCCCGAGTGGCCGACCATGACGCTGAGGCGGCCGGTGAGGTGGTCGCGGAGTTCGTCCAGCGAGCCGCCCTTGTGCACGACGACGTGCGACACCCCGAGCGGTTCGTACATCGCCACCAGGTCGTCGGGCGGCCCGAGGTCCGACTTGGTGAGGCAGAGGAGCGTGTCGATCTCGGCGTCGAAGGCGGCCACCAGGATCCGGTCGATCATGCGCGGCCGGGGTGGCGGGTCGGCGAGCGCGGTCACGATGACCAGCTGGTCGGCGTTGGCCACCACGGGGCGTTCGATGCCGTCGGTGTCCTCGACGTCGTCGGCCGAACGGCGCAGCATCGACGTCCGCGGCTCGACGCGTACGACCCTGGCCAGGGCGTCGGGGCGGCCCGAGACGTCGCCCACCAGGGCCACTCGGTCGCCGACGACGATGCCCTTGCGGCCGAGCTCGCGCGCCTTCATCGCGGTGACCATGCGGCGCTCGGGCTGCTTGCGCTTCTGGGCCGATCCCTTGGCGCGCTCCGGCTCGACCAGCGCGGTGTAGCGGCCCCGGTCCACGGCGACCACGAACCCCTCTACGGCGTCCTCATGCGCAGGCCGAATACGGGTCCGCGGCCGTGAGCCCTTGCTCGGCCTGATCCGTACGTCGTCCTCGTCGTACTCCCGCTTTCTCAGCGGTCTACCCCCATGCGATCGTTGCTGCTGTGCGCGGCCCACCCACCGTGGCGGTCGGTGGCGCCGTCCTGTCCGTACGCTGCCCCACCGCGCGGGCCGCCAAGCGGATCGCGCCTGCCCGCCGCTCCACCGCGTCGGCCTACGGGGCGGTTGTGCCCGCACAACCGCCCCACCATGCCGACCGCCGGGCCACCTGCTTGTGCACCCGGCAGGATCGCGGGGGTGGTCATTGCTCGCCCAGCATGTTCGTCCACATCTGGACGAACTCCGGGAGCGTCTTGGCCGTCGTCGCGATGTTCTCCACCTCGACGTCCGGGACCGCCAGCCCGATGACGGCCCCGGCCGTGGCCATGCGGTGGTCGTCGTAGCTGTGGAAGACGCCGCCGTGCAGGGGGCGGGGGCGGATGATCAGGCCGTCGTCGGTCTCCTCCGCGTCGCCGCCCAGCCGGGTGATCTCGGTGACCAGGGCGGCCAGGCGATCGGTCTCGTGGCCGCGCAGGTGCGCGACGCCCCGGATCCGGGACGGCGAGCTCGCCAGCACGGCCAGCGCGGCGATCGTCGGCGTCAGCTCGCCCACCTCGCGCAGGTCGGCGTCGATGCCCTCGATCCGGCCGGTGCCCGTCACGGTCAGGGAACCGGCGGCACCGGTCGCCTCGTGCGGCGCGGGGGTCAGCCGGACCGTGGCGCCCATCGAGGTGAGCAGGTCGCGGAGGGCGTCGCCCGGTTGCGTGGTCTCGTACGGCCAGCCGGGGATGGTGACCGTGCCGCCCGTGACCAGAGCCGCGCCCAGGAACGGCGCCGCGTTGGACAGGTCGGGCTCGACGGCCAGGTCCCTGGCCGCGATCGGTCCCGGCTCGACCCGCCAGATGTCGCGCTCTCCGTCGTCGACCGTGACCCCGGCCGCCCTGAGCATCTGGATCGTCATCTCGATGTGCGGCTGCGACGGCACGGGCGGGCCGACGTGGCGGATCGTGACGCCCTTCTCGAAGCGCGCCGCCGTGAGCAGCAGCCCCGAGACGAACTGCGACGACCCCGACGCGTCGAGCGTGACCTCGCCGCCCGCGAGGGGACCGTGGACGGTGAACGGCAGGGCGTCGTTGTCCACGCGGGCGCCCAGGGCGCGCAGGGCGTCGAGGATGGGACCCATGGGACGCTTGCGGGCGTGCGGGTCGCCGTCGAAGGAGACCGGGCCGTCGGCCAGGGCGGCCATCGGCGGCACGAAGCGCATGACGGTGCCCGCCAGGCCCGCGTCGATGCTCGCGCCGCCACGGATCGGGCCGGGGGTCACCTGCCAGTCGACGGCGGCCGTGGTCTCGTTCGCCGGCGTCAGGGTGGCGCCCAGCGCGCGCAGCGCCGCCACCATCAGGTCGGCGTCGCGGCTGCGGAGTGCCTGGCGCACCACGCCGGGACCGTCGGCCAGAGCGGCGAGGAGCAGCGCGCGGTTGGTCACGGACTTGGAGCCGGGCAGGCGGATCGACGCGACCACGGGTGCGGTCGCGGTGGGTGCGGGCCAGTGCGGTGCGGGCATGGGTCAAAGCCTACTGGCGGTGGTGAACTTTACGGAGAAGGGCGTGCATGCGGTCGTAGGCCGTACGTGGCAGTGTGGGGACATGTGCGGGAGATACGCGTCGGCGCGCAAGAAGCACGAGCTGCTGGAGGAGTTCCAGGTCGAGCTCGACGGTGACCCCGACAAGGAGCTCGGGCCCGACTACAACGTCGCGCCCACCAAGAACGTCTACGCCGTCCTCAGCCGGGTGCCCAAGGAGGCCGAGCGGGCCGTGCGGCAGCTGCGGATCGTCAAGTGGGGGCTGGTGCCGGCCTGGGCGAAGGACCCGTCGGTCGGGTCGCGGATGATCAACGCCAGGGTCGAGACGGTGGCCGAGAAGCCGTCCTTCCGCCAGGCGTTCGCCAAGCGCAGGTGCCTGCTGCCCGCCGACGGCTACTTCGAGTGGATGCCGGTCGAGGGCGACAAGAAGAAGAAACAGCCGTACTTCATCCACCCGGAGGACGGTGGTGTCCTGGCGATGGCGGGTCTGTACGAGTTCTGGAAGGACAAGTCGCGCGACGACGACGATCCGCTCAAGTGGCTGGTGACCTGCACGGTCATCACCACCGACGCTGAGGACGAGCTGGGCCGCATCCACGACCGGATGCCGATGATGATCGAGCGGGAGCGCTGGGCGGAGTGGCTCGACCCCAAGCTCACCGACCCCGAGCAGGCCTCGGGGCTGCTGGTGCCCGCCGACACCGGGCAGCTGACGGCGGTGGCCGTTTCCACTGATGTCAACAATGTCCGGAACAACGGTTCAGATCTCATCAAACCCCTACCACCAGGGGAGGAAACCGCTCTCCGCTAAAGGTGTAAGAGTCACGCTAAGTGGGCATCTGGTGAGGAAAGCGATGCATCCGTTTACCCGGAGTCACCGCCACACATGCCCTCTTCGCGCCGGGTTGGACTTCCGGGGAGTCCCGCTGCGGCTTGCCCCCCTGTCACCCGGAGGTGCGGATTCGTGGACGACACGACCGCTCGTGAGCGGCTGGAGAAGATTCTCGCGGACCTGGACCGATCGATCGGGGTGCTGCAGGGCGACCCCGTCGGGATCCGCGAGTATTCCGCGGCCGACGCGGGGTCCGACCTGACCGACGCCGACCGCGCCCAGGCCATGCTGACCGTGGCCACGACGCAGCGCAGGGCGGTGATCGACGCGCTCAAACGCCTGGACGAAGGCACGTACGGGAGGTGCGTCGACTGCGAGAAGCCGGTGCCCGAGGGCCGGCTGGAGGCCCGCCCGGAGGCCGCGCGGTGCGTGGAGTGCCAGGGCAAGCGGGAGCGCCGCCGATAGCTGCCCCCGGGTCACACCTTGCGGACGCTGGCCACGAGGTGGATGCCGACCGTGTCGTCGTCGTCGGGGTGCGCGTCGAGCTCGGTGCGCACCAGCCAGGCCAGTGCCCTGGCGTCGGAGCCCAGTACGTGGTCGACGGTGGAGGGCGACAGCACGGTCCGCGGTCGTACCCACTCCACCTCCAGCCCGGCGCCGGTCAGCAGCTCGCGTAGCTGCCCACTGCTGAAGCAGCGGGTGATGCTGCCGTCGGGCCACGGCACCAGCATGACCTCGCCCGTCTGCCGTAGGTGCTGCCACTGCTCCTGCTCGGCCAGGATCGCCATGCCCAGCACCAGGGAGTCGACGCAGACCAGCGCCCGGCCGCCGGGCCGCAGCACCCGGGCCACGTCGTCCATCGCCGATTCGGCCATGAGCTCGATCGACATGGCGCGTTCCTCGGCGACCACCGCGTCCACGCTCTCGTCGGGCAGGAACGTCAGGTCGTCGGCGCGTACGTGGCGCACGCGCCCGGCGTCGCGCAGCCGCGCCTGCGGGTCGGTCGTCAGCGGAGCGGCCAGGGAAGAGGCCAGTGAGGCGGTGCGGCGGAAGTCGACCAGCTCGATCACCCGATGCCCGGCTCTGGCGGCCTGGCCGGACCAGCGCCCCCGGCCGCCGGACAGGTCGAGTACGACGGAGGGTTGGTCGGGGAGCCACCGGGTCAGCTGCTCGGCGACAACGGCGCGGTAGAAGGTCCAGTACGGCCCGAGCGTCCCTGAGCCGTTCAGTTCCTCGGCCGGAATGGGCAGCACACGCGACTCCTGGGTTCCGGGAAAATGGCTACCAGCCGGTACGTATCGTTATCCCCGCACCGGGTTGTTCGTCACCTTCTATCTTGCGGGAACAGACGCGGGCGCGGGCGTGTTGCGACGTGCATGCTCACATTGCTCGAACCCCTCCCCAGTGACGGACCAGTCCGTGACGAGCGGGTATTCTCCCCTGAATACGGTGTACCGCCACAGTCGGCCACCGGTGATCTTAGGGGGGTGGGTCCGGTGCCCGCGACAGGCGCGGAGACTCTGGAACAGCGAAGTGAGCGGTTCGAGCGCGAAGCGATGCCTTACCTCGAGCAGCTCTACTCCGCGGCGCTCCGGATGACCCGGAACCCCGCGGACGCGGAGGACCTGCTACAGGAGACCTTCGCGAAGGCGTTCGCGTCGTTCCACCAGTTCCAGGAAGGTACGAACCTCAAGGCGTGGCTCTACCGGATCCTGACGAACACCTTCATCAACAGCTATCGCAAGAAGCAGCGCGAGCCCAAGCAGTCGGGCACCGAGGAGATCGAGGACTGGCAGCTCGCCCGCGCTGAGTCGCACACGTCGAGCGGCCTGAAGTCGGCCGAGGTCGAGGCGCTCGAACACCTCCCCGACGGTGATATCAAGCAGGCCCTCGCGGTGCTGCCCGAGGAGTTCAGGATCGCGGTCTACCTGGCCGACGTCGAGGGCTTCCCGTATAAAGAGATCGCCGACATCATGGGGACCCCGATCGGCACCGTGATGTCCAGGCTGCACCGCGGTCGCAGGCAGCTCCGTGGACTTCTCGAAGACTATGCTCGCGAGCGTGGCCTGGTCCCGGCGGAGGGATCGAAATGAGCTGTGGCAACCCGCACGACACTGACTGTCGCGAAGTGCTGGACAAGGTCTACTCCTACCTCGACGGGGAGCTGACCGAGGGCGACGTGGTGGAGATCCGCGTGCACCTCGAGGAGTGCAGCCCCTGTCTGAAGGAATATGACCTCGACAAGGCGATCAAGGCGCTCGTGGCCAAGCACTGCGGCTGTGACCCGGTCCCCGGCGACCTGCGCTCCAAGGTGCTGGCCCGCATCGCGCAGGTGAGGTCGGAGCTGTCCGACTAAGATTCCCCCATGCGCGTGCTTGTCACCGGGGGTGCCGGATTCATCGGGTCGAATCTCGTCGACCGTCTGCTGGCGGAGGGGCACGACGTCGCGGTCGTGGACGACTTCTCGTCCGGCCGCAGGGACAACCTGGCCGAGGCGGCCACACACGACCGCTTCCGCCTGCATGAGCTCGACGTCCGCGATCCGGCCGTGATCGCGCTGGCCGCCGAGCTGCGGCCCGAGGTCATCTGCCATCTCGCCGCGCAGATCAGCGTGCGCGGGAGCGTCGCCGACCCGGTCCAGGACGCCAGTGTGAACGTCCAGGGCACCGCGTCGATCCTGACCGCCGCCCGTGAGGGCAACACCCGCAAGGTGGTGTTCGCCTCCTCCGTCGCGGTCTACGGCCGGCCCGCCACGATCCCGGTGCCCGGCGACGCCGCCACCGACCCGCGCTCGCCGTACGCGGCCTCCAAGCTGAGCGGTGAGACCTATCTCGCCACGTTCCGCGCGCTCTACGGCATCGAATACACCACCCTCGTGCTGTCCAACGTCTACGGCCCGCGCCAGTCGCCGGAAGGCGAGGCCGGAGTGGTGGCCATCTTCACCGACGGCCTGCTCAGCGGCACGCCCACGGTGCTCTACGGCGACGGCACGCAGACCCGCGACTACGTCTATGTCGATGACGTGGTCGACGGCTTCGTCAGGGCCTGCGGGGCCGACGGCAACGGGCGCAGGTTCAACCTCGGCACCGGCATCCAGACCACCGACCGCAAGCTGCACTCGCTGATCGCCGACGCGGCCGACGCGCAGGACAAGCCCGGGTTCGCGCCACCGCGCGTGGGTGACCTGCCGGCCATGGCGGTCGACCCGGTGCCGGCCTGCGAGGGGCTCGGCTGGCAGCCGCGCACCGACCTGGCGACCGGGTTGAAGAGCACCGTCGAATGGGCCGTTAGTCGCCCCAGGTAGTGGATTGATTACGCTTTGCTTGCGATTCTCAACTCCGGCCCTGCGCTGACCGCGCCTTCTGTAGCGTGAGCCACAGGAGTCGACGTAGAGAGTCGGCGTGGAGGCGAGTAGATGCTGAAGGCTATGATCGCCCGGCTGATCGCGGCCGCGGTGCTGATCACTCCCGTGATGACACTGTTGATGAGCGGGGGCGGGGCCCTGCCAACCGGGGTGTCCTGGACCTGAGCACCCTAGGGGGCCGCAATGCGTGATCTGCCGTGGCCTGCGAAGGTCTACCTCATCGCCGTCATCGGCGCGGCGACCGTCCTCATCGGACGTAGCGTGATCACTTCCGGGCGGCTGGTGGCGCCCGGCGATCTGGGCATCCTGCTGGTGCTCGCGCTGCTGTTCCTGGTCTGCGAGTCGATGCCGACGTTGCTGAACGTGGAGCAGTTCGCGGTGTCCGTGAGCTTCTCTGCAGCTCTGGCCGCTGTCGTCCTGATCGGTCCAGAAGGGGCCGCTCTGGTGGGGTTCACGGCGGTCTTCAGCGTGCGTCCTGGCCTGCCGTTGATCAAGCGGCTGTTCAACGGGGCGCAGTTCGCGATCTGCGGCTACGCGGCCGGCTGGGTCTACCAGGGGCTGGGCGGTGTCTCGGGGGTGCCGGGAGTCAACGTCTTCGACGACCTCATCGGCCCCTACGCGGCGGCCACGGGCGTGTTCGTGCCGCTCAACATCATGCTCACGCTGACCATGATCCGGCTGGCGACCCGGGTGCGGGCCATGGAGGTGCCGCTGCGGGGCATGGTCCAGTTCCTGCTGTCCTACCTGGGTTACGGCACGTTCGGGCTGCTGGTGGCGGGGCTCTGGGCGACCGTGCAGTCGATCTCGGCGGTGCTGGTGCTGCTGCCGCTGTTCGTCGCCCGCTGGGCGTTCGGCCAGTATCACGCGCAGCAGCGCTCCTACGACGCCACGATCGCCGCGCTCTGCCAGGCGGTCGAGACGAAGGACTACTACACCCGGGGCCACTGCACCCGCGTCTCGCTCGCCTCCTCGATGATCGCCCAGGAGATCGGCATGGGACTGGAGCGGCTGCGCGCCATCCGCTACGCGGGCATGCTGCACGACGTGGGCAAGCTCGGCGTGCCGACCAAGGTGCTGCAGAAGGAGGGACCGCTGACCGAGGAGGAGTTCGCCGCCATCCAGCTCCATCCGATGCGCGGGCTGGAGATCGTCCGCGGCATCGACTTCCTCGACGAGGCGTACGCCGGGATCATGCACCACCACGAGCGCCACGACGGCAAGGGCTACCCGATGGGACTCGCGGCCGACGAGATCCCGGAGTTCGCCCGGATCATCGCGGTGGCCGACGCGTTCGACTCGATGACGTCCGACCGCTCCTACCGCCATGCCCGCTCGGTCGAGGTGGCCGTCGAAGAGCTGCGCAAGAACGCCGGCCGCCAGTTCGACCCGGTCATGGTGGCGGCCTTCGCCAGGGCGCTCGAACGCGACCCGTGGCAGCCGCCGCGCCGCGTCGAGCCCCCGCCACCCGAGGCGACCGAGAACCCGATCAAGGACCATGACGACCCGACCAGGCCGATCGAAGTGGTGAGCGGGCCTTGACGCGTGCCTTGCAGAGCCTCGACTCCGGGCAGTTGCTGCTCATCTGCGGGGCGGGACTCGTGGCCGTGGCCGGCGTCGCGCACACCTCGGCCGTGGGGCTCGACCGGCCCGAGATCGCGATCGGGTTCGGCGCGCTGATCGCGGTCGGCGAGCTGGCCCGGCTCACCATGCCGGGCAACAGGGAGGTCGCGCCCATCGGCGCCGCCGCCGCGCTCGGCTACACGCTGCTGCTCGACCTCAGCGACAACCCGCTGCGCCACACCGCGCTCCAGGTGGTGGCCGTGATCGCGGTCGGCATGATCGCGGGCGCGCTGCCGCACCTGGCGGTCGGCCGTCCGCCGCGCCTCGACGCCATGGCACGCCGCCTGCTGACCGGGGCGCTGCTCGCCTTCGCCTTCCGGCCGCTCGCCGACCCTCTTTACCAGCTCACCCGGCAGGACCCGCCGACGTGGTGGCCCGCGCTCGGCGTCATGGTCACGCTCATCACGCTCACCCTGCTGATCGACGTGCTGATCGCGGCCCTGCTCAGGGCCGAGCAGGTGCGCACCGCCTTCAGGGTGGCCGTGCGCGACGAGATCAACATGGCCTTCCCGCTCGGCGCGGCCGTGGCCGCCTCCGGGGTGCTGCTCGCGCTGGCCACCCACAGCATGGACCTGGTGGCGCTGCTGGTCTTCGCCGCGCCGCTGCTGGTCACGCAGGTGGCCTTCCGCAAGTACGCCGGGATCCGCGCCACCTACCTGCAGACCGTACGGGCCCTGTCACGGGTCACGGAGGTCGGCGGCTACGTCGAGCCGGGCCACTCGCGCCGGGTGAGCCGGCTGGCCGTGGCGGTCGGCAGGGAGCTGGGCATGGCGGAGCCGGAGCTGCTGGAGCTCGAATACGCCGCGCTCATGCACGACATCGGTCAGCTGTCCCTGAGCGATCCCATTCCGGGTGGCGCGACCGTGCTCGCCGATCCAGCCCAAGCGCGCCGCATCGCCGAGCTGGGGGCCGAGGTGATCAAGCAGACGGGTGTGCTCGACCGGGTGGCCGAGCTGGTACGCCGTCAGTGCGACCAGATCGCCGAGGACCCGCCGCTGTCCAGCCGGATCATCAAGGCGGCCAACGCCTACGACGACCTGGTCGGCGGCTCCGCCGATCGCGATCGTGGGGGCGCGGCACTGGAGCGGCTGCGGCTGGCCGCCGGCACCGCGTACGATCCCGACGCGATCGAGGCGATGACGCGCGTCGTCGATCGGCTCGGCGTCCACAAACTCTGAAAGGCCGCCCAGCTGGTACGGCAAGCCCGGCAAGACCCACCCGCCGACCATGGCCGGGCGCCTCCAGGAATACGCCCGCTGACCCCGCACGTGGCCGGCCGCCGTGACGAGACGGTGAGACCGGTGCCGTGGGCAATCGCCCCTGTAGGTCCTACGCAGCTGGAGCCGGGCCTGGCGCGTTGCGATTGTAGGGTTCCTACAGAAGCGGCTCGCCGGATCCGTTGTTTAGCGGGAAAAGGCGCAGAGCCTCGCGGTCGTAGGGTGGGCGGGTGCTTATCGACACACTGGGTCCTGTCCTGGTCGCCAATCGAGGGGAGATCGCCCGGCGGATCATCCGGACGGTCAAGCGGCTGGGGCTGCGGGCCATCGCCGTCCACTCCGAGGCCGATGCGGATCTCCCGTTCGTGCGCGAGGCCGACGAGGCCGTGTTGATCGGGCCGGCCAACCCCCAGTTGAGCTACCTGGACGCCGGGAAGGTGCTGGAGGCGGCTCGGGCCACCGGCGCGCGGGCGATTCATCCGGGTTATGGGTTTCTCGCGGAGAATGCGGCGTTCGCCAGAGCGGTGATCGACGCCGGGATGGTGTGGATCGGCCCGGCTCCCGAGGCCATCGATCAGATGGGCGACAAGATCAACGCCCGAAATCTGATGGAGGACGCGGGTGTGCCCGTGGCGACCGGCACCCGGGAGCCCGTCACCGATCTGGAGCTGGCGCTGCGGGCGGCGGCCCGGATCGGCTATCCGGTCATGGTCAAGACCGCCGGCGGTGGCGGTGGCATCGGGATGAGCGTCGCCCACGACGACGAGGGGCTGGCGAAGGCGTTCGAGCAGGCAGCCAGGGCGGCGGCGAGGTTCGCCACGGGCGACATTCTCGCCGGGCCCGCCATCCTGCTGGAGCGCTACATCGAGCGGGCCCGCCACGTCGAGGTGCAGATCCTCGGCCGGCCCGACGGCACCGTCGTGGCCCTGGGCGAGCGCGACTGCTCTGTGCAGCGCCGCCACCAGAAGGTCGTCGAGGAGTCGCCGTCGCCCGGCATCACGTCCGAGCTGCGCGAGCGCATGCTGGCCGCGGCCGTACGGGCCGGCGAGGCCGTCGGCTACCTGGGCGCGGGGACCGTGGAGTGCCTGGTCGACGCCGACAAGCAGGATTTCGTGTTCCTGGAGATGAACACCAGGCTCCAGGTGGAGCACCCGGTCACCGAGCTGGTCACCGGGCTGGACCTGGTCGAGCTGCAGCTTCGGGTGGCGGCGGGCGAGAATCCCGAGGTGAAGCCGGAGACCAGCGGCCACGCCATCGAGTTCCGCGTCTACGCCGAGGACCCGAAGAGGTTCTTCCCGGGGCCCGGCAAGATCTCCGCATGGCGAGAGCCGGTCGGCGAGGGCGTCCGGGTGGACTCAGGTTATGAGGAGGGCAACACGGTCACGCCGTTCTACGATCCCCTCATGGCCAAGCTCTGCGTCTTCGGCGCGAGCCGGGCCGAGGCGCTGCGGGCCGGTCGTGAGGCCGTGGCGGGCTTCGTCGTCGAAGGACCCAAGAACAACCTGCCGTTCTGTGCCGAGCTGCTGGACGACGCGGAGTTCGTCAGCGGCGACTATGACACGGGCTTGGTCGGGCGGATGCGCGCCTAGGCGCACATGGCATTGTTAGCTCATTGGAAGAGGGGAGTCGCGGTGGCCGAGGTACGCGCGGAGATGGTGGCGAACGTCTGGAAGGTCGTCGCCTCGGAGGGTCAGACGATCGCCGAGGGCGACACGCTGGTCATCCTCGAGTCGATGAAGATGGAGATCCCGGTCCTGGCCGAGGACGACGGCGTGCTCGTGCAGCTCAAGGTCAGCGAGGGTGACGTGATCCAGGAAGGCGACCTGATCGCCGTCATCGAGTAGCCGCTGGTTCAGCGGATGGCGCGGTCGATGAACTTGGCGCGATCGACCAGCACCCGCTCGATCGTGCCCCGGCCGATGACCGTCCGCTTGTCGCGGGCCTCGAAGTCGAAGACCAGCCGCCTGCCGTCGACCTCGGTGAGCTCGGTGGTGATCTCCACATGCGTGCCCACCGGGCTGGCGGCCAGATGCGCCAGCTCGGCGCGGGTGCCGACGGTCGTCTCGCCGGGAGCGAGATGCGGACGCACCGCCTTGAGCGTCGCCATCTCGGCGATCGCGAGGAGCCGTGGAGTGGCGAGCACCGGGACGTCACCACTGCCGATCTTCTGCGCTGTGTCCGACTCCTCGACCACGATGAGCAGCTGGGCGCGGAGCCCTGGAGCGAGCGTCATGCCGCCAGCCTACTGCGATCATCACAATGGGCCCCTGTCAAGAGCCCAGATCTCCCGGAAACGCGGACAAGTGAGGTCAGAAGGCCGCAGGATAGAGTTTGTAGGGCTTACAGCATTCAAGTGGCACGTGGGACTCGTGAGTCGTACACTCTCGAAGTTCCGTGACCTCTGTGTTACCTCACCGCGACACAACTTCGCTTTGTTGAACCTTGGGGTGGGAGAGGTTATAGAGGTAGGGGGGTAACGGGGGAGTCATGGTAGCCCAAGGGACGACGCTGGCGGGGCGGTATCGCCTGGACACCCGCATTGGCGCCGGTGGCATGGGCGAAGTGTGGCGGGGCGAGGACATCGTGCTGGCGCGCACTGTCGCCGTCAAGGTGCTGCTGCCCGGCCGCATGGACGATCCCGGTTTCGTCGCGCGCTTCCAGGCCGAGGCCAGGGCGATGGCGACGATCAACCATTCGGGTGTCGTCGATGTCTACGACTACGGTGTGAGCGGCGACACCGTCTATCTGGTGATGAAGTTCGTCGACGGGGAGCCGCTCGACAGGCTGCTGATGCGGCTGGGCCGGATCCCGCCCCAGCCGGCGATGGAGCTGATCGCGCAGGCGGCCTCGGCGCTGCAGGCGGTGCACGAACAGGGGATCGTGCACCGTGATGTGAAGCCGGGCAACCTGCTGGTCCAGCGTGACGGCACGCTCGTGCTGACCGACTTCGGCATCGCCCGCTCGGACGTGGCCAACCGGCTCACCGACGCGGGCATGGTGCTCGGCACCGCCGCCTACTGCGCGCCGGAGCAGGCCGAGGGCGCGCCGGTGACGCCCGCGGTCGACATCTACGCGCTGGGCGTGGTGGCGTACGAGTGCCTGGTGGGGCAGCGGCCGTTCGACGGCGAGAGCGCGGTCACGATCGCGCTCAAGCACATCCGTGAGGCGCCCCCGCCGCTGCCCACCGACATCCCCCGGTCCGTGCGCGCGCTCGTCGAGCGGGCCCTGTCGAAGGATCCGCTCGCCCGTTACCCGACGGCCAGAGCGATGAGCGAGACGGCACGCAAGATCGCGGCCGGCGAGACGCCCGCTCCCGAGCCGGCGCCGCTGGCGACGGGTGCCACCATGGCCGCGCCGATGGAGGCGTACCAAACGGGATCTCGCCAGTCCGGGCCCCATCAGACGGGATCCCACCAGGCGGGTCCCCAGACGGGGTCCTACCAGGCCGGTCCGCACCAGACAGGAGCCCGTCAGGCGGGTCCGCATCAGACGGGGTCCTACCAGGCTGCGCGGCAGGAGGCGCAGACGATGGCCGGGCCGCGGCAGGGCGGCCGTCGCAGCGCCGCCAAGGCGCCCCGCAGGGGCGGTCTGATCGCCGGGATCGCGGCCGCGGTGGTTCTCGGGGCGGGCGCCGGTGCCGTCGCGCTGACGGGCATCAATGCCGAGCCCGAGGCCGGGCCGACCGCCACTACGACTGGCATGGCCAACTCCGTTCCCACCACCGACAAGAGCACCCCGACGACGCCGCGCGCCAGGCGCACCACGCCCAAGGCCAAGCCGACCACGCAGGCGGCGCTCCCCACCAAGACGACCGCGGAGCCGACGGAGAAAGAGACGACGCCGACTCCGGACCCGACGGAGGAGAAGACGCCGACCAAGACCCCCAGCAGCACGCCGACGACGACCCCCAAGGTCGTGAAGAAGCAGGTCCCCAGCGTGGTCGAGCTGCCGTACGCGGTGGCCACCCAGCGGATCAAGGCTGTGGGCTTCACCATCAGGATGGACAACCAGACCACCACCGAGCAGGGCACCGCCTGCGGGAAGATCGGCCAGACCTTCCCCGACGGCGGCACGTGGCTGGATGTGACCAAACCGGTCAAGATCGTCGTCATCGACGGCGGTCCCTGCCCGTCGGGCACCCCGACGCCGACGCCCTCGCTCAGCGTCAGGTAGTCAGATCCCCGTCGTGGTCCTGGGGTAGGCGACCTGGGGGTCGGTGGCGATGTTCACCATGTACGGCACGCCGGAGTCGAACGCCCGACGCAGCGCGGGCCCGATCTCCGACGGCCGGGTGACCAGCTCGCCGCCGCCGCCCAGCGCTGTCACCACCTGGTCGTAACGGCACTGCGGCTGCAGCTCGGCGGCCACGTCGTAGCCGTAGAGCAGCTGCATGGGGTGCTTCTCCAGGCCCCAGATGCCGTTGTTGCCGCAGATCATGACCACCGGCAGGCCGTGCCGGACCAGCGAGTCGACGTCCATGAGCGAGAACCCGGCCGCGCCGTCGCCCAGCAGCAGCACCACCTGCGAGGACGGCCGGGCCAGGCGGGCCGCGATGGAGTAGCCGAGGCCGGTGCCCAGGCAGCCGTAGGGGCCCGGGTCCAGCCAGTTGCCGGGCTGCTTGGGCTCGACGTACTTGCCCGCGTAGGAGACGAAGTCGCCGCCGTCTCCGATCACCACGGCGTCGTCGGCGAGCACCTTGCCGAGCTCGCCGTAGATGCGCATGGGGTGGATCGGGTCGGAGTCGGCCCCGAGCAGGCCGGCGTCGCCGGCGATCGCCGCGGCGGCGGCCTCCGACAGCTTCGACACCCAGCCGGAGTAGGCCGTGGGCTTCAGGCCGGCGTCGCCGCAGGCCGTACCGAGGCTCCAGAAGACCACGGAGAGGTCGCCGGCGGCGGACGCGGCCGGTTGCGTGTGGGTGGCGAGCTGGGACGGCGCGTCGGCGATGTGCACGACCTTGGCCGGCGACCGGCCCTCCTTGCCGCCGAACCAGCCGTAGCCGAGCCGGAAGTCGAGCGGGGTGCCGATCACGACGACCAGGTCGGCCTCGGCGAAGGCGAGGCCGCGGGCCCGGGTGACGAGCAGTTCGTGGCCGGCGGGCAGGATGCCGCGGCCCTGGCCGTTGGGGATGACCGGCAGCCGCCAGTTCTCGGCGAAGTCGCGCGCGGCCTCCTCGGCCCGGTCCATCCACACGTCGGACCCGTAGACCAGCACCGGGCGCTCGGCCTCGGTGAGCAGCCTGGCGATGGTGGCCAGGGACTCGGGGTCGGGTTCGAGGGGGGACGGGCTCTGCGTCTCGACCGGGTGCACAGGCGATGGCGCGAACAGGTCGTCCATGTAGAAGTCGAGGAAGACCGGCCCGCGATGCGGCGCGATGGCCGTGCGGAAGGCCGACTCGACATCCTGGCCGACCGAGTCGGCTCCGCTCGCGGTGAACGACAGCTTGGTGATCGGCCCGAGCAGGGGCGGGTGGTCCATCTCCTGCAGCGCGCCGCTGCCCCAGCGCGAGCGCGGCGCTCGCCCGCCCATGACCACCACTGGAGAGCCGTTGAAGTGCGCGGTCGCGACGCCGCTGATCCCGTTGGTGATGCCGGGCCCCGCCGTCAGAGCGGCCAGCCCGGGTGTCCTGGTCAGCCGGGCTGTGGCCTCCGCGGCGAACACGGCGCTCTGCTCGTGGCGTACGTCGAGGATCCGCATGCCCTCGTGCACGGCGCCGTCGTAGAGCGGGAAGACGTGCCCTCCCGACAGAGTGAACATGGTCTCGACACCGTAGGCCTTGGACACGGCGACGGCGGCGTCACCGGCGTGCTTCGCAGACTCCATGCCCGGGAACCTACCAACGAGTCACCCGAGTAAACAGATGTCAACGCTCGGGTCCCCGGAGAGTCACTCGCAGCAGGGCATCACAAGAGCATTCTGCGACTGTATGGTGATCTTCCTTGGTGAGGTGGGGTCCTTCTTGACGTTGACGTCGGCCCGCTTGGCGCTCGCCGTCACGTCGTAGCCCAGGTCGGGGACCACCACGACGACATCCCCTCTGGTCCTGACGACCGCGCGGACCTTCGTCGGAGCGGCGTCGAAGGACAGGTCGACGCGACCCGCGCCGGTCTCCATGTCCGCCTCGCCGCCGGTGAGCCCGACTCCCGTGACATCGCCGGAACCACTCCTGGCCCAGACCGTGCCCGAGGTCCGGTAGGCCCGCAGCTCACCCGACTCGGAGGTCATCCGGATGTCGCCGAAGATGTCGTGGACATCGAGGCCGCCATTGGCCGACTCCGTCTCGATGTCGGTCTCCTCCGGCACGAACAGCGTGTAGTGAGCCTGACAGAGCGGCGCGTCCGGCTGGTCCATGCCAGGGCAGGAAACGTCGAGCCGCAGCGTCCGCTGCTCGTCCCAGTCCTCCTTGACGCCCGGCTTCTGCTTGGACCAGCGCAGCGACCGTTCGAGAAACAGCTCGCCGGCCTCGCCGGGATGGATGCTGACATTCACGTTTCCGCGCGCCACGATCACCTTCAACCGAGACAGCTTGAACGGGATGCTCCTGCTGGTGGTCTCTATCGGTGGACGGGCGTAGGCGAATGCGCCCCAGAGCACGCTGCTGGTGCCCAGCAGAGCCAACACGGTCACCATGGCGCCCGCGCTCAGCCACAAGGCCCTCATGACAGACTCCTGATCTTGAGGAACTGCAGGACGGCGAGGACCCGCCGGTGGTCGCCCTCGGCAGGGGACAGGTCGAGCTTGGCGAAGATGTTGCCGATGTGCTTGCCGACCGCCCCCTCACTGAGCACGAGCTCCTGGCCGATGCCCGCGTTGGAGCGGCCTTCCGCCATCAGCTTGAGCACCTCGCCCTCTCTGGGCGTCAGCCGGTCCAGCGGGTCGCTGTGGCCGCGCAGCAGCAGCTGGGCGACGACCTCCGGGTCCAGCGCGGTGCCGCCCGCCGCCACCCTGCGCAGCGCGTCGATGAAGTCGGTCACGTCGGCCACCCGGTCCTTGAGCAGGTAACCGACGCCACCGCTCGCCGAGGCGAGCAGCCGGGCCGCGTAGCGCTCCTCCACATACTGGGAGAGGACCAGCACGGATATGCCGGGGTGCTCGCGGCGCAGCACGAGGGCCGCCCGCAGGCCCTCATCCGTGTGGGTGGGCGGCATACGCACGTCCGTGACCACCAGGTCGGGCAGGTGCTCCTCGGCGGCGCGCAGCAGGCTCTCAGCGTCGTCCACGGCCGCCACCACCCGCATGCCGGCCGCGTCGAGCAGCCGGACGAGCCCCTCGCGCAGGAGTACGGAGTCTTCCGCCAGCACTACTCGCACGGCAGGTCCACCTCGATCGTGGTCGGCCCGCCGAGCGGGCTGGACAGGCGGAGCGTTCCGTCGACCGAGTCGATCCGCTGGACCAGGCCGCGCAGCCCGGTGCCGCCGTCGAGCGTGGCGCCGCCGCAGCCGTCGTCGAAGATGAGCAGGGACAGCCGGTCGCGCTCGCGCACCACGCTCACCTGGGCTCTGGTGGCCGCCGCGTGCTTGGCGATGTTGGTGAGTGCCTCGGACACGATGAAGAACGCCACCGCCTCGATGGTAGGAGAAGTGCGTAGGCCGATGTCGACGCGGAGCCGCACCGGGATGGGGGTGCGCGCGGCGATGCCGGAGAGCGCCGCGTCGAGCCCTTGGTCGTTGAGCACGGCCGGGTGCAGGCCGCGGACGAAGTCGCGTAGCTCTTTGAGCGCCTGTTTGGACTCCTCGTGCGCCCGCTCGATCGCCTCGCGGGCGGGCTCGGGCAGGTCGGTCAGCGTGGCGCGGGCCAGTCCGAGGTTCATGGCCAGGGAGACCAGCCGCTGCTGGGCGCCGTCGTGCAGGTCTCGCTCGATGCGCCGCCGTTCGGCGTCGGCCGCGTCGATCACCCCGGCGCGGCTCTCGGTCAGCGTCTCGATCCGCTGTCCCAGCTCGTGGCGGCTGGGGCCGAGCAGCGTGCGCGCCACCGACAGATCGAGGTGCGCCATCGCCCGTGCCAGGGCCGGGGCCACCAGCAGCAGCACGAACCCGACGGCCATGTAGGCGGAGACCACGCCCGGATTGCGCAGGTTGAAGCGGAACACCAGCGGCGGGTCCTGCAGCATCGGCTGCAGGAACGCCGTCAGCCCCACCACGGCCGCCCCCCACGCGAACGCGACCAGGACGGCCCCGGCCAGCCCCACCAGCGGCGAGAGCACGTGGTAGCCGATCTGCCGCCAGGTGATGTGGCTGCGGTAGCTGATCGGTGAGCGCACCGGCGGGATGCGCACCCCGAGGAACGCCTCGAACCGGGAGCGCTGCACCCGGGTGAAGTGCGGCAGGCCGCGGCGCATCAGGGGCGGCGCCGCGGCGCACGCGACGGTCAGCCCGGCGAGGACCATGCCGACGGGCAGCCCGATCACGACGTGCGCCGTGTCGAGCCAGGCGCGTGCCGACCACGGGCGGGGGACTTTCATGCGACCAACCGTATTGACCTACGGGGATGCGCGACATGGGCTTGGTGTGCGCCTGTGGGGTGGGGCTAACCCCACCCCCTCACAGCGGCGGGACGGACCAGCCCTTCTCGCTGAACAACGGGGCGTGCTCGGCGTTGATGAACAGCCGGTCCTCGGGGTTGGGGATACGGAAGTAGCTCTGCGGATGCAGCAACTCCCTGGCGTTGTCCGACAGGTCGAGCACGTAGCGGTCAGGCGCCCGGCGCTGGGCCAGGAAGCGCAGCTCGAACGGCAGCACGGCGAGCGGGTTCGCGTGGTCCCAGAGGCCCAGCCCCGCCTCGCGGGCCCGTCGTACGGCCTGCCTGGCCCGGCCCAGCGCGCCTGCTTCGGCGACCGTCCTGGCGCTGCCCGGGGACGGCACGGCGTCGGTCAGGCGGCCCTCCTGGCGTACGAAGGGGTCGACGTTGGGCCAGATGAAGTACGGGATCACATGCCCGGCCGCGAGCAGCCGCTCGTTGTAGGGGTCGGGACGGGGCTTCTCGCGCTGGTCGCGGTTGACGTAGCAGAGGAGCCTGCCGTACCTGTCGAGGATCTCGTGCGCGAAGGCCAGCCTGATCTTGAACGTCTCGTCGGTGAGGGCCTGCTCGGTGATGTCGAGCTGGATCATGGTCTTGAGCGCCTGGGTGGCCGGGGCCGCGTGGGCGGCGTGGTTGGGCGCGGCCGCCGGGCCCAGCCTGGCCAGCAGGTTGTTGTGCAGGGCCGTGCGGAGCGTGAGCTCCTGGTAGCCCTTCTCGAACGGGTCGGTGAGGAAGGTCGTCCAGGCGGGCTTGTCGATGGAGACGAAGCCCTTGGGGAAGTCGGGGAAGTTCGGGTTGCGCGGTAACTCGAAGCTGACCTCGGGAGCGTCGACACCGAGCAGGCGCACGCCGAAGTTGCCGTCGGCCGCGATGTTGATCGTGTCGCCGTCATGCACGATCTTGTCCACCGGCTGGGCCGTGCCCTTGGAGCGGGCGAGGAGAGCGTGGCCGACCGTGATGCCGGGAACGGGTTGTTCGATCGCCTTTGCCATGCCGCCATAATCACCCCGCTATGGCAAGAAGTCCCGTAATAGCCGAACGATTCGCTATTAATGGACATCTCATGGGATGAGACATGACATGGAGGCCAGATGTTACACATGGGGATGGCTGTGGCCGCCGCCGCGGTGATGTCGATGGGAGCGGGCTCCCTGCCCGCCGGGACGCTCTTCCTGGAGACCCACCCACCGGCCAAGAAATGGGAGACCTACACGATCACCGAGTCGAAAGGACTCCCGCTGCGGCTGAACCCGTGCGAGCGCCGCACGGCCTCGACCGCCGATCGCCTGGCGACCCGGGCTGTCCACTACCGATCGGAAGACACGGTCAAGTACGAGCAGCTCGTCGTCTACAAGAGCGTCTCCGCCGCCCGCGAGGCGATGCGAGGATTGCGCGCGGACCTGTCCCGCTGCGCGAACTTCGGCAAGGGCCCCGATCGCCACCACTACTACACCAAGCCACTCAAGGTGGGCGACGACGCTCTGCGGGCCGGCGGCCGGTTCTTCGAGAACGGCGAACAAGCGGTCGTCGTACGCAACGGCGCGACCGTCTATGTCGTAGGCGGATCGGCCTGGCCCACGAAGAGCCTGCCGCTCAAGCGCTTCAAGGGTCTCATCTCCCAGGCGGAGCGGATGACGGACAAGGTCTGCGACCTGCCGAAGGCCGCCTGCTAGGGGCGGCGCAGGCGGGTGACGAACTTGTACCGGTCGCCGCGGTAGAGCGACTGCGCCCACTCGACCGGGTTCCCGTCGGCGTCGAAGGCGTGCCGGGTCAGGAGCAGCATCGGCAGGCCCACGTCCACGCCCAGGGCCTTGGCGTCGTACGGGGTGGCCAGGACGGTCTCGATGATCTCCTCGGCGTCGGTGAGCCGTACGTTGTAGGCGTTGTGCAGCGTCTCGTACAGCGACGCGTGCACCTCCAGCTCGCGCCGCAGCCGGGGGAAGCGGCGGGCCGACAGGTGGGTGGTGTCTATCGAGACCGGCTCTCCGTTGGCCAGGCGCAGGCGGTGGATCCGCAGGACGCGCCCGCCGGGGTTGATGGCCAGCCGCCGGGCGAGCGGCTCGTCGGCGGTGATGTAGCCGATCTCCAGGATCTTGGTGTCGGGCTCCAGGCCGGCCGTGCGCAGATCGCCGATGTACGACGTGAGCTGCAGCACCTGCGCCACCTTCGGCTGGGCGACGAACGTGCCCTTGCCCTGGATGCGCAGCAGCCGCCCCTCGACGACCAGCTCGGTCAGCGCCTGACGGACCGTGGTGCGCGAGGTCTCGAAGCGTACGGCCAGCGCCCGCTCGGGGGGCAGCGCCGTACCGGCGGACAGGCTCTTGGTGAGCTCGAGCAGGCTCCGCTTCACGTCGTAGTACTTCGGTACGCGAGGGCCGTCGTCCGTCACGCTCTCACCTTCACTTCTGCCACGGCGGTGAGGGCGTGTCTGATCACCGCGAGATCATCGGAACTCAGAATGGCCCGAGCGGTCAACCACCGGCACGACACGGGCACGGGCTCGCTCGTCGTCAGACCGGGCTTGCCCGCCGTGATACATGCCGGTTCGGGCAGCTCAGGTTGATTGTGAAGGATATACACAGGGGCAGGCGTGGCCGCAACCGAGGCCGCGCCGAAGAGGATCAACGTGTCGATCACCTCCGCAGCGCTCAGCACGGTCCCGCCTCGCGGGACGGTGTGACGGTTATCACCATGTGAGATTCCCGAAAATCGACGGTTGACCGCACGATGACACGCCCGTGTTCACCGGCGTTCGAGGCCCGATGGGTGAGCCGGCGGGCGGCGCGGGCCGGGACGCCGGTTTGGTTGTTCCGCGGGAAAGCACGCATGATGCACTCGTGCCGACTCTCAGCGACCTCGTCGTCCGCCACACCGCTCTCGACGCGGCGGACCTCGACTGGCTGCACTCGCTGGTCTCCGACTGGCAGTTGCTGGCCGACCTGTCGTTCGCCGACCTCATCCTGTGGGCGCCGCTCCAGGGCGAGGGCGGCGGCTGGATCGCGATCGCGCAGATGCGCCCGACCACCGGACCCACCGTCTACCACGACGACATCGTCGGCACCGTCGCGGCCAAGGGCGAGCGCTACCTGATCGACACGGCGTGGAACGAACGGCGCATCTGCCGCGAGGGCGACCCCGACTGGTCGACGGGCGTGCCCGTCCGCGAGGAGACCATCCCCGTACGCCGGGCGGTCCCGGTCGGCGAGGCCCGCTTCCTCGCGGTGATCCAGCGCTCCACGAACCTGTCCTCGGCACGCACCCCCTCGCGCCTGGAGCTCACCTACCTGCAGAGCGCCTCCGACCTGGCTCAGATGGTGGCGGAGGGGCGCTTCCCGTTCTCCGGCGAGGAGCCGATCCTGGTCCGTTCCCCGCGGGTCGGTGACGGCCTGCTGCGGCTCGACCGGGCGGGCCGCGTCACGTACGCGTCGCCGAACGCCCTGTCGGCCTACCGGCGGCTCGGCCTGCACGCGGATCTGGTCGGAGCCGAGCTGGGCCGGGTGACCGCCACGCTCTGCTACTCCGACGAGCCCATCAACGAGGACCTGATGATCGTGGCCAGCGGGCGGGCGGCCAAGGAGACCGAGGTCGAGTCCGGCGGGACGATCGTGCAGCTCCGGGCGATCCCGCTGATCGTCGGCGGCGGCCGCATCGGGGCGCTGGTGCTCATCCGCGACGTCACCGAGCTGCGCCGCCGCGAACGCGAGCTGATGACCAAGGACGCGACGATCCGCGAGATCCACCACCGGGTCAAGAACAACCTGCAGACGGTGGCGGCCCTGCTCCGGCTCCAGGCGCGGCGCCTGCGCGTGCCCGAAGGGCGGGAGGCGCTGGAGGAGGCGGTTCGGCGGGTCGGCTCGATCGCGATCGTGCACGAGACGCTCTCTCACGCGCCGGAGGAGTTCGTCGACTTCGACGACATCGCCGACCGCGTGATCGCGATGGCGGGCGAGGTGTCGGCGGCGGAGGCGGAGGTCACCCCACGGCGGATAGGCAGTTTCGGAACCCTCCCGTCGCTCATCGCCACCCCTCTGGCGATGGCCCTCACCGAGCTCCTGCAGAACGCCTTGCAACACGGCCGCCCCAAACACCTGCAAGTGGTCGTGGAACCGACTCCGGACAGGCTGCGCGTGACCGTCTGGGATGACGGCCAGGGCCTGCCCGACAGCTTCGACCTGGACAACTCCACGAGCCTGGGCCTGCAGATCGTCCGCACACTCGTGGTGGGCGAACTCTCGGGCAAGCTCGCGATCGCCCCTCGTCTGGAGGGCGGCACAGAAGTGACGCTCTCCATCCCGCTTCCGGCCGCCTGACGGCGTGCCCTTGTCACGGGGCGCGCGTGTCGGCGGCCCGTCACGTGCGGGTTCCGCGGGCATATTCCGGCAGGCCCCAGCTGCCCAAGGCGTGTGGGTCCGCCCATGCCCGCCGTACGAGATCGGGTCGTCAGGCGGTTTCGTCAGGCGGAGGCGCGAGCGCGGGCACGGGCGCTGCGGCGCTTCAGGGCCCTGCGCTCGTCCTCGCTCAGGCCACCCCAGACGCCGGCGTCCTGGCCGGACTCCAGAGCCCACTTCAGGCACAGGTCGACCGCCGAACACGAGCGGCACACCTGCTTGGCCTCGTCGATCTGCGAGAGTGCCGGACCGGTGTTGCCGATCGGGAAGAACAGCTCGGGGTCGACGTCACGGCAGGCAGCTCTGTGGCGCCAGTCCATGCGTTCACTCCTTAGTAGATGGAACCTCAGGTTGGCTCCGTGCGGCTACTACTTTGTGAAGAGTTTCACTAACTCGCGCGAGCAATGACCCGGATCCTGGAGGGGACCGGGATTGCTCACCGTACGCCGGAGCGGACCGGTAAGGCTTGTTAAAGGTCCTACGTTCCGACGTCAAAGTTGAGCCTGTCAGCCACGGAGAGTGCACGCAAGGGGGTTGGTGGGAAGTTTTGGCTGGGATGGATGTCGGATGCGTCACACAATGACCGAATGTAACCAGCTAGACCAGAACTTGTAATGCGTTCGGGATAGATCGGAATGTTACCGATTCCCGTTCTCCCAGGTAGTCACCGTCCAGTTGGAAGGCCACTGGGCGGGCCGCCGTGAGCGTGAACTCGGGCTCGTCGTGCAGCTGGACGAGGTGCCGGCCCGACGGAAGGCTGTCACGCTCCGTGAGGATCTGCCGGATGACGGGGAGCATCGAGATCAGGCCCATCCGCTGGAGCCCCAGCAGGTCGAGCCCGGTTTCGAAGCCGGCCCAGGGCGTGGGGCTGACCGGCCGGTTGCCGACGTAGGTCCATGGCGAGGTGTTGGAGATGATCGCCATGTAGACGCCCTTGGCGGCGGGGATGCCGGGGCCCGTCAGCGTCATCGCCGGGTGGTGCTTGTCGGTGGCGAGATAGTGGCGCAACGCGGTGTTCACATAACGCGTCGGCGTCGCCTTCCTGCCCGAGCCGCGGAGCCCCTCGACCGCCCGGACGACTTCGGCGTCGTACCCCATCCCCGAGCAGAAGGTGAAATATCGGCTCTCGCCCTCCCACAGGGCCTGCCCCAACCCCACGGTCCTGCGGCGGCCGTCGCGCAGCGCCTCCAGCACCGCGCCCGTGGCCTCGACCGGGTCGTTCGGCAGGCCCAGGGCGCGGGCGAACACGTTCGCGCTGCCCCCCGGGATGACGAGCAGCGCGGGCCGTCCGGAGCTGGGATCGTCCAGGTGCGCGGCGTCGTCGCCGTTGACGGCGTTGAGCAGGCCGTTCACCGCCTCGTTGATCGTCCCGTCGCCGCCGAGCACCGCCACCACGTCGTAGCCCTTGGCACGGGCGGTGCCGGCCAGCGTCGCCGCGTGCCCCCGGTATCGGGTCTGCTCCACGGTCAGCTCGACGGTGGCGCCGAGCGCGCGGATCAGCACGTCGCGCCGGCGGGCATTCGTGGTCGTGGCCTTGGGGTTGACCAGGAGCATCGCGCGCATGTCGTTCAGCGTAGCCGGTGTCCGATATCTGGCTTATCGGCCATTAGTCGGAATCTGGGGGCGGCAAGGGGCACCGATAGGGTTTGGGGCGTGAACCGACCTTGGACGCTTCTCGTCGCCGCGCTCGTCGTCGCCCTGGAGGGCCTGGTGGCGCTCGGCCTCGGCCTCTATGTCGGCGTGGAGACGCTGACCGGCGCCGCGGAGGACGTCACCAGCGCGCTGGCCGAGGCGGCGTTCGGGATGCTGATCGGCGCCGGACTGCTCTGGGTGGCCTGGGGCGGCCTGTTCAAGATGGAGCGATGGGGGAGATCGCCCAGCGTGCTGGCCCAGATCTTCGTGCTCCCTGTCGCGGTCACGCTCATCCAGTCGGACGAGCCGCTCCTTGGGATCCCGTTGATCCTGGTGGCCGTCACCGGCCTCGGCACGTTGCTCGCGCCCCCCACCACCCACGCACTGTATGGCGAGGACTCTCAGAAGGATTAGTCGTCCGCCGTCAGGCCCTCGCGTAGTTGGGCCAGCGTGCGGGCCAGCAGCCGGGACACGTGCATCTGCGAGATGCCCAGCTCGGTGGCGATCTGCGACTGGGTCATGTTGCCGAAGAACCGCAGCAGCAGGATGCGCTTCTCGCGGGGCGGCAGCCGTTCGAGCAGCGGCTTGAGCGACTCGCGGTATTCGACACCCTCAAGCGACTCGTCCACGATGCCCAGCGAGTCGGACACGGCGGGCGCGTCGTCGTCGCCGGAGTCGGGCGCGTCGAGGGACACGGTGGAGTAGGCGTTGGCCGACTCCAGGCCCTCGAGCACCTCCTCCTCGGTCATCTTCAAGTAGGCGGCCAGCTCCGCGACGGTCGGTGCCCGGCCCTCGCGCTGCGACAGCTCGCTGATCGCCTTGGTCAGCGACAGCTTGAGCTCCTGCAGGCGGCGCGGCACGCGCACCGCCCAGCCCTTGTCACGGAAGTGGCGCTTGATCTCGCCGACGATCGTGGGCGTGGCGTAGGTGGAGAACTCCACGCCGCGGTTGAGGTCGAAGCGGTCGATCGACTTGATCAGGCCGATGGTGGCGACCTGAGTGAGGTCGTCGAGCCACTCGCCGCGGTTGCGGAAGCGGCGGGCCAGGTATTCGACCAGAGGAAGGTGAAGCTCGACCAGCTCGTCCCTGATGCGCTGCCTACGCGGCTCATCGGGACCCAGCTCGGCCAGCTCGGCGAAGAGGATGCGGGCACGCACCCTGTCGGGGACGGCGTGGTCGCTGGTGGCCATGGCTCCAGTCCTTTCCGTCACGCCGGCCTCGCCGTGCCTCGGCGCTTACGCAGGACGATCGCCATGCGATCGGGAGAGTCGATCACCGCTTCCACATCGTCTGCCAGGGCGGTCAGTACCATCCAGGCGAAGTCGTCCCTCTTGGGCGCGGAGCTGCCGACCGTCGCCACTTCGACTCTGACCTGCATCTCCTGCCCGGTCAGCTCGAATTCGGCGGTCAAGTCGGTCCCGGGCACGGCCTCGCTCAGCAGCATCGCGCACGCTTCGTCGACCGCGATCCGCAGATCCTCGATCTCGTCCAGCGTGAAGTCGAGCCGTGCGGCCAGCCCGGCGGTGGCCGTACGCAGCACAGACAGGTAGGCACTCGCGGCGGGGAGCCTGATGCTCACCACGTCACGGATGCCGGCCACGCCCTCAGCCCGCGTCTCGGTTTCCTCGGTCACGTTCCTCCTCGCGTTATGACGCTGACTGCAACTTACCGCCCCTGGGAGGTGGTTGGCGGATTCAGACTCGCCATCGACGGAAAAGGCTCTGCGCGGAAGGTCGCCGCACAGAGCCTTTGTGCCGATTTAGGCGGCCTTGGTCTCCCAGAAGATCTTCGAGATCTCGTCAATCTTGCCGAGCAGGTCCTCGGCCTTGGCCACCTCGACCGTGCCCTTGCCGCCCGCCGCGCCGGCCAGCTTCGTGGCCTCCCAGAAGAGCTGGTGGAGCTGCGGGTACTGCTCCAGGTGCGGGGGCTTGAAGTAGTCGGTCCAGAGCACCCAGAGGTGGTGCTTCACGAGCTCGGCCCGCTCCTCCTTGATGGAGAGCGCGCGGGCGCGGAAGATCGGGTCCTCGTTGGCCGCGTACTTCTCCATGATGGCCTTGACCGACTCCGCCTCGATCCGGGCCTGCGCGGGGTCGTACACCCCACAGGGCAGGTCGCAGTGTGCGGAAGCGACATGCTTGGGTCGTAGCAGTCGTGCGAGCATCAGAAAGTCCTTCCTTGATGCTGAATCAGCTTGGTCCACCTACCGACCTTACTCGGGTCCAAACACCCGTGGAGGAGAGGGTCACAGCCCATGAGAGTGCGTGTCGAGGGGGATTCGATGCGTCCCGCTCTGGTCGATGGCGACTGGCTTCTCGTACGCCGAGGCGCCGCGGTCCATCCCGGAGACCTCGTCGTGGCGCGGCTCCCCGGCGAGCCCGATCGGCTGATCGTCAAGCGGGCCCAATGGCATGGCGATGACGGCTGGTGGCTGGAGAGCGACAACCAGCGGGCCAGTGGGCGCCGCGACAGCTGGGACTTCGGCCCGGTGAACGACATCGTGGGCCGGGTGGTGCTGCGCTACTGGCCGCTTCTGCGGCGGGCGCGGTAGGCGGCCACGTTGGCCCTGCTGGCGCACCGGGCGGAGCAGTAGCGGCGCGAGTGGTTGGAGGAGGTGTCGAGGAAGGCCCGCAGGCAGTGCGGCTCCTGGCACCGGCCGAGCCGGTCGGCGCCCAGCTCGGCGACGACCGCGGCCAGGCCCATCGCGGCACCGGCGGCGGCGTCATCGGTGCCGTCGGCGCTCACAGCCAGGTGGAGGTGCCAGCGCTGCCCGTCGTGGCCTGAGAGCTGCGGGCGCACCGGATGGCGGACGAGCAGCGCGTTCAGGCGCGCCACGACGGCTTCCTCGCCACCGGTCCCGTCGAAGACGGCCGCCAGTTCGTCGCGCAGCCCTGTGAGCTCGGGTGGCGGGTGCGGATCGTTGACCAACCGGACCGCCCACTCGGCGTAAGAGGTGAGGTCCATGCCGGAGTATTACACGAGCGGCGGGGCGCCCGGAGACCGGACACTCCGCCGTGCTCGGCGCTCACGCGCCGGGCGACCCGCCCGCGTCGGACGGCCTTGGACGCCTTGAACGCCTTTTGAACGCACGCGTCGGCCGCCTCGTGGCGGTCAGCCCTCTGGGTGCAGGACGCGCCTGAGGAAGGAGCGGGTGCGTTCATGCTGCGGGTCGCCGACCACCTGGGCGGGTGTCCCGTCCTCGACGATCACCCCGCCGTCCATGAACACCACGCGGTCGGCCACCTCGCGGGCGAAGCCCATCTCGTGGGTGACCACCAGCATGGTCATGCCCTCCTCCGCCAGCTTGCGCATGACGGCGAGCACGTCGCCTACCAGCTCGGGGTCGAGCGCCGAGGTGGGCTCGTCGAAGAGCATCAGGGCCGGGTTCATGGCCAGGGCCCTGGCGATGGCCACCCGCTGCTGCTGCCCGCCGGAGAGCTTGCCGGGATATTCGTGGCACTTGTCGGCGACGCCGACCTTGTCCAGGTTCTCCCTGGCGACGATCTCGGCCTCGGCCTTGCTCCGGTTCAGCACCCGCTGCTGGGCGATCATCACGTTCTGCAGCGCGGTCAGGTGCGGGAAGAGGTTGAACTGCTGGAACACCATGCCGACCTGCCGCCGGGTGGCGTCGATGTCGGCGTCGGGATGGGTCAGCTCGCGGCCGTTGACGAACACCTTGCCCTTGGTGGGCGTCTCCAGCAGGTTCACGCAGCGCAGCAGCGTCGACTTGCCCGACCCCGACGGGCCGATGACGCAGACCACCTGGCCGGGTTCGACGGTGAAGTCGATGCCCTTGAGCACCTCATTGGTGCCGAAGTGCTTGTGCAGGTCCCTGATCTCTACGGCGTGGGTCACCGTTTCCTCCCCTGACGCGCTTCGAGGCGGCGTACGACGAACCCGAGCGGGATCGTGATCAGCAGGTAGGTGGCCCCCGCCACGATCAGCGGCGTGCTGTTGGCCTGGTCGATCGTGGTGTCGGAGCCGAACTTGGTCAGCTCGGTGGTCGCCGCGGTCACGCCCAGCGTGAAGACCAGCGAGGAGTCCTTGAACAGCAGGATCAGCTCGTTGGTGAGCGGCGGGATCACGATCCTGATGGCCTGCGGCAGGATGATCGAGAGCATCGCCCGGCCCGGCTTCATGCCGAGCGACCTGGCCGCCTCCATCTG
Source organism: Nonomuraea sp. NPDC049269 (assembly GCF_043197155.1). NCBI lineage: Bacteria > Bacillati > Actinomycetota > Actinomycetes > Streptosporangiales > Streptosporangiaceae > Nonomuraea > Nonomuraea sp. NPDC049269. Next base: position 37,903 of record NZ_JBICSO010000008.1, read on the forward strand.
CCCCTTGGGCACCGCCTGGATGCCCGCGCGGAACGACTCGGCCATGTAGGCGGCGGCCACCAGGCCCAGCGCGAGCGCCACCGTGCCGTAGACGTCGCCGGGGAGCTTGAACCCGGGGAACGCGATCGGCAGGCCGAACCCGAGCAGTAGGAAGATGATCAGTGCGGGCAGGCCGCGGAAGATCTCGATGTAGACGAGGGCGACCACCCGGTACGGCGTTACGGAGGACAACCGCATCAGCGCCAGCACGAGACCGAGCACGAAGCCGATCACATAGCCGGCCACGGTGAAGATCAGCGTGTTCTTCAGCGCGACCGTGAACAGCGTGGGGAACATCCCCGCCGCGACTTTTCCGTTCAGGAAGTTCTCGAAGATCTTCGGCCAGTCCGCGAGCAGGATCACCGCGAGGAGGACGAGGGCGAAGACGGCGTACTGGATGGCGAGGCTGATCCGGCGGCGCTGGCGGGGGCTGAGCCCGCTGCGGGCGGGCTCAGCGGTGGTCGGCGTGGTCGTCATGATCAGGAGGTGGGCGTCGGGGTCGTGACGGGCGCCGCGCCCATCCACTGCTGGTACTCCTTGGACCAGGTGCCGTCCTTGATGGCCTCGGACAGCGAGTCGTTGATGACCTTGAGCAGCGCGGTGTTGCCCTTCTTGACGGCGAAGCCGTACTGCGCGTGGGTCGGCACCTGGCCGGACAGCTCATAGGCCGAGGAGACGTTCGGCTTCTTCATCCAGTCGACGACGACCGGAAGGTCCTGGATGACCATGTCGACCTGGCCGGACTGCAGCGCGAGCAGCAGCTTGCCGGAGTCCTTGAACTCCTTGGCCTCGATGCCCGCGTTCTTGGCCAGCGTGAGGCTGGTCGTACCGGCCTGCACGCCGACGCTCAGGTTCTTGGCCTTGGCGGCCTCGAGCGTGGGCACGCCCGCGCCCTTCTTGGTCACCAGGCCGAGCACCTCGTCGAAGTAGGGACTGGAGAAGTCGAGATGCTGCTTGCGGTCTTCGGTGATCGTCATACCGGCCGCGGCGACGTCGCACTTGCCGGCGCTGAGCGCGGCACCACCCTTGATCGAGTCGAAGTCGATGTCCACGATGTCCTGCGTGACGCCCAGCTTCTTGGCGACCAGGTCGATCATGTCCACGTCGAACCCGACGACCTTGCCGCTGGCGTCCTTGGCCTGGAACGGCGGGTACGGCAGGTTGGTGCAGGTGGTCAGCTTGCCGGGGGAGACCAGCGTGACTCCGCCCGCCGCCGTGGCGGGTGCGGAGGACGAGGCACCGGTGGTGCCCGTCTCAGTGGAGCTGCCGCAGGCGGACAGTGCCAAAGCGGCGGTCAGAGCGAGCGCGCCGGTGGTGTAACCACGGCGCGTTCTGGGCCAGAGGGCCATTGGCGGGCCTCCTCAAGTGATATGTAAGGAAAGTTGTTTTTTGTGTAGTTTAAGTGGGTTTTTGCGGCAGATCGTCATCCGACAATTAACAATGCGTCAACAGAACGGAGTCAGTCCCGAGACGGACCTGATCTCAGCATGTGGCACTATGGAGCCACGGGTGACCCCCGTAACCCCTCGCACGAGACGATCGAAGAGGGGATCCTGGCGGCTACCGAAGCCAGGCCTCTCGCGCCGTCTGCCGAAGGTCTCATCCGTCCGATGACTACTGGGGTCGCTGTGACTACCACACCCACTTCCCTCGAATCCCTCGATCTCGATCCCGCCTTCGCATTGCACCGCGGCGGCAAACTCGAGGTCCGATCCACCATTCCGGTCCGTAACGCCGACGACCTTTCCCTTGCCTACACCCCCGGGGTCGCCCGCGTCTGCACCGCGATCGCCGACACGCCGTCACTGGTCAATGACTACACCTGGGTGTCCAACGTGGTCGCCGTCGTCTCCGACGGCACGGCCGTGCTCGGCCTCGGTGACATCGGCCCGGCCGCGGCCATGCCCGTGATGGAGGGCAAGGCGCTGCTGTTCAAGGAGTTCGGGGGCGTCGACGCGGTCCCGATCTGCCTCGACTGCACCGACGTCGACGCTCTGGTCGAGACCGTCGTGCGACTGGCGCCCTCGTTCGGCGGCATCAATCTGGAGGACATCAGCGCGCCCCGCTGCTTCGAGGTCGAAGACCGGCTGCGGGACCTGCTCGACATTCCCGTCTTCCACGACGACCAGCACGGCACCGCCATCGTGGCCCTCGCCGCGCTGACCAACGCGGCCCGGCTGACCGGCCGCTCCCTGGGCGACCTGCGTGCCGTGGTGGCCGGCGCCGGCGCCTCCGGGGTCGCGGTCACCAGGATCCTCCTGGAGGCCGGCATCGGTGACATCGCGGTCGCGGACTCCAAGGGCATGCTCTACAGCGGCAGGGAAGGGCTCAACCCGGTCAAGGAGGCCCTTGCCCGCGACACCAACAAGGCGGGTCACAAGGGCTCGACCGAGGAGGCCCTGGCGGGCGCCGACGTCTTCCTCGGCCTGTCCGGCTCGACCGTGCCGGAGGCGGCCATCGCCTCGATGGCCGCGGACTCGATCGTGTTCGCCCTGTCCAACCCCACCCCCGAAGTGCATCCCGAGGTGGCCGCGAAGCACGCCAGGGTGGTCGCGACCGGCCGCTCCGACTTCCCCAACCAGATCAACAACGTGCTGGCCTTCCCCGGCGTCTTCCGCGGCGCGCTCGACGTCCGGGCCACCACGATCACCGAGAACATGAAGGTGGCCGCGGCCACCGCGCTCGCCGGCGTGGTGGGCGACGACGTCACCGCCGAGTACATCATCCCCAGCCCGTTCGACAAGCGCGTGGCGCCCGCGGTGACCGCCGCCGTGGCCGCCCAGGCCCGCGCCGACGGGGTCGCCCGCCTGTAGTCCCTCGGCCCCCTTGGGAAATCGCCAATCTTTCTTTACTCTCCGTGCTATAAAGAGGGCTCTCTGTAAGGAAGCGGGCTTCCGGTTGCCGCGAGGAGAGCGATGGAACGCGAGCCCAATCGACTGCTACAGCAGCTGATCGCGGAGGCGGGCTTCTCCCACAAGGGGCTGGCCAGGTGCCTCAACGACCTGGGCGCCGCGCGCGGCGCCCCCGGCCTGAAGTACGACCACAGCTCCGTGCTGCGCTGGATAGGCGGTCAGCGGCCTCGGGACCCTGTGCCGTGCCTCCTTACCGAGATTTTCGCGCTACGGCTCGGCAGACCCTTCTCCCCGGTGGAGGTGGGCATGCCGGCCATCGTCTCGCCCCTTGATCTCGGGCAGGAGTTCACGCACACGTGGAAGGAAGGGGTCGCGACCGTGACGGCGCTGTGGCGGGCCGATATGGAGAGACGGCGATTCCTGATCGATTCGACTTTCGCGATAGGCGCGGGCTCGGTAGGGGCCGTCCGCTGGCTGACGTCCCCGCCGGAGGAACACCCCGGCGGCGCCGGCTCGCGCCGGGTCGGCCGGGCCGACATCACCGCGATCCACGAGGTCACCCGCTCCTTCGGTGAGCTCGACAACCGGTTCGGCAGCGGACGCGTCCGCGCGTCCGTCATCAAGTACCTCGACACCGCGGTCTCGCCGCTGCTCAAAGAGGGCACGTACGGGGAGGCCACCGGCAGGCAGCTGGCCGCGGCCGCCGCGGAGCTGACCCGCCTGGCCGGGTGGATGGCCTACGACCTGGAGCAGCACGGCCTGGCCCAGCGTTACCTGATCCAGGCGCTGCGCCTGGCCAGAGGGGCCGACGACCACGCGCTGGGCGGCGAGATCCTGGCCGGCATGGCGCACCAGGCCATCTACATGGGCCAGCACGCCCACGCGCTCGACCTGGCCAGGGCCGCCCAGCTCTCGGCCCGCCGAGCGGGCGTCCACACCCTCCTGTGCTCGAGCCTGGTACAGGAGGCGCACGCCCACGCGGGCCTCGGCGACGCCCGCTCCTGCGGCAACGCGCTGCACGCCGCCGAGGTCGCCTTCGACTCGCGGGCGCCCGGCGACGAGCCCTCCTGGCTGAGCTACTTCGACGAGGCGTATCTGTCGGCCAAGTTCGCCCACTGCTTCCGCGACCTGGGGGAGGGGGAGCGGGTCGTCCGGCAGGCGCGTCGCTCGCTCGACATGGACGGTCGCTTCGTGCGGGGGCGGATGTTCAACCTGTCGCTCCTGGCGGCCGGGCTGCTGCAGTGCGGTGAGCTCGAGGAGGCGTGCGAGGTGGCGGGGACCGCGCTCAAGCTGGCGGGTGAGCTTCAGTCGGCGCGTTCCCGCTCGTACGCGGCCGATCTGCGCAGGAGGCTGGAGCCGTACAAGAGCGAGCCTGCGGTGCGGGCGCTGCGCGAGCTGTCGGCCGTTTAGGCCTTACCTACGACGCGAGCCCGTCTCCGGATCGATCCGGAGACGGGCTCGCGAGGTTGTCCCTATTACTACTGCATCATCTCGCCGTTGGGGCCGACGATCGACTTGGTCGCCGCGTACTGGGCCTTGTTGTAGACGTCAGCGGTCTCGCCGTCGAAGTAGGCGGAGCTGATGAAGTCGATCCGGCCGTTGCCGTCCTGGTCGTGGAACATGCTCGTCACGCCGTTGACGTAGCCGGTGCGCTTGTTGTTGTCGTACTTCATCAGCCAGGGACCGCCGTCGGCGCCGGGGGTCATCGAGCACTTCAGCACCTGGTGCGTCTCGACCTTGAACGTGTTGACCTGGTACCTCTTCGTTCCGGTCTTGCCGCTGCACCACTTGGGCGTCACACCGGTGAAGGCCTTGTCGCCGTCGGGGTGCGGGGCGCTGGGGTAGCCGAAGGCGGTGACGTTCTGGCCCATGGGCTGGTTCCAGGCGACGCCCTGGCCGCCGACGGCGTCACCGAGCCGGCCCAGGTCCTTGGCGATGCCGATGACGTACTCGGCCATGTAGTACTTGCGCGACAACCCGGGCTTGACCCACTTTTGTGTGTAGTAGTGGGTGATGAGGTAGTTGCCGGACTTGTCGATGGTCTTCTTGCCGGGGCCCTTGTAGGCGGTGTACTCCGGCAGGGTGACGGGCACGGTCTCGGGCTCGCCGAGCTTGAAGCCGTTGCCCTTGCCGGTCTTGGCGTCCGTGTACTCCTTCTCGCCCGCCTCGACCTTCTCCAGAACCGCGCCGGGGAAGTCGGGACCCACCTTGTCGGCCGGGGTGTCGGCGCCCTGGGACCAGCAGTGGCCGAGGGTGAGCACGCACTTGGCGTACTCGGCCGGGCTGATCTCAACCGGCTTGACCCACTTGTCGCCTCGCCATGCCTGGAACTCCTTGAACGACACCTTCTTGTCGTTGGGGAGCGCGAAGCCGTTGTGCACGGCCACGAACGCGAAGTCGCCGTCGTAGTCGTCGTAGGTGTCGAGGTCGTAGCTGGTGAACGCGTAGGCGCCCGCGTACACGCCGAACGGCGCCTTGCCCTGGTAGTAGCCGGGGACGAACACCCACTTGGCGAAGACGTCCTTGCCGCGCTCGTAGACGCAGTGGCCCGCGGTCGCGATCAGGTTGCGGTTCCTGGACTGGACGGACGTCGCCGAGCACCAGCGGTAGTTGCCGGCGCTGTCGAGGAAGAAGACCTTGCCGATGGTCTTGGGCAGGTTCACGGCCGTGGACTTGGCCACGGCGGGCGTCGTGCCGGTGGGGGAGGCCGAGCCCGGCTTGCCGTCGGGCGCCTTGGCCTGGGTGGAGACCAGCTTCTGGACGTCCTTGGCATCGACGTTGTACTGCGTGGCCTTCTTGAGCGCGGCACCGTTGGCGTCGAGCCAGAAGTAGGCGTTGCTGTAGGCCTCGGCGGCCTTGGGGGCGAGTGGGTCCTGAACCCAGTCGGGCGCGGCGTTGGCGGGGAGGGTGAGGGCGGCGGCGCTCAGGCTGGCGGCGGTCAGGGGGACGAGCAGGCGCTTCACTGAAGATCTCCACAACGTTAACAAGCGAGTTGTAAAGACCCTATCGACCCTCTGGTCACTCTGGTAACAGATTGTGCTGGAATGTTACGGAAAATGCTGGAGGTCCAGGTCAGACCCCAGAAAGGCCGAAGGGCCCGGCAGGATGCCGGGCCCTTCGGTGAAGCTGTTGAACGACGACCTAGGGCCTTCGTTCGATCCCGCAGCTAACTACTTGACGAGCTTGCCGGACCACGAGGCCGCAGCGGCCTTGTAGATCGCGGCGGTCTCGCCATCGAAGATGGCAGAGGTGATCGTGTCGTAGCGCTTGTTGCCATCGACGTCCACGATGAGGCTGGTGACGCCGGTGACGTAGCCGAGACGCTTCGCGTTGCTGTAGTTCGCCAGCCACGGTCCACCGTCGTAACCGGCGGTGACGGCGCACTTCAGCGACTGCTGCTCCTCGACCTTGCGGGCCGGGATCTTGACGACCTTGCTGGCGGTCTTGCCGTAGCACCACTTCGGCGTAACACCGGTGTAGGGCTTGGAACCGTCAGGGTTGGGGCCGTAGGGGTACCCGAAGGTACGAACGACCTTGCCCGCAGCCTGGTTCCACGCGACACCCTGGCCACCGACGTTGTCACCGAGGCGACCGACGTCCTTGAGCGCAGCGGAGACCGTGAAGAACTCGAGACGGACGAAGCGAACAGCCTTGCCGGGCTTGAACCACCGCTGCACGTAGTAGTGCGTGAGGGTGGCGTTGGTCCGCCCGTCGCCACCGACGGTCGCGGGGTACGCGGCAGTCGGAGTCGGGAGGGGCTGACCGGGCTGCCAGCTCGGCTTCTGCTTCTTGATGTACGCGAACCAGTCGTTGTAGGTAACGTTCTCGACGACGGGCTCGCCGAACCTCTTACCGTTGCCCTGGCCAACACCAGCGCCGTTGTAAACGGCTCCGGTGACCTCACGACGGTCCACCACTGCGCCGGGGAAGTCCGGGCCGGTGGCCTCTTCGGCCGAGCCCGGGTCCACGTCGTAGTAGTCCGTGGTCGCCGGGTCGAGCTTGCCCTTCTTGTACTCGTCCTCGGAGACCGTGACGTCCTTGGTGAACTTCTCACCCTGGTAGGCGTCGTAGGTCTTCCGGTCGACCTTCGTCGGCTGGCGCAGCGAGCCGCCAATGCCGTTGTAGACGGTCGCGAACGCGTAGTCGCGGTCGAAGTCCTCGTACACGTCGAAGTCGTAGTGGGTGAAGGCCTGCTTACCCACGTACACACCGTAAGGCGTCTTGCCCTGGTAGTAACCGGGGACGAAGACCCAGCGCGAAACGACCTCGTCGTTGCCGGCGATGTCGTAGACGCAGTGACCGGCCGTGGCCACCAGGTTACGGTACTGCGACTGGACGGAGGTGCCCGAGCAGTAGTACAGCTTGCCGTCGCGGCCCTCGAAGAACACCTTGCCGATGGTCTTCGGCAGGTTGACGTTCTGGGACTTGACGGCGACCTTCTTCTCCTCGCCAATCGGCACGGAGGAGCCGGGCTTGGTGTCGGCGCTATAGCCGCCACCACGGGAGATCTTCTCAACCTCGAGCGAGTCGGGGTTGAAGGCCACAGCCTGCGTGAGGGCCGCGTTGTTGGACTTGGTCCAGAAGTTCAGGGTCTCTTCGGCCTGAGCCTGGGTCTTCGCCAACGCGTCGCTCGCGACGTCGCCACTGGCCTGAGCGGTGCCGGCGAGGCCGGCAGCCAGCAGACCGGTGGCCAGAATGGCGCCACCGGCGGGGAGGAGGATGCGCTTCAAGGTAACTCCTTGCGCTGTCGTGGGGAGCTTCTTGCGCCCCATGCGTCAGTAAAGGGATAGCCAGGAACATACAGTGTGGATCTTGAACTCGGGTAGCTGCTTTGGAGGGAAAAAGGGCGCTAAGTCGGGCGTGATCGTTCCGTGATGTTTAAACGGCGATAGAGGATGACTTGCCGGAAGTGCCGGATGACACCGTTTCCGCAGATCAACATAAGGAAGTTGTCAGTGTTGCTGCGGTGGCGAGAGTGCCGCCGTCTCGACGGCCACCCGGCTGATGTGACGCAGATCACATCGACTTGATGGCACCGTCTGGGCGCGCCGTGCGTCAAAACGCCCTTCAGATTTGTCCCCGGGAACGCCGAAGGGCCCGGCGATGCCGGGCCCTTCGCGAGTTACCGCTGTGCGAACCGTCCTAAAACGGGCGCGATGCGTTACTTAGAGGATCTCAACTCAAAGGATCTTGCCGGACCACACGTTCGCCGCGGACTTGTACACCGCAGCGGTCTCACCGTCGAAGTACGGCGAGGAGATGTAGTCGACACGCTTGTTGCCGTCCTGGTCGTTGAAGGTGCTGGTGACACCGTTCACGTAGCCGAGACGCTTGCTGTTGCTGTAGTTGAGCAGCCAGGGGCCACCGTCGGCGCCCTCGGTCATCGCGCACTTGAGCGCGACGTGCTCTTCGATCTTCTTGGCGGCCGAGCCGACGACCTTCTTGCTGGTCTTGCCGTAGCACCACTTGGGCGTGATGCCCGTGTAGTTCTTGTGGCCGTCGGGGTGCGGAGCGGCCGGGTAGCCGAACACGCGGACGTACTTGCCCGTGGGCTGGTTCCAGGACACGCCCTGGCCGCCGACGACGTCACCGAGGCGACCGACGTCCTTGGCAGCACCTTCGATGATGAAGAACTCGGTCTTGTAGAACTTGGTCGCCGTGCCGGGCTTGTACCACTGCTGCACGTAGTAGTGCGTGATGGTCCAGTTGCCACGAGCGTCCTGCACCTTGGAGCCCGGACCCGTGTAGGCGTCGTAGGCGGCCTTGGTGACGTTCTCGGTGACGGGCTCGCCGAACTTGTTGCCGTTGCCCTTGCCGACCTTGGCGGCCTCGTAGGCCGCCTTGGCGACCTCGACCTTGGCGACCTCGGCGTTGGGGTAGTCCGGGCCGGTGGGCTCGGCCTTGCTGCCGCGCTTGGCCCAGCACGCCTCGATGGACGTCGGGTCGAGCTTGCACTTGCGGAACTCGTCCCGCGAGATCTCGACGTCCCTGGCGTCCTTGATGCCCTGGTACTTCTCGAAGTCGGACTTGGAGACCTTCTTCGCGGTACCGCCGCCGAGCTGGATGCCGTTGTACACGGTCACGAACGCGTAGTCGCGGTCGTAGTCCTCGTACACGTCGAAGTCGTAGTGGGTGAAGGCCTGCTTGCCCACGTAGATGCCGAACGGCGTCTTGCCCTGGTAGTAGCCGGGGACGAAGACCCACTTGGACATGACGTCCGAGTTGGTGGCGGTGTCGTAGACGCAGTGACCGGCCGTGGCGACCAGGTTGCGGTACTTCGACTGGACCGAAGAAGCGGAGCACCACTTCTTCTCGCCCTTGCTGTTGACGAAGAACACCTTGCCGATGGTCTTCGGCAGGTTCACGTTCTGAACCTTGACGGTGGTCTTCTTCTCCTGGCCGATCGGCACGGAGGAGCCGGGCTTGCTGTCCGCGCTGTAGCCACCCTTGCTCTGCAGCTTGGTGACGTCGCCGGCGTCCCAGACGTTGGACTCCTTCGCCGCCTTGAGGGCGGCGTTGTTCGTGGCCGACCAGAAGTCCGCGATGGCCTTCGCGTCAGCGGCGCTCTTCGCCATCGGGTCGGAGGCTACGTCGCTGGCGGCCGTGGCCGTACCGGCGAGGCCGGCAGCCAGAAGGCCGGTAGCCAGGATGGCACCACCGGCGGGGATGAGGATGCGCTTCAAGGGAACTGCTCCTTGCTCTGTCGTGGGACACAACATGCGTCCCATGCGTCAGTAAAGGGATAGCAAGGAACATAGCGTGGTGATCTCCGCAGGTAAAAGCCGTTCTGCCCCATCTGGAAGGCACCCTTACCCTCGTGACCTTTCCGTTACCAGTCAGAGATCTTAGCGGAGGGTGATCGAATTGCCACGTTTTCGCTGGGTATGAAGGGGGCATGGCGGAGAGGCTGTGAGGGGTGCGACACGCTTCGTGGGCGCGCCAATGTGATTCAGATCACAGGAACCAGATTGGCGCGAGCTCCGTCTAATACCGCCGAATCCGCCGTGATGATCTTGGAAAAGCGCGAAAAAGGGGCCCAGCCGAACCCGGCCGGGCCCCTTTTCGGGTGAGGGGTGTTACTTGTACAGCTCGCCGTTCGGGCCGACGATCTTGCCGGACCAGGCGTTCTTGGCCGAGTTGTACACCGCGGCCGTCTCACCATCGAAGTACGGCGAGGTGATGTAGTCGATGCGGTCGTTGCCGTCCTGGTCGGCGAACGTGCTGGTCACGCCGTTGACGTAGCCCAGACGCTTGCCGTTGCTGTAGTTGGACAGCCAGGGGCCGCCGTCGAAGCCGGGCGTCACGGCGCACTTGAGGCCGATGTGCTCCTCGATCTTGAGCCACGGAGCGCCCACGGCCTTGGCGGTGGTCTTGTTGTAGCACCACTTCGGCGTCACGCCGCTGTAGGGCTTGTTGCCGTCGGGGTGCGGGCCCGCGGGGTAGCCGAAGGCGCGGACGGGCTTGCCGGTGGGCTGGTTCCAGGACACGCCCTGGCCGCCGACGACGTCACCGAGCCGGCCGGCGTCCTTGGACAGCAGGATGTAGTAGCGCCCGCCCCAGTTCCGCTTGGGGCCGACGAAGCGGTCGTAGTCCTTGCGGTCCACCTGCTTCACACCGTTGAAGGAGATGCCGTTGTAAACGGTCACGAACGCGTAGTCGCGGTCGTAGTCCTCGTAGGTGTCGAAGTCGTAGTGGGTGAAGGCCTGCTTGCCCACGAAGATGCCGAACGGCGCCTTGCCCTCGTAGTAGGCGGGCACGAAGACCCAGTTGTTCAGTAGGTCCTTGTTGCTGTCGGTGTCGTAGACGCAGTGGCCTGCGGTGGCGACCAGGTTGCGGTAGTTCGACTGGATGGACGTGGCCGAGCAGTAGCGGAACTTGCCCTGGCCGTCGACGAAGAAGACCTTGCCGAGCGTCTTGGGCATGTTCACGTTCTGAACCTTGCCCGGGGCCTTCTTCTCCTCTCCGATGGGAGTGGCGCTTCCCGGATTGCCGTCAGGGCTGTAGCCGCCCTTCGAGACGACCTTCCTGACCTCTTTGGCGTCCCAGGTGTAGGCGGTGGCGGAGCGGAGGGCGGCGAAGTTGGACGCGGCCCAGAAGGACGCGACCGAGGAGGCCTGCTGTGTCGTACGGGCCATGGGGTCGGTGGCGATGTCGCCCTGTGCCTGAGCGGTGCCTGCCAGGCCGGCGGCCAGGAGGCCGGTCGCCAGAACGGCGCCACCGGCCGGGAGAAGGATGCGCTTCAAGGTAAAACTCCAGACGCGGGGCGCCTCGTGCGCCCCATAATGCAGCAAACGGACAGGCGGGAACCTATCGGTCTGACTCTGGTCCTGTGAATTACCTGTTGGCGGAGTCAAGCGCGACGATCATGCCCGTGACCATCCCGAGATCTGAAACCGGCTGATCACTCGGGGTGGCGATACGGAACGTGTAACTTACGTCACATTTTGCGGTGTAGTGAGCGCTGCGGCGCGTCGGTAGACGTCGCCGGTCGTGGCGTTGAAGGTCGGCGAGGACACCGCGTCGTAGCCGCCCTTGGCGTCTCTGTTCCAGGTCAGACTGTTGATCCCGTTGAGGAATCCGACCCTCTGGACCGCCTGGTAGTTGATCAGCCAGGGGCCGCCGCTTGCGCCGGCGCTGAAGTCGCACGGCTGGAGCTGCACGCCGTACTGCAGGTCGAGGCTGGGGGCGATGGTGCGCCTTGTGGTGCCCGAGCACGCCTTCAGCGTCTTGCCGTTGAACGGGTGGCTGCCGTCGGGCTGCGGGCCCGCCGGGTAGCCGAAGGCGGAGATCGAGATGGCCAGGCCCTTGCCGATCGTCAGACCCTGCCCGCCGATGTTGTCCTGCAGACGGCCGACGTCCTGCATCGCGAGCTGGCCGTTCTTCTCCACCCACTTGAAGCCGCGGTGCACGGTGACGAAGGCGTAGTCGAAGTCGTAGTCGCCCTTGCCCGGCCAGTCCTCGTGCATGCTGATCGCGGCGCCCACGTAGATGCCGTCGGGCGTCTCCCCCTCGGGACCCGGGTTGGGAACGAAGATCCAGTAATCGGCGGGCTTGGCCTGGCGCGAGTCGTACGCGCAGTGCCCGGCGGTGGCCACCACGCTGCGGTTCTTGGCCGCGACCGCGCTGGCCGAGCACCAGTACTCCTTGTCGCCGAAACGGAAGAAGACCTTGCCCATGGTCTTGGCGGCCGTGCTGTTGCGCGGGAGGACGGGTGCGACGCTCAGCAGGCCCTTCGGGCGCTTCAGCGTGACGATCTGACTCGCCCCGGCTGCGGCCGTAGCGGTGGGCGAGGACTGCGAGGCCGGCGTGGCGGGGCTGTAGTTGTCGGCCTTCTTGAGTCGGTCGGGCTGCCAGTACTCGGCGACCTTCTTCATGTCCGCCACCGTCTTGGCCAGCGTGACCGAGTAGACGCGGCTGCTGGTCGCGGCCGAAGCGGTCCCCACGAGGGCAGGCAGCAGCAGTAGCGCGCTGAGGGCAGCCGCTACCAGGTGCCGGACCCGGGGGATCATGGAAATGCCTTGCCTTTGGGGGTTAGTAGTTCTGGGGGTGTAACGATGGATTTTTCCAGATCACTCACTGTATTGCAGCTCGGATGGCGATTCGTTATCAGATCAAGCGTGACTTGTACCTCATAAGGAGTGCGTCAAGGGCGCCATCCGGATAGCGGACCCGATCTCATGTGAAGGTCGTTTCCGCACGTCACAGGCATAGTACATGATGCGACTTCGATGTCTACCAGGCTTTTCCCGGGTGTCTTTCTTGATCGCTGTAGGAGTGCGAGAAGGCCCCGGCCGAGGCAGGTGCTTACAGCATGTTGCCGGTCCACCGGTTCGCGGCGGCCTTGTAGACCTTGTAGGAGTCGGTGTTGAAGTACGGCGACGAGACGTGGTCGTAGCGGTCCACCGCCGGCGCCGGTGGTGAAGGCGCACTTGAGGCCGATGTGCTCCTGCAGGTTGTACTTCGGCGCGGCGGGCATCGGAGCCGTCCTGCCGTAGCGCCGGCCGGTGGACGGCTTGTCGCCGTCGGGGTGCTCGCCGGCGGAGTAGCCGAAGGAGAACGCGTGCGCTTTCGGGCTGCGGGGCGGGCCGTCGGGGGTGGAGTTGTTGCCCTTGACGCCGCTGGAACGGGTGTCGTGGTCGGCCGCCAGCTTGAGGAGGTCGGGCGTCCAGGACTGGACCGCCTGCTCCGCGGGAGTGGCCGCGTTCGGGGGGCAGCACCCCGGTGGGCCAGGAAAACGCCCGGCACGTTAATGAATGGCGCAATCCCGCGGCCAGAAAAGGGCGCGAAAAAGTCTGGACCGGTTCTGTTTCGTCGTGGAAATAACCAGATCGCATGTATTGCAGGAAAGCATTTCCGCAGGTGGATGGGCATGTTGATCTCCTTTAGTATCGCCGGTAACGGTTATTACCAAACACCACTACTTATCAACCGAATGTTATTCTGGTTAGATGAGAGGCATGGATCCACGCACCCCCTGTCTCATAGGTACGGCCCAGCGCACCGTTCGCGAGCAGCCGGGCCCGGAACCACTCGACCTGTGGGAGCACGTCGCGCGCGAGGCGGCTCGCGAGGCGCGGCTGCCGGTCGAGCGGATCGACTCGATCCAGCTCGTCTACACCGACTCCTGGCAGTACGACTCCCCGGTCGGCCGGCTCGCCGACCGCCTGGGCGCCGCGCCCCGGCACCGGGCGTACTCCAGGGTCAGCGGAACGGCGCCACAGCTGCTCATCGGCGAGGCCGCGGGCAGGATCGCGGCGGGGGAGCTCGACTCGGCCCTGATCGCCGGCGCCGAGGCGCTGGCCACGCGCCGGGCCTACCGGCGGGCGGGCGAGCACGTGCCATGGAGCCATCCGGCCGATCCCAAGCCTCCCTACGGCTGGGACCGCCCGCCGCACCCGGCGGAGCTGGCCCACGAGCTGTTCCTGCCGGTCCACACCTACGCGATCATGGAGACCGCCCGCCGCGCGTCCCTCGGTATGTCGATAAATGAGGAAATGGTGGACCGGGCGCGGATGATGGCTCCGATGACCGAGGTCGCCGCCGCGAACCCACACGCCTGGCGGCGTACCGCCCGAACCCCGGAGGAACTGGTCACCGGCCACCGCTTCATCGGCTGGCCGTACACCCGCGACACCGTGGCCGTGGGGGAGGTCGACCAGGCCGCGGCCGTCATCCTGGTGTCCACTGGACTCGCCGACCGGCTCGGCGTACCGGACGACCAGCGGGTCTACCTGCGCGGCTGGGCATACGGCGAGGACACGTGGGAGGTGGCGGCCCGGCCCGCGCTCGGCGCCTCGCAGGCCATCGCGCGCACCGCCGAGGCCGCGTTCGCGCGCGCCGGGCTGGGCTTGGAGGACATCCACGCGCTCGACCTCTACAGCTGCTTCGCGATCGCGCTGCGGCAGGCGTGCGACGCGATCAAGCTGGACCCGCTCGACCGGCGCGGCCTGACGGTCACCGGCGGCCTGCCGTACGCCGGCGGTCCCTCCAGCGACTACGTCCTGCACTCGACGGCCACGATGGCGGGGCTGCTGCGTGCCCAGCAGGGCCACGGGCTGGTGACGGGCGTCGGCATGCACCTGACCAAGCACACGTACGCGATCTGGTCCACGGAGCCGGGCGGCACGCTGGGCGATGCCACGCCCGTCTTCACCGCCGACCCGGTGGAGATCGTCGCCCTGTACGACGGCCCCGCCACGGTGGCCGGCTACACGGTGGCGCATGGGCGCGACGGTGTCGCGGAGAAGGGCATCCTCGTGGTCGACCTGCCCGGTGGGGGCCGGGCCCATGCTCACGTGCTGGAGGAGGAACTCCTGGCGGACGCGATGTCCAGGGAACTGGTCGGCCGGCGGGTGCGGCTGGTATCCGACGGAAAGGTCAATGTGGCGCGGTGGTGAGATTAAAAACTGTGCAAGAATTGTGAGCGCATGATTACTATCTGCTGTTGACATTTTTATGTCAGCGGCGGACGCTGGTGTCATGCGGAGGACCACGGTGCGGATCGACGACGCACTCCTCAACGAGGCCAAGGCGTACGCGGCACGAAACGGACGCAGTCTCACCTCGGTGATGGAGGATGCCTTGCGACAACTACTCAACCGCTCCACGGAGGCGGCCGAGCGGCCCCGCGTGGAGCTGCCGGTGTCCGGCGCCGTCCCTGGGCCCATGCTCACCTGGGCGGAGCTCAAGGAGCTGATGGAAGTGGACTTCGTGGAGCATCAGCTGGCGAAGTTGGGCGGCCGCGATGCGGATGCTTGATGTCAACATCCTGGTCAACGCGCAGCGCCGCGACGCCGAGCACCATCAGGAATGCCTGGCCCTCGTCGAGGAGGTCGTCAACGGCGACGAGGCCTACGCGGTCAGCGACTTCGTGATCAACGGCTTCATGCGGGTCGTGACCAACCACCGCATTCCGCAGAGCACCCCGTTCGAGACGGCCTGCCGGTTCGCGGAGAGCGTCCGCAACCAGCCGCATGCCGTCCTGGTGAACGCCGGATCGAGACACTGGGAGATCTTCACCAAGCTCTGCCGCGCATCGGGCGCCACGGGCAAACTTCTGCCCGACGCCTACCTGGCCGCACTGGCCATCGAGCACGGTTGTGAATTCGTGACCTGCGACACCGATTTCGCCAAGTTCCAGGGCTTGCGCTGGCGGCACCCGCTCAACTGAACTGAGGACGGATACGCCAGCCGCACTACTCGGCAGGGGATCACCGTGGCCGATCAGTTCGACGTCATCGAGGCAGGCGAGCGTGGTCGGCGCCGGTGGGTCGGGATCGCGGTGGTGCTGGCGTTGCCGGCGATCTGCATAGTCGGCCTGCTCGCGAGCCGCGACCCCGAGCCGGGGCAGGTGCCGCCGCCGAGCGCCGCGCCGGTGCCGGTGCCCGTGCCCATCCGGTCGTTGACCAGGATCGAGGGCGCGCCCAACGTCGTACGCGCGCCGGCCAAGGTCAAGGGCGGCGACGAGGTCATCCCGGTGGTCTTCCCCGACGGGCGGCACGCGGACGTCCGCTACCCCGCCGAACTACGGCTCAACGAGCTGGGCGCGCGCCCGTTCGTGGGCGCCTGGGTGGCGGGCCACTATCGCGGGCTCTACGCCCCCTATGGCGGCGAGATGGAGATCTCCAGGGGTGCACAGCCGATCAGGAACTTCACCCCGAACGTCACCCTCTGGCCGCGCCAGCCCGGGGGCGGCCCGAACGGGCAGGTGCTGATGTTCGCGTTCGGCAAGTGGCGGCTGGCGATGAATGACACGCCCGAGGGGCTGGCCTTCGAGGAGCGGCTGGCGGCGGCCAAGAGCCTGCGCGGGAAGGTCGGCAAGGACGGCTACCTCGTCCTGAGCGGCAGCGGCGACGCGATCCGCCTGGCGGAGCCCGGCGAGACGGCCCGGGGCGACCCGGTCGGGCCGCAGCTCTGGTTCGGTGGTGGCGTCGGCGACATGGTCGCGCTCATTCCCACCCCCGACTGCCAGAAGGCCGCAAGGACACCGTCGGTCGACGGCCGTGGCCGGCCCGTCCGGGTCGTGTGCAGGGGTGACGTGCAGATCGCCGCCTCGGGTTCGCGCTCGTTCGTCGAGCACGCCATCGACGGGATCCGGATCACGCTGAAGTAAGGTGCGGCCATGTTCGCCGTAACCGCCACACAGACCGATCCCGACAACCCTCTCGCCGGGCTGACGCTCGGCGAGCATCCGGAGCCGCAGGTCCCGGACGGCTGGACGACCGTCACGGTACGTGCGACCGCACTCAACCACCATGACCTGTGGACGCTCAAAGGCGTGGGCATCAGGCAGGACCGGCTGCCGATCGTGCTCGGCTGCGACGCGGCCGGGGTGGACGCCGACGGCAACGAGGTCATCGTGCACGCGGTGATCGGCTCCGGGGCCGACGAGACGCTCGACCCGAAGCGTTCGCTGCTGTCGGAGGTTCACGACGGCACGTTCGCCGAGCGGGTGGCCGTGCCGCGCCGCAACCTGGTGCCCAAGCCGGCCGCGCTCACCTTCGAGGAGGCCGCCTGCCTGCCCACGGCCTGGCTGACCGCTTACCGCATGCTGTTCGACAAGGCTGGTCTCGAGCCCGGCTCCACCGTGCTCGTGCAGGGGGCGGGCGGCGGGGTGGCCACCGCGCTGATCGCGCTCGGCCGCGCGGGCGGCTACCGGGTCTGGGCGACCAGCCGCTCGGCCGCCAAGCGGGAGCAGGCCGTGAAGCTCGGCGCCGACCAGGTCTTCGAGCCCGGCGCGCGGCTGCCCGAGCGGGTCGACGCCGTCATGGAGACCGTCGGCCAGGCCACCTGGGACCATTCGCTCAAGTCGCTCAAGCCCGGCGGGCGCATCGTGGTCTGCGGCGCCACCAGTGGCGCGGTCCCGCCCGCCGACCTGAACCGGGTGTTCTTCCTGCAGCTCTCGGTGATCGGCTCCACGATGGGCACGCGCGACCAGCTCCAGCGGCTGGCCGTGTTCCTGGAGCAGACCGGGCTGCGGCCGGTCATCGACAGGACGATGCCGCTGTCGGACGCCCGTGACGGCTTCGCCGCCCTGGCCGAGGGTGACATTTTCGGAAAAATCGTCTTTACCAGATGAATAAGTGAAGGGTTACTTATGTGCACCCGGGATGATACAAAGAAGGTGAGGTTGTATCACCCCGGGAGGCGCCGTCATGGACGTCGAGCCGTTCGGCCCAGGCTCGTTGCACTGGGAGACCGCCGGCGAATACCGCAACCTGCTCGTGGCGGGCAGCGCGCTGGTCCTCCAGACCATGCATCCGGCGGTGGGCGCGGCCGTCGCCCAGCACTCCGTCTACAGGCAGGACCCGTGGGGCCGGCTCAACCGCACGCTCGCCTCGATCCACACCTGGGTGTACGGCGGAGCGGACGGCCCTGCCGAGGGCGAGCGGCTGCGTGAGCTGCACAAGCCGATCAGCGGGGTGGACGAACAGGGCCGGTGCTACCACGCGCTGAACGGTGCGGCCTGGGCCTGGGTGCACCTGTCGCTGTTCGAGCGCTTCGTCACCCTCAACCGCTACTTCGGCACCCCCTACACCGAAGACGGTGAACGCCGGCTCTACGCGGAGACGCGGCAGCTCGGCGCGATCCTGCGGGTGCCGGAGCGGGAGATGCCGCCGACCGTCGAGGAGTTCTGGTCCTACTTCGACGAGATGGTGGCCGAGCGGCTGGAACCGCATCCGACGGCGCTCGACGTGCTCGCCGTCATGCGGGGGACCCCGATGCCGCCCGGGCTGCCCCGGCCGCTGCGGCGGCTCTGGGCGCCGGTGGGTGCCGGGTCAGGAGAGGTCAACTACTTCGTGACCGTGGGGACGCTGCCGCCCGCCGTACGGGAGAAGCTGGATCTACCCTGGTCGGCGCGGGACGAGCGGCGGCTGCGGCACCTCGGGCGGGCGGTGGCGATGCTCGTCCCACGCCTGCCGGAGCGGTTGAGGTATATGCCGATGCCCTATCACGCACGCAAGGCCGCCCGGAGCGTGCGGGGCCTGGAGCGGGCTCTTCGCCCGGCGTAGCGGCCGGCCCCACCTGGTCATGGCTTCAGAGAGTCGCGGATCTGCCGGCCCCGCCTGGTCATGGCTTCAGGGAGTCGCGGATCTGCCGGCCCCGCCTGATCATGGCTTCAGGGAGTCGCGGATCTGCCGGGCGGCCTCGTCGAGCGTGGCGCGTACCTCGTCGATGGCCTTGCGGGTGAGCGGGGCGGCCGACGCCTCGCGGCGGACCTGGGCGACGAAGTCGGCCAGGCGTTCGCCCAGCTCGGCGTCCAGCTCGGCGCGGCTGGGCGAGGCACCGCCCAGCGTGCTCCAGACCTCGGACCAGATCCGGCGCCACTCGCCGCCGAGCCGCTCGCCGTGGTCCTGCCAGTGTGTGGCGTGCTCCATCCACTGGCGCTTCTGCTGCTCCTTGAGCCGCTTGAGGTTGGCCTTCTGCTGGTCCTTGAGGCTCCTGGGGTCGTCGACGGCGCCGGTGCGGACGTCCTTGGCCATCCTGGTGAGCTCGTCGCGCAGCGACTTGACCGTGTCGCGGACGTCCTCCTTCACCTCGCGGGCGATGTCGCGCACCGAGGCGGAGATCTCCTGCTCCAGGTCGTCGAGCTCGTCGAGGCGGGCGTTGAGCTCGTCGCGGCCCCTGTCGGTGATCGAGAACACCTTCTTGCCCTCGACCACCTCGTGCGTCACCAGCCCCTCCTCCTCCAGGCGGGCCAGCCGCGGGTAGATCGTGCCGGGGGAGGGCGAATAGACGCCGAGGAAGCGGTCCTGCAGCAGGCGGATGACCTCGTACCCGTGCCGAGGGCTCTCCTCCAGCAGCTTCAGCAGATACAGCCGGAGCCGGCCGTGACCGAAGACAGGGCTCATCGCTTCTCTCCCTTGAGCAGCGTGACCTCGCCGGAGACCGTAGTCGCCGACACCGAGGCCATGCCGCCACCCAGCCGCCCGGACATCGACTTGGCGCCCGGACCGCTCGCGTCTGACAGGTTTTCGAATGTGCTGACCAGCCTGCCGGAGGTGGACCTCATGCTGACGTCCGCCTCCACGTTCTCGGGCAGCCTGACCAGGATGTCACCGGACACGCTGTGGAAGGTCACATATCCGGTCGGGCGCAGCTCCAAGTCGGCGGTGATCCGCCCGGACACGGTGTTGGCCCTGAGCCGGCGCGGCGTACCGTCGGCGACGGTGAGCTCGCCCGAGACGCTGGTGAACGTCAGGTCGCCGTCCATCGCCCGGCACTCGACATCGCCGGAGACGGTGGTGGCGCTCACCTCACCGCTCACACCGTCGAGCACGATGTCCCCGGAGACGCCCCTGACCTGGGTCGTCTTCTCGAACCCGGCCACGACCGCCGAGGCGGAGACGACCCCCGCGTTGATCGTGCACCTCTTGGGCACGGTGAGCGTCAGGACGCTCTTGCGCCGGTCACGCCGCAGCCAGCCGAGTAACCCGTCCCAGGTGAGGTCCTTGTAGGCGACGCTCAACTCCCCGCTCTCCTCGTCGTAGGTCACGATCAGCGGCGCGGAGTCGATCTCGGCCACCTCCAGCGTCGGGGGCCCGTCGCTGGCCAGCACGTCCACCCGTCCCGCGACGATCCGCACGTCGAGCGCGGTCACCGAACCGAACGTCAGCTGCTCCGGCCCCTCGATCGTCCACTGCCGCATGATCCCCACCCCTTCTGCCGACACATCTGCACATGAGACACGATATGTCGCGTCTGTCGAAAACTCAAGATGTATCGCGTCTGTCGGGCGATGAGTATGTCGCGTCAGTCGTCCTCGTCGTCGAGCCGGGCCAGCCAGGTGGCCAGGCGCTCGATCGGGGTCTCGAACTCGGGGTTCAGATCGACGAACTCACGCAGCCGCTCACCCAGCCACAGCAGGCTGACCTCTTCCTCGCCACGCCGCTCGACCAGCTCCTCGATCCCCCGGTCGGTGAAGTACATCGTGCTCCCATTCATTGATTACGCAGCCGCGACGTCAGGTCGTCGGCTGGGATCCAGGCGTCGGCACGCCCACGTCTGACTTTAGTCAGGAGTCCGCGCTGCTCGAGATCGCGTAGGTCGGTCCGGGCGGTCTGCAGGACGACCTGGTGGCTGGCCGCGTGGCCGGCGACGGTGTACTCGGCCACGGGGTGGCTGCTGGCATGAGTCAGCAGGGCGATCTGGCGGCCGTTGAAGGCCCCGGTCCGCCCTCTGGCCAGACTCGCCCGCACCTCACGGGCCTGCTCGGCCTTCCTGCCGAGGTAGGCGTGAAGATCGTCGACGGCCCGTCTCAGCACGCCGAGCTGGCCCAGGACGAAGTAGGTGAGGTCGTTCTCGTCCTGCTCGACGTGGAGGAAGCTGCGCCCGTAGCGGGCGGGGGCGTTCTTCAGGATGCGCGAGATGGAGATGAACTCGGTCAGCCAGTAGTCCTGGTTGAGCATCGACCAGTAGAACAGGGCCCTCGCGGTCCTGCCGTTCCCGTCCTCGAACGGGTGGTCGTAGGCGAGCATGAAGTGCACGGCGATCGCCCTGATCACCGGCGGGATGTAAGCCGCCTGCGACACGCCGTTGGCGAAGTCGCAGAGCCGGCCCACCCGCTCGGGCAGTTGCTCGGCCGGCGGAGGCGTGTGGAGGACCTCGCCGTAGGTGTCGGCGACGACCACGCGCTCCTCGCCCGGGAGCTGGAAGCGCCCGGCCGCCGCCGGGTTGCGCAGGGTGCCTTCGGTGACGATCCGCTGGATCTCGCAGATCAGGGCGGGGGTGAGCGGTTCGTCGCGCAGCTCGCCGATCCGGCGCATGGCGACGTAGTTGTTGCGGATCATGGTCTCGTCGACGGTCTGGGGCTTCCGGCCGCTGCGGAGCATGTCCTTGGCCACCAGGTAGGTGGTCGCCGCGCCTTCCAGCTGACTGGAGGTGATGGCCTCCTCGATCAGCGAGCTGACCAGGTAGCGGTCGCGCGTCAGCGGGTCGGTGACCGGTTCGGGGATGCCGATGCGGCCGCTCAGGTCCCGGTTGAGCGCTTCGACTCCGCGAAGGACCTCATCGGGCAGCGCGTACGTGAACGACAGGCCGCCCGAGTCGACCAGCGGCAGGCCGCGGCGCATGCCCAGCCGGGCCATCTTGAGTCCGAGCCACCACTGCTCGTGCGTGAGTCCCGCCGGCGGAGTGCGCCGCCGGACCTCGTCCCAGGGGAGGTAGCGCTCCGCCGAGTCGACCGCCGAGAGCAGCCAGAGACTGTCGGCTTCGAGCCAGAGTTTTCGCCAGGGAGGCGGATCCTGTGGCCGCCGCATCGTTCCTGCCAAATTTAGTAGTTACTAGCAGCTAATTAGCTGCTAGTAACTGCCAATTTTAGCAGTGAGCCCCCACCGAAGGCGGGGGCTCACTGGGTGATGCCTGATCTAGCCGAACAGCTCGCTCAAGATGTCCTCAAGCTCGTTGTCGTGACTGGCGTGCGAGCCGGTCGCGGGTGAGCTGTTGGGCGTCCGCGAGACGCGGCGCAGCGAGCGGCCGCTCAGCAGGCCGGGGTCCTCGGCCAGCTTGAGCGTGAGGTAGGGCCACGGCCCCATGTTGACCGGCTCGTCCTGTGCCCACACCAGCTCGACCTGCGAGCCGTAGCGGGAGAGCTCGGCGGCGAGCTCCTCCGCCGGGAACGGGTAGAGCCGCTCCAGGCGGACCAGGGCGACGTCGTCGCGGCCCGACTTCTCGCGCCGGTCGAGCAGGTCGTAGTAGATCTTGCCCGAGGAGAGCACGACCTTGGTGACCTTGCCCGGGTCCACCGTGGTGTCGCCGATGACCGGCTGGAAGGTGCCCGTGGTGAAGTCGGACGCCTTCGAGGTGGCCCGCTTGTGCCGCAGCAGCGACTTGGGGGTGAAGACGACCATCGGCTTGCACCTGCCCGACTCGACCTGCCACCTCAGAAGGTGGAAGTAGTTGGCCGGGGTGGAGGGCTGCGCGACCGTCATGTTGTCGAGCGCGCAGACCTGCAGGAACCGTTCGATGCGGCCAGAGGAGTGGTCAGGACCCTGGCCCTCCATGCCGTGCGGCAGCAGCAGCACGACACCCGACTTCTGGCCCCACTTCTGCTCACCGGACGAGATGAACTCGTCGATGATCGTCTGGGCGCCGTTGACGAAGTCGCCGAACTGGGCCTCCCAAGCCACCAGGGCATCGGGGCGCACGACGCTGTAGCCGTACTCGAAGCCCAACGCCGCGAACTCGCTGAGCAGCGAGTCGTAGATGTAGAACTTCGTGGTGCCCTGGTTGAAGACCTTGAGCGGGGTGTGGTCCTCGCCGGTCACCCGGTCGACCAGCACGGCGTGGCGCTGGGTGAACGTGCCCCGACGGGTGTCCTGGCCGACCACGCGGACCGGGTGGCCGTCGATGAGCAGCGAGCCGAAGGCCAGCGTCTCACCCATGCTCCAGTCGATCGCGTCCTGCTCGACCGCCTGACCGCGACGCTGCAGCACCGGCGCCAGGCGCGGGTGCGGCGTGAAGCCCTCAGGCAGGTTGAGCTGGGTGTCGACGATCCGCTTGAGCGTCTCGTCGGTGATCGCGGTCGGCGTCTCGTCGTGCGACCACTTGATCACCTCGGCGGGCGGCACCCGCATCGCGCCCGCCTCCAGCGGCTTCTTCACCGCTTCACGGGTCTCGGTGAACGCCTGCTCCAGCTTGGCCTGGTAGTCGCGGAGCGCCTGCTCGGCCTCCTCCACCGTGATGTCGCCCCGGCCGATCAGCGCCTCGGTGTAGAGCTTACGAGTGGAGCGCTTGGCGTCGATCAGGTCGTACATCAGCGGCTGGGTGAAGGCCGGGTTGTCGGTCTCGTTGTGGCCGCGGCGGCGGTAGCAGATGAGGTCGATGACGACGTCCTTGCGGAACGTCTGGCGGTATTCGTACGCCAGCTCGCCCACACGGACCACGGCCTCGGGGTCGTCGCCGTTGACGTGGAAGATCGGCGCCTGGATCATCCGGGCCACGTCGGTCGCGTAGACGCTCGACCTTGACGAAGCCGGAGATGTCGTGAAGCCGACCTGGTTGTTGACCACCACGTGCACGGTGCCGCCGGTGCGGTAGCCGCGCAGCTGCGACAGGTTGAGCGTCTCGGCCACGACGCCCTGGCCGGCGAAGGCCGCGTCGCCGTGGATGAGCACCGGCAGGACCGTGAAGCCCTCCTCGCCGCGCTCCAGCAGGTCCTGCTTGGCACGGACGACGCCTTCGAGCACCGGGTCGACCGCTTCCAGGTGGGACGGGTTGGCCACCACGGAGGCGGCGATCGTCTTGCCGCTGGGAGCGGTGAACGTGCCCGACGCGCCCAGGTGGTACTTCACGTCACCCGAGCCGTGCGCGGTGCGCGGGTCGATGTTGCCCTCGAACTCGCCGAAGATCTGCCCGTAGGACTTGCCGACGATGTTGGCGAGCACGTTGAGCCGGCCGCGGTGGGCCATGCCGATGACGACCTCGTCGAGGTCCTCGTCGGCCGCGTCGCTGATCACCGAGTCGAGCAGCGGGATCAGGGACTCGCCGCCCTCCAGCGAGAAGCGCTTCTGCCCGACGAACTTCGTCTGCAGGAACGTCTCGAAGGCCTCGGCCGTGTTGAGCCTGCTCAGGATGTTGAGCTGCTCGTCACGAGCCGGGGAGGCGTGCGGCTTCTCGACCCGCGCCTGGATCCAGGACCGCTCCTCGGGGTTCTGGATGTGCATGTACTCGATGCCGACCGTGCGGCAGTAAGAGTCGCGTAGCACGCCCAGGATCTCGCGGAGCTTCATCAGCGGCCGGCCGCCGAAGCCGCCGGTGGCGAACTCGCGCTCCAGGTCCCACAGCGTCAAACCGTGTGACTGGATGTCGAGGTCGGGGTGCTTACGCTGCTTGTACTCCAGCGGGTCGGTCTCGGCCATGAGGTGGCCGCGTACGCGGTAGGCGTGGATCAGCTCGATCACCCGAGCGGACTTGGCCACGTCGTCGTCGTGCGAGGTCGAGATGTCCTGGACCCAGCGGACCGGCTCGTAGGGGATCCGCAGCGCCTCGAAGATCTCGTCGTAGAAGCCGTCCTCGCCGAGCAGCTGCCGGTGGATCGTGCGCAGGAAGTCGCCCGACTGGGCGCCCTGGATGATCCGGTGGTCATAGGTGCTGGTCAGCGTCATGACCTTGGAGACGGCCAGGCGCGAGAGCGTGTCGGGTGCGGCGCCCTGGTATTCGGCCGGGTATTCCATCGCGCCGACGCCGATGATCGTGCCCTGGCCGGGCATCAGTCGCGGCACCGAGTGGACGGTGCCGATGGTGCCGGGGTTGGTCAGCGAGATCGTGGTGCCCGTGAAGTCGTCGACCCCGAGCTTGCCCGAGCGAGCCTTGCGGACGATCTCCTCATAGGCCATCCAGAACTGCCGGAAGTCCATGTCCTCGGCGCCCTTGATGGAAGGCACCAGGAGCTGTCGCTCGCCGTTGCTCTTCTGGACGTCGATGGCCAGGCCGAGAGCCACGTGCTCCGGCTTGACCAGGGTCGGCTTGCCGTCGACCTCGGTGTAGGAGTAGTTCATCTCCGGCATGGCCCGCAGCGCCTTGACGACGGCATAGCCGATCAGATGCGTGAAGGAGACCTTGCCGCCGCGACCCCGCTTGAGGTGATTGTTGATCACGATGCGGTTGTCGATGAGCAGCTTGGCCGGGATGGCCCGGACGCTGGTCGCGCTCGGGATGACGAGCGAGGCGTCCATGTTGGCGGCGGTGCGTGCGGCGGCACCGCGCAGTTTGACCTCCTCGGCACCCGCGGGCACCGGGGCCGCGGGCTGCTTCGGCTTGGCAACGGGGACCGGAGCTGTCGGCGCAGCCTTCGCAGGAGCCGCCGTCGGAGCGGGGGCGGTCACAGTGCCGTTCCCCGCCTCCTTGGCGGGCATTCTGCCCGGTCCGTAGTCAGGGTTGTAGTCAGCGAAGAAGTTCCACCAAGCCTTGTCAACAGACTCTGGATCTTGGAGATACTTCTGGTACAGCTCGTCGACAAGCCACTCGTTCTGTCCAAAGCTTGCCAGCGGGTTTGTCCGCGACGACTCAGACGACACGGCGGAAATCGCCCTCTTCCGCAGATCGGCGTTGATGTTAGAGAACCTGTCCAAGGTTACTCGTCTTGCTCGGTGGCGCGCGCAGGAGAGGCCATGCTGCCTCGTCTGATCCTCTCAGGAGAGTCCGAAGAGGTCACGACCCCCTAGTCAATCCAGGTGGTCTCGCAATTATCACCGTTTGGTATCAACAGTGGGGCAGCAGGTTTATTTCCCCCCAGACACCATTCTGCTGGCGATCCGCACCTCAGGGGACAGCTCGGTCAGCAGGTCCGCCAGCTCCTCGCCCGCCTCCTTGAGCTCCTCCAGGGACATGGGCTCCAGCCGCTCCAGGAGGAAGATCGCGTTGGTGGTCTCCTCGGTGAGCCGGGTGCGCGCGACCTGGCGCCAGTTCCACCTGCGGCAGGTGACGCCGAGGTCGTCGCGCCAGATCACCTCGCCGGGTTCCGGCTGCCCGAGCGCCTCTTCCGACTCCTCGCCGCCGCCGGCCCTGACCAGCCGCGCCGGGCCCACGTAGCGGTCGAGGTCCTCGCCGCCGATCGGCAGCGCGTGCTTCACGCTGATCGAGTTGTACGCGTCCACGGCCTGGTTGATCTCCGGCAGTGGAAGCCTGCGGGTCAGGGCGTCGACGGAGGGCCTGGTCTTCTGCGGCTTGGCGCCGAACGCGCGGTAGGCGTCCTTCCACGCGTCGATCTTCTCGGCCTGTACGGGCTGCTCCGCGGCCGCCGCGAGCCAGGCGCGGGAACGGTCGTCGGTCGGCCCGTTGCGCAGGTCGTACGCCGTCATGACCAGCACCGCGAAGTCGGGACGCAGGGCGAAGACCGCCTCGTCCACCCAGATGTCGTCAAGCATGCGTCCCAGCTTATTCGCTCCAGGAGATCGCAAAATTCCCTTTGCAAAATTGCCTTTGCGGTTTAGCCTTCAAGAGTGGAAGAGAAGTTCAAGATCAGCGATCCTCGGGTGCTCAAGGTGGTGGCGCACCCCCTGCGGGTGCGGCTGCTCGGCCTGCTGCGCGCCGAGGGGCCCGCGACGGCCAGCGAGCTGGGCCGCGAGGTGGGGGAGAGCTCCGGCTCGACCAGCTATCACCTGCGCGAGCTGGCCAAGTACGGCTTCATCGAGGAGGACCCGGAGCGCCGCGACGGCCGGGAACGCCGCTGGCGGGCCCGCCACCGCTACACCTCCTGGGACAACCTGGAGATGGCGGCCACGCCCGAGGGGCAGGAGGCCGTCCGGATCATGCACCTGCGCCAGCTGGAGGCGTTGGGCCGGGCGTTCGAGGCGTTCGAGGCGGGGGAGTGGCCCGCTGAGCTGGTCGAGGTCTCCGGGATGAGCGACCATCTGGTGCGGCTGCCCGCGGCGGCCGTCCGTGAGTTCAGTGAGCGCGTCGACGAGCTGGTGCGGGAGCTCGGCGACCGTTACGCGGACGACCCCGGCGCCGTGCCGATGAGCGTCTGGTCGGCGGTCTTCCCGCGCACGCCACAGGAAGAGCGGGAGAACTGATGACGCCCAGGTCCGCGCTGCGCCGCTACTTACTGGTCAGTTTCCTGACCTGGCTGCCCATTGGCCTGACGATGGCCGTCACGGTGCTGCTGATGACCGAAAGAGGTCTCAGCCTGGCCGAAGTCGGGCTCGCCACCACCGTGTTCTCGATGGTCACCCTCGGCCTCGAACTGCCCACCGGCGGCCTGGCCGACGTGATCGGCCGCCGGACGGTCCTGGCGATCTCGGCCGCGTTCACCGTCGTCTCGCTCGCGTTGACGGCGGTGTCGACCACGTTCTGGATGTTCCTGGCCACCTGGGTGCTCAAGGGCATCGGCCGCGCCCTGTCCAGCGGCCCCGCCACCGCCTGGTACGTCGACACGCTGCACGACCTCGAAGGCCCGGGCGCCGACCTCAAGCCGGGGTTGGCGCGCGGCGGCGCGATGGAGTCGTTGGCGCTGTGCCTGGGCGCCCTGGTGGGCGGGTTCGTGCCGCTCGCGGTGCCGCCGGGGGTGATGACGCCTCTTGCGGTGCCGCCGCTCCTGGGCGCGACGGCCGGGCTCGTGCTCCTGATGACGGTGCTCTTCGCACTCCCCGAGCCATCGCACGCGCGGCAGCCGGCCGGGGCGTCGAGCGCTCGGTGGTCATTGGGGCGGGTTCTCCGGGACGTGCCCGTGACCGTCGCGGGTGGAGTGCGGCTGGTGGCGGGTGCCGCTGTGCTGCGCCGCCTGATGCTGGCCGCCGCCGCTTCGGGCGTGGCGCTGGCCGCCGTCGAACTGCTCACCCCCGGCCGGTTGGCGGCGCTGGCGGGTACGGCGGAGCTGGGCAGCACCGGTTACGCCATCGTGGCGGCGCTCGGGTTCGCGGGCAGCGCGGTGGGCAGTGCGATCGCGCCCCGGGTGGCCGGGTTGGCCGGCGGTTCGGTACGCGGAGCGGTCGCGGGCGCCGTCCTGACCGCGCTGGCCATCGCCGCCCTGGCGGCCACGGCCGGTTTGGACGGGCCGCTCGGTTTCGCGGCCACCGGGCTGGCCTATGTCGTCATGTTCTCGGGGCTGGCGATGGCGGGGCTGCTGTGCCTGGAGATGACGCACAACGCCGTCACGGCCGCCCAGCGCACGACGGTGACCTCGACGAGCTCCCTGTCACTGCAGGCGGGGGCGGGGTTGTCCAATGTGATGTTCGGCACACTGGCCGGCCACGCCGGTCTCTCGGCCACCTGGTCGCTCGCCGCCGCGGTGGTGCTGGCCTCGGCGCTGCTGTTCGTGCGCATGCCCCCGCTGACCGAACCCCACCGGCTCACGAAGGGGGGCGCTCCGGTCAAGGATGCGCACGTCACGGCGCCCAGCCCGGTGAACCGGAGGAGCGTGCCCCTGGAGGGAGACCAGCCCCGCACAGAGGGTGGGGCCGGCCACTGCCAGCCGTAAAAGGAGATGGGTTCTAGGGGAGAGCGGGCACCGACGGCGCGGCGTCGGTCCAGCCGACCTGGAACAGGGTCTCGGCGTAGGTCTTGTTCACGAAGAGCTTGCCGTTGAGCTTGGTCGTCTGGTTCTGGGCCAGCTGCACCATCTCGTCCGTGTCGACGATCATCTCGGTTCTGACCGAGTCCTCGTCGCGGGTCTGCTCCTGGTCGATGGAGACCTTCACGCCGGTCCTGCCCAGGCTGTCCTTGGCCGTCCCCAGGGAGCGGACGCCGGGCATCGTCAGCAACGCCTGGTAAGCAGCGGTGCGAACCTCCTTCGGCGCGGGAAGGTCGCGCAGCAGAGTGGGCAGCGCCTCTCTCACATTGCCCTCGACCCGATCTTCCGGAACCCTTGAGACTCGCGCGGCCTTCGCGAGCCAGGTCTTCAGCCCGCTCGGGTCTGCGGGCAGCCTCTGGACCTCCTCGAACGTCAGCTGCTGCCCGTCAAGGAAGAACGTGCCCGGTCCCTTCACGGCGCCGACGCGGCCCTTGTCCGGCTTGGTGGACAGGGACACGGTCCTGCCATCAGCCGTGCGGCTCCACTTGGTCGGCGAGCTGTCGCGGCGCCAGGCCTTCTCGTCGGCCGCGCTCTTCGGACGTGTCCCCAGCGTCCGGAACCCGAACCAGGCCTTTCCATCGCGCGAGGTCCACAACTCCTGGAGTCGCTGCTCCTCCACCCAGTAGCGGTTCGAGCCGCTCCCGAGCTGCCGGGGATGGGTGGTCTTCCACAGGGTTTTCGTATGCCAGTAAGTGCCTTCCGCTGGAGTTGTCACAGTGGCGGTGAGCCGCAGGTCCGGCGCGTCCAGGAGGCCGGGCGCCGCCGGCGGGCCCAGCAGAGCGATGGCGCTCACCGCGGTCAGTCCGGTCCCGACGGCGATCATCGCCCGGATCGGGGTGGTCACGAGTTTCATCACGACTCCCTATACGCCTGGGCGAGCCGCGGGGTTGCCTGTGAGACAGCCGTTTGGCGCCAGGCAACGCCTGGCGTGGCCCAGGCGTATTAGAAGGCGTGAAATCGGACGGACAGGCGTGAGCGGCGCCGAGGAACAGGAATTCGCCGCGTTCGTGGCCGCACGCGGCACGAGCCTGCTGCGGGTCGCCTACCTCACCTGCGGCAACGAGGCTGAGGCGGAAGACCTGCTGCAGACGGCGCTGGAGCGCACATACCGAAACTGGGACCGGGTGCGGTACGCCAACCCCGAGCCCTACATCCGACGCGTGATCGTCAACACCGCCATCAGCCGGGCCCGGCGCCGGGCGATCCTGCACATCATCCCGGTGCACACTCCGCCGGAGTCGGCGGCGCCGGAGACCGACATCGACCTGCGCCGCATGCTCATGGACGCCCTGCGCGCCCTGCCTCCCCGGCAGCGCGCGGTGATCGTCCTGCGGTACTGGGAGGACCTCGGCGAGACGCAGACAGCCGAGATCCTCGGCTGCTCGGTGGGCACGGTGAAAAGTCAGGCGTCGAAGGCGATGGCCAAGCTCCGTACGGCGCTCGGCGACGGAACAGTGGAAGGAGTGATCAGGAATGTCCACGCTTGAGGACCACCTTCGCCAGATCATGGCGGACGAGACCGCGAGGTTGCGGGCCGCGCCCGACCTCGTGGACCGGGTACTCCGGTCCACGAGGAGGAAGAAGCAGCGGGTCAGGCTCGCCGCCCTGGTCACGTCGGCGGCGGTCGCCGCTGCCGTGGTGCCCGCCTACCTGGTCCTCGGCCCGGGCTCCGTAGCGGTGCAGGGACCGGTACCCGGCCCCGGCGACCCGGCCGTGGCCTCTGAGACGTCGCAGCCGGACGTCCCCGCCATCGACGACACCCCACCCCTCCCGACCCCGACTCGCGATCTCGGGGACCTGGGCGACGGAAGGGCCTTCGGGCGCGTCAAAGTGGGTTACCTGCCCGATGGGCTGCAGTGGGGCCACTGGTCGCTGGATCACGGTGACAGCTACACGACTTCATGGAACTACGACGGTGACAAGCACGGTTTCTACTGCGTCCAGATCTTCGTGTACGAAGGCCAGGCCGTCCAGGAGGTCGATGAACGCACGCAGGAGTACCGCGACGAGAAGAAGGGCCAAGAGGTGGCCATCGGCGACCGGACCGGCTACCTGATCGTGCAATGGGTCGGCGAGGACGGTGGGAAGGGAACCCCGACTCTCTTCCTCAACATGGGCGAGGGGCGGCGGGCCGAGGTGATGATCAGCCCGGTCTACGCCAAGAAGCTCGGGGCCGCCAAGACGACCAGCGAGCTGAAGAAGATCGCCGCAGGGCTCACGGCCGACTGAGATCAGGCTCGTTCCAGTCGAGCAGCGGGCCCACCGGGACGATCTGGCTGGGGTTGATGTTCGTCTGCGTGACGTAGTAATGGCGCTTGATGTGGTCGAAGTTCGTGGTCTCGGCGAAGGCCGGGATCGCGTACAGCCTCCGCGCGTACGCCCACAGCGCCGGATAGTCGGTCAGCCGCCTGATCGAGCACTTGAAATGCCCGTAGTACACCGCGTCGAACCTGGCCAGGGTGGTGTACAGGCGCACGTCGCTCTCGGTCAGCGTGTCGAAGAGGTACGCCGACCCCGCCAGCCGGGCCTCCAGGAAGTCGAGAGTCGCGAAGACCAGCGACACCGCCTCCTCGTACGCCCCCTGGTCACGGGCGAATCCCGCCTCGTAGACGGCGTTGTTGAGCCCGTGGTAGAGCCGGTCGTTCATCGCGTCGATGTCGGCTCTGAGGTGTCGTGGGTAGAGGTCGGGGGAGGTGGACCACGACATTTCAAGATCTAGCGTGATCTGCGGGAAGTCGTTGGTGACGAGGCGCTTGTCCACGGTGTCCCAGACGCAGGGGACGGTGTAGCGGCCCGCGTATTCGGGGTCGGTGGTCAGGTAAAGCTCCGACAGGTACTCGCCGCCGGGCACCCGCCAGCCCTTCTCGTCGCGGATCGGGTCCACGATCGTCACGTCCAGCAGGTCCTCCAGACCGAGGAGCTTGCGGACGATCAGCACCCGCTGCGCCCACGGACAGGCGTAGGAGGCGTAGAGCCGGTAGCGGCCCGGCTCCGGCGGGCCCAGGCGGTCGGTGAAACGGTTCGGCTGCCGGACAAAACGCCCGTCACCGGCGATTTCTCGTGCCAGCTTCATCTCTTCAGTAGAACATGGTTCGGGCACAATGCTCTGCATGGCGAAGTTCGTGGTGACTCCATCCAGCGAGACCCAGCGCGCGGCGTGGCTCGGCGGAACGATTCCCGAGGTCGAGCGGGTGCGGCCCGGACTGTGGTCGGTCCCGGTGCCGATCCCGGTGAACCCCCTGCGTTACGTGCTGGTCTACGTTCTGGAACTACCGGACGGGGTCGCCATCGTCGATGCCGGATGGAACACCGACGAGGCCTACGAGGCGCTCGTCGCGGGACTGCGGGTCGCCGGGTACGCGATCACCGATGTCAAGGGCGTGCTGGTCACCCACATCCACCCCGATCACTACGGCCTGGCCGGGCGGGTCCGGGAGATGTCGGGCGCGTGGATCGCCCTGCACCCCGCTGACGCGCGCCTGGTCCACGAGCGGTATGACGACAGCGCCATCGACTCGCTGGTCCAGCGCGAACGGGCACTGCTCGTCCGGTCGGGGGTGCCCGAGCTGACCCTGGACGAGCTGGCCGGCGCCTCGATGATGATCAGGCACATGGTGTCGATGGCCAAGCCCGACCGGCTGGTCGAGGACGGGGACCGGCTGGACCTGCCCGGCTGGGACCTGCGGGCGGTCTGGACTCCCGGGCACTCGCCCGGCCATCTCTGCTTCGTGTCGCCGTCCAGGAAGCTGCTGTTCTCCGGCGATCACGTGCTAGCCAAGATCACGCCGATGGTGGCCGTGCACCCGCAGTCCGCGCCCAATCCGCTGGCCGACTACCTCGACGCGCTGGCTGCCGTACGGAAGCTGGACGTGGAGGAGGTGCTGCC
The DNA here is from genome assembly GCF_043197155.1 of Nonomuraea sp. NPDC049269. Taxonomy (NCBI): domain Bacteria; kingdom Bacillati; phylum Actinomycetota; class Actinomycetes; order Streptosporangiales; family Streptosporangiaceae; genus Nonomuraea; species Nonomuraea sp. NPDC049269. The sequence goes on from NZ_JBICSO010000008.1 coordinate 70,190, forward strand.
CGCGCACGAGTACCGGTTCCTGGAACTGGCCGAACGCGTCGACTACGTGATCGCGCATCACGAGGAGCGGCTGGGGGAGATCGAGCGGGCGATCGGGGCCGCCTCCGGCGGGGTCTGCTGCTGGGACATCGCGACCGGCCTGACCTGGGCGCGGCCCTGGGAGACGATCCCGCCGTTCATGCGGCGGGCGGCCAACAACGAGACGCTGGCGCACCTGGTGTGGCTGGAGTCGCGGGGGCGGGCGCGGCACGTTCCGGGCGAACCGGACCTGTGGTTCGCGGGCGCCTGACCTGCGGGCTCAGTAATTTCATGTAAACCCAGTAGGAAATGTTGACTTCTAGCGCGAGCCTGCGTAGCGTCGTCTGCATGAGCCCGGATCTGACCCGGCGCGCGCATGTCGACTTCTGCCGCGTCGTCAGCGCACAGTGTCACTGATCACGACTTAGTCCCTGTCCCCCCTTATTTGAGGACATCTCGTGATCAGACCTCTTTCCCTCGTCCCCATCCTCCTTGCCGTAACGGCCGTCACGGCGTGCGGCACCGCCCAGGGCTCCACCGAAACCCAGGAGCTCCGTTACCAGGGCAGTGTCGGCGCCGTCACCTTCCCCGAGCTGGCCGAGGAGCTCGGCTATCTCAAACCCGTCAAGCTCAAGTGGATCGGCAACACGACCAGCGGACCACAGGACATCCAGACGGCCGCCACGGGACAGAGCGACTTCGGCGGCGCGTTCAACGGCGCCGTGGTCAAGCTCGTCGCCGCCAAAGCCCCGATCAAGGCGGTCGTCAGCTACTACGGCAGCGACCAGTACTCCTACCAGGGCTTCTTCACCCTCCAGGACAGTCCGATCCACAGCGCCCGCGACCTGATCGGCAAGAAGGTCGGCATGAACACCCTGGGCGCCCATGCCGAAGCCGTGCTGAAGGAATACCTCAAGCGCGGCGGCCTGACCCCGGCCGAGGTCAAGCAGGTCGAACTGGTCGCCGTGCCGCCCGTCAGCACCGAGCAGTCGCTGCGCCAGAAACAGATCGACGTCGCCGTGCTCGGCGGTCTCCTGCGTGACAAGGCGCTGGAGCGAGGCGGTCTCAAGGCCCTGTTCAAGGACGTCGACCTGTTCGGCAACTTCTCGGCCGGGACGTACGTGCTCACCGACCGCTTCATCAAGCAGAACCCGAACACGACCAGGAAGTTCGTCGAGGCCACTGCCAAGGCCATCCAGTGGACCCAGACGCACAGCCGGGACGAGGTCGTGGCCGAGTTCAAGAAGATCATCGCCAAGCGCGGCAGGAACGAGGACGCCACCGCCGTCGGCTTCTGGAAGAGCAGCGGCGTCGCAACCAAGGGTGGGGTGATCGAGCCGCAGGAGTTCCAGCGGTGGATCTCCTGGCTGGAGGACGCCGGCGAGATCAAGCCCGGCCAGGTCAAGGCCCAGGACGTCTACACCAACACCTACAACCCGTTCGCCTCGGGAGGATCCCGATGAAGATCGAGTTCGTGTCCGTGACCAAGGAGTTCGCCGTGCGCGGCTCCGACCGGCCCTTCGCCGCCGTGTCCGACGTCTCGCTGGACGTGGCGGAAGGGGAGTTCCTCACCCTCGTCGGCCCCAGCGGGTGCGGCAAGTCCACCCTCCTCGACCTGCTCAGCGGCCTGACCCTGCCCACGCGCGGCGAGATCCGCATCAACGGCGTGCCCGTCTCGGGTCCGGGACTCGATCGGGGCATCGTCTTCCAGCAGTACGCGCTGTTCCCGTGGCGGACCGCGGTGGCGAACGTGGAGTTCGGGCTGGAGGCCAAGGGGGTGCCGCGGCGCGAACGCCGTGAGCGCGCCCGCGGCTACCTCGACCTGGTCGGGCTGCGCGGCTTCGACGAGCGCTACCCGCACGAGCTCTCGGGCGGCATGAGGCAGCGGGTCGCCATCGCCCGCAGCCTCGCCTACGACCCGGACATCCTGCTCATGGACGAGCCCTTCGCCGCCCTGGACGCCCAGACCCGCGAGTCCCTCCAGGAAGAACTGCTCCGCATCTGGAACAAGACCGGCAAGACCATCGTGTTCATCACCCACGGCATCGACGAGGCGGTCTATCTGGGGCAGCGGGTCGCCGTCATGACGCCCAGCCCCGGACGTATCCGGGCTGTGGTGCCGGTCTCGTTCGCCTCCCGTGAAGGGGACCTGCGGGCGGATCCGGTGTTCGGCGAGTACCGGCACGCGATCTGGACGCTGCTGCGCGAGGAGGTGAGCTCCGTTGGCCAGACCCTCACTCAGCACGGCCGGCCTCTCGGCCTCCCCGCTTGACAACGATCACCTCCACCCGTCCGCCGTCACGACTCTCACGCCGGTCCCTCAGCCCGTGACGGGTCGGCGCCGCAACCCCTGGGGCGTCGCCCGCCGGGTGTTCAACGCGTCCGCCGCGATCATCGTGCTGGCCGCCGTCTGGGAGATCCTTCCCAGGGCCCAAGTGGTGGACCCCACCTTCCTGCCGCCGCTGAGCGACGTCCTGGCCGCCTGGTACGACCTGCTCCGAGGGGGCGAGCTGGTGGACCACGCCCAAGCCTCCCTGGTCAGGTCGCTGGCGGGGTTCGGGCTGGCCATCCTGACCGCCACCCCGCTGGGCCTGCTGATCGGCTGGTATCGCCCGGTGGCCGACTTCCTGAACCCGGTCCTGGAGCTCTTCCGCAACACCGCCGCCCTGGCCCTGCTGCCGGTGTTCGTGCTGGTCCTGGGCCTGGGGGAGACGTCCAAGATCTCGATCATCCTGTACGCCTGCGCCTGGCCGATCCTGCTCAACACGATCGCGGGCGTCAAAGGGGTCGACCCGCTCCTGATCAAGTCGGCGAGGTCTCTGGGGCTCGGGCCGTTCCGGTTGTTCCAGAAGGTCATCCTGCCCGCGGCGGTGCCCACCATCTTCACCGGCATCCGCCTGGCCGGGGCGTACTCGATCCTCGTGCTGGTCGCCGCCGAGATGGTCGGCGCCAAAGCGGGGCTCGGCTACCTCATCAACTACGCGCAGTACAACTTCCGGGTGCCCGACATGTATGCGGGGATCATCACGATCTCGGTGCTCGGCCTGCTGTTCAACCTGCTCCTCGTGCGCCTGGAGCGCCGCTTCTCCACCTGGAGGACCACGTGACCATGCACCTGAACGCCTTCCTGATGGGCGTCGGACACCACGAGGCCGCGTGGCGGCACCCGCTGACCGAGCCGAGCCGCATCACCGACATCCGCCACTACCAGGAACTGGCCCGGATCGCCGAACGCGGCAAGCTGGACTCGGTGTTCCTCGCCGACGGCCTCGCTCTATGGGGAAATGTCCGGCACAACGCGCTGGGCGGGCTGGAGCCCCTCACCCTCCTCGCCGCCCTGGCCGCCGTCACCGACCACATCGGCCTGATCGCCACCGTGTCCACGACGTACAACGAGCCGTTCCACGTGGCGCGCAAGTTCGCCTCGCTGGACCACATCAGCGGCGGCCGGGCGGGCTGGAACATCGTCACTTCCGCCGGCGAGGCCGAGGCCCGCAACTTCGGCATCGAACGCCCCCCGCACGGCGAGCGCTACCGCCGGGCCGAGGAGTTCCTGGAGGTGGCGAACGCGCTCTGGGAGAGCTGGGCGGAGGGGGCGGTCGTCGGCGACCGGCGAAGCGGTGTCTACGCCGACGTCTCGCGGATCAAGCCGATCGACCACGTGGGCACGCACTTCAAGGTGCAGGGCCCGCTGAACATCCAGCGCTCACCCCAGGGCCGCCCCCTCCTCGTCCAGGCCGGGTCGTCGGAGGACGGCAAGGAGTTCGCGGCGAGGTTCGCGGAGGCGGTGTTCACCGCGCAGCAGACCCTCGAAGACGCCCAGGAGTTCTACGCCGACCTCAAGGGCAGGCTCCCCGCGTATGGGCGATCGCCGTACCAGCTCAAGATCCTGCCCGGCATCTCGCCCATCATCGGCTCGACCGAGCGTGAGGCGCTGCGGCTGGAGAAGGAGCTGGAGGACCTCATCGTCCCGGCGTACGGCGTGCAGCAGCTCTCGAACATCCTTGGCGTGGACCTCACCGGCTACCCGTTGGATGGCCCATTGCCCGACATTCCTCCCAACCCGGACGGCCAGCAGAGCCGCATCAAGCTGATCAAGGACCTGGCGGGCCGCGGCGACCTGTCGATCCGCGAGATCATCAACAAGCTCGCCGGCGGCCGCGGCCACCGGGTCGTCGCGGGCACCCCTGAGCAGATCGCCGACCAGCTCCAGGAGTGGTACGAGAACGGCGCGGCCGACGGCTTCAACATCATGCCCCCGTACCTGCCCGGCGGCCTCGCGGACTTCGTCGACCAGGTGGTCCCCGAGCTGCAGATCCGCGGCCTGTTCCGCAAGGACTACGAGGCCCGCACCCTCCGCGACCACTACGGACTGGGAGCTGCCTCGAAGAACATCGTGACGTCAGGAGTGTCCGCATGAGCATCGTCACCGTCGTCGGCAACCCGCGTCCCGGGTCTCGCACGCTGGGGGCGGCGGTCGCGGCCACCGACGCCATCGCCGCCCGGCTCGGTCACACGGGCGCGAGGGACGTCATCGACCTGTCGGCCCTCGCCCCGACGCTGCTCCAGCCGGAGGCCGACGCGAGCGTGGAGATCGCCCTCGAACTCCTCACCAGCGCCTCGGTGGCCGTCGTGGCCAGCCCCACCTACAAGGCGACCTACACGGGCCTGCTCAAGGCCTTCCTGGACCGGCTGCCGCCGAACGCCCTGGCCGGCACGGCGGCCCTGCCGATCCTCGTCATGGGCCACCCCAAGCACGCGCTGGCGGTGGAGGTCCACTTCCGTCCCCTCCTGGTGGAACTGGGCGCCTTCGTCCCCACCCCGGGTCTGGCACTGCTGGAGTCGGAACTCCCAGAGCTGGATGCGGCTGACGGGCCTCTGGCCCGCTGGGCGGATCAGGTCGTGCCGCAGACAGCGGATCACGTCGTGCCGCGGACAGCCGCCAGGGAAGGAGCTCTGAGATGACCATTTCCCTGGACACCGACCAATTCCGCACGGCCCTGGCCCAGCACGCCGCCGGCGTGGTGATCGTGACGGCCAGGCCGGAAGGCGTCCCGGTGGGCCTCACGGCGACCTCGTTCTCCTCGGTCAGCCTCGACCCGCCGCTGGTGTCCTTCTATGTCGACCAGTCGTCCACCACGTGGCCCTGGCTCCGGCTGGCCGACCACTTCGCGGTGAACGTCCTGGCCGGCCACCAGCACGACCTGGCCACCCGCTTCGCCCGCCGAGGCATCGACCGCTTCGCCGCACCCACGCGGTGGCGTCCCGGCCCGCACGAGACACCGTTGCTGGAGGACGTCTCGGCGCACCTCATCTGCATCCCGCACACAACCGTGGAAATAGGCGACCACACGCTAGTGGTGGGTCTCGTCACCGCCGCCTCCACCACTCCGGCCCGTCCCCTCCTTTATCACCGCGGCCAGTACGGGCGATTTCTTCCGCACAACTAACTTCTAAAACCGACATTCATTTCTTTTATTACGGCCGGCAGTGGCCAGCCCCACCCGCCGCACGGGCCTGGTCTCTGTCCAGGGGCACGCTCCTCCGGTGGAGCGGGCTGGCCGCCGTGACGTGCGCACGGTTGACCAGGGCTGCCGTCATTCGTGAGCAGGCGTCCTCGGCCATTCGTGGGCAGGTCCCCTCGGCCATTCGTGAGCAGGTGACTCCAGCCATTCGTGAGCGCGTGTCTCCGGCTCGACAACGCGGGAGACAGTGCGCCTCCTGTCCTCGAGGGAGGTGGGTTTTGCTTGGGGGTGGCCGTGGTCTCACCGTCTCGTCGCGGTGGCCGGCCCCGCACACCTCAGGAGCGTATCCCTGGACAGGGCCAAGCCCCGTGCAGTGGGTGGGGCTGGCCACTGCCGGCCGTAAAAGAAAAAGAAAGGAATACTCGTGCGTGACGCACCGATCGCGAGAGAGAAAAAATCATCTCTCTCTTCTATTTCGTGCGGACCCTGGCACGGGCGGTGGGAAGCGGGAGATCGAGGATGGTGCAGATGCCGGGCGGGGCGGCGCAGACGGCGGGGATGGCGTTGATGGCGTGGGCGGCTGCGGCGGCGAGGCCGTGGGAGACCTCGTCGATGGCCATCGTCATGTGCGGCACCCCCTCGATGTGGATCGCGAAGCCCGGGTCCGGCCAGCGATCCACCTTTCGGGCGTCGGCCTTGTAGATCACCTCGACCGTCATGAACGGCCGCCCCCGCACCAGGCCCGAGAACACCCAGCGCGACGCGCACACCGCGCCCTCCTCGACCAGGCCGGCCGCGATCTCGAACGCCTGCCCGGCCACCTCGAACTCGTCCCGCTCCTCCACCTCGTCGAGGTGCACGTCGAGCGCGTCGGCCACGAGTTGCACGCTCTCGGCGAAGAGGGCGCGCTGGAACGTCCGGAACGGCCGGACCGCCGCCGTGTAGTCCTTGGCCGTGCGGGTGAACCCGATCAGGTCCACGACGACCTGGCGGGACGGGTGGCCGCGGAAGTCCGATGATTCGCGCACGTAGATGTGGTCGACCCGGTCGGCCAGTCCGGTCAGGGCCAGCGGCAGGAAGTCGCTCATGAAGCCCGGGTTGATGCCGGTGCCGTGGAGCGTGGTGCCGCCCTTGGCGCAGGCGGTCTCGATGCGCTCCACCACCCGCGGGCCATACGACTTGGGGTAGACGAAGCCGGTGGTCGTGATGACGTTCTTGCCCGAGGCGAGCAGCGCGCAGATGGTCTCCAGGTCGAGGGTCCGGTCCGGGCCGAAGAAGGAGGCCGGCAGCGGCATGTACAGGACGCAGTCGGCGTCGATGGCCATGACGCGTTCGGGGTCGGCCGTGCAGCACACGCCCGTATAAGGCAGGCCGACCAGTTCGCCGGCGTCCTTGCCGATCTTGTCGGGGTCATAGACCAGGACTCCCGTGAGCTCCAGCCCCGGCCTGCTGAGCACGCTGCGCAGCGCGTAGCGGCCGACGGCTCCGGTGGCCCACTGAACCACGCGAATGGGCGTGTTTACCGGCATGTCCGGCCTCCCAGGCCCGGTGGAGGGCGGACGGGTGCTGGAGGGCGCCGCCCGTGCGGAGCCCAGAACTCTAGCAGAAAATGAACTGTTCGATCACTATCCGCAACGATCAGTCACGGTGCAGCGGACTCGGGTTATTGTGCCATTACTAGAACGTTGTTCTCCTGCGCTGGAGGTTCGATGCTTCGGTTCGATGACAGGGTCGCGATCATTACGGGAGCCGGGCACGGTCTCGGCAGGTCGCACGCGCTCCTGCTGGCCGAGCGGGGTGCCAAGGTCGTCGTGAACGACCTGGGCGGCGCGCTCGACGGCACCGGCGCCTCCGCGGGTCCCGCCGCCGAGGTGGTCGAGCTCATCACCAAGAACGGTGGCCAGGCCATCGCCAACGCCGACAATGTGGCCACGCCGGACGGGGCCAGGGCGATCGCGCAGGCCGCGATCGACGCCTTCGGCAAGATCGACATCGTCGTCAACAACGCGGGCATCCTGCGCGACAGGTCGTTCGGGAAGATGTCGGTCGAGGATTTCGACGGGGTGCTGGCCGTGCACGTGCGCGGCTCCTACCTGGTCTCCCAGGCCGCCTACCCCTATATGAAGGAGGCCGGCTACGGCCGCATCGTCAACACCTCCAGCCCGGCGGGTCTGTTCGGCAACTTCGGCCAGGCCAACTACTCCACCGCCAAGATGGGGCTGGTCGGCCTGACCAAGACGCTCGGCATCGAGGGCGCCCGCAGTGGCATCAAGGCCAACGCCATCGCGCCGATCGCCTGGACGCGGATGACCGAGTCGCTGCTGCCGGCCGAGTTCGAGGCCAAGTTCACGCCCGAGCGGGTCAGCGCGCTGGTGGCGTACCTGGTGCACGAGTCGTGCGCGCCGAGCGGCGAGGTGTTCAGCGTCGGCGGCGGCCGGGTGGCGCGGGTCTTCGTGGCGGAGGGGCCCGGCTGGAAGTCCGACGACCTCACGCCGGAGTCGCTCGCGGACAACTGGGACGCGGTCATGGCCGAGCAGCCCTACGTGCTGTCGGCCACCGACTCGATGAAGGCCATGCTCTAGCGACGCCGGGGGCTACCTGCTCGACGGCGGGTAGCCCCCTGAGGGTCCGTCACAGCCGCTCGACGTTGGGCCCCCGGCAGCGGTTGCGCGTGTCGAAGACGAAGGTGCTCGCCTGCTCGACCATCTCGTAGTCGAAGCAGTCGTGGTCGGTGAGGATCATCACCGCGTCCGCCCTGGCGAGCTCCTGGCGGGTGGCGTCGACGATCGCGATGCCGTGCGGCAGCAGGAAGTGGTCCACGTGCGGGTCGGCGGCGCGCACATCCGCGCCCAGCTTGCGCAGAGTCCTGGCCACCTCGATCGCCGGCGACTCGCGGCAGTCTCCCGCGTTCTTCTTGTAGGCGAGGCCGAGCACGACCACCCGGCTGCCCTTGATCGACTTGGAGCGCTGGTTCAGCGCGAGGGCCAGCCGGTGGATGACGTGATCCGGCATGTGGTCGTTGATGTCGTTCGCCAGCTCCACGAACCGGAAGTTGTGCCCCAGACTGCGCTTGACCTTCCACGACAGGTAGGACGGGTCGATGGGCAGGCAGTGCCCGCCGACCCCCGGGCCGGGGGTGAAGCGCATGTATCCGAACGGTTTGGTGGAAGCGGCGTCGATGGCCTCCCAGACGTCGATCCCCAACTGCCGCGCGAAGATGGCCAGCTCGTTCACCAGGGCGATGTTGATGTGCCGGAAGGTGTTCTCCAGGAGCTTGCTCAGCTCGGCCACCTGAACCGAGGAGACGGGAACGGCATCCCGCACGATGCGCTCGTAGAACGCCTGGACTCTTTTCAGCGAGGACTCGTCGATGCCGGACACGATCTTCGGCGTGTTCTCCAGCCGCCAGCGGGTGTTTCCCGGGTCGATCCGTTCGGGGCTGTAGCCAAGGTAGAAATCCTCGGGCGCCTGCAGTCCGGAGCCTTCCTGAAGCAGGGGCAGGAGATATTCCTCGGTGGTTCCGGGGTAAGTCGTGGACTCCAGCACCACTGTGGCGCCCGGCCGAAGGAGCGGCGCGATGGATTGGGCGGCCGAGGCGATGTGCCGGAGATCGGGCACGCCCTCGCGAAGCGGCGTCGGCACGGTGATCACACAGATGTCGAATCTCTCGGCGTCGGCGTAATCGGTGCTGGCCAGATAGCGGCCACAGCGGTGTGCGGCGACCAGCTCGTCGTCCCCGATGTCCTCGACATAAGATTCGCCGGCGGTCAATCGCTTGATCCGCCACTGGTCCACGTCGATGCCCACAACGTCGAATCCCGCGCTGACCGCCCGCATCGCCAGAGGCAGGCCGACATAGCCTTGGCCGACGACCACCAGTTTCTCTCCCATGTCAGGAGCCCCCGTTACATCGAGATGAGACACGATCCGACTGTAGGAGCCGGAAGTTCCCGCACCATCGATTCACCGACGGACCAGGCGTGTCGCGCCCTGGAATGGCATCGGTGCCTCTCGGCGGTCGGCACAGGTCACGATTCACAGGCAAAAGAGCGGCAAGGACATGGCCGTACACGGATGTCCCCGCAGGTCTAGAGCGGTCTTATCGCCACACTGGTGCGCATGACCAAGCCTGCGGCTCGTACCTGGATGTCTGCCGTTGCGGCCGTCGTCTTCGCGATGGGCGTACCCGACGCCACACCACACGGGGCGAGGACGCGGCAGTCGCCGCCGCGGGTGGAGCTCGGCATGGCCAAGAACTGCGCGGCCGTGGCAGGGGACGCGGTCATCAGCACAAACCTCACCAGCGTCACCGGGAATGTCGGTGTCAGCCCGGGCAATGAGCTGAGCGGCTTCCCGCCGGGGCAGATTCGGGGAGCCATCCATTTGGACGACGCGACCTCAAGGAGAGCGATGGCCGACGCCGCCGCCGCCTACCGCGACGCGGCGACGCGAATGCCCACCGCCACCGTTTCCCGCAACCTCGGGGGCAAGATCATGGCACCCGGCGTCTATGACACCCCGGGAGGCGTCTTCGAGATAACCGGGACGCTCACGCTCGATGCCGAGGGCGACCCCAATGCGGCCTTCATCTTCCAGGCCCGCTCCGCTCTGAACACGGCGAGAGTCAGCAATATCGACCTGGTGAACGGGGCCCAGGCCGGCAATGTCATCTGGCAGGTCGGCGGCGACGCGACTCTGGGGAGCTACTCCACTTTCCGCGGCGCCGTCCTCGCGTTGAACTCGGTCCACGTCACCGAGGGCACGGCGTTGTACGGCCACGCCGTAGCACTTCATGAGGCGGTCACCTTCGATGGCACCACCGTCCTGCCCACCACGCGGGCGACGACCCCGGACAACCCGCCGACCGGCACAACACTCACCTCGTCGCCGAACCCCGCCAGAAGAAAGGAGCCGGTCACCTTCACCGCCGCCGTGAGTGGGGACTACCGAGGGTTTTCCCCCACTGGTGAGGTCGTTTTCCGGGACGGCTCCACGATCATCGGCTCGGCCATGCTCGACGAGTCGGGCGTCGCCACGTTCACCACCGCTGAGCTGACCAGAGGCGTGCACCCGATCACGGCCGTTTATGTGGACGGCGGGACCGCCGCCTATGAGGCCTGGGTGCATTTCGCGCCGAGCGAATCACCTGTGGTGAACCAGCAGATACTCAACCGCGGATGACCGCGTCTCTGGAAATGGCGTTGGAGGAGAGAAGAACATGTTCCTGCGTAAAGCCGGCATGGCCGCCGCGTTGGCGCTGGCCTGTGGTGATCTCGGATTGCTGAATCCGGGAACGGCGACCGCGAGCACCATCGCCGACAGGCAGTTGAGCAGAGCGGACGTGCTCGCCGTAGCCCACGCGCACTGTCGCAGGCGACACTGCGGATGCCGGCATTTCCGGTGCGCGTGGGGGAGCCGCGGGCCCCGCGGCGAGAAGGGCGCCACCGGACCCCAGGGTCCGCGCGGACCCCAGGGTCCGCGCGGGCACGATGGTGCGCCCGGGCACGATGGTGCGCCCGGGCACGATGGTGCGCCCGGGCACGATGGTGCGCCCGGGCACGATGGGCGGCAAGGACGGCCCGGCCTCCCAGGGACGACTTCGGGTACCGACACGACGCTTGTTTCCCTCACCTTCGCCCCCTTCGATGTGAACTTCACCGTGTACGCCGTAGGCGGCACGCCGTGGATCCGGGACTCCCGGACCGCTCCACCAGGGGCATGGCACAGCCTCGCCTCAGTGCCGGGACTCCCCCCGGGCGTCACCGGCGTCTCCGTGACCGAGGCCGTACCGCTCAACACTCTGCTGATCACCGTACTGACCGAGGGCGGCACCCTCGCCCAGACCACGTGCCTGATCACACCCCCGCCGCCGCCCCCAGGACCGGCGTGGGGGACCACCTACTGCGCCGCGTTCAAGGACATCACGCCACCGTCGGGCTGACGACCGTCCAGTGGAGTCGGCTACGGGTAAGACTTACGCAAGGGCTCACCAATCAGGCGGCCGCAATGCGTGGTGGCCGGTCTGTTCGTTGTTCACTGCAGCCGTGAGCACAACAGCACTCAGGACGGTTCCTTTCAACCAGCCGCATGTCTCGCACAACGAGCTCGCGTACGTCGGGGAGGCCGTGCGTAACGGACATACCTCCGGAGACGGCCCGTTCACCCGCCGGGCCGCCGCGCTCCTCAGCGAGTTGACGGGTGCTCGGCAGGTGCTGCTGACCACCTCCTGCACACATGCGTTGGAGATGTCGGCGATCCTGCTCGGTCTCCGGCCCGGCGACGAGGTGCTCATACCGTCGTTCACGTTCATGTCGACGGCCAACGCCTACGCCCTGCGCGGCGCCGTCCCGGTGTTCGTCGACTGCCGGTCGGACACGCTGAACGTGGACGAGCGGCTCCTGGAGGCCGCTGTCACCGATCGCACGCGGGCGATCGTGGTCGTCCACTACGCGGGAGTCGGCTGCGAGATGGACGCCATCGGCCGCTTCGCCGAGCGGTACGACCTGGCGCTGGTCGAGGACAACGCGCACGGCCTGCGCGGCTCCTACCGCGGCCGGCCTCTGGGGTCGTTCGGCTCCATGGCCGCCCAGAGCTTCCACGAGACGAAGAACGTCCAGTGTGGGGAGGGCGGCGCGTTGCTCCTCAACGACCCCGATCTCATGGCGCGAGCCGAGATCGTCCGAGAGAAGGGCACCGACCGCAGCAGGTTCTTCCGTGGCCAGGTGGACAAGTACCGATGGGTCGACCTCGGCTCCAGCTACCTGCCATCCGACGTGCTCGCCGCGCAACTGACCGCGCAACTCGAGTCCTTCGAGCAGATCCAGCTTCGACGGCACGCCGTCTGGCAGGCCTATCACGACGGCTTGGCGGACTGGGCCGCGGACAACGGGATCTGCCAGCCGACCGTCCCGGACGGCTGCGCCCATCCCGCCCATTTGTACTACCTACTGCTCCCCGATCTGGCGAGCCGCCAGGCGTTCATCGGCCACCTCGCCGCGCTGGGCGTGCAGGCGGCCTTCCACTACCAACCGCTGCACAGCGCCCCCGCCGGGCTGCGGTACGGACGGGCGGCCCCCGGTGGCTGCCCGGTCACGGACGAGATCACCGACAGGCTCGTACGGCTGCCGCTGTTCGCCGATCTCGCCGAGGCCGACGTGCTGCGGGTTATCGACGCGGTCCAGGCGTATGAGGTGCGCAGATGACCTGGCATGACGTGTTCGAGGCGGAAGCCATCCAAGCTCAGGAATCTCCGCTCGAATCCGCCCGGTTCGGGTGGTCGGTGGAGCGCCTGAACGTCCCCCCGGCGTCCGATATCCCGTTCTCCGCGATCCGCGAGGCCGTTCTGGGATCGGCCGCAGATGTCATTGTGCTGCGATACCCGGCTGAACGCGGGGGCTGGTTCGCGGAGTTGACCGCGCTCGGCCGGACAGTCCTGTTCGCGGACTCCCTGGCGTACTGGCGCCTGTGCGCGGGCGAAGGTCGCGCGCCGGGGGCGGCCCCGAACATATCGGCGACGGAACTGATCGATCCTGGTGTGGTGCGAGCACTGATTTCCGACATCTTCGCGGCATACGGCAATCACTACCTCGCGAATCCCCTGTTCGATGTCGCCAAGGCGCTGGCCGGGTATCAGGAATGGGCTCTCAGGTCCGCTCGTGAGGGAGGATGCGTGGTGCTGAAGGAGGATTCTCGCGTTCTCGGGCTCGCCACGGTGGAGGAGACGGGCCCCCGGACGGAGATCCTGCTCGCCGGCGTGGTCTCTGAAGCTCAGGGGCGAGGCATCTACGCGCATCTGCTCAAGGCGATCGAGGACCGCACCCTGGTCAGAGGGGCGAAGGAAGTCGTCATCTCGACTCAGGGGCACAACACGCGTGTGCAGAGAGCCTGGGTAAGGTACGGATTCGAACCAGTGCGGACCGTTCTCACCGTTCACTTGATCCGGAGCCCACTGCTGCTCGTGCACGGCCGCTAGTGCCGTGCGGCTGCCGCAGGACGCTCAAACTCTCCGGCGATCCGACGCGCTCGCACACCACATAGGTCGGTCGGCCCATTCCGCTTCCGTGAATGCGGCCGATGTATTCCCCGAGAACACCGATGGCGATCAGCTGAGCGGACGAGAAGAGCGCGACCATGGAGGCGAGTGTGGTGAACCCGGCTACCGTGGTGTCGCCGGTGGCGAACCGGCAGAGTACGGTCGCGCCCAAGAGCAAGCCGACGATCCCGGCCAGAAAGCCAAGAAAACTCGCCGCCCGGAGCGGAGCCGTGCTGTAACCCAGGAGCATGTTCACGGTGTGCCGGACCAGCCGGCCTATCGTGTAATTGGACTTCCCGTCGCTCCGCTCGTTCATGTGCACCCCTACGGAGCCCACCTTCGTGGTGACCCAGGACAGGGCCACGTCGAGGGACGCGTGCGGGCCCGACAGCTCTTCGAACCCATCGCGGAGGCGGGTCCGGAAGGCCCTGAAGGCACCGATCGCCCGCGCGGTGCGGATCCCCAGCGCATTGGCCATGCCGGCCTTGATCGACCGGGATGCCAGGCTCCGCAGAAATCCGTGCTCCTCGTCGTGCGGGACACCGTAGACGACGTCCAGCCGATCGCCTTCCAGAGCCGCAAGGAGAAGGGGAATCTGCTCCGGTGGATGTTGCAGGTCGTCATCCATAGTGATGACGATGTCGAATTGCGCCTCCCTGATTCCGGCTACGAGCGCGTTGTGCTGGCCGTAATTGCGTGAGAGGTGGAGGGCCTGAACCGCGTCGATCCGGTTGGCCAGATCGACGGCCGTCTCCCAGGTGTCGTCCGGACTTCCGTCCACGACGAGGATCACCTCGTGTCGTACGGAGAGGTCGTCGAGGACCGAGATGAGCCTGGGCACCAGCACCGGAAGAATCCGCGCGGAGCGGAAACACGGTATTACCACCGACACCGACACTGGCTCCCCCGATTATCAGCGTTTATTCTGCGGCCGCCGCTACAGTCTTCCTTATGGTCGAAGTAGAAGGTCGGACCACCCGCGACGTTGTCTCAGGCTTCAGTCAGCGCATCACATATCTGCTGGGCGGCGCCCTGACCGCCGCGATCTACTACGGTATCTTGGTCGCGGGATTGCTCCTGCTTAGGGATACGGTTCCTTATCTTCTCGTGGTCGTGGTAAGTCATTTCGCGACCGTGGTGATCGTCTATCCCTGGTATCGGCTGGTGGTGTTCTCGGGCGCTGGCGTCTCGTGGCTCGTCGGCTACCTGCGGTTCTACGCGGTCGGGCTGAGCTTTCTGCTGTCCTCCGTCATCGGCCTGCCGATCCTGGTCGAGCTCATCGGGATCTCTATTTTCCTCGCGCAGGCTCTGGTCATCATGGCGAGTGTGTCCATAAGTTACCTAATCCACCGGAGCTGGACGTTTCGCGCCGTGGAAACTTCTAGGATCGGCAAGATGTCGCACCAGCGGTGACAAAGACGGCATCGGCGCGGAGTGTTGTTTCCGGCTCCACATAAATACGGAGACACTGTAGTCGCCATGGCCATGCGTTCTTCGAGGGAGGACCGGACTGCGATGAAGGCACTCGTTCTGGCGGGCGGCAAAGGAACACGCCTGCGCCCGTTGACCCATACCTCGGCGAAGCAACTCGTACCCGTGGCCAACAAGCCTGTGCTCCATTACGGGCTGGAAGCGATCAGGGATGCGGGAATCACCAGCGTGGGCATCATCGTCGGTGATACGGGAAACGAGATCCGCGAGGCGATCGGTGACGGCTCGCGGTTCGGCATCGACGTGACCTACATCGCTCAGGAGGCTCCCCTCGGGCTGGCCCACTGTGTTCTGATCGCCAGAGACTTTCTCGCCGACGAGCCCTTCGTGATGTATCTGGGGGACAACTTCCTGATAGGCGGCATCACCGGTCCAGTGAAGGTTTTCCGCCAATCCGACTACGACGCTCAGATCCTGCTTACCAAGGTCACGGAGCCACGGTTCTACGGGGTCGCCGAGTTGGGACCGGGCGGCGAGATCCTTTCCCTGGAAGAGAAGCCGGACCGTCCACGCAGCGACCTCGCCATCGTCGGGGTCTACACCTTTTCCCCCGCCATTCACGAGGCGGTTCGGGCCATAGCTCCGTCGGCGCGCGGCGAACTGGAGATCACGGACGCGATCAAGTGGCTCATCGACCATGGTTTTCGTGTCCACTCGCACCTCGTCAGCGGCTATTGGAAGGACACCGGACGGCTGCAGGACCTGCTCGAGTGCAACCGCATCGTCTTGGAAGGCCTCGAACCGCGAATCCTGGGGAGCGTTGACGGGCTCTCCGAAGTGACCGGCCGCGTCGCCCTCGAACCCGGGGCAATAGTGGAGAACTCGGTGATCCGGGGACCCGCGATCATCGGCGCGTGCGCCAAGATCAACGGTTCGTACATTGGCCCCTACACCTCCATCGGGGCGGGCTGCGTGGTGGAGAACACCGAGGTGGAGTACGCCATCGTCCTGGAGGACTCCACGCTCAGGGGAGTGTCGCGGCTGACCTACTCCCTGATCGGCCGCAATGTCGAGGTGACCCGGTCGGAGGGCCTGCCGAACACCCACCAGCTCATGATCGGCGACCACAGCAGGGTGCAGGTGCAGGCATGAGGATCCTGGTGGCGGGCGGTGCCGGTTTCATCGGCTCACACTACGTACGCTCCCTGTTGTCTGGACGCTATCCGGGCGCCGAGGACGCCCAGGTGACCGTGCTGGACAAACTCACGTACGCGGGCACCTTGGCGAATCTGGGTCCGGTCGAAGACCATCCGCGCCACACCTTCGTCCGCGGCGACATCACGGACGTCCGACTGCTCAACGACGTGGTGGCGGGTCATGACGTCATCATCAACTTCGCCGCCGAGACACATGTCGATCGATCGATAGCCGGCCCCGGAGACTTCGTCGTCACGAACGTCCACGGCACGCAGGCACTCCTGCAGGCGGCCCTCGACGCGAACGTACGGACGTTCATCCAGGTCTCGACTGACGAGGTCTACGGATCCGTCGCGGTGGGCTCCTGGACCGAGTCGGAGCCGTTGCAGCCGAACTCCCCCTATTCGGCGGCCAAGGCGGGAGCCGACCTTCTCTGCCGGGCCTATCACCAGACGTACGGACTGGACGTGCGGGTGACCCGCTGTTCCAACAATTACGGCCCCTACCAGCACCCCGAGAAGGTCGTCCCCCTCTTTGTCACCAACCTGATCGACGGGCGTCGAGTGCCGCTCTACGGTGACGGCCGGCATGTCCGCGAGTGGCTGCATGTCGACGACCACTGCCGGGCTGTACAGCTCGTGCTCGACAAGGGGTCGGCCGGTGAGGTCTACAACATCGGCGGCGGGCTCGAACTGACCAACAGAGAGCTCACCGAACGGCTGCTCGCCCTCTTCGGCAGGGGCGCGGAGATGGTCGAGTACGTGCCGGACAGGCTCGGGCACGACCAACGCTACTCCGTCGACAGCGGCAAGATCCGGGCGATCGGCTTTCACCCTCATGTGCCTTTCGATGAGGGACTCGCCGACGTCGTGCGGTGGTATCGCGATCACCAAAACTGGTGGCGTCGCCTGACTTAGGGGGAACCATGGATGCCACAGAGATTCGTCGTACGGTCGAACTTGAAGACCAGCACTGGTGGTATCGCGAACGGCGTGCCATCCTCAGCCGCGAGCTACGTCGACTCGGCGCGCCCGGCAGGGCGCTCGACATCGGCGCGGCAGGAGGCGGCAATACCCGCGTGCTCGTCCGGCACGGATGGGACGCGCTGGTCGCGGATTTCTCGGAAACGGCTGTGGCCCTCGCCCGGGAGCGCGGGCTGCAGGCGATCCACGCCGACGCACGGGATCTTCCCCTGCCCGACAGGGGATTCGACCTCGTCCTGGCATTCGATGTCCTGGAGCACATCGAGGAGGACGACAAGGCCGCTCGCGAGCTCACGCGCGTGCTCCGGCCGGGAGGGACAGCGCTGATCACTGTCCCCTGCGACATGGAGCTTTGGTCGGCGCATGATGTTGCATCGGGGCATGTGCGCAGGTATACGCGGGATGGTCTGGGTGCCCTGCTCACCCGTCAGGGCCTGGTGCTCGATCGCGTGTGGAGCTGGAACGTCCTGCTCAGGCCGGTCGTGGCGAGCCGCAGGAAACGCATCTCCGGATCCGACGTCACGGAGACGTCGCGACTGGTCAACATAGGGCTCACCGCCGTGATCGTGGCCGAGCGATATCTGCCCGTCAAGTCGCTTCCGGGCGTCTCACTGATCGCCCGCGCGCGTCGGCCGTGACCAGATAAGGCAAGCATTACGTAGCGTGGCCAACCAGTTACTTTCTCTATATCCTCGCAGTACAACTGGTGTGTGAGCTACACCAACACGCCCCTTCGCGGGGCCCGCGCGCTCATGATCAGCGCCTGTCGCCGCCGCGTTCGCTCCCTGCTCGCCATGGTTCTCGTGATCGTCCTGGCGGCGGGTGTGATCGTAGGACTGCCCGGCATCGCCAGTGCGGTGCCGCCGATCAGCCTGAACAATGCCGAACCGTTCGGGGTTCTGGTGGGAAACGCCGTGTCCAACACCAACCAGACCGCGATCACCGGAGATCTCGGAGTGAGTCCCGGAAGTTCGGTGGTGGGCTTTCCGCCGGGCACGGTGAGCGGAAGCACGCACGCCGGCGACGGCACCGCGGCGGCGGCCAAGAGCGACCTGGACAGCGCCTACGACGATGCCGCCGGGCGGACGCCCACTGCCACGGTGGGCGCGGCACTCGGCGGGACTACCAAGAACCCTGGCGTCTACGCATCCTCGGGCAGTTCCTTCACGATCACCGGGACGCTCACCCTCGATGCCCAGGGAGACCCGGACGCGCTCTTCGTCTTTCAGGCCACAACCCTGACCACCGCGAACGCCAGCAACATCAACCTCCTCCGGGGCGCCCAAGCGGACAACGTCTTCTGGCAGCTCAGCGGCACCGCGACCCTGGGTACGAATTCCACCTTCCGCGGCAACGTCATGGCCTCGGGCAACGTCACGGTGAGCTCTGGCGCCGCCCTGTACGGCCGAGCCTTCTCCATCGACGAATCGGCGATCCTGCAGGGCACCACCAGCGGTCCCAAGACGCGCATCGTCGTGCCGAACGACCCGCCGACGACGACATCGCTAAACGTATCTCCCACCCAATCCCTGAGTGGCCAGACGGTCACCCTGACCGCCACGGTGGCCGCGGTGACGGGCTCGGTCATTCCGCAAGGCGAAGTGGTCTTCAAGGACGGTTCGACCACCCTGGACTCGGACTTCGTCAATGCCTCGGGCATCGCGGCGATCACGACCTCGAGTCTTGGGGCGGGGAGCCATCAGATCATGGCCGTCTATCTCGGCGGTGACACCGCCGACGGTGAGGCGATCATTCACTTCGCCCCCAGCAAGTCATCCGGAGCGATCGCAAACGTATCGAACAGCTTGTGGGACAACCAGGCGACGCCTGCCGTCCAGTCGAATCCCGACAGCACCTCGACGGTGCTGGGGGTGAAGTTTCGTGCGGCGACCACGGGCACAGTCCGGGGGATCCGGTTCTACAAGGGAGCGCAGAACACCGGCACCCACACCGGGAGCCTGTGGACCAGCGATGGTCAGTCGTTGGCGAGTGTGACCTTCTCGGGAGAGAGCGCGTCCGGTTGGCAGCAGGCGAACTTCTCCACGCCGGTCGCCATCGACGCCAATACCACCTATGTAGCCTCCTATCACACGACATCAGGGCATTTCTCGTATACGTTGCAATACTTCACATCGCAGTACACGAGCAATCCGCTCATCGCCCTCGCGGACGGTGCGCAAGGGGGCAACGGCGTCTACACCTACAGCGGAACGAACACGTTCCCGACCAGCAGCTACCAAGCCACCAACTACTGGGTCGACGTGGTGTTCGCGCCGTCGGACACGCTGTGGCCCGCTTCGGCGGCGCCTGCTGTCCAGTCGAATCCCGACACCAGCCCGGTGGTGCTGGGGGTGAAGTTTCGTGCGGCGACCACGGGCACGGTCCGGGGGATCCGGTTCTATAAGGGGTCGCAGAACACCGGCACTCACGTGGGGAGTCTGTGGACCAGCGGCGGTCAGTCGTTGGCGAGTGTGACCTTCTCCGGTGAGAGCGCGTCCGGGTGGCAGCAAGCCTACTTCGCCACACCTGTCACGATCAGCGCCAACACCACCTATATCGCCTCGTATCATACGGTGTCCGGGCATTTCTCGTATACGTTGCAATATTTCACATCGCAATACGCGAATTACCCGCTGACCGCGCTAGAAAGTGGGGCGAGTGGGGGGAATTGCGTCTATACCTACAGTGCCACTAACACGTTCCCGACCAGCACTTACCAATCCACAAACTATTGGGTAGACGTCCTGTTCACATAGAGCCGAGGGGCCGTACGGATTTCGGACCTCCCGAAAGCCGTACGGCCCCATGTGTTAGCTGGGATCGTAGAGCAGGTCGACCCAGTAGTTGGCGGCTTGGTAGCTGCTGGTCGGGAAGGTGTTCGTTCCGCTGTAGGTGTAGACGCCGTTGCCGCCTTGGGCGCCGTTCGCGAGGGCGATGAGCGGATTGTTCGTGTACTGTGCGGTGAAATATGGCAGTGTGTACGAGAAATGCCCCGATATAGTGTTATAGGACGCGATGTAGGTCGTGTTGGCGCTTATGGTGACGGGTGTGGAGAAGTAGGCTTGCTGCCAGCCGGAGGCTGTCTCGCCGGAGAAGGTCACGCTCGCCAGTAGCTGGCCTCCGGCGGTCCACAGGCTGCCGATGTGGGTGCCGGTGTTCTGCGCTCCCTTGTAGAAGCGGATTCCCCTTACCGTGCCGGCGGACGCCGCCTGGAACTTCACGCCGAGCACCACCGGGCTGGTGCCAGGGTTGGACTGGACGGCAGGCGTCGCCGAATTCGGCCATAGGGTGTCCGATGGTGCGAACACGACGTCGACCCAGTAGTTGGTGGCTCGGTACGTGCTGGTCGGGAACGTGTTCGTTCCGCTGTAGGTGTAGACGCCGTTGCCGCCTTGGGCGCCGTTCGCGAGGGCGATGAGCGGATTGTTCGTGTATTGTGCGGTGAAATATTGCAATGTATAAGAGAAATGCCCCGATGTCGTGTTATAAGATGCTATATAGGTGGTGTTCGCGTCGACGCTGACGGGCGTGGAGAAATACGCCTCCTGCCAGCCGGAGGCTGTCTCGTTGGAGAAGGTCACGCTCGCCAGCAGTTGTCCGCCGCTGGTCCACAGGCTTCCGGTGTGGCTTCCGGTGTTCTGCGCTCCCTTGTAGAAGCGGATCCCCCGGATAGTGCCCGTGGTCGCCGCCTGGAACTTCACGCCTAGGACCACGGGGTTGGTATCGGGGTTGGCCTGGACGGCCGGTGTCGCCTGGTTGTCCCACAGAGTGCTGAACGGCGAGAACACCACGTCGACCCAGTAGTTGCTCGCCGAGAACGAACTCGTCGGGAAGCCACTCGTGGCGCGATAGCTGAAGACGCCGTTACCGCCGTCTGTGCCGCTGGCCAGCGCTGTGAGCGGACCGTTCACCACCGCTGTCGTAAAATACGAGTTATTCCAGGCGTATCTGCCGTTCGGGGCGAAGTACGAGGCGACATATGTGGTGTTGATGTCCACTGGGACCGGCGTGGAGAAGTTGACCTGTTGCCAGCCGTTCGCTGTCTCGTTGGTGAATGTCGCCGTGGCGAGGAGTTGGCCGCTCGAAGTCCACAGGTTGCCGATATGCGTCCCCGTGTTGGACGTGCCCTTGTAGAACCTGACCCCTGTGATGGTGCCCGCGCTCGTGGTTCGGAACTTCACTCCGACTTCCACCGAGTTCGTATCGCTGTGCGAGGAGACGGCGGGCAGTGTGGACGGGTCCCAGATGCTGCAGGGGCACTGCACGACGACTGTGACCGTCTGAGTGGTCGGGGTCGGCTGCAGATTGCCGATGTCGTCAACCGCTCGGACGCGAATCGTCGTCGATCCAACCGCGCTGGGCACCCAGGTGTACTGCCAATTGGTCCGGCCCGTGGCCTGGAACCACCTCGTGCCGTCAAAGGAGACTTCAATGCCCGCCACGACGCCGCCACCGGTGTCCGCGGCGGTTCCCTGAATGGTGACGGGCGCCCCCGCCGGCACCGTCGCGCCGCTCGACGGACTGGTGATCGCCGAGGTCGGCGGGCCCGTATCCGTTGAAGGTACGGCCGGGACCAGATCTGCTTGGAGACTGGCGGGCTGGGCCCTCATGTCAGCGAAGAGATTGACCGTCGCCTGCTGCATCCGGATGTCTACCGGCATGCCCGGCTGCGAATGATCGGCATCGAGTCCCCACGACCATTGGATGGTGCCCGCGCCGAAGACCAGCGCACCGCTCGGGGCCTTGTACAGCAGCAGACTGTGGGTGGCGACACCGGCGCCATACGTACTGCCGAAGTCGAGCAGGAACTTGGTCGTGGTGGGGAGGGTCGTGCTGGAAAGCCGCACTGGCCCGGCCGGCTCGAATCCATTGTCGGGAACCTCATCCCACTCGAAGCCGAGACTTCCGGCGGGAAACGTTGCTACTTGGCCGGGGGTCAGGTTCGCGATCGACGTGTTGCGCCACAATCGCATGGGCGCGAACTCGGCCGGCACGGTCATCGCATCGTTGACTTGGCCGTTGATCCTGAAGAGGGTCCCCGTCAGCCCGTTCTCCGGCCGACCGCCGTTGGACGGCGGGGAGAAACGCGTGTCGCGCCATGTCCCGGTCCACTGAGGGCTCGGATCGATTTTGGCGTTAGCATGGGTCTCCTTGTAGCAGACGAGCGTGCGAAACGGCGTGTCCGACGAGTCGACGCTGTTCTCCCATCTGGTTTTCCAAAAGACCTCGTTGCCCGAGAAAAAGGCGAGGTTGACGCCATTGTCCCGGGCGTTCTCCACGTTAGTTCGCATATCATCGGACCAGTATTCGTCATGGCCCGAGGAAATAAATATCTTGTGCTCGAGCAACTCCGCCGGCCGTGAGGCGGTGTCGATGCTGGAGGTGTAACTTACGTCGTAGGCGTTCTGCTCCAGCCATCGCACCATGGGGTATTCAGTTCTGAAGAACCAGGTTTCATTTCCGCCTTGGCAGCAGGGGCAGCAGTTCGTCTTGAAGGGCCGGTTATAGCTGACCTTGTAACCACGCCCTGGACTGCTACCGGTATACAGGCTGCTTCCACCGTACGCGTTGTATGCCTGCCACGCGGAGTCAGAGGTCTGAACGAGGAGATCTGAATGACGTGTATCGTCGCGGACCACGAATATGATGTGGCTGGCCCCAGGCGTTCCGTCCTCCCTGACGAGCTTACCGATATAAACTCCTGAAACAGCCGTGGCGGGCACCGTCCAAGAGGCGGACAAGCTCCAGTTGCCACAGTCGATCAGCTGGGTCGGCGGGTCCCTGAGGCAGGCCGGTTGGATCTGGGGGGGTGCGACGGAAGGGGTTATCGTGGCCATCTTCCGGGCACCCATGCCGCCGTAGTAGCCGATCCGATAGATATCCATCCGATATGCGGTGGCCGACGTGTCGACCTTGAACTGGATGGTTTCCCCCACGGTGGCACTCATCTGCGTCGCATAGCCTTGAATGCTGCTGTCTCCGGCTCCCTGCACATCCCATTCAGTGGCCGGGTTGCCGGGCAGGCTGTTCTCGATGCAGATGACGGAGGTCGGAGGGCAAGACGCTCGGCGGCCCGCGCGTTTCCTCTTGAGATCCTTCGACTTCTTCGGTTCCCTGGCCTTCGGCGGCTTCTTCGCTGTCTCCGGCGCAACCGCCTTCTGGGGCTTCTCCACTACCCGCGAGCCGACCGTTGTGACAGCGGTCGGGTCGACCTTGGTCTGCGCCGCCTCCGGAATGGCAAGCAAGAAAATGGCGGCCGCGATGCCTCCGGACCCGATCAGCATGGTCCGCATCAGCCGGCGCCCCGAACCGGTCCTCTTCTCAGCGACTGGCACTTCCCTCTCCTCGATCACGATTCCACGGCCAAAGACGTCGGTTACGCCGATGTGCTGCCGCCGTTGCGTCGCCAATAGACGTGCGAATGAGCGGCGAAGAAGATCCGGGCCGATAGAGTGGGCTGTTCCAGCGGGGATGCCCGAGACCCGTAACAGCGACGCACCGTCCGGCCAGGAGGGGAGGTCGCCAGCATGTGCATCATGGGCCAGCCGAATGGCAACACGAGACTGCCTTGGCGCGGATGGCCGGAACTTGTCAGAGGCGAGCGCACTCCCGGAGTGGGGCAGACGGTGGTTTGTCAGAGGCCGAAACGCCGTAGCGAATCAGCGCGACCACGATGAGAACCCCCGAAAGCGCCCTCGGCGCCGCCTAAATTTATGGAACCGGTGCTTTGCGAGTGATAGGTGGAACGTCTCCTTTGCCACGATGATCCAGTTGAGCCGCAGGCCTAAGGGCGATGCGCGGTGTTGTCGTCATGAACGCAAGAGTGGCGAACAGAGTGCGCTGCGGATGCGCACGCGCTCGTGTTCGACGATCTTCTTTCCAATTCTTTATCTCGGTAGAGATTTGGGGGGGATTATTCTGGATGAATCGTGCTCCCGCGTGCTCGCGGGGCCGGGCGGAACGGCATCCGTGAGGGTCAAGAGAGTTTTCGACAGTTAAAAGAGCAGCAAAACATTGCCGACTACGGGCGTCTACCCTGCCTGAGCGCATTTGTGTCGTCATGCTGGTGCGCATGCCAAAAACTCCATCCCAGCTGGGCGCTCCGCCGAGACCGGTCGAGCCGGCAGGAGACGTCCGAGCGAGCCGTCTTCTGGCCATCGGGAGATACCTTTCTCGGCATCGAGGACCGCGCCACATCTCGACCTGGCTGCCGGTGGGGTTGGTGAGTGCCTTCGCGGTGCTCGTGCTCGGCTATTTCGGCGTTTCCGGCTGGGATGTGGCCGTCTTCAGCGTCTTTATCGTGTTCGGTCTCGTGCTTCCGGGCATGCTCACCCTTCGGGCTCTGCACAGTGGCGAGCGCACGCTGGCGGAAGAGATCGCGCTGGCCCTGGTGCTCGGCTACGCCATACAGGTGATCACCTATATTGGCGCCCGCGCTGTGGGCGCGCCATTGCTGGTCGCGATATGGCCGGTCGCGACATATCTTGCTTTCCTGCTCGTTCCCGGGCTCCGTAAGCATTGGCGGGCCGGTTATCGTCAAGAGACGCCTGTCTGGTGGTCCTGGTCCATCGCTCTCACCGTTGCCTACCTGGTGGCGTGGAGCGGGGCGTCATTCTTCAGGACCAGCCCTCTCACCTGGCCGGGGTTGGGGACGGCCCACGTCGACATGTCATATCATCTGGCATTGATCGGTGAGCTCAAGCACCACATGCCCCCCACTTCGCCGATGGTCGGGGGCGAGCCGCTCTTTTACCACTGGTTCGTCTACGCGCATTTCGCTGCGACGAGCTGGGTGACAGGCGTGGAACCACTGGTCCTGCTGTTCCGCCTTGGGATGCTGCCCATGTTCGCAGCATTCGTGGTGCTGCTGGGAATGGTCGGGCGTCGGCTGATGAATTCCTGGGCAGGGGGACTGCTGGCTGTCCTTGGCACAGTGCTCATCGCGGCCCCAAATCTTTATCTGGGGACGAAAGCCAGCATATTCAACCTCACGCCTGTCCAATCGTGGATCAGCCCGACCGAGACTTTTGGCGCCCTGCTGTTCGCCTCGATCGTCCTGCTCTTGCTCGATCTTCTACCGCGTTGGGAGCCTGGCCTGGGGAGGTGGCTCCTCCTGGCGATTTTCATCGTCGTGGTCATGGGCGCCAAGGCAGTGTATCTGCCCTTGCTCGCCGCCGGGCTCGCTACTGTCGCCGTCGTTCAGATGGTCAGGGCGCGTAAGACGCCTTGGCGAACTCTCTTCGCACTCGGATTGACCGGAGTGTGTTTCCTCTACGCGCAGTTCGTGCTGTTCGGCAACACGCGGCAAGCGATGATGGTCGATCCCCTCTCCCTGATGCGCGCGACCTGGCAAGGACTGACCGGCCTACGTGGCGGGTCCGTGCCGCCGACCGGACTGTTTGGCGTCGCCTTGCTGTACGTGCTGAGCTGGGGCGTCATGTGGCTCGGAATAGTCGGACTGCTGGCCCGGCGGCGGCTGCTCCTGCGGGCGGACGTGGTCCTGATGCTCAGTATGGGGGTGGCCGGCATGAGCGCGGTGTTTCTGTTTGGACACCCACACCATGCCCAGACCTACTTCCTCCAGGCGGCCTATCCCTACCTGGTCGTTCTCGCTGTCTTCGGGCTTCTCATCCTGAAGCGGCGGGCCCGCCTGTCGCTCCGCTCGACAGTCTGCGCGGTCATCGGTGGCATGGCGGCTGCGTGCCTGATCCGTACTCTCTGTGACGTCAAGGTACCTCTGGACTCCGGTGAGACGGATGCCCTGCTATATCGGCCTTATCTGGCCCTCGCCGCGGTTGCCATTCTCACGACTGTTTTGCTGATGGCCAGAAGGCGAGGCAAGCTTCGCGTCGGGGCTCTTGTGCTCATCATGATTACCTGTGTTGGTGTCCCTGGCGCCTGGTGCATACGTGTTCTTTCGCTGCCGGACCGTTCAACACCCATCGTTCCGACTAATTTCTTTGGGTTGACGCGATCGGTGCTGGCCGAGTCGATCCCGGACGGGATCATGCCGGCGGGGCGGTGGTTGCGGTCCCATTCTCGGCCCGACGAGTTGATCGCCACGAACGCGCACTGTCTCTGGGGATACGAGAACCCTTGCGACAGCCGGCACTTCTGGGTCGCCGCGCTGGCGGAACGACGTGTCCTGGTTGAGGGGTGGACGTATACCCCGACCAACGTGAGCCGTTGGCAGCCGGGCCAGCCGGTGGAGCAAATTCCCTTCTGGGATGATCAAAGGATGGCGTTGAACGAGGCGGCATTCAGTGCGCCATCGCGAGATGTGCTGCAGCGGATGGTCGAGCGTTACGGCGTACGCTGGTTGCTGTCCGACGAACGGCGGGTGAGCCCGAACGCACGAGTCGCGGATTACGCGAAACTGCGGTTCCGTTCCGGAGACTACGCTGTTTATGAGGTGCCGCATGATCTGACCTGAGAGGCGATGCCGCGGGTTGGGGGAGGCGCCTACAACTGGACGCTGAGGCGAGGCAATCGGTCAGGCCAGGTGCCGGGACATGGGCCGCTTGGACGGGGTGCCGATCGTGCTATTCGAGCCCGGCCGGTCTCGGAGCGGCGCAGCGCTACAACAGGTTGAATGCGTAGTGTCTTTGGTTCGTTACGGATGGCATCGGGGCGCGGGCCACCGACCGCGGGGGCCTGCACGGCTTCCCAGCGGCCTTCAATCCGCCAGGTGCGCCAGTAGTGGTAGACCGTCTGCCAGGGCGGCAGGTCGTGGGGCAGCAGCCGCCAGGCACAGCCTGCCCGCACCCAGTACGCCAGCGCATTCACGATCTCCCGGCGCTCATGGACGGTAGGCCGGCCACCTGGCTTGGGGGCGGGAATCAGCGGAGCGAGCAGCTCCCACTCAGCATCGGACAGATCGGTGGGGTACGGACGCCGAGGGACCATCGCACGCCTCCAGGCTCACGCCCCCGACACCCTGTCAGCATGACTCGCCCGACCCTTTTCAGACACCCTCTACCGTCATGGTCGTCCCCATCGATCTGCCTCTACTCGTTCTGAGCTGCGACAAGCCAACCAGTCGAACAGGTGCTGAAGTCGCCCTGCCAGGCGACAGCGAATCGGTCGGGAGATGTGCCAGTCTCAGGGACCAGACACGGTCCGCTCGGTCGGCGCTGGACCCTCGAATGATCAGCCGAGTGGAGCGTCGGAGACTCGAGCGAAGACGTACTCATTGCAGCCGTACCCACCCGCACAAGTCTTCAGGTAGCGCAGATCGAAGCCGCGCCTGCGCAACACGCCGAAGATCTCCTCGGGTGCCGCCACTTCGAAGGGGAAGCCGCCGATCCAATCGACCAGATCATGGTGCGCGGACATTCCACGAGATCGGACAGCAGGTGGAACCTTGGCGCCACATGCTCGTTTCACGGCCCTGGCCAAGGCTCCACGGATGCCAAAATAGGTCCCGAAGGCGAGGACGAGCTGGCGCCGCACGACCGGCCCGGACTGTACGTAGCGCCGTTTCACGCGCCACCACAGGCGGCTCGCCAGCCCTTGGTCGTTGTAGATGGAGATGTACAGCAGTCCATTGGGCGCGACCAGCCGAGAGGCCGCCTCGATCGCCTGCCACATGGCGCCTGTGTGGTGCAGGACTCCCCAGGAATATACGACGTCGTGCACGCCCAGGGTTCGAGTGTAAGCCTCGTCGAGAATGGACCCCTGGGCCACGCTCCAGGCGCTTTGCGGCGCGAATATGCTGCGCAGTTTCGCGGACGCGGCGACGGATTTGGCGTCGAAGTCGAAAGAGTGGACCCTTGCCCCCAGGCGGTGCGCGGCGAGCGAGAACAGGCCGCTGCCGCAGCCGACGTCCAGGAAGGTGTGTCCGGCGAGGTCGGAGACGCCGAGGGCATCCTTTAGTGACGTCACCGCCTTGGCGATGCGGGGCTCGTCGACCAGTTCCAGGAAGCTCAACCAGTTGTCGCCGAAGGCGAATCGGTCCTGGGCGGCCTTGTCTGCTGCATTTACCGTCATGACTTCACTCCGATCCGAGAGATGATCCGAAGAGCGCGTTGCGGGCGTCCGCACGAAGCTAGATCCACACCAGAACGGGGAAATCGTTCTCGACCGACAAAGGTGCGATCGCTGACCGGGCAACGCCGTCAACAATACGATGGTCGATCCTGGATATCTACGCGTGACACACATACCGGCGTGTCCACGCCCCCAGAGGGGACGCGAGGTCGAATGTTCGGTCCACATTTCTCGCTCGGGTCAACCGCGCGATGTGCACCACGTATAGCCAGATTTGAAGGAAGCTCTTCCATGTCTTTTCGTCGTTGACTGCCGCGCTCCAGATGCCTCCGAGTAAGAAAGTAAGTGATCTGATTCGTCTCGGGCGACGTGGACGGGGACGACATCGCCACAGCACATTCAATGACCGAGCGAGGGAGCAAGTTTTGCAGGATCATGTACCGCCTGGCCGCCTCCTAGTAAGCGTGGTTGGCACCGGCTATCTGGGCACCGCCCACGCGGTGGGCATGGCCCAACTCGGCCACGACGTCATCGCCATGGACATCGAGGAGGAGAAGATCGCGCGGTTGTCCGCGTGCGAGCTGCCGTTTTTCGAACCCGGCCTCGGCGAGTTGCTCCGTAAGAGTGTGGAGTCGGGCCGACTCCGGTTCACCACGTCTTACGACGATATCGCCGGGGCGGACGTCCATTTCGTCTGCGTGGGGACCCCGCAGCTGCCCGACTCCTTCAACGCGGACCTGCGATGGGTCGAGACGGCTTTCGCCGAGCTGGCGCGGCGGGTGGCCGGACCGGCGATCATCGTGGGGAAGTCCACGGTGCCGGTGGGAACCGCCCGGCGCATGGCCGACGTCGTCCGCGAGCAGGCTGCCGGCAGCCTGGTGGAGGTGGCGTGGAATCCGGAATTCCTTCGCGAGGGCCACGCGGTCCAGGACACGCTCCAACCCGATCGGCTCATTTTCGGGGTGGAGTCGCGGTGGGCGGAGAAAATGCTCAGGGCCGTCTACCAATCGATCATCGAGGACGGCTGTCCCCTCGTGGTGACCGACTACGCCACGGCTGAGCTCGTCAAGGTCTCGGCCAACACGTTTCTCGCGATGAAGATCTCCTTCATCAACGCCGTGGCGCAGATATGTGAGGCCACTGGCGCCTCTGTGCTACCGCTCGCCGAGGCGCTCGGCTACGACGAAAGGATCGGACGGCGCTTTCTCGGTCCAGGGCTCGGCTTCGGCGGCGGCTGCCTTCCCAAGGACGTCCGTGCCCTGTGCGCGTGCGCGACGGACCTTGGCCTGGACGCCGTTGCCACGTTCATCAGGCAGATCGACACCGTCAATCTGAGTCGCCGGGATCGCGCTCTCGGGATCGGCCGGGAACTGCTGGGAGGCGCCTACGCGGGAAAGCGGGTCTGCGTCCTCGGCGCCGCGTTCAAGCCGAATACCGACGACGTCCGGGATTCCCCCGCGATAGCCGTAGGAGTCGCCGCCCACCGCGAGGGTGCGCGGGTCGTCATGTACGACCCCGTCGCTCTGAACACTGCGAGGCGGATGCATCCCGAACTCGAATACGGCGACACGATCGTCGAGGCCGCGCGCGATGCCGATCTCGTCATGGTGCTGACCGACTGGACCGAGTTCGACGACATGAACCCCGCGTTGCTCAGCGAGGTCGTGCGGAGCCGAAACGTTCTGGACGGACGTAACGCTCTGGCGCCGGAACGTTGGCGAGCGGCCGGTTGGACCTACCGCGCCTAATGGCACTTCGGTCCGTCATCACTCCCCGTAAGGGGCGGACGTGCGACTCGCGCACGTCCGCCCCTCATTTGACACCCCGGATCACGTACAGGCCGCGATGGCGCTCGATGGAGAACTCACGCAGGCCCAGATCGGTCGCCCATTGCTGAAGCCGCCGACGGGTCTGCGGCTTCTCGTGCGGTGGCGCGAGCCAGTCGAAGGTGTCGAGCACCGACCACAGCCACGCGGTGGCGTCACCTTTCAGACCCAGGTGCATGCGGTTGGCCACTGGAACGAGCCGGGTCACATATTGCCCCAGCACCGGTGTGGAGCCGAGCATCGTCGAAAGCGGCAGTGGATAGGCCACCGGCGCCGCGTACACGTCCACGCAGAACCGACCGCCCGGACGCAGATAATGGAACAGCGTCTTGAACGTACGCTGCACGTCGGGCGTGTGCTGGATGACCCCCAAGCAGAGCAGGTAGTCGAATGACTCCTCAACTAGTGGCAACTCGTAGATGTTGGCCTGGATCAGCGGTCTATGCGCGCTTCCAGCAAGCGTGCATAGATGGAGGCATGCGCATTCACCATGGTGTCCACACTCAGGTTCGCCATGCTCCACCGGCGCGCGGCCGCGCCGAGTCGCTCGGCGCGCGGCCGGTCTGTCAGAAGTAGTTCCACCGCATCCGCCATCTGGTG
Source organism: Nonomuraea sp. NPDC049269 (assembly GCF_043197155.1). Lineage (NCBI taxonomy): Bacteria > Bacillati > Actinomycetota > Actinomycetes > Streptosporangiales > Streptosporangiaceae > Nonomuraea > Nonomuraea sp. NPDC049269. Next base: position 100,731 of record NZ_JBICSO010000008.1, read on the forward strand.
CGGATCCCTCGGCGGGACAAGGAGACCGCGGCCATCGAGCAATTCACGGTTGCCTCCGGCGTCGGCCGCGACGATGGGCTTGCCGGCCGCCATAGCTTCCATGATCGCATTGCACAGCCCATCCGCCAGCCCGGGATGGACGACGACCTCGGCCCGGGCCAGGAGCGCCGACACGTCGGTGCGGCGGCCAAGGAATTGGACGTCGATATCGAGCCGACGGGCCTGGCTCTCCAATGCCGCACGTTCCGGACCTTCACCTACCAGCGCCAGCATGCACTTGACCCCCCGCTCCCGCAGGAGCGCCATGCTCTCGAGCAAGTACCGATGCCCCTTGTAGGGATAGAGGTTCGCGATGGTCAGCAGCACGGGCGCCGTCGTGTCGAGCTGCGCCGCCTCTTCGCAGGGAGGCAGCGACAGCCCGTTGTACACCACCGCGATCTTCTCCGGTGGCACTCGCCGTCGCAGGGCGACGTCTTCTCCCACGCTTCTCGCGTTGGCGATGATCAAGCTGGTGACACGGTCGGACAGGCGAGCGAGCACCATCATTCCTCTCGCCGCGCCGGTCAACGTGGCGAGGGCACGCTCACCGGCGACCACGACGGGAACGCGGGCCAACCATCCCGCCCACGCGCCTGCGACGTTGCCCCGAATCAGGTAGCCGTTCAGTACGTCAGGACGCACGCGCCGAAGCCACCGTACGAGGGAGGCGAATGACCGGACGTTCAGCGGAAAGGACATCGGTCCGCGTCGGAATCCGAAGTGGACCACGGGTATTCGCGCCCTGCGGAGCACCGTCTCCCACGGGCCGCCTTCATACATGACGAGCACATGAACTTCGTCGCCCCGCTCGCGCAGCCCCTGTGCCAGCAGCGCGACTTGCTTCTCGGTTCCCCCCTGGACGAGCTGGCCGATCAGCAGGGCGACCTTCACGATGGCACCTTGGGGGCAGGGAAGGCGCGGTAACCGCCTTCTGGTTCAGCTCGCACTTTTCCTCGACTTCGGGTAAAGGCGGTGGTGATGTTCACGTGACTGTCCCGGTGTGGAGACCGCTTCGTTCGCAAGGGTCCACTCCACCTGCGTCGTCAATCCGGTTCGCAGGTCGATGGTCGGCTCGTAGCCGATCAGGCTTTTCGCCCGCGAGGCATCGGCATGCGTGTCTCGCACATCGCCGGCCTGCCCCTTCCCGAAATCGAGAGCGACTGGCCGCCCGACGATGTCACCGACGAGGTCGGCCACGTCGAGTACGGAGGTCATGACGCCAGTGCCGATGTTCAGCGCCTCGGCTTCGACGTCGGCGTCCATGGCCAGCAGATTGGCTCGTACGGCGTCCGCGACGAAGGTGAAGTCGCGCCGTTGCTTGCCGTCGCCCATGATCGTGACGGGTTTACCGGACATCGCCGACTCGATCAATCTGGTGATCAGCATGTCACGACGTTGGCGTGGCCCATAGACGGTGAAGTAGCGCAGCGCCACGACGGTGGGCCGGGACCGTGCGCGCCGCGCGTGAGCGAGAGCCAGCTGCTCGGCGGCGAGCTTCGTCACCCCATAGGGGGAGAGTGGGGCGGGCAGGTCCTGTTCGGTCACCGGTCCGTCCGGCGCACCGCCGTAGACGCTTGATGAAGATGACACCACCACACGGCGGACACCGGAACGGGCGGCCGCCTCCATCAAGAGATGGGTGGCGACGACGTTGCTCCTCGCATAGTCGGCGAACTCCGCTCCCCACGAATCGCGGACGCCGGGCCGGGCGGCGACATGAAACACGGTGTCGGCACCGTCGAGCACAGACTCCAGGTGCATCTCCGCAAGGTCGCCACGCAGCAATGTGAAGCGCTCACTGGCCTCGTTCAGCCGAAGGTTCCGTTCGATGACCGCCTGCGGATGACCCATGCAGTGGTCGATTCCGACGACCTGACGGCCGTCGTCGAGCAGTGACCGCGCGATGTGGGAACCGATGAAACCGGCGACTCCGGTCACGACGATATGGCTGCCCGCTGGCCGGTTCACGATATCCGCTGAGATGGGCTCTACAGGTTTCATCGATCGGTTCTCCTCGCCTGAGCGCTCAAACAAACGACTATCGAGCTGACCGGAACGGCCATATTCATACATGGGCATGATACAGAGAATGGCCGAACGGGCGATTACCGAAGGGCAGGCGTGTCGCGGAGCGGATGTCTCCGATGTGGGTTTGCGCGACTGCCAAGCCCTGTCAATTTTTGCGGCAAGATTGGCCAGCACGTCTTCGATGTGTTTCATGTCGAGCGTGAAGTCCGCAGACAATTCCAGGCGCGAGCAATCATAGATTGGTGCCGCGACAGAGCCACGCCCGCGTGGGGCAGGATGGTTGAATCCGGAACGCCGATTCGCCGACGGGCCGAGAGCTCGGCGCACTATTAGCTGCTCGCGATGAGGACGCAAAAACCGCCACACCTATCCAGATTTGTACGCCGACTGATGGAGGACTGATGTGCGGGATAGCCGGGATCGTATCGACCTCACGTCCCGACCCGGCGCTTGTACGCCGTATGTGCGACGTCATCGTGCACCGCGGGCCGGACGGCGACGGCTTCCATAGCGACGAGCACGCGGCGCTCGGCATGCGACGGCTGGCGATCATCGATGTGGCTTCGGGCGACCAGCCCGTCTACAGCGAGGACGGCCAGGTCGTGGCCGTTTTCAACGGTGAGATCTACAACTTCGCCGAGTTGCGACGAGATCTGTCCAGGCAAGGGCACCGTCTGCGCGGGACAGGTGATTCCGAATGCCTGGTCCACCTCTATGAGGAGTACGGCACCGAGATGGTCCACCGGCTCAGGGGGATGTTCGCGTTCGCCATCTGGGATCGGGTGCGAGAACGATTGTTCATAGCCCGGGACCGCGTTGGGAAGAAGCCCCTTTTCTGGCGCACGGACGGCAACTCGCTGCTGTTCGGGTCGGAGTTGAAGTCCTTGGCTCAGGACCCGCGTCTGCACCGCGAGGTCGATCCGGTGGCGTTGCACCACTATTTGACCTACCAGTACGTTCCGGCGCCGTGGTCCATCTACAAGGGCGTGAACAAGCTTCCCCCTGGGCACTTGCTGGTCTGGGAACGGGGGAGCGTCTCCGTCCAGCGCTACTGGGAAGTGGACAGTACGCCCCGGCCGGTGCTGGACGAGAGAGCGGAAGAGGAGCGACTGCGCGAACTGTTCTTGGAGGCCACCCGCATCCGAATGGTGAGTGAGCGTCCCATTGGAGCGTTCCTGTCAGGCGGGGTCGACTCGTCCGCGGTAGTCGCGGCCATGGCCATGCAGAGCCCCGGACAGGTACGCACATTCTGCATCGGTTTCGAGGACAGCCGATATGACGAGCGTCACAAGGCGCGGATGGTGGCGGACCGATATGGCACTGACCACCATGAGCTTGTCGTCACATCCGACCTGCTGGACGTCCTGCCGCGCATCGCATGGCACTTTGACGAGCCGTTCGCCGACTCCTCTGCCGTGCCCAGTTTCTACGTCGCGCAGCTCAGTCGAAAGCACGTCACCGTAGTGCTCAATGGTGACGGTGGGGACGAGTGTTTCGGTGGGTACCAGCGTTACATTCTGATGGGTAAGGCCAGATGGATTCCGGTCTTGCCGCCTGGTCTGGCGATGGTGACCGGCCGCGTCGGCGACGTGATCGCGGAGCGGACCACTTACGGATCCGTGCCGCGGCGGTTCGGACGGCTGATGCAGTTTGCCGCAGAGCGCCCATCGCGACGTTACGCCCGCCTCATGTCCCACTACACACACCGTCAAAAGCTCAAGATCTACAGCGATGGGCTTCGCGATCAACTGGTGGATACGGACAGCTACCGGCTACTCGATGAGGCGTTCGAGCGATCATCGGCGGCAACCGACCTCGGCCGCATCCTGGACGTGGACATTGCGAGCTACCTGCCGCACGATCTCCTGGTCAAGGTGGACATCACCGCGATGGCCAACTCGCTGGAGACCCGCTCCCCATTCTTGGACCATCACCTTGTGGAATGGGCAGCCGGCCTCCCCATCGGGCTGAAGGTACGTAACGGTAGGACGAAGGTCCTGCTCAAGCGGGCCGTCGCCCCTTGGCTGCCCAAGGAAATAGTGGGCTTTCCCAAGCAGGGATTCGGCGTGCCGCTGGCGTCGTGGCTCCGTGGTGAGCTTCGTGAGCTGGCCTTCGACCTGCTCACCGACGCTTCCGCCCGCAGTAGAGGCATTTTTCGGCCATCGGTCGTCCGGAACCTTCTCCAGCGGCACATCGACGGAACCGACCACAGTGCCCAGCTGTGGCCTCTTCTCCAGTTCGAGCTGTGGTATCGGGCGCACGTGACTGCCGACGGTCCTGTGATGACCGAGACAGGCTGTGCCCCTTGACGTGAACGCGATCGCCGTCCCGGTGATCGCGGGGCACAGACTCCGTGCTCGTCACGATAAGGAAGATCACTCGAGTGGAACGTAACCAGCGTGAGGCGGCAAGGCGAAGCCCGGTGCGACACGGCACCTCGAGCGCCAATACGAGCAGTCGGCTCTCCCATGGAGTGCTGTTCATTCGTGCCTTGCTCTCCTCGGGGGCCTCGGATACGGCGAGGACCGTACAGACGGCGGCAAGCCAGGCGCTCCGCCTTCTGCTGGCCACAGGCACGAGCATCCTGATCGCACGCTACCTGCAGCCTGAGGGCAGGGGACTGTACGCGATGATCGTCGCCATGGCCTCTGGAGCCGTCGTCCTCGGGCATTTCACCGTCGTTTACACTCAGATCGCGCTGTGGAAGGACGGCGTTCTCAGCCGTGTGCTCACCGCCAACGGCCTTCTGCTCGGCCTGGGGCTGGGATCGGCGGCCGCCCTGTGCACCTTCGCCGTGTCACCGCTGGTGTTTCCGAATCGGCCGGCGCTGCTCCTGGCGGTGGCTCTGGCGTCGGTGCCCGCCGTTGCGGCGATCACGAATCTTCGGGGGATCCTGACGCTCCAAGCCAGGGTGGACCTGGTCAACCGCGCCATCCTCATCTCCGGCTTGATCAACTGCGTGCCGCTGGCGGTGCTGGCGGTACTGGGCCACTTCACCCTCTCCGCGGTGGTCGTCATGTGGGCCGTGTCCGCCGCCGTACCGCTGCCGCTGTATCTGCGGGCCCTGCGCCCGAACCTCGGCCACGTCACCTGGGAACTCGCCCGGCGCCAACTCAGCTTGGCCGGGCGACACCATATCGGCGTCATCGCGCAGTATTTCCTGCTGTGGTCGGCGGCGGACGTCCTGCTGCTCAACATACTGGTGTCCTCGTCTGAGGCCGGTCTCTACAGCGTGGCTGTAGTCGTGATCTCGATAGCCCGTGTGCCTGCGGACGCCGTTACTCAGGTCGTCCTGCCACGGCAGGCCAGCAGTGATGTGACGGCGTCCGGAGTGGCGACCGCGCGAGCACTTCGAGTCTCGTTGCTCTCTTCATCGGTCTGCGCGGGCCTTCTCGCCGCTGCCTCCCCGCTACTGGTCCCGTGGGTGTTCGGTCCCGCGTATCAGAGAAGCGTCCTCCCGCTTGCCATCCTGGGTCCGGGGGTCACCGCGTACGCCAGTGCGCGCCTGGCGGGGCAGTACCTGATTCGGCTTGGGCGCCCCCTCTCCATGTCCGGGATCACAGTCGGAGCACTCGTCGTGAACGTCGTGCTCGACCTGCTTCTGATCCCCAGCTGGGGCGCGGCGGGAGCCGCGCTGTCATCCACGATCGCCTACAGTCTGCTGGCGTTCATCGAGGTGATGTGGTTTCGCCGGGCACGCGCGTCTGCGACGGAATCACCAGAAGTATCAAGATTGGTCAGTCCTTCCGGCTGAGTGCGAGCCGCCGATAGAGGTTGATGTGGTCATCGACCATCACGTCCGCATCAAGGTTCTTGCGCGCCCAGGCGCGCGCGGCCTGTCCCAAGGAAACCGCGAGAGCTGGGTCGTCGAGAACCTGGGCGATGCCGTCGGCCAAACCGTCCGCGTCACCCGCCGGGACCAGAAGGCCGCGGCCTTCCAGCAATTCGGGCGTACCACCTACTTTGGTGGCGACAATCGGCAGCCCCACAGCCATCGCCTCCATCACCGCGTTGCTCAGGCCCTCCCAAAGCGAGGGAAGAACCACCACATCGGCAATGGCCAGAAACGCGCTGACGTCAGCACGATCTCCGAGGAGACGAACATCCACGCGCAGTTCGCGGGCCAGCTCACTCAGACGGTGACGTTCCGGACCGTCGCCAAGGAGCACGAATGTGCACGGCCGGCCTCGCTGTAGAAGCCGCGAGGCGGCCTCGAGTAGGAAACCGTGACCCTTCTGCGGCGCTAGGCGGGCCACGCACAGCACAACGGGGAGGGCAGTGTCGATGCTCGCCGGCTCAGCATGGTCGAACGCGGAAGGCTGAAGACCGTTGTAAATAACGCTCAGCTTGCTTGCCGGTATGTTCACGTTGGTGAGAGTTTCCTGGGCGATAGCGAACGCGTTCGCGACGACGTGATCGGTGATCCGAGTCGCCGCTCGTTCGAGAGCGAGTACCCGCCGGTTCCGCTGCGACGGCTCACCCGCATTGCGTCGCCCGGCCACCATGACGGGGACCCTCGCCAACCGAGCGGCGGGCGGTCCGAGCATGCGGCCCTCGTAGAGATAGGCGTGTAGCACATCAGGGCGAATACGACGCAGCAAGTTAATGAGGCGTGCGAAACCTCGCAGGCACCGCACCAGGTCGGCCGAGCCTGACGGTCTGCGGGCGAAGCCGAGATGATGCACTTCTATTCCAGCAGCACGGAGGGCCGCCTCGTGTGGTCCCCCCTTCGATACGACCAATAGATGAACCTCGATGCCCCTGCGGTGCAGGCCTTGCGCGAGCAGAGATATCTGGGTCTGGGTGCCCCCCAGTCCCAACTGCCCGATGAGAAGTGCGACACGGCGAAGAGGCGGCCGGTCTCGTTTCAGCATCGCTAAACCTTTCGTCCTGTCACCGGTTCCTCGGCGTCATCTGGCAAAACTTCCTCAGTGTTCGCCGGGACCTCCTTCCTGCTCCATGCCACCGCAGATAGCAGGCTCGTGACCATGACGATGGGAATGCGCTGTCGGAAGATCAGGCCGATATTGGCCACCGTCGTCGCGTAGATGATCGTGCTTGGCACGATGAACAGCATGATAATCAAGAGCATTCGCCGGTCATAGCGCCATAGTCGACGCGCGCCGCGCACCGCGCTGTACAGCAGGAAATACCAGGCCAGTGTCTCGATCTTCGCCAGCTGCAGCGCCGTGCTGCCATCCGTCCAAGGAAACGGGGCGAGGAGTGTGTAGAACAACTTGGGAATCAGAGCATCCCACGCGCTGCCGTTGTCCTCGAACAACACACCTGAACCTTGCTTGGCGTATGCGCTGCGCGCCTCTTCTGACTGGCCGAATTCCAGTTGTCCCAGCGCCGTATCTGTGAGTGTGTCGCCACCGGCGTTTCCAAGGAGAAAAAGGACAGACGTTAGCAATCCAGCCAAGATCACTACAGTGCGCGTCAACGCTGCGGCCCTGGAGCCCAGGATTCCGAGCAGCGCCGGAAAGCCACACATGAACACCATGTATGTACGTACGTACCACAGCGTCCATAGGAGTGGCGGAATCATCAGCAACTTGCGTGTGTCAAATCGTCGCGCACAGGACGCTGCTAGGAAAAGGCAGCTCACAACGAGGAGTGCGTTGAACCCATCTTTGAACATATCTGATGTACATATAACGAACATGGGGGCAAAAGCGGTCATGACAAGCAGGGCAAACGCCGACCGTTCGTTGGCGCCGATCAGCCGCGCGAACTTGTACATGACGATGCAGAGCGCACACGCTATCAAGGCCACGACCCCAGTACAGGCGATCGGAGCTGGACCACCGGCCAGGTACATGACGATGGCAAAGACATAACACGGAACAGCCACGGAGTCGAAGAACGCACTAGGAACGGAGGTGGCGAACTGGAAACCTTCGCGGCTCCAGAACGCAGCGGTCTCCGTGGACATGGCCTCATACCCCAGATAGTCGCCGCTGTATCCGACGACATTTGGTCGCACGACCAGGATGTGCACAACAAGTCGGACGGTGAAAGCAAGAAGTAGCACCGGAAGCACCCGCCACGCCGCATGCTTTCCAAAGTTTGCCAAAACTAGGAAGACCAGAGCCATTACGGTGGTGGCGACTATAAGGTACTCCACTCGGTTCTCCTCAACGATCGGTGTTTGATGGTTCAAACGAGCGCCATGCCAACCGGAGTTTCGATGGCGAGATCGCGGGGATCACCACCCGGGCGGCCCGCAAAGAATACGACGAGCGGCCCGCCGATATCGACGTGACGCACCGAACCGCCGTAAGTCGGCTGGAAGACAGCGGCTTGTCGTGCCATCCGATGCGATTCCATAACCTGCGGGGACAAGATATGCAAATATTCCGTTGTCACCGCGACTCAGTCCATGGAGCGGAGCAAAGCCCGAGCTAGCGTCTGCGGCATGAAGACCCATTCCGCAGGAGCTTGTGCGAAGCCGGACGGCCGCATAAGAGTCATGGATGTCATCGCCCGGATGAACATCGGCGGCCCGGCTACTCAGCTAACGGGGTTGTGCGCGCAGTTGAACCATGACAAGTTCGACCATCGCCTCTACACGGGTGACGTCGGTGGTGAAGAAGGGGACCATTTCCTGCTCCGGGACTCGGCGATGCCGGTTCACCGGGTTCCTGGGCTCGGCCGCTCGATCAAGCCTGCTGACGACGTCCGGGCTGTCATGCACCTGGTCAAGGCGATCCGCGCGTTCCGGCCGCATATCGTCCACACGCGAACAACGAAGGCCGGATTGCTGGGTCGCGTGGCCGCCCGCCTGTCCGGCATCAACCCGGCCCTGGCACACGTGTTTCACGGGCATCTTCTATATGGGCACTTCTCCCCGCCCAAGCGATTTGTCTACGTACGGACGGAGCGGCTTCTCGCGTCGATGTCCGATCGTCTGGTGACGGTCGGAGCCCGCGTCCGCGACGAGTTGCTGGAGGCCGGAATCGGCCGCCTGGAGCAGTACATCGTCACCCCACCCGGCGTCGGGCTCGGCTCGATCCCCAGCCGCGAGGATGCCCGCCTGTCTCTGGGGGTCCCGCTGGACGCGCCCGTCGTCGCCTTCGTCGGCCGGCTCACCCAGGTGAAGCGGCCCGACAGGTTCGTCGCCACGGCGACCGCCGTGCTCCGGAGCGTGCCCGACTGCCACTTCGTCGTCTGCGGAGACGGCGAGCTCCGTGAGGAGATGGAACAGGCCATCGGTCCCATGCGCGGTTCCTTCCATCTGCTCGGATGGCGGAACGACGTGGCGACGGTCTACTCGGCCGCCGACATGGTCCTGCTCACCTCCGACAACGAGGGGATGCCGGTCGCGCTCATCGAGGCCGGGATGGCGGGAAGACCCTCCGTCTCCACCAGGGTGGGAAGTGTCGCCGAGGTGATCCGGCATGAGCACACCGGTTTCGTGAGCTCCGCCGACGTCGGCGAGCTGGCGGAACACACCGTACGACTGCTGCGCGACCCCGAACTCAGACACCAGATGGGCGAGTCCGCCCGCCACTGGACCTCCTCCTCCTTCGGGGTGGAGCGCCTGGTGGCCGACACCGAGGCCATGTATCGATCGCTGTACGAAGAGCGCCGGGCCAACCGCGCTTCAGCGGGAAGCGTGAGGTGACCAGATGCGATTTCTGATTACGGGCGGGGCCGGGTTCATCGGGTCCCATCTCACCGACGCGCTGCTGGCCCGCGGCGACTCCGTCGTGATCGTGGACAACCTGTCGACGGGACGGGTCGCGAACCTCGCGCTCGCCGCCGACCATCCCCACCTTCAGTTCGTCCAGGGATCCGTGCTGGACGAACTCATGGTGGACGAGCTGGTCCACCAGTGCGACGTCGTCGTCCATCTCGCGGCCGCGGTCGGCGTCAAGCTGATCGTCGAGCAGCCGCTTCGCTGCCTGACGACCAACATCCGCGGCTCGGAGGTCGTCATCGAGGCCGCGCACCGGTACCGGAAGAAGATCCTGATCACCAGTACGAGCGAGATCTACGGCAAGAACTCGGCGGGACCGCTGAAGGAGGACGCCGACCGCATCCTCGGCAGCCCGTCCGTGGTGAGATGGGCCTACAGCACGGCGAAGGCCGTCGACGAGATCCTCGCCAACGCCTATCACCGGGAGCGCGGCCTGCCGACGATCGTCGTCAGGCTGTTCAACACCGTGGGGCCACGGCAGAGCCCGGCCTACGGAATGGTCATCCCACGTCTCGTCCAGCAGGCGGTCAGCGGTGCGCCTCTTACGGTCTTCGGCGACGGAAGCCAGACCCGCTGCTTCGCGCACGTCGCGGACGTCGTCAACGCGCTGCTCCGGCTCCTCGACCTCGAGGCGGCGGTCGGGCAGACCTTCAACATCGGCTCCGCGAACGAGGTGAGCATCCTGGACCTGGCCAAGCTGATCATCGATCATACCGGGTCCATGTCCGCGATCGACCTCATCCCGTATCACGAGGCCTACCAGCAGGGTTTCGAGGACATGACCCGCCGGGTCCCCGACACCACCAGGATTCGCGAGCTCACCGGCTGGGCTCCACGGCACACTCTCGACGAGATCCTCGTCGAGGTCGTCAAGCAGGTTCGCGAAGAGCTTCCGGCGTCCATCCGGTGAACGGGACGATCGCCCTTGCCACAGGCGTGGCCGCGTTCCTGATCAGCTGTATGGCGATCATGCCGTTGAAGCGCCTGGCGCTGGACTGGGAACTGACCGATCGCCCCAGTGAGCAGAAGGCCCACGCCCGCCCGACCCCTTTCCTCGGCGGCATCGCGATCACGTTCGGCACGGTCGTGCCCGTGATCGCGGTGATCGGCTTCGCCGATCTCCAGATCATGGCGATCCTCCTGGCGGGCACCGCGGTGTCACTGGTCGGCCTGATCGACGACCTCGGCCCGCTGCGCCCGGTCACCAGACTGGTCGTGGAGGCCGGGGCGGCCAGCGGGGTCGTACTCTCCGGGGTCCACCTCACCACGCCGGCCGACGGATGGCTGGACGGCCTGCTCACGGTCGTGTGGATCGTCGTGATGCTCAACTCCTTCAACCTGCTGGACAACATGGACGGCGCGCTGGGAGCCGTCACCACCGTCACGGCCGCCTTCCTCGGTGTGACGGCCTTCGTGACCGGCCAGCCGGCGTTGGGGCTGCTCCTGATCGCGCTCGCCGGCACCAGCCTGGGGTTCCTGCCGCACAACTGGGCGCCCGCGAGGATATTCATGGGTGACTCCGGATCCCTGTTCATCGGGTTCGTGCTCACCTGCTCGGCTGTTCTCCTGGTGATGGGGCAGGGCCCCGGCAGGGTGTTCGCCGGGTTGCTCATACCGACCTTCGTCGCCACCGTCGACACCGGTGTCGTGTTCATCTCGCGGATTCGGGCGGGTCGCTCGCCGCTGAAAGGTGGTACCGACCACGTGTCACACCGGCTCCGCCGGATGGGGCTCTCCACCCGGGCGGTCGCCGCGACGCTCGGCGCGATCGCGGCCGCGGCCGGCTGCTGCTGCCTGATGATGGCCCTGCGCTTGATATCGCCCCTGGTCACGATGATGGTCGCCGGCGGAACCGCCGTCGTTCTCATCGTCTTGCTGCAGGGTGTGCGCATCTACGCGCCGATCGAAGACCTGAATGCTCTTCCAAGAATCCGTGAAAGGCGGCGTTGATCCAGTGGATCTGCTCTATTACCTGCGGCTCCTGCGCCGGAACTGGCTCCTTCTCCTCCTCTCGATGGGGATCGGGGTAGGCGCGGCGGTGGTGGTCACCGCGAACACGCCTCCGCAGTACGTCGCGACGATCTCCATGCTGGTCTCCGGCCACGACAGGGAAGGCAGCCTCTCCACCGCGTACCAAGCGGGAATGCTGTCGGCGCAGCGGGTGCAGTCCTATGCCACCCTGCTGTCCAGCCGCCGGGTGGTCAGCCAGATCACCACGCCCGATGACATCCGGCGCTTGCAGGGGAACATCGCGGCCGAAGTGGTCCCCGGTACCGTCCTGCTCCGTGCGACGGTCACCGACAGCGACCCGTCCCGCGCCGCACAGCTGGCCAACGCCCTGGGATCGCGGTTCACGCAGCTGATCGACCAGATCGAACGGCCCACTCCCGGCAGCCGCCCCACGATCAAGATCACGGTGGTGGACCAGGCGGAGACCCCCCAGGCGCCGGTCAGCCCCAGGCCGATGGTCAACCTGGCGCTCGCCGTGCTGATCGCGCTGCTCATCGCCGTCGCCACGCTGGTGCTCCGCGACCGTCTGGACACGACCATCAAGTCCTCCGACACACTGCAGCGGACCTCGAAGAGCTCGACTCTCGGCATCATCGGCTACGAGCGGGACGCGCGGCGTCACCCGCTGATCGTCCGGCCCAGAGGCCGATCGAGCAGGTCGGAGGCGTTCCGCTCGCTGCGTACGAACCTGCAGTTCATCGGCGTGGACCGGCAGCCCAAATCACTGGTCATCACCAGCTGCCTGCCGAACGAGGGCAAATCCTCGACGTCTTCCAACCTGGCGATCACCCTGGCCCAGGCGGGCTGGCGGGTGCTCCTGGTCGACGGCGACCTTCGCCGGCCGCGCATCCCGACCTACCTCGGCATCGAGGGCGCGGTCGGCCTGACGGATGTGCTGATCGGCAAGGCGCGGCTGGACCAGGTGATCCAGCCCTGGGGCGAGCCGCGCCTGTTCGTGTTGCCGAGCGGCCAGATCCCGCCGAACCCGAGTGAGCTGCTCGGCTCACGAGGGATGCGCAACGTGCTCGATCAGGTCGCGGGCGACTATGACATCGTGATCATTGACGCGCCGCCGCTGCTGCCGGTCACCGACGCCGCGACACTCTCGGCGATCTGCGACGGAGTGCTGCTTGTCGCCCGCTATGGCAAGACCCGGCAGGAGCACATCTTGCGAGGCACGGAACTGCTGTCGTCGATCAACGCTCGCATCGTGGGTACGGTCATGAACTTCGTTCCGGCCAAGGCCAGCCGATACGACGGCTATGGCTACGGCTACGGGTACGAGACGACAGAGACCGACGCCAAGGCAGAGGTCAAGGCACCTGCGGCTGTGTGAGGAACTGGAGCGGGACGGCGAGCGATCTGGCGATCCTCCGTCCCGCCATCCGGTGGTGCCACCGGGTGCCACCGATGGGATCGAGGATGTCGGGCCGGTCCACCGGGACCAGGCCGCGTAGCGTGCGCACCTCGTCGACCAGCGCGTGAGCCCGCCGTACGGCATCCTGGTGACAGGTGATCGCCGTGGGCGCGACGGCTCGGGTCAGAGTGCCGAACTCGACGATGGTGAAGGTACGCCCGGCCGCCGGGAGGTGCATCGTCACCGATTCGGCACGGTGCGCGGAGGTGGCCGTCAGCACGAGGTCGGCCGCGGCCAGCACCTCGGTGGTCAGCGGGCGGGAGACGAAGCCGCCGGGATCGCCGCCGAGACGGAGCAGCGTCCGCCGTGTGTGTTCGTTCATCTCGATGCCCGGTTCGGCGTGGGTGCCCGCGCTGGTCACCTGGAACGACGGTCCGAGGGACGAACGGGCCAGCCGCTCCGCCAGAGGGGAGCGGCAGATGTTGCCCGTACACACGAACAGGATGCGGAAATTACCTTCCATGGGCGCGACGGTAGAACGCCCTGGTCAGGCAGCCGTTGGCGGCACGCCGCTCTTTAACCCTCGCTATCGATCATTTGGGACTCCGGACCGCAGCCGGTGCGGTCCTGGGTGATCCGGGTCTGCTGGGGACGGGCCAGCGGCTGCACGGGAACCAGCGGCGGCGCGGCCGAGGCGGGCTCCAGCAGGAGGAACTCCAGCGTCTTCGACTGCCCAGGAGCGAGCTCCAGCATGGTGGAGTAGACCGGATGGGATCGTTCGACCTCTTTGACGATCTTCGCCCGCTTGCCGTTGATCCGCACGCCACCGTTCTGCGCTCCGGCCCCGGTGTACAGCGACACCCAGAGTAGGTTGGACCCGACGGCGCGCGGGCGGTCGGGGTGGTCGAGGCGGCTGGTGACGTACGTGGGCAGCTGCCGGCGCGGCACATCGTTGGTGAGACGGACCCGCACTCTCGTGACGCGCTGCCCGTCGGGGCGGCAGGAGCCCAGGTCGTACCGGAGCGAGCGCTTGAGGTAGTAGTCGAGCTTGTTGCCGCCGGAGTTGTTGATCACCAGACTGGCGAACGGTCCCGGCTTCTCCGGTAGCACGCCGCTCAGCGGCGTCGTCTCCAGACGTTGCTGCTCGGTGTCCCTGCGGCTCCAGACCTGGATCCGCCGCTCCTCGACCAGCTGCGACAAGGTGGAGATCAACGTGGCGGGATCCGGATGGGACCGGGTCAGCGCCTCGCTGACGGCGCCGGCGATCGTGATGAGGAACTTCTTACGCTCGTCCGGGTTCGGATACCGGACGTAGGCTTCCTGCTCGGTGAGGTCGATGACGTTCTGGGCGGTCACTGTCTCGCCACCCGGGAGGGTGACCGGCCCGATGAGCTTCAGCAGATAGGAGAGACCGACCGGGTCGGTCGCGAGGGCGCCGTCCAACTGCTGGCCGGTCTGCCGTTCCCACAGCGCGGTCCAGGTATTCGCGGCGTACGGGAAATGTGGGGAAAGATTGGAATTGGAGAGCAGGGAAAGCGCGCTCGGCCCATAACGCGCGCTGAATGCCGGCCCGTAGTCGGCGACCGGAGCGGAACTGGACGAGAGGCGGTTGTTGGCGGCCAGCCGTTCAATGTCGAGCTGGCCGCGCCCGGCTTTCAGAATGCCGAAGGCACCCACCAGGCCGCCGGTTCCGCGCGCTTCGGCATTTGTCTGGAATGCCAGGAAATAGCGGCGAGGGCCGTCGTGGCCCAGCATCGGCGGCACCAGGGCGGCGGCGTCGGCCGCGGCACCGAGCCAGCCGCGCAGCCGATCGACTTCGCGCAGGGTCGTGCTGCGTGCCTCGTCCACCGCGCTCACGCCCGTGTCCGCCGGGGTAACGGACAGGCGTGAGCGCGCCAGGGCGACTCGGTCGGCGGCGGCGTCCAGGACCGGTGCCGCCGAATCGAGGACGGACAGCAGTTGTCGCACGTTGGCCATGGAAGGCCGGCTGTCCGTGGCGGGCCGGTCGTCCGTGGCGGGCTCGACGTCCATGATCAGCTGCGCGGTGGCCCGGTGCACGTCAGCCAGGGCGGTGGTCAGCTCCGCGACCGTCTCCGCCAGCCCGCGAATGGTCGTCGCGCCGTCTCCCACCACGGGAGCGTGGGCGATCAACGACCAGTCCGGGCCGGAGGTGAGCCGGCGGGCCTCGGACGCGTGCCATCGCGCGTCCGCGAGCGTCCCGGCCAGCCGGCCGGGGTCGCTCGCGCGCAGTAGGACCAGTGCGTCCCTGGTCGCCTGCAGGTGGTCTCGCACGCTCAGACCGAGGTACGCGGACCAACTCCCGGCCAGCGTGAGACCTGCGGCCGGAGCCAGCAGGCTGACGATGACGATTCGGCGTGTCTTAATTCGCACTGGCAGAACGGCGACGCCGAATAGCGATCATTGTGCCGGCGGTTCCCACCAGCAGCAAGCCCGCACCCGCCGCTGCCAGGGCCTTCACGGGCGCTCCTGTCATCGGCAGTTCCTTGTGACCGTGATGGCAATGGCCGCCGCAGCCCCAGTTGTTGTGGTGATGCCAGTTACCTCTGGGATCGTCGATGTCGACGTGCACGTCGACGTGCGACGACGAGGTGGAGGTAACCCTCGGCGGGTAGGGCGTCGGGCTGGCTGTCACGGTCCTCGTGGACGTGGGTGTCGGCCTGGGGGTCACGGTCCTCGTGCTCGTGGGTGTCGGCCTGGGGGTCACGGTCCTCGTGACGGACGGGCTCGGGGTGGGGAAGGACTCGGCCGCCGCGAATCCGGCGGTTCCAAACGCGATCCCACCTCCGGCGGCCATCGCCACGAAAATAGGTATCGTGATTTTTTCTCTCATTTCGGACTCCCCGTGTGGATGGCGGTGCGGGTCATGGGACATTTCGCCCGGAATACCAGCGAAGTGTTCATCACAGAACCCGTTATATGTGCCCTATTAATGGGCGCTCCGTCCGCCGCACGGTTCTTACCGAATGACCACTGATGGTTCTCCATATGTTGACGATCCGGACGGCCCGGCCGGGCCGTCCGGCGTGCTGATCTCGCGGCGAGGCCGGCCCGGGACGCCGACGTGTACGGGCGGGTCGCGAGGGCCGACCCCTGGCGTCCCGAGCGCCCGCCCGGCATGTCGGAGTGCCGGAGCGCGTCGGTGGCAATTGGGGTCAAACGGCCCTTATGTCCGAATCCAGAGAGCTTTGTTTGATTATCGGCGTAAGTTGGGCGGGTTTGGGCGGCTTGCACTCTTGATTTGCCGCATGTGTGATCTTATTGTCGCCGCATGACCTCCGCTCCGGGCTCGCCCGGTGACGTTCTCACCCTCATCAGCGCCGGTTCCGCGACCACCCGCTCGGACCTCGCCAGACTCACCGGTCTGGCCAGGTCCACGATCAGCCAGCGGGTCGACGCGCTGATCGAGCGCGGCCTGGTGTCGGAGACCGGAAGCGGTGAGTCCACCGGCGGGCGTCCGCCACGGCAACTCCGCCTGCACACCGAGGACCACGCCTTCGCCGGCGTCGACCTGGGCGCCACGCACTGCAGGATCGCGCTGATGGACATCTCGGGCAACGTCCTGGCCGAGTGCGAAGACCCGCTGCTGATCGCCGAGGGCCCGGAGACGGTCCTGGCGCACGTCGACAGGAGGCTGGAACGGTTGCTCACCGAGGCGGGACGCCCGCGGGCCGCGCTCAAGGCGATCGGGATGGGGGTGCCGGGGCCGGTGGAGTTCGCCACGGGCCGGCCCAACAACCCGCCGATCATGCCCGGCTGGAACGACTACCCGATCCCCGAGCACTTCGCGGGCTGCGCCGTACTCGTCGACAACGACGTGAACGTCATGGCGCTCGGCGAGCACCGCAACGCCTACCCCGACGCCGGCCACCTGCTGTTCGTCAAGATCGGCACCGGCATCGGGTGCGGCATCGTGGCCGAGGGCAAGCTGCACCGCGGCGCCCAGGGGTCGGCCGGCGACATCGGCCACATCCGGGTCTCCGGCCACGAGGACGCCGGCTGCCGCTGCGGCAACAGCGCCTGCCTGGAGGCGGTCGCCGGTGGCGCGGCCGTCGCCAGGAGGCTGACCGAGCTGGGCACCCCCGCCGAGACGGGGGCCGACGTGGTGGCGCTCGTACAGGCGGGCAACACGCAGGCGCTCCGGCTGGTCAGAGAGGCGGGCAGGCTCATCGGCGAGGTGCTGGCCAGCCTGGTCAACTTCTTCAACCCCGAGGTGATCGTCATCGGCGGCGCCCTGTCCCGGGTCCACGAGCACCTGCTCGCGGGCATCAAGGAGACGGTCTACCGCAGGTCGCTGCCGCTGGCCACGCATCACCTCTCGATCGTGCCGAGCCGTACCGGGATCAACGCCGCCGCGCTGGGCGCCGGGATCCTGGCGATCGAGCACTACCTGTCACCCGAGAACATCAACCGCATCGTCAACGCCTGAAAGGGACCCCGATGCTTGTCATGAGGGGGATCGTCAAGCAGTTCCCCGGTGTGCGCGCGCTCGACGGGGTGGACCTCGACGTGCGGGCCGGCGAGGTGCACTGCCTGCTCGGCCAGAACGGCGCCGGCAAGTCGACGCTCATCAAGGTGCTGGCGGGCGTCCACCAGCCCGACGAGGGCACGATCGAGTTCAACGGCGCGCAGGTCAGGGCGGGCAGCCCGATCGACGCCATCAGGCTCGGCTTCGCCACCATCTACCAGGAACTCGACCTGGTCGACGGGCTCAGCGTCGCGGAGAACATCTTCCTCGGCCACGAGCACGCCCGCGCCGGCTTCGTGAACAGGGGAGCGGTCAACCGGGCCGCCGGCGCCGTGCTGGCCAGGCTGGGCCACCCGGAGATCCGGCCGAAGGCCGAGGTCGGCCGCCTGTCACCGGCCGCCAAACAGGTCGTCTCGATGGCCCGCGCGCTCTCGCACGAAGCCCGTCTGATCATCATGGACGAGCCGTCGGCCGCGCTGGCCCACGACGAGGTGGCGAACTTGTTCCGCATCATCCGCGAACTCACCGCGCAGGGCGTCGCCGTCGTCTACATCTCGCACCGGCTGGAGGAGATCCGCGAGATCGGCGACCGGGTCACCGTGCTCAAGGACGGCCGGACGGTCGCCGTCGGCCTGCCCGCCCGCGACACCCCGACCTCCGAGATCGTCTCGCTGATGACCGGCCGCACCGTCGAGTACGTCTTCCCACCCCGCGCCGCGGAGTCCCCGGGCGACGAGGTGCTGCGTGTCGAGGGGCTCAGCTCGCCGGGCGCGTTCGCCGACGTGTCGTTCTCGGTGCGCGCCGGTGAGATCGTCGGGCTGGCCGGGCTGGTCGGCTCGGGCCGTTCGGAGATCCTGGAGGCGGTCTACGGCGCGCGGCGCGCCTCCGGCCGCGTCGTGCTCTCGGGCAAGCCCGTACGGCGGGGCGACATCGTCGGCACCGTACGGCGAGGCATGGGCCTGGCCCCGGAAGAGCGCAAGGCCCAAGCCCTCCTGCTCGACCAGAGTGTCACCGCCAACATCACCCTGGGCAGCCTGCCGGGGTTCGCCAGGTTCGGCTGGATGGACCGGGCCCGTGAGAAGGCCGAGGCGCAGCGGCTGGTCGAGGCGCTCGACATCCGCCCGCCCGACCCCGAACGGCCGATCAAGACGCTGTCCGGCGGCAACCAGCAGAAGGCCGTACTGGCCCGCTGGCTGCTCGGCAGCCGCAAGCTGCTCCTGCTCGACGAGCCGACCAGGGGCGTGGACGTGGGCGCCAGGGCCGAGCTGTACGCGGTGATCCGCGGACTGGCCGACCAGGGCATCGGCGTGCTGCTGGTGTCCAGCGAGGTGCCGGAGGTGCTCGGCCTGTCCGACCGCGTGCTGGTGCTGCGCGAGGGGACGGTCATCCACCAGGGCGATGCCCAAGAGCTCGACGAGCACCGCGTGCTCGACATGATCATGGATGGGAGAGCCGCCTGATGAGCAACCCCGCAGAAGCGGGCCCGCACGACCGTTTCGCCGTACGGGCGCCCGGCCCGCTGGCCTGGCTCGGGGAGACCCGGCACCTGGGCCTGGTGATCGCGCTGGTGCTGCTCGCGATCGTCGGCCTGGTCACCAAACCCGAGAACTTCGCCACCACCTCCAACCTGGTCAGCATCCTGTCGCTGGCCGCCACCATCGGTGTCATCACGGTCGGTGCCACGTTCGTCATCATCGGCGGCGGCATCGACCTGTCCGTGGGCGCCACCATGGCCCTGGCCTCCGTCTGGGCCACCACGCTGGCCACGCAGGCGTACGGGCCGGCCGTGATGGCGATCTGCGCGATCCTCGTCGGCACCGGCACGGGGCTGGTCAACGGGCTGCTCATCGCGTACGGGCGGTTAGTGCCGTTCATCGCCACCCTCGCCATGCTGGTCGCGGCCCGCGGGCTGGCCCAGCGCATGTCCGACCGCAAGACACAGATCATCCAGTCCGACAACAGCGCGATCGTGGACCTGTCGACCACGCGGCTGCTCGGCGTGCCGCTGCTCGTCTACATCTTCGCGCTGGTCGTGGCGCTCGGCTGGATCGTGCTCAACCGCACCACGTTCGGCCGCCGCACGTACGCGGTCGGCGGCAACCCCGAGGCGGCCCGGCTCGCCGGCATCAACGTCCGCCGGCACACGATGCTCCTGTACGCCCTGTCCGGGCTGTGCTGCGGCATCGCCGCCATCCTCATCATGGCCCGCACCACCACGGGCTCCTCCACACACGGCGACCTGTACGAGCTCGACGCCATCGCCGCCGTCATCATCGGCGGCACCCTGCTCACGGGCGGCCGAGGCACGATCATCGGCTCGATCCTGGGGCTGCTGATCTTCACTCTCATCACGAACCTGTTCATCCTCAACGGGCTCAACACCAGCGACCAGCTGATCGCCAAGGGCCTGATCATCGTCGTCGCCGTCCTTCTCCAGCGACGGAACCTGAAGGAGAGAGCACCATGAGCAACAACGTCGCGCGCAGGGGTTTCCTTGTCGGCGGAGCCGTACTGTTAGCGGCCGGCTGCACCAGCAACGAGCCGGCGGCCGCGCCCTCCACTGCGGCGCCCGCCCCCGTTCCCGCGGCCAGCGGCAACGACCAGCCCGGCACCAAGGTCGTCATCGGCTTCTCCGCGCCCGCGGCCGACCATGGCTGGATCGCGGCCATCGCGAAGAACGCCGAGTCCGCCGCCAAGCAGTATTCGGACGTCGACTTCAAGCCCGTCGAGCCGACGAACGACATCAACCAGCAGATCTCCGCCGTCGAGTCGCTGATCGCGGCCAAGGTGAGCGCGCTGGTGATCCTGCCGAACGACGGTCAGCAGCTCAACCAGGTCGCGCTCCAGGCCACCCAGGCCGGGATCCCGGTCATCAACCTCGACCGGGTCTTCCCCGACAAGCTGGCGTACCGCACCTGGATCGGCGGCGACAACTACGGCATGGGCGTCGCGGCCGGTCAGTTCATCGGCAAGCAGCTCAAGGACAAGGGCGTCTCGAACCCGGTGATCGTCGAGATCCAGGGCATCGCGACACTCCCGCTGACCCAGGACCGCAGCAAGGGCTTCGCCGACGCGTTGAAGACGTTCGGCTTCAGCGTCACGGCCAAGCAGGACGCCAAGTTCACCGTGGAGACGGGCAACTCGGTGGCCGCCAGCCTGCTGCAGGCGCACAAGAAGATCGACGCCATGTGGAACCACGACGACGACCAGGGCGTGGGCGTACTCGCCGCGATCAAGGAGGCTGGGCGCAACGAGTTCTTCATGGTCGGCGGCGCCGGCTCCCTGAACGCCATGAAGGAGATCCAGTCGGGTACGTCGGTGCTGAAGGCCACCGTCACCTACAGCCCCACGATGGCCGCCTCGGCCATCAAACTGGCCAGGTTGATCGCGCAGGAGAAGGGCATGAGCGACCTGGTGGAGAACCAGGTCCCACAGTCGATCACACTCGCGTCAGAGACTATTACCAAGGAGAACGTCGAGAAATACTTGCCACTCGGCTTCGAATCCTGATCGGGGGTTGCATGTCAGACCAAACCACCGTCGGCGTGGGCATGATCGGCTACGCGTTCATGGGCCGCGTCCACTCCCAGGCCTGGCGGAGCGTCGGCGCCTTCTTCGACCTGCCGCTGGCACCCCGGATGGCGGTGCTAGCCGGTAGGTCCAAGGAGCACACCGCCGCCGCTGCCGCCCGGCTCGGCTGGGCCGACTTCGAGACCGACTGGAGGGAAGTGGTCAGGCGCGACGACGTGCAGATCGTCGACATCTGCACGCCGGGCGACTCCCACGCCGAGATCGCCATCGCCGCCCTGGCGGCCGGCAAGCACGTGATCTGCGAGAAGCCGCTGGCCAACAGCGTGGCCGAGGCGGAGGCCATGGTACGGGCCGCGGCCTCGTCGTCCGGCAAGAACATGGTGGCCTTCAACTACCGGCGGGTGCCGGCGGTGGCGCTCGCCCGGCGCTACGTCGAGGAGGGCCGGCTCGGCGAGATCCGGCACGTACGAGCCCAATATCTGCAGGACTGGATCGTCGATCCGGAGTTCCCGCTGGTGTGGCGGCTGCAGAAGGACAAGGCGGGTTCCGGTTCGCTCGGCGACATCGGGGCGCACATCATCGACACCGCCCAGTTCATCACCGGCCAGAACGTGGTGGGCGTCTCGGCGCTCACCGAGACGTTCGTCAAGGAACGCCCGCTTTCGTCGGGCTCTTCGGAGACCGGGCCCGTCACCGTGGACGACGCCGCGCTCTTCATCGGCCGGCTCTCCGGCGGGGCGGTGGCCTCCTTCGAGGCCACCCGGTTCGCCACCGGACGCAAGAACGCCCTGCGCATCGAGCTCAACGGCTCGCTCGGCAGCCTCGCCTTCGACTTCGAGGCCATGAACGAGCTGTGGGTCAGCGAGGGCGACGGCGGCTTCAAACGCATCCTGGTCACCGAGCCCGACCACCCCTACGCGGCGGCGTGGTGGCCGCCCGGGCATGGACTCGGCTACGAGCACACCTTCACCCACGAGATCAAGGACTTCCTGGAGGCCATAGCCACGAACGACGACCCGGCGCCGTCGTTCGCCGACGGCCTCCGGGTGCAACGCGTGCTCGCCGCGGTCGAGCGCAGCGCGGCTGACTCCAGCCGCTTCACAGTCGTGGAGGACGTATGAGACCGGTCACATTGTTCACCGGCCAGTGGGCTGACCTGCCGTTCGAGGAGGTCTGCCGGCTCGCCGCCGAATGGGGCTACGACGGCCTCGAGATCGCCTGCTCCGGCGACCACTTCGACGTGGCGCAGGCGATCGCGGACCCGTCGTACGTCTCGGCGAAGCAGGCGCAGCTCGAAAAGCATGGCCTCAAGGTGTGGACCATCTCCAACCACCTTGTCGGCCAGGCCGTCTGCGACCACCCCATTGACGAGCGCCACAAGGCGATCCTGCCGGCCCGCATCTGGGGCTCGGGCGATCCCGAGTCCGTACGCCAGGCGGCCGCCGAGGACATGAAGAACACGGCGCGAGCCGCGGCCCTGCTGGGTGTCGACACGGTGGTCGGCTTCACCGGATCGTCGATCTGGCACACGGTGGCCATGTTCCCGCCGGTGCCGGCCTCGATGGTGGAGGCGGGCTACCAGGACTTCGCGGACCGCTGGAACCCCATCCTCGACGTCTTCGACGAGGTCGGTGTCCGGTTCGCCCACGAGATCCACCCCAGCGAGATCGCCTACGACTACGTGACGACCCAGCGCACGCTGGAGGCCATCGGCCACCGTCCCGCGTTCGGCCTCAACTGGGACCCGTCCCACATGGTCTGGCAGGACCTCGACCCGGTGGCGTTCATCCTGGACTTCGCCGACCGGATCTACCACGTGGACTGCAAGGACACCCGCGTCCGCATCGGCGACGGCCGCCGCGGCCGCCTCTCCTCCCACCTGCCGTGGGCGGACATGAGGCGCGGCTGGGACTTCGTCTCCACCGGGCGCGGAGACGTGGCCTGGGAGGACTGCTTCCGGGCGCTCAACTCGATCGGGTACAGCGGGCCCATCTCGATCGAGTGGGAGGACGCGGGGATGGATCGGCTGGACGGGGCACGGGAGGCGTTGGGCTACATCCGCGGCCTCAACTCCATCACCCCACCGACCACCGCTTTCGACGCGGCCTTCTCCACCACCTGACGCCTCCTCGCCGGGGGCTCACAACCGTGGGCCTCCCGGTGGGGCAGGTGGCGTGCTGCCCAGAGGGCTTCGCCCCCTTCGACCCCCGACAAGCGAGGTCCTCCCGGTGGGGCGCGCTTCGCGCGAATGACGCTCAGGCGTGCTTCTTTGGGGCTTCGCCCCCGGGCGGGGGGCTCCCGCCCCTCGCGCACCCCGGCCTTGTCCGGCGGAGGGACTGGCTAATTTCTGAGCCGATTCGGCCTTCCAGCCGGAGGCGTTTGAACTGGCTGGTCCGTCCTGCCCGGCAACAGAGGCGAAAGACCTATCGAGGCCCGAGCCCCGTCTTTCCATCAAGCAGTTCGCGGGCGACGTCGAGGTGGCCCGCATGGCGGGCGGTCTCCTCGATCATGTGCAGGACGATCCGCCGCAGGTCGGTGACCTGGTCCCCGAGCGGACCCGGGTGACGTCCCCGCGGGGGCGTCGACAAGGGAGTCGCGGCAAGGACGGCGTTGGACCGCTCGCACTGGGCGCGGTAGAACGCGAAGACCACAGACGGTGGGCGCGGTGTGCTCAGCGGCGTGTGCTCGTCGGGCCAGGGCAGTGGCTCGGCGGATCCGGTGGCGATCTCCTGGAACCAATGCCGCTCGGCGTAGCCGAGGTGCTCCACGAGACCCAGCACCGTCCATCCCGAGGGCAGGATCGCGGTTGACAACGCTTCGACGTCGAGGCCGTCCACGATCGCGAGAACGCTGGCGCGCTGCGCCTCCAGGAACATCAGCAGCGTGCTCTTCTCATCGTCATCCACCGGGTCCACGCCCTCTCTGATCAGACGATGAAGAACTGCCGGGAGAGCTCGTGCAGGATCACTACCGGCGAGTGCCGCACGCTAGCAAACGGAACCGACATTCGCTCTACGGCCGGATCTCGTAGACGAGGTTGAACGGGGTCTCCGCGGCTCTTCGGAACCGGGTGAAGCCCGCCTCACGACTCAGCTCGCGGATCCTCGCCTCGCCCGCCTGCGCGCCCAGCGCGTAGCCGCCCGGCTGGGACAGCGCGTTGGGCACGCAGAGGAACGTGGACCCGCTGTAGTACAGCCGCCCCACGGGGGTGAAGTTGTCCTCCACCGAATCGGCGGCGTACGGCTCGACCAGCAGCCACGCGCCCTCCGGAGCCAGCGCTTCCCGCACCCGCCGGGCGGCCCCCAGCGGGTCGCCCATGTCGTGCAGGCAGTCGAACATCGTCACCAGGTCATAGTCAGTGCCGGTGAAGGTGTGCGCGGTGGCCACCTCGAAGTCGACCCGGTCGGCCACCCCGGCCTCGGCGGCATGCTCGCGGGCCAGCTCGATGGACTCGGCGTGGTAGTCCGAGCCGACGACCGCGGTACGCGGGTACGACTGCGCGAGGAGGATCGAGGACGACCCGAGGCCGCAGCCGACGTCCGCGACCACGGTCCCCGCCTTCAGCTTCTCCTCAATCCCGTCCAGCGCCGGGATCCAGCTCGACACCAGCGCGGCCACGTAGGCCGGCCGGTAGAACGCGTCGCACCCGACGAAGACGTCTTCCACGTGCTCGTGCCAGCCGAAGCCGGCGCCCGTGCGGAACGCCTCGGTGATGCGCGGCTCGGCGCGCAGCATGCCCAGCGCGATGAGGTACGCCGCCGGTATGTTCGGGCCGGCCGGATCGGCCAGGCAGAACGCCTGTTCCTCCGAGAGTGAGAACCGGCCCGTCGCCGCGTCGTAGCCGACGTACCCCCCGGCGGCCTGCCCACGCAGCCATTCGGTGAGGTAACGCGGGTGGCACCCGGTGCGCTCGGCGAACTCCTCGGGAGTCGCGGGCCCCTCGGCGAGGGCGCGATACAGGCCGAGCCGGTGACCGATCACGACGGAGCCCGCCGCTTCGGTCGCCCCCAGGTCGCTGACGGCGCTGCCCAGGAACTCCGTCACCTTGTTCTGGTCCATCTGTGGTCTCCTCCCCGCAAGAGGACCCGACAGGGGTGAGTCTGCCCTGGCCACAGGCGTGTTACCCCGTGCAGGGTGGGCGGTGTGTCAGGTGGTGATGGTGGCGACGGGATCGAGGCCGTAGGTGCGGGCGTAGCCGTTCTCGGTGCCGACGAGGAGGTCGACGACCTCGAAGTAGCGGTCCCAGAATGCGGTTTCGCGCAGTGCGTCGATCAGGAGCTGGTAGGCGTGGTGGTCTTCCGCTTCCCACACCCAGACGTCGGTGACGCGCGCGGAGTAGAACTCCGTGTCGTAGAAGCGTGACCGGACGCCGCTGGTCCTGGCCTCGATCGCGGGCAGGACCTGGGTGGTGAAGGTGTCCGCACGTTCCTGGACGGTCAGGGCGAGCCACTCGGGTGTGGTCTTGACGAGCATGAACGCCGTGACCGGCGGTCCGGTTTCCTCAGCGGGCATCAGGACGCCTCCAAAGGTGTAGGTGGTCTGTGTTCCGGCGACGGGTGGTGGGCCCTCAGGAGAGGACGGCGGGCTTGAGGGTCTGGGCGCACCACTGCTCGAAGCCGGTGGGGGAGGCGGTGTCCGGGGTGCGGGCGACGCCGGCGTCGAGGCCCTCGTCCTTGGCTCGCTTCATGGCGACGACGCCCTGGACGAATGCCTCGTTGAGGCCGTAGCCGACGAGGGTGGTGTACAGCTCGTCGAGCGGCTGGCGTTCGTAGCGGACGGGGCGGCCGAGCTGTGCGGTCATGATGCGGGCCAGGTCGTTGGGGGACAGGTCCTCAGGCCCGAGGACCGGGACGCTGTCGGTGCCGGTCCACGAGCGGTCCAGCAGCAGGCCGGCGGCGGCGGCCGCGATGTCGGCGACAGCGACGAGGGGGGCCTTGCGGTCGGCGTCGACGGTGTCGGTGAAGACGCCCTTGTCGCGGATCGAGCCGGACTCCTCCAGGAGGTTCTCGAAGAAGGACGGGCTGGCCAGGGCCCGGTAGGCAACACCGGTACCGGCGATGAGGTCGTCCATGGCGAGAGAGGCGGTGACCAGACCGGCGCGGTCGGCGACCGGGGTACCGCGCCCGAGCGCCGAGACCCCGACGACGTGGCCGACACCGTGGACAGCGAGCGCCTTCACGGCGGGGCGGGTGAAGCCGCTGTAGGCGTCGTGCGGCGCCAGGGAGGCGTCTGGGGGGACGAGCCAGAAGACGGCGTCCGCATCTTCGAAGGCCCGGTCGAGGACCTCGGTGTCCGCGTGCGAGCCGGTGATCACCTCGACACGTCCGCGCGCCGCGTCCGGAAGCCGGGCGGGGTCGCGCACGATCACGCGCAGTTCCTCCCCCGCGGCGGACTCCAGGAGCTTAAAAAGCAGGTGACGGCCGATGTTCCCGGTGGGAGCGGTAATAACGATCATGAAAACCTCGCAGGTGCCGGATCGGTACGACTCCCATCCTGCGGAGGACGGCTGTGTTGCCACAATGGGAACTTCAGCATGGAATCATTGACTGAAATGGAATGATGCTGGTGAACAGCCCAGAGCCGGTCATCGACGCCAATCTCGCCATCGCACTGGACGCCCTACTGGCCGAGCACAGCGTCACCCGCGCCGCCGCCCGCCTGCACACCTCGCCCGCCGCCATGAGCCGCACCCTCGCCCGCCTCCGTCGCATCCTCCAGGACCCCCTCCTGGTCCGGGCCGGACAGACCATGGTTCCCACTCCACGCGCCCAGTCCCTGCGCGACGAAGCCGCCGCAGTGGTACGCAGCCTCGGAGCACTGCTCAGCCCCGGCACAGGCGTCGACCCCGCCAGCCTGCGCAGCACCTTCACCCTCCAAGCCGCCGACCTGGTCGCCGCGGCACTGGCCCCCGGACTGCTGCGACTGGCCCAGCAGGAAGCGCCGGGGGTCTCGTTCCGGCTCCGGGCCGAAGAACTGGAGGCCGGAACCACCCTCCGCGACGGCCGGATCGACCTGGAGATCGGATCCATCGACCACGTAGACCCCGAAACCCAGGTCGAAGAACTGGTCAGCCTCCGCATGATGGCGGCCGTCCGGCCAGGCCACCCCCTCACCGAAAGACCCCTGACCCCGGCCCGGCTCGCCGCCGCCCAGCACGTCGCGGTCAGCCGCCGCGGCCGGTTCACCGGCCCCCTCGACATCGCCCTGGCCGAGCAGAACCTCCACCGGCGGGTCAGCGTCGTCCTCCCCAGCCACCTGGCCGCAATGACCCTCGCCACCCGCAGCGACATCGTCTGCCTCGTACCTGCCGCACTCTCCGGCGCCGCCCCCTCACCCCTCACCGACGACGCCACCGCCCTCGGACTGTGCCTCCTCGACATCCCCCTGGCACTGCCACCACTGACCATCGGCATGGCCTGGCACCCCCGGCACACAGCCGACGGAGCCCACCACTGGCTCCGCAACGCCATCCGCCGAACCCTCCGCACACCCGGAAGCCAAACCACATGATCTGACCCAGGCACCGGGACAGCCGCGACCAGGAGGCAACAAGATTCGAGCGAGGCGCTGACACCAACAGGTCCTGCACAGCAGAAGACCACCCGATCGAACCACCGAACACCATGACCGGTGCGACACAATTCGGGCTGACCCGAGGAAGCCTTGCCGATACCAGTCAGACGCGAGGCGGACTTCGCCGGGCCGAGGACATGAGTCGGTTGGCGAGCTCCGCGACAAGGTCGCGGAGCTCGTCCGGTTGCTCGATGACGAACGGCCGGTCCAGCGAAGCGAGCACGCCCGGCAGCCAGTCAAGCCGTTCGGCACGGATCTCGACACGGGACCACTGCCTGGTGTCCGAATCTGCGCCGCTCGCGGACGGTGACTCCTCAACCACCGCGACGCTGGCCGGGAGCCGGGTGCGGATCTGCTCGGCTGTCCCCTGGATCCGCAGAATCACCTCGTGCCGGTACGGAGCGGTGGCGAGCCCTGTCAGGACGCGCTTCGCCGGATCGAGTCCAACAGGCGGCTCAAACGATCCGGGCAGAGTTCTCGTACCGGTAATGCGATCCAGCCGGAACGTCCGGTCCTCGCCGACCGCGGGATCCGCACCCGTCACGTACCAGTTGCCCGAGTGGGCGACGAGCCCGTAGGGGTGCAGCGTGCGTTCGCTGCGTCTGCCGTCGGCGGCGGTGTACCGGATCGAGATCGGCCGGTGATGGCGCACCGCGTCGGCGATCGAGAGCAGGACTCCGGTCTCCGGGGCGGTCGACTCGCCGGGCGGAGCCGTGAAGGCGAGGGAGTCGAGCACGGCGTCGAGTCTGCGGCCGAGCCGCTCTGGCAGCACCCGCCGGATCTTGGCCGCTGCCGTCTCGCTCGCCGTGCCGGTGGCCGTCATCAAGCCGGCCCGCCGGCCCGCGACCAGGCCGAGCAGCACGGCGAGCGCTTCGTCGTCGCTCAGCATGAGCGGCGGCATACGGTAACCGCGGGCGAGCCGGTAACCGCCGTAGCGGCCACGCACGGACTCGACGGGCACGTCGAGGTCGATGAGGTGGTCGATGTAGCGCCGCACCGTACGCTCATCGACGTCGAGCCTGTCGGCGAGTTCGGCCAGGGTTCGAAGGCCTCCCGCTTGCAGGAGCTCCAGCAGGGCGAGCACGCGGGCAGTGGGTCGGGACATGTTCCTAAGCGTCCTGCAGATACTGGGCGGTTTCTGTCCAGTATTGCTCGTAGCGTGTGGTCAGAAGCACTGACCTACCTGGAGAGAACCGCCATGAACCTCGTCTCGATCCGCATCATCACCGGCGATGTCGCCCGCCTCGTCGGCTTTTACGAGCGCGCCACCGGAGTCCAGGCGAGCTGGTCCAACGATGACTTCGCCGAACTCAACACCGCCTCGGCCACCCTCGCGATCGGCAGCACCCGTACCGTGCCGCTGTTCGCGCCTGGCTGCGCCGATCCGGCCCAGAACCGCAGCGTCATCATCGAGTTCCTCGTCGACGACGTGGACAGCGTGTACGCGAAGCTGACCGGCTTCGTGGCGGACTTCGTCAACGAGCCCACGACGATGCCTTGGGGAAACCGTTCGCTCCTGTTGCGCGACCCCGACGGCAACCTCGTCAACTTCTTCACCCCCGTCACCCCGGCCGCCATCGAGAAATTCGCTCGCTGACGATCCGGGGCTCGATGCCGACAGGAGTCAGCGGCAGCCGAGATAGCGGCTGTCCTGGTCCAGCGGGTCTTACGTCTGGCAGCCGTCCGCTGATGGCGGCTATCGCTCGCGGTACCTGTCCCGTATCCACTCCGTGTACGTCGAGACGCCGGTGGCGCGCTTCCACTACACCAAGACGGGCAGCGGATCGCCGGTCGTCCTGATCGCGGGCGGGGCCCAGTGGCAGTACTCCTATCGTGACACGATCCCCGTCCTGGCCAGGGAGCACACGGTCTACGCCGTAGACATGCCCAGTCAGGGTTACACGACCGGCAAGGATGACTTCGCCTACGACCTGCCGGCCATGTCCGACGCGCTGGGCTCGGGCTGGCCAAGGAACCCGCCTCACAGACGGCGTTGTTCGCCCTTCCCGTCGTCGGTGAGCTGGCCGTCAAGCTGATGGGCCGCTCCGACTTCGAGAAGAGCCTGCGCACCGCTTTCGCCGACCAGGACCGGGTCAGCGGTGAGGTGGTGGATGAGACCTGGCACTGGATGTCCAGGCCCGAAAAGCGGGAGGCCTTCGTGAAGCTGGTCCGCCGCCAGGACTACACCGCTACCGATGCCGCGCTGGGCACGGTCCGGGCCGAGACGCTGGTCGTCTGGGGCGAAGCCGATGAGTGGCTGCCCGCCTCCTATGCCACCGAGTACGGCAAGCGCCTCCAGAACGCCACCGTCAAGATCATCCCAGGCGCCGGCCACAACGTCCACGAGGACAACCCCGAGATGGTCAACCCGCTACTGCGAACCTTCCTCACCGGTACCACCAGCTAAGCCTGTGGGCCGCGGTCACAACCCTCGTGCGTGCGATCTGCGGGCTGTGTTCATGCAGTCTTCTGCTTGAGCGTCTGCTCATGCGTAACGCGGTGCTGCCGGGTCGGCATCCCCAGTGTCGGGTTGGCGACGCTCCATGCGGCGCTCTTGCAGACCAGTTCCTTGTAGGCGGCGGCCAGCCGGCCGCGCAGGACCGACTGCTTGGCGCGGTCGTCGGCTGTGACGAACTGGATCAGGCCCTCCTTGCGGCCCAGTGAGATGCACTGGTTGGCGTAGCCGATCGTCTTGTCCGGGACCTTCCGGCCGGTCAGGCGCGCCGCGATGACGTCGGCGGCCAGCCAGGCGGTGGGGATTCCCGAGGCGCACGACATCCGTAGCGGCTTGTCTCCGGCGCCCATCGCCATGGCCGCGTCGCCGACGGCGTACACATCGGGGTGCGAAACCGAGCGCATGGTCCGGTCGACCACGATCTGGCCGGTGCCGGAAACCTCCAGGAAGGTTGCCTTGGCGATCGGGTGGACCGCGAAGCCGGCGGTCCATACGGTGACCGCGGCGGGGATGATCCTGCCGTCGGCGGTGGTGACGTGGTCGGCTTCGACCCCGGTGATGGCGGTGTGTTCGTACGCGGTGATGCCGAGCTTGCCGAAGACCGTCAGTAGATGTTCGCGGCCCTTGGGGGAGAGCCAGTCGCCGAGGCTGCCGCTGGCGGCGAGGGCGACGTCGAGGTCCGGGCGGGCTTCGGCGATCTCGGTTGAGGCTTCCACGCCGGTGAGCCCGCCGCCGACCACCACCACGGTCTGTCCGGCATCGAGGCTCGCCAGGCGCTCGTGTAGCCCGAGTGCTCCGGTACGGCCGGCGATCTGGTGAGCGTGCTCGGCGGTTCCGGGTACGGCTTGGCTGTTCCAGCCGCTGCCGAGGCCGTACACGAGGGTGTCGTACTCCAGCTCTTCCGCACCGTTCGCGCCGGTGATGGCGACGGTCTTGCGGTCGACGTCGACGCCGGTGACCTGCGCGAGCCTCAGTTCGACGCCGGTGCCGGCGTAGATCTCGCTGAGTGGCCGGGGCTTGAGGTCCTGGCCGGTCGCCAGCTGGTGGTTGCGGACGCGTTCGACGAAGTCAGGCTCGGCGTTGACGAGGGTGATGGCGACGTCCTCGCGGCGCAGCCGCTTGGCGAGGCGGCCGGCGGCGCTGGCTCCGGTGTATCCGGCTCCCAGAACGATGATGCGGTGCTTCATTTCGGGCTCCTGTCCGGTTCGGATTCGTCACTTGAACCGGATGGCTCGCCGTTTCCTGACAGGCGCGCGATGTGAGACACGTCACATGACGAGCAGGGGCTCCCCATGGCTTGCCGCCGCCCATTGCTCGGTCGCGCGTTCGAGCTTGTCGGGGTTTGCCTGGGTACGGCAGGCGGTGATGCCCTCGGCGGTGACCTCCAGGCACAGGATGGCGACGACCCGGCCCGCCACGACGGCCACAACGGCGGGCTCGCCATTGGCGGTCCAGGCGTATATCTCGGGCGAGCCGCCGACGACGGCGCGCTTGGCCTCGGCGGGCTTGAACAGGCCCCACATGAACTTCGCGACCGCGACGGCTCCCTCGAACGCCTTGGTGCGTGCCGGAACCTTCCCTCCGCCGTCGCCGATGGAGATGGCGTCCTTGGTGAGCAGGCGTACGAGCTCATCGGTCTGGCCACTGGTGGCGGCAGCGAGGAACTCCTCGACGATCCGCCGGGCGGCGGCTTCGTCGATCTCGGCGCGGGCCTTGCCGTACGCGACATGCTTCTTGGCGCGGTGAAAGATCTGCTGGCTGGCTGCCTCGGTGATGGCGAGGATCTCGGCGATCTCCCGGTGCGGATAGTCGAACGCCTCCCGCAGCACGTACACGGCCCGTTCGTTGGGGGACAGGCGCTCCATGAGGGTGAGGACCGCGTACGAGACCGATTCGCGCTGCTCGGCGGTGTCGGCCGGGCCGAGCATCGGGTCGCCGGCGAGCAGCGGCTCGGGAAGCCATCGGCCCACGTAGGTCTCGCGGCGCGCCCGCGCGGAGGTGAGCTGGTTGAGGCACAGGTTGGTGAGCACCTTCGTCAGCCAAGCCTCGGGGACCTCGACGCGGTCGACGTCGGTGGCCTGCCAGCGCAGGAACGTCTCCTGCACGACGTCCTCCGCCTCGTCCGCGGAGCCGAGGAGACGGTAGGCGATGGCCCCCAGACGGGGCCTCGACAGCTCGAACCGGTCGACGTCATCCACCGTCAAAGGCATGACCCGATCCTAACGGTGTGGTGGTCACCCAGCCCGTCCACACCAGATGAGCCGCCGCTCTAGCCGCTCAACGAACGCTGAGGGGCGGGCGGTGCGCCCAGGTCGCCCAGCGCCAGAGCCACTCGATGGGGCCCTGGCGGTAGCGGCGCAGCCAGAGGGTGGACAGAAGCCACTGGGCGGTGAGGATGGCTCCCGCGGCCAGGAACGCCGTCTGCGAGGACTGGCCGATCGGCAGGCCGAGGAGTCGGCTGGCCGCCAGGACGAGGAGTGTGGCGGTCAGATAGTTGGTCAGTGCCATCCGGCCCAGTGGCGCGAAGAGAGCCTGCAGCACCGGTCGCAGCGGCGTTCGGAGCAGGACCAGCAGGGCACATACGTACACGCCGATGAACAGCAGCTCGGCCAGGCCGGAGGTGAAGGACGGCTGCGTCGTGTCCGCCTCGGTGTGCATGGCGGCCTGTACCCATAGGACACAGGCCACCGCCGCCGCGAAGCCCAAGCCCAGCAGGAGCGGACCTCGGATGGACCGGTCGATCTTTTCGACGACCCCGTAGCGGACCAGTGCCGAGCCCAGCAGGAACAGTCCGGCGATCAGCAGGGGCCCGCCCCCGTTGATCAGTGACACCGGGATGAGTGCGGCGGCGAGGCCGGCCACGGCCCATCGCGGCAGCCAGGTCGAGGGCAGCAGCACCAGCACGCCGACGATGGCGTACTTGGTCAGGATTTCGCCCGGCCACAGCAGCATGTGCACGAGGCCGATGGCGAGCATCGCCACGAGGCGGCGCAGCAGGACCAGCCGTGGGCGGGGGACTCGGTTCGCGGCGGAGCCCAGCAGCAGGGAGAACCCGATACCGAACAGCAGGGAGAAGGTCGGGAGCCCGAGCCAGGGGTCCCAGTCACCCATGGGCTTCGTCGCGACCGCGGTGCCGTGGTTGGCGATCAACTGGATGTTGGCGAGCAGGATCTCGCACAGCGTGAGCCCGCGCAGCACGTCGAGCGCGATGATCCGGGATCGACCGGAGGAGGGCGCAGCCGGACCCGTGGGATGAGATTGCGGGGGGAGATCTTCGCGTTGCATGGGGCCTCATCCTGCAAGGCCGCCCCGAGGAGGGCACGGGTCGAAAGCAGGATTCACGACGGGCAAGGGGGTACTTTCGGCCGGTTCATCTACACCTTCCACGAGGCAGGAAACGGGGAAGAAACAGGCTGCTGGCTTCAATGCCTCCCATGACTCGACACCGATCAGCGTCGACATGGTTCGACGACGAGAGCATGGATCGGCGTAAGTTCCTGCGGCGGGCCGGTCTGGCCGTCGGCGCCGGCGTGATGCTCCAGCAACTGGGGGCGCCCCGGACGAGCGCGCCGCTCTCCGTGGCCTTGAGTTCCGCGACATCGGGTATCGACCCCGACCAGCTTTTCAAGAGCGGCGAGTTCAAGCAGGCCGATCGGGGCTATGCGTACCTTCTGCGTAAGGATCCCGGCAACGCGCACGCCGTGGCGCAGCGCGGACGCATCGCGCTGCTGTCCAACCAGTTCGAAGACGCCGAGAGGTTCCTGACCAAGGCCATCGATCTGGCCCCTGGCGACAACTTCTCGAAGCGGCAACTGGCGGAATGCTTCGTCCGGCAGGACAAGGTCGCCCGCGCGGTTCCGCTGCTGCGGGGCACCGGCGATCCGAGTGACGCGGCATTCGCCACCCAGTACGCCGCCGTGTCCGGCACGCCGTATGAGCTGCGGGGCGCGCAGCAGACGCGCGTTCCCTTCGTGTGCGTCGATCCGCTGCCCTGCGTCAAAGGCGCGGTGAATGGGGGTGAGCAGAAGAACTTCCTCATCGACACGGGGGCGACGCTGGCCTTCTCCACGGAGATGGCGGAGCAGGCCGGTCTGCGCGCGGTGTCCACCAGCACGAGTCATCCCGCCGGGCAGACCCTCACGACATATCACGGCGTCATGGAGTCGTTTCGGCTGGGTGACATCGTGCTGCGCAATGTTCCGGTCGTCTGGTACGACCTGAGAATGCCGAACCTGCCGGACGGCTCTCGGCCCTCGGGCGTCATCGGGACCACGCTGCTTTATCACTTCCTGGCCACGATGGATTATGCGAAGCAGGCGCTCGTCCTGCGGCGGAAGACGGGAGCACAACTGCGGGAGTTTCAGCTGGAGGCCAGGCGTGCCGAGGCCGATCGGCTGCCGTTGTGGCTGGCGGGTGACCATGTCCCCTGCACGCTGGGCAGCCTCAACGATTACGGGCCACGGGTGGCCTCCCTCGACACGGGAGGCATGGGCATGGGCGTCATGACGACCGAGGAGAACGCGAAACGAGCCGGTATCGAGATCGACTACGAACACCCGACGCCAGGCGGCGGGATGACGAGCTACCCGATCACTCCGGCCAGGATAAGACTCGGCCGCAAGGTCGGCCGGAACATTCCCGGTGTCGTCGGCGGCTGGCCGTGGCTTGAGCTTTTCGGGTTCGAGACGATCGCCAACTTCACCCATGAGTTCTTCAAGCCCTACGCCATCACCTTCGACTACGCCGACATGAACTTCTATATCGCGAGCAGGTAGCGCGCGCCCTTCACGGAGTCCTCGGGTGGTGATCCCCCCGAGGGCTCCGTTCGCGTTTCCGGGTGTTGAAACGCTTCTCGGTGCTCGGTCCAAGTAGAGACGTGGGGGCGAACGACATACCTAAAAGCCACCCAACAAGGAGAGATATGCGCATCCGTCTACTGCTGGCCGTGCCCGTACTGGCCCTGGCCCTCACCGCGTGCGGTGCGAAGGCCGGTGAGGGGGACGTCGCCAGCGCGAGCGGCAGCACAGCCAGTCCCGCAGTGTCGAACTCGTCCTCGGCGTCGGCGTCCACCGACAGGCAGGCGGCGGGGCTCAAGTTCGCCCAGTGCATGCGCGAGCACGGTGTGGACATGCCCGACCCCGAGCCCAACGGCCCGGTCGCCATTCAGCAACGCCCGGGGGAAGAGCAGAAAGTGCAGAAGGCTCAGGATGCGTGCAAACAGTTCATGCAGGCCGCGGTAGGCGAGAAGGGGAAGGGGCTCGATCCGCAGAAGCGGGACCTGCTGGTCAAGTTCGCCCAGTGCATGCGCCAGCACGGCATCGACATGCCGGACCCCACCGCAGACGGGCGGGTCGAGTTGAATGTTCCACAAGGAACCCCGGAGCAGAAGGTCAAGGACGCGCAGGCGGCGTGCAAGCAGTTCGCGGGCGACATCCCGCTCGCGAAATGAGGAAGGTCCTCGCGTTCAGCGGTGCCGCCCTGCTCGCGGCTGCGGCTGGCTGGGCGGTGTTGGCCCTGCTCGACGGTGGCGGCACCGGCACTGGCACGGCCTTGTCCAGAAAGGCCCCGGTTCCGGCCACCGCGGCGATCGCCCGGCAGGATCTGGTGGACACGAAGACCGTGGACGGCGCGCTCACCTACTCCGGTGAGCGCCTTCTGACCGGCGGCGTCGCCGGCACGGTCACGTGGGTGGCCGCGGAGGGCGCGGTGATCCGACGTGGCCACCCGCTGCTCAAGGTCGACCGGAAGCCGCTCGTGCTGATGTACGGCAAGCTGCCGCTCTACCGGCGGCTGGAGCAGGGCGTCAGCGACGGCCCGGACGTCGAGCAACTGGAGCGCAATCTGAAGGCGCTCGGCTACGGCGACTACCTGACCGTGGACCAGCGCTTCACCTACGCGACCTACCTGGCGGTCAGGCAGTGGCAGGACGACCTGGGTCTACGGCGGACGGGGCAGGTGGACGCGGCGCAGGTCGTGTTCGTGCCCGCCCCGGTCCGGGTGACCGAGACGAAGGTCGAGGTCGGCGGGCATACCGGCCCGGGTCAGGGGGTGCTCACGGTCAGCGGCATCCGGCGGCTGGTCCATGTGGATCTCGACACCGACTACCAGGAACTGGCCAGGAAGGGTGCCAAGGTCGGCGTCAAGCTGCCGGGCGGCGAGCGGATCACCGGGAAGATCACCTCGGTGGGTACGGTCGCCAAGTCCGCCCAGTCCGGGCAGGGGCAGGACAGCGGCGAGACGACCGTCGATGTCGACATCACGCTGAGCAGGACGCCACATACCAAGCTCGACCAGGCCCCGGTCGACGTCGAGCTGGAGAGCGAACGTCGCAAGGGCGTGCTCGCCGCGCCGGTCGAGGCATTGCTGGCGCTGCGCGAGGGCGGGTTCGGCGTCGAGGTCGTCGAGGGTTCCGCCACCAGGATCGTGCCGGTGCGGGTCGGCGCGTTCGGCAGCGGCAAGGTGGAGATCAGCGGCCCGGGCATCGCGGAGGGCACGAAGGTCGGGGTGCCCGCCCCATGAGCGTTCGGGAAATGAGCCTTGGGGAAATGAGCTTTCGGGAAATGAGCCTTGGGGAAATGAGCATCGTTGAGCTGCGGGGCGTGACCAAGGTCTACGGCGGACAGGTCGAGGCGCTTCGTGGTGTGGACCTGACGGTCGAGTACGGGGAACTGCTGGCCATCGTCGGTCCTTCCGGCTCCGGCAAGTCGACCATGCTCCAGTTGATCGGGACCCTGGACCGGCCGACGTCGGGGACGGTGCGCATCGCCGGCTACGACGTGGCCGAGCTGTCGGACCGGGAGTTGTCGGCGTTGCGCGCCCGTCAGCTGGGGTTCGTGTTCCAGCAGTTCCACCTGGCTGTCGGCGTGAGCGCGCTGGACAACGTGGCCGACGGCCTGCTCTACACCGGCACCGCGCTGCGCCAGCGCCGTGAGCGGGCCGAGGCCGCCCTGACCCGGGTCGGACTGGACCACCGGCTGGACCACACGCCGAACCAGCTGTCAGGCGGCGAGCAGCAGCGGGTCGCGGTCGCCAGGGCAGTGGTGGGTGATCCGCCGCTGTTACTGGCCGACGAGCCGACCGGCAACCTCGACTCGCACTCGGGGGCCGAGGTGCTGCGGGTGCTGAGCGACCTGCACGCCGCCGGGACCACGATCGCGATCATCACCCATGACACCGAGATCGCCGAGTGGTGCCCGCGGCAGGTCCGGGTCCGCGACGGCCAGATCATCGCCGACGACAGCCGGTGCCCTCCGGAAAGCGGCGCCCTCCGCCGCTCTCCCGAGGAGGCCGTGAAGGGAGCCCGCCCGTGACGCGCGAGGGTGTCGAGGGGAGTCCGCCTGCGACGCGCGAACCCGTCGAAGGGGGCCCGCCCGTGACGCGCGCGAGACTGTCCCCTTCCCGACTCAGCACCGTTGACGTGCTGCGGGTCGGGGCGGCTGGGTTGCGGGCCCGCCCCGCCCGGGTGGTCCTGTCCGCGCTCGGCATCGCCATCGGCATCGCCACCATGATCGCGGTGATCGGTATCTCGTCCTCGTCGCGGGAGCAGCTGCTGCGCCGGCTCGACCGGCTCGGCACCAACCTGCTCACCGCCGCGCCCGGCCGTACCCTGTTCGGCGACAAGGCCGAGCTGCCCGTTTCCGCGCTCAGCGCGGTCGAGCGCATCGGTCCCGTCAGCACGGCCTCGGCCACCGGGACGGTCGATGCCACCGTACGGCGCACGGACCACATCCCCGAGGCGGTGACCGGCGGCATCTCCGTCCAGGCGGCGAGCGCCGAGCTGCTGACCACGCTGGAGGGCGACGTCGCCAAAGGAACATGGCTGAACGCCGCCACCGAACGCGCACCCGCCGTTGTGCTCGGCTCGGCGGCCGCCAAGCGGCTTGGCCTCGGCCGGATCGGCGTGCGGGTGTGGATGGGCGACCAATGGTTCACCGTCATCGGCATTCTGGGGCCGATGCCGCTCGCCCCGGAGATCGAACGCTCGGTGCTCCTCGGGTTCCCCGCGGCCGAGACGTACCTGGGTTTCGACGGGCACCCCACGACGATCTACGAGCGTTCGGGCGAGGAGGCGGTGGCGGCCGTCAGGGCGGTGCTGCCGCGTACCGTCAACCCGGAGAACCCGGAGCAGGTCGAGGTCAGCAGACCGTCGGACGCGCTGGCGGCGCGGGCCGCCGCCGCGGACGCGTTCACCAGCCTGCTGCTCGGGCTCGGCGCGGTGGCACTGCTCGTCGGCGGGGTCGGCGTGGCGAACACGATGGTGATCTCGGTGCTGGAACGGCGCAAGGAGATCGGCCTGCGGCGCTCCCTGGGGGCCACCCGGGGGCAGGTGCGCATCCAGTTCCTGGCGGAATCCCTGCTGCTCTCCGCCCTCGGCGGCGTCGCCGGGTCGGTGCTGGGCGCCCTGGCCACGGCCGGGTACGCGGTGTCGCGGGGCTGGCCACCCGTCGTGCCGCCGTGGGCGATCGGCGGGGCGGTCGGCGCCACGCTCGTCATCGGCACGATCGCCGGCCTCTATCCCGCCATGCGCGCCGCCCGCCTGTCCCCGACGATCGCCCTGGCCACCACCTGAGTACGTCCGTTCGGCAGGCCCCCTCGCGCAGGCGTTCCTGCTCGCAGGTACGCCCAACGCGACGGCCGCGGCAGGACCGCCCGAACCGGCGGTCAACTGGGGCTCCTGCCCTGCCTGCTCCGACGAGGTGATCCGGTCGCGCGGCTTCCTCGACGCACAGATACCGAAGTTCCGTGCCGCGGGCGGACATGTCACATTTCCACGCTTTGCCGTGTCTATACGGGGAGAGGTTCACGAGAACGGGGAGCGACATGTCCACAGTTCCTGACGCGGAGGTCGGCGTGAGGGTAGATCACGGATGAACGAGCTCAAGACCATCCCGAAGGCCGTCTCAAGCCCCTCGAACTTCCTCGACGAGCGGCTCGGCGCGGCCAACTTCCTCAAGCGCAACATGCGCAAGATCTTCCCCGACCACTGGACGTTCCTGCTGGGGGAGATCGCGCTGTATGCGTTCGTTCTCCTGCTACTGACCGGGACGTTCCTGACGTTCTGGTTCAAGCCCAGCATGGCGGAGATCGCCTACGACGGGTCGTACGCCCCGCTCAAGGGCGTCCTGATGTCCCAGGCCTACGCGTCGTCGCTGGAGCTCAGCTTCGACGTCCGGGGTGGCCTCTTGCTCAGGCAGATGCATCACTGGGCGGCGCTGCTTTTCGTGGCGAGCACTCTTGTGCACGCGCTGCGGGTGTTCTTCAACGGCGCCTACCGCAAGCCGCGCGAGCTCAACCATGTGATCGGCGTGCTGCTGCTGACGCTGGCGCTCCTTGAGGGGCTGACCGGATACTCGCTGCCTGACGACCTGCTGTCCGGCGCCGGTCTGCGGATCACCGAGGGTGTGCTGGTCTCGCTGCCATTGGTCGGTACGTACGCGACGTTCTTCCTGTTCGGAGGGGAGTACCCGGGCGGGGATGTCATCTCCCGGTTCTATTCGCTGCACATCCTGCTCATCCCGGGCATCATCCTGGCGCTGGTCTCCGCTCACCTCGTGCTCATGTGGATGCAGAAGCACACCCAGATGGCCGGCAAGACTCAGACGAACCGAAACGTGGTGGGGGCGCCGTTCTATCCGGCGTTCATGGCCAAGGCGGGCGCGTACGTCCTGTTTACGTTCGCGGTGATCGCGGGGCTGGCGACGTTCGCCCAGATCAACCCGATCTGGCTGTTCGGGCCCTAC
The DNA here is from genome assembly GCF_043197155.1 of Nonomuraea sp. NPDC049269. Lineage (NCBI taxonomy): Bacteria > Bacillati > Actinomycetota > Actinomycetes > Streptosporangiales > Streptosporangiaceae > Nonomuraea > Nonomuraea sp. NPDC049269. Next base: position 140,652 of record NZ_JBICSO010000008.1, read on the forward strand.
ACGCCCGCCGACGTGTCGGCGGGTTCGCAGCCCGACTTCTACATGGGCTTCCTCGAAGGCGCGCTGCGCATCATGGGGCCGTGGGAGATCAACCTGTTCGGCACGGACCATGCGGGCACACTGCCGCTCAACGTCATCATCCCGGCGCTGGCGCCGCTGGGCGTCGTCCTGACGGGTCTGGCGTTGTATCCGTTCCTGGAGCAGTGGGTGACGGGGGACAAGCGCGAGCACAACTTCGCCGAACGCCCGCGCGACAACCCGCACCGCACGGCGATCGGCATGACGGCCGTCGTGTTCTATGGCGTGCTCTGGCTCCTCGGTGCCAACGACGAGATCTCCGCCAATTTCCACATCAGCCTCAATGTGACGACGTACGCGGGCCGGGTGCTGATCTTCGTGGCGCCCGCGCTGGCGTATGTGATCACCTACCGGATGTGTCTGGGGCTCCAGCGCTACGACGCGGGCACCATTTCCCATGGCGTTGAATCGGGTGTGATCAAGCGGTTGCCCGGCGGTGGGTTCGTCGAGGCCCACGTGCCGGCGGCGGACGACATCGAGGCACACGTGCGGGGCAAGGAGCCGGTGCCGATGTTGGCGGTCGCCGAGCCCGACAGCGCGGGCATCCCGCCGAAGGGCATGCGCGGCCCTCTGGGCAGACTACGGGGCCGGATGTCGAAGGCGTACGGGGGCGAGAAGGTCCCCCTCGATGACGGTCACGGGCGTGGAGAGGTAGAGCTCGCGGGCGATGACCGTACGCTGACTCATTAGCTGAACTCCGCCGAGCAGGACAGAGGGCGGCGACAGCGTGACGGGCCCGCGATCACGACAGCGGGGTGGTCTCGGCGAAACGGATCTCGCTGAACAGCTTGAGCGTCACCGGCCGCAGTCGTGCCTCGCGCGGCCAGCGCATGCTCAAAGACGGAAACACCGTCTCCAGGACGATCTTCAGGTAGGGGCGGCCGGAACGGCCGACGGGAAGCTTGGCGCACAGAGCGGACACGCTCGTGAAGGTCTCCCGTCGGCCGAGCCGCAGCCGGGTCCGCCCGCTGAACTGGTTCGGGATCCCGGCGGCTTCGAGGCTCACCGACTCCCACAGCAGTTCGGCCGTCTCCTCCTCCCGCAGCCACGTCGGCCGGGTCGGCAGCGGCAGTCGCAGGGTGAATCCCGCCAGTAGCCCAGCCGGAGTCAGCCGAAAGGAACCCCGGAACCACGGCAGCTCGTCGAGGAGCCGAGGGCCGTTCAGGGTGCTCATCGACAGGCTCGCCGCGCTGGCTTCCATGGCGATCCGCCAGCTGGTGGGGTCGGTGTAAGGGACTTCCGGGATGGACACCAACGGGATTCATCTCCCCTGCGCGGACGCCTGGACTCACAGGCGGGTCGGGCGGCTACCTATAAGACACTCCAACCGCGGAAAATGTGACACTCACGGTCTCTCACGGTTGACGGTGCCCGCAGGCGTTAGATTGGGGGAATGTCCTTGACCCTCGATTTCGTCAGCACGATCAGGGCGGAGCGGTCCGGATTGGTCGACCGCCTGTCCGATGTCGAAGGCCTGACAACCTGGGTACGCGCGCACGCGGCCGACCTCGACGCCGATCCCGGCTTCACCGCCACGGAGGCACTGCGCGAGGAGACCGTACGCCTGCGCCAGGCCGTACGTGCGCTGTTCGCCGAGGCCGTGGCCCCGGAGCCGCCGAGCCGGGCGGACGCGGCGGCCCTGCCCGGCTTCGCGGAGTCGTTGGCCCTGGTCAACGCCGCCGCTCTGGCCGCCCCGCGAGCCCCGCAACTGTCCTGGAGCGGGGAGCCGGCCCTCGTCGTCGTGCCAGCCGTGCCGGCCGAGCCGTCGGCACGGGTCCGGGCCGCGCTCGCTACGGCGGCTGTCGAGTTCCTGGCGGGGCCCGAACGGGGGCAGTTGCGTACCTGCCAGGCCCCACGCTGCGTGCTCTATTTCGTGAAGGAACACCCACGTCAGGAGTGGTGCTCGACCGCCTGCGGCAACCGCGCCAGAGCGGCCAGGCACTACCGGGAGCACAAGAAGTAGTCCGCATCTAACGCTTGCGACGCCGGTTTGCCGTTATATAGTTCTTTCTAACGGCCAATCGGTCGTTCATGCGTTAGATGATGAGGGAGTGTGGAATGTCGTCGTTCCAGACCGGGCACATCGGGCTCAACGTCACCGACCTCACCAAGTCCTTGGACTTCTACCAGCGCGTCTTCGGCTTCACCACGGCGGGCGAGCAACAGCACGAGGGGCGCCGCTACGCGTTCCTGGTCCAGGACGGCACGCTCATGCTGACCCTCTGGCAGCAGAGCGAGGGTCGCTTCGCCACCACGCGGCCGGGGCTCCACCACCTGTCGTTCCGGGTCGCCGACCTCGCGGCGGTGCGGAAGGCTGAGGCGGTCATCAGGGAGATCGGAGCCACCCTGCACCACGACGGCGTCGTGCCGCACGGCGAAGGCGCGTCCTCGGGAGGCGTGTTCTTCGAGGACCCCGACGGCATCCGCCTGGAGATCTTCGCCCCGGACGGCGCCGGCGACCGCCCCGCGCCCACCTCTGGCGCGCCGACCTGCGGGTTCTTCTAATGGGGCCGCATCCGGGCGAGGTCGCCGTCCAGCGGCGGGCGGGAGCGCGGGGCGGGGAGCTCGGCAGCTCGCGCACCCGCCCGGAGATCCCGGAGGTGGCGGCCGAGTTCCTGCGGCAGCAGCGCCTGCTCGTCGCCGGCGCGGCCGACAACCTGGGCCGGCTCTGGGCGAGCGTGCTGACCGGCCCCGCCGGTTTCGCCTCCGCCGAGGACGACCGCACGATCGTCGTACGCGCCCTGCCCGGCGCGCCCGACCCCCTGCACGGGCTGTTCACCGGGGAACGTGACCTCGGCCTGCTCGCCATCGAGCCCCACACGCGGCGCAGGATGCGGGTGAACGGCACGGCCGTACAGGCGGGCGAGGCGCTGGTGGTGTGGACGGAGCAGGTCTACTCGAACTGCCCCAAATACATCCAGACCCGCGAGCCCACGACCGCTCCGGGCGGCACCCCGGCCGGCCTCGGCGCCGGGACCACGCTGACAGCGCGTCATCAGGCGTGGATCGGCGCGGCGGACACGTTCTTCATCGCGACGGGCGCCGAGCAGCTCGGCGCGGACGTCTCGCACCGGGGCGGCAATCCAGGGTTCGTGAAGGTCACGGGGCCTGGGTCGCTGGTCTTCCCGGACTATGTCGGCAACTCGATGTACATGACGCTGGGGAACCTGGAGGTCAACCCGGCGGCCGGGCTGCTGTTCGTGGACTGGGAGCGCGGGGAGACGCTGCACCTGACCGGCCGGGCCCGGGTGGACTGGGATCCGGGGGACGTGCCGGGGGCGCAGCGGCTGGTGCGGTTCGAGGTGGAGAAGTGGGTACACCTCGCGGGTTCGGTCTCGGCGGGCTGGACCGCCCCGGGCTACCACCGCTTCAACCCGCCGGTCTAGAGCCGCTTCTCCCGTTTCGCCAGCTCTCCGGGGAGTAGTTCCAGCGCCCTCTGCCACGCCGGTGAGGAGTCGATGACGTGCGAGAACATCAAGCCGACCGTCTCAGTCCTGCTCTGCTCCTCGCCCCGTCGCGCCTCCCAGTCGGCGATGGCGGCGGCGAGCTCGTGCAGTCGCGGGTCGCTGCGATCCCAGTCGAACGCCTCGTCGCAGGCGAGATAGACGCGCTGGAAGTCGAGGTCGTCGAAGACGGCGTTCTTACCCGCCACCCACGCGGACACGTCCTGGGGGCTGAGAGCCACCGCGAGGATCCAGACATCACGCTCGATCCGCACCATTCGTTCGCTGACGCCGAGAGCGCGGAGCCGGTCGAGAATGTCGACGATCTCGGCAGGCAGGAACAGTCGTTCGCCCGCGGCGAGTTCGGCGATGCGGTGGCGGTGGCGGGTGAGGTCGCGGATCTTGTCCTCCAGCGCCTGGTCGATCCGGGCGATGGCCTTGGCGAACTCGTCGGGCTGGGCGTTGAGCAGCTCGTCGATGCGGGCCAGCGGCACGCCGGCCGCCGCCAGGGTCTTGATCCGGATCAGATCGACCACGGCCTGCGCGTCGTAGCGCCGGTAGCCGGAGGCGTCGCGCGCGGGCTCGGCGAGCAGGCCGTGCTGGTGGTAGTGGCGGACCGCCCGCACCGTCACGCCGACATGAGCGGCGAGCTGACCGATGGTGAGCATCGACGCCGTCCTTTCTGTCGGTTACTTGGCCGCCCGGTCGAGCAGGTCCCGGATCGCCTGGACGACGGCGTCCGGGCGGTCGGTGTGGACGGTGCTGTGCCTGGCATCATCGAGCGTACGATGCTCACCGCGCGGGACCGAGCCGGCCAGGGCATCGTAGAGACGGCGTTTGCCGTCGTTCAGGTCGCGCCGGGATTTCTTCGACATGAACAGCTTCAGGCCAGGATCTTCCCCGAGCGCGGTGAGCGCGATCAGCGGCACGTCGGGCAGGGGTCCGCCGTCCCGGAGCTCGTCGCGCAGCTGCGGCAGGTTGCTCCGCTCATGTACGCCGATCCGCCACCACTCGGGGCTGACGTGGCGTTCGACGAGCAGGTCACGGAGCTCCGCGGGCCAGCCCGCGAGGATGCGCCGGTAGAAGCCGCGGGCGAGCCGGCTGATGAACCACAGCTGGAGCCGGCCGGGCTCCGGCTGACGGGTCCGCTCGAGGTGCAGGTGCTCGGGCATGTGAACGTCCCAGTCCTCGTAGAAGGACTCCACCAGGAGCAGGCCGGCCACCTCGCCGGGGAACAGCTGCGCGAAACGGCGGGCGTGGGCCGCGCCGAGGGAGTGCGCGACCAGCACATAGGGGGCGGGTACGCCGGCGGCCCGCAGCAGGTCCCGGAGCTCGGTGGCGGTCTCGGAGGCGGTACGCGGCAGCGGCATCCGGTCGCTCCAGCCCGTGCCGCCGCGGTCGTACAGGACTGACATGGTGAACTCGGCGACGCGGTCGTGGATGTTCAGGTAGTCCAGGCCGACGGCGCTGGCTCCCGGCAGGAACACCACGCTGGGACCGCCGCTGCCCGAGCGGTGAAGGAAGAGGCGCCGTCCTGCGACGTCGTAGAGCTGTCCTACGGGGGGTGTCATGTGTCTTCTCCTCTGTATGGCGTACATAGGAGATGGTCCGACCCTGACGCAGGGTCAAGGTCAAGGCGTGCTTCCGGGATAATTTCCTCATGAGCAAGGCCGCGAAGCCCACCCTGAGCCAGGAGTACATCGCGGGTGTCGCGTTGTCGGTGATCGACTCCATGGGGCTCGGCAAGTTCTCCATGCGCAAGCTCGGTGCCGAGATCGGCGTCGACCCGATGGCGGTCTATTACTACTTCGACGATCAGGAGGCCCTGTTCGACGCCGTCGCCGAGCTGATGTTCGACGAGTTCGGAGTCGACTCGCTGCCCTGGCGGGGCACGTGGCGCGCGCTGCTCGAACAGTCCTACCGGCGCATGCGGGACACGCTGGCCGCGCACCCGCATGCCGTGCCGGTGTTCGCGTCCCGGCCGATCCGGTCGGCCAAGGCCATCGCCACGGGCAACCGGACGCTCGCGTCCCTGCGGGAGGCCGGATTCGCGCCCGAGGTCGCCCTGCAGATGACGCGCTCCCTGCGCGACTACACCATCGGCCACGCGATGGGCCTGGCCGCCGTCCAGCTGGGCGCGCGGCGGCGTAGCCGGAAGCCCGAGCCCGGGGCGCCCGGCTACAACCTGCTCGCTGAAAGCGCCGATGCCGTGGGCATCGACCAGCACTTCGACCTCGGCCTCACCGCGATGCTGGACGGCTTCGAACGGCTCAGTCCATGAGGACGATCTGGCGCAGCACCTCGCCGCCCTTGAGCGCGGCCACGGCGTCGTTCAGGTCGGCCAGGCGGATCCGGGCGCTGATCATCGACTCCAGGTCGAGCTGGCCGGCCTTGTAGAGCTTGGCGAAGTAGGGGAAGTAGTGCCGCACGTCGGCTTCGCCGTACAGGCTGGAGAGCAGGTTCTTGCCCTCGAACAGCAGGCTGAACGCGGAGATCGACACCATGTCGTCCGCCGCGCCCGCGCCGACCACGATGACCTCGCCGCCCGCGCGGGTGACCTGCCACGCGCTCTGGATGGTGGCGGCCTTGCCGACCACCTCGAAGCCGTAGTCGAAGCCGCTGCCGGCGGTCAGCTCGTTCAGCGCCTCGGGGACCTGCTCGGGGGTGACGGCGTGGGTGGCGCCGACCTTCTTGGCCAGCTCGTGCTTGGACGCGAGGGGGTCGATCGCCAGGATCGTCCGGGCGCCGGAGATGCGCGCGCCCTGGATGACGGACAGGCCCACGCCGCCGCAGCCGATGACGGCGACGGTCGAGCCGGGCCGTACCTTGGCGGTGTTGATGGCGGCGCCCACACCGGTGGTGATGCCGCAGCCGATCAGCGCGGCCGCCTCCCACGAGATGTCCGCGTCGACCTTGATCGCGCCCTGCCAGGGGATGACGATCTCTTCGGCCCAGGTGCCGCACCCGGCCATCCCGAACGCCGTCTGGTCGCCGCCGAAGCGGAAGTTGCCCTTGGTGAACGCCTCGATCACGTACTTCATGCAGAGGTACGGCTGGCCGCCCAGGCACAGGTCGCAGTCCTGGCAGGACGGACGCCAGTTGATGATCACGTGATCGCCCGGCTGGACCGAGCTGACATGCTCGCCCACCTCGACCACCTCGCCCGCGCCCTCGTGACCCGGGACGAGCGGTACGGGCTGCGGCAGCACGCCGGACATGGCCGACAGGTCCGAATGGCAGACGCCCGTAGCCTTGATCCGCACCCGTACGTCGGTCGGTCCGACGGGGGTGAGGGTGACATCGTCGCGGATGTCGAGCTTGTCGTCGCCTACGGCGTGCAGAAGGGCGGCGCGCATGGGGGGTTCCTCCTCCAGCTATTCCTCAAGGGAAAGAGCGGCTTTGGGGCAGGACCGGACCGCGTGACGGACGCGGTCCAGGAGTTCGGGCGGCGGTTCCGGGAGCAGGATGTGCAACTGGTCGTCATCATCCACGTCGAACACCTCGGGTGCGAGCCCCATGCACACGGCATTGGCTTCGCAGACCATTTCATCGACCTTGATCTTCATGTGAGCCTCCTGTGGTCCCATGAGATCACTTTGGTGCGCTCGACGACGTATGCAACCCGCTTTCGTCCGGTTTGTTCGACATAAGGCAGCAGGAGCTCGTCCGCCACGCCCGGGGTCATCCTGCGCGCGACCAGCAAGCCGATGGCCAGGACCTGCTCGGGCTCGTCAACCAGCTTGGCCTCGCCGTACAGCAGGACGCCGCGCAGCTCGTTGTAGTCCTCGCCCGTCTCGACCAGGCAGCTCACCCGCGGGTCGCGCTCCAGGTTGCGGACCTTCTGCGCCTTGGCGTAGCTCCAGAAGGCGATCCGCCCCTCGTCGAGCCCGTAGAACATGGTCACCAGATGCGGCGTGCCGTCCGGGTTGATGGTCGCGAGCTGGAGCTTGCGGGCCCCTTCCAGGAAGGCCGTGACCTCGTCTCCGGACATCGCGATGCGAGCGCGCTGATTCACGTTGCCAAGTAGAACAGGTTGCAGAATGCCGGGCAAGGGGGCGCTGGAATGTTGTTCGGTTCTACTAGGGTGCATCCCTATGACGATGCCGCCTGAACTGCGATACGCAGCCAAGCATGCCAAGGGATTCATGCCGGAAGGGGAGGGCCTGGCCCTGTTCGAGGCGGCTTGCCAGTACGGCAAACTCGGGCCGATCTGCGAGATCGGCACCTACTGCGGCAAATCGGCCGTCTACCTCGGGGCGGCGGCCAGGCTTGCCGGGTCCGTGGTCGTCACCGTGGACCACCACCGCGGCTCGGAGGAGATCCAGCCGGGCTGGGCCCACCACGACCCGACGCTGGTCGATCCGCGGTTCGGCAAGATGGACTCGCTGCCGACGTTCCGCCAGACGATCGCCGCCGCCGGGCTGGAGGACGAGGTGATCGCCATAGTGGGCCGCTCGGAGCAGGTGGCCCGGCTCTGGAACACGCCTTTGGGCATGCTGTTCATCGACGGCGGCCATTCCGACGATCCGGTGACGCGCGACTACGAGGGCTGGGCGCCGCACGTCATGCCGGGCGGTGCGCTGGTCTTCCACGACATCTATCCGGACCCGGCCGCGGGCGGCCAGGCTCCCTACCGGATCTACCTGCGGGCGCTCGCCTCGGGCGCGTTCGCCGAGACCTCGGCCGAGGGCTCGCTACGCGTCCTGGAGCGGGTCGCTCCGGGGATCTAGCGCCGCCTCCCGCGTGCCCACGCTCTGCGGGTGTGGGCCCGCCAGGACTGGAAGTCCTCGTGGGTATGCGGGACGTGGCCGAGCTCGATGAGCGCCCCTTCGGCCCACGCGCCGGCCTCGTCGGGCTCCGCGCCCGCCAGGATCGGTGCGGCCTGCGCCACGTGGCCCGGCAGTGTCCCCGCCTGGAGCCCGGCCGACACGGCGAACGCGCACCCCTGGGCCAGATGGGCACGGAACCCGTCGGCTGCCGCGTGATCGGTCAGCCACCACAGCTCGTCGGCGTTGGCGCCACCGGTGTGCGTGGCCGCGAACCCGACACCACTCCACAGATCGCCCCGCCGGCCCGCTGGGAAGGAGGCGATCCTGGCGGCCACGTCGTCCGGCGAGGCGCACTCGTGATACCAGAGCAGGCGGCCCAGGCCCTGATCGAAGATCGCGCAGTGAGCCCTGGTGAGCAGATCGGGCATAGTCCGCTCGCCGACCATCCGGTCGGCCCGCGCCAGGCTCCACTGGAACCCGAACCCGTCCACGGCCAGCCAGCGGAACAGCGGGTGCGTCTGCCGGACGCCCCACATGGGCCGCAGGCGCAGCAGCGCGTAGCCGCGCCCGGCGCCCACGTGCACGGCGTGCGGGTGAAGTTGGGCGGGGCCGGCCAGTAGCTCGTGAAGGCGCCGGCCCCGGGTCATGGTGAGCAGATCGAGCACGGTGCAGGCGGCACCGGCCCCCTCATAGGCGAAGCTCCGCTGCTCAGGCGACATTTCATCGATCTTGCAGACTTCACGCGAAACAGCGGCGTTGAACCCGAAAAGGTATGACCGCTCGGCTCCTTCGACGACCACCCGGCAATGTCCCTGCCGTAGCCGGAACCTCCGCCGGGCCAGATCGGCTTCGGACCGCTCCCTCAGCAGCAGCTTCCGTAGTCCGTGAACCGGCGAAAGCGTCGGCTCAGTCCTGTCCTGCTCCAAGAACGCTGTTGTGCCCGTGTCGCCCACGCTTCCCCCGAAGACGCCTCGTACGGCCACTCACGAAGCTAGTAACCGCAATGGGGCGTTCAGCGGTGCCGCTCCGCATTTCCCGGCAAAGAACCCGCAAAAGCCCTTGCGCGTACAAGATCACGCACGGGCGGGGGTGCAGCCACACAGATGCGGGTCGGCGGGGGAGACGGAGGCGGCGCTGATGTCGCGGAAGATCCCCGCTCCCGGGGAGAAGGCGAACAACGCGTCCCCCGCGAGCACCGCCGCCGCGGCCGTATATCCGCTCCGCTCGTGCGGAAAGTGGCGGTTGTTGGCGAACTGCCACCCTGTCCAGTACGAGCCGTCCTCATGGCGCAGGTGCTGCATGTCGGCGAACAGCCGGGCGGCACGCTCGCGGTCGCCCAGCGCGTCGAGGGCCAGCGCCAGCTCGCACGTCTCCGCGCCCGTCACCCACGGCTGGTCCGAGACGCAGCGGATGCCCAGCCCCGGCACCACGAACGTGCTCCACTCCCGCTCCAGCAGTTCCTCCGCCGCCGGCCCCCGGACGGCGCCGCCGAGCACCGGGTAGTACCAGTCCATGGAGTAGCGGCTCTTGTCGGTGAACGCCTCCGGGTGCGCGGCCAGCACGTGGGCCAGGCGGTCGGCGGCCAGCTCCCAGTGCGGCTGCGGGTCACCGAGGTGGTCGGCGAGCAGGACGCCGCAGCGCAGGCCCTGGTGGATCGACGAGCAGCCGGTGAGCAGCGCGTAGGAGGAGGCCCGGCCCTGGGCGTCACGCTCCCAGACGATCTCGCCGCGCTCGGTCTGCAGCCCCACGACGTAGTCGAGCGCCCTCTTGACCATCGGCCACCTGAGCTCGGTGAACCGCTGGTCGCCCGTCACCAGGTGGTGGTGCCAGAGGCCGGCCGCGACGTAGGCGGCGTGGTTCGACTCGCCGCCCGGCTCGGTGGCGACGCCGTCGACCAGCTTCATCGCCCACGAGCCGTCGTCGCGCTGGTGCCGGGCCAGCCAGTCGTAGCCCCGCGTGACGGGGTCGCGCAGGCCGGCCACGGTCATCGCCATCAGGCACTCGACGTGGTTCCACACGTCCACGTGGCCTTCCGGCCAGGGCACGCCGCCGTCGTCCTGCTGGATCGCTGAGATGCTCAAGGCCGTCTGAACGGCCTCCTCGCGTGAGATCACGCGGCGGGCTTCCTGACGTAGAGCACCACGCTCTTGCCGATGAGCGGGTTGAGCAGGGATTCGGCCAGCCGGGTGAGCGGTGGGCGCTTCATGATGTCCCAGACCAGCAGTTCGTGGTACGCCTTGGCGAGGGGGTGGTCGTCGTTGTTGACGCCGACCGCGCACTTGATCCACCAGTACGGCGCGTGCAGCCCGTGGGCGTGGTGGTGGGGGCCGATGCGGAAGCCGGTGGACTTCAGCTTCGCCGACAGCTCAGCCAACGTATAAATCCGGACATGTCCGCCGGGGGCCGTGTGATAGTCCTCGTCCAGCGCCCAGCAGATCCGCTCGGGCAGGAAGCTCGGCACGGTGATCGCGGCCGTGCCGCCGGGCTTGAGCACCCGGAAGATCTCCCGCATCGCGGCCATGTCGTCGGGGATGTGCTCCAGCACCTCGGCCGCGATGACCCGGTCGAAGGAGCCGTCCTCGAACGGCATGTCCAGCGCCGTCCCCTGAACGGTCTCGCCACTGGCCTCGGGCGGCACCTCACCCGCCTTGTCCATCGCCACGAACATGGCCGCCACGCTGTCCAGCTCGGACTGGTCCATGTCGAAGGCGACCACGTCCGCGCCCCGGCGCAGCACCTCGAACGCATGCCGGCCACCACCACAACCCAGGTCGAGCACGCGCACGCCGGGCCCGACCGGCAGCCGGGCGAAGTCCACCGTCAGCACTTATCGATCTCCTTGAAATCTCGAAGCTTCGGTCAGCGGGTACGGCGGGCCGCGATGGCCTCGCGGTACGCCTCGACGGTTTTCATGGCGACGACGCGCCAGGTGTAACGCTCCATGACCCGCTCGTATCCGGCCTTGCCCACCCGCTCGCGCTCCTCCGGAGAGTCGTGCAGGCGGCGCAGCACCGCGGCCAGCTCCTCGGCGTCGCCGGGCGCGACCTGGATCGCGGCGTCCCCCACCACCTCGGGCAGCGCGCCCGTACGGCTGGCGACCAGCGGGGTCGCGCAGGCCATGTGCTCCACGGCCGGCAGCGAGAACCCCTCGTACAACGACGGCACCACGGAGACCTCAGAGGTGGCGATGAGCTCGCCCAGCTCGTCGTCGGAGATGCCGTGCACGAAGCGGACCCGATCCTGCAGCGACAGCTCCTGCACGAGCTGCTCGGTGGGCCCGCCGGCGGTCGGCTTGCTGACCACGGTGAGGCTGACGTCGCGCTCGGTGGCCAGCTTGGCCACGGCCCGCAGCAGCGTGGCGACGCCCTTCATGGGGGAGTCGGCGCTGGCCACCGCCACGATCGAGCCCTTTTTCTTCGGCTTGTCGGGGCGAGGGTGGAAATAGCGGGTGTCGACGCCGAGCGGGATCAGGCGCATGTTCGCCTGCGGGACGTTGAAGTCGCGGTGGATGTCGGCCAGCGACGACTCGCTGACGGTCAGGATCGGGCTCAGCCGGGGCGCCACCTTGGCCTGCATCTTCACGAACGCGTACCAGCGGCGCATGGTCAGCTTCTTGGCGCCGGTGGCGGCCTCCAGCTCGATGCGCCGGTCCACGCTGATCGGGTGGTGGATGGTGCCGACCACCGGGAACAGCTTCTGGATGCCGAGCAGGCCGTAGCCGAGCGTCTGGTTGTCCTGGACGACGTCGAAGTCGCCCACCCGCTTCTTCAGCTCGCGATGCGCCCGCAGCGTGAACGTCAGCGGCTCGGGGAACCCGGCGGTCCACATGGTGCCGACTTCCAGCCAGTCGATCCAGTCGCGGTACTCGTGCAGCTTCGGGGTCCTGAACGGGTCCTCGTCGCGGTAGAGGTCGAGGCTCGGCACCTTCTGGAGGATCACGCCCTCGTCCAGCTCCGGGTAGGGCTGGCCGGAGAACACCTCGACGTGATGCCCAAGGGCGACCAGCTCGCGGCTCAGGTGGCGGAGGTAGACACCCTGGCCGCCACAGGTCGGCTTGCTGCGGTAGGACAGCAGTGCGATCCGCAGCGTGTCGCTCACGGACACCCCTTTCTCGCCCGGTAAGCACCCAGAGATGGGCGTGTACCGTGAAGATGACCTTAGTCCGAGAAGGCTACCATTCGGTAGGTCATCTGGAATTGTTCACAACTGCCGCCAAAGGCCGTGCGAACTGCGATGTTGGCGCGACCGAGCGTGGTTCGGTGGAACGTGTTCTAGGAGTCTTGGGCGCTGCATCGAGGCGCTTAGCTGTACATTCCCGTCCAAACGGACGCGGTCGTGATAGTGGGAGGACCCCTTGGCCAGGCGCGCTCTGATCACCGGCATCACCGGCCAGGACGGTTCCTATTTGGCGGAGTACCTGCTCGGTCAGGGGTACGAGGTGTGGGGGCTGGCGCGTGGCCAGGCCAACCCGCGCGTGTCGCGGCTGCGCAAGCTGCTGGCCGACGTTCAGGTGGTCCGCGGTGACCTGCTCGACCAGGGGTCGCTGATCTCGGCGGTGGAACGGGTTCGGCCCGACGAGGTCTACAACCTGGGTGCCATCTCGTTCGTGCCCATGTCGTGGGAGCAGGCGGAGCTCACGGCCGAGGTGACGGGGATGGGCGTGCTGCGCATGCTGGAGGCCATCCGGGTGTGCTCGGGCGTGTCGCGTGGCGGCGCCGCCTCCGGCTCCGGCCAGATCCGCTTTTATCAGGCTTCGTCGTCGGAGATGTTCGGCCAGGTCAGCGAGACGCCCCAGACGGAGCGCACCGCCTTCCATCCGCGCTCGCCGTACGGCGTGGCCAAGGCGTACGGACACTTCCTCACGCAGAACTACCGTGAGTCCTACGGCATGTACGCGGTCTCCGGCATCCTGTTCAACCACGAGTCGCCCCGGCGTGGTGCCGAGTTCGTCACCCGCAAGGTCTCGCTCGGCGTGGCGCGGATCAAGCTCGGCCTCGACAACGAGCTCCGGCTCGGCAATCTGGAGGCCCGGCGGGACTGGGGTTTCGCGGGCGACTACGTACGGGCCATGCACCTCATGCTCCAGGCCGGCACGCCCGAGGACTACGTGATCGGCACCGGGCGCATGAAGTCGGTCCGCGAGCTGGTCGAGGCCGCCTTCAGCGCGGCCTCCCTGGACTGGGAGCAGTACGTCGTCACCGACCAGGCCCTGCATCGGCCGGCGGAGGTCGACCTGCTGTGCGCCGATCCGAAGAAGGCCCGGGTGCAGCTCGGCTGGGAGCCGACGATGCCGTTCGACGAACTGGTGGCGACGATGGTCGAGGCCGACCTCCGCCTGCTGTCGAACGGCGGCGACCCCGACCAGGACAGCTCCTGGCCCTGATCGACCCCGATGCGCGGTGCTCCTTCGAGCATGCCCTATTGACAAAATACTATTTTATGTAAAGGATGGTTTTTGCGATGAGAGATGTCCTGTACCTGGAACAGATCGAGCAGGCCGAGGCGCTGCTCAAGCCGCAGCGCGTCGAGGTGCTGCGGCAACTGGCCGAGCCGCGCACCTGCACAGAGGTCGCGGCCCGGCTCGGTCAGACGCCACAGCGCGTCTACTACCACGTCAAACGGCTGGTGGACGCGGGCCTGGTCGACCTGGTGTCGGAGCGGAAGGTGCGCGGTGTCCACGAGGGCATCTACCAGGCGGGCGCGCGTTCGTACTGGCTGTCACCCCGCCTGGTCGGCCGGATCGGTCTGCGCAGGACGCAGGACGAGCTGAGCCTGGGTTACCTGCTGGACCTGATGGAAGAGGTGCAGGCGGACATCGCGGGACTCGACAGGACCGCGACGGAGCTGCCGTCGATCGGGCTGTCGGGGGAGATCCACGTGCGCCCCGAGGACCGTCAGGAGTTCCTGAACGAGCTGCAGGGGATGCTGCAAGACCTGTTCACGAGGTACGGCGGAGCGGAAGGTGACGCCTTCAAGCTCGCCGTCGCCTGCTACCCCAAGGGAGACGAACATGAGTGAGCCCATGACTGTCCGCGCCCGTGTCCAGGCACCGGTGAAGGAGGTGCACCACGCGCTGACCGACGCCGCGACGATGCGACTCTGGCTGGCCGAGCACGCCGAGGTGGACCTGCCGGACCGCTACGCGTTCTGGGGCCGGTACACCCCCGAGGGCGACGCGCCGCACCAGCGCCCACTGCACGTCGACGAGCGCACGGTGCGGTTCTCCTGGCTGCTGGACGGCGAGGACACCACGGTCGAGTTCGGCCTGGCGGAGGAGGGACCCGAGACGACCGTCGTGTCGGTGTCGCAGACCCACTTCGACTTCCAGGAGGCGCTCGCGGAGTCGACGATCCGCGGGGTGATCCAGACGTACTGGTGCCTCATGCTGGCGAACCTCGCCGAGCACCTCGCGGGCCGCCCGCTGACCCCGAAGGCCGACTTCACCGCCTCCGACCTGCGGGCGGAAGTGCTGATCGCCGCTTCCGCGGAGAAGGTCTTCGACTCGCTGATCGACTCGGAGTCGGCGACCCGCTGGTTCGGGTTCCCCATCGAGATCGAGCCGTACGTCGGCGGCCGCTTCGCCATGGGCGGGCTGGAGAACAACCCCGACCCGGCGAAGATCGTCGAGCTGGAGCCGGGGCGCCGGCTGTCTGTCGACTGGGGCGGCGCCGGGATCGGCACCTGGGAGCTGGCGGAGTCCGGCGGCAAGACGCGGCTGACGCTGGTGCAGAGCGGCTTCGGTCGGTCGCCGTACGCGGCCTGGTGCGGCATCCTGTCCGGGCTCTCCGAGCTGCGCCGCTTCCACGAGGTGGCCGACTGGAGCCCCATCTGGGTGTCCTAGTCGCTCTCCTCGCCCAGGTGGGTCAGCACGGTGCTCGCGACGGCCCCCAGGACGTCGATCTGCTCCGGAGTCAGCAGGTCGATGAAGTGGCGGCGTACCGACTCCACATGATCGGGGGCTGCCGCCTCGATGGCCCGCAGCCCCTCCTCGGTCAGCACGATCACGGCGCCGCGGCCGTCCGTCTCGCACTCCTCGCGGGTCACCAGGCCGCGTTGTTCCATCCGTGAGATGTGCCGCGACAGCCGGCTCTTCGACCACAGCATCCGCTCGGCCAGCTTGGTGAGCCGCCACCGGTGCCCCTCGGTCGACGACAGGTTCGACAGCACGTCGTAGTCGGGGGCTGACAGCCCCGAATCCCGCAGCAGATCACGGCTCACCTGGGCGTCCAGGAGCAGCCGCATCCGGCGGTAGCCGAGCCAGGCCCGGAACTCGGCGTCATCCAACCAGCGCGGGTCACCCATGGCGCTCAGATTAGTTGACGTGTAACCAACTTTGGTTCTAGGTTCCATGTAAACCAAATCTGGGAGGCGGGCGCGCATGTTCGGTGTGGGTATCTCGGCTTCGGCGGCTCCGGGCGCCGATCCGGTCGGGGACGCGCGGTTGGCCGAGGAGCTGGGGTTCGACTTCGTGTCGACGTCCGACCACCCGTGCGGCACGTCGCCGACGTACGAGATCTGGACGCTGCTCACCTGGATCGCCGCCGCCACCTCGCGGATCCGTGTCGCCACACGGGTCCTCGGGGTGCCGAACCGGCCGCCCGCGATGGTGGCCAAGATGGCGGAGTCACTGCACCGGCTCTCCGGGGGGCGGTTGATCCTGGGGCTCGGCGGCGGCTATTCGGACGAGGAGTTCCGGGCCTTCGGGCTGGGGGTGCCGACGCCGCGGGAGAAGGTCGACGGGATGGTGGAGGCGATCCACATCATCCGAGGGCTGTGGTCGTCACCGTTGTTCAGCTATCAGGGCGACCGCTATCACACGCTGGACGCCGCGCTGGAGCCCAAACCGGCCAGTCCGATCCCCATATGGCTGGGCACCTACGGCAACCGGGCGCTGGCGGCCACGGGGGAGCTGGCGGACGGGTGGATCCCGTCGCTGGGGTTCGCGCCGCCTGAGGTGGCGATGGAGATGCGTGCGCGGATGCTGGCGGCTGCGGGTCGAGTGGGGCGGGAGGTGGAGTGCGTGTACAACGTGCCGGTTTTGGTGGGCGGGACCTCGGACGAGCCTTCGACGGTGGCGGGCTCGTCCGAGGAGGTGGTGGAGGGGTTGAGGGGGTTGGTCGGGCTGGGGTTCACCTCGTTGAACCTCATGCCTGTGGGGGCGGACTTCCGCGGGCAACTGGAACGGCTGGCCACTGACGTCCTTCCGGCGTTGCGGGCGTCCGCGTCGTAGCCGCTGTGGCTGTCCACAGAACGCGGTTCGGCGCCCAACGCCGCCCCGTCTTTCCCTGATCCTGGACGGCGTGAACGAACCCCTCCCGGAGCCATCCCCTTCGTCCCGTTCCTCTCTGGCGGAGCGGGCCCGGCGCGTCACACAGTCGGTCCCCCAGGCGGTCGCGTGCCGTCGGACGGCCGCCCACGTCTGGGGCCTGCACGTGCTGAGCCTCGACGCCACCCAAGACGGCTGGCCGGTCGAGCTCATTGCCCCCGGCCACCTGGCGATCCCCGGCTGTGTCACCCACGTGACCACCCTGCCCGCCGACGACATCACGGAGCACAAGGGCGTCCGGCTCACCACCCAGGAGCGCACGGCCCTCGACTGCGTCCGCTGGCTTCCCCGCATGGAGGCCGTGGCCGCCCTGGACCAGTTCCTCCGTCGCGGCGTGGACCTGGAGGCCCTCTGGCACCTCTCCACTTCATGGCACCAACGTGACACGCTCAGCCTCGCCGACCGGGGCGCCGGGTCGCCCCGGGAGAGCTGGCTACGCGTCATCCTCGTGGACGGCGGCCTCCCCAGGCCCAGCACCCAGATCCGCGTCTCGCTGGCCGACGACCGTTTCGCCTACCTCGACCTCGGCTGGCCGGACTTCCAGGTGGCGGTCGAATACGACGGTCAGCAGCACCACACGTCGTCCGCGGACCAACTCCACGACGAGCGACGCCGCGCGGAGCTACGCGGTCTCGGCTGGCGGATCATCGCCGTCCGCCGAGACGTCTTCCCCGGCCAGACCGCCGACCTCCTCCATCAGGTGGCGGACACCCTCATCCAGCAGGGCTGGCAACCAGGCGCTCGCCAGACGGTCCGCATCCTCGCCCGCATCAGAGCCGCTCGCCGCCGCCGGCAACGCTGAAGGCGGGAACCGTACCCGGTTCCCGCCCTTCTTCGGCTTTCAGCGTGCGGTGGTGAACAGGAACGCGCTGTCCTGCACGGCCTCCACGCGGTGACTGCGTTCGGGCATGACCAGCAGATCGCCCGGCAGCCCGTCCCACGAGTCAGGCCCGGCGACAAGCCGCACCTGCCCGTGCAGCACCTGCACCGTGACCTCGCCAGGATGCTCGTGCTCGTGGATGTGCTCGCCCTGCCGCAACGCCATCACGGTCTGCCGCAACGAACGATCGTGTCCACCGTGGATGGTGGTGGCACTGCGGCCACTGTTCGCCTCACGGGCAAGCGTGAGGTGATCGCGGACGAGCGCGGTCAGCGGGACCTTGGTCATGACCGCGGTGCGCGGCGGTCTCGCCGAGCTTCCAGTTCCTCCGGGCTGACCGGGATCAGCATCGGCTGCCCCGGTGCGCAGAACATCGTCACCACGAACTGTGACTCCTCGTCGGCGAGGTGGTTGCCGTCCTGGTAGTGGATCACGTCCCCACCGGGCTCCCAGAACGTCTCCCCGGGCCGGACAACCCGCACGGGATCGCCCTCGAGCTCGAAGTTGACGGCCCCCTTGATCACGTACCCGTACGCGGGCCCGGAGTGGCGGTGAGGCGGCGCACCGGGGCTGTTCGGGGGCAGCGTGACCAGGATCGTCATCGCCTCCGCTCCCTCCGGCGCGGGCGGTGCCCCCGGTACGGTGCCGACCACGTCGAGCTTCGGCGGCGGGCCGCTCTTGTCGGGGTTGTCGAGGTGGTGAGTGTGATCGGTTTTCATGAGGCTTCCCCTCGCGGGTCAGTGGCCGGCTCGATCCGGCCGTTCACCAGCTCAGACAAGACAGCGCCCCAATGTGTGACAACGCCCTAAAGGCGACATCAGCGATGTCGCGCGACCTCCTCCACCCCGGGAAGCCCTTTGAGCGCGGCGGTGATCGGGGTGAGGTTGGACGGGTTGGCCAGTACCAGGTGGAAGCTCTCACCGGTGACTGACGCGATGGCCTTCGAGTTGGAGGTGCTGCCGACGAAGATATTCCGCCAGTTACTGACCGCGTGCGCTCGCGGCTCCAAGTAGATCTTCTTTACGCCTTCGACGTTTCGCAGCGCCTCGAAGATGGCGTCACGCTCAAGGTCTGTGGTCTGACCTCGGCCCTGGCAGGCCCCTTGGTCATTCCGAGGAGCACAGAGACGGACCTGGGCGTGGGCCTTGCCGAGCCAGAAGTCCGTTCGCCACTCATAGACCGAGGCGACCCCGGGCAGTTTCGCCAGCTTGTTGGCCTGCTTGGCGTTCACGACCTTGACCTTGGCATCGAAGTATTCGGGCATGTCGCTTTTGCGGCTGGCTGCGATCAGGGCCTTGTTGTCACTGAAGTCTTCGCGGAACTTCCGGTAGGACTCGTCCTGGTCCACGAACCGCACCCCGGAAACTTCAGGCAGCCGCTTGAGGAGCTTCTCGAGTCTCCTTTTCTGCTCCGCCGTCGTCGCCTTGCCGTGGCAGTTCGGCGTCGCGATGTTCTTCGAGCACAGAAAAACCGAGAGGGTCCCGGACTTCGGCCACGGCCCCTTGGGCGGAGGCAGCGGCGAGTCCCCTTGCTCCATCACATCGTCGACGCCGTTCGCAACTGTCCCACCCAGCGTTTTCATCCCCGCAGGGACATCTGCCGCGGCCGCAGCCGCTCCGCTGGTCGCCAGCGCTGTCGTCAACGCCACAACCGCCCACCTAAGCCTCATGCCGGGACATGATCCTGATCAGACGTGACCTTGGTCAAACGCAATTTCCACCGGCATCAGAGGGCCAGCAGGGCCATGAAGGCCATGCTGGCCGCCATTCCGGCTGAGCACGCGTTCTGGTTGAGTGACCTTCGGTCCGCGCCCCGCTCGGTCAGGACGCGGATGAGCCGCGCGCAGGTCCAGGCCAGCCCGATGACCAGGGCCACCGTGGTCAGAGACCCGCCTCCATGCGCGTGCCCGGACGGAGCGACGGCGAGGGTAGGCCCCCTGAACGCTGTGAGCACCAGGAGGAGGGACATGACCACGAAGTCCTGGATGTGATGACCGGTCTCCGCGCGCCGGGACGGGGAGCCGCAGAGCCAGGCGGCGGTCAGCAACGCGAGCACCGTGACAGAGAGGAACATGCCGCCCAAGTGGCCGGTTGCCATGCCGAGCGCCATGACAACGTGCGGCCACCTCCTGGCAGGGCGCGCGGAGGGCAGCAGGGCCGGAGCGAGGGCCAGGACGCAGCCGACCGATACTGCCATCGTGTGGAGGAAGGCATGCATCGGGCGGCCGGTTTCTGCTTGTTATCCGAACTGGCCGGGCTGGTAGTCGCCGGCGGGCTGCTGGGTGATGACGTTCAGCCGGTTGAAGGCGTTGATGAGCGCGATGAGGCCCACCAGGGCGGCGAGCTGGTCCTCGTCGTAGTGCTTTGCGGCGTTCGCCCAGGCCTCGTCTGTGACGCCACCGGCCGCGTCGGCGATGCGGGTGCCCTGTTCCGTCAGCTCCAGGGCGGCGCGTTCGGCGTCGGTGAAGACCTTGGCCTCCCGCCAGGCCGCGACCAGGTTGAGGCGTACCGAGGTCTCCCCGGCGTGCGTGGCGTCCTTGGTGTGCATGTCGGTGCAGAAGCCGCAGCCGTTGATCTGACTGGCGCGGAGCTTCACCAGTTCCCGCGTCGCGGCCGGCAGCGTCGAGTCCACGATCACCCTGTCCGCCGAGACGATGTGCTTCATGACCTTGCCTGCGATCGGGTTGCCGAAGAGGTTCAAGCGGGCATCCACGATGTACTCCTTGCCGTTGTTGGTGGGGTTACATCCGTCTAGACAGGACAGCCCGGCAAGTTGTGACAGGAACGCCCCGCAGAGCAGACGCGGTGCGAGCCCGCGTCTACAAGCCGGCTGGCTCGCGATCACCCCGTGAGGACCAGCCGGTCGAACGTCTGATTGGCGATCACCCCATGACGACCGGTAGCTCCTTGATGCCGTTGATGAAGTTCGACCGCATTCGACAGTGACACGCTTGATGGCGAGACGATCAAGCGGATCGGGTTCGCAGGCGACGAGCTGAGCGCCTACGAATTCCACCATGTTGTACCAGTAGAGCCCTTATCTGGGAGTAGTGAGGGCTCTAAGGCATGTCCGGCTGCTCAGTCTGAGGGAAGCTCGAACTCCTGCAAGTGAACGCCGCCGGTGAAGGCTCGCCACTCGTCGGATGTGAAGATCAATGCCGCTCCATTAGGGTGCTTGCTGTCTCGCACGGCTACGCGTTGGCCGATGAAGGCGACCTCTACACACTGGCCGTTTGGGGCGCTAAGGCTGCTCTTGCGCCATTCAACACCAGACAAATCAATGGCTTCACCAGTCATCTCAATACCTGCTTTCACTTTGATCTGCAAGTATGTTGGCCAAAGTGTCCTGCGTCTCCGCGGGGCTGGCGGCAGCCTCTCGGAGTTGCTCCGGGAGATCATTCTGGAGCGGAGTTCCCGCCGGAGGCTCGATCGAACGCCGCTCAAAGTTGAGGGCCACATAAGAGTGCCCGGGTCGCCAGGAAGGCGACCGGGCACTCTTTGATATGGCCACTTCAACATAGAAACGGCCTAGTCAAAGCGCCTATGGCAAGTCGAACTCTTTCTTGCTCACGCCATCGAGGAACGCTTCCCACTCAACGTGGGTGAACACCAACGCGGGGGCGTCAGGGTTCTTGCTGTCACGGACGGCCACGATGCCAGGCAGGTTGCTGGCAACCTCCACGCAGGCACCACCCTGACCGTTGCTCTTGGAAGACTTTCGCCAAACGGCACGGGACAGGTCATCTTTCGACATCCCGCACCCCCTTCTCTGTGGTTGGTCTGCTACGCCCGGAGATCGCGCGCTACCTGCCGAATGAGTGCCGATGATTGATCAGCGGGCAGCGCCGATTCGCGCAGGTGGTCAAACATCACCGTATACCGATCTACTTCGTGCTGTTTCTCCAAATAGAGGGTACCGGTGCGGTATTCGATGTACACCACGCGCGGGTCTGCGGATTCGAAGGACAGGACATGGAACGCCCCGTCCATAGCAGGATGCGCGCCGACCGCGAAGGGCAGTACCTGCAGCGTCACGTTCTGCAGGTCTGCCACATCAAGCAACCGCTGAAGCTGGGCGTACATCACCTCGGAGCCGCCGACAACACGGCGAATCACCGCTTCATTCATCACCATGGACACATTCGGGGCACTTTCGCCAGTTAGAAGCTTCTGCCTCGTCAGCCGGACAGCAACTCTCTGCTCGATGTCCTCGCTCGGCACGTCGGGCAGAGAGGCTCGATGCACCGCTCGGATGTAATCCTCGGTCTGTAGCAGGCCCGGCACGAACTCGCTCTCATAGATCTGCAACGCGGATGCTGCCGATTCCAAACCCACGTAGACCTCGAACCACTCAGGGACTGCCGGTCCGTAGGCGTGCCACCAGCCACGCTGACGAGCCTCACGCGCCAACGCGAGCAGCGCGTCCCGCTCGGCAGGGTCGACTTCATAGATGCCCAACAGCGCTCGGGCGTCGCTGGGCTGGATCGCCCGACGAGCAGTCTCGAACCGGCTGAGCTTGGTTGGGTGCCAATCGAGCTGCTCGGCGACCTGTTCGAGACCTAGATTGCGATCTTCGCGTAGGCGACGCAGCTCGGCCGCAAGCTGACGTCGCCGCACGGTCGGACTGGGTGCTGGGCGCGCCATCGGGATCACCTTTCCAGTCTTCCACTCTCAGGCAAGCAAGCAACCAAGTTAGCAACTGCTATCTGGCACTTGCCAATCTGCAGCCTGTCGATAGACACTGGCCATCGTCGCACCATCGCATCCTCGCCATGGTTCGATCGGCGCGAAATCGAACGTCAGCCGTGCCCTAAAGACGCCCCCGCAAGGGAGGTTCCGCATGCGCAAATTCGACTACGGATAGGAGTGATTCATTCACTTAGCGCGATTGTCGTGGGATCTGTCGCAATTCGGGCTGTCGCTGGCGGTGGAGTATCCGTCGAGGGTTGAGCCGTTCATCACCATACGCAGGGCGCGGGGTCCGCTGTACGTGAGGGCCGCTTTGCGGGGTGAGCAGTGGATTTCCACGTGGGTTCATGGTCGGGGTCGGTGGGTGGATGCGTACGACGTGGACGCGGCTACGCGGGTCTGGGAGGTGGCGCGGTGGAGGAGCGGTTTCTTGGTGAGGTCGTGTTGCCGGGGGTGGCGTATTCGGTGGCGGTGGCTCGTCGCTGCGTCGGGGAGATGCTTTCGTCGGCAGGGTACCGAGACGTGGAGAATGCGCGATTGATCGTCAGCGAGTTGGTCACCAATGCGCTGATTCATACCGCTTCCGGACTGTATGGCGGGGTGATCACGGTGGAGGTCATCGCGGTTGATGCCGAGATCGTTCGCGTTGAGGTGACCGATGACGGGGCGGACACGGTTCCTCGATCGAGCGAGTCCGGCGATGACGACTGTCACGGGCGTGGTCTGTGGCTGGTCGAGCAGGTCTCGCTCAAGTGGGGCGTGCGGTTGCTGGGTGCGGGGCAGCGCGCGGTCTGGGCAGAGACGTTCACGGGTCAGGCGGTGCCTGGATGCGCTGGGGAAGGCGTGGCTGCGGGGGTCGCCACAGAAGGTGTGGTGACGAGGTGAGCTGGGTGCTCGGTCACTGGCGGTTTCCCCCTCAGTGCTCGGCGCTGCACGTGTCAGCCGTGCAGTCTCACTACGACCAACTGACGTGGCACCCTCCACGCCAGGGCGAGCCGGACGGTCGGGTTGTGAAGTGGACCTGCGACTGCACAGAGGTCTTTTACGAGCTGATCGTGGTCGGCGGGTTGCGGTTCATTCGCCGGACAGCTTTCCGGAACGAGAGGACCGTCATTCATGAGAGTGATCGCTGGTCCCTCCACGTGGCACATGACATGTGGAGGGACCTGCTCTTCGGTCACGCCAGATGAAGTATGGGGCAGCGTCTACGGGCCGGCTGGCTCGCGATCACCCATGATGACCAGCCGACCAAACGTCTGGCTGGCCATCACCCCATGACGACCGGCAGCTCCTTGATGCCGTTGATGAAGTTCGACCGCAACCGTCGCGCCTCACCCGTCTGCCGCAGCCGTGGATACCGCCGGGCCAGCTGCTCGAACAGGATCCGCAGCTCCAGCTTCGCCAGGTGATTGCCCAGGCAGAAGTGTGCCCCGCCGCCGCCGAACCCGATGTGCGGGTTCGGGTCGCGGCCGATGTCGAACACTTCGGCATCCGGGAAGACGGAGGTGTCCCGGTTCGCCGACGAGTAGAAGACCACGACCTTGTCGCCCTCGCCGATCTGCTGCCCGCCCAGCACCGTGTCCGCCGTGGCCGTACGCCGGAACAGGTTCACCGGCGACACCCACCGGACGATCTCGTCGGACGCCGTCCCCGCCAGTCCCGGGTCCGCCACGAGCCGCTGCCACTGCTCGGGATGCTCGAAGAGCGCGAGCATCCCGCCGGAGGCCGCGTTGCGGGTGGTCTCGTTCCCGGCGACCACCAGCAAGAGGACGAACAGGTCGAACTCATCCTCCCCGAGCGTCTCGCCGCTCTTCTCGTCGGGCTGGATGAGCTTGGTGACGATGTCGTCGCGCGGGTTCGCCCTGCGCTGGGCGGCCAGTTGGTTGGCGTACGCGTACACCTCCATGGCCGCCGCGCCGCCCTCGTCCGGGGAGGAGGCGTAGTCGGGGTCCTGCGCGCCGATCATGCGGTTCGACCAGTTGAAGATCTTGTCCCGGTCGGTGACCGGGGCGCCGAGCAGTTCGCAGATCACGTAGAGCGGCAACGGGGCCGCCACTTCGGTGACGAAGTCGGCCTCGCCCGAGCACTTGTCGAGAAGGTCGTCGCAGATGTCGCGGATGTGCTGTTCGAGCGCTCCAATGGTGCGCGGTGTGAAGCCCCGGTTGACCAGCGACCGGCGCCGCGTGTGCTCCGGCGGGTCCTGGTTGAGCATCATCAGCCGCTGCAGCGCCCGCTGCTCCTCGGTGACCTCGTTGAAGAGCGCCAGCTTCCTCGACGAGGAGAACAGGTCCGAGTGCCGGGACACATGGACGACGTCCTCATACCGGGTGACGGCCCAGAAGTCGGGCTCGTCCACGTGCCGGTATACGGGCTCATTGGCGCGCAGCCAGCGTAGCTGCTCGTGTGGTGGGCCGGAGGTCGCGTAGTGGTCCTGGTCAACAAGGTTGATATGCACTCGAAGTCACCTCGGGCCTATGGGCTGATCAAGCGCTTGGTTAAGCACCTTATTGAAACGTGTTCTATTACGCCGCGCCGTCTCAGTCAATCGCCCGCCCCGCCATCATCCCGGCTCCACCCCATGTCGCAATTGTCCACTCAGTTCGTGATCATGCTAGCCCGCCCACCTGCCCCGGTTGTCGCCACCCGCCCGTTCCCGGTCCCGCGTCCCACTCCGGTCTCCTCCTGTTGGGTGGGCTCGACAAGGTCGTGCTGGTCAGCGTCGTACGGTCGGCACCTCGTCCTTGTGTGACAGCCGTCCGCCGGTGAAACACAGCCGGTACGCCGGCGACAGTGAGTTCGCACTGATCCGGTAGAAGCGGCACTCGTCGGTGCCCTGGGGATCCGCGGGTGCGCCTCTCGGCCGCCCGCCGTCGTCCACCTGGTAGGCCGGCAGCCGTGACTCCAGCGACGCCAGGCTCTGACCGACGCGCAGTTCGCCGTACACCCCGGCGTCCAGCACCGAGCGGTGCGCGGTGTAGAGGTCGTAGCCGGAGGTCAGAGGCAGCAGGGCGGCGGCCGCCGCGACCGGCATCCAGATCGCGTCGATCACGCTGCGCCGTATCTTGCGGCGGGCGAGCGCGAGCTCCCGCCGGGAGTCGGGCGGTGTGGCCGCGATTTCCGCGGTTCCCGTGGTGAGCGCGGCGGTCTCCGTGGTGAGCGCCGCAGCCCCGGCGGTAAGCGTGGCCTCTGCGGTGAGCGGCAGTCGCGCGGTGACGGCGAAGCCGCCGTCGGCGGGCCGCGCCCGCAGCGTGCCTCCGGCCAGCCGGACCCGTTCGTCCAGGCTCACCAGCCCGTAACCGCCGGATCCCGCCTCGGGCGGCCTCCGGCTGGGCCGCTGGTCCGGCCGGGCCCCCGCGTCGAATTCCGCCCCGGCCGGGGGCGCCGTGTTGACTACGCTGACCACCGCCTTCCCGGCCGCGGGATCCGAGTCCAGCCGTACGGTGACCGCGGCGCCCGGCGCGTGCTTGGCGGCGTTGGTGAGGGACTCCTGCACCACCCGGTAGGCCGCCCGGTCGGCCATCGGCGTCAGCCGCCCCACCTCGTCGTACAGCCGGACCGCCATCCCCGCGGCGGCGGCCCGATTGACCAGCGCGGCCACGGTGTCGCCTGAGGGCAGCACGGGCGCGGTCTCGCCGTCCTCGCGCAGCACCCCGATGATCTCGTGCAGCCGCTCGGTGGCCTTCGCGGCGGACGCGCGCAACTCGGCGGCGGCCTTGCGGGCGGGCTCGTCCAGCCCCGGATGGACCTGCAGCGCGGCGGCGCTCAGCGCGACCAGGCTCAGCTCGTGTCCCAGCGAGTCGTGCATGTCGCCGGCGATCCGGGAGCGCTCCACCAACCGCATCCGCTCGCCGATCAGGTCCCGCTCCCGCTCCAGCCGCTCGGCGAGCTCCCACCCGGTGCGGACGAGCTCGTCGTGCTGGCGGGCGTACCGTCCGGCCAGCCAGGGCAGCAGGATGATCGCCACCGCGGTGGTGACCAGCGACAGCCAGGTCGACAGCGTGGCGCCAGGGGTGAGGTTGGCCGCCGCCAGCCCGGCCAGGCAGACCCCGGCGAAGAACAGCAGTCCGGGACGCATGCCGGCGGTCCGCCGCCCCAGCAGGAACGCCAGCAGCAACTGGCTGATCATGAAGCCGTCGGTGTACAGCTCTGGCGTCACCGCCAGCGCCAGCGCCGCGGGCACGCCCGCCGCCACGACCGGCCGCCGCCGGCCCACGGCCACGGCGAGCGCCAGAAGCGGCACGGCGGCGATCCGCACCCAGGACAGCGGGAGACCGGGCGGTTGCCCCACCTCGGGCGACTCGTTCGCCAGGAACATCGGCAAGGTGATCGCCAGGCACAACAGCAGATCGCCGTCCCGGAACGCCTTCACGACCATGTCCCGGAGCCGATTCATGGCGATGAGGCTATGCGGTGCCGCGCGCCGCGACACCTGACGAAAGTCAGGGGTGCCCGTTGCCGATCGTTCATGACCGCGCTCACCCCCGGACTCCTACGGTCGAGTGATGATCGCTCTGACCGAACTGACCAAACGCTACGGCGACATCACCGCCGTCGACGGCCTCACCCTGGAGCTCACCCCCGGCACGGTCACCGGCTTCCTCGGCCCCAACGGCGCCGGGAAGTCCACCACGATGCGCATGATCATGGGTCTGGATTCCCCCACCTCGGGCACCGCCCTGATCGGCGGCCGCCGCTACGCGGAGCTCGACCGTCCGCTGCGCACGATCGGGGCCCTGCTGGACGCCAAGGCCGTTCACCCCGCCCGCAGCGGCCGGGACCATCTGCGTGCCATGGCCGCGAGCCAGCGCCTGCCCCTCTCCAGGGTCGAACAGGTCCTCGCCCTCACCGGGATGGCCGACGCGGGCCGCCGCCGCGCCGGGACGTACTCGCTGGGCATGAGCCAGCGGCTCGGCATCGCGGGCGCGCTGCTCGGCGATCCTCAGGTCCTGATGCTGGACGAACCCGTCAACGGCCTCGACCCCGACGGAGTTCGGTGGATCCGGACCCTGCTCAGATCGCTCGCGGCCGAGGGCCGCACGGTCTTCGTCTCCTCCCATCTGATGAGCGAGATGGAGCGCACCGCCGACCGGCTGATCGTCCTCGGCAAGGGCCGGCTGATCGCCGACGAGCCGATGGAGCGCCTGGTCGCGGGCTCGGAGGTGCGGGTTCGCGGACCGCGACTGCGACCCCTGGCCGACGTCCTGCCCGCCGCGCGCTGGACCGGCCCGGACGAGCTGACCGTCGCCGGTCAGACCACCGAGCAGATCGGCCGGCGGGCGTACGAGCTGGGGCTGCCGCTGTACGAGCTGCGGCCCGTCGAGTCCTCGCTGGAAGAGTCGTACATGCGGCTGACCGCCGACAGCACCGAGTTCGGAGCCCGAGCATGACCGCCCTGACGCCCGCGGCCGCCGCCGAGTGGCTGAAACTCCGCTCCATCCGCTCCACCTGGTGGTTCGCCGGGGGTGCCCTGCTGACGATGCTGCTGGTGGCGGTGATGGAGGCGGAGGACACGGCGGGCTTCCTGCGCAGGCAGGGCCAACCGGTCGAGCCGGTGTCCTCGGTCCTCGCGGCCGTGGAATGGGTGCAGCTCATCTTCGGGGCGTTCGGCATGCTGGCGGTGACCGGCGAGTACGCCACCCGCAGCATCGTGGTGACGCTGGCCTGCACGCCGTCCCGGACCCGGCTGCTGCTGGCCAAGACAGCCGTGGTGGGCGCCGCGACGCTCGCGGCCGGCGGGCTCATCGCCGCGCTCGGTGTGGCGTCCAGCGCGCCGCTGCTGCGGAAATACTGGGAATTCGACCTCGGGCAGGTGACCGGGCGGATCCTCGCCATCGCGGCGTACATGACGCTCATCGCCGTGCTGGCCCTCGGACTTGGCACGCTGATCCGCAGATCGGCCGGGACCCTCACTGTGCTGTTCGCGCTGCTGTACGTGCTCCCGACCGGCCTGCAGGGGTTCGCCTCGTCGCTGAACGCCGAGTTCCTCAACACGGTCGCGGACTTCACGCCCGGCCCTGCCGGGGAGCGCTTCATGGCCGGCGATACGGCCTTTGGCCTCGTGCTCATCGCGTGGGCCGTCGCGGCGGCCGTCACGGGAGCGTGGGTGATGCGCGGGCGCGACGCCTGAGTGAACCGCCCCGTCAGTCGTGCGGGACCAGCCCGGCCTCGTACGCCAGCACGGCCGCCTGGACACGGTTCCTCATGTCGAGGCGGCCCAGTATGGCGCTCACGTAGGCCTTGACCGTCCCCTCCACAAGGAACAGCCGTTCGCCGATCTCCGCGTTGGACAGCCCGGCGCCGACCAGCGCCAGCACTTCCCGCTCGCGCGGCGTGAGCATCGTGATCCGCTCCTTGGCCGCCGACTGCCGGCTCATCCGGCCGCCGCTAACCTGCCGGATCACCCGGTGGGCGATCTGCGGCGAGAGGAACGCGGCGCCGCCGTGCGCGGCCCGTATCGCCGCCATCAACTCGTACGGATCTCCCGACTTGAGCAGGAAGCCGCTCGCCCCGCCGTCCAGTGCCTTGGTGATGTAGTCGTCCTCGGAGAACGTCGTCAGCATCACCACCGCGATCTCGGGGGCCGCCCGGCGCAGCTCCGCCGCCGTGCCCAGGCCGTCCAGCAGTGGCATCCGGATGTCGAGCAGGGCCACGTCCGGCCGGTGGGCGCGGGCGAGTTCGAGCGCCTCCCGTCCGTTGCCCGCCTCCGCCACTATCTCGATGTCCGGGGCGGCGGCGAGGACGGCTCGTACGCCCGCCCGGACCAGAGCCTCGTCGTCGGCGAGCAGCACCTTGATCACTCCTTCGAGGCTACCGCCTCGGCGCGCCCCGCGGTCAAAGAGCCGATCCCTTCGTCCGGGCTCCTCGCTCCGTCGGGTCCGTCAATTGGTGTGGCGGTGCGTGAGCGCGGGGATTGCCGTAAACGATTCCGGCTGTTGAGGCAGGTCAGCCGATTCATCGGGTGTTTGTGGCTCTTTTGGGGAGATTTACCCGTTAAGCGAGGCATGTGGTGGAGGCGGATGGGGAAGGCTGCGGGGTGGATGTCCTCGGCTCCGCCTAGCGATTCGCGCTAGACATCCGAGGATCTACCCGTTGTACCGGTGAAAGGAGTCCGGCATGTGGACGGCATGCCATCCGATGTATGCGGCTAGTATGACAGAAATCTGTCAGGCATGTCAGCTCTTTGCCCGCCATTGCAACCGTTTGTAGTGCGGCTTCGCCGTAAGACCGATTTCACGGATCCGATGTATCGGCGCGTGAAGGCTTGACAGGCCCCACCGAGGCCGACCAGCATCGGGGCTAGATACATCGGATGTATAACCTAAGGATGCGGTGTGAAGCTGCTGCGAGTAGGACCTGTCGGCCAGGAGCGCCCGGTGGTGATGGATGGCGCCGGCAACCTGCGCGACATCGGAGAGCCCGAGATCGATGGGGCTTTCCTCGCTTCCGGGGGAGTAGCGCGCGTCCGCGACGCGCTCGAGCGCGATGCGCTGCCGGTGATCGCGGCCGAGGGGCTGCGGGTCGGCGCTCCTGTCGCGCGGCCAGGCAAGATCGTCTGTATTGGCCTGAACTACAGCGACCACGCGGCCGAGTCCGGCGCGGAGGTTCCGTCGGAGCCGGTGGTCTTCATGAAGGCCGCCAACACCATGGTCGGCCCGTACGACGAGGTGCTCGTGCCGCGCAACAGCCTGAAGACCGACTGGGAGGTGGAGCTGGCCGTCATCATCGGTAAGCGGGCCCGCTACCTGGGCAGCCGGGAGGAGGCGCGCGAGGTCATCGCGGGGTACGCGGTGGCCAACGATGTCTCCGAGCGGGAGTTCCAGCTGGAGCGGGGTGGCCAGTGGGACAAGGGCAAGTCGTGCGAGACGTTCAATCCGCTCGGGCCGTGGCTGGTGACCGCCGACGAGGTGCCCGACCCGCAGAACCTGGCCATGCGGCTGTCGGTGAACGGTGAGGTGCGTCAGGACGGCGTCACGAAGAACATGATCTTCGACGTGGCGGAGATCGTCCGGTATCTGAGCCAGTTCATGGTGCTCGATCCGGGTGACGTGATCAACACCGGCACGCCGGCCGGGGTGGCCATGGGGATGCCCGGCCAGCCCTACCTGCGGGCGGGTGACGTGATGGAGCTGGAGATCGAGGGGCTCGGCCGTCAGCGCCAGACGGTGGGCCAGGCATGACGACTCCCACCGAACCCAGCGGCTACCGGATCGTGGAGTTGGAGACGCACGACATCCGCTTTCCCACGTCCCGTGAGCTGGACGGCTCCGACGCCATGAACCCCGACCCCGACTACTCCGCCGCCTACGTGGTCCTCAAGACCGACGACGGCTACGCGGGGCACGGGTTCGCGTTCACCATCGGGCGCGGCAACGACGTGCAGACCGCGGCGATCAGCGCCCTCGAGTCCTACGTGATCGGCCGGGACGTCGAGGACCTGGGCGCCCTCTACAAGGAGATGGTCTACGACTCGCAGCTGCGCTGGCTGGGCCCCGAGAAGGGCGTCATGCACATGGCGATCTCCGCCGTGGTCAACGCGCTGTGGGACCTGAAGGCGAAGCGGGCGGGCAAGCCGCTCTGGCTGCTGCTGTCCGAGCTGACGCCCGAGCAGATCGTCGATCTCATCGACTTCCGGTACCTGAGCGACGTGCTGACGCCCGAACAAGCCCTAGAAATCCTGAAAAAGGCCGAAAAGGGGAAGGGGGAGCGGGTCGAACACATCAAGCGTGAGGGGTACCCCGCCTACACCACCTCGCCGGGCTGGCTCGGGTACGACGACGACAAGCTGCGCAGGCTGTGCAAAGAGGCGCTCGATGCCGGCTTCGGCCAGATCAAGCTCAAGGTGGGCGCCGACCTCGACGACGACATCCGACGTTTCCGGGTGGCCCGCGAGGTGTGCGGGGCCGACTTCCCGATCGCGATCGACGCCAACCAGCGCTGGGACGTGCCCGCCGCCATCGACTGGGTGAACGCTCTCAAACCGTTCAACCCGCACTGGGTGGAGGAGCCGACCAGCCCCGACGACGTGCTGGGCCACGCCGCCATCGCCGAGGGCATCAAGCCGATCCCGGTGGCCACCGGCGAGCACGTGCAGAACCGGATCGTGTTCAAGCAGCTCCTGCAGGCGGGTGCTATCTCATACCTGCAACTGGACTCTGCCCGGGTCGGCGGTGTTAACGAAAACATCGCGATCCTGCTGCTCGCGGCCAGGTTCGGCATCCCGGTCTGCCCGCACGCCGGCGGCGTCGGGCTGTGCGAGCTGGTGCAGCACCTGTCGATGTTCGACTACGTGGCGGTGAGCGGCACGATGGAGAACCGGGTGATCGAGTACGTCGACCACCTGCACGAGCACTTCGTCGACCCCGTGGTCATCGTGGACGGCCGCTACGCCGCCCCCAGCGCGCCGGGCTTCAGCGCGGCGATGCACCCCGAATCGATCGCCGCCCACACCTTCCCCGGCGGCGAAATCTGGAGGGACGCATGAGTCTCAAAGCGATCGTCACCGGCGGCGGCTCCGGCATCGGCCTGGCCACCGCCACGTTACTGGCCGAGCGCGGCATGAAGGTCGCCTGTCTCGACGTGAACCCGCCCGGCGACCCGTTCATCGGCATCAAGGTGGACGTCACGGACGACGCCGGCGTACGCGCGGCCGTGGCCGAGGCGGCCGAGCGGCTCGGCGGCATCGACGTGGTGGTCAACAACGCGGGCATCGGGGCGCAGGGCACCGTCGAGGACAACCCGGACAGCGAGTGGCAGAAGGCGTTCGACGTCAACGTCTTCGGCATGGTCCGCGTGACCCGGGCGGCGTTGCCGTACCTCCGGCAGTCGGAGCACGCGGCGGTGGTCAACACGTGCTCGATCGCGGCCACCGCGGGCCTGCCGAACCGGGCGCTCTACAGCGCCACCAAGGGCGCGGTCCTGTCGCTCACGCTGGCGATGGCGGCGGACCACGTACGGGAGGGCATCAGGGTCAACTGCGTCAACCCGGGCACCGCGGACACCCCGTGGGTCGGCAGGCTGCTCGACTCGGCCGACGACCCGGTGGCGGAGCGGAAGGCGCTCAACGCCAGGCAGCCGATGGGCCGCCTGGTCAGCGCGGAGGAGGTGGCCGCGGCGATCGCCTACCTGGCCGGGCCCGACGCCGGGGCCACGACCGGGACCTCGCTCGCGGTCGACGGAGGCATGCAGGGACTCCGGCTGCGGCCTGTCAACTAAGCATTCGAGGGCCCGTCAGGCAAGGCAAGGCATTCGAGGAAGGTAACCCCCCACCATGAAGCTAGGTCCTTTAGCCGCAGGCGCGGCCCTCCTCGCGGTCATCACCGCGTGCGGTTCCGGAGCTCAGACGACAGGCGGAGGCGGCGGCGGAGGAGGTGGGAAGATCGGCATCGACCACCCGCGCGCCGACTCCGACTTCTGGAACTCCTACATCAAGTACGTCCCGCAGATGGCGAGCGAGCTCAAGGTCGACCTGATGCCCGCCACCAACTCGCAGAACGACGTGACCAAGCTGGTCAACAACGTTCAGGCGCTGATCGGCCAGGGGGCCAAGGCGATCGTCATGGCCCCCCAGGACACCGGCGCGATCGCCACGACCCTCCAGACGCTGGCGAACAAGAAGATCCCCGTCGTGACCGTCGACACCAGGCCGGACAAGGGTCAGGTCTACATGGTCGTACGCGCGGACAACCGGGCGTACGGGACGAAAGCCTGCGAGTTCCTCGGCGAGAAGCTCGGCGGGAAGGGCAAGGTCGTCCAGCTGATGGGCTCCCTGAGCTCGATCAACGGGCGGGACCGGGCCGAGGCGTTCCGCGAGTGCATGAAGACCAAGTTCCCCGGGATCACGGTCTTCGAGGAGCCGACCGAGTGGGAGGGCAGCAAGGCCGCGTCCATGCTGCAGACCAGGCTTGAGCAGAACCCCGACATCAAGGGGATCTACATGCATGCGGGTGGCGTGCACCTGGCCCCGACGCTGCAGGTGCTGAAGCAGAAGGGCCTGCTCGTCCCGCCGACCGACGCGAAGCACGTGTTCGTGGTGTCGAACGACGGCATTCCGCAGGAGTTCGAGGCGATCCGCAAGGGCGACATCGACGCCACGGTGTCACAGCCCGCCGACCTGTACGCGAAGTACGCCCTCTACTACGCGAAAGCGGCGATCGACGGCAAGACCTTCAAGCCGGGGCCGACCGACCACGACAGCACGATCATCCAGCTGCCGAACGGCCTGGAGGACCAGCTTCCCGCCCCGCTCGTCACGAAGGACAATGTGGACGACAAGAGCCTTTGGGGCAACCAGGTCAAGTGATGAAAAATCACGTTGAAGCTCGAAATATCGTGAAGCGCTTCGGTCCGACCGTCGCGCTGAACGGCGCGGGCATCACGATCGCCGAGGGGGAGACCCACGCGCTCGTCGGCAGGAACGGCGCGGGAAAGTCCACCCTGGTGTCGATCCTCACCGGGCTCCAGCGGCCGGACGAGGGCGAGGTGCTGTTCTCGGGAGAGGCGGCGCCCGCCCTCGCCGACCGCGACGCCTGGCGGCAGCGGGTCGCCTGCGTGTACCAGAAGTCGACGATCATCCCGGCGCTGACCGTCGCCGAGAACCTGTTCCTCAACCGCCAGACCGCCAACGGGCTGATCAATTGGCGGACACTCCGGGCAAAGGCCCGCGACCTGCTCAGCACGTACGAGGTGGACGTGGACGCGGAGGCGCTCGCGGGTGATCTCAACGTCGAACAGCGCCAGCTCGTGGAGATCGCCCGCGCGCTGTCGTTCGGCGCGCGGTTCATCATCCTCGACGAACCGACCGCCCGGCTGGACGGCCCGGCCATCGAGCGGCTGTTCGCCCGCATGCGGGCGCTGCGCGAGCAGGGCGTGACGATGATGTACATCTCCCACCACCTCGATGAGGTGTACGAGATCTGCCAGAGCGTCACGGTCTTCCGCGACGCCCGGCAGGTCATGACCAGACCGGTCGCCGCGCTGCCGCACGACGAACTGGTCGCGGCGATGACGGGCGAGGCCACGACGGCGTACGAGGCCAGGACCCGCGGCGCGGCGAACGCCACCGTGGTCCTGTCGGCCGAGAGCCTGTCGCTGGCCGGCCGCTTCCAGACGGTGGATCTGGCCGTCCGGGCGGGCGAGGTGGTCGGCCTGGCCGGATCCGGCAGCAGCGGCAAGGTCGGCCTGGCCGAGACCCTGGTCGGCCTGCACAAACCGGACTCGGGCACGGTCACGGTCAACGGCACCCGGGTCAGACCGGGCGACGTCCCGGCCGCGCTGGGCGCGGGCCTCGGCTTCGTGCCCGAGGACCGCAACCGCGAGGGTTTCGTCCCCCTGCTGTCGGTCGGGGAGAACGGCACGCTGCCGATCGCCCGCAAGCTCGGCAGGTACGGCGTCATCTCACCGGCGAGACGCAGGAGCAAGGCCGTACAGCTGATCAGGGAGCTCGACATCAAGACCGAGGGGCCCGACCAGCCCGTCGGCGACCTGTCAGGAGGGAACGCGCAGAAAGTGGTGTTCGCGCGGGCGCTCGTCGACAACCCGGCCGCGCTGGTGGTGATCAACCCGACCGCCGGCGTCGACGTCAAGGCCAAACAGGCCCTGCTCGGCGCCGTCGAGGACGCGGTCGAGCGGGGAGCCGGGGCCGTGCTGATCTCCGACGAGCTCGACGACCTTCGCATCTGCGATCGGGTGCTGGTGATGTTCCACGGCAGGGTCGTGAAGGACATGCCGCGTGGGTGGACCGACCACGAGCTCGTGGCCGTGATGGAAGGCATCGAAGAGTGACCACGACAAGAGTGACAACACTGACCGCGCCGCCCCCTCGGGTGCGCCTCGCCAGGTTCCGGGACCTGACGCTGGTGCCGGTGATCCTGATCCTGCTCGTCGTGGGCGCGTTCCTGGACCCGATCTTCCTGTCGGTCGGCAACCTGACGAACGTGCTCCAGCAGCAGGCGTCGATCTCGCTGCTGGTGCTGGCCGAGGCGCTGATCCTGATCGCCGGCAAGTTCGACCTGTCGCTGGAGTCGACGGTCGGCATGGCCCCGGCGATCGCGGTGATGCTGGTGATCCCGGCGTCGGCCGGTGGGTTCGGGCTCGGCCTGCCCGGGCCGTTGGTGATCCCGCTCTGCCTGCTGGTCGGGGCGGCGATCGGGGTGTTCAACGGGTTCCTGATCATCAAGTTTCAGCTGTCGGCGTTCATCGTCACGCTGGCCATGCTGATCATCGTGCACGGCCTGCAACTGGGCCCCACCGAGGGCAAGACGCTGTTCGAGCTGCCCGAATCCATTCTCTATCTGGGCAGCGCCACCTGGTTCGGACTGCCCGCGGCGATCTGGATCGCGGCCGTGCTGTTCGCGGCGGGCATCGCCGGGCTCGGCTACTTACGGCTCGGCCGCGCGCTCTACGCGATCGGCGGCAACGCCGACGCGGCGCGGGCGGCGGGCATCCGGGTGGACCGGGTGCTCTGGGGCGTGTTCATCCTCGGTGGCACGTTGGCCGCGCTGGCCGGCGTCCTGGAGACCGGGCGGCTCGGCGCCATCGGCTCCAACCAGGGCGTGGGCTGGATCTTCATGGTGTTCGCCGCGGCCGTCATCGGCGGCGTCAGCATGGACGGCGGCAAGGGCACGATCCTCGGCGCGCTCACCGGCGTGCTGGTGATCGGCCTCGTCCAGAACATCCTGACGCTCAAGGGCGTCTCCGGCTTCTGGCAGCCGGTCGTCTATGGCTGCATCATTTTGATCGCTCTCATCATCAGCCGCATCGCCGGCGGAAAGGCCCAGGACTGATGGAACGGATCGCACTGCGTACCCGGCTCAAACCCGGTAACGAGGCGACATACGACCGGGAGCACGCGCGGATCCCCGCCGAGCTGGAAACGGTCATGCGGGCGAACGGTGTGCACTCCTGGCGGATCTTCCGCGACGGACTCGACCTGTTCCATTTCGTGGAGGTCGACGACTACGCCGCGCTGCAGGCGGCGCTCAAGGACGATCCCGCCGACCAGGCGTGGCAGATCCAGATGAACCGGCTGCTCGACGGCGACTTCGACAAGGGCGCCGGAACGCTGCCGCTGGTCTGGGAGATGACGTGACGACGGACGCTTTGAGGGACGGCGTGATCAAGCTGCCCAGCCACGGCTTCGGGGCGGCGCCGATCGCCGGGCTCTACCAGGCGGTCAGCGACGAGCAGGCGCGCGCGACCGTGGACGCCGCCTGGTCTCATGGCGTGCGCCTGTACGACACGGCCCCGCACTACGGGGTCGGCCTGTCGGAACGCCGTCTCGGCGCCGCGCTCGCCGGTCGCCAGGGCTACGTGCTCTCGACCAAGGTCGGCCGCCTGCTCGTCCCCTCCGGCGGGGTCGGCCGGGACGAGCAGGGCTTCGACGTACCGGCTGCCTTCGAGCGCGTCTGGGACTTCTCACGCGACGGCGTACGGAGATCGCTGGAGGAGTCCCTCGAACGCCTCGGCCTGGACCGCGTCGACATCGCCCTGATCCACGACCCGGACGACCACGTCGACCAGGCGCTCACCGAGGCGTACCCCGCCCTGGCCGAACTCCGCTCACAGGGCGTGATCGGCGCGGTCGGCATCGGCATGAACCAGTGGCAGGTGCCGTTGCGGTTCGTCCAGGAGACCGACATCGACGTGGTCATGCTGGCCGGCCGCTACACCCTGCTCGACCAGTCGGGGCTCCCACTGCTGGACGCCTGCGCCGACCAGGGCGTACGGGTGCTGGCGGCGGGCGTCTTCAACAGCGGCCTGCTGGCCACCTCCACCCCCTCGGGCACCTACGACTACGAGCCCGCCCCCGCCGAGATCCTCGGCCGCGCCAGACGGATCGCCAAGATCTGCGAGAGGTACGGCGTGGCGCTCCCGCAGGCGGCCATGGCCTTCCCGCTCCGGCATCCGGCGGTCGCGTCCATCGTCATCGGCGCCCGCTCACCGGAGGAGGTCGCGACGAACGCCACACTCTGGGATCGCCCGGTCCCCGACAACCTGTGGTCGGAACTGGAGGCCGAGGACCTTCTCCCACGATCGAGCTAATGCTGTGACCGCAGAGGTTCGCCGTGTTGAGGCAGTCGATTTCGGTGACGACGACCGTGGCCTCGTCGCCGACCCGACGGAGCCTCTGCGGGCGTCCCCCAGCGGATGCCCCTCTCGCAGCGGATTCGGACGCGCTCACGTCGTTCGGCTGCCAGGACATCCCGGTGGCGGGCGTTAGCGTTTCGGCAGCTCAGGTAGGCATGCAGGGCCTGGGTCCGCACTGATCTCTGCGGTGTCAGTCCTCGTAGGCGCAGATCGCGTAGACCACGAGGTTCCAGTACCTGCTGTCGGGCACCACCTCCGCCGCCTTGGCCTCGACCTTCTCGCGGCTCGGGACCAGATAGTCGAGGGTGATGTCGGTGATCGGGATGGATCCGATCTCGTCCTGGACGGCGAACCCGGTCCCCAGGACCACCTGCCTGTCACCGGCGCCGCCGCAGGCCACGTCGAGCTCCTTGCTGGGCAGGGTGGGGGCCGGGCTGTTCACGGTGGAGTCGCTGTAGATCCACAGCCCCGGTGGTGCGTCTTCCGCGCATATCGCGAACATCTCGAGCGTCCAATACGGTGCTGCCGATGAGGAGATCCACGTCGCGTGGCCGTGAACCGCGTTGAGCTGCGGCTTGATGTAGTCGACGACGGCCTTGCCGCCCGCTCCGTCCAGCCGGTAGCCGTTGCCGAGCAGAAACTCACCGGGGTCGCAGGTGACGGTCAGGGGGAGCAGCCCGTTCCGCGGGGCGGTCCGGCTGACAATCCTGGTCGCCTCGTCCGGGTCGCCGCAGACGGCCCACACGCGGATCATCCAGGAGGACGAGGTGCCCGCTCCGGTCTCTATCCCGAACGCGCTGACCGTGTACGTCGTCGGTACCACCTCGTCGATGACGACGTCGCCGCTCGGGCCCATGATCTCGGCTCCTGTGCCGAGCACGCGTGTGCCCGAAGGGCAGGTGACATCGGCGCCCTTGTTGCCCGAGGTGTTGCCGCTCGTGTCGAATACGACCTCGTAGTCGGGGATGTTGGCGGATGAGGCACTGGCCGGCACCGTCACGATGACGGCGGACAGTGTGAGAACCAGCGAGATGACGGTGACCCAGGTGCGTTTTGTCGCGATAGGCAAGAGAGCCTTCTCTGAGTAGTGGGCGCGTGGGGACCTCCCCGATCTTCGGGGAGCACGGTTCCCTGTCCTCGCAGAGTCGCTCCGCTGCCTCGCGCGGTCTGCGCACAATTACCGGTCGGCCCGGTGCCCTTCGGCATTGTGCGTCTATGGTCCGCTATGCAGCCTGATGCTGGGCGGCCCGCTTCCTGGCCCGGTAGGAGATCCACCGGCAGACGTACCTGGCTCCGTGACCGCAGGCATCGACGAGCCCGGCAAGGGTGGTTGGCTCAGCCGCCGTAGGCGTAGTTGGCGATCCACAGCCCCGGGATCACCTCCACCTCGTCGAGGCCGGCGAACCCCAGCCGCTCGTACAGCCGCCGCGCCGGAGTGTTGTCCCGGCCGGTCGACACCACGATCCTGCGGCCATCCGCCCGGCTCATGACCTTCTCGACCAGCGCCCGGCCCACTCCCCGCCGATGCGCCCCGGGATCGACCACCAGCCGGTTGATGTCCACCTCATCCACCGTCTCCTCCCACGCGACGGCCCCGACCAGCAGCTCACCCTCGTCGAACGCCCCTGCCCACCGCAACGGCTGCGCCCGCAACTCCTCGAGCGTCTCACTCAACGGAGGAATACGATCATCACCGATGATCTTCGCCTCGATCGCGTAAGCAGCATGCTGAACAGCCAGCAACCGAGGCCCCACCGACTCACCATCAGGCGATATTTCGGAAATCCGCATCCCCTGAGTATCCACCTAACCGATCTCCCACAATGCACTCACCGGCATCGCTCGCATCCGGTCTCCGAACGAGTAGGTCTGATCGCCGGTGTAGAGCACGAGGCCCGCGACGAAGTCGTCCCCGAGTCGGTCAGCCAGATGCCTCAGCCCCCTGAAATCCTCACCTCGTACGGTTGACGCGGCCTTCACCTCGATCCCGATCACCTGGCCCTGCCGGTTCTCGAGAACCGCGTCGACTTTGATCTTGTCCTTGGTCCTGAAGTGGAACAGCTCCACTCTTTCCGACGACCACGTCAATTGGCGGGCGAGCTCCATCAGCACGAACCCCTCCAGCAAGGAGCCGAACAGGCTGCCCGGCCGGACCAGGCTGCGCGCGTCGGCGCCGACCAGGTTCGCGGCTATGCCGGAGTCGACGTAGGCGACTTTGGGTGTTCCGACGGCCCGATTGCTGACGTTCCTCGACCACGCGGGGATGCGCTTGATCAGGAACACCTCTTCCAACAGGGCGAGATGGCGGCGGACGGTGCTGGCCGAGATGCCGAGCTCGTTGCTCAGACCGGTGCCGACCAGGAGCTGGCCGGAGCGGGCCGCGACCAGCCGAATCAAGGCCCGCATTTCGGTGGTCCGTTCGATCTCCACCAGTTGGCTGACATCGCGCGCGATCAGGTCGCCCACGTACGAGTCGAAGAAGTGTTGCCTGCGCTTGGCCGTCGGCCGAGCGACAGCCTCGGGGAAACCGCCTCTGACGAGTCGTTCGGCGTAGTCGCCTCGCGAAATGCCGGACGTGTGATGCAACTCGGCGCCTTCGGCGAAAACGGCGTCCACGAAACCATCGGGCGTGCCGTCGATCTCGCCCTGGGAGAAGGGCCAGAGCTCGATGGTCTGCATCCGTCCGGGAAGCGTGTCGGGCAGTCCTCGTAGACCCAGTAGGCGGGACGAGCCGGTCAAAAGGTAACGGCCCGGCCTTGGGTCCCGGTCGACTTGCGACTTGATGGCGAGCAGTAGATCGGGCACGCGCTGGATCTCGTCGATGACCATCAGATCCGGGAATGCCACGAATCCCTCGGGATCGGCCGTGGCTGCCTGTCGGTTGATCACGGTGTCGAGGTCTCGCCACTCGGCGGTCCGGCCTTTGGCGACCACTCGTACCAGCGTGCTTTTGCCGCACTGACGAGCCCCGTTGATGAAGACGACTCGAGTGTCCGCCAGAGCCTCGGTCACAGCACGTTCGGCATGACGCGGAATGACGCCGTTCATCGCATTGCTGACCACGGCTTGAGCATCTCACGAACAGCCGCTGATGGCGCGCTGGTCGCCATGATCGTGACGTTCTGGTCGCCACTTCCATGACGCGTTGGTCGCTACCTTCATGACGCGCTGGCCGCCATGATCGTGACGAATTGGTCGCCGGTCCCGTAGAGACCCCGCCAGGGCGCCACCGGTGCGGCATAGCCTCGGACCCGTTCGGTCCCTGAACGACGCAATCGGTTGCCGTCGCATTCCCCGGCCAATCCCGGATTCTGGGCAGGCCGGTAATGGGGCTGCTGAACCGGGGCAGCTTCTAGGTGCGCAGCGCGTTCCGACGACTGGAGGATTCATGATCGAATACGGCCAGCCCAACCCGGCGGCGGGCCCGCCGCTCGTCGCCGTCGAAGGGACGCCCCGTGAGATGGGGGCCGAGATCGGCCGCAGGACCAGCGATCTCGTCGAGCGGAGTCTGGCGACGTACCTGCGCAGGTTCCGCGACGACGCGGGGCTGTCGGACGCGGACGTGCTGCGCTGGGGCGCCACCTATCTCCGTGTGGCGCGCGATTACGACCGTACGATCGCGGAGATGCTGGAGGGACTGGCCGAGGGCGCGGGCAGGCGCGTCGAGCACATCACGGCGCTCAACGCGCGCACCGAGCTGCTCTACGGCACCGGCTACCACGACGAGGGCTGTACCTCGTTGGCGGTGCTGCCGCAGTACACGCGCGACGACCACACCCTGCTCGCGCAGAACTGGGACTGGCACCCCGAGCAGGGACCCGTCACGTTCCTGCTGGCGACCCGCGACACCGAGGGCTTCTCGGTGCTCACGCTGGCCGAGGCGGGCATGCTGGCCAAGAGCGGGCTGAACTCCGCGGGCCTCGGGGTCTGCGCCAACCTGCTCGTCTCCGACCGGGACACCGGGGGCGAGGGCGTGCCGTACCACTATCTGCTGCGCGGGGTGCTGAACGCGCCACGGATGAGCACCGCGCTGCGCAGGACGCTGAACGTCACCCGCGTCTCCTCGGGGAACGTGCTCATCGCCGACGCCGGAGGCGAGGCGATCGATCTGGAGGTGGCGCCCGGCGTGTTCGGGCACCTGTTGCCGGAGGACGGCCTGCTGGCGCATTCCAACCACTTCCAGTGCCCGCTCCCGCTGCACGACGAGAAGGTGGCGGCCTCGGCGTTGACGCTGCTGCGGCCCGCGCGGATCCGTCACCTGCTGGAGGACGCGGCCCGGGTACGGGCGCTGACCGTCGAGGACATCGTGGCCGCGCTGCGCGACCACTTCTCCTTCCCCGACGGGATCTGCCGCCACCGCGATCCGGCCGCCGCGGAGGCCGACCTGTCCACCACGGTGTACTCGATCGTGATGGACCTCGACGAGCGCGTCCTGTCCATCGCGACCGGCCCGCCGTGCGAGCACCGCTACGCGACCTGGCGTCTGGACGACGTCTTCACGCCGGACGCCATGCCCGCCCTGCACTTCACACCCGACGAACCGGTCGGCGCCCTACGGGGGTGAAGATCGTCAGGCGGGGACGAAGATCCAGGACTTGGACTCTCCCGGCTCGTAGGGGGAGTCCAGGCGCTTGGCGACCACGCCGGGCAGCCCCTGCTCGCGGGCCGCCTGCCGTACCGGCTTGGCCTGGCCCGGCCATGCGGGGGCGGTCTGCCAGCGGGCGGTCGCCAGCCCGAGCGCTTCGAGGGCCGCGCGGCGGGCCGTGTACGGCAGCGCGACCAGTGAGTGACCGTCGTCGTAGAGGAGGTCGTAGCAGACCAGGACCTCCGCGCCCGCCAGCGTGACGACCTCGCCGTCCAGCACCGCCGCGCGGCTGCCGAACGACGCCGCGAGCGGGCGCAGCCACGGATACCGCCGCGCTGCCTCCGTACGCCCGCCGTCGATCGGCACCAGCACGCGTTCCCCGCCCCAGGCGAACTCGAACGCGTGGCCGTCCGCGTCGCGCGGCAGCCGGGTCCGTTCGACCGGGAGCATCGGGTCGAGCGGGGGCAGGGGGTCGCGGGAGGGCGGGTCCATGCGGTGGATCATCCAGTTCTTGCCGTCCGTCTGGAACAGCACGAACCGCCCCGAGGCCCGCGAGCCTCGCAGCACGACCTTGACCTCGCGGTCGGACCACTTCTCCGTCTCGTACGTGCCGCGGTCCCAGACCGTCATCGTGCCGCCGCCGTACTCGCCCTTGGGGATCTCGCCGTGGAAGTCGAGGTACTCCATCGGGTGGTCCTCGGTGTGCACGGCCAGGTGGTTGGTGCTCGGATCGGCGGGCAGCCCCTTGGGGACCGCCCACGAGACGAGCACGCCGTCGCGCTCCAGCCGCAGGTCCCAGTGCAGGGAGCGGGCGTGGTGCTCCTGGATCACGAACGCCGCGCCGTCGCCCGGCTCGGGGGCCGCGCCGGGGACGGGCTCGGGGGTACGGCTGGCGTCGCGTTTACTGCGATATTTCTCCAGTTTGTCGGGCACGCAGGGTTTCTACCCCTAGTCGAGGGCCTTGCGCAGCCAGGATTCCACTCCCGCGATGTGCACCGTGGCCCAGGAGCGCGCCACGTCGGGCTGGCGGGTGGCGATGGCCTCGTAGATCGCGGTGTGCTGCTCCCGCGTCTTCTCCATCGCGCCCTCCTGGGTCAGCCCGCGCCAGATCCGCGCCCGGGTCGTCGGCCCGGACAGGCTCTCGATGAACGAGCAGAGCACGCTGTTGCCCGAACCCCGCGCGATCCGGTGGTGGAAGTCGAGGTCGTTGGCCACGAGCTCCTCCACCGTGGGCGCGGCGGGCAGCGACTCCAGGATCACCCGGAGCTCGTCGACCTCCGCGTCGGTCATCTGCTCGGTCGCCATCGCCGTCGCCGCGGGCTCCAGGATGCGGCGTACCTCGAAGAACTGGATCACCGTGTCGTCACGGTGCAGGTCGAGCACGAAGGACATGGTGTCGAGCAGCAGGCGCGGCTCGAGGCTGGTGACGTAGGTGCCGTCGCCCTGACGTACGTCGAGGACGTTGATCAGCGCCAGCGCGCGTACGGCCTCACGGAGCGAGTTGCGCGACAGGCCGAGCCGCTCGGCCAGGTCGGCCTCTTTCGGCAGCCGGTCGCCGGGCGTGAGCTCGCCCGAGAGAATCATTTGCTTGATCTTGTCGATGGCCGCGTCGGTGACCGCCACGCTTTTCTCCCTAGACATCGGATGTCTAGGATTCTAGGGCCTGGAAGCGCACCGTATCGACTCCGGGGACGCGGCGGATCGCGCCACGCGCCTCCAGCGTGCGCAGGTGCGCCGCGGCCTCGCCCGCGGCCATGCCGCGAAGTACGGGGGACAGGTCGTCCCAGGGCCGGTTCCAGGTCATCATCGCGGCGGTCTCCCAGA
The DNA here is from genome assembly GCF_043197155.1 of Nonomuraea sp. NPDC049269. Classification (NCBI taxonomy): domain Bacteria; kingdom Bacillati; phylum Actinomycetota; class Actinomycetes; order Streptosporangiales; family Streptosporangiaceae; genus Nonomuraea; species Nonomuraea sp. NPDC049269. The sequence continues at coordinate 184,329 of NZ_JBICSO010000008.1, forward strand.
TGGTCAGCGGTTCCGCGCGCTCGGACAGAAGGGCGCCGAGCCGCTGGAGCTTCTCCTCGTGATGGTGGCGGATCTCGGCGGCGCGCGCGGCTACATCTGGAAATATCCACTCATGGGCGGGCAGCGCGTCCAGCGGGCCCAACTCGCCGACGCGGTCCAGGGACTCCAGGAAATCACCCAAAGGATCAACATCATCCCGGTCATAGGGATAAATCCCGACGTGGGGGGTGATGTCGGGGAGGACATGGTCGCCGGTGAAGAGGCGGTCGGCGTCCTCCAGGTGCAGGCAGATGTGGCCGGGGGTGTGGCCCGGTGTGTGCACGGCCCGCAGCTTTCGGCCCGGCAGGTCGACCAGGTCGCCGTCGCGCAGCTCGCGGTCGGGCAGTGCGGGCGTGTCCGGGCGGCCGGCCGTCGCGACCGCCACGTCGTCCTGCCCGGCGCCCGCCCGCCGGAGCATCTCGGCCTGGAAGTCACGGTGCTCGCCGTCGGCGAAGCTGTGCATGAGCCTGACCAGCGCGGCGTCCGCTTCGTGCATCGCGATCCAGGCGCCGGACTCCGCCCTGACCTGTCCGGCCAGCCCGGCGTGGTCGGGGTGGAAGTGGGTGACGACCACGCCTCGGACCGCGGTCACGTCGAGGCCGAGCGTCCGCAGGCCGCCGCTGAGGGCCGCCCAGGCGTCCGGGTGGTTCCAGCCGGCGTCGACCAGCACGGGGCCCTTGGGGGAGTCGACGGCGTAGACGAGTGTGTAGCCGAGCGGGTTGCCGGGGATCGGCACGGGCACGCTCCACACCCCGCCGCCGAGGTCCTGCGGGCGCTGCTCGGCGTACGGCCTGCGCCGGGTCGTCTTCATCCAGTGTCCCCCGTTGAGCGTGCTGGTTCTCGGTCGAGTGTGCGGGAAAGGAACGTGAGATTGGTACCGGATTTCAACCGGGGTGGGTCACGTGATGCGCTCGAGGATCGTGGCCGTGGCCAGTGCGCCGCCCGCGCACATCGTGACCAGCGCGGTCGTCGAGTCGGAGCGCTCCAGCTCGTGCAGCGCCGTCGTGAGCAGCCGTGCCCCCGTGGCGCCCACGGGGTGGCCGAGTGCGATCGCGCCGCCGTTCACGTTGACGCGGTCGAAGTCGGGCTCGTGCACGCTCGCCCACGACAGCACGACCGACGCGAACGCCTCGTTCACCTCGAACCTGTCGATGTCGCCGATCGCCATCCCGGCCGTCGCGAGCACCTTCGCCGTCGCGTCCACCGGCCCGTCGAGGTGGAAGTACGGCTCCGCGCCGACGAGGGCCTGGGCCAGGATCCGCGCCCGGGGCCGCAGGCCGTACCGCGCGGCCGTCTCCTCGCCCATCACCAGCACCGCGGCGGCGCCGTCGGAGATCTGCGACGAGGTGCCCGCGGTGTGCCTGCCGTTCTCGCCCAGCACCGGCTTGAGCCTGGCGAGCCCGTCGACGGTGGTCTCGCGTAAGCCCTGGTCCCTGCGTACCTGCCCGACGGGCACGATCTCCCGCTCGAACCGCCCGTCGGCCCACGCCTTGGCGGCCAGTTGCTGCGAGCGCGCCCCGAACCAGTCGAGCCGCTCGCGGGTCAGCCCGCGCCGCTCCGCGATCCGCTCGGCCGCGGTGAACTGGTCGGGCAGGTCGATGTTCCAGTCGTCGGGCTTCGGCTTGGCGGGCAGGACGTTGCTGCCGAGCGGCGCCCGGCTCATCACCTCGACCCCGCACCCGATGCCCACGTCGATCACGCCGGCCTGGATCATCGCCGCCGCCAGGTGCACGGCCTGCTGCGACGATCCGCACTGCGCGTCGACCGTGGTCACCCCCGCCTGGTACGGCAGGCCCGCGTACAGCCAGGAGTGCCGCCCCACATGCCCGCCCTGCTCGCCCGCCTGGGTCACGCACCCGGCGAAGACCTGCTCGACGATCGCCGGGTCGATCCCGGACCGCTCGATCAGGCCGTTGAGCGCGGTGGCCAGCACCTGCTGCGGTTTGAGCTCGGCCAGCCAGCCGCCGCGCTTGCCGATGGGGGTGCGGACGGCCTCGACGATCACCGGTGTGCCCACAGTCGCCTCCAGAACGATGCTCCGGTCGTGACTGTAACGCGTTCTAGTTTCCGGTGGAAGTCCCGCTCAGTGTGTGAGGCAGCCCGAAGGTGTCGAAGAGGCCGAGGTCGAAGAACATCGCGACATGGCTGACCCGCGAGCCGGTGAACGTGAGCACCGGCAGCCCGAACGCCTCGTAGACGTCGCCGCGCCGCAGGTACATCCCGAACGCCGGCTGCCCGTTCGCCTCGATCGGCACCAGCCGCAGATCGCCGGGCTGCTTCGCGGGGCAGTTGGTCGCGATGAGCCGGCCGATGTTGTCGGCACCCTGATACCAGCCGGTGAACGGCGGCATCTCCCAGACCGCGTCCTTCGTGAACAGCTCCACGATGCCCGCCACGTCGTAGTTCTGGAACGCCGCCACATAGCGGTCGAGCTGGGCCCGCTGCTCGGCCGTCAACGGCTCGACCGGGTCGTCGAGGCTCGGCGACACCTCGTCGAGCTGGGCCCGGGCGCGCTGCAGGCTGCTGTTGACGGCGACGGTCGTGGTGTCGAGCACCTCGGCCACCTCCGCGGCCCGCCACTTGAGCACGTCGCGCAGGATCAGCACCGCCCGCTGCCGGGGCGGCAGGTGCTGCAGCGCGGCGACGAGCGCGAGCCGGATGCTGTCACGCGAGGTGACGATGGCGGCGGGGTCACCGGCCCCGGCGCCGACCATCCCGTCGGGTATGGGCTCCAGCCACGGCACCTCATCCCCCTCGACCAGAGGGCCGGTCGCCTCGGACGCCGGCGCGCCGAGCCCGGTCGGCAGCGGCCTCCTGCTCCGGCTGTCGAGCGCCGTCAGGCAGGCCGTCGTGGCGATGCGATAGAGCCAGGTACGCAGCGACGAACGCCCCTCGAACCCGTCGTAAGCGCGCCACGCGCGCAGGTAGGTCTCCTGGACGAGGTCCTCGGCGTCGTGCACCGACCCCAGCATGCGGTAGCAGTGCGCCAGCAACTCACGCCGCAGCGGATCAGCCTGCCGGAGGAAGTCCTCGTTTGACGGCCTCTCAGTCATACCCCCTGTATAGCTCCCGCCACCGACAGACTGATGAATTCCCGGAGGCCGGCCCGGTTACTGTCGTACGGAGAGGACGATCTTCCCCGTCGTACGGCCGGACTCGCCCAGCTCGTGGGCCTTGGCCGCGTCCGCCAGCGGCAGCACGGCGGCCAGTTCGGCCCGCAGTTTCCCGGCCTTCGCCAGTGCGGCCAGCGCCTTCATCGCGGCGTGGTCGGGCTCGACGAGCATGGCCGCCGACCGGATGCCCCGCTCGGCCGCCTGCGCGTGCAGGCCCGCGTCCAGGAGCGAGAGAGTCAGCGAGACGATCGTGCCGCCCTCGCGCAGGGTACGCAGCGAGCGCGGGCCGTAGTCGCCGCCGATGGTATCGATCACCACGTCGACGTCGCGGACGACCTCGGCGAAGTCCTCGTCGCGGTAGTCGACCAGTTCGTCGGCGCCGAGGTCGCGGAGCAGGTCGTGCTTGGCGGCGCTGGCCGTGCCGATGACGTACGCGCCGCGTGCCTTGGCGATCTGGACGGCGAAGTGCCCCACACCGCCCGCCGCGGCGTGTACGAGCACCCGCTGGCCTTCCGTCAGCCGTGCCGTGTCCACCAGCGCCTGCCAGGCGGTCAGCGCGGCGAGGGGGATCGCGGCCGCCTGGGTGTGGTCGAGGTTCGCGGGCTTGGGGGCGAAATGTCGGGCGGGGGCGCTCACGTACTCGGCGTAGGCGCCGTTGCCGTACGGGTAGCGGAGCATGCCGAAGACCTCGTCGCCGGGCTGGTAAATGGTCGTGCCCAGGCCCACCTGCTCGACGACGCCGGAGACGTCCCAGCCGAGCACGAACGGCACCCCCAGATGACCGCCGCCGGCCCGGGTCTTCCAATCTGCGGGGTTGACCCCGGCCGCGTGCACCCGCACGAGTACTTCGGTCGGCCCCGGCGTGGGCCTGTCCAACTCGACTGTCTTCAGCACTTCTGGTCCGCCCAAGGTGTCCTGGCTTATCGCGCGCATCTTCATGCCACCAAGCCTGCTGCGCCTGGGTACCGGTCTGCGAGTGGCCCAGTGGCCAAGATGTGTAAAGATCGGGCCATGCATCGTGTGGTCGTACTGGCGCTGGCGAACGTGATCCCGTTCGAGCTGAGCGTGCCGTCCAGGATCTTCGGTACGGCACGGGGCCCGGGAGACGAGCCGCTCTACGAGGTGATCACCTGCACGCTCGACGGCGGCCCCGTCGCCACGGCCGCCGACTACGCGATCGCCGTCGAACACGACGCGAGCGCGCTGGCCACCGCCGACACCGTCGTCATCGCCGCCGCCGCCGGCTTCGCGGACATCACCGGCCCGGAGTCGCTGCCTCCCGGACTGCTCGACGCCCTCGCCCTGGTACGTCCGGGCACCCGGGTCGTGTCGATCTGCATCGCCACCTTCGTCCTGGCGGCCGCGGGTCTCCTCGACGGCCGCCCGGCCACCACCCACTGGCGGCATGCCGAGCGCTTCGCCCGCCTCTTCCCGGGGGTGCGGATGGACTCCGACGTGCTGTTCGTGGACGACGGCGACGTACTCACCTCGGCGGGCGCGTCAGCGGGCGTGGACCTCTGTCTGCATCTGGTACGGCGCGACCACGGCAGCGAGATAGCCAACCAGGTGGCCCGCCACTGCATCGTCCCCCCGTGGCGGGACGGCGGCCAAGCCCAGTACATCGAACGCCCGGTCCCCGAACCATCGGCCACCGGCACCGCCCCCACCAGAGCCTGGGCCCTCCAACACCTGTCCACCCCTCTCCAACTGGCCGACCTAGCCGAACACGCGGGCATGAGCCGACGCACCTTCACCCGGCACTTCCGCCACGAGGTAGGCCAGAGCCCCGGCCAATGGCTGACCCAGCAACGCATCGAACTGGCCAGACACCTCCTGGAAACCACGGACCTGCCGGTGGACCGGGTGGCGGAGTGGTCGGGCTTCGGCACGGCGGCCTCGATGAGACAACACCTGCACGCGTCGCTGGGAGTGTCCCCTCACACGTATCGCCGCACCTTCAGGGCTGTGGTCTGACGCGGCCAGGCGGTGCCGTAAAAAATAGAGGTGTTTTGAGCCGTACGGCGGGCGGTGCTGAGGAATCAGGGGCCAGGCCGTACGGCGGGCGGAGCCGTGAAACTACGGCGCAGAGAGATCATTCACCAGCCTGGCGGCGGCGATTTCGATGCGGCGCTGGATCTGCTCGTACGTGCGGCGGCCACGGAGCATCTCCAGGAGCTCCTGCACCCACACGCTGGACAGCGACCCCGCCAGGTCGAGCTGCACCTCGCTGGCCCGATCCCGCGTGAGACCGGCCGAGACCCGCAGCAGCAGTCCCGTCATCCGATCGCCGAACGGGGTCTCCACCTCGGCCATGATCAGCGACCGGATCAGCGCGTCGGCCAGCTCGGGCTCGCGCATGAGGCCACGGGTGGCCCGCATCAGCACGTCGACCGCGCGGCCGGCCGGGGTGGAGGCGCTCGGCGGACGGCGTTCGATGCTGCTCTCCAGCAGGTCGATCTCCTCGCCGACGACCGCCACGACCAGGTCCATCTTCGACGGGAAGTAGCGGTAGAGGGTGCCGAGCGCGACGCCCGCCCGCTCGGCGACCGTGCGCATCTGCATCGCCTCGACGCCGCCGCGCGAGGCGAGGGCGGCGGCGGCCTGGACGATGCGCTTGCGGCGCTGGTGCTGGCTACGCGTACGGACGCTGTGACCGCCGGATGTGGAATGGCTCTCCATGATCCCCTCGGTGTCGCTGGGGGGCGCGGCGGACGACGGCTGCGGGGTACGCATGAGAACACGTTATCTGATTTCTCGATAACTCGGCTTGTTACCCACGAGTCACAAAGAACCTGTATAGACGCATGTCTGAGCCGCTACAGGCATATATCCGGAGTTGTTGTGATGTGTCGCCTATGGACAGAGATTAGAATCTGTTCTAGTTTGCGGAACTGTTGACCGGGCGCTTGCTAGGAGGGTCGATGGCCGCGGACACGCTCGCCGCACTGTTGCTGGCCCGGGCCGGCGACGATCGTCCGGGGCTGGTCTTCGAGGATCGCGTCTGGTCGTGGCGCGCGCACGTGGCCGCCTGCCGCACCGCCGCCGCCTGGCTGAACGCCCGTGCCTTCGACGGACCGCCGCACGTGGGGGTGCTCTGCGACAACGTGCCGGAGATGGTGTTCCTGCTGGGCGGCGCCGCGCTCTCGGGGCGGGTGCTGGTGGCGCTGAACCCCACCCGCTCGGTGGAAGAGTTGACCCGCGACGCCCGCGCCACCGACGTCGGCCTGCTGCTGTGGGACGGCCCCTACGAGGCGATGGCGCACTCCGTGGCCGACGCCCTGGGAGTGGCATCGGCGCCCATCCCGGACTGGGGCTCGGCGCTCACGACGGGCCCGGACGTACGCGACCCGGATCCGGACCTGGACGTACGCGACCCGGATCCGGACCTGGACGCGCACGTGCCGGACGTACGCGATCCGGACACGCACGCGCCGGATCCCGGTGCGCTGGTCATGCTGATCTTCACCTCCGGCACGTCCGGCCGGCCGCGGGCGGTGCGGATCACGCATCGGAAGATCGCCGTCCCCGGCGTCTCGCTCGCCGCGATGCTCGCCCCCACTGACGCCGTCTACTGCGCGATGCCGCTCTTCCACTCCGGCGCCGTCATGGCGGCCTACGCGCCGGCCGTGGCGTCGGGGGCCGCGCTGGTGCTGCGGCGGAGGTTCTCCGCGTCGGGTCTGCTGCCGGACATCAGACGCTACGGCTGTACGTACCTCCACTACGTCGGCAAAGCGCTCTCCTATGTCCTGGCCACCCCCCGGCAGCCGGACGACGCGGACAACCCCCTGAGGCTCGCCTTCGGCAACGAGGGGAGCGCCACGGCGACCAGGCGGTTCGGGGAGCGGTTCGGCTGCCATGTGATCGACGCGTTCGGGTCGACGGAGACGGCCATCTCGCTCAGCCCGGATCCGACCGGCCCGCCCGGCTGTCTCGGCAGGCTGCCGCTGGGCATCGAGATCCGCAGCCCGCTGACCGGCCTGCCGTGCACGCCGGGCCGCGTCGAGGACGGGCGGCTGCTCAACCCCGACGAAGCGGTCGGCGAGTTGGTGAACACCGGCGGCCTCGGCCTGTTCGACGGCTACTACAACGACCCGGACGCCGACGCCGAGCGCATGCGGGAGGGCGCGTTCTGGTCGGGCGACCTGGCATACGCGGACGCCGACGGCTACGTGTTCTTCGCCGGGCGGGGCACCGAGCGGCTCCGCGTGGACGGCGAGAACCTGGCGGTGGCCCCGATCGAGGCGGTCCTGCGGGAGTTCGCGGGCGTGATCGAGGCGGCCGTCTACCCGGTGCCGGACGCGGCGGCCGGAGACCAGGTCATGGCGGCGCTCGTCATGGAGGCGCCGTTCGACCCCGCCGCGTTCGCCGGTTTCCTCGCCTCTCGCCGCGACCTGGGGGCCAAGTCGTTCCCCCGGTACGTACGCATCTCCGATGGTCTGCCCCAGACCTCCTCGCACAAGGTCGTCAAGCGGGTCCTGGTGAAGGAGGGCTGGTGGACGGCCGACCCGGTCTGGTGGCGTCCGACCGGCGCGGAGATCCGATTACTGAAGGGCGAGGACGTCGCGGCGATCGAGCGGGAGTTCGCCCGGCACGGCCGGCAACACCTTTTGGAGAAATAGTGGATTTCAACCTGGATGACACTCAACAGGACCTGCGCATCCTGGCCGCCGACCTCCTGGGCAAGGAGGCGACCTCGGAGCGGCTGGAGGCGCACGAGAAGAGCGGTCTGCCATACGACGAGCGGCTCTGGCAGGCGCTGTCCCAGGCGGAGCTGATGAGCGTGTGCGTGCCGGAGGACGCGGGTGGCGCCGGGCTCGGGCCCGTCGAACTGGCCGTGGTGCTCCGCGAGGTCGGCGCGCGGGCCGCACCGGTGCCCGCGCTGGCGACGCTGGTCAGCACGCTGGCGCTGGCTCGATACGGGCAGACAGTGGGCACGTCTCCGGAACCGGAGCAGCCGGCTGACAGCGTCGGCACGGTGGCACTCCGTGAACCAGGCAGGGCACTGGCGGACCCGCCCCTGACCACCGCCGAGCGGGACGGCGACGGCTGGGTGCTGACCGGGCGCAAGGTCGGGGTCCCGTACGGGAGCGAGGCCGCGTACGTGCTGGTCACCGCCGATGAAGGCGTGTTCGTGGCCACCGGCTCATGGACGGCGCAGCCGGAGTTCGCCTCCAACGGCGAGGCGCTGGCCACTGTCGTGTTCGACCGGACTCCGGCCGAGCGGCTGGCCGGTCCGGAGGCGGTCGCCGGTCTGCGGCAGCTCTTCACGGCGGCCGTCGCGGCCCAGGCCAGTGGCGTGCTGGCCGGCGCTCTCAAACTGACCACCGAGTACATCAAGAGCAGGAAGCAGTTCGGCCGGGCCCTGGCCGAGTTCCAGGCGGTCACCGTGCAGATCGCCGACGTCTACATCGCCACGCGCGCGCTCGACGTGGCCGTGTGGTCGGGCGCCTGGCTGCTCGCCAACGACCTGCCGGCCGAGGAGGACCTGGCCGTGGCCGCGTTCCACGTCAGCGAGGCGTTCACGGCGCTCTACACCTGCCAGCACCTGCACGGCGGCCTGGGCCTCGACGTGACGTACCCGCTGCACCGCTACTTCGCGCACGCCAAGCACCTGACGCACCTGCTCGGCGGCGCCGACGCCCAGCTCGACCTGATCGGAGCGCTCGTCTGATGCTGATCGACCTGACCCCCGACCAGCGCAGGCTCCGCGACGAGCTGCGCGAGTACTTCCAGAACTGCCTCACCCAGGAGGACCGCCGCAAGATCGCCGAGGACCCGTTCGGCACCGCCTACATGGAGCACTGCCGCAGGCTCGGCCGCGACCGCAAGCTCGGCCTCGGCTGGCCGAAGGAGTACGGCGGCGGCGGTTTCGGCCCGCTCGAACAGCAGATCTTCGCCAACGAGATCGCGCGAGCGGGCGTCCCGTATCCGCTCATCACGCTGCAGACGGTCGGGCCGACCCTGATGCAGTACGGCACGCCGGAGCAGAAGGAGAAGTTCCTGCCGAGCATCCTGGCAGGGGAGTGCCACTTCGCGATCGGCTACAGCGAGCCCGAGGCCGGCACGGACCTGGCCTCGCTCCGGACCACGGCGGTGCTCGACGGCGACCACTACGTCGTCAACGGCCAGAAGATCTTCACCAGCGGCGCCCACTACGCCCAGTACATCTGGCTGGCCACCCGCACCAACCCCGATGCCAAGAAGCACAAGGGCATCACGATGATGATCGCCTCGACCGACGACCCGGGCTTCTCCTGGACGCCGATCGTCACCATGGACGGCCGCCACCACACGAACTCCACCTACTACGCCGACGTCCGCGTCCCGGCGAACATGGTCGTGGGCGAGGTGGACAAGGGCTGGGACCTGATCGTCAACCAGCTCAACCACGAACGCGTCACGCTCGGCCCCGCCGGGAACCTCGGCCAGACCTACGACCGCTTCCTGGCCTGGGCGCGCCGTACCGGGCTGGTGGAGCAGCCGGACGTACGGCGGGCGCTGGGCAGGGTGCGGGCCTACTTCCGCACGAACGAGCTGCTCAACTGGCAGGTCGCGGCGAACATGGACCTCGGCTGGCTGGGCGCGCCCGACGCGTCGGCCACCAAGATCTACGCCTCGGAGCGGGTACAGGAGGTCGGCCGGCTCATCGCCGACATTCTGGCCCGCTACGCGGATCCGTCGGACCCGGAGACGGCTGAACTCCTGGAGCGCTTCGACCACGGGGTGAAGGGCGCGGTGGTGCTGACGTTCGGCGGCGGGGTGAACGAGGTGCAACGCGAGCTGATCGCGATGCTCGGACTGAGCCTCCCGAGGCCGCCCCGATGACGGACGCCAAGCCGATGGACGCCCGGACAAGCACCGCCCAGCCGACGGCTGACCCGACAACCACCGACCAGCCGATCGGCGCCCCGAGCGCGGACAGGGAGCTGCGCGAGCTGGCGGACAAGCAGGCCGCCCTCGGGGAGGTGCGCGGTGCCGCCGCCCCGGACCCGATCAACGTGCCCATGATCAGGCATTGGCTGGACGCCCTCGGCGACACGAACCCGGCCTACCTCGAAAAAGGCCTCGCCCCACCCGCGATGATCCAGGTCTGGACCATGCAGGGCCTCCGCCGGGAGGCCAAGGACCGCTCGCCGGTCGACGATATGATCACCGCCCTGAACGCCCACGGCTACACGGGCGTGGTGGCGACGAACTGCGAGCAGACCTATCACCGGTACGCCCGGCTGGGCGAGCGCCTGACCCCGTCAACCCGCTTCACCAGCCTCGTGGGCCCGAAGCGAACGGCACTCGGCGAGGGCTACTTCGCCACCTGGAACGTCACCTGGTACGGCGAAGCAGACGACCCAGTGGCCGAGATGCTGTTCCGAATCCTGAAATTTCGCCCACGCACCGCCGCGCAGCAGCAGCCGCCGCCTGCCGCCGCACCCTCCCCAGAGGCGAGCCGCAAGCCGTACCCGCTGCGTCCCGCCGTCAACGACGACACGGCCTTCTTCTGGGAAGGCGTTCAGCAGGGCGAGCTGCGCATCCAGCGCTGCGCCGACTGCGGCGAGCTACGCCACCCGCCAGGTCCGATATGCCCCGCCTGCCGCTCCACCAACCGCACCCACACCGTGGCGAGCGGCGAGGGCACCGTCTACAGCTATGTCGTGCACCACCATCCCCCGGTCCCGGGACGAGAGACGCCGTTTGTGGTGGCAGTGGTGGAGCTGCCAGAAGGGGTGAGGATTGTGGGGAACATCGTGGACTGCCCGCCCGACGCCGTGGGTATCGGCATGGCATTGCGTACGACATATCGTGCTTTGGACGACGAACTTGTTCTTCCTATGTGGGCGCCATGGGAGTCGTGATGCGGACGCTGACCGAAGACCAGGTCGAGATCGGTTCGGTGCTTCCCGAGCTGTCGATCGACCTCACGCCCACAGTGGTCGTCTCCACCGCCCTCGCCACCATGGACTACACCCCGGTCCACCACGACGTCGAGGGCGCCCGCGCGCAGGGCTCCAAGGACATCTTCCTCAACATCCTGACCACGATGGGGCTGGTGGAACGGTACGTCACGGACTGGGCGGGTCCCGAGGCGATCATCAGGCGCATCAAGGTCAAACTCGGCGTCCCGGCGTACGCGGGCGACCGGCTGAGCTTCAACGGCACGATCGTCTCGCGGGAGGCGGGGGAGTTCACGGTCGAGGTGCGGGGCAAGGTCAGCCTCGGCGACCACGCCACCGGCACGATCACCCTCACCCTCCCCTCGGCCCCCTGACCTCGCGGGCGGTCCTGCCAACGCAACGGCGGCACGAGACCTGATCACCTCAACGAAGGAGCGGTAAGTGCTCAAGTCCCAAGCCGCCATCGCGGGCATCGGCGCCACCGAGTTCAGCAAGCGGTCCGGGCGGTCGGAGCTGCGGCTGGCCGCCGAGGCCGTGTTCGCCGCGCTCGACGACGCCGGGGTGGCGCCAGGCGACGTGGACGGGATGGTGACCTTCACCCAGGACACCAACCAGGAGATCGCCGTCGCCCGCGAGATCGGCGCCGGTGAGCTCACCTACTTCTCGCGGGTCGAGTACGGCGGCGGCGCGGCGTGCGGCACGGTGGCGCAGGCCGCCATGGCCGTCGCGACCGGAGCGGCGAGCACCGTCGTCTGCTACCGGGCGTTCAACGAGCGGTCCGGCCGCAGGTTCGGGCAGCCCGACGCGCGCCTGGGCGGGCAGCCGACCTCGCAGGGGCTGGAGATGAGCTGGCACGTGCCGTTCGGGCTGATGACGCCCGCAGGGTGGGTGGCGATGTTCGCCCAGCGGTACATGCACACCTACGGCGCCACATCAGAGGACTTCGGCCGGGTGGCCGTCGCCATGCGCAGGCACGCCGCCACGAACCCCGCCGCCTGGTTCCACGGCCGGCCCATCACGCTGGCGGAGCACCAGGCGTCCAAGTGGATCGTGGAGCCGCTGCACCTGCTCGACTGCTGCCAGGAGAGCGACGGGGCCGTGGCCCTGGTGGTCACGACCACCGAACGGGCCCGGGACCTGCGCCGCTCCCCGGCCGTGATCACGGCCGCCGCGCAGGGCACGGGCGTGGGGCAGATGATGATGACCAGCTACTACCGCGATGACATGAGCGGCCTGCCCGAGATGGGAGTCGTCGGGCGACGCTTATGGGAAATGTCCGGCCTGAGCCCGCAGGACATCCAGACAGCCATCCTGTACGACCACTTCACCCCGTTCGTCCTGGCCCAACTGGAGGAGCTCGGATTCTGCGGCCGGGGAGAGGCCCCCGGCTATCTCCAGGACGGCGGCATCGAGCTCGGCGGCCGCCTGCCCGTCAACCCGAACGGCGGCCAACTCGGCGAGGCCTACATCCACGGCATGAACGGCATCGCCGAAGCCGTACGCCAGGTCAGAGGCACCTCCGCCAATCAGGTGGGCGGCGTACGCAACGTCCTGGTGACGGCCGGCACCGGCGTCCCGACCAGCGGCCTGATCCTCTCGGCCGACTGACCCGACTGACCGGGCGCCCCGAAGGTCACGGGCCGATGATGAGCGGCACCGCGAAGAACACGATCATCGCGATGATGACGCAGACCAGGAACCCGACCAGCTCCCAGGCCCAGTCGTAGTGCTTGTCCCGGCCGGGCCGTACCCGGGCTTCCGGTACGGCCGGTATGTCCGGGACATCGTCGGGCAGGTCGTCCACGATGGGCAGGTCGTCCACGGTGGGCGGGAACATCAGCGGGGCCGGCATCCGATAGACGGGCTCCTTGGCGGCGGACCTCGGGACGAAGAGAGCGCCCGGCTCCCTGGCCGGGCCCTTGTGCACGAGGATGTCGCCGATGGCGGGCAGCTCCTGGGTCACCGCGTCGTCGTCCAGCACGTCCCCCGGAATGGACGCCGAGAGCGGGAACGGCGGCCTCGTTACGGGCTCGCCGACCGGCTTACCGGAGACTGGCTCAGCGGGCTGCGGCAGACGGAACGGCCCGTCGTGCACCGGCTTCGCGCCAGAGGACCCGCCTCCGGGCGGCCACGCACCAAAAAGCGGATCCAGGGACGGCTTCGCGCCCGAGGGCGTGTCTTCGGGCGGCCACGCACCGAAGAGCGGGTCCTTGGACAGCCTCGCGCCTGCGGGCGCATCTTTGGCCGGTCGCGCGCCGAAGAGCAGGTCCTGGGGCCGCTTGGCGCTGGCGGACGCGTCCTGTGCCCCTTTCGCGTCAGTAGACGCATCCTGGGATGGCTTCGCGCTGGAGGGCAGGTCTTTGGGCGGGCGCGCGCCGAAAAGGGCCTCCCAGGCTGACCGTGCGCTCGCCGGCCGGGGCGTGAAGAACCGCTGCCTCGCGGGAGCCTGGTCCGCGCCGAGCGGCGCCTGATCGGGACCGGGCGGAACGCGGCCAGGCCCCTCCAGCCGCCACCCGAGCCCGGAAAGCGCCTGGCCAGGCCCGGAAAGCGCCTCGTCAGGCCCGAACCGGAGTTTCGGCATCGGTGCAGTGGGCGCCTCGTGTTCCGGCACCCGGGACGGAGACGGCGGCGTCAGCAGCTCCGTCGGGAAGATCCCCGTGCTGGTCGCCGGATCCGCCTCGCTCAACGGTAGCGGCCACGTCGGCGGCCCCGGCCAGAGCGGCTTGACGAACATCGGCGCCGCCGTACGACCGCGCCTGCCCTGGGACGCGAAGCGCGAGTGGAGATGCTCGGGCGGCGGCGGCCACGGCAGCCGCCCCAGCACGTCGCGCAGCGGCGCGACGCCGAGCGCCCCGTAGACGTCGGCCACCGGCTTGGACACGCGGGGACCGACGTAGGCCAGCGCGGTGTCGAGCGCCTGCCGGTAGCGGAGCGCGGCGCTGGTGGCCAGCTCCTCCGCCGTGTCGGGCGCCACGTCGAGCACCCAGGCCAGCTCGTGGAGATCCAGCCCGCACACCTCGCCCAGCACGAGCACCTCGCGCTGGTGCGGGCGTAACTCCCGCAGCGCCCGCTCCACCAGCGCGGACGCCGGGTCGATCAGCGGGTCGACCACCGAAGGCGCGTAGACGACGTCGCGGCGGTGGATCTCGCGCCGGGCGAACGCGAACAGCGCGGCGCGCGGCGGCGGCGTCGCCGGGACGCTGGAGAGGACGGACACCAGGGCGTCGGCTGCGGAACCGTGGTCCCCGAGCTGGTCAGCGCAGTACGCGAACAGCCCGGCGGCGTAACGGTCGTAGAGCTCCGCGATCAGTTCCGCCTGGGAGGGGTGATCGGTGAGCGAGTGTGTCACGGGGCCGGATCCTCTTGCTGAAATGCGGACGCTTGAGGGTGGGGGGTGCGGCGTCGATGTCTTTGGTGGTAATCATGCCAACTTACCCAGGTAAAGCGCACTACCAGCACCGTATTTCGCATGAAACTTGCAGCTACCTGAAGCGTTTCAGATGGGACTGAGGGGACAGAGCGGTCAGGATCGCCGTAGTCTTGTCGCTCTGAGAGATCATGCGGCGGCTGTAGCAGGGGGGAGCTGCGGTCCCCGCCACGAACGCGAGAGGTCGCGCGTGATCACATTTGACGACGTCACCAAACGCTACCCGGACGGCACGGTCGCCGTTGATCACCTGAGCCTTGAGGCGCCGACGGGTGAAATCACCGTGTTCGTCGGCCCCTCGGGGTGCGGGAAGACGACGTCCCTGCGAATGATCAACCGGATGATCGATGCCTCAGAAGGGCAGATCCTCCTTGACGGCGTGCCCGTGCAGGGCATCGATCCGCCGACGTTGCGGCGTGGGATCGGGTACGTCATCCAGCAGGCGGGGCTCTTCCCGCACCGGAAGATCGTTGACAATATCGCCACCGTCCCCTATTTGCTCGGCTGGGACCGCAAGAAGGCCCGGGATCGGGCCATGGAGCTGCTGGAACGCGTGGGGCTCGACCCGGTCATGGGCGAGCGTTACCCGTTCCAGCTGTCCGGCGGTCAGCAGCAGCGTGTCGGCGTGGCCAGGGCGCTCGCGGCGGATCCGCCGGTGCTGCTCATGGACGAGCCGTTCAGCGCGGTCGACCCGATCGTGCGCACCAGCCTCCAGGACGAACTGCTCAGGCTGCAGTCGGAGCTGAACAAGACCATCGTCTTCGTCACCCACGACATCGACGAGGCCATCAAGCTCGGCGACCGGGTCGCCGTCCTGCGTGTGGGCGGCAAGCTGGCGCAGCTCGCCGATCCCAAGACGCTGCTCTCGGAGCCCGCCGACGACTTCGTCCGCGAGTTCCTCGGTCATGACCGGGGCATCAGGCGCCTGCAGTTCATCTCGACGCAGGGCCTGCGCCTGCGCTCCGACCTGACCGTGCCCGAGGGGTTCGAGGGCCCGACGGACGAGCCGTGGCTGCTGGTCGTCACCGCTGATGACCGGCCGGTCGGCTGGATCTCGCGCGAGCGGCCCGGCGAGCTGGAGTCGTACGGGATGTTCGTGCTCGGCCGTGACTCGATGCGCTCGACGCTCGACGCGGCGCTGCTGTCGCCGTCGGGCTGCGCGGTGGCCGTGGACGAGGACGGCAAGGTCGTCGGCGTGGCCACCAGAGAGGCGCTCGACGAGGCTCTGGCGGAGGCGGCCGATGGCTGACGGCCCCCCTTCCGTATGGGAGTGGATCGCGCGCAACTGGGACACCGGACGGGTCGACAGCATCAAGAACCTGCTCGGCGACCACCTGGTCATGTCCCTGGTGCCGATCGTCGTCGCGCTGGTCCTGGCGCTGCCGCTGGGGCTGGCCTGCGTACGGTGGCGCTGGCTCTTCCAGCCGACGTCCGGCGTGATGAACATCTTCTACGCGCTCCCCTCGCTGCCGGTCTTCATGCTGCTCATCCAGATCACCGGCCTGTCGAAGACGACCGTGATCGTGCCGCTGACCCTCTACGCCTGCGCCGTGCTCATCCCGTCCGTGGTGGACGGGCTCGGCGCGGTGCCCGAGCACGTGCGGCAGTCGGCCGTCGCGATGGGGTTCACGCCGCTGCGCCGCCTGGTGCAGGTCGAGCTGCCGATCGCCACGCCCGTCGTGCTCGCCGGGCTCCGGGTGGTCGCCGTCTCCAGCATCAGCCTCGTGAGTGTCGGCGCGCTGATCGGGCAGGGCGGTCTGGGGATGCTGTTCACCAGGGCCTACCAGAACCCGTTCGTGCCGCCCGCGCTCGTCGGCATCGTGCTGATCGTGCTGCTGGCCCTGGTCGCCGACGGCCTCCTGGTGCTCGCGCAGCGGCTGCTGACCCCCTGGGTCAGGGCTAGGAGGTCCGCGTGAACTGGCTGCTGGAGTTCTTCGGCAAGGCCGAGAACTGGTCGGGACCGGCGGGCATCCCCACGCGGCTGCTCGAACACCTGGAATTCTCGCTCATGGCGCTGGCCCTGGCCGTGCTGATCGCGATCCCGCTCGGCCTGCTGATCGGGCACACCGGCAAGGGCGGCCTCGGCGTGGTCGTCACGGCCAACCTGGCCAGGGCGCTGCCTACGCTGGGGCTGCTGGTGCTGTTCGTGCTGCTGCTCGGCACCGCGTCGATCCTGCCGGTGATCATCCCGCTGGTCCTGCTGGCCATACCGCCGATCCTGGTCAACACCTTCGAGGGCATCAGAGGCGTGGACCCGGAGCTCCGTGACGCCGCCTACGGGATGGGGCTGCGCGGCGGGCAGGTGCTCGGGCGGGTGCTGGTGCCCGTGGCGCTGCCGCTGATCCTGCTGGGACTCCGGCTGTCGGCCATCCAGGTGGTGGCCACCACGACGATCGCGGCCTACACCGGGCTGGGCGGGCTCGGCCGATTCGTGATCGACGGATTCGCCACGCAGGATTACGCGAGCGTGGTCGGGGGTTCAGTACTGATTGTGTTGTTCGCGCTTGTCGTGCAGGTGCTGTTCACCGTCGTTCGGCGGGTGACGGTCTCCCCAGGGGTGAGTCAGCGGGTCAAGGTCCGCTAATCTCTCTAATACCTGCCGCTTAGGAAGGAAATAAGAATGAAACGCATGTTCAGCACTGCGGCGGTGCTGCTGTCGGCGACGCTCGCGTTGGCCGCGTGTGGGGGCGGCGGCAGTGGAGGCAATCCGCTCAACACCACGAGCGCGGCGCCCAGCGGCTCGGCGTCCGCCAGTGGCGGGGGCAAGGTGATCATCGGTTCCGCCAACTTCGACGAGAACACGCTGCTCGCCTCCATTTACGCCCAGGCATTGGAGGCCAAGGGCGTACAGGTCGAGGAGAAGCCCGGCATCGGCACCCGTGAGGTCATCTACGACCAGGTCAAGAGCGGCGGGCTGACCATAGTGCCCGAGTACAACGGCAACCTGCTGGCCTTCGTCGACAAGGCGACCAAGGCGAAGACCACCGAGGAGGTCAACGCGGAGCTCAAGACGAAGCTGCCGCCCGAGCTGGAGGTCCTCGACTCCTCGCCCGCCGAGGACAAGGACACCCTGACGATCACCAAGGACGAGCAGACCAAGGGGTCGCTCAACTCCATGGAAGACCTGGCCAAGGTCTCCAAGACCTGGGTCATCGGCGCTCCGCCCGAGTTCAAGCAGCGCTGGGAGAAGGAGCTGAAGTCGGTCTACGGGATCGAGTTCAAGGACTGGAAGGCCACCGGCGCCACCACGGCCGACGCCATCAAGGACGGCACGGTCCAGGTCGGCAACGTGTTCAGCACGGACCCGAAGATCGCCGCCAACAACCTCGTCTCGCTCCAGGACACGAAGAACCTCTTCGCCGCCCAGAACGTGACGCCGCTGGTCAACAAGGCGGCCATGAACGACACGATCACCACCACGCTCAACGCCATCTCGGGCAAGCTCTCGACGCAGTCGCTGCTCGACATGATGCAGAAGATCGCCGTCAACAAGGACGAGCCCGCCACGGTGGCCAAGGAATGGCTGACCTCCAACGGCCTCGGCTGACCCGCCCGGCGAGGGTCCCCGGACTCCGGGGGCTCTCGCCGTGAGCGAGTTCACCGAGGCGATGGCGCAGCTCGCGGCGGGCGTGGCGGTGGTCACCGTGCGCGACGACCGCGACGACCTGGGCGCCACGGTATCGGCGCTGATGTCCGTCTCACTGGAGCCGCCGCTGGTGCTGGTGAGCCTGCGCGGCGACGGCTACCTCTGCGAGGTGCTGCTGCGCCAGGACCGCTGGGCGGCCTCGCTCCTGTCGGCCGGGCAGGCCGCGATCGCCAGCCGATTCGCCGCCGCCGGCCGGCCCAGCGCCCGCCACCTGGTGGCGGGCATCGCGCACCACCGCGGCGCCCACTCGGACGCGATCGTCGTCGAGAACGGTGTCGCGGCCCTGGAGGCGGAGACCACCCAGGTGGTCCCCGCCGGGGATCACACGCTGTTCATCGCGCGCGTGCTCGCGGTGCCGTACGTCACGTCCTCTGTCCAGCCGCTGGTACGACTCCGCGGCCGCTACCGCCCGATGGGCTCCTGACCGGCAGGATCACTGAATCCTGTACCACGCGGGGAGGGACAGCGGCCCGGCGGCCGGGAAGCCCAGCTCGGCGGAGAGCCGGGCGAACGGCCCCCAGGCTTCCAGGCGGACCCGGGTCAGCGCGGCGGCCTTGTCCTCGCTCGACTCCGGTCCGCGCAGCCGCTCCAGCGGGTTGAGCCGCGGATAGACGCGCACGGGTGCCTCCGCGCCCAGGCCCGCGCGCTTCCTGGCCATGCCGAGCGCGTCTTCGAGGCCGCCCAGCTCGTCCACCAGGCCGCAGGACCGCGCGTCGGAACCGGTCCAGACCCGGCCGCGGGCCAGCTCGTGGGCGCGGTCGCGGGTCAGGCCGCGACCCTCGGCGACCTTGCCCACGAAGTCATCGTAGATACGGTCGAGCCAGGCGTTGACCCGCTCCCACTGCTCGGGGGACCAGGCGCGCGTCGCGGAGAACATGCCGGCGTTGGTGCCCTCGGCCACCAGCTCGGAGTTGACGCCGACCTTCTCCAGCAGCTCGCGCATCACCGGCTTGCCGGCGAACACCCCGATGGAGCCGGTCAGCGTGCCGGGCTGGGCGACGATCACGTCGGCGGCCATCGAGACGAAGTAGCCGCCGGACGCGGCCACGTCGCCCATCGACACGATCACCGGCTTGACCTTTCGCGCCAGCACGACCTCGCGCCAGACCGTGTCAGAGGCGACGTACGAGCCGCCGGGGCTGTCCACCCGGAACACGATCGCCTTGACGTGCTCGTCGCGCCGGGCGGCCCGCAGCGCGGCGCTCACCGTGTCGGAGCCCATCGCGCCGCCGCCGCCGAGCGGACTGCGCCCGCTGCGACCGGACCTGATCTGCCCGTGGCCGTGGACGAGCGCGATGCCGTCGGCCGTCGGGTGCGGCAGCTTGCGCACGGCCGCGGCCCTGGCGTACCGGGAGACGTACTGCAGGTGCGGGTCGCCGCCCGCGGCCTGCCTGACCTCGTCGTACACCTCGTCGCGGTAGGCCAGGCCGTCGACCAGCCCGGCCTCCAGCGCCTCGGCGCCGATGAAGGGCCCGCGGTCGACGAGCTCACGCACCTTGGCCGGGTCGAGCCGGCGGCCCTCGGCGATGCCCGCGGTGACCTGCTCGATGACCGACTCGACGATGCGGGTCATCGACTCGCGGTGCGGCTCGGTCATGTGGTCCTGGGTGAACATGTTGGCCGCGGTCTTGTACTCGTGCCGCTGGCCGCCCTCGTAGCCGATGCCCAGCTTGGCCAGGCTGCCCTTGACGAAGCGCTGCTCCAACGCCACGCTCGTCAAGCCCACGTCGCCGCTCGGCTGCAGGTAGATCCGCTCGAACGCGGTGGCCAGGTAGTAGGGCACGGTGGCGTTGCCGAACTCCCCGAACGTCTCGGCGAACGCGACGGTCAGCTTGCCCGAGGCGCGGAAGTGGGCCACCGCCTGGCGCAGCTCCTGCACCATCGCCAGACCGAGCGGATTGCCGCCGATCTTCACGACCAGCGCCTTGACCCTGGAGTCCTGCCTGGCCCGCTTGAGCCCCGACAGCACATCGGACAGTCGCGTCTTGCGCATGGACAGCACGGCGGAGAGCGGGTCCGCCGGCGGTCCTTCAGTGAGCCCTTCGGTGAGATCGAGCTCCAGCACCAGCGGGGCGGTGCGCCGCTGGCGATACCTGTCAACCGTGTCCAAGATCGCCTTGCCTGCGTCCATAAAAGCCACCCTAAGCGGCAGGAGTCGGTCATGGGTTACCCAACTCCTGCCGATGGCCGGACGTGGTCAGCGCCCGTGACGCGGCGCGGCCTCAGACGCCGGGCCGGGCCGGCCCGATGGCCTTGGCGAGGTTGATCCGCTCGGTGTTCACCTGGGAGAAGGAGGCACTGTACGGAATGTCCATGCCGGTGCTCTGCAGCCGCCGCGCGATCTCCTCGACGCTCATGGTGGGAAAGGCCTGCCTCATCACCGCGAACCCGCCGGTCACGTGCGGCGCGGCCATCGAGGTGCCGCTCAGCTCGGCCCAGGTGTCGTCGGGCACCGATGAGTTGATCTTGACTCCGGGCGCGAACACGTCCAGCAGCGTGCCGCGGTTGGAGAACCAGGCGATCTGGTCGGTGTCGTCCGTGGCGCCCACCGTGATGGCGCTGGAGACGCAGGCCGGAGAGGCGACGCCGTCGTGGCCGGAGTTGCCCGCCGCCACCACGGGCGCGACACCGAGCGCCCGCAGGGCGTCGAACTGCGCCTTGTGCGCGCCGGCCCGCGGATCGTCGTCGCACGGGTGGGTGAAGATGCCGCCGCCGAAGCTCAGGTTGACCGCGGCGATGTGCAGTCTCTTCGCCGCCTTCTCGACGTACTCCAGTCCGAGCTTCTGGTCCGAGGTGTAGCTCAGGAAGCACGGAGCCGAACGGGCTCCCGCCGCCGAGCAGGCCGCGGCGCTGTTGATGCGGGTGAAGACCTGGATCGGCAGGATGGCCGCACCCGGCGCCACGCCGTTGGACGGAGCGCCCCGCACCATCGCGCCCGCCGCGATGCCCGCCACGTGCGAGCCGTGGCGGCACTGGTTGAGCCCGTCCGTGATGCACAGCGGGGTCTCGGCGTTCGCCGCGCCGCGGCCCGTCTGGCTGGGCTGCCCGTTCGGGCAGAGCGAGACGGCCTCGGCGCTCGGGTTCGCGGAGGAGAAGCAGGCCTCGTCCGCGATCCGGCCGGCGAAGAACGGATGGTCCTCGTCGATGCCGGTGTCGAGGACGGCGACCGTGGTGCCCTTGCCGGTCCAGCCCGCCGCGTTGGCCTGGTCGGAGCCGATCACCTTGGTGCTCTCGTCCAGGAACGCCGAGCTCAGCTCGTCCTTGTAGACGGATTTGACGCGGGGATCGTTCCTGAGCCTGTCCAGGCACACGCCGTCGAGTTCGGCCACGAAGAAGTTCGGCGACTTCGCCGTCTCGATGATCCGCGCCGTTTCGGAGGCCGCGATGATGTCCCGGGCGACGGCCTCGGCGTCCTGGCCGGGATGCAGCTCGACGATCGAGCGGACGCGCAGCGTCGTCTTCATCTCCTCGACGAGCGCCGGGCTGATGAGCGGGCCACCGGCGCCGAGGCTGTCCGCGTGGCCCGCCTGGGCCGCGACGAGCGCGGCCGAGATCGTGGCGAGCGCGAGCATGCCGGTCAGCAGCGGTCGTAGCTTCACTGGTTCCTCCGTGGTGGGGTGAGCTATATTGCCTGCTCAGTCCCCACGCACGTGAACCGTGATGTCGTTGTTTCCCAAGTGACGCATGTAAGCCAGTGAAACCTTTGCGCTACTTCGGCAGGACGGTCTTGGCCGCCTTCTTCAGCGCGGTGGTCGTGGACTTCGCGGAAAGCCGCACCTTCTCGGCGGACTTCAAGGTCGCGGTCCCGTTCGTTCCGTTGGCCCAGTTCAGCCAGCCCGTCAGCAGGGCGGCGTCCAGCTTCTCCCTGTTCGTCTTTTTGGCCTTCAGCACCCGGTACGCGGTGCCCAGGGATGACGCCTTGGTCAGCTCGGGGAAGACCGTGCTGGCCTTCTGCACCAGCTTCAGATAGCAGGTGAGCGTGGCGTCGGAGAGCTTGCCGCTGCTCCGGTGCACCTCCACGGCCCACTTCTTGGCCGTCAGGCGGGTGCCGGTCGTGCCGCGCGTACAGACCGTGGCGGGAGCCGTGGGGGTGACGGTCACCGTCACGGTCACGGTGAGGGTCGGCACCGGGACCGGTGTCGTCGTGCTCGTCGCCGACGGCTCGGGCGACGGCGAGGGGCCGCTGCTGTCCGACGGGTCGGGCTCGGGGTCGGGGTCGGACGGGTCGGGGTCCTCGGGGGCCGGCGCCGGAGTCTGCGTGATGGGCGGCTGCGGGGTGCTGCCGGTCAGCGCGGCGAGCACGTCCAGGCGCGGCGTGGTGACCTGGGTCTCGCCGACCTGATAGACGTACGGGCGGCCGGCCGACTTGAGCTTGGTGATCAGGTCGGGCATCGAGGTCTGCGGGGACTGCGCCTTCAGCAGCGCCAGCGCGCCCGCCACGTGCGGAGTCGCCATCGAGGTGCCGCTGTAGACGGCCGTCTGGTCGTCGGGCACCGACGACTCGATGTCCACGCCCGGCGCGAACAGGTCCACCCCGGCTCCCCGGTTGGAGAAGTCGGCGATCGCGTCACTGTCGTCGTTCGCGCCCACGGCCACCGCGGAGCTGATGCAGGCGGGGAAGGAGGTGCCCTCGAAGTACTCGTTGCCGGCCGCGACCACGGTCGCGATGCCCTTGGCCAGCAGGGCGTCGATCTTCGGCTTGAAGATCGCGCCCTCCTCGCTGTCGTCGCACGAGGTCTCGGACAGCCCGCCGCCCAGGCTCAGGTTCACCGCGGCGATCGGCTGCGTCGAAGCGGCCACGTAGTCCAGGGCCAGCCGCAGCGACGACTCGTACGCCAGCAGGCACGACGCCTCGCCGCAGACCGACTCGTCGTCGACCCGGCTGAACACCTGCACCGCGACGATCCCCGCGCCGGGCGCGACGCCGCTGTCGCCCGCCGCGATGCCCGCGACGTGGGTGCCGTGCTCGCACAGGTTCACGCCGTTCGCCAGGCACTTGGCCGTCATGGCGTTGGCCGCGCCCTTGCCGGTCTGCGAGGTCTGGCCGTTCGGGCAGAGCGACTGCACGCCCGTGTCCACCGCGGAGAAGCACGCCTCGTCCACGATCCGGTTGCCGAAGTTCGGGTGGTCCTCGTCGATGCCGGTGTCGAGCACGGCCACCGCCTGACCGGTGCCGGTGAAGCCCTGGGCGTGCGCCTGGTCGGCGCCGATCTGGACGAGGTTGTTGGCCGCCGTCGGGGGATAGGCGCGATCGCGGTGGATCGAGGTGATGCGCGAGTCCTCGGCGAGCGCGGCGAGCTCCTCGGCGGTGCCCTGGACCACGATGAACGGCTGGCTCTCCGGCCGAAGGACGACGTCCACGCTGTCGGCCGCCGCCTGGCTGGCGACGGGTGCGTTCTGCCCCGGGTCGGCCAGCTCGACGATGGCGCGCACGGTGCCGCCATCGAGAGCCAGACCGTCTTCGAGCTTCTCCTGGGACGCGCTCGGCGAGGGGGTCGCCGTAGGCGTCGGGTCGTCGGCGAAGGCCGGAGCAGCGGGCACCAAGGCCAGCAGGATCGCGCACACTACTAAGGGGCGAAGTCGCACGATCTTGGAGTTTAGGCGGATTTATCCGGCGCGCACAGGGGTGGCGCGCCTTTCTCAGCGAACTGGCATCAACTTCCCAGCCCGTCGTGACGCAGCCACACGGCGCCCAGCGGCGGCACCCGCAGCGTGGCGGAGTACGGCAGGCCATGCCAGGGCTCCTCGACGGCCTGGACCGAGCCCATGTTGCCGACCCCGCTGCCCCAGTATTCGTAGGCGTCGGTGTTGACGGTCTCCGCCCACTGCCCGCCGTACGGCAGGCCGAGCTGGTAGGTCTCGTACGGCCCGCCGCTGAAGTTGGCCACGCACGCCACCGCGGACCCATCGGTCGCATAGCGGACGAACGAGAACGTGTTACCCCGCGCGTCGTCGGCGTCGATCCAGCGGAAGCCCTCGGGGGACGCGTCCTGCTCCCACAGGGCCGGGTTCTCGCGGTAGAGCCGGTTCAGGTCGCGGACCAGCCGCTGTACGCCCGCGTGCCCGTCGAACTCCAGCACCCACCAGTCGAGCCCGCGCTCCTCCGACCACTCCGAGCCCTGGCCGAACTCGCCGCCCATGAACAGCAGCTGCTTGCCCGGATGCGCCCACATGAACGCGAGCAGGGCCCTGAGCTGGGCGAACCGCTGCCATTCGTCGCCCGGCATCTTGCCCAGCAGCGAGCCCTTGCCGTGCACGACCTCGTCGTGGGAGAGCGGCAGCACGAAGTTCTCGGAGTAGGCGTACATGAGCGAAAAAGTCATCTGATGGTGGTGGTACTGGCGAAATATCGGCTCATGTCGTAGATAGCTGAGCGTGTCGTGCATCCAGCCCATGTTCCACTTGAAGCCGAATCCGAGGCCGCCCAGGTGCACGGGCCGCGACACACCCGGCCACGCCGTCGACTCCTCGGCCACGGTCGTGATGCCCGGAGCCTCCCGGTAGCAGACGGAGTTCATCTCCTTGAGGAACTCCACCGCGTCGAGGTTCTCCCTGCCGCCGTAGACGTTCGGCGTCCACTCGCCCTCGCGCCGCGAGTAGTCGAGATAGAGCATCGAGGCGACCGCGTCGACCCGCAGCCCGTCGATGTGGAACTCCTTCATCCAGTAGAGCGCGTTGGCGACCAGGAAGTTACGCACCTCGCGGCGGCCGAAGTCGAAGACGTAGGTCCCCCAATCGGGGTGCTCGCCGCGGGCCGGGTCGGCGTGCTCGTACAGCGGGGTGCCGTCGAAGCGGGCCAGCGCCCAGTCGTCCATCGGGAAGTGCGCGGGCACCCAGTCGAGCAGCACCCCGATCCCGGCCTGGTGCATCCGGTCCACCAGGTGGCGGAACTCGTCGGGCGACCCGAACCTCGCCGTCGGCGCGTAGTAGGAGGTCACCTGGTAGCCCCACGACCCGCCGAACGGGTGCTCGGCCACCGGCAGCAGCTCCACATGCGTGAAGCCCATGTCGTGGACGTAGTCGACGAGCTGGTCGGCCAGCTCCACGTAGGACAGGCCGGGCCGCCACGACCCCAGGTGCACCTCATAGACACTCGCGGGGCCCCGCTGCGCGTCCTTCTCGGCGCGCTCGGTCATCCATGCGGCGTCGTCCCAGGTGTAGGCCGACTTCTCGACCACGGAGGCGGTCTGCGGCGGCACCTCGGTCCGCCGGGCCATCGGGTCGGCCTTGTCCCGCCACACGCCGTCGGCGCCGAGGATGTGGAACTTGTACCGCTCACCGGGCCCGATATCGGGAATGAACAGCTCCCACACCCCGGAACGCCCCAACGAGCGCATCGGGTAGGCGGTGCCGTCCCAGTGGTTGAAGTCGCCGACGACCCTGACGCCGCGCGCGTTCGGCGCCCAGACGGCGAACGCGGTGCCGTCGACGTCCTCGTGCCGCATCACGCGCGAGCCGAGCACCTCCCACAGCCGCTCGTGCCGCCCCTCGCCGATCAGGTGCAGGTCCACCTCCCCCAGCGTGGGCCAGTGACGGTAGGGATCACGCGCCTGGTACGGCTCGGCGCCTGCGTACTGGACGCTGAAGGCGTAGGGGGGCACCTTGTCGAGCCCCTTGACCGTGACCTCGAACACCCCATGGGCCTGGTGTTTCAGATCGTGGG
The DNA here is from genome assembly GCF_043197155.1 of Nonomuraea sp. NPDC049269. Classification (NCBI taxonomy): domain Bacteria; kingdom Bacillati; phylum Actinomycetota; class Actinomycetes; order Streptosporangiales; family Streptosporangiaceae; genus Nonomuraea; species Nonomuraea sp. NPDC049269. The sequence continues at coordinate 210,106 of NZ_JBICSO010000008.1, forward strand.
CCGTTCCGTCGTCCATCACCACGCGCACCCGCTCAGCGAGCGGGCGCAGCGTGCGGAACGTGACACCCCCCTCGACGGGATGCGCTCCCAGCACGGAATGCGGATCGTGGTGCGCTCCGCCCGCGAGTCGGTCGAGCTCTGTCCTCATCGGCATGCTCCCACCTTGCCCTACGTCAACCCTCCAACCCAGGCCACTGCCCGCAATCACGGAGACAATCACCGAAAGTGCGGAATCTTGGGTTTATCGAGAGAAGCCGCCAGGGCGAAATGCCGCTTTGCGCTGGGTAGCGGATGGTCTGCGCCGACCACGCCTGCGTGCCCGGCGACGGCGACGAACAGGGCGAGCGCGAGTTGGAGAAACACCATCACTCCTGTGTGTACGGGAACGCCCACGAAGAGTAATGGTGAATCATTACCTTGACTGCCAAACCCGGATATTTGCAGGTCAGGAATGGTCTGTCGTGGCGGCCCGCGACCGTCGCAGATCGAGCGCCACCCGGACCGCGGCCGCGATCCGATCGACGTCGCCGCGTTCCGCATCGGGCAGCGGCGCGCCCACCGACGCCCTGAGCGCGCCGGCCGTGTCCAGCAGCCGGGCCGCCTCCTCGTGCCGACCGCCGAGCGCCTGGGCTCCCGCCAGTCCTTCCATTGCGAGCGCGATCGCGCGTGGATCGCCCACCCGCCGCGCAACCGCCAGCCCCTCCCGCTGCCACTCCAGCGCGGCCGCCGCGTCCCCGCGCAGCTCGGCGACGAACCCCAGCTCGGCCAGGATCAACGCCGCCCCCGGCTCACCCGCCACCTGACGCACCCAGCGCAACCAGCGGCGCAGCAGCCCTTCCGCCTCGTCGAGCCGTCCCTGCCGCCGCGCCACCAAGGCCAGCCCGACCTCGGCGAACTCCTCCAACGGCACATCCGACCTGGCGACGGCCAGCCGCCTGGCCCGCTCGTGCAGCTCCCGAGCCCCGTCGAGGTCACCGGTCAGCAGCGCCACCCGGCCCAGCCTGGACAGGGCACCCGACACCTCGCTCCACAGCCCGAGCTCCTCGGCGATGCGCAGCCCGTCGCGTCGCAGCTCCGCGGCCTGCTCGTAGTCGCCGGTGATCTCGGCCAGCGTGCCGAGGTTCTCGGCGGCCCGCATCACGCCCCACCGGTCGCCCACCTCGCGGAACAGCTCCAGCCCCCGCTCTCCGTCCCGCCTCAGCGCCGCCAGATCACCGCGCAGCAGCGCCCGCCTGGCCCGCAGACTCAGCGCCGCCGCCGTGCCCCACCGGTCGTCCGCGGCGAGGAAGGACTCCATGGCGCTGTCCAGGTAGGCGTCGGTGGCCGCCGGGTCGTCGTAGCCGTACAGCGTGAAGGCCAGGAACCACTGCGCCCTGGCCCGGCGCGCCGGATCCGCGATGTCGGCCAGTCGTTCCAGGTCGGGAGCCCGCCCCTGCCCCGCCAGCATCCGCAGCCCGGCCAGCCAGATACGGGCCTGCGCGTCGTCGGCGACGGCCAGCACCGCCTCAAGTGCCCGCTGCCCCTCACCGAGCCTGCCACGCAGCACCCAGTACCAGGCCAGCGCATTCACCAGCCGGACGGCGTCTTGCGGGGCGGTGAGGCGGAGTGAGGTCTCGATCGCGGTGCGCAGGTTGGCGGCGTCGGCGTCGAGGAGCGCGAGCCACCGCGGTTGCTCGGGTCCGCGTAGGCCGGGCTCGGCGCGTTCCGCCAGGTCGGCGTAGTGGCGGGCGTGCCGCAGCCGGACCGCCACCGTCTCGTCCGCCTCGGACAGCCGTTCCAGGCAGTACGCGGCGACCGACTCCAGCAGCCGGTACCTGCCGCCCGGCACCCGTACCACCAGCGACCTGTCCACCAACCTGGCCAGCAGGTCGAGCACGTCCAGGCCGGGTTCGGCGCAGACCGCCTCGGCGGCTTCGAGCGTGCACCCGTCGGCGTGCACGGCCAGCCGCCGCAGCACCAGCCGCTCGCCCTCGGTCAGCAGCTCCCAGCTCCAGTCGATCATCGCCCGAAGCGTCCGCTGCCTCGCGGGCGCGCCCCGATGCCCCGTGGCCAGCACCCGGAACCGGTCGTCGAGCCGGGCGGCGAGCTGGCGCGGGGTGAGCGCGCGCAGCCGGGTGGCGGCCAGCTCCAGCGCGAGCGGGATCCCGTCGAGCCGCGCGCAGATCTCCGCCACGCCGTCGTCACCCGCCTCGATGCCCGCCCGCGCCGCGAGGAGCTCCGCGGCGGCCTCCGGCCCGAGCGGCGGCACACTCCACAGCACCTCACCGGGGACACGCAGCGACTCCTGGCTGGTCGCCAGCACGCGCAGCTCGGGCGCGGCCCGCAACAGCCGCTCGGCCAGCTCGGCGACCTGTTCGACCAAGTGCTCGCAGTTGTCGAGGACGAGCAGCGTCGCGCGGGTACGCAGCGCGGCGGCGAGCCGGTCGACCGCCGACCCGGGCAGATCGTCCCTGACGCCCAACACCGACGCCACCGCCTCAGCCACCACACCCGGCTCAGCGGGCGGTGTGATCGCCGCCAGCTCGACCAGCCACACCCCTCCGGGAAACGACCGACCGGGCTCGGCCGCGGCCTCCAGGGCAAGCCGGGTCTTACCCACCCCACCCGGCCCGGTCAACGTAACGAGCCGCCCGCCCCGCAGCAGCGCCCGCACCTCGGCCACCTCCACGCCCCGCCCGATCAGCCCGGTAAGCGACGCGGGCAGATTCGTCCCCGGCGGCCCGCCAACCGGTCCGGCCACCCCGGCACGCGGCAGGCCCACAGCCGGTCCAGTCGCCTCGGAGTGCGGCAGCCCCGCGTCCGGCGCGGCCGGGCCCGCAAGTGGCGCGGGTCGTTCGCCATGCGGGAGGTCCCCGGCCGGTCCGGGCGGCTCGGAGTGCGGCAGATCCGTGTCCGGCGCGGCCGGGCCGAGGGGTGGTGGACCGGAGGGCGGGGGAGCGGGGCGGGGTGGGGCGAGGGTGGGGTCCTGGCGGAGGATTGCCGTGTGCAGGGCCGTCAGTTCGGGCGCGGGGTCGATGCCCAGCTCGTCCGCCAGCAGTTCGCGCAGCTGTCCGTACCCCGCCAGGGCCTCGCTCTGCCGCCCGGCCCGGTACAGCGCCCGCAGATGCGCGGCCCGCAGCCGTTCGCGTAGCGGGTGCGCGGCCACCAGGCCGGCCAGCTCGGCCGCCAGGGCCCCGTGGTCGCCCAGGTCCAGCCGGGTCTCGGCCAGCTCCTCCAGAGCCACCAGGCGCTGCTCCTCCAGCCGGGCCGCGGCCGCCTGGGCGAAGTCGCCGAACTCGGCGTACGGAGTCCCCCGCCACAGGCCCAGCGCCTCGGTCAGCAGCGCCTTCCGTACCAGCGGATCGTCGCTCCGCCCGGCGCGGGCGAGAAGGGACTGGAACAGGTCCGCGTCCACCGCCTCCGGGGACACCGCGAGCAGGTACCCCGGCGGCCGGAAGACCACCAGCGAACGGTCGCCGAGCGCCCGGCGCAGCTGGGAGACCTTGACCCGGAGCGCGGCGAGCGCGTCGCCGGGCGGCCGGTCGCCCCACAGGTCGTCGATGAGCCGGTCGGTGGAGACCGGCCGGCCGCGGTGCGCCAGCAGGTCGGCGAGCAGCGCGCGGACCTTGGCTTCGGGCACCTGGACCGGCTGCCCGTCCGGCGTCCACACCGAGAGGGGGCCCAGCACCCCGAATCTCATCAACCCCCCGTAATCCAGTCCGAATCCGACCATAACCCCCGGCCAGCAGTGTGGAAGCCGTCAACGGAAAGGACTGCTCAGCATGCGTATCTCTATTCTCGGCCTGGGGCTCATGGGTCAGGCATTGGCCCGGACGCTGGTGAAGGCCGGTCACAGCGTCACCGTGTGGAACCGTACGGACGGCAAGGCAGATGGTTTGGGAGCCACCAGCGTGGCGACCGCGGCGGAGGCGGTCGAGGCCAGTCCGCTGGTCATCGTCTGCGTGCTCGACTACGCGGCCGTACGGGAGATCCTCGGCTCGGTCCAGTTGGACGACCGCGTCCTGCTGAACCTCACCAACGGCCGGCCCGCCGAGGCCAGGGAGCTGGCGGAGTGGGTGGCCGCGCGCGGCGGCGACTACCTGGACGGCGGCATCATGGCCGTGCCCCAGATGATCGGCACGCCCGGCGCGCTGATCCTCTACAGCGGTTCGCAGCCCGCCTTCGAGCGGTACGAGCAGGCGCTGGGCGCGCTGGCCAGGCCGCGCTACCTGGGTGCGGACGCGGGGCTCGCGTCGCTGTACGACCTGGCCATGCTCACCGGCATGTACGGCCAGATCGCCGGGTTCCTGGAGGCGGCGGCGCTGATCGCCTCGGAGAAGCGGCCAGTGGCGGAGTTCACCTCGGAGCTGCTGGTGCCGTGGCTGACCGCGATGGCCACGATGCAGCCCCGGTTGGCGGCCGACATCGAGGCGGGCGACTACGCCACCGACGTTTCCAACCTGGAGGTCAACCGGGTCGGCATGGTCAACCTGCTCCGCGCCTTCGAGGAGCAGGGGGTGAAGCCGGATCTGCTGCTCCCCATGAAGGACATCCTCGACCGGCGGGTGGCGGCCGGCCACGGTGCCCAGGGCCTGGCGGGCCTGATCGAAGAGTTGCGCTAACGGCGGAAGGCGGCCATCGGGATGCTGATCCACGAGGGCCGGTTGCGGGCCTCGTACACCACCTCGTACACCGCCTTCGACAGCTCGAACGCCCGCAGCAGGGCCGCGTCCGCCGGGGTGATCACCCCGCCGCCCTCGGCGTAGCCCTCCAGGAAGGCGTGCCGGTTGCGGTCGGCCCACTCGGCGGCCCGCGGCTCCAGCGACTCGGGCTCCGAGTGGTCGGCCAGCAGGTGCCTGGCCGCGTAGTCGAACGAGCGGAGCATCCCGGCCACGTCACGCAGCGGGGACGACAGCGCCCGGCGTTCGGCCAGGGGCTGGCCCGGCTCGCCCTCGAAGTCGAGCACCACCCAGCCGATCGGGGTACGCATCACCTGGCCGAGGTGGTAGTCGCCGTGCACCCGTTGCACGGGCACCTCGACGGTCAGTTCCTCCACCTGGTGATAGGCGTCCTCCAGCGCGTGGACGTGCTCGCGCAGCTCCGGCACCTCGCCCACGGCCCGGCCCAGCCGCCGCCGGAAGCCCTCGGCCATCCGCTTGACCTCGTGCACCTCGATCACGTCCGTGGGGAAGGCGCCGGCCAGCTCCCGGTGGACGTGGGCGGTGGCCTCGCCGAGCCGGTGCGCCTCGGCGGCGAAGTCGCCGCCGACGTCGGCCGCCGAGAGCTCGGGCATCGAGGCGTACAGGTCGCGCACGCTGGCCAGAGCCAGGTCCCAGCCGTCGTTGGCGGTGGACAGGTACTCCTGCATGATGGCGAGCGTCGTGGGCGTGCCGTCGAGGTCGGTCTCGATCCAGCCGTACGGCTTGGCGATGTGCGGGGATTCGCGGACGGCCAGCGCGGTGATGATCTCCAGCTCCGGGTTCACGCCGGGGATCAGGCGGCGGAAGAACTTGCAGATGTAGGCGTCCCCGTACACGAGCGAGGTGTTGGACTGCTCGGCGCCGAGCACCAGGCTGCGCGGTGAGGTGTCGATCGTGACGCCGGGCAGGTGCCGGAAGCGCACGGCGTCCCAGCCGGAGCCCTGGGCCATGCACTCCAGGACCCAGTGGGTCAGGGCCTGGTCGTGGACGGCGTCGTAGACGTACCACTCGTGATGGCCGGGGCCGTCATCGAAGGCGTAGTGGCCGTGCGTGCCGATCAACGCGTGTTTCAGCCGGTCGGGCAGCTCGGTGCGCATACCGAGCATGATCTGGTAGCGGTCTCGCGAGGCGCCCTGCCACACCGACACGATCAGGTGGCGTAGTCCCGGGTCGTCGGCGTAGATCACTACGTCCGACTCGATCGACAAGGAGTCGATCGCGCGCCCCTTGCCGCCGAACCATCGTTGGCGACTGATCCATGCGGCAAGGAGCTCGTCAAGCACGTCTTACTCCTCCTGGGTGATTGCCGGTGGGAGTGTGAACCAGTAGAAACCATGCCCGGGAAGCGTCAAAAGATACGGAAGTTCGCCAATTGCCGGAAATGGTACCCCACCCATCGTCTCAACAGGTGAGACGCCGACGAATCTGCGCAGGTCAAGCTCGACCGGCTGGGGGAAGCGCGAGAGGTTGTTGACGCAGAGCATCCGGTCGTCGCCCAGCTCTCGGACGAACGCGAGCACGCTCGGGTTGGAGGAGTTGAGCTCGATGAACTCACCCAGGCCGAACACCGGGTGCCGCTTACGGATCTCGATCATGCGCTTGGTCCAGTGCAGCAGCGAACCGTTGTTCTTCTGGTGCGCCTCGACGTTGAGTCCCTGGTAGCCGTAGATCGGGTCCATGATGACCGGCAGGTAGAGCCGCCCCGGGTCGCAGTCGGAGAATCCGGCGTTGCGGTCGGGGTCCCACTGCATGGGCGTGCGTACGCCGTCGCGGTCGCCGAGCCAGATGTTGTCGCCCATGCCGATCTCGTCGCCGTAGTAGAGCACCGGCGAACCGGGCAGCGACAGGAGCAGCGCGGTGAACAGCTCGATCTGGTTGCGGTCGTTCTCCAGCAGGGGCGCCAGGCGCCGCCGGATGCCGACGTTGGCCCGCATCCGCGGGTCCTTGGCGTACTCGGTGTACATGTAGTCGCGTTCCTCGTCCGTGACCATCTCGAGCGTCAGCTCATCATGGTTCCGGAGGAAGATCCCCCACTGGCAATGTTCCGGAATCTTCGGCGTTTGGGCCAAAATTTCGGAAATGGGGTAGCGCGATTCCCGGCGTACGGCCATGAAGATGCGCGGCATCAGCGGGAAGTGGAACGCCATGTGGCACTCGTCGCCGCCGCCCACCGGGTCGCCGAAGTACTCGACCACGTCGGACGGCCACTGGTTGGCCTCGGCGAGCAGCACCCGGTCGTTGTAGAGCCGGTCGACCTCCTTGCGGATCCGCTTGAGGTACTGGTGCGTGCGCGGCAGGTTCTCGCAGTTGGTGCCCTCCTCCTCGAAGAGGTACGGCACGGCGTCCAGGCGGAACCCGTCGATGCCCAGGTCGAGCCAGAAGCGGAGCACCTCCAGCATCGCGTCCTGCACGGCCGGGTTCTCGTAGTTGAGGTCCGGCTGGTGGTGGAAGAAGCGGTGCCAGTAGTACTGGCCGCGGACCTGGTCATAGGTCCAGTTGGACGTCTCGGTGTCGATGAAGATGATCCGGGCGTCGGGGTAGGCGTTGTCGTTGTCCGACCAGACGTAGAAGTCGCCGAACGGCCCTTCCGGATCGTGGCGGGCGGCCTGGAACCAGGGGTGGGCGTCGCTGGTGTGGTTCATCACCAGGTCGGCGATGACGCGCATGCCACGTTTGTGGGCCTCGTCGACCAGCTTCACGAAGTCTCCCAGGTCGCCGAACTCCGGCAGGATCTTCATGAAGTCGGCGATGTCGTAGCCGCCGTCGCGCAGCGGTGACTCGTACAGCGGCAACAGCCACAGGCAGTCGACGCCGAGCCACTGCAGGTAGTCGAGCTTGCCGATCAGACCTTTGATGTCACCGGTGCCGTCGCCGTTGGAGTCGGCGAAGCCCCGGATCAGGACCTCGTAGAAGACCGCGCGCTTGTACCAGTAAGGATCGTGCGGCTTCTCGTCGTCGAAGGGATTGGGAATGGGTGTGGAGCTCATGAGCACTCCCTCGTGCTCATGAAGGAGGCGCTTTCACACACGTTGAAGACTCCCCGCTGAATTCTGTTCTACCGTGGCGCGGCTCGTACGGTGAAGATGTGGACAGGCTGGATGTGGGGATCGAGGCGAACGTAGTTGTTCTGCCGCCAACGATACGACTCGCCCGAAAGCTCGTCGTCCACCACGAACTCGGCATTCCAGTCGAGACCGATCGCCGGCATGTCCAGCTCGACCGTGGCCTCGTGGGTGTGGTGTGGGTCGAGGTTGATGACCGCCAGAACGACGTCGCCCAGCCCGTGCCGTCGTGTGGCCGGGTCGTAGGCGCCCGGCAGCCGCTTGGAGAAGCACACGATGTCCGGTTGGTCGACCTGGTGGAACCGTAGATTACGCAACTCCTGCAGCGCCGGATGGGCTCTTCGGAACAAATTCAGGTGAGTGATGAAAGGCGCCAGGCTCCACCCTGCCCGCTCAGCCGCCGCCCAGTCGCGAGGTCTGTACTGATATTTCTCACTATCTAGGTATTCCTCACTACCCGGACGGACAGGGACATTCTCCCCCAGCTCGTACCCCGAGTAGACGCCCCAGGTGGGCGAGGCGAGCGCCGCCAGCGCGGCCCGGATGCGGAAAGCCGGGTTACCGCCGTGCTGTAGGTATTCGTGAAGAATGTCCGGAGTGTTGACGAACACGTTGGGCCGCAGGAAGTGCGAGGTCTCCCCGGCCAGCTCGGAGAGGTACGTCTCCACGTCGTGCTTGGAGTTCTTCCACGTGAAGTACGTGTAGGACTGGTGGTAGCCCACCTTGGCCAGCGTCTGCAGCATCGCCGGCCGGGTGAACGCCTCGGCCAGGAAGATCACGTCAGGGTCGGTCGTGTGGATGTCGGCCAGCAGCCGCTCCCAGAACCCCACCGGCTTGGTGTGCGGGTTGTCCACCCGGAAGATCCGCACGCCGTGGTCCATCCAGTGGCGCAGGACCCGCTTCACCTCGGTGTAGATGCCGACGGGGTCCTTGTCGAAGTTGACCGGGTAGATGTCCTGGTACTTCTTCGGCGGGTTCTCGGCGTAGGCGATCGTGCCGTCGGCCCTGATCGTGAACCACTCCGGATGCTCCTTGACCCACGGATGATCGGGGGAGCACTGCAGGGCGAAGTCGAGCGCGACCTCCATGCCCAGCTCGCGGGTACGGGCGGTGAACTCGTCGAAGTCCTCGATCGTCCCCAGGTCGGGGTGGATCGCGTCGTGGCCGCCGTCCTCCGAGCCGATCGCCCAGGGCGAGCCCGGCTCGTCGGGCTCGGGGCTCAGCGTGTTGTTGCGCCCCTTGCGGAAGGTGTGGCCGATGGGGTGGATCGGCGGCAGGTAGACGACGTCGAAGCCCATCTTGGCGATCGCGGGCAGGCGCTTGGCCGCGGTCTGGAAATTTCCGGACTTGGAGATGCCCAGGTCGCTGACGACCGCGCCCTCGGACCTGGGGAAGAACTCGTACCACGAGCCGTACAGGGCCCTGCGCCGGTCCACCCTGATCTTCCGCGGCCGCGCCCTGGTCACCAGGGCGCGCAACGGATGCGCCTCCAGCAGCGCCGCCGTCTCCGGCAACTGCGCGATGGACAGCCGGGCCCGCGGGTCGAGCTGCTCGTCGCGGAGCGTGGCGGCGATGCCCAGCAGCGCGGCGCGGTGCCCGCACGCGCTGTCACCGTTGCCGTTCCCGTTCCCGTTCCCGTTCCCGTTTCCGTTCCCGTTTCCATTGCCGGGGGCGGGACAATCGGCCTGCCGTACGGCCCTGGCCGCCCGCTCGAACAGCCGGGCGCCCTCCTCGCACATGAGGTCGGTGTCCATGCCACGCGGGATCTTGATCTCCGCGTCGTGCAGCCACGTGGCGAAGGGGTCGCTCCACGCCTCAACCCGGAACAGCCAGTCACCCTCGGTCGGCAGGCACACGCTGATGCCCCACCTGTCGGTGCCCGGCGCGAGCTCGCGCATCGGTCTCAGGCGACCGCGCTGCCCATCGGGCGCGGTGAGCACCACGCCCGCGGCCACGGCGTCGTGGCCCTCTCGGAACACGGTCGCCGAGACCTGGAAGGTCTCGCCGGCGACCGCCTTGGCGGGCCACTGCCCGCAGTCGACGACGGGGGAGATGTCCGTGATGGGAATTCGTCCGATCATCGCATTTCAAGGTTGCGACGGCACGCTCGGTACCGCCGGAGGCTTCCGTGGTAGGAACGATCCTTGCATGTAAATTGTGGGCAGCAGTGGAGGACCTCCCGAGTGTCCCCAGGAGAACCAACATTGGGGGAAGTTGCCCAAATAGTTCCTCTTCATGCTTCTTCTCGGAAGGGGTTTGAACGGCCTTGCTGGAGGTGAGGGACTCAGAGGTCCCTCCTAGCCCATAGGGTTCGAAAACGTGAGAGCAATCCGCCGGTTCACCGTCCGCACCGTCCTGCCCACGGAGCTGGCCTCCCTCGGCGAGCTCGTGCACAATCTGCGTTGGTCATGGCATCCGGAGACGACCGACCTCTTCGCCGAGGTCGACCCCCGCCTCTGGGAGCAGGTAGGCCACGACCCGGTCGCCCTGCTGGGCGCCGTCGACCACGCCAGGCTTGCCGAGTTGGCCGCTGACCGCCGCTTCCTACGGCGTCTCGCCGACGCCGCCGACGACCTGCGCGAATACATGACCGCGCCGCGCTGGTACCAGACACTGCCCGACGCCGCGCACGCCATCGCCTACTTCTCCCCGGAGTACGGCATAGCCGCCGCCCTCCCGCAGTATTCGGGCGGCCTGGGCATCCTGGCCGGAGACCACCTCAAGACCGCCAGCGACCTCGGGGTGCCGATCCTCGCGGTCGGCCTGCTGTATCGCCACGGCTACTTCACCCAGTCGCTCTCGCCAGAGGGCTGGCAGCTGGAGCACTATCCGTCGCTCGACGCGGGCGGCCTGCCGCTGACCCTCCTGAAGGAGGAGGACGGCACACCCGTCAAGATCCGCATCTCCCTGCCCGACGATCGGGTGCTGCACGCGCAGCTCTGGGTGGCGCAGGTGGGCCGGGTGCCGCTGCTGCTGCTCGACTCCGACGTGGCCGACAACGACATCGCGGCCCGTGACGTCACCGACCGCCTCTACGGCGGCGGCACCGACCACCGGCTCATGCAGGAGCTGCTCCTGGGCGTCGGCGGCGTACGGGCGATCCGCGCGTACTGCCGCATCACCGGGCACGCCGAACCCGAGGTGTTCCACACCAACGAGGGCCACGCCGGTTTCCTCGGCCTCGAACGCATCCGCGAGCTGACCGAGTCCCGCCTGTCCTTCGACGAGGCGCTGGAGGCCGTACGCGCGGGCACGGTCTTCACCACGCACACGCCGGTGCCCGCGGGCATCGACCGGTTCCCCGTCGACATGATCGAGCGCCAGTTCGGCGGCGGCAACGCCTGGCCGACCGTGCCCGTCGAGCGCATCCTCGCGCTCGGCGCCGAGGAGCAGCCCGGCCGGTTCAACATGGCGATCATGGGCATGCGGCTGGCCCAGCGGGTCAACGGCGTGTCCGAGCTGCACGGCGCGGTCAGCCGCGAGATGTTCAAGGGACTGTGGCCCGGCTTCGACCTCGACGAGGTGCCGATCGGCTCCATCACCAACGGCGTCCACGCGCCCACCTGGGTCGGTCGCGAGCTCATGGAGCTGGCCGGTCGTGAGCTGCCCTCGCTGATCGAGCGGGCGCGTGGCTGGGAAGGCGTCCAGAAGGTCCCGGACGCAGACCTGTGGGACATCAGAGGCACGCTCCGGCGGCGCCTCGTCGAAGGGGCCAGGGTCAGGCTGCGCCAGGCATGGCGCGACCGCGGCGCCTCCGACGCCGAGCTCGGCTGGATCGACGACGCGCTCGACCCCGACGTGCTGACGATCGGGTTCGCCAGGCGCGTACCGTCCTACAAGCGGCTCACGCTCATGCTGCGCGACGCCGAGCGGCTGACGGACCTGCTGCTCGACAGCGACAAGCCGGTCCAGATCCTGATCGCGGGCAAGGCCCACCCCGCCGACGAGGGCGGCAAGAAGCTGATCCAGCAGATCGTCAAGTTCGCTGACCGGGCCGATGTGCGGCACCGCATCGTGTTCCTGCCCGACTACGACATGGCGCTCGGCCAGCTGCTCGTCCAGGGCTGCGACGTGTGGCTGAACAACCCGCTCCGGCCGCTGGAGGCCTCCGGCACCTCGGGCATGAAGTCGGCGCTGAACGGCGGGCTCAACCTGTCGATCCGCGACGGCTGGTGGGACGAGTGGTACGACGGCACCAACGGCTGGGCCATCCCCACCGCCGACGGGGTGACCGACCAGGACCGGCGCGACGAGCTGGAGGCCGCCGCCCTCTATGACCTGATCGAGCACGAGGTGGCCGACCGCTTCTACGACCGGGCCGGTGACGGGCTGCCGCGCCGCTGGCTGGAGATGGTCAAGCACACGCTCACCTCGCTCGGCCCCAAGGTGCTCGCGGGCCGGATGCTCCGCGACTACGTGGTCGGGCTGTACCTCCCCGCCGCGCTGTCGGCCCGCGCGCTGTCGGCCGAGTCCTACGCCGCGGCCAAGGGGTTCGCCGCCTGGCGGGTGCGTGTCGCACGGGCCTGGCCGGGAGTCCGGGTCGAACACGTGGAGGCGTCGGGCATCGGCGACGCCCCGGAGGTCGGGGCGGCGCTCGAACTGCACGCCACGGTCGCGCTCGGCGACCTGGAGCCGGGCGACGTCCTGGTCGAGGCCGCCTACGGCCGGGTGGGGCCGCACGACGAGCTGGTCCACCCCGCGTACATGGCGCTGCGGACCGACGGTTCCGACGACGACGGCCGGGCCCACTACGCGGGCGTGATCCCGCTGGACCGCACCGGCCCGTTCGGCTACACGGTCCGGGTGGTCCCGCACCACGCGCTGGCCGCCTCCCGCGCCGAGCTCGGCCTCATCGCCGTTCCCGAGGAACCCGCCGGCATGACCAATGGCGTGCTCCGGTGAACGGACCGGTTGGACCGCACAATAGGGAAAATGCTCGGGGAGCGTCATAATCGGGACCGTGGTGGACGACAGCGGGAACGGCCTGCGGGCAGACACTCTGGTGGCGACGGTCCGAGGTGTGCTTCCGTCCTTGACCCCGGCCGCGCAGACGGTCGCCCGGCTCATCCTGGAGGACCCGGCGACGGTGGCTCGGAGCACGATCACCGAGCTGTCCGCCGCCTCGGGCACCAGCGAGGCGACGATCGTCCGCACGGCCAGGCTCCTGGGCTTCGCCGGCTACCCGCAGCTGCGCCTCGCCCTGGCCGCGGCGGCCGCCCAGCCCGACCGGCTGGTGCCCGGCGACCTGGCGCCCGACGACCCGCTGTCGGAGGTCATCCAGAAGGTGGCCAGGGCCGAGTCGGAGGCGATCAACGACACGGTCGCCCAGCTCACCTCGGAGCGCCTCGGCCTGGTCGTCGACGCCATCGTCGGCGCCAGGCGGATCGACGCCTACGGCGTGAGCGCCTCCGGGCTGGTGGCCGAGGACGTGGCCCAGAAACTGCTGCGCATCGGGCTGTCCAGCCACGCCTTCCAGGACGTCCACCTGGCGCTGGTCAGCGCCGTGCTGCTCAAGCCCGGCGACGTGGCGATCGGCATCAGCACGTCGGGCGAGACACCCGACGTGCTCGAACCGCTGTCGCGAGCGCGGGAGGCCGGCGCGACGACTGTCGCCATCACCAACAACCCGCGCTCGTCGATCGCGGAGCTGGCCGAACACGTGCTGATCTCGGCCGGGCGCGAGACGGAGTTCCGTCCCGGCGCCCTGGCCAGCCGGATCAGCCAGCTCCTCGTCGTCGACTGCGTGTTCGTCGGCGTCGCCCAGCGCACCTTCGACTCCTCTCAGGAGGCGTTGCAGAGCACCAGGCGCGCCGTCAAGGAGTTCACCAGGCGAGCGACACCCGTACGTCGTCAGCCTTGACGAACATCACCCGGTGCCCGAACTGGATCTGCAGGTACTTCGTCTTGCCCTTGACCACCTTGTGGCTGGCCTCGTCGAAGGTGACCGCCCGGTAGTACTCGTTGGCCGCCTCTCCTGCCAGCGTGTACTTCTCGCCGGCCGAGAACTTGTACTGCAGCGGGGTGACCGCCTGGTACGGGATGTCGGCCGGGTAGGCCTCCTGCTCCGGGTACGCCCTGCCGAACACCGGGACGGTCGCCAGACCCGGCTTCGGCGTGACCACCAGGCCCGCGGACGGGACGGCGGTCGGCTTCGAGGCCGGGTTGTAGAACCAGCCCTTCTGGCCGAGGTACCAGATCGCGGTCCAGTCGCCCTGGCGTTCCGCCACGGCGAACCGCTGGCCGGTGCTCGCCCTGGCGCTGTGGTCGTACACGCTGTAGAGCGAGTCGTTGGTGCCGGTCGGGTGCTTGCCGATGTCCTTGATCAGCGGTGCGTCGTCGCGCGGCTCGGTACGCAGCCACACGGTGCCGGCGCTGAGGGGCGGGCAGGCGTTCTCGGGGTTCTTGCGGTCGCAGCCGTAGAAGTACGGCTTGTTGGTGGCGAAGTCGGGCCTGATCATGATCGAGCCCGCCTTGGGGCCGCCGAACCCATGCAGCGGCGCGCCGATCAGGTCGAAGTAGTGCTTCCAGTCCCAGAACGGGCCCGGGTCCTCGTGCATGCCCCGCACCGTGGTCGGCAGCGTGCCCGGCACGTTGTCGTGGCCCAGGATGTGCGCCCGGTCGAGCGGGATATCGTACCGGAGCGCCAGGTAGCGTACGAGCTTGGCGGACGAGCGGTACATCGCCTCGGTGTACCAGGTGCTGCCCTCGGCCAGGAAGCCCTCGTGCTCGATGCCGATGGACTTGGCGTTGATGTACCAGTTGCCGGCCTGCCAGGCGACGTCCTTGCCCTTGATGTGCTGGGCGATGTGACCGTCGGTGGAGCGCACGGAATACTGCCAGCTCGCGCCGTAGTTGACGTCCTGGTTCAGCCCGATCGACGGGCCGAAGTAGCCCTCCATGTCATGGATGACGATGTACTTGATCTTCTGGCTGACGGGCCGGTTCGCCAGGTCGTAGTGCCCGTAGCCGCCGTTCGGCTTCTGCGCGTAGGCCGAGGGGATCCACTCACAGGAGATCGACCTCGGGCACTCGACGCCGTCGCGGCGCGGCGGCCTGAGGCCGAGCTTCTCCAGCCACTTCTCGATCCGGTCCAGGCCGGGGATGGGCGTGAGCTTGACCTGCTGCCCGTCGTCGGTGACCCGCTCGGCGCCGTCCTCGATCGTGCTGTAGACCTCGTCGGCGAAGACCTTGGCCGCCTCGGACTCGTCGGCGCCCGAGTACTTGGCGACCGCGCCGTACCACTCGCCCGGGTCGGCGCTCAGTGGCGCGCCGATCGACTTCTGGTAGTCGGCCAGCAGCGCCGCGCCGCCCCGGATGTTCGCGGCGGCGTCTGTCCGCAGCGCCTCGTGGCTCTGACCGGTCAGCTCGGCGGCCTTGTCCATGGTCTTGAGCGAGGCCGGGATCTCCGTGGGCGCGACCGTCGTCGCTACAGGGGCCAGCGGCCTGCCGTCGTCGCCGCGCGCGTCCTCCTCGCCCTCGCCGTGGTGGTTGGACCCGGTGAAGGCGGCCGCGTCGGTCAGGTGCATGGGGCCGAACCCGGCGTCGTTGCTGGGCTGCCCGGCGTGGGCGTCCCAGCGCGACTCAAGATAGGAGACACCGAGCAGCACGCTCTCCGGAACCTGGAACTCCTTGGCCGCCGCGGCGAACGCCGCCTGCCGGTCGGGGGGTTCCTCGGCAGTGGTGCCGGCCGCCGGTGTCATGTTGACTAATGGCAGGAGGGCGACCACCGCGATCGCCAGCGCTCTGCGCATCTACTGCTCCTCGACTGGGGGAATGACGGAGTCAGCGTTTCAACATTTTCCTTCTCTGGCGAGAGCTTTGCGAAGATATTTTTCAGCAGTTAACGCCCTATGGTGGGGCGGGTGACGTCGATCGTGACCGGTGCGGCCGGATTCATCGGCCGTGCGCTGACGTCGGCCCTGCTGTCGTCCGGCTCGCCGGTCGTCGCCATCGACCGCCGGCCGGTCGAGGAGCGGCCGGGGCTCACCGTGATCACGGCCGATCTCTTGGACGTTTCTGATGTTTTTTCCGACGCCGATGCGGTCTATCACCTGGCCGGGTGTGCGGGTGTGCGTGACGCCGCTCCTGGGATCGGGTGGCGGCGTCAGCGGGACAATGTGCTGGCGGGCGCGCGAGTGCTGGCCATCACGCCGCCTGGCGTCCCGCTCCTGGTCACGTCGTCGAGTTCCGTGTACGGCGGCGCGTTGCGCGGCCGGTCCGGCGGGGAATCGGATCCGGGTGGTGGGGTGTCGCGCGGCCGGTCCGGCGCGCAGTTCGGCGCCGTTCGCCCCAGCGCGGAGTCGGATCCGCTTCGTCCCATTGGCGGCTATGCCATGAGCAAGGTCGCGCTGGAGCGACTCTGTCGTGACCGTCCCGGCGTCACGATCGTCCGGCCGTTCACCGTCGCCGGGGAGGGGCAGCGGCCCGACATGGCGCTGTCGGTATGGCTGCGCGCCGCCCAGGAGGGCCGCCCGCTGCGCGTGCTCGGCTCGCTCGACCGTACCCGCGACATCACCGACGTACGGCAGGCCGCCCGCGCGATGATCGAGCTCATCGGCGTCCCCGGCATCGTGAACCTCGGCACGGGCCACGGCCAGACCCTCCGGTCCATGGCGGAGGCGGTGGCCACGGTGACCGGGGCCTCGCTCACCTTCGACGTCGTACCCGCGCCGCCTGACGAGCCCGGCGACTCGCTGGCCGACACCCGCCGCCTCCACTCGCTGCTCGGCTGGACCCCGCGTACCGACCTGCTGGACCTGGTCCGCCGTCAGCAGCTTGTAGTGTCCTGAGCATGGGTGAGTTCGTACACGTAGAAGTGGCCGACCAGATCGCCACGATCAGACTTGACCGTCCCAAGATGAACGCCCTCAACAGCCAGATGCAGCGAGAGCTCGGCGAAGCGGCCCGAGCCGTCGACGCCGACCCCGAAGCGCACGCCGTCGTCGTCTACGGCGGCGAGCGGGTCTTCGCGGCCGGGGTCGACATCAAAGAGATGGTCGTCATGTCCTATGCCGACATGGCTGCCCACTCCCGCGCGCTCCAGGGCTGCTTCACCGCGGTCGCCGCCATCGGCAAGCCCGTCATCGCCGCCGTCACCGGTTACGCCCTGGGCGGCGGCTGCGAGCTGGCCCTGTGCGCGGACTTCCGGGTGGCGGGGGAGTCGGCCAAGCTGGGGCAGCCGGAGATCCAGCTCGGCCTCATCCCCGGTGCGGGCGGCAGCCAGCGCCTTCCCCGCCTGATCGGGCCCGCCCGGGCCAAGGACCTGATCTACTCCGGTCGGCACGTGGCGGCCGCGGAGGCGCTGGCGATCGGGCTGGTGGATCGGGTGGTGCCTGACGCCGAGGTGTATGCGGCGGCGCTGGCCTGGGCGGGGACCTTCACGGGTGGGCCGGCTGTGGCGCTGCGGGCTGCCAAGCAGGCGGTGGATCAGGGGTTGGAGGTTGATCTGGATACGGGGTTGGAGATCGAGCGGCTGCAGTTCTCCGGGCTTTTCGCCACGGATGACGCGAAGATCGGGATGACGGCGTTCGCGGACAAGGCCCAGCCGAAGTTCACGGGACGCTGACGGGCGGGCTCGCCAACACGAGTGTCGGCCGGGCGCTGACGGGCAGGCTCGCCTCCACGAGTGTCGGCCGGCGACGCCCGAACTCACTGCGGGCCCCGCGATCTTCCTGCGGGCCCGCGATCGAAGGTCGGTGTCGGTCGCCCCGTGCTCGGGGTGACCGGCGCTTTTATTCGGCGCTGAGAGTGACCGTCGCTTTCGCCCGGCGCCCGAGATGACGGCTGCCTTCACTCGGCGCTGGGGGTGGCCGCTACCTTCACTCGCGGCTCGGGATGTCCGGCGCCGTCACCGGTGCCCCCCAATGACGACGGTCGTGAGCGCTCGGGGCTGGAGGGTAACGGTCCCGCCGGTGACCGGGCTCGCGGCGAGGGAGTTGGCGTTGTCCGTCACGTACGCGGTGACCCGCCCGTACACACCCTTCCACGTCACGGCGGCGGTGCCGGTGTTGAGCACCTCGACCACCTGAGAGCCGTCGGCGTTGCGAAACGCTGAAACTTTCAGCGCCGGATCGCCCGCCACCGCATCCACCCGCACCGCGCCCGGCCGAATGAACCGGCTGTAAGCCGCCAACGCCCACAGCCGCTTGGACACGTGATACGTACCCGCGGCCTCGTCGATCTGGAGCAGCGCCCGGGTGGCGCCGCGCGAGGCGCCCAGCCAGTAGACGTAGCCGCTGACGTTGCCGAGCGTGAGCGCGTCATGAACCGCCTGCGCGATCGTGAACCCGTCGTAATCGCTGCCGTCGTCCCAGCTCTCGTTCCAGGTGGAGCCGTTGGGGTTCCACTCAGACATCCAGGCATTTCCGCTGGTCGGCAGCGGTCCGTCCACTGGGCTGGCGTACGTGTGGCCGGTGTGCGTCTTCACCCAGCGGCGAGCCTGTGGGTCGGCCTCGATCGCGGCGGTGTACGCCTTCGCCTCGGTCCAGCCGAACGAGTCGCAGCAGGCCACCTTGAGCCCCTTGACGTCCTTGGCGATCGGGCCGAGCACCTTGACGAACTCGGCGGCCTGCTGCGGGGTGAACCGCATCGAGGCGTACGTCGCCGTCCAGTCGGGCTCGTTGGTGAACCCGAGGTCCGTGATCCTGATGCCCTCCCGGGCATAGAACTTCGCGTATTGCACCAGGTAACGGGCGTAGGCCTGCTGCCACTCCGGCTTCAGCGTGCCGCCGTTCTTGTCGTCGCCGTTGTCCTTCATGTACGCGGGCGCGCTCCAGGCGTCGGCGAAGAACCGCTGGACGCCGTACCCCTTGGCCGCCTTCGCCACCCAGACCTGGCTGTTGTCCTCGCCGTCCCAGACGTACTTGGGCGGTGCGTCCGGCCCGCCCGGGTCCTCGGGCTGGATCGAGACCATCTGGTCGTACGGGCTGCCTACAGGAGCGGAGCCGATGCCGAGCCGCAGAATGCTGAGCCCGGCACCCTTGTCGCGGTTGAACCACAGGTCGAGAATCTCGCGCTGCTGTTCCTCGCTGAGCGCCCGGACCAGCTCGTTGCGCCGGAACGCCTGGGAGATCCCGAACCCGTCGATCCCCTGGTGCCGGACACGGTCGTGCACGGTGATCGCGGGAGGATCCACCTGGTACGGGGCCTGCAGGGTAGGCAGACCGAGCAGGGTGACCGCGACAACGCCTCGTAACATACCGCCTCCGAAACTTTCGGAACCACCGCGATAATTTCGCTCCCGGAAACGTAAACACGTACGAGCCCTTCGTCAACCACCCGCCCACCCACTAAGGGCTCGCCATCGGCGCTTCGCGCCCTGGAAGCTCGGCGCCCTTCTTTAGGCGCTCACGCGCACCGCAAGGCCCTCCGCTCCGCTCCGGACGTTCTTCTGGGGGCGCCTCCGGCGCACAATGGGCTTCGCCATGGGCGCTTCGCGCTCGGGACTCAGACGTTTCTTCCAGTCGGGCCAAGGGCCCGACCCCTGAAGGCCCTCGCTCCGCTCGGACGCCCACCTGAGCGCGGGCTCCGCCCGCGCACGCTTCGCCACTGGTTAGCTGGGTCTGCCGAGAAGATGTCCTGTGACAGGAGATCGTCCTCAGGGCTGGGCTCTGACCTGGTGTGAGGAATCTTGAATGGCGAACTGATGGAGCCCAGAGGCGTTGGGCTGCCCAAGAAGCCGAGAGTTTCGCCAGTGGATCTTGCTCAATCTTGTTTGTCGTAGGGTGCCGATGCGTTTCCAAACAGCACAGCTAGCGGCCGGGTTTTTCCCAGGTCAGCGAGTACCGGCGGAGCACGTGCCGGCGATAGCGCATGCCAGGCAGTAGTAGTCGCGCCGCGGCCCGCACTTGTCCGTAGCTCATCTGTGGGTCGGTGGCCGGCATTCCCTCCGGGCCGTGCGCGCGGCGCAGTACCTTGGTGATCCGCACGACGGGAGCAGCCGCGATCGTCACTGCCCACTCCGCCGGGGTCGTCTCGCGGGCCAGGCCGACTACCACCAGCGTGCCGCCGGGGCGCAGCATCTGGCGCATGCGGGTCAGGGCCGACTCGAAGTCCATGTGATGGATCGCAGATACCGAGCAGATGAAGTCGTAGCCTGCAGCGGGGAGGTCGGCGGTAAGGAAGTCACCCTCGAAGAAGGTGAGATCCGGGTGGCCGGAAGCGAGTTCACGGGCGCGGGCGATCATCTGTGGCGAGTTGTCGATGCCGGTGACGCGCTTTGCCCGCTCGGTCAGCTTCCGCGCGAGGAGGCCGTCCCCGCAGCCGACGTCCAGCGCATTGCCGCATCCCTCGGGGACGGCGCGGAGGATGCCCGGGTGCCGGGCGACATTGGTGTTCCAGTAGGGCTTCGGGTCGGCCTGGCGCATCGGATCATCGTAGGGGCGTAGTGGCAGCAACCGAGCTTGATCGCTGGCTGGGCACTGCGGTGGTAAGCGCGTGGCCCGCACCGGGGAGAGCAACGCGCTCCCCATGAGACGCCTGTCCATCGTGACGGTAGCGCGATCCGCTAACCGAGAGGCAGGCACGACTGCCGACTCGAACCCTCGATGTAACGCCGTGTTGTGCAGATGCATGGGAGCTTGCTGGCGCGCTTCCTCGTCCTGCCACGTCAAGGCCGCAGCCAGATGTCATCTCCGCCAAGGTGATCCTCGGCCTGATCTGCCTTGAACATCTTGTCTACGTATTCGTATGGAATGGGCATCTGCATCGCAGTTTCGTAGGCTGGTCGAGCCACTCATGCAGGACCCAACAAGACACCAAGCCCCTTGGTCACGTAGAGTTGCTCCCATCTTGGCGTGCGGTTCTTCCGCACGAGAGGGGGTCTGCGCCCCGTGATGAGGAGGGCAGCCGGGTAATGCTGCTGAGTTTTCGCGTCAGTAATCACCGCTCGCTCCGTGACGAGCAACAGCTACTACTAACCCCTGCATACGGGGAAGATGATCCTAGAGACGGCTGGGAAGCGGTCCCTGTCGTGGCGCTTTTCGGCGCCAACGCTTCCGGCAAGTCAAATGTGCTGGACGCTTTGGCATAT
The DNA here is from genome assembly GCF_043197155.1 of Nonomuraea sp. NPDC049269. Lineage (NCBI taxonomy): Bacteria > Bacillati > Actinomycetota > Actinomycetes > Streptosporangiales > Streptosporangiaceae > Nonomuraea > Nonomuraea sp. NPDC049269. The sequence continues at coordinate 230,877 of NZ_JBICSO010000008.1, forward strand.
ATGCGTAACATGGTGCGCGGTTCTCTTCGAGAGAGCGAACCTGGAACCGGGATTTCGCGCCATTCATTCGCATTGGATCCAGCCACGCGTGATGAACCATCCACGTATGTTGCCGATATTCTCCTTGAAGGGGTTCGATACACTTACGGCTTCGCGGTTGACGACTCACAAGTGGTCGAAGAGTGGATGTTCAGCTATCCAAAAAAGAAGAAGAGGGAGATCTTTCATAGACGTGGCGACGATTATTCAATCGGCGACCAGTCTCCCGCTTCTATGCACCAGGTGGCAGCGATAACAGAATCGAACGTGCTGTTTCTCTCCGTCGCGGCGCGCTCAAAGCAGGATTTGGTTCGGCCAGTCTACGATTGGTTTGCCGAGGTAATTTATCGCAACCCTCAAATTCTTCGATTTTCGCGCCTGGGAACACTTGTCGAATCTCTGGAGCGTTTCGGCTACCTGGAAAGAATGACATCCCTACTTCAGGCCGCAGATACCGGTATTGAATCCGCGGAGATCGTGGAGGAAAGTGATGCAGAGCTAGCCCAAAGGTCCGCACGCATTAAAGGACTTGGCAGCCATTCGCCAACACGGCGCAAGGATGTGCTCTTTAGGCATCGAGGTGAAAGCGGCACGTTTCCGCTAAATCTGAGAGACCAGTCTTTGGGGACGCAAACGCTGTATGATCTTGGGCTTGGCGTTTTCAGATCGCTAGACACTGGATCGGTGCTCATCGTTGACGAGCTAGATTCAAGCCTGCATCCCTACTTGACGGCACAGCTTGTAAGATTGTTCCGCGATCAAGATGTCAATATACACGGGGCTCAGCTGATTTTTAGCAGCCATGACGCTACTCTCCTCGGACGGATCCAAGGCGAAGAAGTGCTACAACGCGACCACGTCTGGTTCACCGAAAAGAATGAATGTGGCGTTACCGAGCTGTTTTCGCTTTCAGACTTCAAGCCGCGTCGTGAAGACAACCGTGAACGCCGATACCTGGCTGGTCGCTACGGTGCCGTTCCGATTGTCAGTGACGAACTCTTCGCTGCCGCGCTAGCTGAACGTCGAGAGGCGGACGATGTCCCCTCGAACATCTAGGACGAGAAAGGGAGGCATTCGGACAGATACCGACCTTGAGCACAAGAAGAAGGGGACGCGGCAAGAGCGTGCGAGCTTCCTGATCCTCTGCGAAGGAAAGACTGAAAAGGACTACTTCGTAGGGATGCGGTCGCGACAGGGTCCTCATATTGATGTTGACACCCCTAAAGTCGATCATCTTTCCATAGTCCGCGAAGCTGTCGCTAGACGATCGGACGAGTACGATGCCGTCTGGTGCGTATTGGACACGGAGTTGGATGAGGTCCTACGTCGGCGCTGATAAGTGAGGCAAAGCGTGGTTCGATCGACCTTTGCCTGTCGACGCCATGTTTCGAGGTCTGGTTGATTATGCATCACGCAGACTGCACCCGACCGTTTCTGTCGGCGAACGAGGCAAAACGCAGGCTGAAATCTGTGGCACCAGGCTGGAGCGAAGGGAATACTCGATTTTCTGATTTCCTCCATGGGTTGGATGCGGCCTGCCTTAGAGCTCGCCAACTCGATCCGACTGGGGAAGACTTTCTAAGTAACCCTTCAACTAATGTTTGGCAACTAGTTCTGGCCCTCCGATCAAAAGCTTGATCGGATGTTCCATAGACAAGATCAATGCTGTTACGTTAGATCGCTGGGCTAGGCGTCAAGAGGTTGAAGACCTGTAGATCAACTTTCGCCAGAGAGCGATCATAGAGGACGCCCGAGCATTAGCGTCGGACGCCCCGTGGCGTGCTCTCATTCGAGAGCATCTGGAAGCTCGGCGCTTTTCCTTAGGCGCTCACGCGCACTGCAAGGGCCCTCCGCTCCGCTCCGGCCGTTCTCCTGGAAGCACCTCCGGCGCAACGGGCTCCGCGATGGGCGCTTCGCGCTCGGGACTCAGGCGTTTCTTCCAGTCGGGCCAAGGGTCCGACCCCTGAAGGGCCTCGCTCCGCCCGCACTCGCTTCGCCACGGGTAGCTCCGGTCAGCCGGTGACTTGTGACGGATGTGACAACGAGCACTTGACCCGTGCTTAACGCCATCCAGCGCCACACCGTACGCTCGGCCACCCCCAGAGCCGCCGCCGTCGCGGCGACCTCAGCGCTCAGCGCACCGCCCTGCTCGGCCGGCCGCCGGAGCCGATGCAGCGCCGCCGCCCACTGCTCCCGGGTTGGCCGGCCCATGAGCGCCATCCTCCTCTGCCGACGGGGGACGGGAGGGACAACGGATAAGGTCCACCGCGGCGCAGGGCCGCTTCATCCCTGCCGATCCGCGATGTGCCACCATCACGATCGAGATGCCCAGGGACCGTCTCGCCACATCGGCAGCCTGCGTCAGCAGCAAAAGCGCAGGTAGCCCTGCAGGGAGCGGGCGAGCCGATCCCCTGTCGAACAGGCAATTTGTGCGACAAGGGTAGAACAGGAACCCTTCGGAGCACGCTCGCGGGGCGAGGGAGAGTGTGGTCCGAAGGGGTTCAGATTGACTTCAGGACGCGGATGCGGTCGGCGATCGCGCGTCGGGAGACGTCCGCGTTGAAGGCGATGGAGTCGAATTCGTGCGGGACCCCGGGGTGGAGGTGAAACTCGACCGGGACGCCGGCGCGGCTGAGCGTGATGGCGTAGGCGCTGGCTTCGTCGCGGAAGGCGTCGATCTGCCCGATTTCGAGGTAGGCCGGCGGCAGGTCGGTCGCGTTCTCGAGGCGAGCGGGGGCGGCGGTGGCCGGGACGTCAGGCCCGCCGGCCGCGTCGCCGAGGAGTGCGGGCCAGGCGGTGCGGCTGTCGTCGTAGGTCCACACGGCGAGGGGTGCGATGTGCGGGTCCGGGGTGGTGTTCCGGTCGTCGAGCATCGGCATCAGGAGGATCTGCCGGGCGATCTGCGGGCCACGGCGGTCGCGGCTGAGGATCGAGTGCGCGGCCGCCATACCCCCACCGGCGCTGTCGCCCATGACGCCTATCCGGTCGGGGTCGACGCCGAGCTCGGCGGCGTGCCCGTTGAGCCACTTCAGGGCGGTGTAGGCGTCTTCGAGTGGGGTGGGATAGGGGTGTTCGGGTGCTCGGCGGTACTCGACGGAGAGCATGGGCACGCCGCTCGCTGAGACGTACCGGGTGACGGGGCCGTCGAAGTGCTCGATATGGCCGAAAAGGTAGCCGCCGCCGTGGAGGAACAGCACGGCCGAGCCGGGGATGCTCTCATGCTTGGCGTACCAGCGCATCGTGATCTGGGCGCCGTCGTCCGTGGCGGCGACGTAGTCGTGTGTGGTGACGTCCTCCGGGATCGGCTGGGCCTTCCCTGACGCGTCAAGAATCGGTTCCCACATGGCACGTCGTCCGGCGACGTCGCCGACGGCCGGCGGGATCATGCCGGCCATCGCTTCGCCCATGGGGGCCATGGCTTCGGCGACTTCGGGATCCAGGATGAGGGGCATGTTCGGTTCCGTTCGATTCAGGTCCAGTGAGGGATGAGAGGGTCAGGCGGTCGGCGCAAGGACGACGACCTTGCCGGACACGGCACCGGCGGCGACTTCCGCGTGGAAGGCCGGGAGGTCCTTGAGCTGGATACGGCGGCTGATGTCGATGTGAAGTTCGCCTCGGTCGATCGCCGCCACGAGGCCGGCGAGCTGCTTGGTGTCGCTCCGGACGAAGACGTTGATCCCGCGCACATGGCGCGTTTCATCGCTCGGCGCCTGCATCCACACCGTGGTGTTGACCACGGCCCCGCCGGATCGCACGAGAGCGGCCTGGTCGGCGAGCTGCGAGGGCTCGATCGGTGCGAGGTTGAGCATGAGGTCGACCGGCTGGGTCACCGCATCCACCACGTCGGTCGCGGTGTGGTCGAGGACCTCGTCGGCACCGGCGGCCCGGACCCGGTCCGCGCTGCGCGGGCTCGCCGTGGCGATGACGTGCGCGCCGGCGTTCTTTGCCAGCTGCACCGCGTAGGCACCGACAGCGCCTCCGGCGCCGGTGATGAGCACGCGTTGCCCGGCGGTGAGCTCGCCGAGTTCGAACAGTGCCTGCCATGCGGTCAGGCCCACCAGTGGCAGGGCCGCCGCGTCAGCGAGCGGCACGCTCGAAGGCGCGGCCGCCAGGACCTCGGCGGGCGCGATGACGTACTCAGCGGCTGCGCCGTCGCCGATCATCGGGAGGAATCCGACGACCTCGTCACCGACCGCCACCGCATCGACGCCGTCACCGAGCGCGTCGACCGTACCGGCGACGTCGATGCCGGGCGTGTGCGGGAGCGTCACCGGGAATGGGCCCTGGAGGCCACCGCTGCGGATACCGGCGTCGACCGGGTTGAACGACGTCGCCGCGACCCGGATGCGAACCTCACCAGCGCTGGGGACGGGCAGCGCCACGTCCTCGTAGCGCAGGACATCAGCATCGCCGTACTCGTGGAATCGCACTGCCTTCATGACGAACTTCTTTCTTCGAGGGGCAATATGCTTCGAATTCGAAGCACTTCCGGTAAATGAAGCTAGCACTGCTTCGAACTCGAAGCAAGTACGATCGCGGCATGACCGAAGAAGCGTCCCCTCCGCCGCTCGATCCCGCCGAACTCGGCGCGTACTTCGCGCTGATCGAGGTGAGCAGCCTCCTGCGCCACACGGTGGAGCAGCAGCTGCGCGACGCCGGCGACCTCAGCTACGTCCAGTTCCAGCTCTTGGCCAGACTCGGGGACGCGGCAGACGGCAGCCAGCGCATGACCGAGCTGGCAGACGGGGTTGTGTACAGCCGCAGCGGCCTGACTTACCAGGTGGGCCTGCTGGAGAAGACCGGACTCGTCGCCCGCAGCCCGTCGGCGGAGGACGACCGGGGCGTGACGGTGACCATCACCGAGGCGGGACGGGACGTGCTCGCCAGGGTGTTCCCCGGTCACATCGACGTCCTGCGGCAACTCTTCCTCGAACCGCTCACGCGCGCGGACATCGACAGCCTCGCTCGTGTCCTCACCGTCGTCCGCGATCACATGCGCTCCATCCCGCCCCGGTCGGCGAAGCCGCGCCAGAAGCGCGCCGCACACCAGAACCCCACTGGCGGCGGAGCCTGATCGAGCCCCGGCCCCATCGCTGGGTCGACGAGCGCCACGGAATCATCCGAGCAGGCGCGAGCGGCGGATTCGGGCGTCCGGGTCTACAGCGTCGGCGATCGCCGCGGACCGCTTCCGGACATCCGCTGGCAGCGCATCCGGCACGCCAGCCGCGCCCTTGACCCACGAGCCCGGCGTCGAGTCGGCGTCGGCAATCGACCAGACAGATCGTGCCCGAGCGAACCCTGCTTCGATCCGTTTACGGAGGAACAGGCTGAGCGGCGCGACCGCGTGGTAGATGAAGTCGCCCGGCAGGGCCACAACGGCCCCGATGCGCCTGACCGGTGCGCCCGCCACGTGGCGGATCTCCATCATCACGATCGGGGCGTCGTCTGCCGCGGCTGTCGAGAGGAGCGCTTCGGCGATGACAGGGGTCGATGCGTCGAGCCACCGCGCGTCGCCGATGGCCGGGGTTGCCGTAGGTGGATCGAGGTGGATCCGAGCAAGTCCGGTCCGCCGCTGGGACGAGGTCGAACCTCAGCGTGTGAGCGATCCGACTCCCCCCGCTCCGCGGAAGGCCCACATCGCCGCTCGATCGACCTCGTCGGTGGCATCGTCCGCAGCGGTGCGGGAACGACCGCTGCCGTCGACGGAGTGGACGGCACGAAGTGCTCCACTGGCAAGTCCATCCCGTCGCACAAGCCAACCGATGCCGCCGCCGAAGGTGTAACCGGACACGGACACACTCGGGGCTGAGCCGGCTAATCCGAGCAAGCCATGCTGTTCGGCGGCGGCGTTCACCGCAGACCAGGTTGCTCCGGCCACAACCATGGCGACGCGCGACTCGGGGTCGATCGACACGTCGGCGAGCCTCGACGTGTCGAGGAGGACCGCCCCCTTGCCCACCGGCGCGCCGGCTCCGTGGCCGGTTGCCTGCGGCACGATCTCGAGTGGCGTGCCCGACGACCGCGCAAGCGCAGCCACCTCATCGAGCGTGGGCGCGATGTCCTCCGGACGCGAGACGACTGCGACCCGCGCAGGTCGCTGCTTGATGGACGAGTTATGGGGTCGGGTGGCGGCGGCGTAACCGTCTGAGTCCGCGTCAGCGAGCATGCGCTCATCGTACGGGAATAACGGAGGATTTCCTCCGCTTTATCTGTCATCTCCTCAGATTGGATGACTCATGACTCATCTTCAGCAGCCCATCGCCGTGATCGGTGCGACCGGACAGCAGGGCGGCAGCGTGGTGGATGCTCTGCTCGCGCAGAAGCAAGCGGTTCGCGCCCTGGTTCGCGACACCGAAGCCGCGGGCGCACGTGCTCTCCGAGCCCGCGGCGTGGAGGTCGTCGCCGCCGACCAGGAGAACAGTGAATCGCTCCAGCAAGCACTCACCGAGGTCGCGGCACTGTTCTTCATGACGACGTTCGAGGGAGCGGACGGCACGGAGGGCGAGGCGCGCCGCGGTGTGACCGTCGCGGATGCCGCGGCACGCGCGGGCGTGCCGCACGTCGTGTACTCGTCGGTCGGCGGGGCGGAGCGAGCGACAGGGATCCCGCACTTCGAGAGCAAGCACCAGGTCGAACAGCGGCTTAGCAAGGTGGTGCCGGCGAAGTTCGTCCGCCCGACGTTCTTCATGGAAAACCTGGCGCCGCAGCTCGCCGACGGCGGGAGTGGGGAGCTGGTGCTTCGCCTGCCGGTTGCGGGTGACGTTCCGCTCCAGATGATCGCCGTTCGCGACATCGGCGCCGCCGCCGCGCGTCTCTTGATCGTCCCTGATGTCATCGATGGTGATGCGGTCGAACTCGCCGGCGATGAGCTCACCATGGCTCAGGTGGCCGACCGGATCGCAGCCAAGCTCGGCCGACCGACGCGGTACGAAGGGCTGCCGATCGAGGTGCTCCGTAATGACGAGGACATGCGAGCGATGTTCCAGTGGTTCACCACCGTCCCCGCCTACCAGGCCGACTTCGACGTCACGCGCCACCTCGTCCCCGACGTGCGCGACTTCGCAGCATGGGTATCGGACCAGGGTCCCGCGCGCGCCGGAACTGACGCGTCGAACTAACCGCGATCGGGTGCGATGCCGCGCAGGAACACCGCGCGCAGCTCGGCGGCCGCCTCGGCCCAGCCGGGCACGTTCGACATCGGCTGCGCGAGCATCGCCCCGAAACGCACCACGGTCCCCGCATTCACATCCGTGCGGACCGAACCGTCCTGGTGGCCGCGCTCAAGGATGGCGCCCATGGTCTGCTGCATGCGCGCGCGCAGCTCCGCGGACTCGGTGCCCTCGGTCATGGGCGCTCCGTGGAGCGGAAGCACCAGTTCGTCGCGATGAGCGAAGGTTTGATGGAGGAACCGGCTGATCGAGTCATGACCGGTATCGCCGGACGTCAGCGCGTCCTCGGCCTCGGCCAGGATCAGACGATAGGCGCGGACCGCCATCGCCTCAAGCAGCGCCTCCCGGTTCGGGTAGCGACGGTAGAGCGTCCCGATCCCGACTCCCGCCTCAGCGGCGATCTGCTCCAGCGGAACGAACTTACCCTCGGCCAGCCCCGCACGCACAGCTGCGGCAATCAGCCGCTCAGTGTTCTCCGCCGCATCCTTCCGGGGCTTGCGCGTTCGCGTGGAGGTCATGAACAACACATCCTAGGCGAGCGGGAGTATCTCATGCACGGCGGATCCGACGATCAAGGAGACGCCAGATGGCCGACACCGTGCGTGCTCCACCTGCTGCGCGGCAGCTTCCATCGTGGCCTGCGCGGGCCAGCCGCGCCGCCGTCGAACTCCTGCATCAGCGATACGGCGTGCGGTGGCTGTTCGCGGGCGAGCAAGATCAGCGGCTGAGCCCGCGACTGTCGGCCGAGATCATCCGCCCGCTGCACGGTGGCCCGGCTGATGCGCCAGCCTGGGCTGTCCGGCGCGTTGCTGCCTGCATCGCGCGACCGCGCTCGTGCAGGCCATCCTCGTCTTCCAGCTCATCGAAGACGGCCGTTCTCAGGATGAAAAGGGCTCAGTCATTGATGCTGTACGGAAGGAACTCCGACGGCAGACGAGTCACAACGCTGATGCCAATGAAATCGATCAGATCCTGCGCGAAGAGGTTCTCCGGGCAGGGGCCTTGGCCTGAGAGTGGTCTGGACCGTTGCGATCGCTGACTTCGGTACTCGCCGCACACGGCTGGGACGATCGGCTGCTCAAGAGATCCTGGGTAGGCAGCCCTTTAGTGCCCTGTCTGAGACGACTTGCCTCGTCCCAGGCGTGGGATGCCTTTCATCCCCCGCCTGGTGCCGCTGTTCGATGGGGTCATTCCTCGTATTCCGATTGATCACGATGGATACGCGCTGCGACCCTAGACGGCGTGAATGACACCGGGGCCGATAACCCCGCCACCCTGCCCCTCCTCAAGGAGCGCGCCGTCAACGACGAACGCTGGGATGTGCGTCGGGGCGCCGCGCAGGCCACTGCCTCAGGCTGGGCCGATGACCCCGGCACCCTGCCTTGGCTCAAGGACCGCGCTGTCAACGACGAAGACGGGGAGGTGCGTCGGGCTGCCGTGGAGGCCATCGACGCTCACTGGTGTCTACTCGGAAGGTGCCCGACCGCTGGACGCGGCCTGCCGAGGCATCGTGCCGACACTGTTCCCCTGATCAGTTAGCCGCCCGGCGAGGAACGCCCGCTCAACCTCGTTGTCAGTCAGCTTGAGCGCCACCCGGTACGCGGCCGCCGCCTCGTCCGTACGCCCCAGTCGCTGAAGCAGGTCTGCCTTGATCGTCGGCAGATACTGGTACCGGGAAAGCCGCTCATCCTGCTCCAACGCCTCGACCAGCGCCAGGGCGACCGCCGGTCCATGGACCATCGACACCGGCACGGTCCTGTTCAGCGCGACGACCGGTGAGGGCCACAGCACCAGCAGCCTGTCGTAGAGGGCCACGATCTGTGGCCAGTCCGTCTGCTCGTACGACGGCGCCTCGGCGTACAGCGAGGCGATCGCCGCCTGCAGCATGTAGCGCCCCGCGCGACCGCCGCGCAGCCCGGCCACGATCAGCTCGTGCGCCTCGGCCAGCGCGGTACGGTCCCACCGCGAACGGTCCTGCTCCTGAAGCCGCAGCAGCCGGCCGTCAGAGCTGGTCCGGGTCGTACGCCGGGCGTCCGTGACCACGAGCAGCGCCAGCAGCCCTCGTACCTCGGGTTCGTCGGGCATGAGCTCCCGCAGCGCGCGGACCAGGTGCAGCGCGCGGTCGGCCAGGTCGGTGCGCATGAGCGCAGGGCCGGAGGGTGCCGTGTGCCCGGCGGTGAACAGCAGGTGGAGCACGCTCAGTACGGCTGCCAGCCGGTCCGGCAGGTCCGCTGGGCGCGGGAGCCGATAGGGGATGCGGGCAACGGTGATCTTCTTCTTCGCTCGGGTGATCCGGGCGGCCATGGTCTGTTCCGACACCAGTAGCGCCCGGGCGACGTCCGACGTCGGCAGTCCGCACACCAGCCGCAGTGTGAGCGCGAGCTGCGCCTCCTGCGCGAGTGCGGGATGGCAGCAGGTGAAGATGAGCCGCAGCCGTTCGTCGGGTACGGCATCCTCCAGTTCCACTGCGGTCACCCTGCCTAGAGCGGGCTCGTCGACAGTCACTTCGGGTTCCACCAGCAGCGGCAGCTTCGAGCGGAAGGTCCGTTCGCGGCGGATCGCGTCCATCGCCCGGCGCTTGGCCGTGGTGGTGAGCCATGCCACGGGGTTGGTGGGGATCCCATCGCGTTCCCAGGCCGAGAGCGCCACGGCATACGCCTCCTGAACGCACTCCTCGGCCAGGTCCAGATCCTGCGCGACGCGGACCGTCGAGGCGAGCACGAAAGCCCACTCGTGCCGATGCGCGTCGGCGACCGCCTGGCCCGCGTCCGGCGCGGCCGTCATCGCGCGATGGGCGCGATGCCGCCCGCGACGGGACGCACCTCCACACCGCCACGACCCCACTGGACGGCGGGGTTACGACGCGCCAGGTCCAGGGCGGCGTCGAGGTCGGGAGCCTCGATGACGCAGACGCCGGCGATGACTTCCTTGGAGTCGATGAAGGGCCCGTCAGTGACCAGGTCGCCGCGCAACGAGGTGGCGGTGTCGGCGGACTGCAGCGCGTACGCTGCGATCATGGCGCCGGAGTCGACGAGGTCGTCGGCGTGCCGCTGGCTCGCCGCCTGCTGCTCGGGGGTGTAGTCGCCGGCTTCGGGGTTATCGAAGATGAGGATCGCGTACTGGGCCATGAGTGGGTCTCCTTGGCTGTGCGTCTGGTCGGTACGCCTCTACGTCGGACGGACGACGCGAATTCGACAGACCGTACGCGAACTTTTCCCGATGCGCCCTGGCGCTGACCCTCGCGGACGATCCGGGCTCGGGGTCGCCAAGGCATACCGGTCACCATCGGCCGTGGGCTAGGTTTCTTGCGCGACGGACAGGAGGCTGGGGTGACCGAGACGACGGTGGCGCAGGTCATGGCTGAGTTGGCCGTGCTTGAGGACCCGAAGGTGCGCAAGGTGAATGAGAAGCACGGTGACGATCACGGTGTGAACCTCGGCAAGCTACGCGCGCTCGCGAAACGGCTCAAGACGCAGCAGGATCTCGCGCGCGAACTCTGGGAGACAGATGACACCGGGGCGAGGCTCCTGGCGATCCTGATCTGCCGTCCGAAGGCATTCGAGCGCGACGAGCTGGACACCATGCTGCGCGAGACGCGCGCCCCCAAGGTGCATGACTGGTTCGTGAACTACGTGGTGAAGAAGAACCCGTACTCCGAAGAGCTGCGCCTCGCCTGGCGCACGGATCCGGATCCAGTGGTCGCGAGTGCCGGCTGGGCGCTGACCGCCGAGCGGGTGGCGAAGACGCCCGAGGGCCTCGACCTCGCAGGGCTGCTCGATGTCATCGAGGCGGAGATGAAGGACGCCCCGGATCGTCTGCAGTGGTCGATGAACCACTGCCTCGCTCAGATCGGGATTCAGCACGCCGAGCACCGCGCCCGCGCGATCGACATCGGCGAGCGCCTGGAAGTGCTCAAGGATTACCCGACTCCCCCGAACTGCACGTCTCCGTTCGCCCCCGTCTGGATCGCCGAGATGGTGCGCCGTCAGCACGAGAGATAGAGAGGTTCCGCCACGAGTCCGCGGACCCCGGGCGGCTGCACCCGTCATCGAACGGTGCGTCGCGGGCGAGTCGGCGCAGGGGCGGCCCGTACTCGGGGTATGCCAGGGCGGAGGCGAACCGGGCGGTGAGGTAGTCCGCTATGGGAGCCGTCCATGTCGGTGTTCGTGGGGGCGGGGCGGTGTCAGCCGAAGGATGTAATTCGATCTCCTCAACTGGCAGGAGGCCGTACAGGCCGGGTCTGTCTAGGGTCTGTTGAAGATTCGGTGCGTCTGTCCCCTCAGTCGAAAGGACCGCTCATGGCCTCTGCCCGCAAGACTCTCCTCACTGGTTCGATCACCTTTGTGGCGGGGCTGGCGCTATGGCTGTTCGGACTCGATGTGGAGATCTTCATCTTCACGCCGTCCAAGGTCGGCGTGGTCTTGATGGTCATTGGGGGGTTGGAGACCCTGTTCGGGATCTACAAGAGTGTAAGCACCGACGACGCGGCGCGCGGCCGGCCCTAGCGGGTCGATGGCGACGCTGACCTCCTCGCGAGCCTCCCGGACAGGCACAGCAGAACGCCGGCTTTATGACGGACAAAGATCGATATGGCATAGGGTTGCCGCGTTCGGTGGCTCGCCAAGGTCCCGTCACCAAGAAGGCGGAGGGCGTGGGGAAAGAGAAAAAGAAGGGCGGCTTCCGCGAGACGCTGTTGCTGCTCGTCCTGACCGTGGGCATCGCCCTGCTGCTGCAGGCGTTCGTGGTCGGCTCGTTCTACATCCCGTCAGGATCGATGGAGAACACGTTGCAGATCGATGATCGCGTGTTCGTGAACAAGCTCGCGGGCAAGCCAGATCGCGGCGACATCGTGGTGTTCAAGGGCTGGGGCGGCGTGGACACCATCAAGCGGGTCATCGGCGTCGGCGGCGACAAGGTGGTGTGCTGCGACGCCAAGAAGCGCCTCACGGTCAACGGCACGCCGCTGGAGGAGACGTCCTATCTCTACCCCGGCGATTACGCATCCGGCAGGAAGTTCGACGTCACGGTGCCGGCCGGGAAGTTGTGGCTGATGGGGGATCATCGCAGCGCCTCACTGGACTCCCGGGGGCACATGCAGGAGCCTGGCGGTGGCTTCATCTCGGAGGACGCGGTGATCGGCAAGGCCGTGGTGCGGTACTGGCCGCTGTCCCGGGGCTATCTGTTCTCCCGGCCCGACGTTTTCGACAAGGTCAGGTAGCAGGCCCTCCCGGAAGATCCAGGAGGGCCTGATGTGCCGTGTGGTGGTCACTGCCCCTTGAGGTAAGCGTCGGCCTGCTTGGCCAGCTCGGCCTGCAGCTTGGGCAGGCCGGCCCGGTCGAGGGCCTTCTTCAGCTTGTCCAGCCCCTGGTCGACGTCGACCGCTCCGATGAACAGCGGGTTGGCGAACTGCGTCATGGCAGCGGTGACCTGGGTGTTCTCCCGCTTCACCGGTTCGGGGTCGGGGGTGAAGCTGGCGTACGGGTCGATGGTGAAGTTGTCGGCCTTCTGCGCCCAGTCGAACCAGGCCGACTCGGACGCGGTCATGTCCTTGATCCGGCGCTCCAGCTTGGCCCGCCAGGAGAGCGCGAAGCCCGGGAAGGAGTAGGTGGACAGCATCTCGTACTTGTCGTCGCCGACGGGGTTCCAGTCCTTGCCCTGGATGCCGTACGTGATCAGGTCGTGGTTCTCCTTGATCGACAGCCAGTCCTCCAGTTGCAGGGCCTTCTCGTTGCTCTGCCCCTTGGCGTTGAGCACGAGGAAGTTGTCGGCCTGGAAGGTCTGGTACGGCTTGGCGTCCTTGCCGCCCTTGAGCGGGACCACGTTGGACAGCATCGCACCGGGGACGTTCTTGGTCAGCTCGGGCAGCATCTGCGAGGTCAGGCCATCGGTCATGGCCCAGCCCGTGGCGAAGCGGCCGGCCTTGAACTGGGATTCGAGCGCCTTGGAGTCAACGGTGAGCGCGTTCTTGTTGATCAGGCCGTCCTGGTAGTACTTGCGTACCAGGCGGAGTGCGTCAAGCATGCCCGGCGCCTCCCAGAACGGCACCGGGTTGGCGGAGCCGGTCTGCTTGCCGTCGGCGGCGAGGACGAAGGCGAGCGATTCGCCGGTGAAGGACGAGATGCTCACGCGGGGGTTCTCCCACATGGAGGGGTTGAGCCAGCCGACCGGGTTCCACGCGACCAGCAGTTTGGGCATGCGGGAGTTGACCGCGATCGGGGTGACGCCCTTTTCCTTCTGCTTGACGTCGTACCAGAACTTCTCCAGGCCGGCGAAGTCGGTGATCTCGCTCATGCCGTACTTGTCGGCCAGATCCTGGCGGATGGCGAAGTGGTGGAAGCGGGCGACGGAGTTGATCTGCGGCAGGCCGTACAGCTTGCCGCTCCACCGGTTCAGCTCGATGATCTTGGGGTCTATGGTGGCGGTCAGGTTGGGGTACTTGCCGCTGCTGAGCAGGGAGCTCAGCTCCACGATCGAGCCGCTGGCGGCGAGCTGGGTCATGTTGAGCCAGCGGGCCTGCAGCGCGGTGTCGAAGCTCTCCCCGGCGGTGAACTTCAGCAGCGCCTGCTGGCCGTAGTTGGCCCAGGGGATGAACTGCGGCTTGATGGTGAAGCCCTGTTCGGCCTGGAGCTTCTTGTTGACCTCGGCCAGGACGGCGTCCCAGCCGGCCGGTACGTCGCCGGGGAGCAGCAGGCTGAGCGTGAGCGCCTTGCCGGGCGCGCTGCTCTGGCTTCCCGTCGGCTGCTGCGATGAGGAGCAGCCGGCACCGGCGAAGAGGGCGGCGAGGCCGAGGCCACCTCCGACGCTCAGCAGGCCGCGCCGAGACAGGTTCTGATCAGACACGGTGTCTCCTTGATGGGGGGAGCGAGCTCAGCCCTTGGTGGCGCCAAGGGTGATGCCTTTGACGAAGTAGCGCTGGGCGAAGGGGTAGGCCAGCAGGATCGGGCCGATGGTGACGGCCGTGAGGGCCAGCCGGAGCTGGTAGACCGGCGTCGCCTGCTCGGCGAGCTGCGGCAGCATCTGGGTGAACGAGATGTTGGAGATCAGGTTCTGCAGGACCAGGGGGAGCGGGAACTTGTGGACGTCGTCGATGAACAGCAGCGCGGTGAACCACTCGTTCCAGTAGTGCACGGCGTAGAACAGGCCCACGACGGCGAGGATCGGTTTGGACAGCGGTAGCGCGATCTGGAAGAAGATCCGCAGCTCGCCCGCGCCGTCCACCTTGGCCGACTCGAAGATCGACGCGGGGAGCTGGCGGAAGGCGCTCACCTGGATGAAGACCAGGAACGGGGCGACCAGCAGCGGCAGGATCACCGCGAAGTAGGTGTTCTGCAGGTGCAGATACTGCGTGACCAGCAGGTACAGCGGTACGAGCCCTCCGGTGAACAGCATCGGCAGGTAGGCGAAGATGGTCAGCGGCCGGCTGATGTACGGCAGGCGCCGGGCGATGACCCAGCTCACTCCCGAGGTCACGGCCAGGGACAGGGCGGTGCCGACCACGGTGATGAAGACGCTGGCGATGTAGGCGTCGAGCACCGCCGGACCAGTGAAGATCATCTTGTACGCGGTGAGGTCGAAGGCCGAGGGGAAGAAGCTGTACCCGGTCACCGCCAGGTCCACCTCGCTGGTGAAGGACCCCGAGATGATCAGCCAGAACGGGACCGCGCAGGCCAGCACGGCGAATCCGACGCCGATGATGCTGATGATCGTGAAGGGCTCCAGCTTTCTACGGCTCATAGGACGCTGGTCTCCTTGGCGTACTTGCGCTGGATCATGACCGCGATCACCACGAGGACGAACCCGACCACCGACTGGAACAGGCCCACCGCGGCGGTGGTGCCGAAGTCGCCGAGCTGACGCAGGGCGCGGAACACGTACGTGTCGATGACGTCCGTCGTGTCGAACAGGGTGCCGTTGTCCCCGACGATCGCGTAGATGGTGCCGAAGTCGCCGTAGAAGATGCGGCCGACACCCAGCACGGTCAGGACTCCCGCGGTCGGCCGCAGCAGCGGAAGGGTGATCCGCCAGGCCATCTGCGCCCTCGACGCGCCGTCGATCATCCCGGCCTCGTAGACCTCTTCGGGGATCCCGGTGATCGCGGCCAGGAAGATGACGCTCATGTACCCGCCCAGCTGCCAGACCTTCACCACGGTGAGGATCCACGGCCACGGTCCCGGCTCGGTGTACCAGTCCAGCGTGGGCAGGGAGAACAGGTTCAGCATGTCGTTGACGGCCCCGCCTCCGCCGGAGGCGCCCGCGAGGAAGACCTGCAACATGATGCTGATCACCACGGGGGAGACGAAGTAGGGGAAGAAGACCACGGACTGGGAGACCCGTTTGAACAGCGTGCTCCGGATCTCGTTCAGCATGATCGCCAGAGTGATCCCCGCGGCGAGGGTCGTGGCCAGGAACAGCGCGTTGAGGAAGATCGTGTTGAACAGGATCCGTGCCGCGTCCCCGGAGTCCAGGAAGTACCTGAAGTTCTCCAGGCCGTTCCAGGGGCTGTCGAAGATGCCCTGAGAGACGTCGAAGGACTTGAACGCGACCACCAGACCGGCCATGGGCAGGTAGTTGAAGACCACGAAGTAGACGACCGCCGGCAGCGCGAGCAGCCCGGCCGCCAGGCTCACCCGCGCCCTCCTGGGCCGGGTGCGACGCTTGCTCTCGGGCGGTTCTGACGGCGGTCTCGCCTGTGTTTCCCGCCTGGTCTCCACCCGGCTCATCGCCAGGACCGCTCTCTCGCCGCACTCGGCCGGTGGCATCGGGTGCCGTTCATGACATTCCTCCAGATTGGGCATCACGGCAGTTCTGCGCGCTGACATCCGCCGCGATGGTTGGCGGAGCTGCCCGGCGATAGAAACCGGTCTCTGCGAACGCTACGACTGCACAGCTCATCCCACAAGAATGCGTTACGGATACGTTACAATTGACCACTCTTTGATCAAGATGGCTGCAGCTACCTGCGCGAATGTTGGCTTCCAAGGCAAGCGTTGACCATTTGGCGGCCGTGGTCCTACCGTAGAAACCGTTATCTACGAAGTGGAGGGCTTCTCCGTGTCCACCCGCCCGAAGGCGCTGTTCGCCATGCACGAGGAACACCTCGCGCTGCTCTTCCCCGCGCCCCTGCTGCGACGTCTGGACACGATCGCGGACATCGACGTGACGCTGGTCGCCGAGCGGTTCGACGATCCCCGCCTGTCCCTCGCCGAGACCGAGATCCTGATCACCGGCTGGGGCTGCCCCCCGCTGGACGCGGAACTGCTGGCCGCCGCCCCCAGGCTGCGTGCCGTGCTGCACGCGGCCGGCTCGGTGAAGAGCCTGGTCTCCCCGGCCTGCTGGGAGCGCGATCTGCTGATCTCCTCGGCGGCCGACGCCAACGCGGTGCCGGTGGCCGAATACACCGTCGGCGCGATCCTGCTGGCCGGCAAGGGCATCTTCACCCTGGGCGAGCGTTACCGGCGCGAGCGCACCTTCACCCTCGCCCAGATCCAGGCCACGGTCGGTAACAACGGCAGGCGGGTGGGCATCGTCGGCGCCTCCCGGATCGGCCGCAAGGTGATCGACCTGCTCGCGCCGTACGACCTGGAGCTGTGCCTGTACGACCCCTACACCAGCGTCGAGGGGATCCGGCAGGCCTCACTCGAAGAGCTGCTCAGCCGCAGCGACATCGTCAGCCTGCATGCCCCGGCCACCTCGGAGACCAGGCACATGCTGGACCGCGAGCGCCTGAAGCTGATGCCGGACGGCGCGGTGCTGATCAACACGGCCAGGGGCAGCCTGGTGGACACCGACGCGCTGGTGGCCGAGTTGAAGTCGGGGCGGCTGTCGGCGATCCTCGACGTCACCGAGCCCGAGCCGCTCCCGCCGCACTCCCAGCTGTTCGACCTGCCCAACGTCTTCCTCACCCCGCACCTCGCCGGCTCGCATGGCAATGAGTTGTCCCGGATGGGCGCCGCCGTGCTGGACGAGTTGGAACGGCTGGCCGCCGGGCTGCCGCTGGCGCACCGAGTCACCTATGACGACCTGGAAAGGGCGGCCTGACGATCGCCACTTAGACGATCGCGTATGAATCCCGCACGTTAAAGCATTGGTCATCCTCTCCGGCCCTCCTACGTTGGAGCATCAGTTGTTCCTTCGACAGGAGGTATCAGATGCCACAACGGATTCTGGTCACCGGAGCGACCGGCACGGTCGGCCGCCACGTGACAGCGCAACTGCTGGAGGCAGGGGCCGAGGTTCGCGCGCTGACCCGAGGACCGGCCGAGCTCCCGCCCGCCGCCGAGAGCGTGCGCGGTGATCTGTCGGTGCTCGACTCCCTGAACGCCGCCGTCGAGGGCGTCGAGGCGGTGTTCCTGGTCTGGCCCTTCGCCTCGGCTGAGGGGCTGGAGGCGGTGCTGGCGGTCGCGGCCGAGCATGCCCGCCGGGTGGTCTATCTGTCATCGGCGGCCGTGCGTGAGCATGAACGGCGGGCCGAGCGGCTGATCGAGCGGTCCGGGCTGGAGTGGACGATCCTGCGCCCGCACGCCTTCGCGGCCAACACCCTGCGCTGGGCCGAGCAGATCCGCGCGGAGGGCGTGGTGCGCGCGCCGTACGGCCAGGCCGCGATGTCCCTGGTGCACGAGCGGGACATCGCGGCGGTCGCGGTGCGGGCACTGACCCGGGGCGGACACGACGGCGCCGTGTACGAGCTGACCGGGCCGCACTCACTGACCCAGGCCGAGCAGGCCCGCGTCATCGGCGAGGCGATCGGCCGCCCGGTGCACTGGGAGGAGACCTCCCCGCAGGATGCCCGGCGGGAGATGCTGGCCCGCGGCTGGCCACCCGAGGCCGTGGACGGCATCCTGCGCGCCCAGGCCGACATGACCAACGGCCCGGCCCCGGTCACCGCCACGGTGGAGGAGGTCACCGCGGGTGCGGCGCGTACGTTCCGCTCGTGGGCGGCCGAGCACGCGCTCGCCTTCCGCGACTAACCTGCGTGACGCGCAATATTCCAGTTGCTGGGAAAATTCTTTTATGCATATATTTGGGGTATGCAGGAGACGCGGCGCGAGCGGAAGAAGCGGCTGACTCGACAGCGGATCGTCATGGCGGCCATCGGGCTGTTCGAGGAGCAGGGGTATGAGCAGACCACGATGGCGCAGATCGCCGCGGCGGCGGATGTCGACCCCAAGACGTTCTCCAACTACTTCCGCAGCAAGGACGAGGTGCTGTTCGTAGACGTCGAGCAGGACTACGACGTGATGTTCGAGGCGATCGCGAAACGCCGGCCGCAAGAGAGCCCGGGCGAGGTGCTGGGCAGGATGGTCCAGGAGTACAGAGCCCACCGACGGCCCAAGATTCCCCGCCGGGAGCCCGAGGAGCTGTCGGCGGCGGCCCGGCTGGTCCTGACCACGCCATCGCTCCAGGCGAAGGGCCTGTACATGCTGATGGAGCTGCAGCGACGGATCGCCGACGAGCTGGTGAAGGTGTTCCCCGGCCAACTGGACCCGATCACGGCGGCGGCGATGACCGGATCCCTGCTGGGCGCCATTCAGCAGACGGGCCTGGCGAGTGTCCAGCTCGGCCGGTCGCAGGAGGAGCTGTGGGAGGCCACCCAGCGTGGCCTCGACATCGCCATGTCCGGCCTGCTCTCGGTGCGACCCGCGCCTATGGTCTCCGAGCTTCCTGAGGAGAGCGACATCCCGCTCACCGGAGAAAGGAATACCCCATAATGCAAGAAAGCGCTCGACAACTCGCCCGCGACGCACGACGCGCCATGCGCGAAGGCCCCGCGGCGATCGCGCGGCGGCAGCGGGCCCACCTGGTCGAGATGGTGGCCTACGCCCGCGCCAACTCGCCCTACTACCGCGAGCTGTACCGAGACCTGCCGGAGCAGGTCGACGACCCCACGCTGCTGCCGGTCACCAACAAGAAGCTGCTGATGGGCCGCTTCGACGACTGGGTCACCGACCGCGAGGTGACCCTGGAGCGAGTTCAGGAGTTCGTGGCCGACCCCGCCCTGGTGGGGGAGCGGTTCTGTGGCAAATACCTGGTGGCCACGACCACCGGCACCAGCGGGGTGCGCGGCATCTTCCTGATAGATCAGCGGAGCATGGCCGTGGAGACCTCCCTCGGGTCGCGCGCCAGCGCCGGTGTGGGAGTCGGCGACGTCATCCGCACCCTCGCCCGCGCCGGCCGTAGCGCCGTCATGTCCGCACCCGGCGGCCATTTTCTCAGTGCCGCCGGGACAGCCCGGTTCCAGCGGGACAGCCCGCTGCTCGGCCGGGCGATGCGGACCTTCTCGATACACCAGCCGCTGCCGGAGCTCACGGCCGAGCTCAACCGGTACAACCCCGCGATCCTGGTCGGCTTCCTGAGCATGATCACGCTGCTGGCCGGCGAGCAGGAAGCCGGTCGCCTGCGCATCCATCCGGTGCTGATCATCGTCGGCGGTGAGACGTCGACGGCGGCTGATCTGGAACGGCTCGCCACCGCGTTCGGTGCCAAGGTGCGTGTCGCCTACGCCGCCACCGAGTGCGGCTTCCTCAGCGTCGGCTGCCGGCATGGCTGGTACCACGTCAACAGCGACTGGGCCGTGCTCGAACCCGTCGACGCCGACCACCGGCCGGTCGCGCCGGGCGAGTTGTCGCACACAGTCCTGCTCAGCAACCTCGTCAACCGCGTCCAGCCAATCCTGCGCTACGACCTCGGTGACAGCGTTCTGCTCCGCCCCGATCCCTGCCCGTGCGGCAGCCCGCTGCCCGCCATCCAGGTGCGGGGGCGCGCCGCCGACATGCTCACCTTCCCCACCGGTCGCGGCGAGAACGTCAGCATCTCGCCCATGGCCTTCGGCACCCTGCTGGACCGTGCCTCCGGCATCGAACAGTTCCAGATCGTCCAGACGGCGCCCACCACGCTGCGCGTGCGCCTGCAGCCGGAGGAGGGCGCCGACGCCGACCGCGTGTGGCAGGCGGTGCGCGGCGAGATCGCCCACCTGCTCACCGAGCACAAGGTCGGTGACGTCACACTCGAACACGCCGAGGAGCCGCCGCAGCAGGCGCCCGGTGGCAAGTACCGAAGGATCATCCCGCTGGCCAAGTCGTGATGACCTGCTTCGAAACCCCGTAACAGCGCGGCATCAGCTCGCTGACAGCGGTGGTGGGCATCGTCGGGTGCACACAAGACCGCACGGCATTGCTGAAGGAGCCGAAATGTCCAACGAACGCGCTACGGCCGGGGACTTCGCGTCGCACTGGCAGGAGCGGCTGGATTTCCTGCGCGCCAAGCATCACGTGCCGGGAGCCGCTCTGGCGGTGCTGGTGGACGGTGAGATCCACGAGCTGGCCTCGGGGGTGCTGAACCGGGCGACGGGTGTGGAGGTGACGCCCGATTCGGTGTTCCAGTCCGGATCGATCGCCAAGGTCTACACCGCCACCGTGATCATGCGGCTGGTCGACGAGGGAAAGCTCGACCTGGACGCGCTGGTCGTGGACGTGCTGCCAGAGTTCGGCACCCCGGACCCCGAGGCCACCAAGGTCATCACGGTCCGGCAGTTGCTGTCCCACAGCGGCGGACTCACCAATGACTTCCACCACGACACCGGCCGGGGCGACGACTGCCTCGCCAAGTACGTCGCGGCCGCCCGGGAGGTGCCGCTGGCCCTCCCACCGGGCACCGCGGCGTCCTACGCCGGCCTCGGGTTCGTCGTGCTGGGCCGCATCATCGAGGTGCTCACCGGCAAGACGTGGGATCAGGCGATGAAGGACATGCTGTTCACCCCGCTGGGACTTGAGCGCTCGATGACCCTGCCGGAGGAGGTGCTGCGGTTCCGGGCCGCGATGGGCCACCTCGGCGCGCCGGGACAGGACCCCGACCCGGCCCCGGTCTGGGACATCCAGCCTCGCTCGACAGGCCCGGCCGCGCGGGTCCTCGTCTCGGCCGGTGACATGGTCCGCTTCGCGCGCATGCACCTGGACGGCGGCGTGGCGCCCGACGGCACCCGCGTCCTGTCCGCCGAATCCGTCGCCGCGATGCGGCATCGGGAGGTCGATTCCCCCGACCGATGGACCGTCTCCGCCGACGGGTGGGGTCTGGGCTGGTGCCTGTACGACCAGGAGGGCTTCCGCGGGTTCGGCCACGACGGCTCCGCCGTCTCCCAGCACGCCCTCCTGCGGATCTTCCCCGGCAGCGGCGTCGCGATCGCCTTGATGACCAACAGCGGGAACGCGCGCGCCCTGTACGTGGAGCTGTTCACCGAACTCCTCGGCGCGCTCGGCATCACCATGCCCGAACCCTTCGCCCCCGCGAGTCCGCCCATCACGGTCGACGCGACCCCGTTCTTCGGCACCTACCGGCGTACGGGCGTCATCATCACGGTCAGCGAACAGGACGGCAAGCCGCACGTACGGTACGAATTCGTCGACGACGCGGCCGGCGTCTCCCCGCCCCTCGAATCGGAGCTCAAGCCGGTGACGGACACCATTTTCGCCGCGTACTTCGCCGGATCCGGCATCTCCGAGGAGATGCCCGTCATCTTCACCACCACGGGCGGGACTCAGTACTGCTGGGTGGGCATGCGAGCCGCACCCAAGATCGCCTGAGGATCACTGAAGCGGCTCAGGTAGGCGTCGATCAACGCATGGGTGGCGTGCGGTTGTTCGATCTGTGGCAGGTGGCCGGCCTCGGGGATGATCTCAAGCCGGGCGTTGCCGAAGGCGGCCGCGTACGCCGTGCCGTAGGCGGGGGTGGCGATGCGGTCGCTCTCACCCCAGAGCAGCAGGGCAGGCAGATCGACGCGGGCCAGGCGGTGCGCGAGTTTGGGGTCGTGCATGTAGGGGTCGCCCGCCAGGATGCGCATGGTGGCCATGTTCGCCTGCCGGAGGGCGAGTTGCTCGGCGGGAACGTCGGCGGGATCGACGTAGAAGCGGTCCGAGTCGTGCCAGGAGTACTCGGCGGCGCTGCGGGCGTCGAGGGCGAAGAAGTCCCTGATCGGTTCGGCGGGCACGTGTACGCCCACGGGGTCGATCAGGACGAGTCCGGTGATGATGCCCGCGTTGTCGCGTACGGCCATCTCGGCGGCGGTCCAGCCGCCGAGTGAGGAGCCGATGACCAGCACGTCGGACAGTTGATGGTCGTGCAGGTAGTGCAGGTAGGCAAGGGCGAGGTCGTCGATGCCGGTGAACCAGTCGGGGCGGGGCGTGCCGTCCCAGCCGGGGTGGGTGGGGGTGATGGTGTGGGTGGTCCGCGCGAGATGGCCGGCGAGCCCGGCGACGGTGGCGGGGCCGCCACCGCCGTGCAGGACCAGGACGGGACGGCCGGTTCCCGATTCGGTCAGGGTGAGCGGCAGGTCCGGGTAGAGCGCGATGGTGCGGGAGGTAGGCATGGCCACACCATAACTAAACTTGTTGATATAAGCTAGTTGAGTAAGCGCTAGACTGGGTCCATGCCCGGTGAACTGCAGGTCCTTGGAAGAGCGGTCAAGCAAGCCCAATACCGGCAGCACCGGGCGCTGGACAGTCGGCTCGCCACTGTCGGCACCACGCTGGCCCAGTGGGATGCCCTGCGCGCGATCAGCCGTACACCTGGGGCATCAGCCCGTGCTCTGGCTTCGGCGACGTTCCAGAGTGAGCAGGCGTTCGGCACACTCGCCGGCCGGTTGGTGGCGCAGGGCCTGATCGAGCGGAGGCCAGGTCATGGGCGACGCGTCGAGCACCATCTGACGCCCGCCGGCGAACAGGTGCTCGACGCGGGGCACCGGATCGCCGACGAGGTCCTGGCCACCTGCTACGCGACCCTGTCGGCGGGGGACCGCGCGACCCTGCTCGACCTCCTGCGCCGCCTCAACGACGGCGACGACACATGACCCGTCATGCGCGGATCGTTCAGGCGAGTCGCCATTCCTGGTTGCGCTGGGCGGGCAGGCAGGTCCACTGGTGAACGTTGGCCCCCTCCTCCGTGCTGACACCCGCCACGTCCAGGCACTTGCCGCTGTGACGGGCGACGACGGTGAAGTAGCCGTTGTCCTTCTGGACGAGCCGCCATTCCTGGTTGCGCTGGGCGAACAGGCAGGTCCACTGGTGGACGTTGGCTCCGTCGGCGGTGCTGACGCCCGCGACGTCCAGGCACTTGCCGCTGTGCGTGGCGCGGAGGGTGTAGTAACCATCGCTGGTCGCCACGAAGTTCCACTCCTGGTTGGCCTGACCGTTGATGCAGGTCCACTGGTGGACGTTGGCTCCGTCGGCCGTGCTGACAGCCGCCACGTCCAGGCACTTGCCACTGTGACGGGCGACCAGGGTCGCCGAGAACTTGGGCAGCAGCCGCGCCGGCGCGCCGGCGGTGACGGCGTCCGCCGCTGACGCCGTGGTGAACGGGCCGGCGAGCAGAGCGGCCGCGATAGCTACGGCCTGACCAGCATGAATGAGTGTCATCGAACCTCCTGAGACGCTCTCGAAAGATCAGCAAGGTCCGTAGTAACACGGATCACTCAGCGTATCGGCGAGTTGCCATCCGTGATCATTTTCGTGTCGCCCGAGGCAGGGCAGAATGCCCCGCATGATGGATGCGAGTGTGCTGCTGCGGGTGTTGGCGCTGCTGCGTGACGTGGGGTGCGAGGTGTGGGTTGCCGGTGGATGGGGCATCGACGCCCTGGTGGGCAAGGTCACTCGCGAGCACCGCGACCTTGACCTGCTGCACCGCGTCGAGCAGGAGCCGCTGCTGATCAAGACGCTGGAGGCCGCCGGGTTCGCCGAGCAGTCCGATGCCTCACCGGGCCGGCCCGTCCGCTTCGTCATGAAGGACCAGCGCGGTCATGAGCTGGATCTGCATCCGCTGCGGTTCGAGGCGGACGGCTCCGCCGTCCAGCAAGCCGACGGTCACGGAGGCGTCTTTCTCTATCCGGCGGACGCCTTCACCACGGGCATGATCGAGAGCGTTGCGGTGGGTTGTCTGTCAGCCGCCCAGCAGGTGGCCTTCCACCAGGGCTACGAACCCAGCGACCGTGACCGTCACGACATGGCCCAGCTGCGCGAGGCGTTCGGTATCGCCACCCACTTCCGGACGGCGTGTGGACGCCGGTCGCCGTAGGGAGGCCTTAAGGATTCCGTAAATGGGTTCCGCCAAGCTGAAGGCACAGGAAAACGGCGGGCCGGACGGACCCGCTTTCCGCACCACGAGCGAAAGAGTGGGCAGATGGCGAGCAGGCTGGTGGTTTCGACCTTCGTGTCGCTGGACGGTGTCATGCAGGGTCCCGGCGGGGCCGGCGAGGACGACTCCAACGATTTCCCGCACGGCGGATGGCTGCCCCCGCACGTGGATGAGGGGTTCGGCCGCATCATGGGCGAGCAGCTCGAGCGCGCGGACGGCATGCTTCTGGGTCGCAAGTCGTACGAGATCCTCGCCTCGTACTGGCCCGACGTGCCCGACGAGGAAGGCGGCGCCAAGATCAACGGCATGGCGAAGTACGTCGCCACGCGGACGCCGATGAACGCGGAGTGGCGCAATACCCAGGTCCTGGTGGGCGAGGCCGCTCAGACGGTCGCCGAGCTCAAGCAGCGCACCGACGGCGAGATCCTCGTCCAGGGGAGCAGCGATCTCATGCGTACGCTCCAGCAGGCCGAACTGATCGACGAGTACCGCCTGCTGGTCTTCCCCGTCATCCTTGGCCAGGGAAAGCGGCTCTTCGCCGAGGGGACCACTCCGGCTGGGCTGAAGGTCACCGGGTCGACTGTCACCGACGCCGGCGTCGTGTACACCACCTACGAGTGGGCGGGTAAACCCTCGTACGGTTCTGTCGCTTAGCTGCGAATGGTGAGCGTGGAGGCGAGGACGTAATCAACCTGGACGTGCCGGTAGGTGATGTTCTCCTCCACGCGATCCGGCAGGTTGGTCCGGTCGCTGCCGGAGCCTGACTCGTGACCGGGGCGGCCGGAGAACTCGACGTGCGTCTGCGGCGCCTCGTCGAAGCGGAGCTCGTCCGCCTTCACCGTGGCGGTGAGAACGATGTCCGCCGGCTCATGGAGGATCGGCTGCCCGCCGTCATCGTTCATGAGGGCCGCTCCGGTCGCCGGACCGGCCTGGGGTGCTCGCGCTCGGTCTCCTCCGGGGGGCGACGTCGGACGGGTTTGCCTTCTCGTACGGCGCGCTTCGCGGTCCGCTTCGGCACCCGATCACGGTCGCGTACGGGCTCGTCGTCCCCCTCGCCCCCGCCTTTGACCGTGCCGCCCACGGATTCGGCCGTCTTACCGGCTCCCCGGCCGACTTCCTCGACGGCTGCGCCGGTGCCTCGGCCGACTCCTTCTACGGCTTCCGCGGTCCCACGGCCGACCTCATGGACGGCCCCGCCGGTTCCGCGGCCGACTTCTTCTACGGCTTCCCCAGCTCCGCGGCCGACGTCTTCCACGGCTCTTCCTGCTCCCCGGCCGAGTTCGCCGACGGCATGGCCGGCGCCCGTTCCGACGTCACGAAGAGTCGACTCCAGGCCGCGAGTCAGGTTCTCGAGAATCTGCGGATTGTGGTCGATGGTGCGCAGCACCCTGTCGAGGATCAGCGCGACGTTGTCGAGTCGTACCTTGAGCAGCGCCTCGGCCTCGACGCCCTTGATGTCCAGCGCCACCCGGCCGAGCGCCACATCCGCTCCCACACTGAGCCGGACCAGGTCGAGGACTTCGGCGCTCAGTGACACCCGTGCCCGGAGATCGTCCACCTCGAGGTGAATCTCGTCCACCTTGAGCAGGGGAACATCGAGGAAGACATCCGGCTCGTCGCTCAGCGACTCCCCGCCCAGCGCCATCTCGTCGTACTCCGGCTCCTGGGCGTCGTTTCCGCGCTGCCCGTCCGGCTGTTCGCGCTCACTCCGGTATCGGTACTGACGGGGTTCCTTCGATGCACGGTCGGACATGTGCCCGCCTCGGTTCTTCCGGGATCTCTCTCACCACGATACCGAAAGCGCCCAAAGCACCACAAAAGGTGATAATCCACAGCGCGTAAGACATGTGTATACCTTGACAGGCATATGCTTGGCGGAGAATATAGGAGGCATGTCCGTCGATACGTTCTCCGTGCTCTCCGAACCGACCCGGCGCCGGATTCTCGACCGGCTCCTGGAGGCCGAGAGCAGCGTGAACGAGCTGGTCGACGCGCTCGACGTCAGCCAGCCCACGGTCTCCAAGCAGCTGAAGGTGCTCAGGGAAGCGGGTTTCGTCACCTGTCGTACGGAGGCGCAGCGGCGGATCTACCGCATTCAGGCGGGTCCCTTCCAGGCGCTCGACGACTGGCTTCAGCCGTATCGCACCCTGTGGGACCGGCATCTCGCCGCTCTCGAGCGCCACCTCGACAATCTGGAGTAGTCATGACGTCCGACGCATACCGCCCGAGCCCTCTGGCCCAGGTCGACTGCGAGGCGGCGGAAGACCGCTGGACGCTGGTCTTCACCCGCGACCTGCGCCATCCGCCCGAGAAAGTGTGGGCCGCGCTGACCGAGCCCGACCAACTCGCCGCGTGGGCGCCGTACACCGCCGATCGCGATCTGTCCAAGGCGGGCGACGCCACGATCACGATGATCGACGACGAGCATCCCCAGGACCTGGCGGCCGAGGTCCTGCGCGCCGAACCACCGACGCTGCTGGAGTACACCCTCGGCACCGACCTGCTGCGCTGGGAACTGGTGGCCACCGACACCGGTGCCCGGCTGACCCTGCGGCACACCGTCCAGGACCGCGACTGGCTCCCGAAGGTCGCGGCCGGCTGGCACATCTGCCTCGACGTGGCCGAGAAATTGCTCGAAGGGCGGCCGATCCCGCCGATCCGCGGCGCGGCGGCCGTCGACTTCGGCTGGTCCGAGCTCAACGATCTGTACGCGCGGAAGTTCGGCATCCCCAATACCGGTCTGCCCGAGCACCTGAAGGGTGAGGACAAGGCGTCCTGATCGCGGTTACTCGCCGGTTTGCCCGTCCACCGACTCCCGGATGAGGTCGGCATGTCCGTTGTGCCGCGCGTACTCCTCGATCAGATGGAACAGGATCCATCGCAGGCTGGGCGTATGGCCATCGGGCCAGGAACGCTGGGCCAACCGCTCCAGGCCGCCGTCGGCCATCGCCTCCGCGACCAGAACGCGGGAGCGGGCCACGGTGTCCTGCCAGAGCGCGTGGAGCTGTTCCGGGGTGTCCTCGGTGGCCGAGTGCCAATCCCAGTCGGGGTCGGCCTTCCAGTCCACCGTGTTCCATGGGGACTCCGGGTCTCTCCCGTGCAGCCACCGCGAGATCCAGTCGCTCTCGACGTAGGCCAGGTGCTTGAGCATCCCGCCGAGGGTCATCGTGGAGGCGGCGACGGTCGCGTTCAGCCCGGCGGCGTCCAGTCCCGCGCACTTCCACGCCAGGGTCGCGCGCTGGTACTCCAGGAACCCCAGGAGTGTGGCGGTCTCGTCGCCCGCGAGAGGAGGTTCCGGGCGTCCCTGCTCGTCCAGTTCGATCATGCGCGGTGAGTCTACCGGCGGCGCCAGGACTGCCTCCAGTCATTTCCCCAGCCACGAGGGCTCACGAGGTGCGGTTGCGGTACGCGCGGGTTTTCATCCGGTTGCCGCAGCCCGCGGTGGAGCACCAGCGCCCGTTGCGTGGTTTGGCGTGGTCGTAGAAGATCCAGCGGCAGTCCGGTGCGGCACATTCCTTCATCCGGGCCCAGGACCCGTCCGCCGACGCGACGATGACGTCGGCCAGCAGGTTCGCGAGCGTACCCGGAACGCCGCCGTCCGCCGCGGTGACGCCGAGCAGGCCGCCGCCGTCGGACAGCGCCCGTAGAGGCAGCGTCGCGCCCACTTCGTCGAGCTCTCCGGCCGCGGCCGGGTCGAGCTCGCCTGTCCGGTTGGCCCGCGCCATGGCGCGGAGTGCCCGGCGCAGCGTGAAGGCGCGCTCGCGCTCGGCCGGATCGCAATCGCCGAGCCACCCGGCGAGCTCGTCGTCGGGCTCGTGCCCGCCGAAGGTCCGCAGATCGCAGGTGTTGAGGAAATCGAACACCGCGACCAACCGGGCCGGTACGCGGTGAAATTCCGCGGCCGGCTCGTCCCTGTCCCACCCCATGTCGACACCACCTAACGGTTTAAGTATAGTCGAACACTATCAAAGCCGTTTACTAGTGTCGACGAGGGGCGATGGCATTCCAGACACGATCAACTCCGGGGCTGCCGGCGCTGGGCGGCGTCCTTGGCTTCGGCGCGTTCCTCGCCCTGCTCAACAGCACGGTCGTGGTCGTGGGGATCGATCGGCTCTCCGGAGCGCTGGGCGTCTACCTTGCGGGTAGCGCGCTGACCACTGTCGCCGACTCTCTGACGGTGCTCGTCGGGGCAAGGGTGATCATCGACCATCTGTCCTGGCGCTGGTTGTTCGCGATGAACCTGCCGCTGGGACTGCTGGCGGTGGTCCTGTCACTGAGGGTGCTGCCTCGCGACCGCCCGGAAACCGGCACGACACGACTGGACGTCCTCGGCCTCCTGCTGCTCTCGCTCGGCCTCGCGGTGCTGCTCTACGGCCTCACCCGTGCCGGTGACGGTTTCGGCGCCGGCTCGGTCGCGGTCCTCGCGCCGGTGCTCGGCGGAACGGCGCTCCTGCTCGGCTACGCGGCGCACGCTCTCCGGCGAGGGCCCGGCGCGCTGATCGACATCCGGTTGTTCGAAAGCACGTTCTGGTGGGCTCTGGCGATCTGCGTGCTCGGCTCGCTGCTCGCCCTTCGCCTGCCCGGAAAGATCAACGAGAGAAAGGTAACTCATGTCGGAAAATGAGAAGATCGCGGTGGTCACCGGAGCCAGCAAGGGCATCGGCCTCGCCGTGGTACGGGCGCTGGTGGAGGACGGCTACCGGGTGGCCGCGGGGGCGCGGACGATCAGTACGGAACTAAAGGAGCTCGCGGCACTCCCCATCGAAGTCGATCTGGCCACGCCCGAAGGGCCCGGACGGCTCATCGACGCGGCGCTCGGCGAGTTCGGCGGGATCGACCTGCTGGTGAACAACGTCGGCGGTGCCGCGCCACGACTCGACGGCTTTCTGTCGGCCACCGACGAGGACTGGCAGCGCACCTTCGATCTGACCCTGTGGAGTGCCGTGCGGGCCACCAGGGCGGCACTGCCGAGCATCCTGCGGCGGCGCGGCCAGGTGGTGAACATCGGCTCGGTCAACTCGCGCCTGGCGCTCCCCTACCTGGTGGACTACTCGGCCGCCAAGGCGGCACTGGCCAACCTCGGCAAGGCTCTCGCTGAAGAGTTCGGCCCCCAGGGCGTGCGGGTGAACACGATCGCCCCCGGACCGGTGCGTACCCCGGTCTGGACCGCACCCGGCAGCAACGGAGCGACGCTGGCCCGCCAGGCGGGCGTGTCGCTCGAGGAATTCGTCGAGGGCATCCCGGCCGCGACCAACCTGTCGACCGGGCACATGACCGAACCTGCCGAGGTCGCCGCCCTGGTGGTCTTTCTCGCCTCCGGCAAAGCGCCGAACATCAGCGGCTCGGAACTGGTCATCGACGGCGGCATGCTGAAGCAGGTCTAGCGCGCGCGGGCGAGCTCCAGCACGTCGGCCAACTGCCGCGGGGTGGGCAGGATGCGCAGTCCCTCGTCGATCTCGCGTTCCGCCCACTCGCGGTGCCGCCGCTCGGCGCGCGGGTCGAGCGCGGCGCGCGCCTGGACGCGCAGGAAATTCAGGCGGGAGGCGAGGAGCATGGAGAAGTCCGCCGGATCGGTGATGCGACCAGGGCCGCCCGCGCGCACGTACGCCTCGTACATGCCCCGCATGGCGTCGAGGTCGGCGATCGAGTTGTCGCAGAACCAGTCGAACAGCGCCCGGGCCAGCTCTCGGCCCGGCTCGGCCGGACCGAGGTTGTCCCAGTCGACGACCACCAGATCGCCGGTGGATTCGGCGAGGACGTTCTCCGGGTGCAGGTCGCGATGGCAGACGATCAGCCTGGCGGGGTCGGCGGGCGCGACGGCCGTGCACAGCTCGGGCAGCGTGGTCAGCAGGTCGGCCAGTCGTGCGGCCCACACCACGCCGGACGCGGAAGCTTCCGCCCACTCGGCGGACGCTTTCGCCCACTCATGGGCGGCGGGGACGCGGTCGTACCAGGGATCGGGCGGTCCGCCGCCCGGCTCGGCCGTCGTGGCCGGGGCGCATCGGTGCAGGCGGGCGAGCAGTGCGCCGACCTCGCGCGGTGTGGCTCGGGCCGTCAGGTCGAGCGGCCGCAGGTCGAGCCAGTCGTACAGGCGCAGCCAGGTCCCGCCGGGCGGCGTGAGCAGGTGGCGCCCTTCGCGGTCGGGGTGGCTCGCGGGCAGCCGTACGCCCGCCTCGGCCGCCTGCCGCGCGAACGCCAGCTCCGCCTCGATCAACGCCTCCGACGGCGGCTCGGCGAAGATCTCCTTGAGCGCGTAGCGTGCCGGGCCGACGTCCAGCCGCCAGATCTGACCCAGTGCGCCCCGGGGCCCCGGAGACGCCGTGACGTCCTCATCCCACCCGAACGCTTCCCGCACGTACGCGATCAGCTCCTCGACCACGGTCAGACTCCCGGGGACGGCAGGACGACCGGCGGGTGAGCACCGTGAAGATCTGGGGGGACGAGGTTCACACCATCGAGTATGGACCGCTCAGGTGGAACGCCGGCCCGGACGCTTGCGGTAAGGGCGCGTCCGACCACGCCCAGGACTTCTCCCAGCGTCATGATCATGAAAGGCGCGCGACAAGTGGGGGTCGGTAATCCCGCTGGGACCCGTCACGACAAGTGATGTTGACACCAGTTATGTGACTTGGTTGCCATTCGGAAACAGCGTCCTGAAGGCCGAAGATTTGCCACTATCGTGGCGTTTCATGATGCGCGTCCTGGTCCCCGCCCGCCTGCGCAAAGCCGTGCGCACGTGGTTTGATTCCCGCTATATCTCCATCGGCGATCACCGCCAGGACATCAGGGACGCCCTGTGGGAGGTCCAGACCCTGCGCCGGGAGATGGCGAGCTTGCAGGACGAGGTCGAGCGCCTCAGGAATGCCAGGCCCGCCACCGCGGCCACCGGCGACAAGGCCAGGCTCGACGACACCCATCGCCTGGCTCAGGAGACGGCCAAGGCGCTGGACGGCGTGCTGCAGAACGAGGTTCTCCTCTGGCAGGCGATCGACGACCTCAAGTCGCGGACGCCGGGCCCTGGTGACGGCGTTCGGGTGGAGGATCAGTCATGCGCGTGAGCTGGGCCGGAGGCGAGCTGACGTTCCGGCTCGGGGCCGCTGACGAGATCACCGGCAAGGCCGCCGACGAGCACCCGGTCAAGCTGGCCACCAACTCCTGCACGGTCGCCCGCGTCCCCGAGGACGCGCACCCCGATCTCTTCGCCGTCGCCGCGTGGACCGTGGTGGCGCCGTGGACGCGTAAGGAGATCGTGTTCGACCGGGCCATCTCCCCGGAGGTGGCCGCCGCGCTGCACGACGGGTGGGGCGTCGAAGCGGGGCCGGTAGGCGCGGAGGCCCGTCGTACCGGGACGAACTTAGCGATCTCCTACAGCGGTGGCGCGGACTCCGTGGCGGCGGCGGCCATCTATCCCGAGGCGCCGTTCGTGCACTTCCGGCGGGTGTCGCATCCCCGTGTGCCGAATCGGTGGCCGCACTACCGCTCCGACGTTCTGGCCAGGCTGGCCCGGCGGACCGGACGGGAGCTCACCATCGTGGACTCCGATCTGGAGTTCACACTGTCCGAGCCCCGGCCCGGATACCCGGAGCACCACGCGGTCGCCGTTGGGGCACTGCTGCACGCCGACCGGATGGATCTCGGGGGACTGGCGTTCGGGTATGAACTGGGTTCACGGTGGCTCGGCGGGGATCGCTATCTGCTGCGTTACACGCCCGACAACCTGATGTGGGCGCCGCACGGGGCGTGGGGGCGGTTGTTCGCGGCGGCGGGGGTGCACATCGTGCTTCCCGTGGGCGGCGTGAGTGAGGCGGTCACCATGCGGCTGGCGCTGACCTCGGAGCTCAAGGAACACGTCCGATGGTGCCTGCAGGGCACCGACGGCCCGTGCCGTACGTGCGGCAAGTGCCTGTACAAGGAGCTCATCCAGGCCGCCGTCGAGCGTCGGCCGCTCGACACACCCTTCACCGCCGACGATCCCCGGGTGCGCAAGTGGCTCCAGCCGCCACCGTACGGGGGGCAGGAGATGGTCGAGTACGGCCTGGCGCGGGTGCCCGGCATCGGGGACACGCTGTTCGGCAAGGCGCTCGACTACTTCGACGCCACCGAGGAGTCGACGAGCTGGCTCGACCACTGCTATCCGCCGGCGCTCGCCGAGATCCCCGCCCCGTGGCGTTACCAGGCGGCCGAGTTCATGACGTCCGAGGTCGGGCTCATGACCGAGGCCGAGGTCCGCCGGGTGGAGACATGGGGCACGTGATAGGCCACATGAGGCTTGCTGGGACAGGTGAGGAGTAGGGCTGTGAAGGTGTATCTGTCGGTCGACATGGAGGGCGTGACCGGGCTCACCGACCCCGAGGAGATGCACGCCGGTAAGCGTGGTTACGAGCGGGGATGCGAGCTCATGACCGCCGACGCCAATGCCGCCGTCGAGGGGGCGTTCGAGGCGGGGGCGACCACGGTGCTGGTGAACGACGCGCACGGGTCCACCAAGAATCTGCGGATCGACCTGCTGGATCCGCGTGCCACCCTCATCCGCGGACCGGGTAAGGCGCAGCGGATGGCGCAGGGGGTCGACGGGTCGTTCCAGGCCGCCTGTTTCGTGGGCTACCACGCTCGCGCGGGGGTGCCCCACGGCGTGCTCAACCACACCTGGATGGGCAAGGAGATCCAGAACGTCTACCTCAACGGCGAGGTGTGCGGCGAGACGCGGCTGGTGGCGGCGTGCGCCGGGGCTCATGGTGTTCCGGTCGTGGTGGTGACCGGGGACGAGGCCGTCGGTGAAGAGGCGCGCGAGTTGCTCGGCGATGTGGAGACGGTGGCGGTCAAGAAGGGGATCGACAAGTTCTCGGCCGAACTGCTGCCGCCAAGCGTCGCCCAGGCGCGGATCCGTGAGGCGACGGCAAGGGCGTTGGGGCGGTTGAGCGACTTCACGCCTTACCGGGTGGCGGCGCCGTACACGCTGGGCGTGGAGTGGAACTCCACTGCCATCGCGGCCGCTGTGGGGCTCGTGCCCGGCGTGAAGTCGGTCGGGGCGCGGCACACCGAGTTCACCACCGATGACTTCGCACAGATCATGGCGTTGTTCGGTATCTTCGCCACGATCGGTGGCCAGGTCGCCTGTGGCAGCGGTCCGTACGGCTGAGCGCTCGCAAGGCGAGTGAGGTCGTACGACGGCGCCGTTCGATAGACGAGACGCGCGGCCGTCGGACCCGCGAAGATGGGCCGCGAAAAGCGAAAAGGGTGCGCGACAGCGGGCCCGCAAGGGCGGGCGCGCAAAGGTGAGCTCGCGGACGGTAGGCCCGCACAGTGGGGAGCAGGGGCATGGAGGGCGCGGCGCTGACCCGGCGGAGCTTGCTCGTCGGCATCGGGGCGGTGGGTGGCGCGGGAGCGATGTACGCCGCCATGGGCGCGCTGGGTCTGGCGCCGTCCGGGCAGGACAAGGACTTCGCCTCCCCCCGGCAGGGTGACTTCTCGCTGCGCGGCAAGGCGGCGGCCAAGGTGGTGATCATCGGAGCCGGCGTCGCGGGGCTGACCGCCGCGTACGAGCTGGGCAAGGCCGGTTACGACTGCACACTGCTGGAGGCCAGGGACCGGGCCGGCGGCCGGAACCTCACGCTGCGCGGCGGCGATCGGCTGGCCGAGCTGAACGGCCCCGCCCAGGACGTGAAGTTCGGCGAGGGCGTCTACTTCAACGCGGGCCCGGGGCGGATCGCGCCGTGGATGGTCACCCTCGACTACTGCCGCGAGCTGGGCATCCCGATCGAGACGTTCATCAACAACAACGGACAGGCCCTCGTCCACACGAATGGTCAGACGATCCGGGCAAGAGCCGCGCGTGCTGATATGTACGGATATGTCGCGGAGCTTCTGGCTAAAGCGACAAATGTCGGCGCGCTCGACAAGCAGGTCAGCAAGGACGACCAGGAACGCCTGCTGGAGTTCCTCCGCAGGTTCGGCGACCTGGGTGCCAAGCTCGGCTACGAAGGCTCCGACCGCCGCGGTTTCGTCAAATATCCGGCGCTGGACGGTGGCACCCCCATCCCGGCCCCCGGCACCCTGCACGCCGTCCTCGCCGCCGGCACCGGCCGTTCGATCACCAACGACTTCGGCTACGAGCAGTCCACCCCCATGTTGCAGCCGGTCGGCGGCATGGACGCGATCGTCACCAAGCTCACGGCGGCGGTCGGCGAGGACCGGATCAGGACCGGCGTCAAGGTCAACAAGATCACCAACCTGGCCGACGGCGTCGAGGTCACCTGGGACGGCGGCTCGCTCAAGGCCGACTACTGCATCGCCACCCTCCCGCCCCACCTGCTCGCGAAGATCCCGCACAACCTCGGCGCCCCCGTCACTACCGCCCTCAAGACGCCCATCCCGGTCGCGAGCGGCAAGATCGGGCTGGAGTACGGCCGACGCTGGTGGGAGCTGGAGGACCGTATCTACGGCGGCGTGACCGAGACGGACCTGGACATCACCCACATCTGGTACCCGTCGGCCGGCTTCCACTCCGAGCGCGGTGTGCTCGTCGGCTACTACAACACCGAGCGGAACGCCGAGCTCTACGGCGCGCTCACCCCGGAGGACCGCAGGCGCCGCGCCCTCACCCAGGGCAGGAAGATCCACGGCGACAAGTACGGCAAGGACCTGCTCTCCAGCGTCTCCATCGCCTGGGACCGTCAGGAGCACATCCAGGGCGGCTGGGTGCGCTGGCCCGCCATTGATTCGTCGTTCACTCTTCTGCAACGCCCCAGCGGAAGGGTCTACTTCGCGGGTGACTGGCTCACCTACCTGATCGCGTGGCAGGCGGGTGCCATGGAGTCGGCCCGCGGCGCCGTCACCCAGCTGCACCAACGGGTATTGCAGTCACCGTGACGTCGCACGCGACTCCGGGGACCGGCGTAAGGTCCTCAGAGAAAGCGATCGAGGAGATGGGATGACGTTGGACTGGGTGCCCGCGACCGACCGGATCGACCTGCTGGCCGAGCCGGTGGCACGTGCCGTGCAGGGACTCGGCGGCGTCGACGTGGCCGAGATCGACCCCGAGCTGGCCGATACGGCGGCGTTCTGCGAGCGCTACGGCGTGACACTCGACGAGTCGGCCAACTGCGTGGTCGTCGCGGCCAAGCGCGGCGGCGAGACGCGTTACGCGGCGTGCATGGTGCTCGCGACGATGCGGGTCGACGTGAACGGCGTCGTACGCAGGCATCTCGACGCGCGCAAGGCGAGCTTCGCCCCGATGGCGGAGGCGGTCGAGCTCACCGGGATGGAGTACGGCGGCATCACCCCGCTGGGCCTGCCCGCCGACTGGCCGATCCTGGTGGACACGAAGGTGGCGGAGCACCACAGAGTGGTGATCGGAAGCGGGGTGCGGCGGTCCAAGTTGGCCATCGCCGGATCCACACTTGCCGGACTTAAGGGTGCAGAGGTCCTCCCTCTGGCGAACTGACGCCAATTCGAGACCGTTGAACTGGAAACCGATGGGCCCCATCGGAACGTTGTACGAGTGGGAATGTGGCCTCATGGTTCATCTCGTGGGCGGGGATTAAGCCGGTATGGTGCTTCATGCCATGAACGATGACCGACTCGGCCCTTACCGGCTGCTCAGGCGGCTCGGTGAAGGCGGAATGGGCGTTGTCCACCTCGCTGTCGACCCACAGGGGAGACAGGTGGCGGTCAAGGTCCTACGCGCCGAAGTCGCCGGCGACGAGGTCGCCAGGCGGCGGCTCTCGCGCGAGGTCGAGACCATGCGCCGGGCGCGCAGCAAGTACATCGCCGAGGTGCTCGACGCCGATGTGACCGGTCATCGGCCGTACATCGTCACGCGTTACGTCCCCGGACGACCGCTCGACGAGATCGTCAAGGACGACGGCCCGCTCGATCTGCCCGCGCTGGTCAGGATCGCGCACGGGGTCGCCACCGCGCTGGCCGCCGTGCACGCGGTCGGGGTGATCCACCGCGACCTCAAGCCGGGCAACGTGCTGATCATCGACGGCGAGCCGGTCCTCATCGACTTCGGCATCGCCCAGGCGGTCGACGCGACCCGGCTGACGCAGACGGGGATGTTCATCGGCACGCCCGGATACCTCGCCCCCGAGATCATCGAGGGGCAGGAGGCCGGCCCCGAGGTCGACGTCCACGCCTGGGCGGGCACGCTGCTGTACGCGGGCACCGGGCAGCCGCCCTTCGGCAAGGGCACGCTGGAGATGATCTTCTACAACATCACCGCGGGCAAGGCCGACGTGAGCGCGGCCCCGGCCGAGCTGCAGCCGCTGCTCAAGGCCGCCTTCCAGCGCAACCCCGCCAAGCGGCCCAAGGCCGCAGAGCTGGCCGAGCAGACCGCACGGATGCTGCCCAGGCCGCCGAGCGGTGTGGCCGACGAGATCTCGACCGTGCCGCGGTCCGACCGCTCCAGCCCGTCGATCGAGCTGCCGACGCCGCAGCCGCTGGCCGACAAGCCGTCGTACGACGTCTCGACGCCGCCTATGACGCCGCGGAAGCTCGTCGACGGCCAGCTGCGCCAGCAACCGGGACAGCCACAGCAGGGGCCCGGCCAGAACCGTCCGCCCCAGGGCCAGCCGCCCCAGCAGCCGCCGCCGGACCAGCAGTACGTCTCGCTGCTCCCCGAGCAGCAGGGCGACCCGTGGCCGACCCGCAGGGTGACTCCTGAGGAGCTGCGCAAGATGCAGCGCGAGGCCACCCCGCAGCCGTGGCAGGTCTCCGCCCAGCACAACAGCCACACGCCGCCGGCCGAGGCCGACGTGCCGACCCGGCGCGTACGCCCGACGGACCCGCCCGACATCCCCACCCGCCGGGTGCGCCCCGACGCGCCCGACTACGGCAGGGGCAACCCGGTCCAGCCGCCGCCCTACATCCCGGTCCAGGGCCAGTTCCCGCCCGATCCCCAGGCGAAGCGCGACCCGTACCTCCCGCCGGACCAGCAGGGCCCGCGCGACTCCTACCAGCAGCCCGACCTGCGGACCAAGCGCGAGCCGTTCATCCCGGGCGCCCGCCCGGGGCAGGCGCTCCAGCGGTCCAGGGCCTATGGCCTGGCCAGCGCGATGCTGCTGATCCTGATGATCGTGGCGGCCGTGCTGGCGCCCGTGCTGGTGGCCCTGGTGGCGATCCCGGTCGTGGTGCTGCTGCGCGCGGCCGACCTGGCCCAGCCGGAGCTCACCGCGCGCAGGTCCACCGGATCGGCGGCGCTCGACGTGGTGCGGGTGTTCGCCTTCCCCAAAGCGCTGGTCAAGTCGGTGGGCATCACCTTCGCGCTGACCTTCTACGCGCTTATCCTGGGACTCCCGGTGACGTTGCTGCTCGCCGTGGTCGTCAAGATGAACCCTTACAACGCGCTGGCCTGGGGAGCGGCGATCGCCCTGTGGACCGTCTGCTCGGGCCCGGGAGTAGAGGGACCTGGAAGGCAGATGCGCAGAACCCTCTCATCGCTCGTACCCTCGAGAACAGCGGCGATGGTGATGGTGGGAGTTCTTGCGGCGGGGGCCGCGCTCTCCCTGATCCTCGCCTACGGCACGTTCGACAACGCGAGGAGGGCCGTATGGGCTCCGCTGAACGTCGGACCTGTGGTGACCCAGCTCAACGGACTGAAGGGGAACCCCGGGGGATGATGCTGGGACGGTGGCGATGAGCACCCAGGCACCGGAACGTCTTGGCCCCTATCGGCTGGTCAGGAAGATCGGCGAGGGCGGCATGGGCGTGGTCCACCTGGGCCTCGACTCCGAGGGCCGCGAGGTGGCCATCAAGGTGCTGCACCCGCACGTGGCGGCCGACCTGAAGGCTCGTGACCGGCTGACGCGCGAGGTCGAGACCATGCGCCGGGTACGCAGCCCGTACGTGGCCGAAGTGGTCGACGCCGAGCTCGTCGGCGGCCAGCCGTACGTCGTGACCCGCTTCGCGCCCGGCCGCACGCTCGAGGAGACCGTGCTGGCGGAGGGCGCGCTGGAGGCGCGGCAGATCATCAGGCTGACCCAGGGCCTGTGCCAGGCGCTGGTGGCCATCCACGCGGCCGAGGTGATCCACCGCGACTTCAAGCCGTCCAACGTCATGCTGGTCAACGGCGAGCCGCTGGTCATCGACTTCGGCATCGCGCACCTGGTCAACGCCACCAGGCTGACCCAGACGGGGATGTTCGTCGGCACGCCCGGCTACCTGGCGCCCGAGATCATCCGCGACTCGGAGATCACCCAGGCGGCCGACGTGCACGCGCTGGCCTCCACGGTGTTCTTCGCCGCGACGGGCGCGCCGCCGTTCGGCACGGGCACCTTCGAGGCGGTCTGCTTCAACATCATGGAAGGGCGCGCGCAGATCGACAAGGCGCCCGCCTGGCTGCGCGGCTGGCTGAGCCGCGCACTGCGCGTCGAGCCCGGCGCCCGGCCCAGCGCCCAGGAACTCCTGCGGATGGCCAGGTCGCTGGACCCGACGGTGACCTCCTTCCACGAGACGCCGTCCGACGGGCCGACCGGCACCAAGCGGATGGGCAACCGGACGCGGGTCATGGACAACTACGCCGACGTGCTGCCGCCGGTCACGTACGGCAGCCCGCCCGCGCCGGCGCCCGCGCCGCCGCGCGAGGAGAAGCCGCCGCCCTACGTCCCGGCGCCGATGCCGGACAGGCACCCGGCCCCGCGCGTCGACCAGCGGGTCGCCGGCTACCCGGCGCCGCCCACCCATCCGCCCGCCTACCAGCCCACCCAGGCGGGTCAGCGGGCGCGGCCGCCCCAGCAGCCGCCCCCTTACTCGCCCGCGCCGCCGGCCGAGCGCAAGCGCTATCTGGTCGGCAGCCAGTTCGTCGGCCTGCTGCTGCTGGTCACGCTGACCGCGCTGGCGGTCATGTTGCCCGTCGCGGTGAGCGCGGTGGCCGTCGCGCTGGCGCTGGTGCTGCGGGTCGGCGAATACCTCTTCGGCGACATGGTCAAGCGCCGGCAGGTGCGCGGGAGCAGTGCGGCCGACCCGCTGCTCGTCCTGGTCGGCACACCGTGGGCGCTGGTCAAGGCCGCGCTCGTGACGCTGGTCCACGTGCCGCTGGCGCTGATGTTCGGTGTCTGCGTCTGGGGCGTGCTGCGCTGGGGCGGTGGGATGAGCGTCAACGACGCCGCCGCGTACGGCGCGGGCGCCTTCTCGGCCGGGCTGTTCGTGCTGCCGGGCGGCGGCGCGCCGCGCAAGGCGGTCACGCGCTCGCTCACCGGCATTCTGCGCACTCCCGGCGCGGCCCTGGTCGCCGCCCTGGTCGTCGGTACGGCCGCGCTGCTCGCGGTGATGTTCGCGATGGGCCAGAACCCGTCGTGGGTGCCCTGGCGGGCTCCGGAGACGGTGATCGACGAGCTGACCAGCCAGGCGCGGCACAGCACGATGGGGTTGATCACCGGCCTGATCGACAGTCTGCTCAACGGCATGGGAATGGGATTCCTGTCACCCTGGTCGTAAGTGTCTTGGCCCGCTCCGGGGGGAGAACAGGGGTATGAGCCAGAAGCTGGGCCCGTATCAGTTACTCTCCCGGCTCGGAGCGGGCGGGTTCGGCGTGGTGCACCTGGCACTCGACCCCGAGGGCCGTACGGTCGCGGTCAAGGTTCTGCACCCGCACGTGACGGCCGACAGCGGCGCGCTGGCCCGGCTGGCCCGCGAGGTGGAGACCATGCGGCTGGTGGGCGGGCCGCACGTGGCCGAGGTGCTCGACGCCTCTCTCGACGTGGCCGAGCCCTATCTGGTGACCCGCTACGTCCAGGGCAGGCCGCTCAGCGCGGTCCCCACGCCGGTGGCCGAGCTGCGGCTGCTGGCCTCCGGGCTGGCCGACGCGCTGCTGGCCATGCACGAGGCGGGGGTCGTGCACCGGGATCTGAAGCCGGCCAACGTGATGATGGCCGAGGGCGAGCCGGTCGTCATCGACTTCGGCATCGCCAGCGCGCTCGACTCGCTCTCGGTGACGGCCTCGGGAGCCGTGGTGGGCACGCCCGGCTATCTGGCGCCCGAGGTGCTGGAGGGCAAAGAGTCGGGGATGGCGGCCGACGTGTTCTCCTTCGGGGCCACGCTGGCCTACGCGGCCACGGGACGCCAGCCGTACGGGCAGGGGCCGGCGTCGGCGGTCGCCTACCGCGTCGTGCACCACGACGCCGACCTGGAGGGGGCGCCGGACTGGCTGGCCCCGCTGCTGCACGAGTGCCTGGCCATCGACCCGGCCGCGCGGCCGACGGCCGCGCAGATCTGCGCCCGGCTGGGCGTCGAGATCCCTCGCGCCCACCACGCCCGCCCGCCCGCGGCTACCGCCCTGCGCTCCCGGCAGGGCGACACGAAGGACCTGGAGACCCGCGAATGGCGGCCGGGCCAGGAGCGGCTCCGTCCACCGGTCGAGGAGTCCAGGGCCCGGCACCGGGAGACGGTACGCAGGCGCTGGCTGATCGGCTCCGGGCTGTTCGTGGCGCTGCTGGCCGCCGCCGCGCGGGAGCCGCTGCCGGAGGTGGCGCTGTTCCTGCTGGCCGCGTACGCGCTGGTGGCCGTGGTCGACGCGGGGGTGGCGCTGTTATCGCGCGGCCTCTTCAGGACGAGCCGGATCATTTACGATTTCGCGACGATGCTCGGGGCCGCGGGGCTCTGCCTGGGGCTGAGCACGTTCTTCAGTACGTTCACGCTCGCGCTGTTCGCCGGGACGGCGCTGGTGGTCGGGATCGTCTTCCTGCTGTCGGCCTGAACTCAGGTAACGGAATAAAGTTCGGTAGGGTGGTGGATGCTTTGTCGCAAGCCTCGCGCTTGCAGCTAAGCTACTCATGGGTAACATGGCGGCAAGGCAGAGGGAGTCCACCCCCTGTCACCGCCCTCATAGGGCACCTGGCAGTCTGTCAGCATGCATCAGGCGCCAGTCGCACCGAGCGACGGCGTACGCGAACACGGGAGGTCGTCCACCGGCCATGAACATCGTCGTCTGCGTGAAGCAGGTCCCCGACACGGCGACCGAGCGCAAGCTCCGGTCCGATGACAAGACGCTCGACCGTGACGCCGTCGACGGCGTGGTGAACGAGCTTGACGAGTATGCGGTCGAGGAGGCCCTGAAGCTCAAGGAAGCCCACGGCGGTGAGGTGACCGTTCTCACCATGGGGCCGAGCCGGGCCACCGAGACCATCCGTAAGGCCCTGGCCATGGGCGCCGACAAGGCCGTCCACCTGACGGACGACGCGCTGCACGGCTCCGACGCCCTGTCGACCTCCTACGCGATGGCGCAGGTGCTCAAGAAGATCGGGTTCGACCTGGTCATCCTGGGCTCGGAGTCGACCGACGCGCGTACGGGCGTGCTGGCCGCGATGCTGGCCGAGCGCCTGGACGCGCCGCAGCTCACGCTGGCCAAGAAGGTCGAGGTCGAGGGCTCGCAGATCGTGATCGAGCGGATCACCGACTACGGGTTCGACAAGGTCGCGGCCGAGCTGCCCGCCGTCGTGTCCGTGGTGGAGAAGATCAACGACCCGCGCTACCCCTCCTTCAAGGGCATCATGGCGGCCAAGAAGAAGCCGGTCGAGACGCTGGCCATCGCCGACGCGGAGATCGCGGCCGACCAGGTCGGCCTGGGCGCGGCCTGGTCCGAGGTCGTCGACTTCGCCGCGGCCCCGCCGCGCGCGGCCGGCACGATCGTCAAGGACGAGGGCGACGGGGGCTCCAAGGCCGCCGACTTCCTCGCGTCCAAGAAGTTCATCTGAGCCCGGGAGAGAACAGCTGATATGTCGGAGATTCTCGTTCTCGTCGAGCACGTCGACGGAGAGGTCAAGAAGGTCACGCTCGAACTGCTGACTCTGGCCCGCTCGCTCGGCACGCCGGCCGCCGTCTGGGCCGGCCCCGGCATCACCGACGGCGCCAAGGCCAGGCTCGCCGAATACGGTGCTGACAAGATCTACGTCGCCGGTGCCGACGAGATCGTGGACTATGTC
Source organism: Nonomuraea sp. NPDC049269 (assembly GCF_043197155.1). Classification (NCBI taxonomy): domain Bacteria; kingdom Bacillati; phylum Actinomycetota; class Actinomycetes; order Streptosporangiales; family Streptosporangiaceae; genus Nonomuraea; species Nonomuraea sp. NPDC049269. The sequence continues at coordinate 273,121 of NZ_JBICSO010000008.1, forward strand.
GTCGCGCCTAAGGCCGAGCTGCTCGCCCACCTGGTGGCGGACAAGTCGCCCGCCGCGGTGCTGGTGGCCGCCACGACCGAGGGCAAGGAGGTCGCCGGCCGGCTCGCGGTCAAGACCGGCTCGGGCGTCATCACCGACGCCGTGGGCCTGGGCGAGGGCTTCGTGGCCGACCAGTCCATCTTCGGCGGCGGCGTCAACGTCCGCTCGAAGGTGAGCAAGGGCACGCCGATCATCGCCGTCCGCCCGAACTCGACGGCCCCCGAGGCTGCCGCGGGGGCGGGCACCGAGGAGCAGGTGTCGATCACGCTGACCGAGTCCGCCAGGGCCGCCCGCGTCCTCGACCGGGTGAAGCAGGAGAAGGGCGCGCGCCCTGAGCTGACCGAGGCCGCGATCGTGGTCTCCGGTGGCCGTGGTGTCGGCTCGGCCGAGAACTTCTCGGTCATCGAGGGCCTGGCCGACGCCCTGGGCGCGGCCGTGGGCGCCTCGCGCGCCGCCACGGACGCCGGCTGGTACCCGCACCAGTTCCAGGTGGGCCAGACGGGCAAGACGGTGTCGCCGCAGCTCTACATCGCGGCCGGCATCTCCGGTGCGATCCAGCACCGGGCCGGGATGCAGACCGCGAAGACCATCGTCGCGATCAACAAGGACCCGGAGGCGCCGATCTTCGAGCTCGCCGACTACGGCGTCGTGGGCGACCTGCACCAGGTCGTGCCACAGCTCACCGAAGAGGTCACCAAGCGCAAGTAGGTTCACGGGTCGATGGCGGGGAGCAGGACGTGGAAGGCCGCTCCCCGCCCCGGCGCGGAGCGGACCTCCACGCGACCCCCGTGGGCGGCGACGATGGAGCGCACGATGGCCAGGCCGAGTCCCGCCCCGCCGGTGGACCTGGCCCTGGAGCCGTCGGCGCGGTAGAAGCGGTCGAAGACGCGGGCCGACTCCTCGGCGCTGAGCCCCGGCCCCTCGTCCTCGATGACCAGCACCGCCTGTTCGCCCACGGTGCCGACGCCGATCCTGACCGGGGAGCCCGCGGGCGTGTGGGTGACGGCGTTGCCGACGAGGTTGCTGACCACCTGCCGCAGCCTGGCCTCGTCGCCCAGCACCGGAGCGCTCGCCGCGGGTCCGTCGCCGGGCCCGGTGAACGCGATCGGCCTGGCCGGGTCCAGCGCGGCGAAGTCGTGCCGCGCGTCGGCGGCCAGCGTACGCAGGTCCATGGGGGTCAGATCGAGCCTCTCGGGTTCATCGACGTAGGCGAGCAGCAGCAGGTCGTCCACCAGCCGGGCCAGGCGCCCGGACTCGCTCTCGATGCGGGCCAGCGCCGCCTCGGCGTCCGTGCCGCCCATCCGGTACAGCTCCGAGAACCCCTTGATGCCGAACAGCGGCGTGCGCAGCTCGTGACTGACATCGGCGACGAACCCGCGCATGCGGGCCTCGGACTCCGCGCGGGCGGCGAACCCCTGCTCGATCTGGGCGAGCATGCCGTTCAGCGCGTGCGCGAGCCGCCCGATTTCCGTCCCCGGCATGGCCAGGTACGGCACCCGCCTGGTCAGGTCACCGCCGGCGATCGCCGCCGCGGTCTCCTCCACGCGCCGCAGCGGCGCGAGCCCCGCCCGGATCGCCACACTTCCGATGAGCGCCAGTACGGCCAGCAGCACCGATCCCGCGACGAGACAGGCGAACCGCACCCGGCCGATCGTCGCGTCCATGGCGTCGAGCGAGACCGTCACGACCACACTGGCGTGACCGGAGCCGTCCGGTTTCGCCTTGGGCAGCGCGACCGCCCGCCAATCCACGCCATCGGCACCACTCACGGTGAACGGCCGCTTCGCGTGGGCGGCGACGGCCGCGGAGTCCAGCCGAGGCAGCCGGGGGCCGGGTACGGTGCTCAGCTCCCGCAGGATCGTGCCGTCGGCGGACAGGTAGGCCGCGTAGCCCTGCCCGAAGAGGTCCAACTGCGCCGCGGGGTTGCCGGCCGACCCCTGTCGCAGCCGTTCGGCCAGCTCGGGCGGGATCACGGACAGGGCGGCGCCCATGGGCGCCAGCTTCTCGTCGATCCTGGTCAGAAGCTGGGATTCCAGCTGTTGCACGACCACGGAACTGATCACCACCAGCCCGGCGACCAGCAGCGCCACCGTGATGGCCAGCAGCCTGAGCCGCAGGGACAGGCGCCCGATCACTGTTTGGGCCTGCGCAGCACGTATCCGACGCCGTGGACGGTGTGGATCAGCTTCGTGTCCCCGGTGTCCACCTTGCGGCGCAGGTAGCTGACATAGGTGTCGACGATGCTGGAGTCCCCGGCGAAGTCGTAGCGCCAGACGTGTTCGAGGATCTGCGCCTTGGACAGCACCCGCCCGGCGTTGAGCACCAGGTGGAGCAGCAGCCTGAACTCCGTCGGTGACAGCCGTACGGCCTGGCCCGCCCTGGTCACCTGGTGGCCCTCGGGATCGACTTCGAGGTCGGCCACACGCAGCGTGCCGGCGCCGGGGGCCGCGCCGGTGCGCCGGAGTATGGCCCTGATGCGGGCCAGGAGCTCCTCCAGGTCGAACGGCTTGGTCACGTAGTCGTCGCCGCCCAGGCGCAACCCGTTGATCTTGTCGGCCGTGGCGTCGCGGGCCGTCAGGAACAGCACCGGCACCGGCCCCGGCCGGCCCTCGCCCCGGGGCAGCATCCTGAGCTGGCGGATGACCTCGAACCCATCGAGATCAGGCAGCATCACATCGAGCAGGACCAGATCGGGCGGGTCGAGTCCGGCCGACTCCAGCGCCTGCACGCCGCTCTCGGCCGAGCTCACGGTGAAGCCCGCGAAGCGCAGGGTGGCCGAGAGCAGCTCCCTGACGGTGGGTTCGTCGTCGACTACGAGCAGCCGTTCGCCGTCACGCAACTGACGCCCTCCCTGTCCTGACCGTTTTGAGCTTATGAGTCCGTACGAGCCGTGCGCTCAGAGATCACGGGACTCGAACTTCACGAACGCGACGCCCAGCATCACCGCCGTGAACCCGATGAGGATCCCGAACCCGGCCCAGGGGGGAAGACCGGCGTCCGCCTGACCCGAGGCGGCCGAGAAGGCCGCCACGTTCGGCCAGTAGATGCCGAGGAGCTCGCGCAGCCAGCCGGGAGAGGACCCGGCGAAGATCGGGAGCAGCAGGAAGGCGGTGCTGACGTTCACCGCGGCGGCTGTGGCCCGCATCAGGAAGCCGAGCGCCAGGCCGAAGAGCGCCAGCAGCGTGAGCACGAGCGGGCCGAGCGTCAGGACGCGGACGACGGCGGCGTCGCCGAACCAGATGGCCGGCGCCCCGCGAGCGGAAAGCGTCGCCATGCAGGTCAGGACCATCAGCCACACGGCCGCCACGCTCACCGGCAGTGCGGCCAGCAGGGTCATCCCGGCCTTGGCGGTCAGCAGGCGCCGCCGGCCCACGGCCGCGGCGCTCGCCCGGATCGTGCGCGAGCCGTACTCGGACGAGGCCACCAGCGCGCCCAGCCCCGCGACCAGCAACTGCACGATGAACAGGCCCCGCGTGGCCGGGGACATCGGGTCGAAGTCCAGCCGGTCCTGTGCCGAGGCGGCGGCGTACTGGTTGGCGCTCGCGGTGCCGAACAGCCAGCCGAACATGGTCGAGATCGCGACGATCGCCGCGGAGAGGACCGTCGTCGAGCGGATGGTGGCGAACTTGGTCCATTCGGCGCGCAGCACGCCCGCGGCGGTCATCGGGCCGCTCCGTACTCGACGCTGTCACGGGTGAGCTCCATGAAGGCCTCCTCCAGGCTGGTGCGGCGCGGGGCGAGCTCGAACAGGGGCACGCCCTCGGTGGCGGCCAGCCGCCCGATGTCGGGCGCGGTCAGGCCGGTCACGATCAGCTCGCCGTCGAGGCCCGCCCGCACCCGGGCTCCGGCCAGCAGCAGCAGCCGGGTGAACATGACGTCCTCAGGTGTACGGACGAGCACTCCCTCGCCGGTGTCAGTGAAGGTCGCGGTCTCCGCGTCGGCGATGAGCCTGCCCTTGCCGATGACCACCAGCCGGTCGGCCGTCAGCGCCATCTCGCCCATCAGGTGGCTGGAGACCAGCACCGTGCGCCCTTCGGCGGCCAGCCCGCGCATCAGCGTGCGGATCCACAGGACGCCCTCGGGGTCCAGCCCGTTCACCGGCTCGTCGAACAGCAGCACCGGCGGGTCGCCGAGCAGGGCGGCGGCGATGCCGAGCCGCTGGCTCATGCCCAGGGAGAACACCCCCGCCCGCCGCCCGGCCGCGTCCGTGAGCCCGACCAGGTCGAGCACCTCGGCCACGCGCCGGTCGTGGATCCCGTTGGTCTGCGCCAGGTAGCGCAGGTGGTTGTAGGCGCTGCGGTGCGGGTGCACGGCCTGCGCCTCCAGCAGCGCCCCCACCTCCCGCAGTGGCTGGGGCAGGTCGCGGTAGGCCCGCCCGTTGACGGTGACCGAGCCCGAGGTGGGCCGGTCGAGGCCGATGATCATCCGCATCGTGGTGGATTTGCCCGCGCCGTTCGGGCCGAGGAAGCCGGTGACCAGGCCCGGTCGTACGGTGAAGGTGAGGTCGTCCACGGCGAGCACCTCGCCGTAGCGTTTCGTCAGTCCGTTGAGCTGGATCATGCGGCCAGCGTCGTACGCCGGGATGGAGGGCTTCTGAGGAGATCTGTGAGGTTTCTGTGAGCCCGAGCCCCCGAGCAGCGGATTGCCACGAGGCTCGGCCGAGATCCACAGAGAACTTCCAGCTCACGCCCCGGCGAGCGCCTCCCGGATCCGCATCGCCAGCTCCCGGGCCTGGCCGAGTGACCACGGGATCACCCCGTTCTCGGACATGAGCGCGTGAAACTGCTGCTCCCCGTAGGGGGTGCCGGGCCCGTTCTTTACGCGAGCGACGTAGGCCGTGAGGTCGAACGGGACTTTACGGTCAGAGCCCAGGCCGCGATCATGCCACCCAGCAGGGCCACGCCATGGAGGTCGGCGAGGGCGGCGAGCATGACGCCGACGGCCACGAGGACGACGGGGAAGATCCACAGGGGCAGCCGCTCCCGGTGGACCACCAGCTGGAACCCGGCCGCGGCGAGCGCCGCCGTCACCACCCAGCTCCAGGTGCCGTCGGACGGCGCGAGGGCGGACGCGCCCAGCATCACCGCGTAGAAGGCGCCCACGGAGCGCTCCAGCGATCCCTCGCAGGCGATGGCCAGGCCCGCCGCCAGGCCGCACAGGGCGATCGAGTTCCCGGCTCCTGGATCGTTGAACAGGTATCCGGCCGCCTGTCCGGCCACGGCGCCCGCGCCGTACAGGATGAGCCAGCGGGCTGGCCCGAGAGAGCGCTCGGCGAGGTAGCCGAGCACCGCCAGGAACACCAGGTTGAACAGCGTGCCCAACACGCCGCCGTCCTGGACGACGAGAGAGGTCGCCAGCCGCCACCATTCCCCGGCGTCGATGGCCGCCGGGTCACGCATGAGCGCGGGCTCCAGGCCGGGGAGGAAGAACTGGAGGACACTCGGCACGGCGGTCACGACGAGGACCGAGGCGGTGGCGATCGGTTTGACCATGGGCTCAGCCTCTCACTGACTTGCGGATCGGGGCAGTGCAGAATGTAAGCCACCCAACTAGGACAAATGTCACGGGGTCAGGCGTGGGCCGGCTCGGGTTCCCTGCTCGCGTCCTCGACGGCCGGCCAGACCGTGACCGACATGGGCTCCTGACGTGGCAGGAAGCGGGCGGCCACCGCGATCGCCACACCCAGCACGACGGCGATCCCGAGCGCGGCGCGCAGCGACGTGGCGTCCGTCAGGAAGCCGATCACCACGGGGCCGAGCAGCAGTCCCGCGTAGCCCATGGCACCGGCCTGGGCGATCGCCGGACCGGGGTTGTCGGTGGCGGTCCCGGCCAGCGAGAGCGTCATCGGCGAGATCGTGGCCACGCCGAGGCCGACGAAGAACATCGTCACCACCGCCACCAGCGGCGCGGGCGCGACCAGGACGACGGCGAAGAACCCCGCGGTGGCCACGCCGGAGGCGGTCATGATGCCGCGCACCCCGAACCTGGACCCCAGCCGGTCGCCGGTGAGCCTGGCCACCAGCATGCCCACCTCGAAGACGGGGTAGCCGAGCGCGGCCAGCGCCTCCGGCGCGCCGAGGGTGTCACGCATGAACAACCCGTTCCAGTCGGCGACCGTGCCCTCCACCATGAACGCGAAGAACATGATGGCGCCGAGCAGGTAGACGACCGGGGGCAGGCGGCGTCCGGCCTTGGTGGCGGTCCGCGCGGCCGGGGCCTCGGGCAGGTAGGTGCGGCCCAGCAGGACCGTCACCGGCAGCGAGACCAGGCCGACCAGCGCCAGGTTGGCGGTGAACGACAGGCCCAGGGCGATCGACAGGCTGCCCAGGGCGCCCGCCGAGATCGCGCCCACGCACCAGCCGGCGTGCATGCCGTTCAGCAGCGGGCGCCCGTAGGCCCGCTCCACGGTGGAGCCCTGCGCGTTCATCGCGATGTCCACCATGCCGAACGCCATGCCGAAGAACACGGACGCGGCCAGCAGCAGCGGGAAGTTCGGCGCGAAGGCCACGCCCACCAGGCCGAGCGCCGTGAGCGGGCCGCCGATCCGCAGGATCGTCTTGCTGCCCGCGCGGGCCATGATCCGGCGCATGGACTGCATGGTGACCAAGGCGCCCACGCCCCACGCGAGCAGGAGCACGCCGACCGCCGACTCGGACAGGCCGAGCTTGTCGGTCAACGCCGGGATGCGCACGGTCATCGTGCCCACCAGCAGCCCGGCCAGAACAAAAGTAAGAACCGCCCCATAACGGGCGATCCTCAAGTCGCGGATCATAGGGATATACCTCGCAAATCACTCATTAGTTGGCACGCGACGCGGCCCGGAGCTCATGACGCGAGCCCGGGCGGCGAAGGAAGGTAAGGGGGTAAGGGGGTTAGGGTTTGAGAAGGGCGCGACAGCGGGCCTCAAGGGCGCGCAGGTCGCCCTCGGCGTTGAGGTCGGGATCGTGGCTCGCCACGTCCCAGAGCCCCTCGCAGGCCAGCCGGACGATCTGGGACGCCACCCGGTCGGGCTCGTCGTCCAGGCCTTCGCTGTGCCAGCGGGCCATCGCCTCGCGTATCGGCGCGAGGAGGAACATGTTGCCCGAGGCCCCGGTGACCACGGCCCATCGTCGCAGCCGGTTGGAGCGCACGGCCTCCAGCGTCGCCGCCAGGTAGCGCTCGGTGTAGGTGGCGCCGGTCTGGGCGGCCATCAACTCGTCGAAATCGTCGATCAGCCGCTCGACCATGCCCTTGATCAGGGCTTCCTTGGAGGAGAAGTGGTAAAGGAGGCCACCCTTGCTCACGCCGGCCCGATCGGCCACCGCGGACAGGGTCAGCGCGGTCGAGCCCTGGTCGCAGAGGAGATCCTCTGCCGCATCCAAGAGCTCGTCCCTTCTCATGCCTCTACTGTACCGTCCGGACGGTACAGTGGCAAAGGGGATACGCTTTCCTGGTGAGCAGACCGTCGGCCTACCTTGATCACGCGGCGACCACGCCCATGCTTCCCGAGGCGATCGAGGCCATGACGGAGCAACTCGGCCTGGTCGGAAACGCGTCATCGCTGCACGCGACCGGCCGCCGAGTGCGCAGGGTGGTCGAGGAATCCCGCGAGACGATCGCCGACACGCTGGGCGCCAGACCGAGCGAGGTCGTGTTCACCTCGGGCGGCACCGAAGCCGACAACCTTGCCGTCAAGGGCCTCTACTGGGCGCGCCGGCCGCGGAAGCGACTGCTGATCAGCTCGGTCGAGCACCACGCGGCGCTCGACCCGGCCCATTGGCTGGCCGACAGCCAGGGCGCGCAGGTCGAGCTGCTGGAGGTCGACGAGCTCGGCCGGGTGCATCCCGACACGCTGCGCGCCGCCATCGCCCGCGACCCCGACGACGTCGCCATGATCAGCGTCATGTGGGCCAACAACGAGGTGGGCACGGTCCAGCCCGTGCGCATCCTGGCCGCCATCGCGCACGACAGCGGCATCCCGTTCCACACCGACGCCGTGCAGGCGGTCGGGCAGCTGCCGGTGTCGTTCGCCGACTCGGGCGCCGACGCGCTGACGGTGACCGGGCACAAGGTCGGCGGCCCGCTGGGCGTCGGCGCGCTGCTGCTGGCCCGAGGGCAGACGCCGGTCTCGGTCATGCACGGCGGCGGCCAAGAGCGCGACGTGCGCTCCGGCACGCTCGACGGGCCCGCCATCGCCGGCTTCGCCGCCGCGATCCGCGTCGCGGTCAAGGAGCAGCAGGAGCTGAGCCGCCGCCTGACCGAGCTGCGGGACGACCTCATCCAGCGCGTACGCCAGGCGGTCCCCGACGTGGTGCTCAACGGCGACCCGGTGGACCGCCTGCCGGGAAACGCCCACTTCTCCTTCCCCGGCTGCGAGGGCGACGCCCTGCTCATGCTGCTCGACGCCAAGGGCGTGGAGTGCTCGACCGGGTCGGCCTGCTCGGCCGGGGTGGCCCAGCCCTCCCACGTGCTGCTGGCGATGGGCGCCGACGCGGCGGCGGCCAGGGGGTCGCTCAGGTTCTCGCTCGGCCACACCTCGACCCAGGACGACGTCGACCGCCTGATCGAGGTGCTGCCCGCGGCGGTCGAACGCGCCCGCCGCGCCGGACTCAGCTAGCGGCGGCTAGTTGATGAAGGCCACCACCGCGGTCCACGCGGGGTCGGTCGCCACGTCGACCCGCGGTTCGCCTTCCTCCCAGCTCACGATCAGCTCCTTGGCGTGGATCGCCGCGTCGCCGGTCGGGTCGGCGTAGATGTGGATGACCCGGTGGCTCTCGGCGCTCAGGTGCGCGGCCAGCACCGCGTCGTCGTGGAGTTTGAGCAGCCGGGCCGCCAGCCGCTCCTCGAAGTCGCGCAGCGCCGCCAGCGACTCGCCGACGGGCAGCCCGTTCTCGTCGCGATGCGCGTACGGCAGCGTGATCGCGATGTGCTGGTCGAAGAGCGGATAGTCGACCGGCCGCAGCGGATAGCGGGCGGTGGCGATCAGCGGCGCGCCCGCCGCCGTCTGGCCCTCCAGCAGCGCCCACTGCTCCTCTTCGTAGCCGGAGGCCAGGTCGGCCACCACGGCGGGCAGGTGCACGGCGGCGACCGAGTCGATCGGCTGGAACGTGGCCGGGGTGATCTCGCCCACCCAGCGCGCCACGTCGTCCTCGCCGAGCAGCCAGTCGAGGGCCAGCAGCGTGGCCTCCAGCCGGGTGTCCTCGTCGAGCTGGCCGAAGATCGGGTGATAGGCGGCCACGTCCACGCGCGGTGAGTTGGGCGGCACCCGCAGTCCCAGCATCAGCTTGTCCAGCGCGAACTCGAAACCGCCCACGTCGAGCGTGAGCTCCAGCGCCTGGGGGTTGACCTGGCGTGACGGATGGAACTCCCACAGCAGGTCGGCGGGCGGCGCGCCCTTGACCCAGCGGTGCGCCAGTGAGCGCAGCTCGGGGTCGCCGGCGGCGGTCACGACCAGCGCGTGCGCCGCGTTCCGGCCGGGAGCCACCTCCCAGACCAGGTCGGGATGCACCGCGGCCACGGCCGGGGCGATCCATTCCGACAGCCCCTCGGCCTCACCGGCGGCCACCAGCGAGTCGAGCCGCAGCCTGGTCTCCTCCCACCACGCCCAGAACGGCGCGATGCCGTCGCTCGGCTCGGTGGGCTCTTCTTCGTCGTCCTTGCGCCCGAACAGTCGCATGGCCTGAATCCTCCCAGACGCGGGCCCCGCTTGTGCAGATGGCCGGGCACCCTTGGCGGGACAGTACGCTGGGATGGTCATGGGATTGCGTGTGCTTGCCGCCATGTCGGGCGGCGTCGACTCCGCCGTGGCCGCCGCCCGGATCGCCGAGGCCGGTCACGACGTCACTGGCGTGCATCTGGCCCTGTCGGCCAACCCCCAGTCCCACCGCACGGGGGCCAGGGGCTGCTGCACGGTCGAGGACTCCCGCGACGCGCGGCGCGCCGCCGACGTGATCGGCATCCCGTTCTACATCTGGGACATGGCCGAGCGCTTCCAGCGCGACGTGGTCGAGGACTTCGTGGCCGAGTACGCCGCGGGCCGCACGCCCAATCCGTGCCTGCGGTGCAACGAGAAGATCAAGTTCTCGGCGGTGCTCGACCGGGCGCTGGCGCTGGGCTTCGACGCGGTCGCCACCGGCCACCACGCCAGGCTGGTGGACGGCGTGCTGTCGAGGAGCGCCGACCAGGGCAAGGACCAGTCCTACGTGCTGGGCGTGCTCACTCGTGAGCAGCTCGGCCACGCGATCTTCCCGCTGGGCGACTCGACCAAGGCCCAGGTACGCGAGGAGGCCGCCAGGCGGGGCCTGACGGTCGCCGACAAGCCCGACAGCCACGACATCTGCTTCATCGCCGACGGCGACACCCGGGGCTTCCTGGCCAAGCGGCTCGGCGCGGCCGAAGGGCCGATCGTCGACCAGGAGGGCGAGGTCGTCGGCAACCACCACGGTGCCCACGGCTTCACGATCGGCCAGCGCAAGGGGCTGCACATCGACCGGCCCGCCGCCGACGGCAGGCCGCGCTACGTGCTGTCGATCGAGCCCGTGTCCAACACGGTCACGGTGGGGCCGCGGTCGGCGCTGGAGGTCACCTCGATCACCTGCGGTCGGCCGGTCTGGAACGGCCCGGCGGAGCCTGTCGCGCTGGGCGAGCTGAAGGTGCAGTTGCGGGCCCACGGCGAGGTCTACGGGTGCCGCTTCGAGGAGACCGGCGAGGGGCTGCGGATCACCCTCGACCGCCCCGCCACAGGGGTCGCGGCGGGACAGGCGGCGGTGCTGTACTCAGGCGAGACCGTCATCGGCTCGGCCACCATCGCCGCAGCCGGCTGACGCCTCAGGACAGCTCGACCGACTCGCTGACCTTGAGTCGTCGCATGTCGGCGTGCTGCTTGTCGGACTCCAGCTTCAGGTAGTTGTCGACCAGGCTGAGGCCGATGTCGTTGAGCAGCCCGTCATGGGTGGAGTACGCCCTGGCCGGCCGGACCGCGCGCAGGTAGTCGACCATCTCCAGCAGCTTCATCCAGGGAGCGTTCGTGGGCACCAGGAGGGTGGGCACCTCGACCCCCGGCAGGGTCAGCGCGTCACCCGGGTAGAAGACCTCATCGTCGACCATGAAGCCGACATTCTGCACAATCGGCACGTCAGGGTGGTTCTTCGCATGCCACTCACCGAACGCCTTCACCGCGAAACCCGCCGCCGTGAAGTCGTCGCCATGCCGTACGACCTGTACTTTCGCCGGCACCTCCGTCAACTGGGTGGCGACCGCCTCGCAGGTCCAGATCTCCAGGTCGGGAGAGGCGGCCTTGAGCCGCTCGACGTCGACGTGGTCCATGTGCTCGTGGGTGATGAGCACCGCGCCGGCACCGTCGAGCACGGGGCCCTCGGTGAAGGTGCCGGGGTCGACGACGAGGACGTTGCCGTCCTTCTCCAGGCGTACGCACGCGTGGCCGTGCTTGGTCAGCTTCATGTTTCCAGAGCCTACGCTGGTGCCATGTCGACGTTGGAAGCCACCGGGGTTGGGTCGCATCCGGGTGAGGATCATTTCGAGGCGCTTCGGATGGTGTTCGGGGAATTGCCGAGCCTGCCGTACCTACCTGAGTTGCCGGCCCGTGGCGTAGGCGCCGACCTGGTGGGGCGGACGGCTGGGCTGCTCGTCGACCTGGCGGTGGAGGTGCAGCCGTCGGGATGGCGGCTGGCCGACCGGCCGGGACGCGACCACCAGCGGGCCGTCGACCATCTCAGACGCGATCTCGACGGTCTGGAGGAGGTCGGGCACGACTACGCGGGGCCGCTCAAGCTGCAGGTCTGCGGGCCGTGGACGCTGGCGGGCACCATCGAGCTCAAGTACGGCGACAAGATGCTCTCCGACGCCGGAGCCGTACGCGACCTGATCGCCTCGCTCGCCCAGGGCGTCGAGGACCACGTCGCGGAGGTGCGGCGGCGCCTGCCCGGGGTCACCGAGATCGTCCTGCAACTCGACGAGCCGGGCCTGCCCGGCGTGCTCGCGGGCACCGTGCCGACCGCCTCGGGCTTCGGGCGGCTGGCCCCCGTGGAGGGCTGGCGGGTGGCGGAGTCGCTGCGCCTGTTCGGCGACCCGGTCGTGCACTGCTGCGCGCCGTCGGTGCCCCTCCGCCTCCTCCGTACGGCCGGTGTCCGCGGCGTCTCGCTGGACGCCTCCCTGCTCAGCCGCCGGGACGACGACGCGCTCGGGGAGGCGCTGGAGGCGGGGCTGCTGCTGTTCCTCGGGGTGGTGCCGGGCACCGACACCCGGCTGGCCGATGCCGGTGTCGTCGCCAGGCCCGCGCTGGACCTGTGGCGGCGGCTCGGCTTCCCGCCCGACAAGCTGGCCGGGCAGGTCGTGCTGACCCCGGCCTGCGGGCTCGCCGGAGCCTCGCCCGGCTATGCGCGGGCCGCCCTCGCCGCCTGCCGCAAGGCCGCTCAGGTGCTGCGCGACGATCCGGCAAGCGGGTTGCAATCCGGCTGAGTAGCCTCACTTTATGATCTTTCGTACTGTGGCGGTCGGCGTCACGCTCCTGATCTCCTCCGCGTCCCTTGCCGCGCCGGCCGCGGCCGCTGCCAACCCTGAGACATGGAACTGGGGCTCCATCTACTCGACCGACCGGGCGGGCAAGGCCAAGGGCAAGGTCGTCCTCGACCGGCCGGGGTTCACGATCAACGGCAAGCTCTACGACTTCCCCGGCCGGAGCGGGTGCTCGTGGCTGAAGTTCCGGTGGGTCAAGGACAACGGCGGCAGGGGCGCCAAGACCTTCCACAACTGCTCGGGGACCAAGCCGCTGGCGTTCTCCTTCCCCACCGGCTACATGCTCTCCATCGAAGGCCGGGTCTGCCGCGGCACGGCCACGAAGGTCACCGGCAAGTGCTCGTCCTGGGACGGGGTCTGGTCCCAGGGCGGCTGACCCCGTTCACGCCGCGACCGGGCACCGCGGAAGGTGCCCGTTGCCGGTGCTCGGCGATAGCGTTTGCTCAGGGTGTTGGACGGAAGGAGACCCTGGTGAGCGAGCCAAGCGTCGAGGGCGTGCCTGTGGCCGCGCGTGAGCGGCACGCCGAGGTGAGCGAGCTGGTGGAGGAAGCCCGCTATCGCTACTACGTGCTCGACCGGCCCACGGTCAGCGACGGTCAGTTCGATGAGTGGTTCAACGAACTGCTCGCGCTGGAGGCGGCGCATCCGGGCCTGGTGACGCCCGATTCGCCGACGCAGAAGGTGGGCGCGCCGGTCGCCGGTGACTTCGCCAAGGTCGATCACCTGGCGCCGATGGAGAGCCTCGACAACGCCTTCGACCCGGCCGGGATGGCCGCGTGGCAGGCGCGGGCCGAGCGGCTGGCCGAGGGCGATCCCGGGCCCTACCTCTGCGAGCTCAAGATCGATGGGCTGGCGATCGCGCTCGTCTACCGCGACGGCCGGCTGGAGCGCGGCGCGACCAGGGGCGACGGCCGGACGGGCGACGACGTGACGCCCAATGTCCGCACCATCGAGGGCGTGCCCCACCGGCTGAAGGGCACCGACATCCCCAGCCTGATCGAGGTCCGGGGCGAGGTCTACATGCCGGTCGAGGAGTTCGGCCGGCTCAACGAGCAGCTCGTCGAGCAGGGGATCGCGCCCTTCGCCAACCCGCGCAACGCGTCGGCCGGCTCGCTGCGCCAGAAGGACCCGCGGATCTCCGCCCAGCGCCCGCTGCGCATGATCGTGCACGGTGTCGGCGTGTGGGAGGGCGCGGCCGAGCCCAAGGCGCAGTCCGAGGTCTACGAGCGGCTGCGGGAGTTCGGCCTGCCGGTCAGCGACCTCTACCGGGTGGTCGGCGACCTCGCCGAGATCGACGCCTTCATCGAGCACTACCGCGTGCACCGCCACGACCCGCCCTACGAGATCGACGGCGTGGTGGTCAAGGTCGACGACTTCCGCACCCAGCGTGAGCTCGGCTCCACCTCGCGGGCGCCGCGCTGGGCGATCGCCTTCAAATACCCGCCGGAAGAGGTCAACACCAAGCTGCTCGACATCCAGGTGGGCGTCGGCCGCACCGGCCGCGTCACGCCGTTCGCCGTGATGGAGCCGATCAGCGTGGCCGGTTCCACGGTCGAGCGCGCCACGCTGCACAACGCCGCGGTGGTGGCCGCCAAGGGCGTGCTCATCGGCGACACCGTCGTGCTGCGCAAGGCGGGCGACGTCATCCCCGAGATTCTCAGCCCGGTCACCGACCTGCGTGACGGGTCCGAGCGCCCGTTCGTCATGCCCACCCACTGCCCCGAGTGCGGCACGGAGCTGGCCTACGAGCAGGAGGGCGACGCCGACCTGCGCTGCCCCAACGCCCGCGGCTGTCCCGCGCAGATCCGCGAGCGGCTGTTCTTCGCGGCCCGGCGCACCGCGTTCGACATCGACGGGCTCGGCTACGTCGCGGCGACCGCGCTCACCCAGCCGCTGCCGCCGCAGGAGCCGGTCGTGCGTACCGAGGCCGATCTGTTCGACCTGACGCTGGACAGGTTGATCCCGATCAGGTCAGTGGTCCGCGACAAGGACAGCGGCCTGCCCAAGATCGATCCGAAGACGGGCGAGGAGAAGGTCGTCTCGTTCTTCTCCAACATCAACGGCGAGGCCAGCCAGAACGCTCACAAGCTCATCGAGGAGCTCGAGCGGGCGAAGCAGGCGCCGCTGGCCAACGTGCTGGTCGCGCTGTCCATCCGCCACGTCGGGCCGCCCACGGCCCGCGACCTGGCGGTCGCCCTGCGCTCGATCGACGCCGTCATGGCCGCCTCGGAGGAGGAGCTCGCCGCGATCAAGGGCATCGGGTCGCGGGTGGCGGCCACCATCCGCGCCTGGTTCGAGGTCGACTGGCATCGCGAGATCATCACCCGCTGGCGGGCCGCGGGCGTCCGCATGGAGGACGAGCCCGCTCCCGAGAAGGGGCCGCAGACGCTGGAGGGGCTGACCTTCGTGGTGACGGGCACGCTGCCGGGCTTCACCCGCGACTCCGCCGCCGAGGCGCTCAGCGATCGGGGCGGCAAGGTCGCGAGCTCGGTGTCGAAGAAGACCTCGTTCCTGGTGGCGGGGGACAACGCCGGGTCCAAGTACGACAAGGCCGTCAGCCTGGGCGTGCCGATCCTCGACGGGGCGGGCTTCGAGGTGCTCCTGACCGAGGGACCGGACGCGGCGGCGCAGGCGGCTGTCACTCCGGAGCCATAGGCCATCTACAGATTGTCGCGGGTAGCATACGAAGAGTGGTTTTGGGGTATATGTCCGAAGGATAAGTGACGGAACGTACGCGGTTGGTTTCGCGAAGTGGGGTAAAGGTCGTACCCTCCCATAGTGACCTAATGGGGGTTCTGTTACTGATGGCTGACCCAACCGACACCCGCGACACAGGGCCACGCGTCGGGACGCCTCTGTGGGCGTTCCTCGCCGGCATCACCGTGATCGGCTTCACCGCGCTGGCCGTGGCCATGCTCCGGCTCGACCCGGCCGGTCTGGCGGAGCTCGCCCGCACACCCTTGTTCTGGGTGCTGACCATCCTCGCCGTGCTGGGCGAGCTCAGGCCCGTCATGGTGTCCTCGGCGACCGCCGTCGGCGGCACGTACCCCTCCACCATGTTCACCTTCGCCGTGCTCCTGCACTTCGGCCTGCCCGTGGCGGTGCTGATGCAGGCGGTGGCCGTGACGATGAACGGCATCGTCACCCGCAAGGCGTGGCACCGGGTGATGTTCAACATCGCCCAGTCGACCCTCGCGCTGACCGCCGCCGGCGTGGTGCTCGGCCTGTTCGGCATCGTGCCGCGCCCGGCCGCGCCGTGGGTTCCCACGGGCTCCGACATGCTGGCGATCACGCTGGCCGGCATCGCCTACTTCGCCGTCAGGGCCGCGCTGGTGAGCGGCGCGGTGGCGCTGCACGAGCGCCGGTCGATCACCCGCGTGCTGAGGGCCAGCCTCGGCCCGCAGAGCCTCGTCTACGCCGCGCTGCTCGGCCTGGCACCCCTGGTCGTCGTGGTGATGACCCACGCGCCCTCCCTCGTGCCGCTGTTCGTGGCGCCCCTGGCGGCGGTCTACTTCACCGCCACGCTGTCCATGCGCCGCGACCACCAGGCGATGCACGACGAGCTGACCGCCCTGCCCAACCGCAAGATGCTGATCGTGAGCACCGAGGAGGCGCTCGCCGAGGCCCGCCAGGACGAGCGGGTCGGCCTGTTCCTGATCGACCTCGACCGGTTCAAGGAGGTCAACGACACGATGGGCCACCCGGTCGGTGACCGGCTGCTGCAGATGGTCGCCCACCGGCTCACCCATTCCGTACGGCCCGGCGACGTCGTGGCCCGGCTGGGCGGTGACGAGTTCGCCGTCCTGCTGCCCTCGATCAGGGACGCCCACGCGGCCCGCGAGGTGGCGGCCAGGCTGCGGGCGGCGCTCAGAGAGCCGGTACGGCTGGAAGGCATGTCGTTCGACCTCGACGGATCCGTCGGCATCGCGCTCTATCCCGACCACGCCCCCGACTTCGAGCTGCTGCTCCAGCGCGCCGACGTGGCCATGTACCTTGCCAAGGAGGGGCGTACCGGTGTGGAGCTCTACCAGCCGGACAAGGACCGCAACTCGCCCGAACGCCTCAACCTCCTCGGCGACCTGCGGCGCGCCGTCGACAACCGCGACCTCAGGCTGCACTACCAGCCCAAGGTCGGCCTGGGCACCGGCGCCGTGCACGGCATGGAGGCCCTGCTGCGCTGGCGCCACCCGGTGCACGGCCAGATCCCGCCGTCGGAGTTCATCCCGCTGGCCGAGCAGTCCTACCTCATGCGCCAGCTCACCGAATACGTCATCGAGGCCGCCCTGGAGCAGGCCGCCCGCTGGTGGCACAGCGGCCTGCGGGTGCAGGTCTCGGTCAACATCTCCGCCCGCGACCTGCTCGACTCGGCGCTGCCCGACCAGCTGGAGGCGGGGCTGGCCAAGCTCCGGCTGCCGCCCTCGGCGATCCAGCTGGAGGTCACCGAGCGCATCCTGATGGGCGACCAGGCCTACACGCACGAGACGATCAAGGCGCTGGCCGTGCTCGGCGTGCCGCTGTCCCTCGACGACTTCGGCACCGGCTACTCCTCGCTGATCAGGCTGCAGCGGCTGGCGGTGTCCGAGGTGAAGATCGACGCGTCGTTCGTCAAGCGCATCGCCGAGTCCGACGACGACTACCGGATCGTGCGCTCCATCGTCGACCTGGTCCGCTCCCTCGGCCTGCACTCGGTCGCCGAGGGCGTGGAGTCGGACGACGTGGCGATCCGGCTCACCGAGATGGGCTGCGAGATGGGCCAGGGCTGGCTGTTCAACGAGCCCATGCCGCCCGCCGAGGCCACGGTCTGGCTGCGCGAACATTTCGAGAGCTCGCCCGGGATCGAGTACGGCTACCGCTCCGAGGTCACTCAGACCGCTTGAGCCGACGCTTCCACTGTGGCGAGGATTAACGGTTCGGTCTCGCTCCGTCAAGGCCCCTAGGATGACAGTGTCCCAACTCCATCCACGAAACGGGTTAAACGACTCATGTCCGCCATAACCCGCGACGAGGTCGCACACCTGGCCCGGTTGTCCAGGCTGGCCCTCACCGATGACGAACTCGCCCACTACGCCACCCAACTCGATGCCATCATCGAGTCGGTCGCGAAGGTGGCCGAGGTCGCCGCCGAGGACGTTCCGCCTTCGTCGCACGCGCTTCCGCTGACCAATGTCTTCCGCGCCGACGAGGTGCGACAGTCCCTGACGCCCGAGCAAGCGCTGTCCGGCGCGCCGGCCGTCGAGGACAACCGCTTCCGGGTCCCGCGCATCCTGGGGGAGGAGGCATGAGCCTGATCCACAAGACCGCCGCCGAGCTGGGCGCGCTGATCGCCGGTGGCGAGGTGACCGCCGTCGAGGTGGCCGAGGCGCATCTCGACCGCATGGCCGAGGTCGAGCCCAAGATCAACGCGTTCCTGCACATCGACCGCGAGACCACCGTCGAGCAGGCGAGGGCCGTCGACGCCCGGCTGGGCGCCGGTGAGCGGCTCGGCCCGCTGGCCGGGGTGCCGATCGCGCACAAGGACATCTTCGCGACCGCCGACATGCCGACGACGGCCGCGTCCAAGATCCTCGAAGGCTGGCGCCCGCCGTACGACGCGACCGTCACGAGCCGCCTGCGCGCGGCCGGGCTGGTCATCCTCGGCAAGACGAACCTCGACGAGTTCGCGATGGGCTCCTCCACCGAGAACTCCGCCTACGGCCCGACGCACAACCCGTGGGACCTGACCAGGATCCCCGGCGGGTCGTCCGGTGGCTCCAGCGCCGCCGTCGCCGCGTACGAGGCGCCGCTGTCCACCGGCACCGACACCGGTGGCTCGATCCGGCAGCCCGCCGCGGTGACCGGCATCGTGGGCATGAAGCCGACCTATGGCGGTTCGTCGCGTTACGGCCTGATCGCGTTCGCCAGCTCGCTCGACACGCCCGGCCCGTTCGCCCGCAACGTGCTCGACGCGGCGCTGCTGCACGAGGCGTTCTCCGGGCACGACCCGATGGACTCCACCTCGGTCGACGCGCCCGTGCCTTCCGTGGTCGAGGCCGCTCGCAACGCCGACATCTCCGGCCTGCGCGTCGGCGTGGTCAAGGAGTTCGGTGGCGAGGGCTACCAGGCCGGCGTGCTGGCCCGCTTCCACGAGGCCGTCGAGCTGCTCGAATCGCTCGGCGCCAAGGTCGTCGAGGTCTCCTGCCCGTCGTTCCTGACCGCGCTGCCCGCCTACTACCTGATCGCGCCGTCGGAGTGCTCCTCCAACCTGGCGCGCTTCGACGCCATGCGCTACGGCCTGCGCGTCGGCGACGACGGCACCCGCAGCGCCGAGGAGGTCATGGCGATGACCAGGGCCGCCGGGTTCGGCCCCGAGGTCAAGCGGCGCATCATGCTCGGCACCTACGCGCTGTCGAGCGGCTACTACGACGCCTACTACGGTCAGGCGCAGAAGGTGCGCACGGTCATCTCGCGCGAGTTCGAGGCCGCCTTCCACCAGGTGGACGTGCTGGTCTCGCCGACGACGCCGACGACGGCGTTCCCGATCGGCGAGCGCGCGGACGACCCGATCGCCATGTACCTCGCCGACCTGTGCACGATCCCGTCCAACCTGTCGGGCAACGCGGCCATCTCGGTCCCGTGCGGCCTGGCCGACGAGGACGGGCTCCCGGTCGGCCTGCAGATCATGGCCCCGGTGCTGGGCGACGACCGCTGCTACCGCGTCGGCGCCGCCGTCGAGCAGGCCCTCGAAAGCCGCTGGGGCGGCAGCCTGCTGTCCAAGGCTCCGGCTCTCTGAACTAAGGACTCCACCATGACTGTCGATACGCACATGCCGTACGACGAGGCGCTCGCCCGGTTCGAGCCGGTGCTCGGGCTGGAGACGCACGTCGAACTCGGCACCGCGTCGAAGATGTTCTGTGGGTGCAAGACGACCTTCGGCGCCCCGCCCAACACGCAGGTCTGCCCGACCTGCCTGGCCTTTCCCGGCTCGCTGCCGACGGCCAACGCCGTCGCGATCGAGTCGACGATCCGCATCGGCCTGGCGCTGAACTGCTCGATCGCCGAGTGGTGCCGCTTTGCCCGGAAGAACTACTTCTATCCGGACATGCCGAAGAACTACCAGATCTCCCAGTACGACGAGCCGCTCTGCTTCGACGGCTACCTCGATGTCGAGGTCGACGGCCGGACCGTGCGGGTCGAGATCGAGCGGGTGCACCTGGAGGAGGACACCGGCAAGTCCACCCACGTGGGCGGCGCGACCGGCCGCATCCAGGGCGCCGACTACTCGATCGTCGACTACAACCGGGCCGGCATCCCGCTGGTGGAGATCGTCACCAAGCCGATCGAGGGCACCGAGAGCCTGGCGCCCGACGTGGCCAAGGCGTACGTGACCGAGCTGCGCGAGACCATGCGCTCGCTGGGCGTCTCCGACGTGCGCATGGAAGAGGGCTCGCTGCGCTGCGACGTCAACGTCTCGCTCATGCCGCGTGGCGCCTCCGAGTGGGGCACCCGTACCGAGACCAAGAACGTCAACTCGCTGCGCAGCGTCGAGCGCGCCGTGCGCAGCGAGATCGAGCGGCAGGCGGCGATCCTCGCCGACGGCGGCCGGATCATCCAGGAGACCAGGCACTTCCACGAGGACACCGGCGTCACCACGCCCGGCAGGTCCAAGGAGGAGGCGCAGGACTACCGCTACTTCCCCGAGCCCGACCTGGTGCCGATCGCGCCCGACCCGGCCTGGGTGGCCACGCTCAAGGAAGCGCTGCCCGAGCTGCCGTCGGTCAGGCGCAAGCGGCTGCAGGCCGAGTGGGGGGTGTCCGACCTCGACATGCAGGCCATGCACAACGCCGACGCGTTCGACCTGGTCGAGGCGACGGTCGCGGCGGGCGCGCCGGCCGCCGACGCGCGCAAGTGGTGGATGGGCGAGCTGGCGCGGCGGGCCAACGAGTCCGGGGTGGCCCTGGCCGCCCTGCCCATCACGCCCGCGCAGATCGCCCGGGTCACCGAGCTGGTGGCCTCCGGTGCGCTCAACGACAAGCTGGCCCGCGAGGTGCTCGAAGGCGTGCTGGCCGGGGAGGGTTCGCCGGACGAGGTCGTCGAGCGGCGCGGGCTGAAGATCGTCAACGACGAGGGCGAGCTGTCGGCGATCGTCGACCAGGTCATCGCCGGCAACGCCGACGCGGCCGACAAGGTCCGCTCCGGGAAGATCGCCGCGGCCGGTGCGCTGGTGGGCGGCGTGATGAAGGCCAGCCGCGGCAAGGCCGACGCCGCCCGGGCCCGCGAGCTGATCCTGGAGAAGCTGGGCGTCTCCGAGTAAGCCCGTCGAGGGGTAATGCGTCGCCGAAGGCCCCGCCACTCGCTGACGAAGCGAGCCGGCGGGGCCTCCGTCGCAAAGCCGGTAAACGCTCAGCTGATGCAGAACTCATTGCCCTCCGGGTCGAGCAGGGTGATCGCGTAGTAGTCGGGCAGGCCCTCCACCAGGAGCACCTTCGACAGCGTCGCCCCCAGCCCGACCAGTCGTTCGGCCTCGGCGTCGAGCTGGGCCTTGCGGACCTCCACCGGGCGGTCATGGCCTGACGTGATCGACAGGTCGAGGTGGAGGCGGTTTTTGACCACCTTGCCCTCGGGCACCTTCTGGAACCACAGGCGCGGCCCCACCCCGGCCGGATCGACGACCGAGTCGTAGCCGCCGTCGCCGGTCAGCTCCTCCTCGGGCAGCCCCCGCGCGCGCCAGTAGTCCTGCCAGGTGGCGAAGCCCTGGGGAGGCTCCTCCAGCCGGTAGCGGAGCGCCTCGGCCCAGAACCTGGCCAGCTTCTCGGGGTCGGCGCAGTCGAAGGTCACCTGTACTTTCACGGCCATGGCCGCCATGATGCCCGGTCGCTACGACAGGAAACGGGGCCCTAGTCCTCCCGCGATGTGGGCAGGGCCGGTTCGACGTGGCGCCGTTCCATCAGCTTCCTGAACAGCGGCGCGAGCAGCGCCAGCAAAGAGAGCAGCAGCAGGATCACCGCGATGGGGCTGCTCACCAGCACGGTCACGTCGCCCGCCCCGATGGCCAGGGCCCGGCGTAGCTGGATCTCCGCCATCGGCCCCAGGATCAGGCCGATCACCGCCGGGGCGACCGGCAGTCCGAAGCGCCGCATCGCGTACCCGAGCAGGCCCAGCAGGAAGAGCGCGACCAGGTCCACCACCGAGCCGTTCAGGGCGTACACGCCGAGCGCGGCGAACAGCACGATGCCCGCGTACAGGTACGGCCGGGGGATGCGCAGCACGCGCGCCCAGAGCGGCGCCAGGGGCAGGTTCAGCACGAGGAGCATCGTGTTGCCGATGAACAGCGACGCGATCATGCCCCACACCAGGGCCGGGTTGTGGTCGAACAGCTGCGGCCCGGGCTGCAGGCCGTACTGCTGGAAGGCGGCGAGCAGGATCGCGGCCGTCGCGGACGTGGGCAGGCCCAGCGTCAGCAGCGGCACCAGGGTCCCGGCGGCCGAGGCGTTGTTGGCCGCCTCGGGCCCGGCGACGCCTTCGATGGCGCCCTTGCCGAACTCCTCCTTGGCGACGCCGCGGGCCAGCCGCTTCTCGGCCGCGTACGACAGGAAGGTCGGGATCTCGGCGCCGCCGCCGGGCAGCGCGCCGAACGGGAAGCCGAGCGCGGTGCCGCGCAGCCAGGGCAGCCACGACCGGCGCCAGTCGGTACGGCCCATCCAGGCCCGGCCCACCGGCACCACCTCGGGCAGCGAGTGCCGCAGCCGCGAGGCCACGTACAGGGCCTCGCCCAGCGCGAACAGCCCGACGGCCACGACCACCACGTCCACGCCGTCGAGCAGCTGGTCCATGCCGAGCGTGAGCCGTGCCTGCCCGGTCTGCTGGTCGATGCCGATCAGTCCGATCACCAGGCCGAACCCGAGCGAGGCCAGTC
The DNA here is from genome assembly GCF_043197155.1 of Nonomuraea sp. NPDC049269. Lineage (NCBI taxonomy): Bacteria > Bacillati > Actinomycetota > Actinomycetes > Streptosporangiales > Streptosporangiaceae > Nonomuraea > Nonomuraea sp. NPDC049269. Next base: position 295,565 of record NZ_JBICSO010000008.1, read on the forward strand.
CGCGCACGACCGAGCGGGACAGCACCGACGACACCGCGGTGAAGGCCAGGATCGCCAGCGCGAAGTAGTCCTCGGGCCCGAACGCGATGGCGAAGCTCACCACCGCGGGCGCCGCCACGACCAGCAGCGCGGTCGCGATCGTGCCCGCCACGAACGAGCCGATGGCCGCAGTGGCCAGGGCCTGCGCCGCCCGGCCGCGCCTGGCCATCTTGTTGCCCTCCAGCGCGGTGATCATCGAGGACGACTCGCCGGGGGTGTTGAGCAGGATGGAGGTGGTCGAGCCGCCGTACATGCCGCCGTAGTAGATCCCGGCGAACATGATGAACGCGCTGGTCGGCGGCACGGTGAAGGTGATGGGCAGGAGCAGCGCCACCGTCATGGCGGGCCCGATGCCGGGCAGCACGCCGACGAGGGTGCCGAGGGTGACGCCGATGAGCGCGTACATGAGGTTGATCGGCGTCAGCGCCCCGGCGAAACCGTCGAGCAGGAGCTGGAACGAGTTCACCTAGATCACCCCCCGCAGCAGCCCGCCGGGCAGCGACACGCCCAGGCCCTTGACGAACAGCAGGTAGGTGGCGATCCCCAGGATCACTCCGACGCCCGCCGCGCGCAGCCGGTGCTCCGCGCCGAGCACCAGCGACAGGCCGAAGAACAGCAGGCTCGCGGCGATGATCCAGCCGAGCACGTTCAGCACCGCGGTGAACGCCAGGAAGATCCCGCTCACCAGCCCGACGCTGCGCCAGTCGGCGGGGGCGTCCACGTCGACGTCCTCGCTCTCCTCGGGGTCGCCGCGGCCGCCCCTGAGCACGTCGGCCACATAGAACAGGCCGACGACGATCATGGAGCCGCCCACCAGCATCGGGAAGAACCGCGGCCCGATGCCGAGCTGCGAGGCGGCGGCGGACACGTCGAGCGTCCCGATGACGACGAACACCCCGAGCACGAGCACGATGAGAGCCAGCCCCAGCTCGGGCCGCCATCTCCAGCGTCGCTTCTCGCCGTCACCCGGGCCGGTACGACCGGTTGTGGTCTCGGACATCAGGAGACGACGCCCAGCTCGGCGATGATGGTCTTGACCTTGGCCTGCTCGGAGTTGAGGTAGTCGGCGAACTGCTGCCCGGTCTGGAAGGAGTCGATCCAGCCGTTCTTGGCCACCGCGTCCTTCCACGGCTGCGAGTCGTGCATCTTGGTCACCAGGTCGGTCAGCGACTTCTTGGCCGCGTCGTCGATCCCGGGGGGTGCTACGAAGCCGCGCCAGTTGGTCAGCTCCACGTCCAGCCCCGCCTCCTTGAGCGTGGGCGCGTCGAGGTCGGGCAGCCGCTGGGCCGAGGTCACGGCCAGCGCGCGCAGCTTGCCGGACTTCACGTGCTCGGCGAACTCGCCGACGCCCGAGATGCCGACGCTCACCTTGTTGCCGAGCAGCTCGTTCAGCGCCTCGCCGCCGCCCGAGTGGGCGATGTAGTTGACCTGCTTCGGGTCCACGCCGGCGGCCTTGGCCATCAGCCCGGCCGCGATGTGGTCGGTGCCACCGGCCGAGCCGCCCGAGATGGACACCTTCTTCGGGTCGGCCTTCCAGGCGGCGACCAGGTCGGCCACCGACTTGAACGGGGAGGCGGCCGGGACCACGATGATCTCGTACTCCTCGGTCAGCTTGGCGATCGGCGTGGTCTGGGCCAGGGTGACCTTGGACTTGTTCTGCTCGATCGCGCCGACCATGACCAGGCCCATGGTCATCAGCAGGTTGCCGTTGCCCTTCTCGCCGGCCAACTGGGCCAGGCCGATCGTGCCGCCCGCGCCGGGCACGTTGTACACCTCGACCCGGCGCTTCGGGTCGACGGCCTTGATCGCTTGCTCGGCCGTACGGGATGTCTGGTCCCAGCCGCCGCCCGGTGAGGCGGGAGCCATGATGCGCAGAGCGCCGGTCCCCCCGCCTTCAGAGCCGGAACCGGAGCCGGCGCCGCAGCCGGACACCGCGGCGACGGAGAGCGCCGCGACGGCGGCGAGTATGCGGAGACGCATGATCACTCCAAAGGGGGGATTTCACGTTACGAGATACTGGATGGTGAAGTCCGTTGCCGATGGAGTCGACCTTTTTACGATAGCCGTCGTATAGGTCGTATTGGTCGCAACCCCCCTGTGACCTCGGCATGTTTCCATGGGCCAGGTGAGACGGGTACGTGACGCCTCCCTCGGAACCCAGCTGTTCGTGCTCCAGATGGTCATCGTGCTGCTGGCCGTCGGAGGCACAGGAGGCGTGTGGGCCAATCACACGCGCGCCCAACTGGACTCGCTGTACGAGCAGCGGGCGCTGGCGATCGCCCAGTCCGTGGCGGGGCTGCCTCAGGTCAGGGCCGCGTTCGACGTCAAGGATCCGCAGACCGTGCTGCAGCCGCTCGCGCTGAGCGTCCAGCAGACGACCGGCGCCGACTACGTGGTCATCGCCAACCGCGAGCAGACGCGGTACGCCCACCCCAACGCCGCGCTGATCGGCAAGCGGCTGTCCACCGACGGCGCCTCGGTGCTGAACACCGGCAAGAGCTGGGTCGGCACCGAGACCGGCACGATAGGCACCACGGTCAGGGGCAAGGCGCCGATCTTCGACGAGTACGGCAACGTCATCGGCCTGGTCTCCGTCGGCGTGCTCCAGACCACGGTCACCGGTCAGCTCGCGGGCGCGCTGCCGCCGCTGGTGTGGACCGCGCTGGCCGTGCTGCTGTCCGGCCTCGCGGCGGCGGCGCTGATCACCGCGCGGGTGCGCCGGCAGACGTTCGGCCTGGAGCCGCGCGAGATCGCCGGGCTGCTGGAGCAGCGCGAGGGCGTGCTGCACGGGGTCAAGGAGGGCGTGCTCGCGCTCGACCTCGCGGGCCGCGTGACGCTCGTCAACGACTCCGCCCGCGAGCTGCTCGGCGAGGTGGGCGAGGACCTCACCCAGATGCCGGTCTCCGAGCGGATGCGCGACGTGCTCGGCGGCGCCGACCCGGGGGAGGACCGGATCGTGCTGCACGGTGAGCGGGTGCTGGTCCTCAACCGCACGCCGGTCTCCGTACGCGGCCAGCACCGCGGCTGGGTGGTCACCCTCAGAGACCGCACCGAGCTCGTACGCCTGGCCCGCGAGCTCGACGACACCAGCAGCGCCACCGAGGCGCTCAGGGCCCAGGCGCACGAGTTCGCCAACCGCATGCACACCGTCGTCGGCCTGCTCGAACTGGGCGAGCACGACGCCGCGATCGGCTTCATCACCCGCACCACCCGCGGCACGTACGCCACCGGCCTGCGCGATCGCGTCCAGGACCCGACGCTGGCCGCGTTGCTGCTCGCCAAGTCGGCGGAGGCGGCCGAGCGCGGCGTCCAGCTCGTCCTGTCCGAGGACTCCGCGGTGGCGGAGGGTACGCTCGGCGACCCGCAGGACGCGGTCCTGGTGGTCGGCAACCTGGTGGCCAACGCGATGGACGCGCTCGACGGGGCCACGGGCACGATCGAGGTGTCGGTGCTGACCGACGCCGAGGGCCTGCACGTACGGGTCGGCGACTCAGGTCCCGGTATCGCTCCTGACCTGGTCGAAGAGGTGTTCAGGGAGGGGTTCACCACCAAGGCCGCCCATTCGGGGCCGCGCGGGCTCGGCCTGGCGTTGACTCGGCAGGCGTGCCTGCGCAGGGGCGGCTGGGTGAAGGTGGGCAACGCGGACGGCGCCGTCTTCACCGCCCTGCTGCCCGCACCAGTCCGGGAACCGGTGCGATGAGCGAGATCCGGGTGCTGGTCGTGGACGACGACTTCATGGTGGCGCGCATTCACAGCGGCTACGTGGCGCGGATGCCCGGCTTCCAGGTGGTGGCCGCCGCGCACACCGGGGCCTCCGCGCTCGCCATGGCCGCCGAGCTCCGGCCGGACCTCGTGCTGCTCGACATCTACCTACCCGACATGTCGGGACTTGAGGTGCTCAAGGCGCTGCACAACGTGGACGTCCTCATGATCAGTGCCGCCCGCGACGTGTCCACGGTCAGGGAGGCGATGCGCGGCGGCGCGGTCAACTACCTGATCAAGCCGTTCACCGCCGCCGCGCTGACCGAGCGGCTCCAGCAGTACGCCGACACCCGCAAGCGGCTCACCGCCATCGGCGCGGAGGCTCGTCAGGACGACGTCGACCGGCTCTTCGGCACGCAGCCCATCGCGGCGCCGCTGCCCAAGGGCCTGTCGTCGGCGACGTGCGCGCTGGTCGCCGACACACTCCGGGAGTCGGGCGGCGACCTGTCGGCGGCCGAGGCCGCCTCGCTCGCGGGCCTGTCCCGCGTCAGCGCCCGCCGCTACCTCGAATACCTGTGCGTCGCCGGGCACGCCGAACTCAGGCCCCGGTACGGTACGGCCGGACGCCCCGAACATCGCTACCGGTGGCTAGGTTGACACACTTCCGTAGTCATTTCTCGTGACATATCCCAATGCGCGTGCCTTACTGTTGCCTGAGGATGTGGCTGCGGAGCGGGAGGAGATTGAGGCGTGCGTAACGCCGGACCGATCGAATCGCCGACCGACCCTTTCGCTTCAGTGCCTCTGCCCATGTCAGGCGGCAGCAAGAAGCCTCGGGTCGAGGGGCTGCCCCCAGGGGTGTCCCGTGACATCTTCGGGCCGCCGGGCCAGCCGGAGCCCCGACCGGCGACTCCCAGCCCCCCGAATGGCCAGAACGGCCAGAAGGCCGGCGGCGCTCTGCCTCCGGTGGCGCCTCCGCCACAGCCATGGCCGGTGAACGAGGGGCGCTGGCAGGATCCGCCCGTGCCGCCCGCTCCCGTGTTCGGCCTGCCGGGCGCCTCCGACCGGCTGCCCGCCTTCCTCGATCCGGAGCCGCCCCGCCGCCGTCGCCTCCTGCCCGCGCTGGTCCTGCTCGTCGTGATCCTGCTCGCGCTGGCGTACCTGGTGCCGGCCGTGCTCATGTCGGGGTCCGTACTGCGTGGCACGCGGGTGGCCGGTGTGGACATCGGCGGACTCACCGTGACGCAGGCGGCCGACAAGCTCCGTACCGAGCTCTCCACCAAGCTGAACAAGCCCGTCGTCGCCGACATCGGCGGCCACAAGGAGACCATCCAGGCCGATGAGGCCGGCCTCGAACTCGACGTGGTCAGCACGATCGGGCAGGCGCCCAGCGGCTTCCCCAGCCCGGTCGAGGTATGGCGGGGGCTGACCGGCGCCACCGAGCTCCAGCCGAAGATGACGATCGACTCCTCCCAGCTGGCCAGGACCATCGAGGGGCTGGCGGAGACCTACGACAAGAAGCCGCGCGACGGCCGGGTGGCCTTCAAGAACGGGCAGCCCGTCACCTCGGATCCGCGCGACGGCGTGGTGCTCGACAAGCCCGAGGCCGTCCGCGTGATCACCGACGCCTTCCTCACCGGCCGCGAATCGGTCTTCCTCACGCTCAGGCCCGCCAAGCCCGACACCACACCCACCGCCGTCAAGCAGGCCGAGACCGCCGCCAAACGGGCCGTGTCCGCTCCTCTCACGCTGAAGCTCGGCGCCAAGCAGGCCCAGCTGCCCCCGGCCGCGATAGCCGCCAACCTGACCTTCGTCTCCGACGACAGCGGCGGGCTGGCCCCCCAGTTCGACGCCGAAGCGGCGCTCACCTCGGTGGAGAGCAAGCTGGTCGACGCGGCGCAGGCGCCGCGTGACGCCACCTACCAGATCGTCAACGGCAAGCCGGTGCTGGTCCCCGCCCACCGCGGCAGGGGGATCGACGCCAAGCAGCTGGCCCGCGACGTGGCCAAGGCGGTCAGCGGCGGTGGCGCGCGTGTCATCCCCGTGTCGCTCGCCGTGGTCGCCCCGAGGGTGGGCACCGAAGAGGTGAGCGGGCTCGGCATCAAGGAGAACATCGCCGAGTTCACCACCACCTTCGACTGCTGCCTGCCCCGCGTGACGAACATCCGGCGGATGGCGGCCCAGCTCGACGGCTACCTGGTGAAGCCGGGGGAGACGTTCTCGATCAACGACGTCGTGGGCGAGCGCACCGTCGAGGGTGGCTACGTCCAGGCGGGGCAGATCGTCGGCGGCCGGATGGTGCCCATGATCGGCGGCGGCGTCTCGCAGTTCGCCACCACGATGTACAACGCGGTCTTCTTCGGCGGGTTCGACGATGTCTCCCACGTGCCGATGGACTACCACGCCGCCCGCTACCCGGCCGGCCGCGACGCCGCCCTGCTCTACCCGGACATGGACCTCAAGTGGCGCAACGACTCCGACTACGGCGTGCTGATCAAGACGGCGTCGACCGACACCTCGGTCACCGTGCAGCTGTGGAGCACCAAGCGCTACGACAAGATCGAGGCGGTCGAGTCGGAGAAGCGGAACTTCACCCCGTTCCGCCGCGAGACCAGCTCCGCCCCCGGCTGCATGGCCGCGATCGGCGAGCAGGGCTTCACGATCGACGTCACCCGCGTGTTCCTCAAGGACGGCAAGGAAGTCAAGCGGGACAAGAAGCTGACCACGAAGTACCGGCCGCAGGCCCAGACGACCTGCGCGACCAGCAACTAGGAGCTGCGCGGGCTGACGGACAGGATCCGGTCGTCGCCGTCTCTGGGGTCGCCCCGGCCGTCCTTGTTGCTGGTGGACATCCACAGCGTGCCGTCGGGGGCCGTGGCCAGGCCGCGGAGCCGGCCGTACGTGCCAGTGAAGTGCGCGACCGGCGTGCCGGGCGCGCCGTCCTGGCCGAGCGGGATCTGCCACAGGCGCTCGCCGCGCAGCGCGGCCACCCAGAGCGAGCCGTCGGCGTAGGCCGCGCCGGAGGGTGAGGCTTCTGACGGGGGCCAGGTGATGATCGGGTTGACGAACTCCGGGTTGTCGCCCTTGCCCTCCACCTCCGGCCAGCCGTAGTTGGCGCCCGGCTTGATGAGGTTGACCTCGTCGTGTCGGTTCTGGCCGAACTCCGAGGCGTACAGCCGGCCCGCCGGATCCCAGGCCAGGCCCTGCACGTTGCGGTGGCCGAGGCTGTAGACGAGCGTGCCGAACGGGTTGCCGGGCGCGGGGGCGCCGTCCACCGTCATACGCAGGATCTTGCCGCCGAGGGAGTCGCGCCGCTGGGCGAGCTGCCGGTCGCCCGTCTCGCCCGTGGTGGCGTACAGGAAGCCGTCGGGGCCGAACGCCAGCCGGCCGCCGTTGTGAATGGCGCCTTTCGGGATGCCCTTCAAGATCACCTTCGGGTCGGACACCGTGTCGCCGGTGAACCGGTAGCGGACGATCCGGTTGTCGTCGGCCGCGGTGAAGTACACGAAGAGCTGGTCCTCCTTGACCGCCACGCCCATCAGCCCGCCCTCGCCGTGGGGGCTGACGCCGTGGATGCGGCCCAGCTCGGTGACCTTGCCCGCCGGAGTCACGCGGAGCAGCCTGGCCGTGTCCCGCTCGGTCACCAATGCGTCGCCGCCGGGCAGGAAGGCGATCCCCCACGGCACGGCCAGATCCCTTGCCACGGTCTTCGGCTCACCGGGCGGTGGCGCGGCAGTGACGGTCACGCTCGGCCCCGCCGCGCCACCGGCGCTGGAACAGGCGGACAGCACAGCGAGCAGCATCAGGGTCATAAGCTTTCTCATTCGAATGGTGGCGCGGAGACCCGGTCCTTCAGGGCCGGGAGGAAGCGCCACCCCTCCTTTCGAAAACAGTATGGAAAGGCTCGGTCGCGTTCGGTAACATGTGCGGTGGGTGAGGCCGTTGTGACAGGAGGTGCAGGATGGCGATCCGCCGTTCCGCGACCAAACGCCACGGCCTGCCAGCGACCGTGCAACTGCGGCTCACGCCCGCCCCAACCCAAGTCGACGCGCTGGCAGCGGCGGTGCTCCTGTGTAATCAGGCGGCCACCGTCGTGTCTCGCCTGGCCTGGCAGCACCGCGTCTTTACCGTGCTGGAGTTGCACCGGCTGGCCTATTGCGAGGTGCGGGCGCAGGTGGCGGGGCTGGGCGCGCAGGCGGCGGTGCGGGCGATCGCCCGGGTCGCTGGCGCGTATGCCAACCGGCGCGCCAGCAAGAAACGCGCCCACATCTTCCGCCCGCACGGCGCCGTCCCCTACGACGCCCGGCTGCTGCAGGTCGCCCTCACCTTGCCGAAGCCGGCGGTGCGCGAGCCGGACCACGGCTTCGTTGGGGTGGATCAAGGGGTGGCGAACCTGGCGGTCACCTGCGACGGCGCGGTGCTGCCCGGCCCCGCCCTGTCCGGGCCGATCGACGGCAACGGCCACGTCCGCACCCTGCGGGAGCGGCGGCACCGGCAACGCCGACGGCTGCAGGCCAAGGAGACTGCTGCGGCGCGGCGGGTGCTGCGCCGGCTGGCCGGGCGTGAGCATCGGATGATGACCGACCTCAACCATCAGATCAGTACGTTTGTGGTGCGTGAAGCCGAACGCACCGGCCGTGGCGTCGTCCTGGAGGATCTGCAGGGTATCCGCGGCCGGGTCAGGGTTCACCGGCTCCAGCGACGCACCCTGCACACCTGGGCCTTCGCCCAGCAGATCGCCTTCACCCGCTACAAGGCCGACCGAGCCGGGATCGCCTTCGTGCTGGTCGACCCCGCATACACCTCGCAGACCTGCCCGGACTGCGGGCACGTCAGCAGGGCGAACCGGCCGGCACGGGGCCGGTTCATCTGCACCCGGTGCGGCCTCGCTGGGCACGCCGACCACATCGCAGCCCGCAACATCGCCACACGCGGCGCAGCGGGCTGGGCCGCCATCAACCAGCCACACGCTACCGGCCTCCCTTCACCCAGAAGGGACCGCGAGAGCAAACCACCCGGCTTCAACCGGCAGTAGTTGATGTGTTCCATACTTCCTCCCTAGCCGTAAGGTTCTCGGCATGAAGATCTGGGTCCCTTCTGATGCCGTTGCCGAGGTTTTGACCGATCTGCCCGGGGCGGAATGCGATGTTTATGACGGTACGGGGCCAATTCCTGATGGCATAGGCGAGGTGGAGGTGTGGATCCCGCCGCTGGTCACGGTCGCGGATGTGCCGGACCTGCTGGCCGCGATGACCTCGCTGCGCCTCGTACAGACCGTCACCGCGGGGGTGGAACCGTACCGGCCGCACATGCCCGAAGGCGCGGTGCTGTGCAACGCGCGCGGCGTGCACGACGCCGGCACCGCCGAGTGGGCGGTCGGCGCGATGATCGCGGTGCTGCGGGAGTTCCCGGGCTTCGTCGACGCGCAGCGCCAGGGGGAGTGGACCTACCACCACACGGACGTGCTGGCCGACTCCAAGGTGCTGATCGTCGGCTACGGCTCCATCGGCGCGGCGCTGGAGCGGCGGCTCGACGGCTTCGAGGTCGAGATCGTCCGGGTGGCCAGGAGCGCGCGTGACGGCGTGCACCCCTTCGACGAGCTGCCCGCGCTGCTGCCGGACGCCGACGTCGTGGTGCTGCTCGTGCCCGCCACGCCGGAGACGGCCGGGATGGCCGACGCCGGGTTCCTGGCCCGGATGAAGGACGGCGCGGTACTGGTCAACGCGGCGCGCGGCGGTGTCGTCGACACCGACGCCCTCGTCGCGGAGCTGAAGACCGGCAGACTGCGCGCCGCGCTCGACGTGACCGCGCCCGAACCGCTGCCGGCGGGCCACCCGCTGTGGAGCGCGCCCGGCCTGCTGATCACCCCGCACGTCGCGGGCAGCACCCCCGCCTCAGGGCGGCGCATGCTGCGGCTGATGCGCTCGCAGCTCCTCCGCTATCTGTCCGGTGAGCAGCTGAACAACATCATCACCGACGCATATTGAGAGGATTCCGGAACGTGGCTGGCCCGTGACCTTCGGTGCGTACGGTTGCCTCTAACCGAGACTTCCTGACTAGCTGTCAAGTGAATCTTCGGGGCAATTGGTCTGTGTGGTTATCAGATCGGTGACGACATCGCCGTTGTCACCACCTGCACACCCGCAAACGCACACACTGACGATGTGATCGACCGGACTTCGGCGATCACTGAGACAGTGTTCGAGACGGGATGGGCTAACGACTGTGATCCGCTGGCGTGATCCACGGGCACCACTGGCCGCCGCGGCGGCGTTCGGTGCGGCGGGGTTCGCGGCTGCGCTCCTTGCGGGCGGCCCGGCTCTGCTCACCGGCGCGATCGCCGGACTGCTCGCGGCGCTGCTCGCCGCCGCCTCGCTCCTGGTCGCCTCGATCAAGCTGGGCGAGCACCGCTCGACCGCGATGGGCACCCGCTGGATGGGCAGCGGTGCCATCGTCTGGGCCACCGGGGTCGGTGTCCGCCCGATCGTCGACAGTTCCAGCGTCGCGGTGAGTTTCGCGGACCTGCTCGTGCTGCTCGGCGGGGTGCTCACGGCGGGCGGAGTGCTCATCGCGGCCCGGCGCAGGCTGCCCGCCACGGTGATGCTGCGGCACGTCACCGGCGCCTACCTGTGCGCCGCCTCGCTCTTCGTGATCGCCTGGGTGGTGCTGCTGCGGCAGGTCTACGCCGACGCCGCCGACCCGGCGATGTTCACCTTCGCCATGCTGCCGCCGATGATCACCCTGCTGGTGACCTGCGCCGTGATCCCCTCCGTCATCACGAGCCGGAGCGCGGCCTGGCCGCTCGGCCTCGCGGGCATCGGCGTGCTCGCCACCACCACGGTCGCCGGGGTGGCCGCCGCGATCGCGCGCCTCGCCGGCGGTGTTCCGCCGACGTGGAGCATCATGATCGCGCCCGTGGCGTTCCTGCTCCTGGCCGCCGTGCCCTGGGGGCACCGCCCGGCCGACCCGGACGCCCGCCCGGACCGCAGCGCCATCGGCAACCTGATCGCGATGGTGCCGATGGCGCTGGTCGCCGTCGCGACCTGCACGCTGCTCGTGCACCTGGCGGGCGGGCAGGCGCAGACCCCGGTCACCGGCGTCGTCGTGCTCATCGCCTCGGTGGTCCTGCTCCTGGTCATCCGGTTGTTCGTGCTCGCCGCGGCCAACATGCGGCTGCGCAGGCAGGTCTCGCTCGGCGACCGGCAGCTCAGGGAGCTTGCCGAGAGCACCGGCGATGTGGTGCTGATCTGCGACTACGAGGGCGTGGTGTACGAGATCGGCGCCGGGGTCGAGGTGACGTACGGCTACCGCCCCGAGGAGCTCGTCGGCGGGACGATCTTCGACTACATCCACCCGGAAGACGTACCCGGCATCCAGGCCGCGCTGCGCGCGATGGGCCTCGACGACGAGGGCGCCACCTCCGGCGCCTGCCTGATCGCCTGCCGCGTACGCGCGGCCGACGGCACCTGGCGGCCCACCGAGTCCGTCGCCACCCGCCACGTGGGCGGCGAGGACCAGCTACTGGTGACCATCAGGGACGTGAGCGACGAGGAGGCCTTGCGCAACCAGGTCGCCCACCTGACCTTCCACGACGGCGTCACCGGGCTGCCCAACCGCTCCTACTTCGAGGAGCGCACGCGCGAGGTGCTGTCCGGCAGGATGTCTGGCAACGTCGCGGTCATCTTCCTCGACCTCGACGGGTTCACCTCGGTAAACGACTCCGTCGGCCACGCCAGCGGCGACTACCTGCTCGGGCAGGCCGCGCGCCGGCTGCGCGGGGCCGTACGCCCCGACGACACGCTCGCCCGGTGGGGCGGCGACGAGTTCGCGGTGCTCCTGGAGACGGGCGGCGAGGCGCAAATAGCGGTCGACCTGGCCGAACGGCTGGTCAGAGCGGTCTCACAGGAGCCGTTCCGGGTGGCCGACCGCGACGTGGCGCTCACCGCGAGCGTGGGCGTGGCCTTCGCCGAGGACGATATGCCCTCCGGCGACCTCATCCGCAACGCCGACGTGGCCATGGCCAGGGCCAAGGAGCTGGGCGGGCGCCGGGTGGAGGTGTTCGCCGCGCAGATGCACGCCGACGTGGTACGCAGGCTGGAGCTGGCGGCCGACCTGCAGCGGGCGCTGATCGAGCACCAGTTCGCCATCGAATACCAGCCGGTCGTCGACCTGGCCACCTCCCGGGTGACCGCGGTGGAGGCGCTCGTGCGGTGGTGGCGCGGCTCGGAGTTCGTGCCGCCCGACCAGTTCCTCGGTCCGGCCGAGGACACCGGCCTGATCGTGCCGCTGGGCGAGTGGATCCTGCACGAGGCGTGCCGCGAGGTGGCCGCCTGGCGGGCCTCCTCCTGGGACATCGGGCTGTCGCTCAACCTGTCGGCCCGCCAGATCACCGCGCCGCGCTTCGTCGAGACGGTCGAGGGGGCGCTCGCCGAGAGCGGGCTGCCCGCCTCCGCCCTCACCCTCGAAGTGATCGAGGAGATGCTCGTCGAGGACGCCGAGGAGACGGTCAAGCGGCTGTCGGAGCTGCGCGCCCTGGGCGTACGGCTGGCCATCGACGACTTCGGCACCGGCTACGCCTCGCTGGCGTTCCTCCGGCAGCTCCCGGTCGACATGATCAAGATCGATCCGTCGTTCGTGTCCGGGCTGGGCCGGGACGAGACGCTGACCCTGCTCACCCGCACGATCGTCCGGCTCGGCCACGACCTGGGCCTCATCGTGGTGGCCGAGGGCATCGAGCGCCCGGAGCAGCTCGAACTCCTGCGGGAAATGGGCTGCACCAGGGGCCAGGGCTTCCTGGTGGCGCGGCCGATGGCGGCTCGCGGAGTGGACTCGCTGATGCGGACCAGTCTCACGGTTTGAGACATGTGTCCACGAAGTTGACACCAGGCCCTCCGGTGGGGCTAAGGTGTGGCCATGCTTCGCAGTGAGATTCTCGTAGTACTTCGCCGGCGCGCGGGCCGATAGCGAAGCACTACCGCCTGCGCGCCGCCCCAGTCCCACCTCCGGTGGATGGGGCATTTTTTATGTCCTTAAGGTGTAGCCACGCAAGGAACGAGCCGATGACCGAACGGATGACAGGTGCACAAGCCCTGGTCAGGGCGTTGGAGCACGTGGGAGTCGACACTGTGTTCGGGATCCCCGGCGGCGCCATCCTGCCCGCCTACGATCCCCTCTACGACTCGACCAAAGTCCGGCACGTGCTCGTACGGCACGAGCAGGGCGCGGGTCACGCGGCCGAGGGGTACGCGCAGGCCACCGGCAAGGTCGGGGTGTGCATGGCGACCAGCGGACCCGGCGCGACCAACCTGGTCACGCCCATCGCCGACGCCTACATGGACTCGGTGCCGATCGTGGCGATCACCGGCCAGGTGGCTAGCGCGGCGATCGGCACGGACGCCTTCCAGGAAGCCGACATCTCCGGCATCACCATGCCGATCACCAAGCACAACTTCCTGATCACCAATCCGCTGGACATCCCCCGGACGATCGTGGAGGCCTTCCACATCGCCTCCACGGGCCGTCCCGGTCCGGTGCTGGTCGACATCTCCAAGGACGCGTTGCAGGCCGACACCACGTTCACCTGGCCGCCGACCATGCAGCTGCCCGGCTACCGGCCGGTGACCCGGCCGCACTCCAAGCAGATCCGCGAGGCCGCGAAGCTGATCGCCGAGGCCAGGCGCCCGGTGCTCTACGTGGGCGGCGGCGTGCACAAGGCGGGCGCCTCGCCCGAGCTGCTCCGGCTGGCCGAGCTCACCAACATCCCGGTCGTCACCACGCTGATGGCACGCGGCACGTTCCCCGACAGCCATCCCCAGCACATGGGCATGCCGGGCATGCACGGCAGCGTCACGGCCGTCGGCGCCCTGCAGAAGTCCGACCTGCTCATCGGCCTGGGCGTGCGCTTCGACGACCGGGTGACCGGCCAGCTCTCGACGTTCGCGCCGCACGCGAAGGTCGTCCACGCCGACATCGACCCGGCGGAGATCTCCAAGAACCGCCACGCCGACGTGCCGATCGTGGGCGACTGCAAGGAGGTCATCACCGACCTGCTCGCCGCCTTCGAGACCGCCGGGCTGGAGGGCGACTACGCCGACTGGTGGAAGCTGCTCAACGGCATGAAGGAGACCTACCCGCTCGGCTACGAGGAGTTCGAGGACGGGTCGCTGGCCCCCCAGTACGTCATGGAGCGGCTCAGCGCCATCGCCGGGCCCGACACCTACTACGTGGCGGGCGTGGGGCAGCACCAGATGTGGGCCTCGCAGTTCATCGACTACGAGAACCCGGGCACGTTCATCAACTCCGGCGGCCTCGGCACGATGGGCTTCGCCGTGCCGGCCGCGATGGGCGCCAAGATGGGCCGGCCGGACAGCGTCGTGTGGGCCATCGACGGCGACGGCTGCTTCCAGATGACCAACCAGGAGCTCGCCACCTGCGCCCTTGAGGGCGTGCCGATCAAGGTCGCGATCATCAACAACGGTAACCTCGGCATGGTCCGCCAATGGCAGACGCTCTTCTACGACCAGCGCTACTCCAACACCGACCTCCAGACGTCACGCCGGATCCCCGACTTCGTCAAACTGGCGGAGGCCTATGGTTGTGTCGGGCTGCGGTGCGAGCGACCGGAAGACGTCGACGCGACCATCAAGAAGGCCATGGAAATCAACGACGTGCCCGTCGTGGTCGACTTCGTGGTCCACCAGGACGCGATGGTCTGGCCGATGGTCGCGGCGGGCACGAGCAACGACAGCATCAAGATCGCCCGGGACATGGCGCCGAAGTGGGAGAGCGAAGATGAGTAGGCATACGCTTTCTGTGCTTGTGGAGAACAAGCCGGGCGTACTGGCGCGTGTGTCGGCGCTGTTCAGCAGGCGCGGCTTCAACATCGACTCGCTGGCCGTGGGCCCGACCGAGCACGACGACATCTCGCGCATGACCATCGTCGTCAGCGTCGAGGAGCTGCCGCTGGAGCAGGTCACCAAGCAGCTCAACAAGCTGGTGAACGTGCTCAAGATCGTGGAGCTCGACCCGTCCCAGTCCGTGCAGCGCGAACTCATGCTGATCAAGGTCAAGGCAGACGCCGACAGCCGCTCGCACGTGCTGGAGCTCGTCAATCTCTTCCGCGCCCGCTGCATCGACGTGGCGGCCGACGCCGTGACCATCGAGGTCACCGGCACCCCCGACAAGCTCGAGGCCTTCGTCAAGGTGCTCGAACCGTTCGGGATCAAGGAGCTCGTCCAATCGGGCATGGTGGCCATCGGCCGCGGCGCCCGTTCCATCACCGACCGGTCCCTCAGGGCACTGGACCGTACCGCCTGAAAGGTTTATGCAAGTGACCGAGATTTACTACGACGACCAGGCCGACCTCTCGATCATCCAGGGGCGTCACGTGGCCGTGCTGGGGTACGGCAGCCAAGGCCACGCCCACGCGCTCTCCCTGCGTGACTCGGGCGTCGACGTGCGCGTCGGCCTCCCCGAGGGCTCCAAGAGCCGCGAGAAGGCCGAGAACGACGGCCTGCGCGTCCTCACGCCCTCGGAAGCGGTCGAGGAGGCGAACCTCACGATGATCCTGGCGCCGGACCACATCCAGCGCCACCTGTACGCCGACCACGTCGCCCCGAACCTCGTCGAAGGCGACGCCCTGTTCTTCGGCCACGGCCTGAACATCCGCTACGGCCTCATCGAGGCCCCCGAGGGCGTCGACGTCTGCATGGTCGCCCCCAAGGGCCCGGGCCACCTGGTGCGGCGGCAGTTCGAGGCCGGGCGCGGCGTGCCGGTCCTCGTGGCGGTCGAGAAGGACGCCTCGGGCAAGGCCCTCGACCTCGCCCTCTCATACGCCAAGGGCATCGGCGGCACCCGCGCCGGCGCGCTGCGCACCACCTTCACCGAGGAGACCGAGACCGACCTCTTCGGTGAGCAGGCCGTGCTGTGCGGCGGCGTGTCGGAGCTCATCAAGGCGGGCTTCGAGACCCTCATCGAGGCCGGCTACCAGCCCGAGGTCGCCTACTTCGAGTGCCTGCACGAGATGAAGCTCATCGTCGACCTCATGTACGAGGGCGGCATCTCGAAGATGTACTGGTCGGTGTCGGACACCGCCGAGTTCGGCGGCTACACGCGCGGCCCGCGCATCATCACGGAGGAGACGCGCGCGGAGATGCGCCGCATCCTGGGCGAGATCCAGGACGGGACGTTCGCTCGGCAGCTCGTGGAGGAGTTCGACGGCGGCCAGAAGGAGTTCACGCGTTACCGCGAGGAGCTGGCCGAGAACCCGATCGAGAAGACCGGCGCCAAGCTCCGCCCGATGATGAGCTGGCTCAAGGCCTAACCAAAGGCCCTCGCTACGCTCGGGCTGTTTTTCTTCAGACGCTACAGGCGAGGTCCTCGTTGGGGGCTTCGCCCAAAGGGCTCGGGCTGTGTTCTGTGGGGGGCTCAGCGCCCCCCACACCCCCACAAGGGCGTGGTCCTCGCTACGCTCGGGCGTTCTGCCCGAGGGCGAGGGCTGCGCCCTCGCGCTGTCGCCCAGGCATTGGCTGTTGGGGCTTCACTCTGATCAGGCCGCAAGAGGCCCCTCACATGTGCTGCTGTGTCGCGAAGGGCTGCCCCTCGCGATTGGGATAACCCCTAGTCAGGCGACACGTACCGAGTGAGGTCCGACGCTGATCGTCACATCGACATGTCCACCGAGTGCGGCCGCATAAGCACGGATGGTCTCCAGCTCCATGGACTCCAGGTCGCCGTTCTCGATCTGGGAAACGCGCGCTTGTGAGATGCCCAGGGCGGCTGCCACCTCGGACTGCTTCTTGCCCAGAGACTTACGCAGCTCCTTGAGGTGGTATCCAGCGACGTACGCGTCCAGGCGCGCGTCTGCGGCGGCCTGGCGCTGTGGCTCGGCCATCTCGGGGTGCAGCCGGTGAGCTTCAGCTTTGATGTCCTGCCAACGGCGTGCGGGGCTCATCGCTTACCCTCTCTGTCTCTCTCGACCGCTGCCTTCTCGGCGAGGTAGTCGGCGTATCTAGCTTTGGCCAGCGGGATCATTTCCTCATACCAGCGTGACCATCTGCCAGCCTTGTCGCCGGCTGCGAGGAAGATCGCTTCTCTGGCCGGGTCGAAGACGAACACGATTCTAATCTCGGTGCGGCCTCGTGAACCCGGACGTAGTTCCTTGAGGTTGCTCATATCGTCGTCGGCCAAGGTGTCTACAAGGGGACGCCCCAAGGTAGGACCGACCTCCGCGAGTCGATCGATCGCCCTCTCGATCAGGTTCGCAGAGTCTGGGTCGCTCTCGCATAGCTTGAGGAACCAAGACTCCACGGGTTCAAGCAGCACGATCTCCCATGCCATGCAGGCAGTATAACTCCTACCTTATGTCTGCGGCTTTCGGTTGCCAGCATGATCACCCACTCCGCCAAGAGATGCACTAGTGACCGACCCGCGACGAAGCCGGTCCGTGCGGAACCGGCTATGGCGACGTCTTGGGCTTGGGAGCCACCCAGAAGTCATCAGGCACCTTCTGATCGGACTCCAAGTTCGTGAACGTGGGGAACTTCTTGGTATTGATCTTCACCGAGGAGAAGTCCACCTCGCGCAGCTCCGCCCGCGAAAAGCCGTTCGGATCGAGGAGCGTTTTCGCCATCTCGCCCATTTGCTGGGCCTCGGTGGCGACGATGGCAAGAGCGGTCGCCTGCCCCATGACATAGGTGATGAGCACGGCGCACATCCCGGTCAGCACCTTGTCCGCGGCACTCGCCAGATACCTCAGGTACACGCGAGCGGTGTACGGCGACGTCAACATCATGGTGAGCGCGTACACGGAGGCGGCTGAGATCGTGACGCCCAAACCGGCCATCGCCTTCCCGAACACCCGGAACGCGAAGACCGTGGTCTCGAGGATTTCCCCCATTTTGTCGAGCGCATCCCGCAGCTCTTCGGTAGAGGTGTGCATGTGGCCCGTCACCCGGGAGAACTCGCGCTGATCGTCGGCGATCCAGCCTCTCCGCGCCGCGGCGGGGAGCCCGTCCAGCGTCTCGACGGGGCGGTCAAGGGCTCTGGCCGCGTTTCTCCAGAGCTTGGCGGCCTTCTCGATCTTGTCCACGTCCATGTTCAGGTTCTCCAGCAAGGAGAGTCCCACCATGGGCATGCCCGCGAAGACGCTGAGCCGCCGGATCGCCAGAAGGGTTGCTCCAGGCGCGATCACTGGTACGTCACCGTGCTCGCCTGCTCGGCCCGCTGCCAGTTGCGGGCACAGGTGGACAGCGCGCTGGACATGTCCCCGGCCGCCTCGCGGCCGTCGTCCAGCGCGTCGACGCAGCCTTCGTACGCCTTGTCGTACGCCGACTTGAAGATCTTCGACAGGGTCACGCCGAAGGTGGCGTCGTCGAGGTCTGCCTCGAGCCAGACGCGTTTCTTGCTGAGCAGGAAGTCATCCCAGATGTCGCTGTAGTGCTCGCTCATCGAGTAGATCGTTTTCGAGGTGATGAAACGTGCTTCTTCCTGGGAAGACATACGGCTCCTCTTGATGTGGTACGTCAAGGTCATCTTTGCGACTCGGCAGACCTTGATCGTCGTGGTTCACCCGATGTTCGGCGGAATGCCACCGTTCGCTGGCGGCCGGTTAAGACAACCTTGATCAACTCGACGCCATGTTCGACGTCACGCCCGAAGAGCTGGAAAAGATCAGTAGGCAGGCCGACGAGGCCATGGTGAAGCTGGGCGAGGCGATGCGCGGGCTCCGTGACGTCACCGGTGAGGCCACGGCGGCGGACGGGAAGATCAAGGCAACGGTGGAGGCCGACGGCCTGGTTCGCGACCTCCGGCTCGACCCGCGTGTGCTGCGGACGATGGGCATCGACGAGCTGTCCGAGGCCATCGTGGCGGCGCTACGCGCGGCCCAGCTGTCCGTCCGCGCGCAGATGGAGGAGCAGGTACGCGCGGTGGGCATCGACCACGCCGCCCCCCTGCCCATGGATCCGGCCGAGGCCCGCGCCCGCCTGAACTCCCTCCAGTCGGACTTCGTCGCCGCCCTTCAGAGCCGCTAGCCGCGAGGTAGAGGTTTCGCCGTCGATCGCCGGCCACTTGACGCTGGCCTGATCCAAGCTGCGGCGAGAAGGTCGCCGGAAATATCGGTTATACCAGGTCGGACGGGCCTTTAATACGCACCGACTGTCTAAAACGGACATTAAATGCGGACCGATTGTCTAAAACGGAACACTTTCCGTGTGGGACAAGTTGCGAGCGCCTTGATCACCCCCTAGTGTGCCTGAGACATGATCGCGTGCTCGGAAGCCTGAAGGGGCTAGGGCCAGTACAGGTATACGGCCTGCACGGGGGACCCGCTCTATGGGGGCATGAATGGCGCTCAGACCGCCTGCGGCGATGGCTGAGGTGGTGGCGACGGTAACGGGATACGGCGTCGTCCCGCGGCCTGTGCTCGTCGGCCTGCTTCCGCCTGCTCCCCGCCGGTCGGTTCATCCATCGGCGATGGAGAGTCCCGTGTGGCCCGCGCGGGTGGACGAGACGCCTGCGGCCGTCGCCGCCTTCGATGGACCTGCCGACGCCCGCCGAGTCCCGAGCAGGCAGGCGGACAAGGCGGACGTGACCTCCATCGAGGGGGACACCCAGGCGAACGACTGACGGCCGCCCCGCTGGATCGGGCTCGCCGTAACCCGCGTAGAACCAAAAAATTGACTCCCCGCGACACAAGCTGTTGCCCCGGAAGTGCGCGCACTCCTGCGTGTCCGATTTAGGAGGATTTGTAGTACCTATGGTTTCGCACTATGAGAAGGTCGGTGGCGCTCTGACCGTTCGCGACCTGGTCGACCGCTTCTACATGCTCGTGCTGGACGAGCCCGAGCTCAAGCCGTATTTCGACGGCATCGACATGCCGCGGCTCAAGCGGCACATGGTCATGCTCCTGTGCTCCGTCCTCGGTGGCCCGGAGGTGTACGAAGGTCATGACTTAGCCGACGCGCACCGGGGTATGGGCGTCACCGGGGAGCACTACGAGAAGGTCGGCGGCCTGCTCGTCACGGTGCTCCGGGACGAGTACGGCGCCGATGAGGAGATCGTGCAGCACGTCGTCACGGTCCTGGGCCAGGTGCGCGGGTCCATCGTGGAGCAGCCCGCAGAGGCAGCCGAGTAAGTGGACACGCAAGCTTTAAAGGACAGCTGGCACCTGGTCGCCCGGTCGGGTGATCAAGTGCCGCTGTTCTTCTACTCAGCCCTTTTCCTGATGTATCCCGAGACGCGCGGCCTGTTCCCGGTGTCCATGGCCACTCAGCGCGACCGGCTCGTCACCGCGTTGGGACGCGTCGTCAGCAATGTCGACCAGGTGGACGACCTGGTTCCGTTCCTCCAGCAACTCGGCCGCGACCACCGGAAGTTCTCCGTGGTCGCGCAGCACTATCCCGCTGTCGGGCAGGCGCTGCTCGCCACCCTGCAGCACTTTCTCGGCGATCGCTGGACTCCCGCCCTGGCCCATGACTGGACGCAGGCGTACGGCCTGGTCTCGAAGGTGATGATCGAGGCGGCCGAAGAGTCGGCAGCCACGTCGCCGCCCTGGTGGGAAGGCGAGATCATCCTGCACGAGGTGCGCGCCCCTGGCATCGCGGTGATCCGGGCCCGCCTGAACTACCCCTACCCCTTCCGCGCGGGGCAGTCCGCGTCGATCTCGCTCGCGCAGCGGCAGAGAATGTGGCGGTTCTACTCCTTCGGCAACGCGCCGCGCCGGGACAACACCATCGACCTGCACGTACGCGTGGTCGACGCGGGCGCGGTCAGCACGGCTCTGGTGCACGGCTCGCAACGCGGCGACATCCTGCGGGTCGGCGCGCCGATGGGCGATCAGCTGACGCTCGACACGAGCCAGCCCAGAGACCTCCTCCTGATCGCCGGTGGCACGGGCCTCGCTCCCCTCAAGGCACTCGTGGAGCAGGTGGCCTACGAAGGGTCGCGCTGCAACGTCCGGCTCTTCATGGGTGCGCGGACATCCCGCGAGTTGTACGACCTCGAGACCCTCTCCAAGATGGACGCCGAGAACCCATGGCTGAGCGTGGTGCCCGTCGTGTCCCATGACAGCTTCTACAGCGGTGAGAACGGCTATGTGGTGGACGTCGCGTTGAAGGCCTGGCGCGGTCAGGATGTCTTCGTATGCGGCTCCGAAGAGATGGTTCAGAGCTCGGTCGCCCGGCTGCTGGACGCCGGCGTGCCGCCCCAGCAAATCCGCTTCGACGAGTTCACCAGTGCCGTAGGTAGGGAGCAGTGATGGGAGAGACGCCCTGGGCACAGAGCCCGTCGAACGCCCGCCAGCCACTCACACCGGATCGGGTGCGGAACAAGGACTTCTCACGCGCCAAGCTCGGAAGCCGCGGCTACAACGTAGATGAGGTACGTAACTTCCTGTATCGCATGGCCGAGGACATTACGGCCAGCGACATGGAGAAGGCCGAACTGCGCGCGGAAGTCGACCGTCTGAAGAACTGGTACAAGGACCACGGCACCGACACCACCAACCCGGGCGGCGCTCAGCAGGCCAGGCTCAACGTCGACGCGGTCAACCTCCTCTCCCGCGCTCAGCAGACGGCGGACGCCCAGATAGCCGAGGCGGAGGACTACGCCCGCCGACTGGTGGGCCAAGCGCGTCAGCAGTACGAGCAGCTGCTCCAGGAGGCGCAGCAGCGCGCGGAGGAGGCCGCCAGCCAGGCGGTCAACGTCTACCGCTCCAGCGGTGAGGTCCATTCGGTCGAAGCCGAGGAACTGGAACGCCGTATCGCCTACCTGCGTACTTTCGCGGAGGTCACCCAGGTCCAGTTGCGCGCGGTTCTCGAAGGACTGGCGAACGAGGTCAACAAGCTGGGCACCCTGCCGGATACGAACCGAAACGTCGCCGCGTACTCCTCGTACTCCTCATTGAGCCAGGACTAGTTCCGGCCGGTCGCGCGCCCGCCGAAACTTGTGGGGTGAAAAGGAACGGGCCAGGGCGATTGATCTTGTTGTGCGGGTTGCCGGGGTCGGGAAAGACGACGCTGTCCAAGCGTCTGGCCGACGAGCTGCCCGCCGTTCGCCTGTGCCCTGATGAGTGGCTGGCTGGGCTGGGCATCGATCTCCACGAGGCGGACGCGCGTGACCGGCTGGAGGGTCTCTTCCGGCAACACGCGTACAGCCTTCTGGGTCTCGGCCAGACTGTGATCTTGGAGTTCGGTTTCTGGGCTCGGGCTGAACGCGATGAGCTGCGGTTGCGTGCTCGCCTGCTCGGTGCTGCAGTCGAACTGCGCTATCTGGATGTGACGCGCGACGAGCTGCTGCGGCGCCTGGAGGCCCGTAATGGGACAGGCGCGCCGGACGCGGCTGTCATCACGAGGAACATGATCGAGCGATGGGCCGAGGACTTTGAGGCTCCCGGCCGGGAGGAGCTCGCTCTCTTCGATCATTGGAACGATCCGCCAGCATGAGCGCGTCGGACCTCCCTTTTTGTCATGCGGGAGAGGTCGTCCGCAAGGGCGAGAGCTGACGATATTGATCAGATCACTTGATAAATCTCTCCGGTCCCCGGCTCGCCCCGCCCTGCGATGATCTTCGTGCATTGTCCCAAGTGGTGAAGGTGAGTCAAAGATGCGTGTACGGACTGCGCTCGCGGGCGCGGGAATCGCCGTTCTGGCCGTCGTCGGACTCGGTCTGCCCGCTCAGGCGGCCGACTGGGTGTCCTACGGGCATTTCCCAACTAAGAAGAAGTGCGTCGACGCGGGCCAGCAGTATGTGCGCGAGAACTTCAACGCGTACAAGTGCACCGAATATCCCGACGGCTGGATCCTCTGGCTCAAGTAGCCTCGCCGCCGGTCCCCGGCTCGCCGGGGACCGGTCATTCGATCAGAACACGACGCCCGCGCTGAGCAGGACGTTGGCGTACGGGGTGAACTCGCCGGCGCGGACGGCCGCCCGCGCCGAGGCGTCGAGCACGTCCAGAAAGGCCGGGCAGGTTCTCTCTGATGGCGAGGTCGGCCCGCTCCGGCGAGGCCAGGTCGGGCCATATGCGCCAATAAGGTGGGCATATGTCGCCGCTCCGCACTCGTATGGCTGCCCGCGACCTCGCCGAACCACACCGCGTCTCGAGCCCGCTCGAGCTGCTCTTCGATCTCACCTTCGTCGCCGCAGCGTCGCAGATCGTGAGCCGGCTCGCCCATGCGACCGAGGAAGGCCATGGCGTGGCGGCGATCGGGCCGTTTCTCATGGTCTTCTTCGCCATCTGGTGGGCGTGGATGAACTTCACCTGGTTCGCCTCCGCGTACGACACCGACGACGTGCCGTACCGCGTCATGACGCTCCTGCAGATGGCCGGCGTGCTCGTGCTCGCGGCCGGGGTGCCCACGGCGTTCGACGGTGACTTCACCATCGTGACGATCGGCTACCTGGTCATGCGGGCCGGGCTGGTGAGCCTGTGGTTGCGCGCGGCGGTCGCGCACCCCGAAGGACGCGCGACGGCGCTCCGCTACGCGATCGGCATCTCGCTCGTCCAGGTGCTCTGGGTGTCCAAGCTCGCGCTGCCGGGCGGCGGGCCGGTCTGGCTGTTCGTCGTGTGCGCCGTCCTCGACCTCGCGGTGCCGCCGATCGCGGAGCGTACGGGATCGACGAGCTGGCACCCGCACCACATCGCCGAGCGGTACGGGCTGTTCACCATCATCCTGCTGGGCGAGAGCGTGCTCGCGGCCACGAACGCGGTGCAGGGCGCGGTCGCGCACGGGCTGAGCGCCGGCCTCGTCGTCATCGCGATCGCCGGTCTCGTCATCCTTTTCGCGCTGTGGTGGATCTACTTCTCCGAGCCCGCCGGCGACGGGCTCAAGGAACGTCGGGAAAGGTCGTTCTTCTGGGGCTATGGGCACTATGTGATATTCGCGGCGCTTGCCGCGCTCGGCGCCGGTCTTGAGGTCGCGGTGGCTTCGGTAGGGGAGGGGGAGCACCACATCGTGGCGGGGGCGGAGGTCGTGGTCGCCTCGGTCGCCATCCCGGTCGTCATCATGCTCGTCCTGTTGTGGGTGCTGCATGCACCCCTGGTGAGCCGTACGGTCGTGCGGCCGGGGGCGATCGGTGTCGCGGTGGTGCTCGTGCTGCTCGCCGCGTTCGTCGCGCCGAGCATCGGCGTCGCCGCGGGACTGAGCGTCATCGCCGCGGTGCTCGTGCTCTTGCTCGTGACGACATTGGCGCGCGAGGAACGCCGATCCCTGCCCGCGTCCACCGCCCTATGAGGCCGGCGGCCGGCGCGGGTCCATGCCGCGCAGGGCGATCACCCTACTGACGTCCCTCCAGAGGAACCTCGACGAACGACGCCGCGAAGGAGTTGCGGGCGATCTGGTCCAGTTGCGCCTCCGTCATGCCCAGCTCGTCGCTGAGCGCCTGGTAGTTGTCCTCGACGTAACCGCCGAAGTACGCCGGATCATCGGAGTTGACCGTGACCAGCAGGCCCTCGTCCAGCATCGCGGGCAGGATGTGGTCCCGCAGCGACGGCACCGTGCGCAGCCGGACGTTCGACAGCGGGCACACCGTCAGCGGGATCCGCTCCTCCCGCAGGCGGGCGACCAGCGACGGGTCCTCCATGGCGCGGATGCCGTGGTCCACCCGCTCCACCTTGAGGACGTCCAGGGCCTCCCACACGTAGTCGGGTCCGCCCTCCTCGCCGGCGTGCGCGACCCGGCGCAGGCCCTCCGCGGCCGCCATGTCGAACACCCGGCGGAACAACGCCGGCGGATGCCCGACCTCGGCCGAGTCCAGCCCGACGCCGATGAAGTGCTCCCGGTACGGCAGCGCGGCCCGCAGCACCTCCTCGGCCTCCGCGGCACCCCGGTCACGCAGGAAGCACATGATCAGGGCCGCCGACACGTCGCTGTCCTTGAGGGCGGCCGACAGCCCGCCGAACACCGCCTCCAGCGACACACCCCTGCTCAGATGCGCCTGCGGGTCGAAGAAGATCTCGGCATGCCGTACACCCTGCGCCCGCGCCCGCCTCAGGTAGGCGGTGGCGAGATCGTAGAAGTCCCGGTCGGTGCGGAGCACGGCCATGTTCTCGTAGTAGATGTCCAGGAACGACTGGAGATCGGCGAAGTCGTACCGGGCCCTGATGGCCTCCGCGTCGAAGGTCGGCAGGTCGATCCCGTTACGCCTGGCCAGCTCGACGACGAGCTCGGGTTCGAGGGTGCCTTCGATGTGCAGGTGGAGTTCAGCTTTGGGCCGCATGTGATCGAGTAAACCCGACAACGCGCCGGCCACGGTATCGTGCGAACCTCCGAACTGTCACTCGTTGACCTGGCATAACATCAGATTCATGAGGCTGGGGGATCTGCTGGGGCGCGACGACCTGGGCCTCGTGCCGGTCACCGGTCACGAAGGGCTCGGCAGGGAAGTGAAACGGGCCTATCCGACGGATCTGCCCGACCCTCGGCGCTACCTGCGTTCCGGCGACCTCGTGCTGACCAGCGGGGTCTGGTACAACCAGCCGTCCGACTGCGAGACGTTCGCCGACGCGCTGTGGACAAGCGACGTCGCCGGCTTGATCGTCGGGCTGGTCGTGCTGGGGGAGCTGCCGGACGCGCTGGTCAAGGCGTGCGAACGCCGCCGGTTGCCGTTGCTCCTGGCCGCGCCCGACCAGTCGTTCGGCGCGATCACCGAGGTGGTGACCGAGGAGGCGTTCGCGGCCGAGCGGCGCAAGGACGAGCAGGCCAGGGCGCAGACGCTGCTCGACCTCCTGGGCACGCAGCGGATCGCGCCCGGTGAAGTCTCGGCCCACCTGCGGCTGCTCGGGGCCGATCCGGGGCTGCCGACCACGGCCATGGTGGTGGCCAGGACGGGCGGCACCGACGAGGACGACGTGCCCGCCATCATGTACGCGCTGGAGCGCAGAGGCCGGCATCTGGTCGTCGGCGGACGGCCCGACGAGGCCATGGTGCTGGTGAATGGCAAGGTGTCGCGCCAGGCGCTGACCGAGGAGCTGCGCCTGCTCGTGACCAACCGGCCGGGGATGCGGGTGGCGGCCGGGATCAGCGACGCGACCGCCAGCGTGTCGCAGCTCGGCGAGGCGTTGGAGACGGCGCGGCGCGGGATGGAGTCGGCCCGCTACGGCGAGGGGCCGGTGTCCGTCATGTCGGTCGCCGACGTCGACAGCCACGAACTCCTGCTGGCCCAGCTGCCCGTGAGCGTGCGCCGCTCGTTCAGGGAGCACCTGCTCGGGCCGATCATCGAGTACGACGCCCGGCACGGCTCCGAGCTGTTGCGCACGCTGGACGTCTTCCTGGAGACGTGCGGCTCCTGGCAGCGGACGGCCGACGAGCTGTATGTGCACGTCAACACGTTGCGCTACCGCATGCAGCGGATCGAGGAGCTGACCGGGCGGCGGATGTCGTCGATGCGCGACCGTACGGACCTGTACCTCGCGCTCAGGTCAGGGCAGCCGGCCCGCGACGAGCCGGCCACGTGAGACCACGGCGACGATGTTCGCCACGGCCAGGTCCGCGATCCGCTCCCAAGGGCGGCCGCGCAGCACGATGAAGTCGGCCCCGAGGCCCGGCGCGATGCGGCCCACCGGCATGCCGATCGAGTCGGCGGCGTCGGAGGTGGCCGCGCGCAGCGCCTCCGGGGCGGACATGCCCAGAATCTCGGTCATATGGACCACCTCGGCGAGCTGATCGCCGAACTGCACGTGGTGCCCGTTGGCATCGGTGCCCAGCACGAAACGGACGCCCAGCCGCGCCGCCTCGGCGAGCAGCACGTTGCGCGTGGCCACCAGCTCGGCGGCCTTGGCCATGGACTCCGCGGTGACCGGGACCCGGCCTTCGGCGATGGCCTCGTTGATCAGCAGGGTCGGCGCGACGGGCGTGCGGCGGGCCGCGAGCACCTCGGCCAGGTCCCGGCTCAGCAGCGTGCCGTGCTCGATCGAGTCGACGTGCTCCTCGACGGCGACGCGGATGCCGTCCTCGGAGTGGGCGTGGGAGGCGACCAGCATGCCGAGCGCGTGCGCCTCGTCGACGACGGCCCTGATCTCCTCGCGCGTGTAGTTGCGCCAGCCGTTCTTGTCGCCGATCGACAGCACGCCGCCGCTGGTGGTGAGCTTGATGCCGTCCATCCCGGCGCGGGCCCAGGTGCGTACGAGCTTGCGGCACTCGTCGGGGCCGTCGGCGGTGGGCTTGCGCTGCGGGATCGCGGGCGGCACGAATAGGTCGTTGTGCCCGGCCGTCATGCCGACCACGCCGTGGACCTGGACCCGTGGGCCGGGCAGCACGCCGGCGTCGAAGGCCCGGCGCAGCGCGATCTGCGCCTCGTCCCCGGCCAGGTCGCGCAGGGTCGTCACGCCGTGGCGCATGGCCCGCTGGGCGTGGGCGACGCCGTGCAGCACCTGCTCGTCGCGGGTGGTGACGAGCGGCCAGGTGGCGAAGTCCGGCGGCGGGCCCTCGCCGGCGTAGCCGATCAGGTGTACGTGCGTGTCGACCAGGCCGGGAAGCGCGCACAGATCGTCGTGCCGCTGCGTGGCGGGCCGTACTTCGCCGATCCGGTCCGGTTCCCAGCTCAGCTCGACCGGGCCCCTGTATTCGGTACCGTCCCAAAGCGGGATTCCGTCAAGTCTCATCTCGTAAAGGACGCTACCGGACGCCCCCGGCCGCTGGAGGGATCTACGGACCTCACCGGGCGCTCTCGTAGGGACCTACAGGGTCCGAAGCGCCGGGGCTGGGCTTTTCCCCACCCGATCATCCCACCCCATGCCGTGACCGGTTTTCCGTCACACGATGGTAATAATCACTGGATAGCTTCCTGACCTGCATGTTCATCGCCGTTCCAAGGAGAATTATGGCTACCCTCGACCGTCGCGCGTTCCTGCGGACGACAGGTCTGGCCGGACTGGCGCTCGGCCTGGCCGCCTGTGGCGACAGCGGAACGTCCGGTGGAAGTGGGAGCGGGTTCGGCGCGGTCAAGATCCAGCTCTCCTGGAAGAAGAACGTCGAGTTCGCCGGCGAGTACTTCGCCGACAGCAAGGGCTACTACAAAGCCGCCGGGTTCTCGCAGGTGGAGCTGCTGTCGGGCGGTGGCTCCGGCACCTCGGTCGAGTCGGGCCTGACCACCGGCCGCTGCTGGATCGGCCTGTCGACGCCGACCATCACCGCGCCCGCCGTGCTCCAGGGCGCGCCCCTGAAGATCGTCGGCGCGACCTTCCAGAAGAACCCCTTCGCCATCGTCTCCCTCGGCAAGAACCCGATCAAGGACCCCAAGGACCTGGCCGGCAAGAAGATCGGCGTCCAGGACTCCAACGAGCTGGTCTGGAACGCGCTGCTCAAGGCCAACAACCTCGACCCGTCGAGCGTGACGCGGGTGCCGTTCCAGTCCGACCCGTCGATGCTGACCTCCGGCCAGCTCGATGGCTATGTCGGCTTCGTCACCAGCGGCCCGGTGCGGCTGAAGATGCAGGGCGTGGACGCGGCGCACATGCTGTTCGCCGACCACGGGCTGCCGCTGGTCGCCGAGACGTTCACGGTGACGCAGGAGACGATCGACAAGGAGCGCGACAAGCTCAAGGCGTTCCTCACGGCCGAGATCAAGGGCTGGAAGGACGCCGTCGCCGACCCGGCCAAGGCGGCGGAGCTGGCCGCCAAGACGTACGGCAAGGACCAGAACCTCGACGTCGCCGAGCAGACCGAGGAGGCCAAGATGCAGAACGAACTCGTCGTCACCCCCGACGCCAAGGCCAACGGCCTGTTCACGATGACCGCCGAGCTGATCGAGCAGAACATCGCCTCCCTCGCCAAGGCCGGGCTGACCGTCAAGGCCGAGAGCCTCTTCGACCTGACGATCCTGGACGAGATCTACAAGGCCGACGCGAGCCTCAAGCTCTCATGACCGGCATCGGCATCACGGGGCTGAGCAAGACGTTCAGCAGAGGGCTGACCGCGATCGAGCACATCGACCTGGAGACGCCGAAGGGCTCCTTCCTGTCGCTGCTCGGCCCCTCGGGCTGCGGCAAGTCGACCGTGCTGCGCATCCTGGCCGGGCTCGAACAGCCCACCACCGGCGAGATCCGGGTCAACGGCGAGACCCCCGAGGAACTCCGCAGGAGCCACCACCTCGGCATCGCCTTCCAGGACTCGGCGCTGCTGGCCTGGCGCAGTGTCGCGGCCAACATCCGGCTGCCGCTGGAGGTCGCCGGGCTCAAGCCGGAGCCCGGCGTGATCGACGACCTGATCAAGCTGGTCGGCCTGCAGGGCTTCGAGAAGGCGCGGCCCGCCGAGCTGTCGGGCGGCATGCGGCAGCGCGTGTCGATCGCCCGCGCGCTGGTGGTCAAGCCCAGCGTGCTGCTGCTGGACGAGCCGTTCGGCGCCCTGGACGACATGACCCGCCAGCGGCTCAACCTGGAGCTGCTGCGCATCTGGACCGAGAAGCCCGCCACCACGTTGATGGTCACCCACGGCATCGGTGAGGCGATCTTCCTGTCGGACGTGGTGGCCGTCATGAGCCCGCGCCCGGGCCGGATCGTGGAGCTGGTGGAGATCGACCTGCCGCGCCCCCGTGTGCCGGAGATGATGCGGACACCGGAGTTCCACGCCATCCACGACCACCTCAGCGACCTGCTCTTCGGGCAGGGCTCGTGAAGGGGGACGGCTCGTGAAGCGGATCCACGGCCTGCTCGGCGTCGCCGTCCTGATCGCCCTGTGGTGGCTGCTCGCCGTGACGGTCTTCGCGGACGGCGGCGCGGTGCCGACGCCGTGGGCGGTCCTGGCCGGGATGGGCCACGACGGCTGGGGCTTCTACGGCCCCAACACGACCGCCACCGTCAGCGCCGCGCTCCAGGGCTTCCTCTGGGGCAACGGCCTGGCCATCGGGGTCGCGCTGCTCGTCCTGCTCGTCCCGCGCCTGGAGGCCGTGGCGACGCAGCTCGCGGTGATCAGCTACTGCATCCCGCTGCTGGCCATCGGCCCGATCATCCTGGTTGTCTTCGGCGGTGAGGCCGCCGTGGTGTTCCTGGCCGCCGTCTCCGTCTTCTTCACCACCCTCATCGGCGCCCTGCTCGGGCTCCGCTCCGCCGACCGGACCAGCCTCGACCTCATCGCGGTGTACGGCGGCGGCCGCCTGGCCAAGCTCCGCCACGTCCAGATCATCGCGGCGCTGCCGAGCACGTTCGCCGGGCTGAAGATCTCGGCCCCCTCCGCGCTGCTCGGCGCCATCATCGGTGAATACCTCGGCAGCAATGACCAGGGACTCGGCGTCTCCTTGATGATCTCCCAGCAGCAGTTCCAGGTCCCGCGCACGTGGGGGCTGGCACTCGTGGCCGGTCTGGTCGCGGGCCTCGGCTACGCGGTCGTCGCGCTGGTCGCGCGCGTGGTCACACCCTGGTCGTACGGCAGAGCGAGGTCCTCCCGATGATCGGCCGCATCGTGCTGCGGGTCGTCGGCCCGCTGCTGCCCTCCGTGGTCATCGTGGTGGCGATCTGGTGGCTGTCCCTGGAGGCGTTCGGCATCAGCCCGCTGGTGGGCAAGCGTCCCCCGCAGGTCTGGGAGTACCTGTTCGGCTCGTCGGCGGCCCACCGCGACGCGGTCTTCGCCGCCCTGGGCATCACGATCAGGGACGCGGCCATCGGCTTCGCCACCGGGATGGTCGCGGCGGTCGTCGTGGCGATGGCGTTCGTGCTGTTCAGGACCGTCGAGCAGACGTTCATGCCGGTCGCGATGCTGTTGCGCTCGGTGCCGCTCGTGGTGATGACGCCGCTGATCACGCTCGTCTTCGGCCGCGAACTCGTCGGCGTCGCCGTCATCGGCGGCATCGTGGTGTTCTTCCCCGCCCTGGTCAACATCGCCTTCGGGCTGCGCTCGGCCTCGCCGCAGGCCACTGACCTGGTGATGGCGTACGGGGGCGGGCGGCTGACCGTGCTGCGCAAGGTGGCCGTGCCGACGGCGATGCCCTCGGTGTTCGCCTCGGCGCGGATCTCCGTGCCCGCCTCGATCATCGGGGCGCTCATCGCGGAGTGGCTGGCGACCGGGCAGGGGATCGGGGCCGGGATCCTGCGGGCGATCGGCGGGTTCCGGTACGACGAGGTGTGGGCGGACATCGTGGTGGTCACGGCCGTGTCGATCCTGGCGTACGCGGTCGTGGGCGTCGTCGAGTCACTGGTCCTGGCCCGCTTCTCGGACACCCGCGACTGACCGGGGCGGCCTGGGCCGTCAGGAGGCGGCGGTCCGGAAGGAGGCGCGGTAGGACCGCGGGGTGACGCCGACCACGCGTTTGAACCGCTCCCGGAAGCGGCGGCTGAAGGTCCGCTCGCTCAGCCCGCTGCGCCCGGCCATCGCCGTCAGGGTCACCTCCTCTGCGAGGTTGTCCTCGACCCACGACAGCACCGGCTCCAGCAGCGAACCCTGGGGCACCGGCGGCTGGGCGGTCACGATGAACTGCGCCTGCCCGCCCTCCCGCTCCAGGGGCACCGCGGTCGACCTAGCGTGGTGATCTCGTCAACCGAAGGGTCGTCACGCCCCATGTCCGTCTTCATGCCGATCCTGATCGGCCTGATCGCCATTTGCGGCATGTCCCTGATCCGCGAGCCGCATCGACGCCGCATCAACGCCCTGACGGTCGCGGGAGCGGGTGCCGCCTACCTCAGTGGCGGCGGATTCGGCCCCTGGGAGTTCGTCCTGCCGGTCGTCATGACCTATGTCGCCTACAAGGGGCTCGACAACTGGACCTTCATCGGCATCGGCTGGCTGCTCCACACCGCCTGGGACATAGGGCACCACCTGCAGGGGAGCCCCATCATCCCCTTCGCCGAGTACTCCTCCTTCGGCTGTGCCATCTGCGACCCGGTGCTGGCGCTGTGGTGCTTCGCGGGCGGACCGTCGATCACCGACTGGGCTTGTACCCGCTGGAAAGGGGTGCGGGCCCGGTCGCGGTCCGCTGTGCGGGGGGAGGCGCGACCGGGCCCGCCGGATGGGAGCGCCGTGGCGTTGCGGTGGGAATCGGCGCGGTGGCGCGCCTGGTGGAGGCCCGACGCTCCCTGGCTGGGTGGGGTTCTGTGGTCTAGTGCGCGGCGAAGTCCTGAGTCCAGTAGGGGCCATTGGTGGACTGGCCGACGCCGATATGGGTGAAGGAGCAGTTCATGATGTTGGCGCGGTGCCCGGGACTGTCGAGCCAGGCCTGTACGACCGAGGCGGCCGTCGGCTGACCCATGGCGATGTTCTCGCCCCAGGTGCTGATCGGCGCGAAGCCGGCCGCCGAGATGCGGTTGCCCGGGGTCCGGCCGTTCTTGGAGTCGTGGTCGAAGTAGCCCTGGGCGGCCATGTCGGCGGAGTGCCGCTCGGCCGCCGCGTGGAGCTTGGGGTCGTGGGTGAGGGGGCGGCAGCCCTTCTTGGCGCGCGCCTGGTTGGTGAGCTTGACGACCTGTTCCTCGGCGGTCGAGGCGGTGCCGGTCTTCGGCGTTGTCCGTGCCGCGCAGGACAGCGCCACGGACGGCGACTGGATCGGCTTGCTCTGGTAGTCCATGGCCACGACGTAGTAGCGGCCGGGGGCGGTACAGCGGACGCGGGCGGCGATCCGGCCGTTCAGCATGAGTTTGGATCCGCTCTTCACCGTACGGTCGGGACCGGCCATGGCTCGGACGATCCGGACTCTGAGCGTGGCCTTGGTGTCACAGCCGATCCGGCCGGCCGTGCCGGTGACCATGCCCCTGGACAGGGACGGTTTGACGGCCACGATCCGGCACGGGGCCTTCGTGCTCGCCGCCTGGGCGGTGGCGGGCGCGGGGAAGCTCAATGCCGCCAGACTTCCGAGGCAGACGAGTGCCTGGAGTTGCCCGCGCATCCTGTCCCTCCGGTCCTGCTAGATCCTGCGTCGATCCCGCATTCTGGTAGGCCCGCAACGCTCATGTCACGAAAAACGCCGCTATATCTGGAGTACCAGGTGACCCAATCGTAACGATCGCCCCACCCACCTCGGTAAACCTCCCGTGCCATATAGGCGTCGGATGCCGAAAAATATGGCCGTGCGGCGTGAAGCCGCACGGCCATGGACGGACCTCGCCGGTTCAGCACTCGCCGGGCGTCGCCCGGGCGGTCAGCACTCGGCGGGCTTGAGCCAGGAGCACTCGAGGTCGGCCGTCGCGGTCTCACCCGTCGAGCGGAGCTGCGACACCGCGTCCACCGGCGCGGTCCGCGAGAACTGGGCGAGCCGGATGGCGATCTTGTCCTCGATGTCCTTCGGCGAGCTCGACAGGAACTGGTTGAGCATGATGGAGAACACCAGCGGCTCGCCCTCCGCGCTGTTCACGTAGCCCGACAGCGCCGTGACACCGGTCAGCGAACCGGTCTTGGCGTGCACGTTGTTCGCCGCGGCGGTGTTGCGCATCCGGCTGCGCAGCGTGCCGCCGGTGAACCGGTCGGCGTTGCCCGCGATGGGCAGCGCGTCGTACCAGGTCTTGAACCACGGCTTGGCGCGTACGGCGCTCAGCAACTGGGCGATCGAGGTCGGCGTGAAGCCGTCGCGGCGCGAGAGGCCGGAGCCGTCACGCATGTTGAGCACCTGCACGCCGTTGGCCTTGGCGAAGTCGGTGCTCACCTTGAGCCCGGCCGCCCAGGTGCCCTGGCCGGAGACCTTGCGGCCCATCGCCTTGGTCAGGATCTCGGCGTGGATGTTGTTGCTCAGCTTGAGGAAGGGCACCAGCAACTCGCTCAGCGGCATCGACTGGTGCTCGGCCAGCGTGGCGGCGCCGGACGGGGCCGCGCCGGTGACGGTGGGGCCCGCCACGCGGACGCCGTGCTTGGCCAGCGCCTTGCGGAACAGCGAGGCCACATAGCGGGTGGGGTCGTCGACGGCCACCCACTCCTGGTACGGGTCGGCCACGGTGCCGGTGATGACCACGGTGTTCGTGGAGTGCTGCCGTTCGATGAGGACGTCGGTCGTGGTGCCCACGGTGGCCTTGTTGACGATCTTCAGGTAGTCGGTCTCCGGCGTGGTCGACACCTTGACCTCGCTGCCGGAGGCCGCCACCGAGACGATCACCGAACCGGCGTCGTAGTCCCGGTCCGGGGAGGCGGTCAGCGCGGAGATCTGCGCCGCGTAGTAGGCCGTCTCGTCGTCCCAGGTCCAGTCGTTGCCGAGCCGTACGGAGTCGAACCACGTGTCGTCGGCGACCAGCTTGCCCGCGACCACCTTGATGCCCGCGGCGGCGACCTTGGCGGCCAGCGCGTCGTAGTCCTCGGCCAGCATCGTCGGGTCGCCGGTGCCGCGCAGGACCAGGTCACCCGTCAGTACGGAGCCGAGCTTGCGCCCGCCGCCCAGCACGGTGGTGGGGAAGCGGTAGTCGAGGCCGAGCGTGTCGGCGGCGGCGGCGGAGGTGAACAGCTTGGTGTTGGACGCCGGCATCATCACCTTGCCGGCGTCGGTGGCGTACAGCTCGTCGCCCTTGGCCGCGCTCTTGACGACCACGCCGGCCCGGCCGACGGTGAGCCGCGAGTCGGCGAGTATCTGGTTGATGTCCTGGGTCAGGTCCGCGACGCCCGCCGAGGGGTCGAGCGCGACGGCGGGTGAGGAGGGGCTGGACGCCCACGCGAGGGCCGCGACGAGCGCGCCCGCGACGAGGGATGCTGAGGTGCGCCGCATGGGGTCTCCAATGAGGACTGGGGGTCTCGCCTGGGATCATGGGGCAGCGCACGCACCCTGTAATCCGCAAATATCCGTATATTTCGGGTCAGCTGTACGGCGGGCGCCGCCCACGGTCAGCCTGGCAGGCGGCCCCGCTCACGAAAAGACGGCGCGCTTACGTGAGCTGGCCCGCGTTCACCAGGAAGCCGCAGTCGCCGAAGGAGATCTCGTCACCCGACTTGATCTTGGCGGGCCCCACCAGCCGCCAGCCGTTCAGCCGCGTGCCGTTGAGCGAGCCCAGATCGACCAGCATCCATCCGCCGTCGTCCTCGCGCCGCAGCTCGGCGTGCACCCGTGAGACCGTCAGGTCGGACAGCACCAGGTCGCAGGCCGACCCGCGGCCGACCACGTAACGGACGCGGTGGTCGTCGGGCAGGGCCAGCCGGGGCAGGCGCGGCTTGCGCCAGGCCGCCTGGAGGCGGGTGGTGAAGTCGGAGGCGCTCGACACCGCGTCGGTCAGCCGCTGGCGGAACGTCCGGCGGCGGGGCAGGTCGGCGACCAGGTCGTCGAGCTCGTGCCGGTTGCGCGCCCGCAGCGCTTGATCCACCCGGCCGACGAAGGTGTCGTGGGAGATCCGCCCTTCGACGGCACGGTCGCGGAGCTCGTCGATCGCGCGATCGCGTTCCCCGTCGGACGCGCGGAACGGTGGATGCGTCGAGCTCATGCCCTGAGTATCGGCCTGAACCGCGTCCCCTGTCCAGAATATGCGGATCTCTTGCGTTGAGCATACTCAGTATGCATACTCAGTATCCATGTCGATCAGACACGGACTGCTCGCGTTGCTGAGCAGGGGGCCGCGTTACGGCTACCAACTCCGGGTGGAATTCGAGGCGTCGACGGGGGCGACCTGGCCGCTCAACATCGGCCAGGTCTACACGACGCTCTCCCGGATGGAACGTGACGGCCTCGTCGAGCCCGGCGGGGCCGACGAACAGGGGAGGGCCGTCTACACGGTCACCGAGGCCGGTCGGGCCGAGCTGGAGCGATGGTTCAGCACCCCCGTCGACCAGACCGACCGGCCTCGGGACGAACTGGTCATCAAGCTCGCCATGGCCGTCGCCGCAGGGGACGTCGACGTCTCGGCGGTGATCCTGGCCCAGCGCACCGCCACCATGCGTGCGCTGCAGGAGCTGACCAGGGCGAAACGGGCGAACACCGAGGGGCTCGGGCAGCGGCTCGTCCTCGATTCATTGATCTTTCAGGCCGAGGCGGAACAGCGCTGGCTGGACCACTGCGAGGCCGTACTCAAGGAGAAGAACACATGACTGTGGTGAGACTGGACGAGGTGACGCGCGTGCATGGTCAGGTGCACGCGCTCAAAGGGGTGAGCCTCGAGGTCTCCAGCGGCGAGCTGGTCGCCGTCATGGGCCCGTCAGGCTCCGGCAAGTCGACCCTGCTCAACCTCGCGGGCGGCCTCGACCGGCCGACCTCGGGCAGCGTGACGATCGAGGGCACCGACCTGGCCGGCGTGAAGGACCTGGCGGCGCTCAGGCGCGGCAGCGTCGGGTACGTCTTCCAGGACCTGAACCTGATCCCGTCGCTCACGGCCGCCGAGAACGTGATGTTACCGAGAGAGCTCGACGGCGTCCGCTCCCGGCAGGCCCGTGAGGAGGCGCTGGCCGTACTGGCCTCGGTGGGGGTGGACCACATGGCCGACCGCTTTCCCGAGGAGCTGTCCGGCGGGCAGCGGCAGCGCGTGGCGATCGCCAGGGCGCTGGTCGGCGAGCGGCGCCTGGTGCTGGCCGACGAGCCGACGGGCGCGCTGGACACGGCGAGCGGCGACGAGATCCTGCGGCTGCTGCGCGAACGCTGCGACGAGGGCGCGGCGGTGCTGCTGGTCACCCACGAGCCCCGCTACGCCGGGTGGGCCGACCGCGTGGTGTTCCTGCGCGACGGGGAGATCGCCGACTCGACGGCCGTGCCGCTGGAGAGCGCCCGATGAGCGCGTTCGCCGCCGCGCTGCGGATCTCCCGCAGGGACGCGCTGCGGTTCAAGGGGCGGACGGCGCTGATCATGGTGATGATCGGCCTGCCGGTGCTGCTCATCACGGGCGTGCTCACGGGCGCCGCCACGATCGACGTGGACATGCGGGAGGGGCTGACCGCCGAGCTGGGCGTCGCTGACGCGCGGATCTCCACGACGGGCCAGCGCTGGATCAAGCAGGAAGGCCCGGGCGGGGGCTGGTCTGGCGATGGAAAGCCGTTCAATGCCCCGCCGTGGACGACCGCAAGGGTGGCCGCACTGGTCGACGGCCGGCTCATCCCGTGCGACGAGGGCACCGTGCTGTTCACGGGCAAGGACGGCTACCAGATAGCGGACGCCAGTGAGGTGGACCTGCGGGACCCGATGACGCGGGGGATGCGGCGCCTGACGGAGGGCAGGCTCCCGGCCGCTCCCGGCGAGGCTGTGGTGACACCTGCGGTTGTGGAACTGGGAGTCAAGATCGGCGACACAGTCGCGGTGATCCGGACGAACAAGCGGGTGCGTGTGGTCGGCGAGATCGAGTTTCCGAACCGGCCGGGTGTACCGGAGTTCGTCGGACTCCAAGGCGCGCTCCTGGCGGACAAGAAAGACGGCAACGGCACTGGCTGGCTCGCCGACACCGCCGCGCCGTTCGACTGGTCGCGGGTGCGGGCGCTGAACGCCCACGGGCTGCAGGTCCAGTCGAGAGCCGTCATCGAGAATCCGCCCGCCGGGGTCTCCCGAGCCGCCCCGAACGGGGACCAGCTGATCGCGATCGCGCTCGCCGTCGTCTTCATCGTCATGGAGACGGTGCTGCTGGCCGGACCCGCGTTCGCCGTGGGACTGCGGCGGCGGCGCCGGGAGCTGGCCGTGATCGCGGCGCAGGGCGGCTCGGGGGCGCATCTGCGGGCCATCGTGCTCGCCGACGGGCTGGTGCTCGGCGGCGCGGCGGCGCTGGCCGGGACGGTTCTCGGCGTCGGAGGCGCTTTCGCGGCGGTGCCGTTGGCCGGGCACCTGTTCAGGTCGCTCGGCCCGTTGGAGGTGCCATGGGCGAGTGTCGCGGGCGTTGCCGTGCTCGGCGTGGTCAGCGGGCTGATCGCCGCCCTGGTGCCCGCCGTGCAGGCCGCACGGCAGAGCCCTGCCCAGGTGCTGGCGGGCCGTGAAGGCGAGCTCCGTGACCGCGCGGGCCGTCCGGTGCTCGGTCTTCTGCTCGTGGTGGCCGGGCTGGTCCTCGTCTGGCTGGTCCTGGTCAGGCTGAGCACGCGCGGCGACGAGTTGCCGCTCGTCGCGGCCCTGGGGCTGGTCGTGCTGGGGCTGGTCGCGTTGATGCCGTGGCTGGTGCGCCGGACGAGCCGGTTCGCCGCCAGGCTGCCGCTCCCGCTGCGCCTGTCGGTCCGCGACGCCTCGCGCCACCGGTCCCGTACGGCCTCCGCGACGGCCGCCGTCATGGCGGCCACCACGGCGGCGGTCGCGTTCGGCATCGGACTCGCCAGCTCCGACGCGGCCTACGACGCCGCCTACCATCCCTACGCCCCGACGGGCAGTATCAAGATCGAAGCCGTCAAGCTGGACGACAGCGGCTGGACCAGGCTGCGGACGGCGGCCGAGCGCGAGCTGCCGAAGACCCAGCTGCTTCCAGCTTCGAGTCCGGTGGACTCCCAGGGCCGTCAGGCGTGGATCGACCTCGGCCGCAACTGCGATGGGCAGTGCGAGGACGCCTATTACGGAGGTGAGCTTCCGGTCGGCGACGCGCGGTTGCTCGCCTTCATCCAGGGACGTCAGGATCCGCAGGCCGCCGCGGCCCTGGCCGCGGGCAAGATCGTGGTGTTCGATCCGGCGCTGATCAAGGACGGCCTGGCCACCCTGAAGGTCAACACCATGGATAGCGAGGGTGTGATCAGCGACAAGAGAGTTCCCGCCGTGCTGGCGAGCGCCGCCGACCAGCGGGTCAGCGGCGGGGTCGTTCCACCGGTCGTGCTGCGGTCCGTCGGACTGCAGATGAAGGAGCGACGGTTGTACGCCATGCACCAGCCGGCGGATCAGGTCCGCCTGAGGCAGTACCTCTCGGTGGTCGGGAACCAGGTCGACCTCTATGTCGAGAACCCCAGGGAAGGCGCGTTCACGCAGGTGTTCTGGATCCTGCTGGGCGTCGCCATGGTGCTGGTGCTCGGCGGCACGTTCGCAGCCACCGGGCTCGCCGCGGCCGACATGCGCCACGACCTGAACACCATGTCGGCAGTCGGCGCGCCGCGGCGCATCCGGCGGCTGGTGGTGGCCGGTCAGGCGGGTTACATCGCCGGGCTGGGCGCGCTGGTCGGTGTCGTGGCCGGGATTGTGGGCGGAATCGCGTTGTCGTGGCCGATGAGCCGCCATAACGGGGTCCAGGGGACGGACTGGTTCGATCCCGGGCCCACGACGATCTCCATCCCCTGGCTGTTCCTCGTCGCGTTCGCGGTGGGATTGCCGCTGCTGGCCGCGCTGGTGGCCGGGCTGTCCGCCAGGACGCGGCTCGTACTGGCCCGCCGCCTGACGTAGGGCCCGCGGGAGGGCGTACCTCCCGGTCTCCCAGCCGACGACGACCGCGGTCCGCCCGAGGCCGGCCGCGGTCGCTCGCGTCCGGGTGTGCCGGGTGGCGCTAGTCGACCACGTCCGCGCAGACCACGTGGGCGCCGATCTCGATCATCCGGCGTTCGCTGCGCGAGTCCGCCACCCGGGCCATGAGGATGGGCGCCCCGCTCGCCGCGAACTGCGGCAGCCGGGCACGGGTCCCGCGGTGCAGGTCGCGGACCACGTCCTCGGCGGCTGACATGTGCACTTTCACGTGCAGCATGATCCCCAGCGCCCCCGAGGCGGTGCGCGCCTCGGAGATCCAGACGTGGTGCACGAGCGGGTAGTCCATCAGCAGGTTCCCGATCGCCAGCCGCAGGGCGGGCAGGATCGGGTGCGTGCACCGCCGGTAGCCGGGGTCGACCTGCTGCATGGGCCCCGACAGGTGCGGTCGCGGCGCCGGGATCCACGGCAGCGCGGGCGCGTCCGCCGAAGGCGGTGCCACCTGCGCGAGCGCGGACCCCCGTGACACCGTGGCCATCGCGCCCGTCGCGTACGCGGCGGGGACGGCTCCCGACAGCACTGGATGGGGTCCCGAACGTGTCGAGGAGAGGAAGCGCTGCAGATCGTCGATGGGCACGGCCGCCGCGGCGGGCCCCGCCGCGTCGATCACGATCTCCCGCACGCCGGTGACGCGCTGGATATCGAGGATCGTGTCCGGATCGCAGACGGAGAGGGAGTGACTGCCGCGGTGCCGGGCGTACGTAGCCGCGCCCGTGTATCCGAGCAGCACTCTGTCGCCGGCCTGGGTCGTACCCAGGACGACTGAACGGTCTGGTCGCACTGCCACCAGAACCCCACCGTCAGCGAGCGCCGCCAGCAGGCGATGTGGACTGCCATGCTGGGCGAGCACGTCGGCAAGCGCAGGATTCCCGATGCTCATATGACGAACCATAGGTAGTCGGTCACGGCTTATCAGGCTAATAGCCAAGAAATCCCCCGATCAAGACAAAGATGAGAGCAGTGTGGATGACTTTGCGGGGCGCGGGGTATGGCGGCGGCTGTCTCAGATCCTGGGTCCCTCGTGAACACATTCACAAGCGCGGATAGACTCGGAGCGATCCGAGGGGCCCGGAGACGTGTCCCTCAACACCCGCCCGCCTGCCCCTAAGGATCCACTTCCATGAGCAAGCCCGTCGTACTGGTCGCAGAGGAGCTGTCAGAGGCAGGCCTCGCCGTACTCGCCAACGATTTCGAGGTCCGCCACACCGACGGCGCCGACCGCTCGCAACTCCTGCCCGCGCTCGCCGACGTGGACGCGCTCATCGTCCGCTCCGCCACGCAGGTCGACGCCGAGGCCATCGCCGCGGCGCCCAAGCTGCGCGTGGTCGCCCGGGCCGGTGTCGGTCTCGACAACGTCGACGTCGAGGCTGCCACCAAGGCCGGTGTGATGGTGGTCAACGCCCCGACCTCCAACATCACCAGTGCCGCCGAGCAGACCATCGCGCTCATCCTGGCCAGCGCCCGCAACACGGCTCAGGCGCACGCCGCGCTGAAGAACGGCGAGTGGAAGCGGTCCAAGTACACCGGTGTCGAGCTCGACGAGAAGGTCGTCGGCATCCTCGGCCTCGGCAAGATCGGCCAGCTCGTGGCGCAGCGCCTGCAGCCGTTCGGCGTCGAGCTGATCGCCTACGACCCCTACCTGCCGCCGGCCCGCGCCGACCAGATGGGCGTCAAGCTGCTCAGCCTCGAAGAGGTCATCAAGCAGGCCGACTTCATCACCGTGCACCTGCCCAAGTCCAAGGAGACGCTCGGGCTCATCGGTGACAAGGAGCTGCACCAGGTCAAGCCGTCGGTGCGGATCGTCAACGTGGCCCGCGGCGGCATCGTGGACGAGGGCGCGCTCTACTCGGCGATCAAGGAGGGGCGCGTCGCCGGTGCCGGCATCGACGTGTTCTCCAAGGAGCCCTGCACCGACAGCCCGCTGTTCGAGCTCGACCAGGTCGTCGTCACGCCGCACCTGGGCGCCTCCACCCACGAGGCCCAGGAGAAGGCCGGCACCCAGGTCGCGCGGAGCGTCAAGCTCGCCCTCGCCGGCGAGTTCGTACCCGACGCGGTCAACGTCCAGGGCGGCGCGGTCGCCGAGGACGTCAAGCCGGGCCTGCCGCTGGCCGAGAAGCTGGGCCGCGTCTTCACCGCGCTGGCGGGCGAGGTCGCCACGAAGCTCGACGTCGAGGTGCGCGGCGAGATCGCCACGCAGGACGTGCGGGTCCTTGAGCTGGCCGCGCTCAAGGGCATCTTCACCGACGTGGTCGAGGACTCGGTCACGTACGTGAACGCGCCGCTCCTGGCCAAGGACCGCGGGATCTCCGTCAACCTGGTGACCAGCTCCGACAGCCCCGACTGGCGCAACGTGGTCACCGTGCGCGGTGTGCTCGCCGACGGCCGCCGCGTCTCGGTCTCGGGCACGCTGTCCGGCCCGCGCCAGATCACGAAGATCGTCGAGGTCAACGGCTACGAGATGGAGATCGAGCCGACCGCGCACCTGTCGTTCTTCACCTACGCCGACCGGCCCGGCATCGTCGGCGTCGTCGGCCGCCTCCTCGGCGAGCACGGCGTCAACATCGCCTCGATGCAGGTGGCCCGCGACGCCAAGGGCGGCAACGCGCTGATCGCGCTGACGGTCGACTCGGCCATCCCGGCCGACGTGATCGAGCAGATCATCGCCGAGATCGGTGCCGACAGCGGCCGCTCGGTCGACCTGGAGGACTGACCCACCCCGTTCCAGGACAAACGGCTGCCGCTCTCGCGGCAGCCGTTTTTCTGTCTCAAGATGCGAGATAGTAGGACGTCCAACGAGACAGCCAAACTACCGCCAGGTATTCTTTCGAAAGATGCGCCAGGTTCTCGTACTTCTTACCTGCCGCGGCGGGGCCTGTTAGGGCAGGTCGACGACTCGCCGCGGTGTGCGGCGTTGCGTCGGCCGGTAAGCCCCTTCGTCC
The DNA here is from genome assembly GCF_043197155.1 of Nonomuraea sp. NPDC049269. Classification (NCBI taxonomy): domain Bacteria; kingdom Bacillati; phylum Actinomycetota; class Actinomycetes; order Streptosporangiales; family Streptosporangiaceae; genus Nonomuraea; species Nonomuraea sp. NPDC049269. Next base: position 337,459 of record NZ_JBICSO010000008.1, read on the forward strand.
GGTCCGCGATCCGGACCCCACGAGATCAGGCCCGGTCGGATTCGTGACCGGGATCCGACTTCACCACCACGACGCCCCGCGAAATGAGATGAGACGCCCATGTACGAGATGTATGCCTGGAACGCCACCGACGAGACCGAGGACGAGGCGACCGAGGCTCTGCAGACCGCCCTGGACCGCAGGGACAACGGCGGCGCCCCTCAGAACTCCAGCCGGTAGAAGACCGCCGCCCTCCCGAGCCGTGGCATGACCTTGGCGATCCCGGCCGAGATCCGGTGTGACGCCGAAAGGCGGCCGTAGCCGGGCAGGTCGAAAGCGCTCAGGGCGGTGACGAGGCGCAGCTTCGGGCTGATCGACAGCAGGTCGTCCGGCCCGTCGATGCCCCAGCGCATCGTGGCCTCGGCCTTCCTGAGCGGTCTGTTGATCGCCTGCAGGCGCAGCCCGAAGGGGCTCACCGCGTCGAAGACGAACTGGCCGCCGGGGAACCGGTCGACGATCGCCCTGACCAGCGCCCGGCCACCCGGCGGATCGAGGTAGTAGAACAACCCCTCGGCGACGACCAGCACCGGCTTGCCCGCGGGCACCTGGTCCAGCCAGCCGAGGTCGGTGACCGACGTGCCGATCGTCCTGTGCTCCTCCGGATACAGCCGCCGGCGCAGGTCGATGACGTCGGGATAGTCCACGTCGTACCAGTCGACGCCCGGTGGCGGCGCCAGGCGGTAGACCCGCGTGTCGAGACCGCAGCCCAGGTGCAGCACGGTCGCTTCGGCATGCCGGGAGAGGAACTCCCTGGCCCAGCCGTCCAGGAAGCGGGCTCTGAGCGCGACCGAGCCGGCGTTGCGGCGGTCCATGCCGGTCTGGCGGAAGTCGTGGTCGATGCGCGCGACGGTCGCCGCCGCCAGGCGGTCGTCGAGGATGGGGCGCGGTGATCGGGCGTCCAGTGCCCTGCCGTACAGGGTGGCGAGGAGCGTGGCCTTCTCGGCGGCCAGCTGCACCTTCTCGGTAGCCATGCTCCTTAAGCTACACCTATTTCACAAACTCATGAAGACTGTGAAGCGGCGTGGGCGAGTGCCAGCGCGCCGAGCAGCGGGGCGTCGTCGGTGAACCGCGCCGGGCGCACCTCGGGCGGGAAGGGTACGGCCCGGCGCAGCTCGGCCGTCAGGCGCGGCATGATCAGATCCGCCGCGCCCATCATGCCGCCGCCGACCACCAGGCACTCGGGGTCGAACGTCGCGCACAGGTTCGCCACGCTCATGGCCAGCAGCGCGAGCGCCTCGTCCACCAGCCCCGCCACATCGGGTCCGGCGGGAGCGCCGTCGGTGGCGTCGGTGGCGTCGGTGGTGGCGAAGAGGGCGAGCAGGTCGGCCGCCGTGGTCTCGCGGCCGAGCAGGGCCGTGCCCCGGGCCGCGAGCGCGGCTCCGGAGACCCGCTCCTCCAGGGGTACGTGCCCGTCGGCGAAGGCGGGCTCGCCCGGGATGGCCTGCAGGTAGCCGATCTCGCCCGCCGCGCCGTGCGCCCCGGAGACCACCTGGCCGTTCACCACCAGCGCCGCCGCCAGGCCGGTGCCCAGGTTCAGGTAGACGCCCGCCGACACGCCGCGGAGCGCTCCCCAGCGCAGTTCGGCCGCCGCTGCCGCCTTCACGTCGTTGTCGATCGCCACCGGGATCGCGCCGTACTCCTCCCGTAGAAGCCTGGGCAGCTCCAGCCCTTCCCAGCCGGGCACGTTGGGCGCCAGGAAGACCCGGCCGTCGCGGATGACGCCGCACGTCGAGAAGCCCACCGCGGCCGGCGTGCCGTCCAGGTCCCTGGCCGCCGCGAGCGCCCGTTCGAGCGTGCCGGCGCCGGTGTCGAGCCGGATCCGTTCGGCGATCTCCGGTCCGTCGGAGCTGGACACGCCGACGGCGACCTTCGTGCCACCCACGTCGATGCCCAGCACCCGGCTCACTGGGCGGCCCCCCGGCGGGCCAGCGAGTCGATCGCCACGGCCAGGGCCAGCACCGCGGCCGTGACCATGAACCGTACGGAGGAGTCGACGCTCAGCAGGTACATGCCGCTGGTGATCGACTGGATGACCAGCACCCCGAGCAGCGCGTCATAGGCGCGCCCACGGCCGCCGAACAGCGAGGTGCCGCCGATGACCGCCGCGGCGATCGCCATGAGCAGGATGTCGCTGCCGCCGGACTGCTGGTTGACCGCCGACAGCCGGCTGGCCGCCAGGATGCCCCCGGCCGCCGCCAGCGTGGAGGCCAGCATGAACGCCAGGATCCTGATCCGTGTCACGTTGATCCCGGCCCGTCTCGCCGCCTCCGCGTTGCCCCCCACGGCGTACACATGCCTGCCGAACGCGGTATGCCGGAGCACGAGATCGAACACCACGACCAGCGCGCCGAAGATGATCAGCAGGAGCGGCACGCCCCGGTCGGCCGACATGATGAGCACGCCCGCCACGAGCAGTACGCCCAGCCCGCCCGTCCTGACCAGCAGCCACCACAGAGGAGTGACGGGCAGCCCGGCGGCCAGCCTGAGGCGCCGGGTGAGCAGCGCCGCGCCGCCCGAGACGAGCACCAGGCCCGCCACCAGCAGCCACGACAGCCAGGACGGCAGCCAGGTGTCGCTCAGCTTCGAGATGAACCCGGTGAACGGCAGGTTGATCGTGCCGCCCTGCCGCAGCAGGAAGAGCAGCAGCCCGAGCCAGCCCATCAGCCCGGCCAACGTGACCACGAACGACGGCATCCGGAGCTTGGTGAACATCAGCCCGTGGATCAGCCCGATCCCGGCCCCAGCTGCCAGCGCGATCAGGATGGCCGGCAGCGCGCTCCAGCCCTGCTTGACGTGCATGATCGTCATGATCGTCGCGCAGAGGCCGCTGACCGAGCCCGCCGACAGGTCGATCTCGCCGAGCAGCAGCACCATGATGATGCCCAGCGAGATCGTGCCGGTCGCGGCCATCTGGAGGGCCAGGTTCGTCAGGTTCTCGGGTGCGAGGAAGCGGTCGTTGAGCGCGCTGAAGACGATCGCGATCGCCACCAGCCCGCCGACGACCGGCCACGCGCCGACGTCGCCCTGTCGCAGCCGCTCGACCGCGACCTTCGGCGTGTAGGGCTTGCGCGCCAGTGTGTCGGTCATCGTCCTGCCCCCGTGATCGCGGCCACGATCTCCTCCTGCGTGGTGTCGGCCGTACCGAACTCACCGGCGTTGCGTCCCAGGCGCAGCACGACCACGCGGTCGCTCACCTCCCGTACGTCGGCCAGGTTGTGTGAGATGACCAGGACCGCGAGCCCGCGTTCGCGCAGCCGCCCGATCAGCGCGAGCACCTGGGCCGTCTGCTCCACGCCGAGCGCGGCGGTGGGCTCGTCCAGGATGACCAGGCGCGGTTCGCCGATCAGCGCCCTGGCGATCGCCACGGACTGGCGCTGACCGCCCGACAGCATGGCGACCGGCACCCTGATGTCCCGGATGCGGACGTCGAGCTGTTCGAGCAGCTCGCGGGTGGCGCGTTCCATCTCTATGTGGTGCAGGAGCGTCCAGCGGCGGCGTTCCGTTCCGAGGAACAGGTTGGCCACCACGTCCAGGTTCTCGCAGAGCGCGAGATCCTGGTAGACGGTCGAGACGCCGAGCGCCTGCGCGTCGTGCGGGTTGGTGATTTTGACCGGTGTGCCGTCGACCGTGATCGTGCCCTCGTCGGGGACGACCACCCCCGAGATGGTCTTGACCAGCGTGGACTTGCCGGCGCCGTTGTCGCCCATGAGGGCGGTGACCTCGCCGGGGCGCAGGTTGAGGCTCGCGCCGTCGAGGGCCTGGACCGCGCCGTAGCGCTTGGAGATGCCTGTCGCGGAGAGCATTTACTGAATGCCAGCCTTGGCGCAGGCCGCCTTGACCTCGGCGGTGCAGATCTGGTCGGCCGTGTAGAACTTGTCCTTCACGATCGTGTCCTTGACCTTGTCCGCGGTGACGGCGATGGGGTCGAGGAGGAAGGCCGGGATGTCGACGGTGCCGTTGTTGACCTTGCTGGTCGCGGCGGGCTGCTCACCCTTGGCCACGGCCACGGCCAGCTCGGCGGACTTCTCCGCCTCAGCCCTGATGTCCAGATATATGGTCATGTACTGCTCGCCAGTGAGGATGCGTTGCACGGCGGCCAGCTCGGCGTCCTGCCCGGTGATCGGCGGCAGCTCCTTGTAGCCCGCGCGCTTCATGGCGGCGATCGCGCCGCCCGCCATGCCGTCGTTGGCCGACAGCACGCCCACGATGTTGTCCCGGCCGATCGCGGTGATCGCCTGCTCCATCTGCTGCTGGGCCTTGTCGGGGCTCCAGTCGGGCGTGTCGAACTCCCTGCCGACCTTGACCTTGCCGTCCAGGACGCTCTTGGCGCCCTTCTTGTAGTCGGCCGAGCTGGGGTCGGTCGGGGCGCCGTGGATCTCCACGATCTGGCCCTTGGCCGTCGTCCCCTTGGCGTTCATCGCGTCGAGCAGGGCCTGGCCCTGCATCTCGCCGACACGGACGTTGTTGAACGACACGTAGTACGCGTAGTCGATGCCGGAGATCAGCCGGTCGTAGGCGATCACCGGGATCTTCTTCTGCTTGGCCTGGTTGACCAGCGGGGCTACCGCGTTGGCGTCGACCGCGTCGAGCACCAGGACGTTCGCGCCCTGGGTGAGGGCCGCCTCGACCTGTTGCTGCTGTTTGGCCGCGTCCTGCTCGGCGTTGCTGTAGAGGATCTTGCAGTCGGCGCAGAGCTCCTTGACCTTCGCCTCGAACAGCGGCCGGTCGAACGCCTCATATCGCGTGGTCTTGGATTCGGGCAGGAAGAGGGCGATCGTCTTCGCGGCGCCCCCGGCGCTCGCGGTGGTGCCCTTGTCGGTGTTGGTGTTGGCAGAGTTACCGCAGGCGGCAGCGGCCAACAAGACCGCCGCGGCCGGGATCAGTCGCCATGCTCGGTCCATCGCACATCGTCCTCTCGGGTGGGCGCGCCCCGCTGTTTGGTAAGAAAGCTAGTTTACTACCAGGGCAGTTGGCTAGAGTTTGGCGCGAGGAGGGTGAAGATGCGGGGTGGGCTGGGTAATCCGCGGCTGCTGCGGGTGCTGAACGAGCGTCGGCTGCTCGACCAGCTCCACGCGAACGGCCCGGCGTCACGGGCCGATCTGGCCAAAGTCACCGGACTGTCGAAGCCGACGGTCTCGGCGGCGCTGGCCGGCCTGGAGGAAGACGGGCTGGTGCACCTGGTCGGCGAGGTGTCGGGCCGTCCCGGCCCGGTGACCTCGCTCTATGACATGAACGCGGCCTCCACCCACGTGGCGGGCATCGACATCGGCCGCGACTGGATCCGCGTCGCCGTGGCGGACCTGCGCGGTACGTTCGCGGGCCGCTGCGACGGGCGCAACACCGCCCGCGACTCGGCCGAGCTGGCGATCCTCGTGGGCGAGCTGTGCCACGCCGCGGCCAGGGAGGCGGAGCTGGACTGGTCCGCGATCGCCTGCGCGGTGGTCGGCTCGCCCGGCGTCTACGACCCGGCCCAGGGCCGCCTGGACTTCGCGCCCAACCTCCCGGGCCCGCCTGACCTGGCGGGTCGTCTCCGGTCGGCCCTCGACGTCGAGCTGATCATCGAGAACGACATCAACCTGGCGGCGGTCGGCGAGCACACGTACGGGGAGGGACGCGGCAAGTCCAACTTCGCCCTGGTCTCCATCGGTACGGGCGTCGGCATGGGCATCGTCATCAACGGCGAGCTCTATGTAGGTGCCAGGGGAGCGGCGGGAGAGGTCTCCTACGTCCCCACGGACTCGCCCCCCACCGACGACGCCCTGGCCCACGGCGCCACGGAGACGGTGACCGCCGCCCCCGGCGTGGTCCGCGCGGCCAGGGCGGCCGGGCTGGACCTGGAGACGGCCAAGGACGTCTTCGCGGTGGCGGCGGACGGCGACCCGGCGGCCCGCTCGGTGGTGGAGGCGGAAGGCCGCCGCATCGGCGGTCTCCTGGTGGCGGTGGCGGCGGTCCTGGATCCGGAGGTCATCGTCCTGAGCGGTGGAGTGGGCCGCAACCTGGACCTTCTCGGCGCGGCGATAGAGGACCGGATCGCGGAACTGGGCCCCCTGCGGCCGGTGGTGGTGGCCAGCGCTCTGGGGGACAGTGGAGTGCTGCTGGGCGCGGTGGCCCATGCCAGAACCAGGGCCTGGGACCTCATCTTCGACGCCAGGCGAGGCTGACTCTCTTGTCCAAGAAGTGAGATAGGATGCTCGACAGTCGAGACGAGCGGGTAAGGTACGCACATGGAGTCGCGGAATATTCGCCTGGCCGTCATCCCCGGAGACGGCATCGGCGCCGAGGTCGTCGCTGAAGGGCTGAAGGTCCTGGAGGCCGTCGGGACCAAGTTCGAGGCCACCCACTACGACCTGGGTGCCGCACGCTATCACCGCACGGGCGAGACACTGCCCGACGCCGTGCTCGAAGAGCTGCGCGGCTATGACGCGATCCTGCTCGGCGCCGTGGGCGACCCCAGCGTGCCGCCCGGCATCCTGGAGCGCGACCTGCTGCTCCGCCTCCGCTTCGCCTTCGACCACTACGTCAACCTGCGCCCGGTCAAGCTCTTCCCCGGCGTCGAGACCCGGCTGGCCGACACACCGACCGAGAACATCGACATGGTCGTCGTCCGCGAGGGCACCGAGGGCCTCTACGCCGGCACCGGCGGCGTCATGCGCCGTGGCACGCCGCATGAGATCGCGACCCAGGAGTCGCTCAACACCGCCTACGGTGTCGAGCGCGTGGTCCGCTACGCCTTCGAGAAGGCCCAGTCCCGCCCGCGCAAGAAGCTGACGCTCGTCCACAAGACGAACGTCCTCACCTACGCCGGCGACCTCTGGCAGCGCACGGTCAACCGCGTGGCGGATGAATACCCCGAGGTCACCACCGACTACAGCCACATCGACGCGGCCTCGATGTTCTTCGTGAGCCAGCCCGAGCGGTTCGACGTCATCGTCACCGACAACCTCTTCGGCGACATCATCACCGACCTCGGCGCGGCGATCGCCGGCGGCATCGGCCTGGCGGCCAGCGGCAACATCAACCCCGAGCGCACCGCGCCCAGCATGTTCGAGCCGGTGCACGGCAGCGCCCCCGACATCGCCGGGCAGGGCAAGGCCGACCCGACCGCGACGATCCTGTCGGTCGCCATGCTCCTGGAGCACCTCGGCCTGTCCGCCGAGGCGGCCAGGGTCGAGCAGGCCGTCGCCGACGACATCGTCGAGCGCCTGGCCGGTTGGGCCGGCCGTACGACACACGAGATCGGTGACGACATCACCGCGCGAGTATCGAGCTAGGGCCGCCCAGCTCCCCAAGCGCCTGGCGGTCCGCACAAGGACCGCGAGGCGCTTTTTCGCGTCTGAACGGCTAAAGCACCCCATTAGCCGCTTGCAATCCCAAATAGCGAGACAATAGGAAGTACAGGCTGCTCTAAGCAGTGAATGTCCAGAGCCGTAGAGTCTGTCCAGAACCGTAGAGAGAAGGACCTCCGTCATGACCATCGCTCAGAAGCTCAGCTTCGACGTGCAGCTATCCGACCACGCTCGCACTGCGGCCGAGCGGGAGCAGGTACTGGCGAACCCCGGGTTCGGGCAGACCTTCACCGACCACATGATCTCGATCGACTACACCGAGGGCGAGGGCTGGCACGACGCCCGCCTCGAGCCGTACGGGCCGCTCTCGCTCGACCCGGCCACCTCGGTGTTCCACTACGCGCAGGAGCTGTTCGAGGGGCTCAAGGCGTACCGGCAGGTCAACGGCTCGATCGTGACCTTCCGCCCGTACGCCAACGCCGCCCGCTTCAACACCTCGGCCGAGCGCATGGCGATGCCCGCGCTTCCGGAAGAGGCGTTCGTCGAGTCACTCGAACTCCTCGTCCAGACCGACAAGGACTGGGTCCCCACCGCCGAGGGCCACAGCCTCTACCTGCGCCCGTTCATCATCGCGACCCAGGTCGGCCTCGGCGTCAACTACCCGTCCCGCTCATACCGGTACATGGTCATCGCCTCCCCGGCAGCCTCCTACTTCACCGGCGGCGTCCAGCCCGTCTCCGTCTGGCTCTCCACCGAGTACACCCGCGCCGCGCCCGGCGGCACCGGCTTCGCCAAGTGCGGCGGCAACTACGCCGCCGCCTTCGTCGCCCAGCGGCAGGCCGTCGAGCAGGGCTGCGACCAGGTGGTGTGGCTGGACGCGCACGAGCACCGGTACGTCGAGGAGATGGGCGGAATGAACCTGTTCTTCGTCTTCGGCGACAAACTGGTCACCCCCGCACTGACCGGCACCCTGCTGCCCGGCATCACCCGCGACTCCATCCTGTCCCTCGCCGCCGACCTCGGCCTGGAGGCTTCAGAGCGCCTGATCTCGACGGACGAGTGGCAGGCGGGCTGCGAGTCGGGAGAACTCACGGAGGTGTTCGCCTGCGGGACGGCGGCGGTGGTCACACCGGTCGGCTCGGTCAAGGGCTCGGACCGGGCATGGACGGTGGGAGACGGCACCCCTGGGGAAGTGACGATGCGGATCCGTGAGGAACTGGTGGGAATCCAGTACGGCTCCCGCCCCGACACCCACAGCTGGATCCACAAGATCAGCTAAACGGTCCCCTTTTCTAACCCCCCGAAAAGGGCCTCCGCTTCGCTCCGGGCGTCCTTCTCCAACCCACCCCTTACCCGTTTGGGTGGTTGGCCGTTTGACGCCCGCCCTTCCACAAAGGGCTCGCAATCGGCGCTTCGCGCCCTGGAAGCTCGACGTTCTTCCTTTGGCGCTTACGCGCACTGCAAGGCCCTCCGCTTCGCTCCGGACGTTCTCCCAGGCGGGCTACCGCCCGCCCCCTGGAGGCCCTCGCTCCGCTCGGACTGCCTTCCCGAACGCTTCGCCAGAAGTTGGCAGGTTGGGCCATGGGGAAAACGGAAACTTGGCTGGAGGCCCATGGTGGTCCTTCAGCCGATGCGGAAACGGTAACTCTGGCGTATTGGCCACGGGGCTGCTATCTGCGGTCAGTCAGTGTCGTCTGGTCTTCCTTCTTGCCCTCGGCTGGTTGGCTCACCGACTGGGTATCGGCGTTTATCAGGCGGATACAGGCCGGGCAGGCACGGGCAGCCGTGGGTGAGAACCGCATCGACCAACCGCAGACCGGCAGGGGATACACCGACTTCCCGCACAAGCTGATCTTCGTGCCAAGCAGTGTGGCATGCTGCACAGCCTCCCGGCCCACATCTGACAACCCAAGCCGGTAGCCGTCGGCGGGATCGTCTGGACAAGGTTCCATGGTGTCCACGACCAAGTCATCCCAGTGCACCGGCCAGCGCCGCACCCTGCCCGTCAGCCCTTCGTCCTCAACGTCTAGTTCGAGCAGGGCCAAGGTTCCGTTGCGCAGGATGCTGACCACGGTTCCTCGGCGGCCGATCAACTATGCGCCAGAGGCACGGGTTCGAGCGGGACTGTGCACCAGGTCCACGATCCTAGCCCGAGCCCCTGACGTACGCGGTGGCGCCGTCACGGTGCGGCCTTGCCCGGTGGTCCCGGATCAGCGCATGCGGGATCGGCGGTCACCTCCGACGACTGATGTTTTTCACGTAGGTCGGTGTAGCGGAAGGCGACCCGCCGTGCGGCCCGTGGTGGCTCAGTCGCGGGATGACGGGCATACACGACCCGCTTGCGGCGGTCGTCCCAGCCCGATCGCCACCAGAACCACGCGCCATCGCACCACACCACCAGCCCGGCCCAGACAGATACCAGGGCGAGGCGATAGCCGTCGTGAACATCGGCCGTGATATTTAGATCTGCCAACTCGCGCTTCAATTGTTCGGCGGAGGTGATCCACAGGGGCGGGTATGCAGGACAGGCGAGATGTTCCATGCCGAGCTGCGTTCCGAGTCGCGATTCCATTTACTCTCACCAGTAGGGTCCAGTTACTCTGGGTGCTGCAATGGCTACGCTGTACGCTGGTGAAGACGCTAGGTGCGGCGCTGATGACATAGAAGTGACCGGAAGTACGAGTTACCGGCGGCGGTGACCACCTCATGAATCCCCCTGGTTCCAGAGCCCTGACCACTGGTCGTGGTTATGCCGATCGAGGGCGCGAGGGACGCGTGTCCGGTCATATGCTCAAGGTCATCCGAGAGTCGGCAGGGTTGACGCAGGAGCGGTTCGCCGAACGGTTGAGCGTGGACATCACGACCGTCCAGGGATGGGAGTCCGGACGCCGGCCGTTGATGGCGACCTCTACCGGCACCTATCTAGGGTTGCGTCACTCCCTCTTGTGCCTCGGCGCGCAACCACGTCTGCTTCTTCAACTGGACACCGCCTTGGAAGCGGATCGGTTCATCGGCTACGTGCTAAGCGCCAATCCCGGTGACGCCACGGCTGACGATCACCCGCTGGCGACCTGGGTGATCACGCGCCCATTCACCGACCTCGTGGCATGGCCGTTCAGCGCATGATGTACCACAGCTGAAAAGGGGGCCTTCATGGCGGACGACCTGGTTGGGCTGACGGACCTGCTGTACGAGATCGGGCTGCTCAAGCGCTACAAGCGCACCGGATGGCTCGTGGCGGGCGTGCGTGACCCGGAGAGCATTGCCGACCACTCGTTCCGTGCGGCGATCATCGCCAGCGTGATCGCCGCACTCGAGGGGGGCAACCCCGAACGGGCCGCGTTCATGAGCCTGTTCCACGACACCCAGGAGACCCGCATCACCGACATCCCGTACATCGGCAAGCGCTACCTCAGGGCGGCCCCGAACGAGGAAGTCACGGCCGATCAGATGCGGGGCGTGCCGGAGCCCGTGTTGGGCATGGTGAGCGATGCGGTCGGTGAGTACGAGGAGAAGGTCAGCCTCGAAGCAATCTGTGCACGCGACGCCGACAAACTGGAATGTCTCCTCCAAGCCGTTGAATATCGCGAGCAGGGGCACCAGAACATGCAGCCGTGGATCGACAGCTCTCTTGCCGCGCTCAAGACCGCGACCGGGAAGCGCCTCGCCGAGGAGGCTCTCCGCACGGGGACGTTGGAGTGGATGACCCGCGTCCTTGACGGCGACTGATTGACCAGGACATCGAATGTCGGTTGGGCTCTACGCTGGTCTGGATCGGCGCAGGAGGGAGCTGCCATGTCCGAGTTGGTTTCACGCCAGGTGACCGGCCATGCCGAGGAGTTCCTCGACGCCTTCCGAGTGGTGATCGTCAATGGGCCGAGGAAGTCAGGTAAGACCACCCTGCTTCAAACGCTCGCTGCGTGTTGATCAAATCGCGTGCGAGCCGGAAGGCAAGGCACCCGTCACACCCGCAGAACGGTGACCTGACGGCCGGACGGTGTGGTCGCCTGCTCGAAAGCGCCTCGTTCCTTCCATGGTGGGGCTTCGGGGCGCCGGTTGAAGATCACCAGCGCGCCGGTGGTGAGGGTGAGGCGGTCCAGGTACCGGTCTAGTTGCATGAGGCCGTCGGGCATCGGGTCGTTCTCGCCTGCTCGCCAGACCTTGAGCTCCATGGCCTCGCGCTGCGTGAGCCGTTCGCCTTCGGGGCCGGTGTAGGGCCACCGGACCAGTACGTCCAGGCGTTTGGTGCCGGCGGCGTACTCCCGGTCGAGCTGGCCTCCGCCGTTGACCAGGCGGTGCAGGAAGGCCATGAGGATGATCTGGCAGGCGGCCTGGTGGTAGCCCTCCTGTCGGATGAGTACCTCGCCGTGCTCGCGCCAGAACACGACGAACTCCTCCAGCAGTCGCGGCAGGTCGAAACGGCCGTTGGGCAGCACGAAGCTGTGCGGATCGGCCATCACGTACTGTTCCGACGGGTCGCCCAGGACCCGCAGGATGACTTCCCGGTAGATCGGGTTCGCCACCTCCAGCGGGGGTTTCTGCTTGACCAGGCCCAGATCGCAGACGTAGGACAGGTCGTCGGAGAAGGTGAGGTCGACGTCGGGGAAGTCCCCGGCAAGGATGGGCTCGATCACCCGCTTGACCCGGGGCTCGCGCAGCCGGGCGACCAGCGCGTCCAGATGGGGGGCGCGCTTCCGGATCAGCCGCTCCTTGGCGTCTTCCACCTGCCCGGCGGTGATGGCACTGGTCACTTTCATCTGAATGGTGATCTCATAGGCGAGGGCGTTGACCAGCCACGGTTGTCCCTGTGTGAGTTCGAAGACCCGGTCCACCGCGTCCTTGGTGAACTCCTGGCCGGTGGCCTGCGTGTGTTGGTCGTACAGCTCGGCGATTTCGTCGGCGGTGAAGTCGCCCAGGCGTAGTGACTCGACGATGTTGAACGGGCTGGCCGGGTTGGACCGGCCGGGTTCGCCGCCTGAGGCGACCTTGTAGTCTCGCAGGTCGCGTAGTCCGCACAGCACCACGGACGCGGGGAACGGCTGGCCCCCCGGCCGCGTGTTGTGACCGTCGCGGAGCTGGCTGAGGATGCTGACCAGGCTGTTGCCCTGCAGGGCGTCGATCTCGTCGAGGAACAGCACGGTCCGGCGCGGGCTGCGGTGACACCATTCGGTCAGCGCCGAACCGAACCGGCAGCCCGGCGTGACCTGCGGCCAGGGATCCGGCGGCAGCAGCTCCTCTGGCCATCCCGACCACTTGGCGGCCTCGCGGAGGGAATCCAGCAGGAGTGACTCCGCGGCGGCGTAGTCGTCACCGGCCGACTTGGCGCGCTCGCAGGAGAACATCAGGGCGGTGACATCACCGTCGGCGGTGAGCTCGGACGCCAGGGTGCGCAGCGCGGTCGTCTTCCCGGTCTGCCGGGGCGCGTGCAGCACGAAGTAACGGTCCATCTCGATGAGCTCTCGCGCCTGCGGGAGCCGCTGTGTGGGGGGCAGCATGTAGTGCTGCTGGGGGCCGCATGGGCCGGCGGTGTTGAAAAATCTCGCTCGGGGTGGCCGCATGGTCGCAGTCTGCCATCCCCCTGGCGGCGCGACGCCGACAAGCTCGAATGTCTCCTGCAAGCCGTTGAGTATCGCGAGCAGGGGCACCAGAACGCGCAGCCGTGGATCGACAGCTCTCTTGCCGCCCTCAAGACCGCGACCGGGAAGCGCCTCGCCGAGGAGGCTGCTTACGGCCCGCCCCCTGGAGGACCTCGCTCCCCTGGGACCGCCTTCCCGAATGCTTCGCCAGAGTCGGCTCATGGGGGAGACGGGAGGCTCATCGTGGACCTTCAGCGGATGTGGAAAACGGTCAACGGGTGTGCACACCCGCTTACGGCGATGGGTGTAGTTCCCCCTTAAGGAGTAGTTGACCTGGGTAGATTGACGTCTACCGGCTCGTGGGCGGCGTGATCATCAGCGGTGGCGTGTCCGGGTAGGGTAGGGGCATGCTTTGACGCCTGCCCGGTAATCGGGCGCCTCCGTGATCTCCTTCGTTCGTCGCAGATCGACCTGGACCCACGAAGGAGATGCCTTTCATGAACACGTCGACCTCCATCGACGTTCCTGATCTGTTCGCCGCGTCTTATGGTGCGAACGGCGCCGAGGCGCGCGCTTGGATCGCCGATCTGCCTCGCCTCGGCGGCGAGTTCCTGGACCGCTGGGAGCTGCGGCCCGACGGCCCGGCCGCGTACGGCATGGCCTCGCTGGTCCTGCCTGTGCTTCAGGCCGACGGGACACCCGCCGTCCTTAAGTTCCAGCAGCTCCGGGAGGAGACCGCCGGCGCCGCCACCGGGCTGCGGGCGTGGGGCGGCAACGGCATTGTGCGCCTGCTGGACTATGACGAGAACAGCGGCACTCAGTTACTGGAACGCCTGGACGCGGCCCGGTCTCTGTCCTCAGTGGCCGACGATGATGCGGCCATGCAGATCCTGGGCGAGCTGATGGCCCGCCTGACCTCGGTACCTGCCCCAAGGGATCTGCGACGGCTGTCCGATGTCGCCGCGGCCATGCTCGACCAGGTCCCGCAGGCGGTGACGGCGCTGCGCGACCCCGGCGAGCAGCGGTTGGTGCGCACCTGCGCGTCCGCCGTGGCTGAGCTGGTCGGTGAGTCTGGCAACTGTCTGCTGCATTGGGACCTGCACTATGACAACGTGCTGGCCGGAGAACGGGAACCCTGGCTGGCCATTGACCCTGAACCGCTGGCCGGGGACCCGGGGTTCGAGTTGTTGCCGGCGCTGGACAACCGGTGGGAGGAGGTCGAGGCCACCGGCGATGTGGCTCGCGCGGTGCTGCGCCGCTTCGACCTGCTGACCGAGGTCCTTGGCCTGGAGCGGGGGCGAGCACTCGGCTGGAGTCTCGGCCGCGTGCTGCAGAACGCACTGTGGGATATCGAAGACGCCAAGGTCGCGCTCGAACCGGCCCAAGTCGCCATCGCTATGGCGCTGCTGCACCGGCGAGGATGAAAGGAGGAATTTCAACGCGTAAAAGGGGATGAACCTCTCTAGGTTCGATGCAAGGCTGGGCTCGTGAGCGACACGCAGACCGTGGTCCTGGTCGAGGGAGCCAGTGACAAGTCGGCCATCGAAGCGTTGGCCGAGCGCCGTGGCCGGAACCTGGCGGCCGAAGGCATCTCCCTGGTGGCGATGGGCGGTGCCACGAACATCGGGACATATCTCGGCAGGTTCGGCCCTCACGGTCGCAATCTCCGGCTGGCCGGCCTGTGCGACGTCGGGGAGGAAGGCGACTTCCGGAAGGCTCTTGAGCGCGCCGGCCTTGGATCCGATCTCAGCCGAAGCGATCTGGAGGCGCTCGGATTCTTCGTGTGCGTCGCTGACCTGGAAGACGAGCTGATCCGCGCCCTCGGCACCGCCACGGTTGAGCGCGTTGTCGATGCCGAGGGCGAGCTCAGCTCATTTCGTACGCTCCAGAAGCAACTGGCATGGCGCGGGAGCGCCACTCACGACCAACTGCGCCGGTTCATGGGATCAGGCAGTGGCCGCAAGATCCGCTACGCTGGCCCGCTCGTCGCGGCACTCGATCTCGATCGCGTGCCGCAGCCGCTGGATATGCTGCTGGCCCACCTGTCGGGGTAGTCGGAGATGGTGAATTTTGTCATCGCCGAGTGAAGCGGATTCGTTGGTGGAACCAGCGGGTGTTGGGGGCGTCGTCGCCGGTTGTGCCAGGTGGGGTTCCGAACGCTTCGCCGGGTTGGCGGGTTGGACCATGAGGGTCTAGAGGACCGGCCACGAGGGCGGCGCCTGCCGTGCGTCGCCCAGGGGGCTGGTGAGGGCGTTGCTGAGGTCCGGAGCCTCGAATCCCGGCGCGGGTGACACACAGAGTGCGGCCCTCGTCGTTGACCGCGCATCCTCAGTCCCGCCCAGGCCCCCAGGCGCTCTGCCCAGCGCCACGTCCGTCGTCTCGGACGTCGGTAGTAGCCCGTGGTCTGCCGGTTTTTGCGCCGTCAAATGTCGGTTGGGCTTTACGCTGGCCTCGATTGTCGCAGGTGGAGGGCCAGCCGGGGCGCTGAGGTTGTGGACAGTGGCGAGGAGATGCCGAATGACGACGAGTCCGGCGACGTTCTCAGCGTCAGCAACTCGGTCCCTATGGTGATCGACTGGTCAGAACTGCAGTTCTGAGTGACGCCACTCGTCATATGCGGCGCGTCTTCTCGTCCCAGAAATCGGGACCAGCCGTTCGTCGACGGTCAACTGTCGCGCAGGGGTCTCAACACCCGGCCCCAGGCGATGACGTCCGCCAGCATGGCGCTTACGGCGTCGTCCTGGTGTGACCGTGGCTTGAGTTCCTTGAAGTCGATGAAGTCGTGGTGCATCTGCAGCGCCACGTGGTGGCGGACGTCGGCGATTCCGAGTGCGGCCATGGTGCTACGCAGGTGCTGGATGGCCCGGGCCGCGCCTTCCATGCCATATCCGACGAAGCCCGCCGCCTTGTTCCCCCACTCGTGATAGACGAAGTCGAGCGCGTTCTTCAGAACGCCGGGAAAGCTGTGGTTGTACTCGGGAGTGACGAAGACGAAGGCGTCCAGCGAGGCGACCTTCTCGGCCCAGCGGCGGGTATGCGGCCGGCTGTAGTCCGTCTCCATCAACGCGGGCACCGGCTCATCGAGCTGCGGCAGGTCGTAGTCCATGAGATCCACCAGCTCGAACCGCGCACCGCCCTGCCGCTCCGCCCCGTCGAGAACCCAGCGGCCCACCGCGTCGCCGACGCGTCCGGGACGGGTGCTCGCGACGATGATGCCAACATTGATCATTAGATTGCCCTTCGCTTCATGTTCCGGGCCGGCGTCCGACGCCGGCGGCAGCCAGCGTACGTAAGGGTTGCCGAGATGATCCATGCGTCAGGATCCCCCGTAGATGCGTCATCGTCCTCGACTGCCGCCTGACGAAGGACTCATGTACCTTGCGTCGATGGACGTGCTGAGTCAGGTGATCGATTCCATGCGCTCAGGCCGGCCCCGGTTCGCCCGCATCGCGGGGCATGCTCCGTGGGGAGGCCGGCTCCAGCCCGTCGCAGGCGTGGCGTTCCACGTGGTGCTGCGGGGGGTCTGCACCTTGATGCCTCATGCGGGCGATCCCGTCGCGCTGAGCATGGGCGATGTCGTGCTGCTCCCCAACGGGCACGCTCACGAGTTGGCCGGCGGTCCCGATGCGGAGCCGGAAGACGTTCCACTCACGAGGGGAGAGGAATTCCAGCTCGAACCGCGGACCGTGTCACTGGGACTCTCAGGCAGGCCGGTCTCCGCAGTGGTGCTGAGCGGAGTGTTCCCCGTTGACGAATACCGCTGCCATCCGATCGTCAATGACCTGCCGGACCTCATCCACCTGCCGGCCCAGTTGGGCCACGAGCCGCCGTTGCGCCATGTCATCGACCTTCTGTCCACGGAGCTGGACAAGCCGGGCATCGGTACGGAGTCGGCGATCGGCTCACTGCTCGACGCACTGCTGCTGTTCGCGCTACGCGCCTGGTACGGGGAGCATGGCGCCATGGTCGGCTGGGGACCGGCATTGAACGATCGGGCGATCAGTCACGTGCTGTGCCGCATCAACAACGATCCTGGCCGACCGTGGACGGTCCACGATCTCGGCGCGGAGGCGGGGCTGTCGCGATCCGCGTTCGCCCGCCGCTTCACCGCGCTCGTCGGCCGGCCGCCACTCAGCTATCTCACCTGGGTACGGATGAACGCGGCGGCTCAGACGCTCCGTGCGTCCGATGAGCCGCTGGAGACGGTGGCACGGAAGGTCGGCTATGGCTCGGAGTACGCGTTCGCCACCGCCTTCAAACGGCACTTCGGCACCGCTCCCGGCGCTTACCGCCGACAAAATCCGGCGACCCCGAAAAGGCCGCAACGACCACGCTACTCCCAGGTGACGGGCAGTTCGTGGACGCCGTAGATGCTCATGTCGTTACGGAACCGGATCTCCTCCAGCGGTACGGCGAGCCGCAGGTTCGGCAGGCGGCGCAGCAGCGTGCCTCTTTGGCCACCCGGGCGACGCTTGGCCGGGGACGGCGAGGGCTCGGTGGGGGAACTCGTGGGAGACCTCGTGGAGGAACCCTGTGCCTGGTTCCCCTGGGGCTCGGTGACCGGTGAGCTCGTGGCGCCGTCCGCGAGAGGATTCGTGGCTCGGCTCGGGTCTCCTCCCGGAGGGCGGAGCAGCAGGGTCACGCTGAGGGTGACGGAGGTGACGACGACGGCGCTGACTGCCGCCGACGCTGCCACGTCGCGAAGCTGGGCGTCAGTAGTGGCTGGCCGAAACTACTTGACGTACAACAGCAAGTACTTGCTATGGTCTGTCAAGTGACGACCACGAAAGACCATGTCGAGTTGGTGGCCGAGCTGGTCCGGCTGCTGGAGACACGGGTCCTCGACCCGTTGGAGATCCTGCTGACCTCCGACGAGCTTCTCCACCCGATCAGGGCACGGCTGCGCGTGGAGGCCGAGGTCTGGGCCGCCCAGCTGCTCGGCGCCGACCGGGAAGGCGCCACTATGACCGCGGCCCGGCTCATTGGCGCACTGTTCCCCGGCGACGGCCCCTTCGACCCGCCCGAGTCGTGGTGGCGTACCGCGTTGGGACGGGCTGTGGCCCGTGCGGCCGGCCATCCCGCGGCCGTGACGGTGTCTTACTCCACTGCGGGGGCGATGCTCGGCATCACCCGGCAGGGCGTCCACGACCTGGTCAAACGCGGCAAGCTCGACAAGCATCCCGACGGCGGCGTCACCACCTCCTCCATCCGCGACCGGCTCAACCGACCTCAGGAGAGCACCCCGTGGCACCACAAGACGTGATCATCAGCAACCGTCCGGTCCCTCTGGCAGTCCGTGACCACGGCGGCCACCGGGCTCCCGTGCTGCTGCTCCACGGCCTGGGCGGCACCCTCCAGCACTGGGACGCGGTCGCGCCGCTGTTGACCGGCGCACACCGGGTCATCGCAATGGACCTGCGCGGCCACGGGCTGTCCGGCGACGGAACATGGGATTGGGAGGAGGTCCTGGACGATGTGGAGGCGGTGATCGACCACTTCGGCCTGGACGCTCCCCAGGTGGTCGGCCATTCCCTCGGCGGCATGATCGCGGTGCGGTGGGCGTTGCGTCACCCGGACAGCCCGGGGATCGTCAACCTCGACGGCCTGCGCTCGGCCGAGACCGCACCGCGGCACTACATCGGCATCGGGGAAGAGGAGCTGACCACGCTCCTGGCGGAACTGAAAGCCGTCTTCGACGCCCAAGCCGCCGCGATGGCCCAGCCGCTGCCCGAAGCTCACGCCGCGATGTATCCCCAGCGTGCACTGCGCACCACGGACCGGGGTGTCCACCTGCGTCCGGACGCCGCGCTGGCCGGGCAGATCAGGTACGACCCGCACTTCCAGGACAGCGTCGCGGCGGTGGCCGGCATCCGCTGTCCCGCCCTGTTCGTCCTGGCCACCCAGAACCTGCCCGGCCTGCCGGGCCGCGTCGGCGAGCTCATGCCGGCACTGCGCGCGGGAATCCGCCGGGACCTGCTGACCCTCACCGCCGACCGGCCGCACCTGCGCGTGCTCGAACTGGCCGCCAGCCACAACATGATCGCCGAGCAGCCCGAGCTGGTCGCCCAGGCCGTGCTGGGGCTTCAGGCAGGGGCCACGGGGCTGGCGGCGAGTGATCGGCCCGGCCAGCCGTAGTGATGCGCCCGCCGCGACGGGCCACGCTCGCGGCCGTCGCGGCGATCGGCGCCAGGTCAGCGGTCGAACCAGCGTGTTGCCGAAGGTGTCAGCAGAGTGGCGACGACCGCGATCGGGAAGAGCGTGCTGGGGGCGATCAGCCTGATCCAGCTGAGGTCGCCGTCGATCGCGTTCATGATGAGGTAACCACCGGCCGCGACCACTTCGACGCCGATGACGCCCCAGCGCACTGGCTTCCTTCGGGAGGGCCAGCGGGAGAGCAGCCAACCCATGAGCGCTGTGATCACGACGGTGTAGAGCATCAGTAGGACGAACGCGCCGCTGAAGGCGAAAGCGACGGTACCGATCATGATGGCGAGCCCCACGAGGCTGAAGGCCATCTCAAGGGTCATGATGAACTGGCCGGCTCGTACGACGGCCGGCATACGCTCGGCCTGGATCGCATCCGTCACACGATCATTGTGCCGTCTGGCGGGCGCTTTGCGCGTTCCGGTGGCAAATGGAAAGCCCGGCCTTGTCCTCCGAACTGCATGTGGGGAACTCGCGCGCGGAAGATCGCGTCAAAGCATGAATGAGATCCTTACGCGTGGTCCTGGCGGCTGCTCTCATCGTCCTGGGCGTTGGATGCGGCAGCCCCGTGGCGGCCTCCGCGGTGCTGCTTCTGCCGGAGCGGCCAGGAGGCCTCTATCTGGAGCAGTTGGTCGCATCGGACGCCGAGCAGGATCCGGTCACGGCGTACGCGGAGGGTGACACGCCCGGCGACAGGACGCTGGCCGTCCTGGTGACAGAGTCGGAGGACTGGGATCCGCCGTACGACTGGGAGCAGCCGTACCGTGGGAAGCCGGTCAAGCTGGACAAGCACGAGGCGACCATGGGCGGATCGGGACAGCACCGCTGGATCGCCTGGCCGGTCAAGGCGAGCCAGGAGTTCGAGTCGTTCGCGGTGCTGGGCCACGGCTTGTCGGACGCCGAGCTGACCAGGGCGGCCAACGGAGTGGCAGAGGATCTGCGGCGCCCCCGGATCGACGCCGCGCATCTGCCGCAGGGGCTGGACCTCGTCAAGACCGGTTCGCTGCCCGTCAGCGGCTGGCACCTGGAACTCGGCGGAACGGAGCAGATCTGGACCAACCGGCGGGCGCGGGCCAGAGTCTCCGTCAGTCAGCTGCCCGGCGATGCCGGCATGGAGGTTCTCGCCGGTACCACGGTCAGGGGAGAGCCTCGGGAGATCCGCGGCACCACCGGCCTGGCGGGTGGCGACCTCCTGTCCAGCGGATCGCTCCGTATGGACTGGGTGCACGAGGATCAGGCCCTCATGAAGCCCAAGGTCCGGCTCTGGCGGGAGAACGGCATGATCGTCAAGGTGTCCGCGCTGGGGCTGGCTGACGAGGTGGTGGACGCCTTCGTACGAGATCTGCGCCCGGCCGGTCCTGAAGCCGTCGAGCGGGCGCGTAGCCAGATCCTGGAGTACCCTCCGGACCTGCTGTTCCCGCCCGTCGACGATGAGAACCGTCCGTTGCGTGTCGTCACGCACGGCAGGAACGCCGAACGAGCCTGGGCCATGAGCGCCGGACTACAGGATGGAACCTTCACGTCCGCGCTCCGCGTGCTCTCCCGCCGGGCCGAGATCGTGGACGGTGGCGGCGGGACCTTCGAACCGTGGAAGCCGAAGTACGGTCGGGTGCCGCTGACGATCATGCATGACGTGAGGGAGCTCGGCCTGCCCAGCGACAACGTCCTCATCGGCTTCGCGGGGACCGGGGTGAGGAAGGTGCGCATCAGCTACTCGGACGGCACCTCGGCAGAGCTTCCGCTCGGACCGGCGGGCGGTCCGGGCGGCGTCCGCTGGTTCTCCGCCGAGGTGAAGTCCCGTTCGTTCAAGCTCTCCGCCGAGATGAACGATGGCAAGGTCAGCGACACCGTACGGCGCCTCCCCTGATCACCGGCCAGAATCGCGGCGACTGTCTGTTGTCGTAGACGTTCCTTGCGCGGCGAGGCCGGTTGCCCCCCGCCCAGGCTGGGGGAGGACAACCGGCAGGTGCGCCTACGCGGTGCCCATCGCGATGAACGAGAAGTCCCGGTCCGACTGCTTGCCGTCGCTGCCACCGGTGGTGACGCGGAAGCGGTCCGTGGAGATGGCGATGACGACGGCGTTGTCCCGTGTGTCTCCGCCGTTGCTGTTCATGGTGCCGGGGTACATCTGCGTCGCGACGACGGACGGCCACTTAGCGAACGGCACGTCGAAGAGGATCGTGTAGACACCCGTAGCGACACGATCCACCTTGAAGCCGGTCCCCGAGTAGATCGTCGAACCGTTGCTGCCGACACAGCCCCACACTGATCTGTCAGCCATGTTGATCACCTTTCTCTTCCTGTTGGTTTCCTGAGGAAACGCGGACTTGATGGATGTGGACAGGCCGGAGGTTCTGGGTCGTTCGGCAGGGAAGGGGGCGGACGCTACCCCGGCCCGTCCCCGCTCACCCGCTGCGCTCCAGTCCCCTGATGGCCTATCATGTAAGGCAACTTGTAGCGCAACGTTGTTGCCTTACATGTAGTGTTAGCGAGAGCGGGGCATGCGTCAAGGGGTCTTCTGAAGACTTCTCGACGAGTGTCCGAACGATCGCGCAGATGGAGCACGGCGATGGCATCACGACCCGACGGCACCCCACGTCACACCCGTAATCCGCGGGGTTCAGGCGACCGCCTGCGGCAGGATCTGGTCACTGCGGCCAACCGCCTGCTGGAGGACGGCGCCACTCACGAATCGCTGTCCTTGCGGGCTGTCGCCCGGGAGGTCGGGATTGCTGCGACCAGCGTCTATCTGCACTTCCCTGACAAGATGTCGCTCCTGCTGGCCGTCTATCAGCGGCACTTCGTCGAGCTGATCAACCACATCGACCAGGCCGTCGCCCGGCACACCGACCCTGTGGCCCGGCTACGCGCGGTCGCGGCGGCCTATTGCGAGTTCGCCGACGATCACCCTGACGTCTATCGCGTGATGTTCACGGTGCCCAGCGTGCCTGAACTGCCCCGCGCGATCTCCGACGACCAGCTACCCGGCGTCGCCGTCCTCGAGTCCGTCCATGAGATCATCAAGGACTGCATCGAGGCCGGCCGCCTGCCCCGTACGGACCCCTACGCGGCCACGGTGTGCCTGTGGGCCGCCCTCCACGGGATCATCACGCTGCGAGCGGCCCGCCCTTACGTCCCCTGGCCTCCACGGGACACGCTCATCGACACCCTCCTGGCCGGCACTATCGGCGCCACCTGAGCGAAATGTCCGTCCTCAGCGTGGCGGTACCTTCACGCGCCGAACGCCTCCTGCTTGATCTGCTCGAACTGCGCGCCCATCGCCTCGGCCAGGGCGTTCGCCCCTGACAGGGGCCGCACCATGACCGTCAGGTCGTCGATGAGGCCGTCGTCGTCGAAGTGCAGGAAGTCGCAGCCGTGGACCTGCTTGCCGTTCACCTTCGCCTGGAACACCAACGCGAGGTCACGGCCGTCCGCGTCGGCGATCTCCCGGACGTAGTGGAAGTCCTCGAACACCCGCGAGACGCCACGGAGGATCGCCGCGGTGAGCGCCTTGCCCGGATACGGCTGGTACGCGATCGGGCTGGTGAACACGACGTTCTCGGCGAGCAGCGCCTCGATCGCGGCCATGTCATGGGCCTCGACGGCCTGACGGAAAGCATGCATGCCTACCCCTACTCAATTAGTTGACTATGCGCGCTTGACAGTAGCTCCAACGTGCAACGACGTCCAGTGGAGCAGGGGTCATATAGGCCCTGGCCTCGGGAATCGGCTTCCCGCTCCCAGTCTGGCGAGTGTCCGTTAGGGATCTTCTTATTGGACCTTGATCGCATTACACTCGCGACCATGATCGAGTTGGGCGACGGCGTCGTCGACGACTTGTGCCTGGACCAGCGCGGCACCGGCGGATCGTCCTGGCAGGGAGAGCGGCCCGTTCGGATCACACATGGACGAACTTCGCGAGCACCTGCCGCCCGGCACGGTGATCGTCGGCGGCTCCGCGCCGCAGCGGAGAGGCAGGCCAAAAGGGCTGACTGACAGATCTACGACCCCTATGACGGGTGCCACCGGAATACGGCAGAAACGGGTCGCAGTCGAATGACAACCAAGCGGCGCGATCTCGAAGCAGTGTGAATCAGGAGGCGCGACATGGCCAGAATCGCCTACGACGACCAGACCGCGGCAGCGTACAAGGCGGTCCGTGAGATTCCCCAGGACGGGCTCGAAGAATGGCGTGAAGCGATACGACGTCACCTCAGCCCGTCGCCCGGGATGGCCGTGATCGACATCGGCGCGGGGACCGGCGCGTTCGCCACCGCATTCAGCGATTGGTTCGGCCTCAGCGTCCTCGCGGTCGAACCGTCGGCGGCGATGCGGGCCCAGATTCCGCGCCGCTCGGGCATCCAGGTGCTGGAGGGCGACGCCGGCGCACTCCCGCTCCCAGACGGCTCGGCGGACGGCGCCTGGATGTCCCTCATGATCCACCACATCCCCGACATGGAAGCCGCCGCACGGGAAATCCGCCGCGTTCTGCGCCCGGGCGCTCCCGTTCTGATCCGGCAGGGATATCCGGACCGGCCCTATACGACGCGCACCTTTCCCTGGGAGTTCTTTCCCGAGACCGTCCGGACGACCGACACCTTTCCCTCCTTTGAGCAGACGTGCCAGGCGTTCGCCGCCGCGGGATTCCACCTCGACGCGCTTGAGCCGGTCCCCGAGACAATGTTCAGCCTTGCCGAGTTCCTCGCCCAGGTGGATGTCTTCCGCCGCTCCGCCACCATCATGCGGGGCCTCACCGAGGAGGAGTTCCAGCGGGGGAAGGAGCAGCTCCGTCGCGCCGTGCGGACTTCCAGCACGGAACCCAGAGCCAATTGGCTTGACCTCCTGGTTCTGCGCTGACAGCCGACGATCAGGGGCGCAGCCGGTGGAACAGCTCTACCCGGGTGCGGTGGTATTCGACGTCCGCCTCGTCGTGCGTCACCCCCGAGCGGACGGCCTTGTGGAAGTAGGCATGCTCCCTGCGGAGTTTGTGCCTGACGAGCTGAGCGAGTGACCCCTCGTCCAGGCGGGCGGCCGTGCCGCCCGCCTGGTGGTAGGCGGCCATGAACTCCTCGCTCGGCCCGGCCAGGTCGTCGCCCCATTCCAGGGCGGCGGCGGCCAGCTCCAGCTCAGGGGCGCCGACGAAGGTCTCGTCCCAATCGAGAACCGCCACTATCCGGCCGTCCCTGGCCAGTGTGTTGCCGGTGTAGTAGTCGCCGTGCAGGGGGTGACGCACGGGGTGCTCGGCGTGGAAGGCGGCCAGCCAGCGGTCCAGGTCGGGGTCGTCCAGTTCGGCGGCGTCCTGGGGTGGATCGCCGTACAGGCCGGACTCCTGGAAGGCGGGCACCGGGCGCGGGCCGGGGCGGAAGTCGGCCAGGGACCTGTGCAGCCTGGCCAGCAGACGGGCACCGGCTTCGCGTTGGGCTGGTATGTCGGAGTCCGGCCAGGAGCCCTCGACATAGGGCCAGCAGGAGATCGGGCGCCCGCCCACGACGATGACCGTCGTCCCTTCGGCAGCCGGCAGTGGGGCGACAGCCTCGGGGAGGCCGGCGGCGGCGTGCCGGGCGATCGCGTGGCACCACTCCGACTCGCCGGCGGTACGCCACGC
This sequence comes from Nonomuraea sp. NPDC049269, assembly GCF_043197155.1. Classification (NCBI taxonomy): domain Bacteria; kingdom Bacillati; phylum Actinomycetota; class Actinomycetes; order Streptosporangiales; family Streptosporangiaceae; genus Nonomuraea; species Nonomuraea sp. NPDC049269. Next base: position 362,169 of record NZ_JBICSO010000008.1, read on the forward strand.
TGGGCCGACGCGGATGACGTGCCCGTCGAGGCGGTAGGCGGCGGATTCCTCGCCGCCGTGCAACCGCTCACCCTCTCCCGTGACGCCCCAGGTCAGAGCCACGGCTTCGCGGATCTCACGGGTAAGGGGCGTCTTGACGTAGATCATCCCGCCAGCCTATGTGCTTCCGTTCGACGACAGACGCGCCAAGGCCGGGGCCGCCGATAGTCATATTGTTGACTAGGAAACGGGATGGTTAATCACTCCGGCGATATCGTTGGCAGATGTCGTTGCGTCACGCGGTGATGGCCGCGCTCCTGGAGGGCGAAGCGTCCGGATACGACCTGGCCAAGGGGTTCGACGCGTCGGTGGCCAACTTCTGGATGGCCACGCCCCAGCAGCTGTACCGGGAGCTGGACAGGATGCGGGCCGAGGGCCTGGTCCAGGCGCGTGTCGTCGAGCAGGAACGCCGCCCCAACAAGCGACTGTTCTCCCTGACCGAGGCCGGACACCGTGTGCTGCGCGCATTCACCGCCACGCCACCCCGCCCGGGCGCGATCCGCGACGAGCTGATGGTCAAGGTCCAGGCCGTGGACGCCGGCGACACCGAGGCCGTGCGCGCCGCCATCGAGGAACGCATGGACTGGGCCGAAGCCAAGATCGCTCGATACGAACGGCTACGGGCCCGGTTGCTGAACGGCCGCAGCGAGGAGGAGCACCTCGCGCACGCCGACCGCATCGGCCCCTACCTGACCCTGATGCGCGGCCTGGCCTTCGAACGCGAGAACCACCGGTGGGGCGAGTGGGCCCTGGCCGTACTGAAGCAGCGCTCAACCGCCACCTCCTGAAGCCCCGCCTTCATCGCGCCAAGGCGGGACGGCGAGTGAAGCGCCACCTGACCAGGATGTAGAGGGCCATCGCCGGGTAGAACAGCAGCCGGGCGGGGTCGTTAAGTACCTGATCGAGACTGACCCACTGCAGCAGGCCGCTCGTCAGCTCGGTCGACCAGCCCCCGGTCACCCGGATGGCGAGGGTGAGCAGCGCGGTCACGGCCAAGTAGTCGATCAGGAGCGTCAGCCCCCGGCGCCACGCAGGCGTAGAGGACGCGGTGACAATCGGCTCCTCGGCGGGGCCGAACGCGTGCGTCGCGAGGAGCACCAGCAGGGCGGCTGTCAGGAGGGCCAGCTCGTACGATCCCCACGAGCAGGCCACGGCCTTGAACCAGCCCAGGCTGAACAGGGGAAGCCCTCCCCCACATGGGTCGTCCCCGGCGTACACGGGAGTGAGCGGTCTGACGACCGCGATGAAGGTGAGGACCGCCGCCGCCCGACGGCCCGCCGCGGCCGAGTGCCAGCGGCCGAGAGCGGCGAGCACGACCAGCGCGGGAACGGCCCACGTCGTCGCGAGTTCCGTCATCGTGGCGAGATCGCCACGCAGCGGCTGGATCAGCGATGGCGATTCGTCCCCGTAGTTGCCGAAGCAGCCGTAGAACACCCCGGTCTCCTCGGCTTGAGGACGCCAGGTGTCCCAGGTGGGATAGGCCGCGGCGGTCAGGGCGGCCACCCAGATCAGCAAGGCTAATCGCGACAAATTACGCCTCCTTTTGCGCGACACCTTACCGATGATCTTCAGAACGCCGCCCCGCTCCCGGGAGCGGTCGGTGGGTGGTCGGCTTCGTACCGGCGGCGGTTGTCGTGAATGGTCCGGCGGTGCGTGGCCGCCCAGCTGCCCAGGGCGGTGACGGGGGCGAGCAACGTGCCGCCGAGTTCGGTGAGGGCGTAGTCCACGCGTGGCGGGACGCTCGCGTGGACCGTTCGGGAGACCAGGCCGTCACGTTCGAGTTGGCGGAGGGTCAGCGTGAGCATGCGCTGGGAGATGCCGGTGACGGCGCGTTGCAGTTCCCCGAAGCGCAGCGTGCGCTCGCGGAGGGTGCCGATGATCAGCAGGCTCCACTTGTCGCCGACCAGGGAGAGGATCCGCAGCACCTGGCGGCAGATCTCCTCGTCCGAATCGTCCGAGCCGTCCATGGGGAACGGGGGCCACGACACGGATGACGTGTCCATTAGTTACATCCTTGTGGGTTTCTGACATCAATGTGCCGTCTTGTGCTTAGCGGCTATGGTGACAAAGCATATGGCTACCCACAAAAAGTAACCATCGGGGTCATCCATATGAGAACCATCGTCATCTCCGGCGGCACGGACGGTATCGGCCGGGCCCTGGCCCTGCACTACCTGCGTGCCGGTGAGACCGTCGTCATCATCGGCCGTAGCGCCGCCAAAGCGGACGCGATCCGTGCCGAAGCCGCAACGGCCGCCGGGCGGCTGCGTTTCCTGCGGGCCGATCTGGCGCTGGCGCGCGAGAGCGAACGCGTCGCCGCCGAGATCGCCGCCGAATTCCCGCGCGTGGACGGGCTGATCATGTGCGCGGCGTACGTCAGCACCCGCCGTCACGAGACGGCCGAAGGCGTCGAGCACACCTTCGCGCTGTTCTACCTGAGCCGCTACATCCTCACGCACGGCCTGGCCGATCGGTTGCGGGCCGCGCCACGACCCATCGTGGTGAACGTCTCTGTGCCGGGAGCGCCCCGGGACGCGATCCAGTGGGACGATCTCGGGCTGCGGTCGGGGTTCACCTCGCTCAAGGCGAACCGGCAGGCCAGGCGGGCCAACGAACTCATCGCGACGTGCTTTCCCGAGCTCACGTACGTCCTGTACAACCCGGGGTACGTCGAGACCAGCTTCGCGGGGGACTTCAACCGGCCGACCAGGGCGATCATGGGTCTGCTGGGAAAGCTGGCCGCCACTCCGCCCGCCAAGGCGATCGCCCCCATCGTCGACCTGGTCGACCAGCCGCCCGCCGCACCGGTGAGCGCCTTCAAGGGCCGCAAGGAGATTACCGGGCCGGTCGATCCGGCCGACGCGCCGAAGCTGCGCGAGGCTACCGCCCGGCTGCTCGCCGACCTCGGGATCCCGTCGAGCTCCTGATCAAGGCTCCAGCAGGCGACGCGGGCCCGGGCCCTGCTGGGCGAGGGCGTCGCCGGGATTGACCAGTGCGCACTGCTCGAACGACAGGCACCCGCACCCGATGCACTCCGTGAACCGGTCGCGCATCCGTTCCATCCGCTCGATGCGCGCGTTGATCTCCTCGCTCCAGCACTCGGACGCCCGGATCCAGAACTCCCGCGTCGGCGGGACGCCCTCCGGCAGCAGGTCCAGCACACCGCCGATCACCGACAGCGGTATGCCGACGCTCTGGGACGCCCGGATGAACGCCACCCGCCGCAGCGTGGTGCGGTGATAGCGACGCTGGTTGCCGGTGGTCCGGCGGCTGTCGATGAGCCCCTGCCGCTCGTAGAAGCGCAGCGCGGACGCGGGCACGCCGCTGCGCTCGGACAGCTCACCGATGGTCAGTTCCTGGGCGATCGCTTCGGGCACGCTCCGAGCCTAGCCCGTACTTGAACATTGGTTCAGGTACGGGCTTTAGGCCTGGGCCGTGGGGCGGACGACGATGTCCCCGACGTCGACGCCGTCCGGCTGCTCGATGGCGAAGGCGACGGCGCGGGCCACCGCGTCCGGTGAGATGGCGATCGTGCTCATCGTGTCGAGGATCTGGGCCTTCACCTCCGGGCTCATGCGCTCGGCGAAGTCCGTTTTGATGACGCCCGGCGAGACGACGGTCACGCGCAGGCTGTCGCCGGCCTCCTGGCGCAGGCCCTCGGAGACGGCGCGTACGGCGTTCTTCGTCCCGGCGTACACCGACTGGAGCGGAACGATGCGCAGGCCCGAGGTGGAAAGGATGTTGACGAAGTGCCCGAAACCCTGCTCCCGGAAGACGGGCAGGGCCGCGGCGATGCCGTACAGGACGCCTTTGAAGTTGACGTCGATCATCTCCTCCCAGTCCTCGACGCGGAGGTCGTCCAGGCGGGAGATCAGACCGATCCCGGCATTGCTGATGAGCACGTCGATCTTGCCGAAGCGATCACGGGCCAGTCCGACGAGGCCGGCCAGGTCCTCGCGTCGCTTCACGTCCGTACGGGCCCAGGCTGCCGCACCGCCGGCCTTTTCGATGCGGGCGGCCAGCGCCTCAAGGCGCTCCGTACGGCGTGCCCCGAGGACGACTTTCGCGCCGCGTTCGGCGAGCAGCAGCGCGATCGCCTCGCCGATGCCGCTGCTGGCGCCCGTGATCGCTACGACCTTGCCTTCGATACCCGAGCCTTCGATACCCGACATGATTGGCAGTCCTTCCAGAGAGTGCTCTACAGTGAAAGTGGAGGCGCCGCCACTTCGTCCCACCCTAAGTGGCGGCGCCTCCACTTAGCAAATGGAGAGGGGAGAGCCGCTGATGGCCCGCGACGCAGAACGTCCGCTGAGGGCTGACGCGCAGCGCAACCGGGACAAGATCCTGAGCGCGGCGGTGCGTGTGTTCACCGAAGAGGGGCTGGACGCGCACTTCGAGCGCATCGCCAAGGAAGCGGGTGTGGGCACCGGCACGCTCTACCGCAACTTCCCGACCCGGGAGATCCTGATCGAGGCGGCCTACCGCAACGAGGTGGCCCGGTTGTGCGACGCCGTCCCCGAGCTCCTGGCGACCCTGCCGCCACGTGCGGCGCTACGCGCGTGGACGCGCCGCTTCATCGACTACGCCACCGCCAAGCTGGGCATGGCCGACGCCCTGCGAGCCGTCGTCGCCTCGGGAACCAACCCCTACGCCCGCAGCCGCGAGCTGATTGGGGCCGCCCTCTCCTCGCTCATGGACGCCTGCGCGGCCGCCGGCGAGATCCGGTCCGACATCAGCGCGACCGATATGTTCGCCGCGCTCGCCGGCATCGCCCTCACCTCGGCCGAGCCCGAGCAGCGTGAGCAGGCCGAACGCCTCCTCGACCTCACCCTGGACGGGCTGATGCGGCGCCCCGAAAGCTGATGGCCGGACGCTGGGAGCCTCCGGCCGTGGCTGGAACGACTCCTAGTTCCGGCGGATCATGGTGAGTCCGTCGGCGATCGGCAGGATGACCACGGTGACCCGGGGGTCCTCCCGCACCAGGTCGTTGAACTCACGCATCCCCACGGTCCCCGGATCCGACTCGGCCGGGTCGGCCACCCGCCCGCTCCACAGCGTGTTGTCCACCATGAGCAGGCCGCCCGGCCGCAGCCGGTCGATCAGCAGCTCGTAGTACGCCGGGTAGTTCCCCTTGTCGGCGTCGAGGAAGGCCAGGTCGATGGGCTGGTGGAAGGCGGCGAGCGTCTCCAGCGCCGGGCCCAGGGTGAGGGTGACGCGGTCGCCCACACCGGCCTTCTCCCAGTAGCGGCGGGCGATGGAGGTCCACTCGTCGCTGACGTCGAAGCAGTGCAGCGTGCCGCCGGACAGGCCCCTGGCGATGGACAGCGACGAGTATCCGGTGAACGTGCCCACCTCCACCACCACCTCCGGGGCGGTGAGCTGCGTGATCATCGTGAGGAACACGCCCTGGTCGGCTGTGATCTGCATGCCCGCGCTGTCACCCGTCGCCGCGAGCGTCTCGGCGATCAGTTGCTCCAGCAGGGGGTCGGGCCGGCTGGAGTGGTCCACGATGTAGCGGGCCACGGTGGGGTCGAGAAATTCAGATTTCATGATTGTTATTCCCAACGGGCATCGGAGCGGCTCAGGACGGTCGGCAGGCCGCAATGCGGAAATACATAATCCCCCATGTTTAAAGACATAAAACGTCCGATAAGTCAAACGGGTACCCTTACGGGGTGGGTGAAACGGTGACCTCGGCGAGGGGCCTAGGGGCAACCGGGAAGGCTGCTCCGCGCGGGCGTATCGCCAAACGAGAAGCGATCATGACCGCTGCAATGAGGGTGTTCGTCCGGGACGGTTACTCGGGTGCGAGCATCGAAACCATCGCCGCTGAAGCGGCGGTATCCAAACAGACCATCTACAACCATCTGGGCGACAAGCAGTGCTTGTTCGAGTCCCTGATCGACGAGAACTTCGATCGGGTCAATGCCCAGCAATTCGCCATGATCGAGACTTTTCCCGATCGTCCGGCGAACCTCATGGCGGAGCTCACGACGTTCGCCGGTGATCTCATGCGTGGCTGTCTCATGGACGAGCGGGCGCGAGCTCTGCGCACACTCGTCCAGGCAGAGGGATCCCGGCGTCCCGAGATCGCCAGGCAGTGGCGGTTACGTGGTCAGGACCAGCTCGCGGGGTCCCTGGCCGCCAGGTTCGCCCGGCTGGCGCTGGCCGGAAAGCTCTCCCTGGCCGATCCCGACCAGGCGGCGCGCGACTTCCTGGCGTTGATCACCTATGACGCCCAGGTCGGCTGGACCATCGGTGACGTGACGATGCGGGACGACGAACTCGACGCCTCCATCGCCGCCGGGGTCCGCACGTTCATGCGCGCGTACGGCAACGGGAACGGCAACCACCATCACAACGGCAACGGCAACGGCAACGGCAACGGCTCGCCCGGAGGCTGAACGACGTCCGCCCGCCCTCTTCGGGTAAGGTCTCGGCGATCAATGAGCTAAGGGCGGGCAAAATGAACAAGAGGTTGGCGGCCGTCGTGGCCGCGGGCGTGGCGCTCGTCGTGCTGCTGACTGTCGTGGCGTTCTCCGAGCCAGGCAGTTCGTCGGCGCAGGGAGTGCGGCTGACCCGGCAACCCGACGGTTCCATGGTGCTCGCGGACAGGGGCGGCGACGCCCCTGTGCTCGACCTGTACGAGGACTTCGACTGCCCCGTCTGCAAGGAGCTGCACACCAGGGTCAACGCGACGATCGAGCGGCTGGCCAAGGAGGGCAAGGTCAAGGTCGTCTTCCATCCGGTGACGGTCTTCGAGGACGAGCCCATGCGGTCCAACTCCGTCCGCGCCGCCGCCGCTGCCCGCTGCGTACCGGAGGAGAGCTGGCTGGCGTTCAGGGACGAGCTGTACGCCATGCAGCCCTCGCCGCACGGGATGGCGTCGGGGTTCAAGGTCCAGGACCTGGCCGAGGCGGCCAGGAAGGTCGGCGCGTCCGTCGACCAGTGCGTGACCTCGCAGTCGTACGCCGACGAGCACCTGCGGGAGAGCGCGAAGATAAAGATCGACGGGACGCCGACCCTGCTCCTCGACGGCGAGCAGCTGGGCAACGAGGCTTTTGACCCGGCCTCCCTGGAGCGGGCCATCACCGGAGGCACAGGCGTCACCGTCTGAAACAACGGCCCCAGAAACGTCCCAAAGGTTGAGACCGGTGTGCCGACCAGTGGATAGGTGTGGCAGACTCGCAAGCACCATGTTCTACGGTCTGCTCATTATCAGCAGGCGCGCTGGCTGACAAAGGGACACCGCCAGCGCGCAGACCTCTCACGTCCGTGAGGGGTCTTTTTGTTTTCCAGGGAGACGACACCATGGCCGACGACCGCTTTCACGTGTATGACACGACGCTGCGTGACGGCGCACAGCAGGAGGGCCTCACCCTCACCGTCGCCGACAAACTCGCCGTCGCGCGACAGCTGGACGGCCTGGGCGTCGGCTTCATCGAAGGGGGCTGGCCAGGAGCCAACCCCAAGGACACAGAGTTCTTCAGGCGCGCTCAAACAGAGCTCGACCTGAAGCACGCGCAACTCGCCGCGTTCGGTGCGACCCGCCGAGCAGGTGTGAAGGCAGCCGACGACCCGTTGGTGGCCGCCTTGCGCGAATCCGGCGCGCCGGTCGTGACCCTTGTCGCCAAGAGCCACGACCGGCACGTGGAGCTGGCCCTCCGCACGACTCTCCAGGAGAACCTCGCGATGATCCGCGACACGGTCTCCCACCTTCGTGCGGGGGGACAGCGAGTCTTCCTCGACGCCGAGCACTTCTTCGACGGTTACAAGTCCAACCCAGCCTACGCGCTGGAGGTCCTGCGCACCGCTGCCGAGGCGGGCGCCGACGTCATCGCCCTGTGCGACACCAACGGCGGCATGCTCCCCGACGAGCTGGCCGACATCGTCCACGCCGCCGTCCAGACCAGCGCCCGCGTCGGCATCCACTGCCACGACGACACCGGCTGCGCGGTCGCCAACACGCTCGCCGCCGTCAAGGCCGGCGCCACGCACGTGCAGGGCTGCGCCAACGGGTACGGCGAGCGGTCCGGCAACGCCAACCTGTTCACCGTGGTCGCGAACCTCCAGCTCAAGCGGGGCTTCGACCTGGTGCCGCAGGAGTCGCTGGCCGACATGACGCGCATCGCCCACGCGATCACCGAGGTCACCAACGTCACGCCCAACTCCCACGCGCCCTACGTCGGCATGTCGGCGTTCGCGCACAAGGCCGGGCTGCACGCCAGCGCCATCAAGGTCGACCCGAACCTCTACCAGCACATCGACCCCGCCCAGGTCGGCAACGACATGCGCATGCTGGTCTCCGACATGGCCGGCCGCGCCTCGGTCGAGCTCAAGGGCCGCGAGCTGGGCTACGAACTCACCCCCGAGGCCACCAAGACGCTGGTCGACCGGGTCAAGGACCTGGAGTCGAAGGGCTTCACGTTCGAGGCCGCCGACGCCTCCTTCGAGCTGCTGCTGCGCGACACCGTCCACGGCGAGCGCACGCGCCACTTCGAGGTCGAGTCGTGGCGGGTGATCGTCGAGCGGGCCAAGGGCGGCGAGCTGGTCAGCGAGGCCACGGTCAAGCTGCACGCCAAGGGCGAGCGCATCGTCGCCACCGGCGAGGGCAACGGCCCGGTCAACGCCCTCGACCGGGCGGTACGCCTGGCGCTGGAGAAGCTCTACCCCGAGCTGGCCCGGCTGGAGCTCATCGACTACAAGGTGCGCATACTCGAAGGCACCCACGGCACCGACGCCATCACCCGCGTGCTCATCACCTCCAGCGACGACACGGCCGAGTGGTCCACGGTCGGCGTCGCCGAGAACATCATCGACGCCTCCTGGCAGGCGCTGGAGCAGGCGGTGACGTACGGCCTGCTCCGCGCGGGCCACGAGGCAGGCTAGAGCAGGCCGGCGGGGAAGGTCAGGCCCTGGACCTTGACCTTCCCTCCCGAGCAGGACACCTTCGGCGAGTCGGTGTCGGGCACGATGACGGTCAGCAGCGACTTGGCCGCAGGGGAGACGACCACGTTCGTCGGCTCCTTCGACAGGTACGTCGGCGACACCCAGCCCAGCTTCCCGCCCCGCTGCACCTTCTGCCCGCCCACCGGCTTGCACCCCGCGAGCTGGACCAGCGTGACCCGGAACTTCCCGTCGCCCAGCACGACCCGGCCGCCGCCGTTGGAGATCACCTTGAGCGACGGGGCGAACCGCCAGAGGTTCGTGACCTTCTTGCCGCCGGACGCGGTGTCGAGCACCGCCATCACGTCCTGGCCGTGGTTCACCAGCACCGATCGGGTACGGCTCGCGCCGTAGGCCTTGTCCGTCAGCCGGAAGGCCTGCCGGTCCTTGCCGTACGACGTCTTGACGAGCTTGCTGGCCGTGCGCGGGCGGAAGCGCGCGCCCACCACGGACGGCACGTTGTGCGCCTCGGGGGAGAGCGTCCAGTAGCGGTAGGAGCTCTTCTCGTAGGAGTTGAAGCCGCCGTCGACCAGGATGTCGCGGCCCTGCGCGTAGTAGGTCACGCCCAGGTGGTCCTCATGGCCGTGGAACTTCAGGCCGGGGCCGAACCTGATCGAGTAGAAGGCGGATTCGGGCTTGCCCCAGTCCGTCCGGCCGTACACGTAGCCGGCCTTGTAGACCTTGACGTTCTCCTTGGGCGTGCCGGTCTCCATCTTGGGCTCGACGACGGCGCTGCCGTCGCCGATCGGCACCATGAAGCCGTTGGGCTGGGTGGAGTGGGCGACGAACGCCTTGAGCGCGTCGGCCCGCCTGGAGATCTCGCCGGGCACCTTGCGGCCGCAGTCCTTGATGTTGGTCATCGCGACCATGAGCCTGCTGTGCACGTAGACGGCGTAGCGCGGCGCCTGCTCCATGAGTGCGCCCTGGGAGTCGACGTCGAGCTTGACCGTGCCGGTCAGCCGCTTGACGGCCAGGCCCGTCCAGTCCTTGCGGCCGTAGCGGCAGCCGATGCCCATGAGCGCGATGTCCTGGTCGATCCCGTGGTTGTGGCCCTTCTTGTAGAGCCGCGAGTCGGACAGGAGCTTGGCGTGCTCGGCCAGCGTCTGCTTCAGCCAGGCCTCCTTCACGTGCATGCTCAGGCAGACCAGCGCCTGGGAGCGGAGCGAGACGGGGTGGTCCTTCCAGGCGTACGACGGGGTGCCGCGGGCGCCGCGCCTGTTGTGGTCGACCCAGTCCTTGGTGATCTCCTTCGCCCGGTCGAGGTAGCGCTCCTCGCCGCTGTTCTCGTACGCGACGACCAGCGTGCCCATCCAGCGCAGCGACTGGAAGACGAACTCCCACGAACGGTTGTGGTACGGGCTCATGGCCCAGTTGACCTTCGTACCGATCTTCACCGGAGGCTGCTCGACCAAGGGCAGCTCACCCCGCATGACCTCGTCCGCCGTGGGCGTGCCGGGCAGCCAGTCGCCCTGGCATTGCGCGGTGCGCTTCACCGACGTGTCGGCGTGCGCTGTGCTCACCAGCCCGCTTGAAACGAGCATGAGAGCAAGGGGGATCGCAAGGCGGCGCACGCCGGTTCCTTCCGGGCCAAAAAGATGGGGGCGGAACATGCTGACCGAATCTCGATCAACTGGTCAAGTTGGGTGCCGTATCGTTAGCCGCTCGATGCGGCTCGGTTTCCGGACCGGTCAATTCACGACATCCTGGACGCATGAGACTCGACGACATCGTGATCCCGGACAGCGCCGTCTGCCGGGGTGCCCTTGAGGTGGCGACCAGGTACCACTCGCCCTCGCTGCTCAACCACTCCGTCCGTGCCTACCTGTGGGCGGCGGCCTACGCGGGGCTGCACGAGATCGCGTTCGACGCCGAACTTCTCTACGTGTCGTCGATGCTGCACGACATCGGGCTGACCGCGGAGTTCGACAGCCACACGGTGCCGTTCGAGGAGGCGGGCGGGCACGTGGCCTGGGCGTTCGCCGCCGGAGCCGGGTGGCCGGTCGAGCGCAGGGTACGGGCCGCCGAGGTGATCATCCGCCACATGTGGGACGAGGTGCCGCTGGCGGAGGACCCCGAGGGGCACCTGCTGGAGCTCTCGACCGGCATGGACATCTCGGGCCGCCGTACCGAGGAGATCCCCCCGGAACTGCGGCAGGAGGTGCTCGCCCGCCACCCTCGGCTGGAGATCGCCAAGGAGTTCGCGGCCTGCGTGACGGACCAGGGCACGCGCAAGCCGTCCAGCCTCGCGGGCCAGTTCGTCCGGGCGGGCATCACGGACCGCATCGCGCGCAACCCGCTGGACGCCTAGCGCCTCAATGGACGACGCGGTGCGAGGCCGGGGCGGGTTCCAGGGTCACGCGGGCCACCGCCGGCACGCGTTCCGCCTCCAGCGCGCTGCGCATGTGCGGGATCGCCACGCCCGCCAGGTGGTCCCTGAGCTCGCTCATCGACGCCTGCTCGTCGGCCACCACGCGCAGCCGTACCATCAGCCGGTTGCCGGAACCCCCCAGGTCGGCCCCGGCGTTCAGCACGGCCGGGCTGGTCGCGACGTCCGCCGCGACCGCGGCGGCCATGCCCTTCGCGGTGACGTCGGTGACGCCCCCGGGACCGGTCTCCATCCGCAGCGAGTCGCGGCTGTCCCGGCGCCCCTGAACGAACAGCCAGCGCAGGCCGAGCAGCGCCACGATCACGGCCACCAGCGCGACGGCCCACCAGATCCACGGGCTCCAGGCCACGAGGAAAAATCGCACGGGAGCGTCCGCGATCGCCGTTCCCGCAGCGTATCGCCCGAACGCCCCCAGGCCACGCGCCAGCGCGCAGCCGCCGAGTACCGCGAGCACGATGCCGGTCAGGGCCAGGCCCCACCGGTTGCCGCGGCTGGTTCTGCGGTTCACTTGCGCTCCCTCACGTTGACCTTCACCTGGTAGGGCTCGACGGGGTTCAGCGCCGCGAGCCTCGACAGCACCATCGCCCGTACGGCCTCACCGAACCGCTCCCGATCCCACCCGGAGGTGGTCGCGGTGACGGAGGCGGTGTGGCCGTGGACCGAGGCGCGGGCCGAGTGCACGCCCGGAACCCCTTCGGCGGCGTGCGCCAGTGCCCTGGCGAAGCTCTTGCGCCGCATGCCGATGATCAGGTCCGCGTCTCCGGTATGTACCGGGACAAATCTTGGTCTTCCGGGCACCAGCGCGGTCGCCACCAGCGCCAGCCCGATCAGCGTGACCAGCGCGGTGCCGAGCAGGAACAGCGGGTCGTTCCACGGAGTCGTCGCCGCCCAGATCAGCAGCCGATCTATGGCCACCCACCGCAGCGGTCGTCCGGCCAGCGCCGAGACCGTCTCGGCGGCGACCACCGCGCCCAGCACGGTGAGCAGCGCGGCCACCACGACGGCGGGCACGGTCCGCCGCGGCCGGAACGCCCGCACCGCCGCACGATCAGCCGCCCGGCCGGAGGCGCCGGTCACTGTGCGGCCGTCTGTCATCCAGCCGCCTTCCCCGGCCAGCGGGGCGTCTGTCGCCTCGTCGGCAAGGCTCGTCACCGGCTTGCCCGCTCGGTCGGCACCGGTACTCATGACGAAACCCCCCGCGTGCCCTCCTGCGGTGCCTCTCGCGAGGTCTCTCGCGGTGCGTCCTGGGATGTCTCTCGCGAAACCTCGCGTGTCGCCTCCGGTGAGGACTCTCGCGGCGCTTGTCCCGGCGTTTCGCGCGGTCCCTCCTGCTGCGCCGCTCGCGAAACCTCGCGTGTCGCCTCCCACGAGGAGCCTTGCGGGGCTTGCCCCGCTGTTTCGCGCGGTTCCTCCCACGTGGCCGTTTGCGGGGACGTGAAGTCGGTCATCGTGAACTCGGTCATCGTGACGTCCACGCGGGACACCCGCAGGCCCGTCAGCGCGGCGACCCTGGCCGCCACGTGGTTCCTGATCTGGCCGGCCACCGCGCGCAGCGGCACCGGGTAGGCCACGGACACGGTCAGCCCGATCTCGACGTCGCCGCCGCGCACCGCGGCGCTCGCCGGGCGCGTCCTGCGCAGCCCGCCGCGCTCGCTCACCTCGCGTACCCCGGCAACTTCACGCGCGGCATGGCCGGCGATCTTGCCCGCCACGCGGTCCGCGACCTCGGTACGGCCACGCCGCTCGGGCGGTACCGGAGCGGGGCGCTGCTCCGGTACCGCCACGACCGCCGTCTCGGACGCGGGCAGATCGGTGGTCATCTGCGCCTCACGGTGAGGTTCGACAGGTTCACCTCGCCGCCCTCCATGATGCGGCCCACCAGGAGACCGACCGCGCCCAGTACGACCACGAGCAGGAAGGCGCCGAGCCCGCCGAATGCTCCGACTATGCCCAGCACCATGCCTACCGACATGCCGATCACGGGCAGCCACGAGATGTTGTTCATGAGGCCTCCTCTTCGGGCACCACGTCGTCGATCCGGATGTTCACCAGTCGGTCGCCGGCCAGGTCGGCCACCGCCCGCCGTACCTCTTCGGCCGTTTCGGGGAGGGGGCGGCCGAGGCGCGCCACGATGGCGATGTTCACCTCGCGGTCGTCCGCGGACACGCCCGTGAGGCGCTCGCCGGGCAGATAGGTCGCCACCGTCTCGATGAGACCACCCGACAGCCCGGCCACTCCCGCACAGGCGACGACCCGCTCGCCGATCAGCCGGACCTCGGTCACCTGGGCGTCATCCGCCTGGGCTTCAGGCGGTTGGGCGCCAGTCGCCTGAGGGCCCGCTGTCCGAGCAGCGGACACCTGAGGGCCGGTCGGCGGAGCGCCGCTCGCCCGGGCACCGGTCATCGGACTCTGGGCTCCCGCTCCGTGCCACCCGTGTCGCCCGTGCCGCTCGTACCGCCGATCTCCTTGGCGGGTGTGTCCCGCATGGGGAGGTGGACGTCGTCGACCCTGATGTTCACCTCGGTGACCTCGAGCCCGCACATGCGCTCGATCGCGTTGATGACGTTCCTGCGCACGGCCGCGGCCAGTTCGGGGATCGCGATGCCGTACTCGGCGACCAGGTCGAGGTCCGCGGCGGCCTGCCGTTCGCCCACCTCTACCGAGACGCCCTGGGCGAAGCTCTTGTCGGCGCCGACCATGCCGCGCATGGTGCTGAACGCTCTCGCGGCTCCGGCTCCCATGTCGTAGACGCCCGGCACCTCGCGTGCCGCGAGTCCGGCGATCTTCGCTACGACCGCGTCGTCGATGGTGGTGGTGCCCTTGTCGGTCACCAGCGAGCCGGCCGGGCTGTCCTCCATCGTCCTGGCCCGCGGTACGGTGCCCTGCTGATTGACTACCGTGTCAGCCACGGTCCGTCACCTCCCGCACTCGATGTGCTCTTAAGGCCCCCGTAACCTCCAGCCGACTGACGATGCGTGGCAAAACGGACTTTAGGTACGTTTGTGACCGATTTATTAGGCGGGCAGAGCGCGGGACGGCGGCGATAGCCTTGTCAGGTGCGTATAGCGAGGTTCTCCACAGGCGAAGGCGTGTCGTTCGGCGTGGTCGAGGGTGGGCCAGGTGAGGAGTTCGTGTCCGCGATCTCCGGCCACCCGTTCGGGGACGTTCAGTTCACCGGCGAGCGCTTCCCGCTGTCCCAAGTCCGGCTGCTGGCCCCGATGCTGCCCAGCAAAGTGGTGGCCATCGGCAGAAACTACGCCGAGCACGCCCGCGAGCTGGGCAACGAGGTCCCCGACGAGCCGCTCATCTTCATCAAGCCGTCCACCTCTGTGATCGGCCACGGCGAGCCGATCGCCTACCCGACGACGCTGTCCCACCGCGTCGACTACGAAGGCGAGCTGGCCGTGGTGATCGGCAGGCTCTGCCGCGAGGTGCCGGTCGAGCGGGCCAAGGACGTCATCTTCGGCTACACCTGCGCCAACGACGTCACCGCCCGCGACCTGCAGAAGAAGGACGTCCAGTTCACCAGGGCCAAGGGCTTCGACACCTTCTGCCCGCTCGGGCCGTGGATCCAGACCGACCTCGACCCCTCCGACCTGGCGCTCACGACGACGGTCAACGGAGAGGTGCGGCAGAGCGGCCGCACCAACCAGCTCATCCACGACATCCCCGCGCTGGTCGCCTACGTCAGCGCGGTCATGACGCTGATCCCCGGCGACGTGATCCTCACCGGCACCCCGGCGGGCGTCGGCCCGGTCGAGGTCGGTGACGAGGTCAGCGTCGGCATCGAAGGCATCGGCACTCTGACGAACAAGGTGGTCTCCCGTGACTGATCTACGGGTGCGTTTCGCCCCGTCGCCTACCGGTATGTTCCACGTCGGCGGCGCCCGCACGGCGCTGTTCAACTGGGCGCTGGCCGAGCAGTCCGGCGGCCGCTTCGTGCTCCGCGTCGAGGACACCGACGCGACGCGCAACCGCCCCGAGTGGACCGAGGGCATCATCTCGGCGCTCGACTGGATCGGCATCAACGGCACCAACCCGGTGTTCGAGGGCCCCTACTTCCAGTCGGCCTACGAGCCGCAGCACCGCGAGGCCGTGGCCAAGCTGCTCGCCGACGGCAAGGCCTACTTCTGCGACTGCACCCGCGAGGCGCTCGTCGCCCGCACCGGCTCCGAGCACAAGGGCTATGACGGTTTCTGCCGTGACCGGGGTCTGACCGAGGGCGCCGTCCGTTTCCGTACCTCCGACGAGGGTGTCACCGTCGTCGAGGACGTCATCAGGGGCCGGGTGGAGTTCCCCAACGACGCCCAGGAGGACTTCGTCATCGCCCGCACCGACGGCTCGCCGCTCTACGTGCTGGCCAACGCGGTCGACGACATCACCCAGGGCATCACCCACGTGGTCCGCGGTGAGGAGCACCTGGGCAACGCGGCCAAGCAGCAGCTCCTGTGGCCCGCGCTCGGCGCCAACCCGCCGGTCTGGGCGCACCTGCCGGTGATCGTCAACGAGCAGCGCAAGAAGCTGTCCAAGCGCCGCGACAAGGTGGCGCTGGAGGACTACCGCGCCGACGGCTACCTGGCCGAGGCCATGGTCAACTACCTCATGCTGCTCGGCTGGGGGCCCGGCGACGACCGCGAGATCATGCCGTGGGCGGAGATGGTGCCGCTGTTCAAGCTGGCGGATGTCAACTCCGCCAGCGCCTTCTTCGACGAGAAGAAGCTGCGGGCCTTCAACGGCGAGTACATCCGCGCCCTGCCCGTCGAGACCTTCGAGGAGCGCTGCTCTCCCTACCTCGAGGACGACTGGGACCGGGAGATGTTCAGCAAGGTCGCGGCGCTCGCGCAGACCCGCATCGCCGTGCTGGCCGAGATCAGGCAGAACGTCGACTTCCTCTTCCTGGACGAGCCCGTGTTCGACGCGGCTTCCTGGGACAAGGCGATGAAGAACTCCCCGGTGGAGATCCTCAGCGGCTACCTGGAGCGGCTGGCGAGCGTCAGCTGGGACCCGGAGTCCCTCAAGGAGGCGCTGGAGCAGGTCGGCGCCGCCCACGGCCTCAAGCTCGGCAAGGCCCAGGCGCCCGTGCGCGTTGCTATTACGGGCCGGACGGTGGGTCTGCCGCTGTTCGAGTCGATCGAGGTGCTGGGCCGCGAGCGGACCGAGGAGCGGATCCGCGCCGCACTGACCCGGCTCCAGGGCTGACCGCCGCCGCGCTCAGGGGTACGACGGCGTCCGTCGCACCCCTGAGCCGTCGTGCGAGCGTCAGAGCAGGCCGCGGCGCTCCAGGAGCGGTTGGATGCTCGGCTCGCGACCGCGGAAGTTGCGGAAGGCGGTCAGCGAGTCGAGGCTCCCGCCCTTGGACAGCAGCTCGCGGCGGAAGTGGTCGCCGTTCGCCCGCTCCAGCCCGCCGTTCTCCTTGAACCACTCGACGCTCTCGGCGTCGAGCACCTCGCTCCAGATGTAGGAGTAGTAGCCGGCGCTGTAGCCCCCCGCGAAGATGTGCGCGAAGTAGTTGGTCCGGTAGCGCGGCCGGACCGTCGGGAGGGCGATCCCGGCCGTCTCCAGGGCCGCGGACTCGAACGCCTCGGCGTCGGCCACCGCCTCGCCCGCGGCCAGCTTGTGCCAGGCCCAGTCGAGGAGCGTGGCGGCCAGGTATTCGACCGTCATGAAGCCCTGGTTGAACTTCTCCGCGGCCTTCATCTTCTCCACCAGCTCGGCGGGCATCGGCTCGCCCGTCTCGTGGTGCTTGGCGTAGTTGGCCAGGATCTCCGGCCAGGTCGCCCACATCTCGTTGACCTGGGACGGATACTCGACGAAGTCACGCGGCACGCTGGTGCCCGACACGCGGGGGAAGCGCACCTCGGAGAACAATCCGTGCAGCGCGTGCCCGAACTCGTGGAAGGCCGTGTTGACCTCGTCGTACGTCAGCAGCGTCGGCCCGGAGGCCGGTTTGGTGATGTTGAGGTTGTTCATCACCACCGGCTGCTCACCGAACAGGCCCGACTGGTCGACCAGGTTGTTCATCCAGGCGCCGCCGCGCTTGTTGGGCCGGGCGTACGGGTCGAGCAGGAACAGGCCGAGCGCGCCGCCGTCCTCGTTGAACACCTCGTAGACGCGTACGTCCTCGTGGTAGCCCTTCAGATCGGGCCGCTCGGTGAACGTGACGCCGTAGAGCCGGGTCGCCGCGTGGAACACGCCGTCCCGGAAGACGCGCCACAGCTCGAAGTAGGGCCGCATCGCCGCGGCGTCGAAGTCGTAGCGGGCCTGGCGCACCTTCTCCGAGTAGTAGGACCAGTCCCACGGCTCGATCGCGAACCCGGCCTGCTCGGCGAGCGCCTCCGCCTCCTTCTTGGCGTTGCGTACGGCCGGCCCGACGAGCTGCCCCAGCATGGCCTCGACCGCCTCCACGGTCTTGGCCGTCTGGTCGGCGACCGTGTAGGCGGCGTGGCTGGGGAAGCCCAGCAGCGCGGCCCGCTCGGCCCGCAGCGTCGCCATCCTGATCGCCAGCTCGAAGTTGCGCGGCGCCCGCTCCACGCTCAGCGTGTAGAGCCTGCGGCGCACGTCACGGTCGGTGAGCTGGGCCAGCCCCGGCTGGTTGGTGTAGTTGAGCAGCGGCAGGACGTAGCGCCCGTCCTTCTCCAGCGACTGGATCGTGGCCTCGTCGAAGCCGTCGAGGTCCTTGGCGTCGTCGACGACCAGCGCGGACTCGCTCAGCGCCTTCAGCAGGTTCTGGGCGAACTCGGTGGACAGCCGGGACAGCTCCTCGTTGAGCCGCCTGAGCTCGCCCTGCTCGGCCTCCGACAGGTCGGCGCCGGCCCTGACGAAGTCCTCGCGGTATTTCTCCAGCAGCCACGACTCCTCGGGGTCGTCGGTGGCCACCTGCTTGATGCGGGCCCAGAGCGCGCGGTTGAGCCGGATGGCGTCACTGTGCTTGGCCAGCGCGGGCGAGATCTGCTTCTCCAGCTCCAGGACGCCGTCGGTGGAGTTGGAGGACACGATGCTGAAGAAGGCCGTGGACACGCGCTCCAGGACGCGTCCGGAACGCTCCAGCGCGGCGATCGTGTTGTCGAAGGTGGGCGACTCGGTGCTGTCCGCGATCGCTTCCACCTCGGCCAGCCCCTCCGCCATCCCGCGCTCGAACGCCGGGAGGTAGTGCTCCTCGCGGATCTCCTCGAAAGGCGGCAGTTGGTACGGCAGGTTGCTGGGGGCGAAGAAGGGGTTCTCTGGCAACGCTTGGGCTCCTCCACGTGGTGCTTTGTCCCCCTCAGCTTGGCACGATCGGACCCCTCCCGCCCCCCGGAGGAAGACGGTTCGGCAATCGTTTTGGTCTTGCACCCCAACTGGGCTATTCTTTCGGACGTCGCCTTAACGCGCCCCACGGGGTTCGGGCCGGTGGGGTATGGTGTAATTGGCAGCACGACTGATTCTGGTTCAGTTAGTCTAGGTTCGAGTCCTGGTACCCCAGCGTTCAACGGATGTCTCGCAGAGACATCCGTTTTTTGCTTATGGATGAGTTCCGGATCCGGCGGGGATCGTTCCCCGCCTTCGTGGCCCCGCTCCTGATGCCCCTCGTGCTCTTCTTCCCGGTGTGCCTGCTGCTCGGCGCCATCCTGACGGGCAGTTCGATCGCCGGAGTGCTGATCGGCCTCCTCGGCGTCGGCGCGCT
Source organism: Nonomuraea sp. NPDC049269 (assembly GCF_043197155.1). Taxonomy (NCBI): domain Bacteria; kingdom Bacillati; phylum Actinomycetota; class Actinomycetes; order Streptosporangiales; family Streptosporangiaceae; genus Nonomuraea; species Nonomuraea sp. NPDC049269. Next base: position 381,203 of record NZ_JBICSO010000008.1, read on the forward strand.
CGTCGGCGTGCTGGCGGTCAAGCACCGCCGGATGGTGGCGGGCACCGTCGTACGTTTCTCCCCGCAGGGCGTGGAGCTGGCGGACGCCTACGGCTTCCGCCTCCGGCTGGAGTGGGCCCGGATGGAGCGGATTGACGTCGTGGAGAGCCGGATGGCCAGTCCCCGTACGATCGGGCGCCTCGGCGGCGTCCGGGTGCGTGCCGGCGCTCTGCGGTCCGCCGGGCTGATCGGCTGGGGCACCCGAGAGGTGCCGCCGCGCGTGCCCCGCTGGATGCGGGCGCAGCTCGCCGGGGTGCCCGTCGATCCGCGGACCGGCCTCCAGCGGCTCGGCATCCCGCTCGGCGCCATCGACCCGCTCTGGGAACGCGGCCCGATGGGCGACTGGGTGCGCCGCCATAGGCCCGATCTGCTGGCCTGATAGTGGTTTGGAGGTGCTCCTAGGGTGCGGTAGAGTTACCTGCGTTGCCGGGGGAACCCGGCACGATCGCTTGTGGACAGGGTCCCGTCGTCTAGTGGCCCAGGACGCCGCCCTCTCAAGGCGGTAGCGCCGGTTCGAATCCGGTCGGGACTACCACTGTCACACAAGCTCACGAAGGTCCCGTCGTCTAGTGGCCCAGGACGCCGCCCTCTCAAGGCGGTAGCGCCGGTTCGAATCCGGTCGGGACTACATTTGTTCACCGCTCTCGGTCGCGCATAGCGCCGAGGGCTTTTTTTATTGGCCCCACCGGGAAGCACGCGAATGGCGCCGCTCCAGCTGCTGGAGCGGCGCCATTCGTACGACTGCCTAGGAGTTGGAGCGGGCCTTGAACAGCGCCCGCCGCGCCGCCTTGGCGACCTGCTTGTCGGGGTGGACCTGCGAGATCAGGTCGAGCAGCTCCTCGACGTGCGCGTGCGGGATCTTCCAGATCACCTCGAGCAGGTTGTTGAGCAGCTCGGGCCCGATGTCCCGCAGGCTGCCGACGAACTCCGACCTGCCGAGCCCGGCCGAGATCGTCCACATGTCGAGGATCAGCCAGTGGGTGTCGTCCTGCGTCGGCTCCGGCGCGTCCGGCACCTCAAGCTGGCTCAGGTGCGTGGCCGCGTACGGGCGCAGCGACGACTGCTTCAGGGCTTCCTGCCAGGCGGGGATGGCCGCCTCGCCGAGCGTGCCGACCACGCTGGCCGCCTGCACCCGGATGAGCGCGTCGGACTCGTCCTGGGCGGCGGCCTCCAGCAGCTCCTCGGCCGCCTTGCCCGGCTCGCGCAGCCGCATCCAGTCGGCGAACTCGGCGTCGGCCTCCTCCTCCGGCAGCTCGGCGCTGAGCGCGAGCAGCTCGTGGGCGCTCATCGAATCGATGGCCGGGCGCGCGTCGACCTCGATGTCGGAGTCGTCGACCAGGTGGACGACGCCCTCGGTGCCGAGCGGCGTGAGGCTGACCGTCCGGCCGCCGACCTCCACCATGCCGTAGCCGGTCAGCCAGGCGATCGCCCCGGCGAGCGGGTCGCCCGCCGCCTCCCAGGCGTCGGCGCCCAGCTCGTCGAGCTCGGCGGCGGCCTCGGACAGCTCCTGGCCGAGCTCGTCGAGGTCGCGGGAGCCGCCCCCGAGGAGCAGCCGGACCAGCACGCCCCGCGTGAGGCCCGCCAGGGCCATGGTGAGGTCCTCGTCGGGCAGTTCGGGGTCGCCGTAGTCGACCGAGTGCAGGCCGAGCATCCAGGCGTCGAGCACGTCCTCGTCGTCGTCGAACGGCCACTCGGACGTGTCGTCCTGGACGCCCACGGTGTTGGCGTCACCCGGCTCCAGGAACTCCAGGTCGACGGCGAGGTTCCAGACGTTCCACAGCTGTGGGACGGCCTCGGCGAGCGAGCCGTCGGTCTCCGGCCTGGGCAGCCCGACGGCGGCCAGCGCCTCGGCCACCTCGTCGTCGGAGAGCAGGGTGTCTTCCCCCACCCGGCGTCCCGAACCCACCCACAGAGCCAGGTCGCGGGCCTGGGCGATCAGCGGCACGGCGCGGGCGGCCGCGGCCAGCTCGGAGTCGGGGCGCAGCCTGATCGTGTCGAGGTCGGCCAGCGCGTCGGCGAACGGCTCGAAGTCGCCCAGGTCGCCGATCTCCTCCTCCTCGTCGTCGTCACCTTCGGCGTCGTCGTCCAGGAGGTCCTCCATCAGCTCGACGAAGTCGTCCTCGACGTCGTCGAGCTCGGCCTGCAGGTCGGAGAGGGAGTCCGAACCCTCGGTGAGCCGTCCGGTCTGGGAGAGGAACGTCAGGTACGCGTCGACGGCGGGGAGCATTCCGTCGGCGGCGGCGTCGGGGTCCTCCACGACCTTGGGCATGCGGTCGAGCAGCAGGTTGCGCAGGTCGGCACGCTTCCACGTGCCGAGATCCTGGGAGAAGGCGAGGCGGTGCCACAGCGCCGCTGGTCCCACGAGCTCGGGGTCGCTCTCGGGCGCGTTGGCACGCGCCCAGATGATGAACTCTTCGAGCAGGGGTCGCAGCTCAGTGGCGGCTACCTCGATGCGATCTGTCACGCACTCAGGCTAGTGCGCCCGCGAGGCACTCGGCTCCCCAAATAAGCGCTTTTGCTGATCATGACGTGCGACGCATGGCCTCGGTGATGCGCTCAGCCGCTGCCATCACGGGCACGGCGTGCAGTCGGCCAGGGGCTCGCGTCAGTCGTTCGATGGGTCCCGAAACCGAGACCGCCGCGATGACCTTGCCGCCGCTGCCCCTTATCGGCGCGGAAACGCTGGCCACTCCTTGCTCGCGCTCGCCGACGCTGTGCGCCCAGCCCCTGCGCCGCACCGACGCCAGCGTGGCCGCGGTGAACTTGGCGCCGCGCAGTCCCCGGTGCAGGCGGTCGGGCTCCTCCCACGCCAGCAGGATCTGGGCGGCGGAACCCGCCGTCATCGGCAACGCCGAGCCCACGGGCACGGTGTCGCGCAACCCGCTGGCCCGTTCGGCCGCGGCGACGCAGACCCGCTCGTCGCCCTGGCGCCGGTAGAGCTGCGCGCTCTCGCCGGTCAGGTCGCGCAGTTGCATCAACACGGGCGCGGCCACCGCGAGCAGCCGGTCCTCGCCCGCCGCCGTGGACAACTCGGAAAGCCGCGGGCCGAGCACGAACCTGCCCTGTGTGTCACGAGTCACGATGCGGTGATGCTCGAGTGCGACGGCGAGCCGGTGGGCCGTAGGTCTGGCCAGGCCGGTGGCCTGGACGAGCTGAGCCAGCGAAGCGGGACCCGCTTCGAGGGCATTGAGTACCAGAACGGCCTTGTCCAGTACGCCGACTCCGCTAGAGTTGTCCATACACCGATACTGCCGTCTCGACATATGAGAAGGCAAGTCGGAATCAACCAGGAGGAGATCATGGCCCGCACATTGGCGGAGAAGGTCTGGGAGCAGCATGTCGTGCGCCGCGCCGACGGCGAACCCGACCTCCTCTACATCGACCTGCACCTCATTCACGAGGTGACCAGCCCGCAGGCGTTCGACGGTCTCCGTCTCGCCGGCCGGCCCGTGCGCAGGCCTGATCTCACCATCGCCACCGAAGACCACAACGTGCCGACCGTGCTCGGCCCGATCACCGACCCGGTGTCCAAGACCCAGGTCGAGACGCTGCGCAAGAACGCCGCCGAGTTCGGGATCCGGCTCTACCCTATGGGTGACGCGGGCCAGGGCGTGGTCCACATCATCGGCCCGCAGTTCGGCCTGACCCAGCCGGGCATGACGATCGTGTGCGGTGACTCCCACACCTCCACGCACGGCGCGTTCGGCGGCATCGCGTTCGGCATCGGCACCTCCGAGGTCGAGCACGTGCTGGCCACCCAGACGCTGCCGGCCTACCGGCCGAAGACGATGGCCATCGAGGTCTCGGGCGAGCTGCCCGTCGGCGTCACGGCCAAGGACCTGATCCTGGCCATCATCGCCAAGATCGGCACTGGCGGCGGCCAGGGTTACATCGTCGAATACCGCGGCGAGGCCATCCGCAAGCTCTCCATGGAGGGCCGGATGACGGTCTGCAACATGTCGATCGAGGCCGGCGCCCGCGCGGGCCTGATCGCGCCCGACGAGACCACGTTCGCCTACCTCAAGGGCCGCCGGCACGCGCCGACCGGCGAGGCGTGGGACCAGGCCGTCGAATACTGGAAGTCGCTGCGCACCGACGACGACGCCGTGTTCGACCAGGTGGTCGAGATCGACGCCACCACGCTCACGCCGTACGTCACCTGGGGCACCAACCCGGGCCAGGGCCTGCCGCTGGACGCGTCCGTGCCCAGCCCCGATGACTTCGCCGACCCGACCGCGCGGTCGGCGGCCGAGCGGGCGCTGGCGTACATGGGTCTCACGGCGGGCACGCCGCTGCGCGAGATCCAGGTCGACACGGTCTTCGTCGGCTCGTGCACCAACGGCCGCATCGAGGACCTGCGCGCCGCCGCCGAGATCCTGCGCGGCCGCCAGGTCACCACCCGCACGCTGATCGTGCCGGGCTCGATGATGGTCAAGGCCCAGGCCGAGCAGGAGGGCCTGCACGAGGTGTTCAGGGCCGCCGGCGCCGAGTGGCGCGAGGCGGGCTGCTCGATGTGCCTCGGCATGAACCCCGACACGCTCCAGCCGGGCGAGCGCAGCGCCTCCACCTCCAACCGCAACTTCGAGGGCCGTCAGGGCAAGGGTGGCCGCACCCACCTGGTGTCGCCGCAGGTCGCCGCCGCGACCGCCGTCACCGGCCATCTGACCGCCCCCGCCGACCTCGTTTAGGAGAGCCTTCCGATGGACGCCTTCACCACCCACACCGGTACGGCGGTGCCGCTGCGCCGCAGCAATGTCGACACCGACCAGATCATCCCGGCCGTCTGGCTCAAGCAGGTCAGCCGGACCGGGTTCGAGAAGGGCCTGTTCGCCGCCTGGCGCGAGGACCCGACGTTCGTGCTCAACGACCCGTCCTACGACGGCGCCTCGATCCTCGTCTCGGGTCCCGACTTCGGCACCGGCTCCTCGCGTGAGCACGCCGTGTGGGCCTTGCAGCAGTACGGCTTCCGCGTCGTGATCGCCGCCAGGTTCGGCGACATCTTCCGCAACAACTCCACCAAGATGGGCCTGCTCCCCGTCATCCTGCCGGGCGAGAAGGTCGAGGCCCTGCAGGCGGCCATCGAGGCCGAGCCGGGGCTGCGGGTGACCGTCGACCTCGCCGATCGCCAGGTCCGCTGGGCCGATGAGGTCGTCGGTTTCGAGATCGACGACTACACCCGCTGGCGCCTCATGGAGGGCCTCGACGACATCGGGCTGACCCTGCGTCATGCCGAGGATGTGGCGGCGTACGAGAATGGTCGGCAGCCATGGCTGCCGACGACCGTCTAGAAGACGACGCACTGGCGCGGCGGCTGCGCGAAGCGCACCGCCGCGTCCGCATGCTGCCCGCCGCCGAAAAGGAACGGCTGGCCCGCCGTTACGTCGCGATCTGCGATCTGGCCAAGCGGGATCCGGAAAGGGCCGCCGCCCGCCTCGAGGCGTTTCTCGCCGCGCTCGACAGCGATTTCGACACGCCACGCGCACCCGAAAACACGCTCGGTGATTGAGTTCCCTCGCGATCCCGCCTACTTTCGAGCGCGTAAGGGGTTTCTACGTAAGATTCATGAGCTGGAACCCCGAGCCGTAACTGGGGGAGCAGAACTTTATGAACAAGCGAGAACTCGTCGATGCCATCGCAGATCGGGTGGGCGACAGGAAAACGGCCACGGAGGCCGTGAACGCGATCATCGACGCCGTCCAGAAGGCGGTCGCCAGCGGGGACAAGGTCTCGATCACCGGCTTCGGCGCTTTCGAGATGGTCCACAAGCCGGCCAGGAGCGCTCGCAATCCGTCAACGGGTGCCGAAATCCGGGTCGCGGAGAGCTGGGGACCCAAGTTCCGTCCGGGCTCGGACTTCAAGGAACTGGTGAACGTCGGCGGCAAGAAGCTCGCGAAGAAGAAGTAGGCAAAGAGGCAGCCGGGCGCCCGGTCCCCTTCGTGGGGCCGGGCGTTTCCTTATGCGGGCAGCGGAAAGGTCGACAGCGTTATGTAGGTGATCTCGTCATCCGTCATCGCGAGGCGGACCCGCTGCCCAGAGCGCAGCAGCCGCAGCGGCCCCGCGTCGAAGGCGGGCGTACCGAACTCCAGCACGGTCCCGTCATCGAGGAAGACCGAGCCGGAACGCGTCACCGGATCGAAACTGCGTACCGTCGCCTGCATGCGGACCAGCGTAAACGGTGCGGGCCGGCGCGGCGAGGGCGTCACGAAGGCGGCCACAAGTCGGCGACCACCGCGGCGGTGTGCCGCCCCAGCCCCAGGGCGATGGCGGCACGCAGGTCGTCGGGGGTGTCCACGTCGCGCCTGACCGAGTCGATGCCCTCCGGGCACAGCTCCTTGGCGCCGCCCGCCAGGTGCTTGGCCCGTGACTCCCCGCCGAAGCGCGGCGTGAACGGGCGGCCCGGCCGTACCCCGTAGAAGGTGGTGCCGACATCGAGCGCGTCGGGCACGAAGGACTGGTCGAACTCCGCGGCGCAGGCCAGCGCGGTGGTCAGCTCCGCCGGGCGCAGCGCGGGCAGGTCGGCCTGCAGGGCGCCGGCCGCGTCGCCGGGCGCGAGCCGCACGGCGTGCGCCGCGCCCGTGCGCAGGGCGGTGTTGAGGCCGCGGTCGGGGTCGTGCACCACCTCGGCGCCCAGCGCGGTCAGCGGCCCGGCGGCGGCAGGGTCGGCGGTCACCACGATTACCCGGGCCACCAGCGGGCAGGAGAGCGCCGCCGCGACGGTGTCGCAGGCGACGGCGACGGCCAGCCGGGTGCGGTGGGGGCCCGTGGCGGCCGCCAGCCGCGTCTTGGCCGCGACCAGCGTCTTCACCGGAATGACCAGTGACCAGCGGATGCTCATAGGGTTAAGCATCGCGCCTCGACATCCCATGCGGCCAACCGGGAGACTTGGGGCGCAGACCGTAGGAGGAGATCATGAGCCGCCCCACGCGCCCATCGCGTTTCTGGGAGACCCTGGCCGTAGTGATCGTGAAACCACTGTCATGGCTCCTGATCAAGAAGGACTGGCGCAGGGGCGAGCGCATCCCCCGCACCGGCGGCGTGATCATCGCGGCGAACCACCTCTCCTGGACCGACCCCGTCCTGCTGTCGCACTTCCTCTACAACAACGGGCGCTGGCCGGTCATCCTGGCCAAGTCCGTGCTGTTCAAGGTGCCACTCCTCGGCCACGCCGTCCGCTCGCTGCGGGCCATCCCGGTCGAGCGGGGCAGCAACGATGCGGCCAAGTCGCTGAACGAGTCGTCGGCGCGGCTGAAGGACGGCGCCGCGATCTTCTTCTACCCCGAGGGCACCTGCACCAGGGATCCCGACCTGTGGCCCATGGTCGGCAAGACGGGCGCGGCGCGGCTGGCCCTGGCGAGTGGCGCGCCGGTGATCCCGGTGGCCCACTGGGGCGCGCAAGAGCTGCTGCCTTATGGGGACAAACGGCTCAGGCTGTTCCCGCGCAAGACGTTCCGCGTGATGGTGGGGCCGCCGGTCGACCTGTCGGCGTACACCGGCAAGCCGCCGGAGGCCGAGGTGTTGCGCGCGGCCACCCACGACATCATGATGGCGATCACCGCGCAGCTCGCCGAGCTGCGCGGGCAGAAGGCCCCTGAGGCTCCCTACGACCCAGCCGGGCGGTGACGGCATGACGAAGGTGGCCGTGTTCGGCACCGGTTCGTGGGGCACCACGTTCGCGATGATCCTGGCCGAGGCCGGCAACCGGACCGTGCTGTGGGGCCGCCGGCCGGAGCTGGTCGCGGGGATCGAGCGCAGCCACACCAACCTCGACTACCTGCCCGGTGTGGCGCTGCCCACCTCGCTGCGCGCGACGACCGACCCGGCCGAGGCGCTCGACGGCGCCGACTTCGTGGTGCTCGCCGTGCCGTCCCAGTCGCTGCGGCCCAACCTGGCCGCCTGGCGCGAGCACATCCCGCGCGACGCGGTCCTGGTCAGCCTGATGAAGGGCATCGAGCTCGGCACGACCAAGCGGATGAGCGAGGTCATCCGCGAGGTGGCGGGGGTGCCCGAGGACCGGGTCGCCGTCGTCTCGGGCCCCAACCTGGCCAAGGAGATCGCCCAGCGCCAGCCCGCCGCCACGGTCGTGGCCAGTGCGGACGAGGGCGTCGCCGCGCGGCTGCAGGACGTCTGCCACCTGCCGCCGTGGTTCCGCCCCTACACCAACACCGACGTGGTCGGCGTCGAGCTGGGCGGCGCGGTCAAGAACGTGATCGCGCTGGCCGTCGGCGTGGCCGCGGGCATGGGGATGGGCGACAACGTCGGCGCCATGCTGATGACCAGGGGACTGGCCGAGATCTCCCGGCTGGGCGCGGCGCTCGGGGCCGACCCGCACACCTTCGCCGGACTGGCCGGGATGGGCGACCTGGTGGCCACCTGCACCTCGCCGCTGTCGCGCAACCGCACGTTCGGCGAGAACCTCGGCCGCGGCATGACGCTCGCCGAGGTCATCGCCGCCACCAAGCAGACCGCCGAGGGCGTCAAGTCCTGCGAGTCCGTGCTCGAACTGGCCAGGAAGCACGACGTGGAGATGCCGATCACCGAGGTCGTCGTGGGCGTGGTGCATGACGGTATGTCGCCGAGCGAGGCCGGGATGCTGCTCATGTCCCGCTCGCCCAAGCCCGAGCGTTACGGCGTTTGAGTACGTGACCGCGCGCTTGACTCGCTGTCCTGGGTACGCGCCGGTAGATTCGGACGTCATGAGCAAGCCACGCGTCGCCGTCGTTTTCGGAGGTCGCAATTCCGAGCATGCCGTATCCCTCATGGGAGCCGGCAGCGTGCTGGAGGCGATCGACAGGAGCAAGTACGAGGTGATCCCCATCGGGATCGCCCAGGACGGCAGGTGGGTGCTGGCCGCGGCAGACCAGCGGTTCGCCATCGAGGCCGGCGAGCTGCCCGCCGTCGACACCACCGGCGCGGCCCTGGCGCTGCCGTCAGGCGGCAACTCGCTGGTGGCCTACGACCCGGGCAGCATCCCCGTCGAGCTGGGCGACGTCGACGTGGTCTTCCCCGTCATGCACGGCCCGTTCGCCGAGGACGGCACGATCCAGGGCCTGCTGGAGATGGCCGGGGTGCGCTACGTCGGCTCCGGCGTGCTGGCCAGCGCGGTGGGCATGGACAAGGCCCACATGAAGACGGTCATGGCCGCCGCCGGGCTGCCGATCGGGCGTTACGTGGTGGTACGCGAGCGTGACTGGCGGCTGGACCGTGACCGGGTGCTGAAGGAGGCCGAGGGGCTCGGCTGGCCGGTGTTCGTCAAGCCGGCCAGGGCCGGGTCGTCACAGGGCATCTCCAAGGCGCACGACCGGGCCTCGCTGGAGCGGGCGGTCGAGTTCGCCCGCGAGCACGATCCCAAGGTGCTCATCGAGGCCGCCATCGAAGGGCGCGAGATCGAGTGCGCGGTGCTCGAATCGCTCGGCGACGAGCCCGCGATCGCGTCGACGCCCGGCGAGGTCAGGGTCCAGGGCGGCCAGGAGTTCTTCGACTTCGAGGCCAAGTACTACCCCGACCAGATGTCGCTCACCGTGCCCGCCGACCTGCCGGAGGCGGTGGCCGAGGAGCTGCGGGCGATGGCCGTGCGCGCGTTCGAGGCGCTCGACTGCGAGGGGCTGTCGCGGGTCGACTTCTTCTACACGCCCGAGGGGGAGCTGGTCTTCAACGAGATCAACACCATGCCCGGGTTCACCTCGTTGTCGGTGGCGCCGCAGCTGTGGGCCGCTTCGGGGCTGTCCTACCCGGCGCTGGTCGACCGGCTCATCCAGCTCGCGCTGAACCGGTCACCCGGACTGCGCTGACACCTTGCCGATCGGCCCCGACAGGTCCGCGAGGACCGAGGGGGCCACGTGTGTGCCCGCGATCGTGACCTCGACATAGGCGGGGTCCGCGATCGCGGTGTACAGGGTCGGCCGGTCGGGGTCGGCGAACCAGCCCACGCCGTCGATCTCCTGCAGTGTGTCGGTCGGCGCCATCCGCGCGGGGCGCGGCACACCGCACCGGAGCGCGATCTCCGCCTCCCCCCAGACCGCCACGTACGGCGACGCGGGCGTGGACTCACCGCGTGGGGCGCCGTCGAGCGTCTTGGGCAGCCGCCCGGCCAGGCTCACGCAGGCCGCCGCCGCCTCGGCCGATGGCTTGGGCGGCTCCACCCGCACGGCACCGCCGCACCCGGCGAGGGCCAGCAGGGCGAGCAGGACAGTGGTGCGGCGCATGAACTAGATTTACCTCAGATGTGCACGATCGGGCACGTCAGCGTACGCGTGATGCCCTCCACGGCCTGAATCTGGGCGACCACCAGCTTGCCCAGTTCGTCGACGTTGTTGGCCTCCGCCCGCACGATCACGTCATAGGGGCCGGTGACGTCCTCCGCCTGTGTGACTCCCGGGATGCCGGAAATCTCGAGGGCCACGCTCGCGGCCTTGCCGACCTCGGTCTGAATAAGGATGTAGGCCTGCACCATTACGTCCTCCCGGGCGATTCGATCACGCCGAAGGGCCACCGTACCCTGTGTGCGTCAGGAGGTGCGTCATCACAGTCGGAGATCTCGGCGAATTCGGAGCGGTGTCTCGTATTTCCGGACGATTGCCGCAAGGTGCGACGGTGCTGCTCGGTCCCGGCGACGACGCCGCGATGGTCAGTGCGCCCGACGGACGCGTAGTGGTGTCTACGGATCTGCTACTCGAGGGTAGGCACTTTCGCCGCGATTGGTCCAGCGGGTACGACGTAGGTCGTAAAGCCGCAGCTCAGAACCTTTCGGATGTGGCTGCCATGGGGGCCGTGCCGACCTCCATCGTGGTCGGCCTGGGAATGCCCCCGGACCTGCCCGTCGAGTGGCTCGACGCGCTCGCCGACGGCTTCCGCGAGGAGTGCGCGGTGGTGGGGGCGAGCGTCGTGGGCGGCGACATCGCACGCAGCGAGCTGGTCGTCATCGGGGTGACCGCGCTCGGCGACCTGGGCGGCCGGGCGCCGGTGACCCGGTCGGGCGCGCGGCCGGGGCAGGTGGTGGCCGTGGCCGGGCGTCTCGGGTACGCCGCCGCGGGGCTGGCGCTGCTGGAGTCCGGGTGGGTGGCTTCGGAGGGGATGCCCCTCTCCCCGTCGCAGGAGGCGCTCTGGGAGGCCGTGGCCGCGCATCGGCGCCCGTGCCCGCCCTACTCCGCGGGACCCGAGGCGGCGGAGCTGGGGGCCGCCGCGATGCTCGACGTGAGCGACGGGCTGCTTCAGGACCTCGGGCACATCGCGGCGGCCAGTGGCGTGCGCGTCGAGCTGGACCCGGCCGCGTTCGTCGTGGGGGAGCCGGTGGCGGCGGCGGCCAAGGAGCTGGGGGCCGATCCGCTGGACTGGATCCTCGGTGGGGGCGAGGATCACGCGCTCGCGGCGGTCTTCCCCGCAGAGGTGGTGCTCCCGCCTTCGTGGCGGATCGTGGGAGAGATCATCGCAGGTCAGGGCGTGGTCGTCCGAGGCCGCGAAACTGGTCATGCCGGATGGGATCACTTTGCGTGACATTCTGGCGCGATTTGTGTAAGATTTGGCGGATTTGGGGTGTGACTACGGGGAATGTTGGGACAAAGCCGTAGTAAAGGTGTTATGAAGATTGGCGGCCACTGTAACCGGCAGAAAGGGCAGCCATATGGGCCGCCACGGCACAGGTGGATCCGACGACGAGGATGAATGGGGGGACGAGGGCTCCGACGACTCTCAGGACCTCAGGTTCACCACCGACCCCGCCGCGAGGTGGGCCGCCGTCCCGGATCCGACCGCCAAGAGCGCCTTCTGGGGCCCGGACGAGCAAGGGGCCGAGCCGCCAGGCTGGCCCTCGCCGCCGGACCAGGTCGAGGTGACGGGTCAGTGGGCACCGATGCCGCAACGGGAAGGCGGACCGGCCCCGGCCGGACCGGCTCCCGACGCACGGCCTGACCCGTTCGAGACGACGGGCGCGTTCGCGCCGCCGCCGCGGTCGAAGGCCGCGGGCAGGCCCCCGGAGTCGTCCTCCGAACCCGCGAGCGTGTTCACACGCCCGGAAGGCCCCGCAGGGAGCTTCACCCGGCCCGAGGGGGCTCCGGGTGCGTTCATGCGTCCCGAGGACTCCTTCACGCGGCCCGCAGGCCCTCCTGGGGGGCCGGGCGCGTTTCCGGAAGGGCCTACCGAGACCACGGGGGCCTTCCTACCCCCCGAAGGCGCGTTCAACCAACCGCAGCAACCTCCAGCGGGCGGCCCGAACCGTCAGGATGGGCCGTTCGAGACGACCGGCGCCTTCACGCGTCCGCAGTGGGACGTCCCCGGCCTCGCCGGGGAGCCTTCCTCGAACGAGACGCGTGACTTCAACGAGCCGTTCGGCGCCACCCAGGTCTTCGGCTCCAACGAGGCGTTCGGGCCGCCGCCGAACGACCCGCCCGCGCCGGGCGACATCAAGGTGTACGGCGCGCCGACCATGGTCGACGCGCCCACGCCCGCCTGGGCGGACAGTGGTGACAACGCCGACAACGGCTTCCTCGGCTCGGGCTGGTCCTCGGACGAGCCGCTCGACGAGCCGGAGCCGCGCCGGCGCCGCGGCCGCAAGAAGCCGGCCGCCGACCCCGACATGCTCGCCGCACCATCCAGTGGCGGGCGGGGCAAGGTGGCGCTGCTCTCGGTCGCCGCCGTGGCCGTCGTTCTGGGCGGCACCGTCGCCGGCGTCAAGTTCATGAGCTCCTCGGACGACCCGGCCAAGTGCGCCGGCGCCACCTGTGCCGCCGTACAGGTCTCGAACCAGCCCGGCCCGAAGGTCACCGAGTCGGCCCCGGAGGAGGAGCCTACGGAGGAGCCCTCCGACGAGCCGACCGAGAAGGAGAGCAAGCCCGCGGACACCCCGAAGCCGTCGGCCACGGTCAACGTGCACACGCCACGCCGTAGTGCCTCCCCGACACCGACGCCGACGCCGACCAAGACGAAGACGAAGGATCCGGTCAGGCCCACGAGAGAGCCGGTCGCGAGCCCCACGGAGAGCCTCACGGAGCCGACCGAGGAGTCCACGACGATCACCGACCCCAACACGGGCGCTCCCGTGGATCCCCAGTCCACCGTCACGACCAACCCCGCGGGCGGCCAGTCGGTGAGCCTGAACTTCGACGTGGTCAACCAGGGGCTCGTGGGTTACACCGCGCACCTGGACGTCGTCAACGCCTCCGCGGAGACGCTGCCGTCGCTCACGGTCTCCCTGCCCATTCGCGGCCGGGTCCTGGACGTGACGGGCGCCGGGTGGACGCAGGACGGCGATCAGCTGATCATCGATCTGTCCGAGTCGCTCGACACGGGCGGCTCCACCCAGCTGACGATCTCGGCCACGGGCCGCGGCGCCGCACCGGTGAACTGCGGCCTGGTCGGTGGGGAGTGCGCCGTCAACTAATCGGCCAGATGGTTGGATGGGCGATATGACGGTTACGACCCCTCCACGCGTGCTGACCGTCGCCGGATCCGACTCCGGCGGCGGCGCGGGCATCCAGGCCGACCTCAAGACCATGCTCGCCCTGGGCGTCCACGGCATGAGCGTCATCGCCGCGGTAACCGCCCAGAACTCGCTGGGCGTCCAGGGCTACTGGGAGCTGCCGCCCGAGGCCGTACGGGCGCAGCTCGACTCGGTGCTCGGCGACATCGGCGCGCAGTCGGTCAAGACCGGCATGCTGGCCTCGCCGGGACTGGTCGAGGTCGTGGCGGAGGTGCTCGGCGCGTACCCGGCGCCGGTGGTGGTCGATCCGGTGGGCGTGTCCAAGCACGGCGACCCGCTGCTGGCGCCCGAGGCCGTCGATACGGTCAGGACGCGGCTGCTGCCGGTCGCCACCGTCGTCACGCCCAACCTGTGGGAGGTCGAACAGCTCACCTCGGTCAAGGTCGAGGACGAGCACGGCCTGCGCCGCGCCGCGGACGCCATCCTGGAGCTGGGCCCCACCTGGGCCCTGATCAAGGGCGGTCACCTGCCCGGCGAGCCCGTGGACCTGCTCACGGACGGCACGAGCGAGTATCGCTTCTCGGCCCCGCGCCTGGACAACCGGCACACGCACGGCACGGGCTGCACGCTCGCCTCGGCGATCGCCGCCCGCCTCGCGCTGGGGGACGACGTGCCGACGGCGGTGGGCAAGGCGAAGGAGTACGTGACGGGCGCCATCGCCAGTGGTTTCCCGCTCGGCGACGGCATCGGCCCGGTCGACCACGCCTGGCGCTGGCGCTGAATCCGCCCCCGCCGTGCTCGACACCGAACATGGCGAAAGCCCGCCGCTCGGAACCGAGCAGGCGGGCTTTGGCGAAAGTCGGAACCGGCTAGCGGGTGACCTTGCCGGCCTTGATGCACGAGGTGCACACGTTGAGCTTCTTCGGCGTGCCGCCGATGACCGCGCGGACCGTCTGAATGTTGGGGTTCCAACGACGACGGGTGCGGCGGTGCGAGTGGGACACGTTGTTGCCGAAGGTCGGCCCCTTGCGGCAGACATCGCAGACGGAAGCCACGGTATCGCTCCTTAAAACAGTCGATGTAGCCCTGTCCGCTTGATGCTTTCCGGGCGAAGGGCATGCCGGGACACCCGGCCAGCCAGACGAGAATATCCGATCCGCACCACTGGGCGCGAACCCGAGCACTAGACGAGCCCAAATGCGGCGATATCCTCCTCCATGAACGGTAGCGCATGCTGGGAGGTCGGAGCGCGCAGATGGAGGTTCTCGACCCGCCCGCCGTACGCCGCTGGGCACGCCTGGCCACCGACGCGCTGGGCGGCGCCAGGGCGGAGATCGACGCGCTCAACGTGTTCCCGGTCGCGGACGGCGACACCGGCACCAACCTGCACCTGACCATGCTCTCCGCGGCCGAGGCGGTCGAGGCGCTGCCCGAGGACGTGGACGCCGCGGTGATGTGGCAGACGCTCTCGTACGGCGCGCTGATCGGCGCCCGGGGCAACTCGGGGGTCATCGTCAGCCAGGCGCTGCGCGGGCTCGCGGAGGTGCTGAAGGACGGCTCCGACCTGCGCGCCGGGCTGCTGCGTGCGGCCGGCCTGGCCAGAGAGGCCGTGGCCAGGCCGGTCGAGGGCACCGTGCTGAGCGTGCTGGAGGCCGCGGCGCGGGCCGTGCAGGAGGTGACGGGAGACCTCGCGGCGGTCGCGCGGCGGGCGGCCGGGGCGGCGCGCGCGGCGCTGCGGCGCACGCCCGAACAGCTCGACGTGCTGGCCCGCAGCGGCGTCGTGGACGCGGGCGGCGCCGGGCTGGCGATCATCCTGGAGTCGCTCGAACGGGTGATCACCGACTCCCACAGCGACCGCTACGACGTGCCCGCGCCGACCGCGCGGATCTCGCCGATGACCGAGGTGGGCGCCGGCTACGAGGTGATGTACCTGCTCGACGCCGACGACGACGCGGTGGCCAAGCTGCGCGCGGAGCTCGACGCGATGGGCGACTCGCTCGTGGTGGTCGGCGGCGGGGGCCTGTGGAACGTCCACGTCCATGTCGGCGAGGCCGGTCCCGCGGTCGAGGCGGCGCTGCGCGCGGGCCGGCCGCACCGGATCAGGATCACCTACCTGGCCGAGCGTACGCACCGGGCCAGCGCGGGCAGGGGAGTGGTGTCGGTCGCGGCGGGTGACGGGATCGCGGCGCTGTTCGAGGAGTGCGGCGCGGTGGTGGTGCGCCGTGATCCCGGTACGCGGCCCACGCTGCCCGCGATGCTGGCCGCCATCCGGGAGGCGGGCAGCGAGGTGACGGTGCTGCCGAACGACGAGGGCGCCGGGGCGGTGGCGACCGCGGCGGCCGAGATCGCCCGCGAGGACGGCGTCGTGGTCAGCGTGCTGCCCACCAGGGCGACCGTGCAGGGTCTGGCCGCGCTGGCCGTACACGATCCGCTGCGCCGCTTCGACGACGATGTGGTGGCCATGACGGACGCGGCCGGGCACACGCGCCACGGCCACCTGGTGGTGGCCGACCGCGAGGCGGTCACGAGCGCGGGCGTGTGCCGTCCCGGCGACGTGCTCGGGCTGATCGACGGCGACGTGTCGGTGATCGGCGAGACGCTGGAGGACGTGGCCACGCTCGTCGTGGACCGGATGGTGGCGGGCGGCGGCGAACTGGTCACCCTGGTCACGGGCGCCGACGCGCCGGTACGGCTGGCCGCGCACGTCGAAGCGCACCTCGGGGCCGGGAGGCCCGACGTGGACCTGGTCGTCTACGACGGAGAACAGGGCGGTTACCCGCTGCTCATCGGTGTCGAATGATTCCTGTCGGCCGCAAGCGGTAGAACATAGTCCCGTGAGCCGTTTCGACGAGCCCCTGACGAAAGCGCTCGACCCCAAGACCGCCAAGCTGCTGCACAGCGTGCTCGGCCTGGAGACGGTCGGCGACCTGCTGCGCCACTACCCACGCCGCTACGCCGAGCGCGGGGAGCTGACCTCGCTCGACGCGCTGGAGGTCGACGAGCACGTCACCGTGGTGGGCGAGGTCACCAGGCTGATGCGCAAGCCCATGCGCAACCGCGGCGGCACCTGGCTGGAGGCCGAGGTCGTCGACGGCGGGCGCAACAAGATCTACCTGGCGTTCTTCGGCAAGGGCTCGCACGTGGCCGAGTCGCGGCTCAAGCCCGGGCGGCGCGGCATGTTCGCCGGGAAGGTGGGCCTGTTCGGGTCCAGGACCAACCCGCGCTGGCAGCTGTCGCATCCGGAGTTCGAGCTGTTCGAGGAGGGCGAGGCGAGCGCCGAGGACTTCGCGGCGGCGCCCGTCCCGATCTATCCGGCGGGCAAGGATCTGACGCCGTGGGCGATCAGGCGGGCGATCGGCGTGGTCCTCGACACGCTCGGGCCCCTCGACGATCCGCTGCCCGCCTCGCTGCGGGCCCGTCGCGGGCTGGAGGAGCTGGGCGAGGCGCTGGTGGCCATCCACCGGCCGAAGGACTTCGCCGACATGCAGCGGGCGCGCAAGCGGCTGAAGTTCGACGAGGCGTTCGTGCTGCAGGCCGTGCTGCTGCAGCGCAGGCAGGCGGCGACCGCGTGGCCCGCCAGGCCGCGCCCCCGGCGCGCCGACGGCCTGCTGGCCGACTTCGACGGGCGGCTGCCGTTCACGCTGACCGAGGGGCAGGCGCTCGTCGGCGAGGAGATCGCCGCCGACCTGGCGCTTGAGCACCCCATGCACCGGCTGCTGCAGGGCGAGGTGGGCGCGGGCAAGACCGTGGTGGCGCTGCGCGCGATGCTGCAGGTGGTCGACGCGGGCGGCCAGGCCGTGCTGCTGGCGCCCACCGAGGTGCTGGCCCAGCAGCACCACCGCTCGATCAGCGGCATGCTGGGCGACCTCGCGCAGGGCGGCATGTTCGGCGGCACGGCCGTCACCCTGCTCACCGGCTCCATGGGCGCCGCCGCGCGCAGGTCCGCGCTGCTCGACGCCGCGTCCGGCACCGCGGGCATCGTGGTGGGCACGCACGCCCTGCTCCAGGAGCACGTCCAGTTCGCCGACCTGGGGCTGGTCGTGGTCGACGAGCAGCACCGGTTCGGCGTGGAGCAGCGTGACGCGCTGCGCGAGAAGGCCGGCGGCGGACGTCCGCACGTGCTGGTCATGACCGCCACCCCGATCCCGCGCACGGTCGCCATGACGGTCTTCGGCGACCTGGAGGTCTCGACGCTGTCGCAGCTGCCCTCGGGCCGGGCGCCCATCACCACTCACGTCGTGCCCGCCGCCGAGAAGCCGCACTTCCTGGAGCGCACCTGGGAGCGGGTCCGCGAGGAGGTGGCACTCGGGCGGCAGGCCTACATCGTCTGCCCCCGCATCGGCGATCTGGAGGGCGACGAGGGGGACCTGGAGGCGCCGCCGTCGTCCGACGAGGAGCGGCGCCCGCCGCTGGCCGTCCTCGACGTGGCCGAGCTGCTCTCCGAGGGGCCCTTCCACGATCTCCGGCTGGGCGTCCTGCACGGCAAGCTCCCGCCGGAGGAGAAGGACGCGATCATGCGCGCCTTCACCCGCGGCGAGCTCGACGTCCTCGTCGCCACCACGGTCATCGAGGTCGGCGTGGACGTGCCCAACGCCTCAGTCATGATCATCATGGACGCCGACCGCTTCGGCGTCTCCCAGCTCCACCAACTCCGCGGCAGAGTAGGCCGCGGCGGCCTCCCCGGCCTCTGCCTCCTGATCTCCGATTTCCCCGAGGGCACCCCCGCCCGAGCCCGCCTGGCGGCGGTGGCGGCCACCCTGGACGGCTTCGAGCTGTCCCGCGTAGACCTCGAACAACGCCGCGAGGGCGACGTCCTGGGCGCGGCCCAGTCAGGCAAGCGCTCGTCCTTGAAGCTGCTCCAACTCCTCCGCGACGAGGACGTCATAGAAACAGCGAGAGAAGACGCTTCGGCCCTCCTGGCAGACGACCCAAGGCTGACCTCGAACGACGCCCTGCGCGCGGAGATAGATCGTCTACTGGCAGACGAAAAAGCGGAGTACCTGGAGAAGACCTGAGTCCACGGAATCCGAGTAAGAATCGCACGTAACGGCGCCCGGCCATGTGCGGGTTCAGCGGCCGTTTTCCTGGAGGCCCTCAGCCACGTATGGCGGGTGGCGGCCGACCCGGCCGTGCCGTAAAAACAAAAAAAGCCCTTGAATTTGATGTTGATAGAGTTCCCAGCCGCGGGGACGGCCTCCCCCCGAATGCCGTCCCCGGCTGGGCCCACCCTCGGGTCAGGTGCCGAGGGAACCGGCGTGCGGAAGGGCTCACGATCACGCCGGTCGGCCTTCAACTGGGTCACCTTGAAGGCCGCAGGACCCATCATGCGAGACCCTCCCCACGATGGGAATCACCCTTGCGTACTCGAGGCCGACACTTGTCCACTCTTGACCTGCGTGGACATGCGGAACAATGGCCCGCATGACTCGGATCATCGCGGGGAGCGCGGGTGGCAGGCGGCTGGCCGTGCCGCCGGGGCGCGGGACGAGGCCGACCAGTGACAGGGCGCGAGAAGGGATCTTCTTGACTCTCGACTCCCTGTACGGGCTGGAGGGGGCCCGGGTGATCGATCTGTACGCGGGTTCGGGGGCCGTCGGGCTGGAGGCGCTGTCCCGGGGGGCGGAGTGCGCGGTGCTCGTGGAGTCCGACCCGAAGGCCGTCCGGACGATCAAGGCGAACGTCGAGGCGCTGGCGCTGGACGGGGCCCGGGTGGTGGCCGACAAGGTGGAGCGGTTCCTGGCCAAGCCCGAGGACGGTGGATACGGGATAGTTTTCGCGGATCCTCCCTATGCCGTCACCGACAGTGAGGTCACACGTGTGCTGGAGTCCCTGCGCGACAACGGCTGGTTGGCCGATGGGGCTTTGGTGGCGTTCGAGCGGGAAAGCAGGGGAAAGTCCCTCGTGTGGCCTGAAGGCTACGTTGAGGAGAGGGTCCGTCGCTACGGCGAAGCGTCCGTTTGGTACGGTCGCGCCGCCGGGAACCCGTAGACCTGGGGAGGCGTCTTGCGCCGCGTTGTCTGCCCGGGGTCGTTCGACCCCATCACCAACGGTCACCTTGACATCATCGGCCGGGCCGCCCGGCTGTATGACGAGGTGACCGTGGCAGTGCTCATCAACCTCGAGAAGAGCGGCCTGTTCACGGTCGACGAGCGGATCGAGGTCCTGCACACCGTGACCAAGGAGTACGCGAACGTCAAGGTCCAGAAGTTCCATGGCCTGCTCGTGGACTTCTGCAAGCAGAACGACATCCCCGCGATCGTCAAGGGGATCAGGGTGGTCAGCGACTTCGACTACGAACTGCAGATGGCGCAGCTCAACTACCGGTTGTCCGGGGTTGAGACGCTGTTCATGCCGACGAATCCCGAATACTCTTTCCTGTCCTCCAGCCGGGTCAAAGAGATCGCTCGATACGGTGGTGACGTGTCCGGATTGGTGCCTGACCTGGTCCACGAGCTCCTCATCGAGCGGCTCAGGAGCTGACGCCGACCTGCTATCCTTTCATTTCGGCCTTGTACGACGGCGATAATTTCGCCATGCCTAGCGAGAGCAGATGACTCAGCACCTCGACCCCCGCTCCCCTTGGGTGATCTCCACTCACGACCTGGGTAGGCGACCGGGCTCGATGAAGCGGATGACCCTGTCCCTCCCGGCACCGGTGGATCTCGGCGTCAACATGATCGGTGTCCCCAAGGACGCCGAAGTCGAGCTGGATCTCCGGCTCGAAGCAGTGATGGAAGGCGTGCTCGTCTCGGGCACGGCGCAGGCCCCGCTCGCCGGGGAGTGCGCGCGGTGCCTGGACCCGGTCACCTCGGAGATCGAGGTCGACCTGCAGGAGCTGTTCTTCTACTCCGACGAGGACGCCTCGGAGGAGGATTCGCTGCTCGACGGCGAGCTGCTCGACCTCGAGCCGACGTTCCGCGACGCGGCGGTGCTCGCACTGCCGCTGAGTCCCGTCTGCGGTGAAGACTGCGCGGGTCTCTGCACGGAATGCGGGGTCAAGCTGGCCGAGGCCGGCGATGATCACCGGCACGAGAAGATCGACGCCCGATGGGCGTCGTTGCAAGGTCTGGTTACCGAGAACGATAACGATCAGGAGAAGTGACGTGGCCGTCCCGAAGCGAAAGATGTCGCGGAGCAACACCCGCGCCCGTCGCTCCCAGTGGAAGACGACTGCTGTCGCCCTGGTGAGCTGCCCGCAGTGCCGTTCGCCGAAGCAGCCGCACATCGCGTGCCCGACCTGCGGCACCTACAACCGCCGTCAGGTGATCGAGCCGTCCGCCTGATCGCACCGCCTGGTGAGCGGACCGTGACCGCTCAAAGGGTTGACGCACTGCCGACCGGGTGCCATGGTGCCCCGGTCGGCGTTACCGTCTGACGCGTGCGGTGGCGGTTCGCCCGCGGCCGTGGTGGACGCCGGGGTCTAGTCCCCCCGACGCCCACCACGTTTTCGGGCATCTTCCGCAGCCGTCGCGCCTTGTGAAGATGTCCGAGGAGGAAGCACGTGGGCGCAGGTCCTAAGCCGGTGGCCGTCGAGGTCGCCAGAGAAGAGCTGGAGCGGGTGCTGCTGGTCGGCCTCGGTGCCGACATCCTGGAGCGGGCGCTGACCCACCGCTCCTACGCGTACGAGAACGGCGGCCTGCCCACCAACGAGCGCCTGGAGTTCCTCGGCGACTCGGTGCTCGGCCTCGTCGTGACCGACACCCTCTACCGCAACCACCCCGACCTGCCCGAAGGCCAGCTGGCCAAGCTGCGGGCCGCGGTGGTCAACATGCGTGCCCTGGCCGACGTGGCCCGCACGCTCGGCCTGGGCCGGTTCCTGCGGCTCGGCCGGGGCGAGGAGGGCACGGGCGGCCGCGACAAGTCGTCGATCCTGGCCGACACGCTGGAGGCGCTGATCGGCGCCGTCTACGTCGACAAGGGCCTGGACGAGGCGTTCCGGGTCGTGCACCTGCTGTTCGATCCGCTGATCGTCCGCTCGGCGTCGCTGGGCGCCGGCCTCGACTGGAAGACCTCGCTGCAGGAGCTCACCGCCTCCGAGGCGCTCGGCGTGCCCGAATACCACGTCGAGGAGAGCGGCCCCGACCACGCCAAATCCTTCACCGCCGAGGTGCGGGTGGGCGGCGAGTCCTACGGCTCGGGCAACGGACGCAGCAAGAAGGAGGCCGAGCAGCAGGCGGCCGAGGCGGCGTGGACCCGCATCAGGGCCCGCCGCGAGCAGCGCGAGAGCCAGCCGGCGGGCTAGGTGCCAGAGCTTCCGGAGGTCGAGGTCGTCCGCCGCGGCCTCGCCGAATGGGTGGCCGGCCGGGAGATCGCCTCGGCCGAAGTGCTCCATCCCCGTGCCACCAGACGCCACGTGCCGGGCTCGGAGGAGTTCTCCGCGCGCCTGAGAGAGCGCACAGTGCTCTCGGCGGAGCGTCGCGGCAAATACCTGTGGCTGCCGCTCTCGGGCGACGAGGAGGCGCTCCTGGCCCATCTGGGCATGAGTGGCCAGTTGCTCGTCGTGCCGCCCGACTCGCCGTTGGAGAAGCATCTGCGAGTCCGGCTCAGCTTCACCGATGGCGGCGCCGATCTCCGCTTCGTGGACCAGCGAACGTTCGGCCACGTCATGCTGACCCCTCTGGTCGAGGGCATTCCCGCGCCCATCGCGCACATCGCCCCCGATCCGTTCGAGAAGCCGTTCGACGCCGACGCGTTCGCGACGAACCTCCGCAAGAAGAAGACCGAGATCAAACGGGCCCTGCTCGATCAGTCGTTGATCAGCGGAGTCGGCAACATCTACGCCGACGAGGCCCTCTGGCTGGCGAAACTCCACTGGGCACGACCCACCCAGACCCTCACACGCCCCAAGATCGTCGAGCTCCTGGCCGCCGTCCGCCAGGTCATGGGCGCCGCCCTCCTGCAGGGCGGGACGTCCTTCGACAGCCTCTACGTCAACGTCAACGGGGAGAGCGGCTACTTCGAGCGCTCCCTGGAGGTCTACGGCAGACGCGACCAGCCCTGCTCCCGCTGCGGCACCCCGATCAGGCGCGACCCGTTCATGAACCGCTCGTCCTACAGCTGCCCGACCTGCCAGCGGAAGCCCCGCTGAGCTGGTCCGAAGAAGACGGTCAAGAGCGCGCACGTAGCGGCGCCCGGCCGTCTCCACCGGAGGAGCGTGCCCCTGGACGGGCCCCGGCCCCGTGCGGTGGGTGGGGCCCACCGGGCCGGCCGTAATGGATGGTTTGGAGAATGAGGTACGGTGCCCGGCCCGCCGCACCGGAAGCCTCGTGCGGCGGTCACGGAGCCGCAAAGGAAAAAGGGGAGATCCCAATGGTGAGGCTGACGGTGTGGGTGAGGGGGAGGGTGCAGGGCGTGGGCTTCCGATGGTGGACGCGCGCGCGGGCGCTGGAGCTCGGACTCACGGGGTGGGCGAGGAACACCCCCGACGGCCGGGTGGAAGTCGTGATGGAAGGCTCCGAAGAGGCCTGCGTCAAGCTCCTAGGGCTGCTCAGAGGTTGCGACACGCCGGGCAGAGTTGATGGAGTGGTGGAACGTTGGAGCGAAGCCCGAGGTAGTTTGGGGGGGTTTGTGGAGCGGTGAGGGGTTTCGTTTAACCGCCCAAATAGGGTATAGTTGTATGTCGGGAGTGCCCGGGGGATGGTCTACGCGGCCCGTTCGACTTGACCGCCCACACTGCCGGTGCGACTCTTGTTAGGTACCACGCGCACCCCTCCCGCGGAATAAGAAGTGCGCGAACCAGTCTGGTCACTCAGCGTGGAGGACCCTTTACCATGGCGAAGGCTCTACTCGGCCACGTCGGCGGTCCTGACCCTCGAATGGTCTCGGAGATGCGCCGTCTGCAACAGCGGATCCGGGATTTGGAGGCAGAACTCATCCGACTCCAGGCCACGAATGACGCTCTTGCGGCGCAAACCCGCGACGAGGCGCTCAGCCGTATGCAAGAGCGCGAGCCGGCACTTACCTAAGGGTGCCGGAGCGCACGACCCAGGGACGTCTCGAAGAGGCGTCCCTTGTTATTTTGCGGATATTCAGCGAACTTTATCCCTCCTTTGCCCAACCTGCGCTAGCCCTGACTGCACACGCCCTCGCAGGGCAGTGAACACCAAGTAGTCTTTCCTCGCGAAAGCTCGGTTCAGGGAGAAGGGGGCGTGGTCTTGTATCTGAAGACCCTCACCCTGCGCGGCTTCAAGTCGTTCGCCTCCGCGACCGCCCTGCGCTTCGAGCCCGGCATCACCTGTGTCGTGGGCCCCAACGGCTCCGGCAAGTCCAACGTGGTCGACGCCCTGGCCTGGGTCATGGGCGAGCACAGCGCCAAGTCGCTGCGCGGCGGCAAGATGGAGGACGTCATCTTCGCCGGCACCTCCTCCAGGCCGCCGCTCGGCCGGGCCGAGGTGACGCTGACCATCGACAACACCGACGGCGCGCTGCCGATCGACTACACCGAGGTCACGATCAGCCGCCTGATGTTCCGGTCGGGCCAGAGCGAATACGCCATCAACGGCGACACCTGCCGCCTGCTCGACATCCAGGAGTTGCTGTCCGACTCGGGCATCGGCCGCGAGATGCACGTCATCGTCGGCCAGGGCCAGCTCGACGCCGTGCTGCACGCGGGCCCCGAAGACCGGCGGGCGTTCATCGAAGAGGCCGCGGGCGTGCTCAAGCACCGCAAACGCAAGGAGAAGGCGCTCCGCAAGCTCGACGCGATGCAGGCCAACCTCACCCGTGTCCAGGACCTCGCCACCGAGCTGCGCCGCCAGCTCAAGCCGCTCGGCCGCCAGGCGGAGATCGCCCGCAAGGCCGCCGTCATCCAGGCGGACCTGCGCGACGCCCGGCTGCGCCTGCTGGCCGACGACGTGTGCGTCCTGCGCGTGACTCTTGAGCGCGAGGCGGCCGACGAGGCGGCGATCCTGGCCCGGCGCACCAGGGTGGAGTCCGAGCTGGCTGAGGGCCAGCAGCGTGAGGCCGCCCTGGAGACGGCCGAGGCCGAGGCCCAGCCCCGGCTGACCGCCGCCCAGGAGACCTACTTCCGCCTCTCCTCCCTGCGCGAACGCATCACCGGCCTCGAACAACTGGCCGCCGAACGGCACCGGCACGCGCTCGACGCGGCCGCCATCGAGCGGCGCGGGCGCGATCCGGAGGAGCTCGAACGCGAGGCGGCCGAGGCCCGCGAACACGAGCTGATCCTCCAGGCCGAGCTGGAGCACGCCCAGGACCTGCTGGAAGAGGCGGTCCAGCGGCGCGCCGAGGCCGAGGCCGAGCTGAGCGCCGAGGAGCAGCGGCTCGCCATGGCCTCCCGGGCCGCCGCCGACCGGCGCGAGGGCCTGGCCAGACTGCGCGGCCAGGTCGATTCCGTACGCAGCAGGGCGCGCGCCGCCGAGGACGAGATCGGCCGCCTCACCCGCGCCGTGACCGAGGCCGCCGGGCGGGAGCGCCAGGCCCGCGAAGACCTGGAGTCGCGGCGGCTGGAGGAGCCCGCCGTCGATCCCGCGCTGGCCGCGGAGCTGGCCGCCGCCCAGGCGCTGGTCGACGAGGCCAAGGCGGCGGCCGACGAGGCCCGCGCCGCCGTCGAGCAGGCCAAGTCCGCGCTCGACGCGCCGCGAGCCGCCCTCCAGGCCGCCAGATCGGGCATCGGCACGGCTCGCGCCACCGACCAGAAGGCCCAGCAGACCGTGGCCGCCCTCCGGGCCCGCTGCGAGGCCCTTGAGCTCGGCCTGGCCAAGGGCGACGGTGGTGCGGCCCTCCTCGAGACCGACCTGGCCGGGGTGCTCGGTCCCCTGGCCGCGTCGATGCAGGTCACCCCGGGCGCCGAGCCGGCTGTCGCGGCCGTTCTCGGGCCCATCGCCGACGCCATCGCCGTCAAGACGGTGGACACCGCGCTCGCCGCGCTGGAGCTGCTCCGCGTCAAGGAGGCAGGCCAGGCGACACTCCTGGTGGCGCACACCAACGGACAGGCCGCAGCGGCTGGTCTCGACAGGCAGGCCGCGGATCGGGTTCGCGGGGCGGCGCCGCAGGGGAGTCGGTGGGCCGCGGCGCTGGTGACGGTGCCCGAGCATCTCAGGGCCGCCCTGGACCACGTCCTGGCAGACGTCGTCGTCGTGGACGACCTCGATGCCGCCCGTGCGATCGTGGACAGCCATCCCGGGCTGCGCGCCGTGACCAGGGGCGGCGATCTCGTCGGCGCCCATCTGGCCAGCGGTGGCTCCGAGGGCGGCACCTCCGTGCTGCAGGTGCGGGCGGCGCTCGACGACGCTGTCGCGGACCTGGAGGAGGCCGAGGGCAGGGCCGAGGAGACCGCCGAAGCCCTCGACGAGGCCGCCGCCGCCGAGCAGGCCGCGCAGCTGGCCCTGGAGTCGGCCCAGACCCACGTCAACGAGGCGCAGTCCGCCGCGGGCACCGCCCAGGCCGGGGTCAACACCGCCCAGAGCACACTCGACCAGGTCAGAGCCCGGCAGCGCGAGGCCGACCAGCGCAACGCCGCGGCGGCCAAGCGGCTGGCCCAGCTCGAAGCCGCCGCCGACGCCGCCCGCGACGAGGCTCAGCGCCTCGCCAAGAACGTCACGACGGCCGAGGAGTCCCGCGCCGAGGGCCTGGAGGAGCTGGCCGAGCTGGAGATCCGGCTGGCCGAGGCCGAATACGCGCAGGAGCTGGAGACCGAGCCGACCACCGAGCTCCGCGACGACCTGGCCGGCACCTGCCAGGTCGCCAGGCAGCGCGAGATGGAGACCCGCCTGCAGGTCCGTACCGCCGAGGAGCGGGTCAAGGGCATCGAGGGCCGGGCCGACGGCCTGATCAGGGCCGCCCAGCGCGAGCGCCAGGAGCGTGCCCAGGCCGCCGCCCAGCGGGCCAGGCGCCGCCAGCAGGCGACGGTGGCCGAGGCTGTGAGCAGGGGCGCCAAGCAGGTGCTCAGGGCCCTGGGGGCGTCCATCCAGCTCGCCGCCCGCGAACGCGACGAGGCCGACCTGGCCCGCGTCGCGATCGACGCCGAGCTCAAGCAGGTCCGTCTGCACGTACGCGAGCTCGGCCAGGAGCTCGACCGGCTGGTCAACCGGGTCCACGGCAGCGAGGTCGCCCGCACCGAGCAGCGCCTCCGCCTCGAACAGCTCCAGCAGCGCGCCCTGGAGGAGTTCGGCGTCGAGCAGGAGTCACTGATCTCCGAGTACGGCCCGGAGGCCCCGGTCCCCGGCGACCCGCCCATCCCCTACGTACGCGAGGAGCAGGAGAAGCGGGCCAAGATCGCCGAGAAGCAGATGAACCAGCTCGGCAAGGTCAACCCGCTGGCCCTGGAGGAGTTCGCGGCGCTGGAGGAGCGGCACGCCTTCCTCAACTCGCAGCTCGAAGACCTCAAGAAGACCCGGCGCGACCTCATGCTGGTGGTCAAGGAGGTCGACGAACGGGTGGAGCAGATGTTCACCTCGGCTTACGAGGACGTGGCGCGGGAGTTCGAGCAGATCTTCACCCGGGTGTTCCCCGGTGGTGACGGCCGTCTGGTGCTGACCGAGCCCACCGACATGCTGACCACCGGCATCGAGGTCGAGGCCAGGCCGCCCGGCAAGAAGGTCAAGCGGCTGTCGCTGCTGTCGGGCGGTGAGCGGTCGCTGACCGCGGTGGCGTTCCTGATCTCCATCTTCAAGGCGCGGCCGTCCCCGTTCTACGTGATGGACGAGGTCGAAGCGGCTCTCGACGACACCAACACGCAGCGCCTGCTGAGGCTCTTCGAAGAGCTGCGGGAGAGTTCGCAGCTGATCGTCATCACCCACAACAAGCGCACGATGGAGATCGCCGACGCCCTCTACGGCGTGTCGATGCGCGGCGACGGCGTCACTCAGGTGGTCAGCCAGCGGCTCCGGGAGCGCGAGTCCGCCTGACCTCGTCCCGGCCCGATGGGCCCCGACCGCGCGGCGCGGGTCATCAGCATGCCGGTCGATCTGGAAAACTGACCTGTTGTGGATGGTTATCTCGGCGTCATAGTGATCGTGGTCGTCGTCGCCCTGTTGGCGGCCGGCGGCCTTTTCCTGCTGTTCAGGCCGGGTGGCAAGGCCGCGCCGCCGGTCGAGCCGCCCAAGCCGCCCCAGACGCCCACGCTCCCCGAGCAGCGTCCGGCGCCCAGCGCGGAGGAAGGTGAGGGGGCGACCACCACGCTCCCGCCTCCGGCGCCACCCGCTGTCGTCGTGCCCGAAATCGAGGTGCCGCCGCCGTCCGCCGGCCGGATGGTGCGGCTGCGTTCCCGGCTGGCCCGCTCACAGAGCGCGCTCGGGCGCGGCCTGCTGGAGCTGCTGTCCCGCGACCGTCTCGACGACGACGTCTGGGACGAGATCGAGGAGAGCCTGATCACCGCCGACGTCGGTGTGGCGCCGACGCGCGCCATGGTCGAGGAGCTGCGCACGAAGGTCAAGGTCCTCGGCAGCCGCACCCCCGCGGAGGTGCGCAAGCTGCTCAGGGAGCAACTGCTCGCCCAGATCAACCCCGACCTGGACCGTACGCTGCACATCCAGAAGCACGGCGAGCGGCCCGCCGTCGTGCTCGTCGTGGGCGTCAACGGCACCGGCAAGACCACCACCACGGGCAAGCTGGCCCGCTCGCTGGTAGGTGACGGCAAGAAGGTCGTGCTCGGCGCGGCGGACACCTTCCGGGCCGCGGCCACCGAACAGCTCCAGACCTGGGGCGACCGGGTCGGCGCCGACGTCGTACGCGGGCCCGAGGGCGGCGATCCTGCCTCGGTCGCCTTCGACGCGACGGCCAGGGGCATCGAGGAGAAGGTCGACGTCGTCATCATCGACACCGCCGGCCGCCTGCACACCAAGACCGGCCTCATGGACGAGCTGGGCAAGGTCAAGCGGGTCATCGAGAAGAAGGCCACGGTCGACGAGGTGCTCCTCGTCCTCGACGCCACCACCGGCCAGAACGGGATGCGGCAGGCCCAGGTGTTCGCCGAGGTGGTCAACATCACCGGCATCGCACTGACCAAGCTCGACGGCACGGCCAAGGGCGGCATCGTCATCTCGGTCCAGCGTGAGCTGGGGGTTCCGGTCAAGCTGGCCGGGCTCGGAGAGGGCCCCGACGACCTGGCGCCGTTCGATCCGGAGGTGTTCGTCGACGCGATTCTCGGCGACGAAAACGCAAAATGAAATGGAAATACGGCTTACCGGGGAATGGGTTGTCGTTTGGCCGAGGCCGTGTTGATATTGAGCGGTCCTCAGCTATAGATCGAAAAGAGCACCCATGAAGAAGGTAGTCGTCCACAGACCCGGGACCGTCAAACTGACCGGCGCCGCGACGCCGAAGCACGCCGCCTGATCTGTCATCGGGCTGGGCCGGTGTCTGGGTGGAGACCCCGGCCTCGGCGGGTGATCCGGGGGACGCCTTTGACAGAGATCACACTTGACGCCGATCGTCGGCGCAACGGTCCCTACACGCTCGCGGCCAATCTCCTCGGCCTCCTGGTCCCGGAGGCGGCGCCGGGGCTGGTCGCGGCACACGACATCGAGATCCTCGCGGCGGCTCCCGGCCTGCGTGTCTCCGTCCCGGCCGGTCGCGTCTCGCTGGTTGACCGGCTGCCGCAGGACGAGCGCATCCTGGTGCCGGGCCGGCTGCGTACGCTCCGGCTGGCCAACGGGCTCGCCGAGTTCGTCCGTGACCACCTGAGCGTCCGTGGTCCGCTGGCCGTGCGGGTGACGAACGCGCATGAGGCGGACCCGACGGACATCGAGTTGGTGGCCGTACTACGTCGCCGGGTGCCCGCCGAACTGCTCACGATCGCCCTCGAGGACCCCGCGTTCGAGGTGCCGGGCCCGCGCGGAGTGCCCGTACGGGATGTGGATCTCGACCGTTACCGCGACGAGGGGTTCCATCACGCCATGGCCGAGGCCGGTGCGGCACTGCTGCCCACGCTGGCGGAGGACGGCGAGGAGTGGTGGCGGTTGCTGCACCGCACGACCACCGCGCTGGCCGCCCTCGATCGGGAGGAGGCGGCCCGCGCCCTGCTCGACCATGCCAGGCGGGTGAGCGCGCACCCGAAACACCGTGCCACGGCCGCCTACGCGACCGCGATGCTGCTGGTCAGGCACCACGATCCGGGCGAACGCGACCCGGAGGAGGCGATGGCCTGGATCAACGAGGCGGTCGCCCTGACCTCGCTGCTGCCCGACCGCCGCGAGCGCGCCTTCCACCTGGGCTTCGACCTCAATGGCAAGGCGCTCATCGAGGTACGCAGGGGCAACACCGAGGTCGCGCTACGGCTCGTCCAGCAGGCCATCGAGCTGGCCGAACGCGACCTGGAGCCGGGCAGGCATCCGGTGCACAAGGCCGTCCTGCGCGCCAACCGTGCCCAGCTGACCGCCCTGATGGGCGATGCCGAAGGGGCGCTGGCCGACCTCGACGCGGTCATCGCGGCCGACCCCGGATATGCCGATCCCTACCTCGACCGGGGCAATCTGCTGCACCGGCTCGGTCGCCTGGAGGAGGCGCTGGCCGACTACGAGACGGCCATGCGGGTGGGACCGCCCTTCCCCGAGCCGTACTACAACCGTTCGGAGATCCGCTACGCCCGGGGAGACCTCGCGGGCGCGCTGGCCGACCTCGACCACGCCATCGAGCTCGATCCCGGCTTCACCGACGCCTACGTCAACAGGGCCGGGCTGCTGGTGGCGCTGGACGAGCTGGACAGGGCCCGGGCCGACGCCGAGCGCGACCTGGACAATCCGTACCTGCTGTGCGTGCTCGGCCAGGTCGAGGCCGCGCAGGGGAGCCGGGTGAAGGCCCGCAAGGCGTATGACTCGGCGCTGCGCCGCGACCCCCGGCTGGCGGCGGTCTGGGCGGGGCGGGGGGCGCTGGCGTTCGAGGAGGGCGACCACGAGACGTCCATCGCGGACCTCACCCGGGCGATCGAGCTGGAGGAGAGCGCGGAGGTCCTGTTCAACCGGTCGCTCGCCCTGCGCATGGCCGGGCGTTCGGAGCGGGCGCGGGCGGACCTGCGGCGGGCGCGCGAGCTGGCGCCGGACGATGAGGATGTACGACGGGCGCTGGCCGAACTCGGCTGAACTCGGGAGAAACCATCAGCGGTGGGTACCGATGGGGATGACGAGCGGGGTGCCTGCCACCGGGTCAGTGATGATCTTGGCGTCCAGCTCGAACACCTCCCGCATCAGCTCCTCCGTCAGCACCTCGTGCGGGTCGCCGGCGGCCACCACGCGGCCGTCTCGCATGGCCACCAGCCGGTCGGCGTAGCGGGCCGCCAGGTTGAGGTCGTGCAGCACCATGACGATGGTCCGGCTCGCCTCCCGGTGCAGCTGTCGTACCAGCTCCAGGACCTCCACCTGGTGCGCGAGGTCCAGGAACGTGGTCGGCTCGTCGAGCAGCAGCAGGTCGGTGCCCTGGGCCAGCGCCATGGAGATCCAGGCCCGCTGCCGCTGTCCGCCCGAGAGCTCGTCCAGGGGGCGTTCCGCCAGGTCCGCCAGGCCGGTCATGGCCAGTGCCTCGCCCACGGCCGCCTCGTCGTCCGACGACCACTGCCGGTACCACGTCTGGTGCGGGTGCCTGCCCCTGGCGACCAGGTCGGCGACCGTCAGGCCCTCCGGCGCGGTGGGCGCCTGCGGCAGCACGCCGAGGATCTTGGCCACCTCGCGGGTGGGGATCCGGTCGATGCGCTTGCCGTCCAGCAGCACCTCGCCGCCCTGCGGCCGGAGCAGGCGGCCGAGGGCGCGCAGCAGGGTGGACTTGCCGCAGCCGTTCGGGCCGATGATCGTGGTCACCGTGCCGGCCTCGATACCGAGGTCGAGGCCGTCCACGATGGTGCGGTCCCCGTACCCGAGCTTGACGTCGACGGCCTGGAGCCTCATTTGCGCGCCTTCCAGATCAGGTGGATGAGGTACGGGGCGCCGAGGACCGCGGTCACGACGCCGACGGGGAGTTCGATGGGGGAGAAGACGGTACGTGCGATCAGGTCGGCGATGGCGGTCAGCACGGCGCCGACCATCGCCGACGACAGCAGCGGCGGCTGTCCGGAGCGGGTGAGCCGGAGCGCGATCTGGGGCGCGGCCAGCGCGACGAACGCGATCGGGCCCGCCGAGGCCGTCGCGACGGCGGCGAGGAGCACCGCGGCGAGGATCATCAGCGCCCGCGCCGGGTTCATCCGCACGCCGAGCGCGGTGACCGTGTCGTCGCCGAAGCGCAGCGCGTCGAGCGAGCGGGTGCCGAGCAGCGTCAGCGGCACGAGCACGGCCAGCGCGAGCGCCACGGGCACCACGTGCTCCCAGCCCCGGCCGTTGAGCGAGCCGCTGATCCAGACCATGGCCCTGCCGGTGTCGTTCACGTCGCCAACGGTCAGCAGCCAGTACTTGACGTTGGTGAACACGGCGGCCACGCCGATGCCGACCAGGACCAGCCGGTAGCCGTCGAGCCCGCGCCGCCAGGCCAGCGCGTACACGATCGCGGCGCCCCCCAGGCCGCCGAGCAGGGCCAGGACGGGGATGCCGAGGGTCGAGAGCAGCCCGCTGGCCCCGCCGACGGCGCTGCCGCTGGCCACCACGCCGGCCACGACGGTGACGGAGGCGCCGGTGGTGACACCGAGGATCTCGGGGCTGGCCAGCGGGTTGCGCGCGATGGACTGGATGATCGCGCCGGACAGCGCCAGCGCCGCGCCCACCAGGGCGCCGGTCAGCGCGCGCGGCAGGCGGAGCTCCATGATCACGAAGTGGTTGGCGCTGTTGACGTCGAACGTGCCGCCCAGCACTTCGGCCACGGTCATCCGGATGTCGCCGATGCGCATGTTCAGGGCCATGAGCAGGCCGAGGAGCACCAGGCCGCCGAGGGTCACGGCGACGCCGCGCAGTCGTACCTGCCAGGACAGGCCCGCCACCCGCAGCGGGAACGTCGTCATCACAGTCGCACCGGCTTCCTGCGGCGGACCAGGACGACGAAGAAGGGGGCGCCGAGCAGCGCGAGCACCACACCGACCTCCAGCTCGCCCGCTCCGCCGCTGACGCGGCCGATCACGTCGGCGAGCAGCAGCAGCGCCGCGCCGATCAGCCCGGAGTAGGGCAGCAGCCACCGGTGGTCGGTGCCGGACAGCGGGCGGGCCAGATGCGGCACGATCAACCCGACGAACGCGAGCGACCCGCAGGCGGCGACCGAGGCGCCGGAGAGCAGGGTGACGGCGGTGACGCCGACGGTCCGGGTGAGCGCGATGTTCTGGCCCAGGCTGCGGGCGACGTCCTCGCCGAGGGACAGCGCGTTCAGCCCCGGGGCGTTGACCATCGCCAGCAGCAGCCCGGCCAGGATGAACGGCAGCACCTGCCAGACCACGTCGGAGCCGCGGGCGGCGATGGAGCCGGCCTGCCAGAACCTGAACACGTCCATCGCCTGCTCGTCCAGCAGCACGATGGCCGAGGTCAGCGCGTACAGGAAGGCGCTCACGGCGGTGCCCGCCAGGGCGAGCGTGACCGGCGTCGGACCGCCGCGCCCGCCGACCATGCCGAGCGCGAACACGCCGACGCTGGCGATCAGGGCGCCGGCCAGGCCGAACCAGATGTAGGCGAGCAGGCTGGAGGCGCCCAGCAGGATGATCGAGGCCACCATCGCGAACGCCGCGCCCTGCGTGACGCCGAGCAGCCCGGGGTCGGCGAGCGGGTTGCGGGTGTGGCCCTGCATGAGCGCGCCCGCGACGCCTAACGCCAGTCCGGCGAGCACGCCGAGCACGGTCCTGGGGATCCGCAGCGAGCGGATGACGATGTCGTTCTCGGTGCCGGTCGGGGCGGTGAGCGCGTGCCAGGCGTCGGCCGGCGGTACGGACTTGGCGCCGATCGTGATGCTCAGCACCACACCGATCAGAACGGCCCCGAGCAGGACCAGAAGTACGGAGAGCCGCCGATGCTGAACGCCGTGTGGGCGCGGCGTCACAGCCGTAGCGGTCACGCGTCCTCCTCAGCATTTGCCCGACCTCGGTGAAGTATGCCAGGTTAGGCAGACCTAACCTAATTTAGGATTGCCTAAGGTTCATGGAAAGGGATCGGATGAGACCGTTGCGCGCCCTGGTGGGAGTCGTCCTTGTGACGACGCTCTCCGCATGTGGTTCGACGCCCGCCGCGCAGAAGCTGACGGAACCGTTTCGGATCATCAAGCACGCGATGGGCGAGACCACGATCCCGGCCCAGCCCAAGCGGGTGGTGGCCTTGGACCAGAGTTTCGTCGACGCGGTGCTGACGCTGCGCACGCCGGTGGTCGGCTACACCACCTACCGGTCCATCGACTCGAAGCTGCCAGATTACCTGGGCTCCGTCGCCGCCGAGTACGGCAAGGAGGCCACCCCGGTCGGCACCCTGGAGCAGCCCAGCCTGGAGAAGATCATGGCGCTCAAGCCCGATCTCATCGTCTCGGCCAGGGTCCGCCACGCGGCCCTCTACGACAAGCTGTCCAAGATCGCCCCGACCGTCTTCAGCGAGACCACCGGCGCCATCTGGAAGGACAACGTCCGGCTCATGGGACAGGCCTTGGGCAAGGAGCAGCTCGCCGACACCACGATCAAGTCGTACGAGGAGCGGGCCGCGAAGATCGGCGCCGAGATCAAGGAGAAGGACGGGAAGCTGCCGACCATCTCCATCGTCAGGTTCGCCGGTGAGCCGACGGTCCGGTTGTACGTCGAGAAGTCCTACTCCGGCATCGTGATGAAGGACATCGGCTTCCCGCGCCCGGAGGGCCAGCCCACCAAGCAGGACGCGATCGCGGTGGACGTGAGCCAGGAGCGCATCGGCGACCTGGACGCGGACCAGATCTTTGTGGCGACGTTCGCGGACCCGTCGGCTGCGGCGCCCAAGGAGAAGTTCGTCGGCAACCCTCTGTGGGGGAAGCTCAAGGGAGACAAGCGCGAGGTCAGCGACGTGACCTGGATGACCGCGGTCGGCATCCAGGGCGCCCATGCGATCCTCGACGACGTGGCGAGGTTCTTCGCCGTCGATGCCGCCAAGACCGTCTCCTGAGGGATCAGCCCGCTGAAAGGAAGGTCCGCAGGTCTTCCAGGTGCGGGGCGAGGTCCAGGCCCTGGGCGGAGAGCCAGTCCTGGTCGCAGTAGGTGCCCCGGTAGCGCTCGCCCCCGTCGCAGATCAGGGTGACGATGCTGCCCTGGGCGCCGGCCGCGCGCATTTCGCGGATCAGGTCCACGCAGGCGGCCACGTTCGTACCGGTGGAGCCGCCCACGTCCCGGCCCGTCACCTCACGGACCCAGTGCATGGCGGCGATCGACCGGGCGTCCGGTACGGCGATCATGCGGTCGATGACCATCGGCTGGAACGAGGGCTCCACCCTCGGCCGCCCGATGCCCTCGATGCGGGAGCCTCGGGCGGTGACGGAGGAGTCGCCCGACACCCAGCTCGGGTAGAAGGCGGAGCCCTCCGGGTCGGCCACCGCGAGGCGTGTGGGGTGGCGGCGGTAGCGGATGTAGCGGCCGATCGTCGAGGAGGTGCCGCCCGTGCCCGCGCCCACCACGATCCAGGTGGGCTCCGGGTGGGGTTCCAGGGCCATCTGGGCGTAGATGGACTCGGCGATGTTGTTGTTGCCCCGCCAGTCCGTGGCCCGCTCGGCGTAGGTGAACTGGTCCATGAAGTGGCCGTTCGTCTCGGCCGCCAGGCGCCGGGACTCGTCATAGATGGTGCCCGGGTCGTCGACCAGATGGCACTTGCCGCCGTAGAACTCGATCAGCGCGATCTTCTCCGGTGAGGTGGAGGCGGGCATCACCGCGATGAAGGCCAGGCCGAGGAGCCGGGCGAAGTATGCCTCGCTGACCGCCGTGGAGCCGCTGGACGCCTCGACGACCGTGGTGGCCGGGCCGATCCAGCCGTTGGCCAGGCCGTACAGGAAAAGAGATCGGGCGAGCCGGTGTTTGAGTGAACCGGTGGGGTGTACTGACTCGTCTTTCAAGTAGAGGTTTACTCCCCAGCGCGAGGGAAGCGGAAAGACATGGAGGTGCGTATCGCAACTCCGGTTGGCGTCGGCTTCGACCCTACGGATGGCGTCCGTCACCCAGAGTCGTTCCTCCATGTCATGACGGTCCACAAAAATCATCTCTATACGCTATCCCATGTGACTCTGACCACATTAATCGTGATATTGGGGGTATAGTGTTATGCTAATGAGACTGGTCCGGCCGTGGACGTGATGACGCATGCCGCGAGCCTGTGGGCCTTTCACCTCCCTGACCTGGCGGAACCGCTAACGCAGTCCTTACGTGGGGATTGCGACACTGGTACGAAGGTCAGCGGCTTGGCCGAGATGGGGGATAGATCGCAAGGGGGAATGTTTTGATCACTATGACCGATGAGCAGCGACAAGACTGGTTCGAGCGCGATGTCGTGCCCGTGACGTCGCAGCTGTTCGCCTCCGCCATGCGTCTGACCCGTAACTCCGCCGACGCAGAGGACTTGGTCCAGGAGACCGTGGCCAAGGCGTATACCTCGTACCACCAGTTCCGCGAGGGCACCAACCTCAAGGCTTGGCTCCACCGGATCCTCACCAACAACTTCATCAACGACTACCGCAAGAAGCAGCGCTCGCCGAAGCTGGCGGCCGCCGAGGAGATCGAGGACTGGCAGCTGCACGCCGCCGAGTCCCACAGCTCGACCGGCCTGAAGTCGGCCGAGACCGAGGCGATCGAACGGCTGCCCGACAACGTCGTGATGAACGCGCTCCGCTCCCTGCCGGAGGACTTCCGCGTCGCCGTCTACCTGGCCGACGTCGAGGGGTTCGCCTACAAGGAGATCGCCGAGCGCATGGGCACGCCGATCGGCACGGTCATGTCCCGGTTGCACCGGGGCCGCCGTCAGCTGCGCGGCATGCTTGAGGGCTACGCCCGCGAAGAGGGCGCGGTACGCGTCCCGGCCCAGAGCGCTGCCTAGCCGTCCAACCCCATATGGAGCCGCACGCGGAGTGTTCCGTTCTCAGCCCGTAGGTCGACGAAGTCGCAGAGCTGTCGGCTGATCCAGAGCCCGTATCCTCGAGAGGATTCGGGCTCTGGTGGTATGTAGCCCGGTAAGGGGTCATCGAGCGCGCCGCCCGGGTCGGCGATCTCGCAGACCATCTCCCCTCCGCTCACCCACATCCTGATCAGGCCGTGGCCCGCGCCGTGCTCGACGCTGTTCGCGGCGATCTCGGAGACGCTGAGCACCAGGGAGCCGATGAGGTTGACGTCCATCCCCGCGGCGCTGGCGTAGTCGCGGACCGTGTGCCTCAGTCCCTTGATCTGCTGCGCGGTGAAGGTCACCGTCGCCACCTGGCCGCTCGGCGCGGGCAGCGGCGCCAGGTCGCCGTTCAGCACCAGCTCGTGCGGCTGGACGAAGTCCGTGCTGACCGTCTCACCGCCGGCCTTGAGCAGCAGGGGATGGATCATCGGCTGATGATCCAGCACCGCCGCCGGGATCGTCCGCGGGTCGTAGAGGCACAGGACGACGGCCCTGGCATCCTCCAGGGCGGCGTTCAGCACTGATTCGTAGCGGATCCACTCGCGTATCTCGCGATCGCCGCGGTCGCGCCAGGTGGCCTCGCCGACGACGAGCGTGCGCCGCCCCCGGGTGTACTCGTGGTAGGCGGCCAGCGTGCGGTGCGGGTGGTGGTACCAGGTGCGGGAGTCCCGGCGGTCGATCTGCCCGGCCTCGTCGCCGAGCGCCTCTTCGAGCAGCCGGAGCCTCCCGGCCGAGGTCACCACGAGTACCCGCCTGTCGTCGGCGAGCGCCGCGCGCACGCGGGGCACGATCAGTGCGAGAAAGGCGTCATCCGAGTCGTACGGCACCGCGACGTGCTTGAACGGCTCGGGGGCTGGAGGTGCCCGATCGGGGCGCACGGCCGAAACGTAACAAGCGCTTGCAATCTACGCAACGGCTGCGAGCGCCGCCGCGCCCGGCGGCGGAATCGGCGCGCCAAGCGACCGCGGGTGAACGCCGACGCGCCAACAAGCGACCGCAGTTGAACGCGGCGGGTGAACGTCGGCGCGCCAACCGACCGCGTCAGGCGACGGCGATGAGCGCCACCGCGCCGAGCGCGCACGCGACGCCCGCCACCTGGATCGTGTGCAGCCGCTCCCCGAGCACCTGCCTGGCCAGCAGCAGCGTGCTCGCCGGGTAGAGGGACACCAGCACCGCCACCAGGCTCAGCAGGCCCTCCTGCTTGGCCAGCAGGTACAGCACGTTGGCCAGCATGTCGAGCACGCCCGCCGCGACGATGATGTGCAGCGATCCCCCGCCCGGCTTCAGCGTGCGCCGCGTCGCCACCGCGAGGAGCACCACCAGCGCCACCGAGGACAGTCTGGCCCCCACCAGGGGCCACAGCCCGCCCTCGGCCGGAGCCAGGGCGAGCAGGATGAAGAAGCCGCCGAACCCGGCCCCCGCGGCCAGGGCGGTGAGCACAGAGCCCGCCGAGCCGCTCTTCCCTGCGGAGCCGCCCTGGCTGACCAGGAACACGGCACCGAGGGCGAGCGCCACCCCGACCAGCGCCATGGGCTGGGGGCGCTCGCCGGTCGCCAGGCCGTACACGACGGGGAGCGCCGCCGAGGTGACCGCGGTCGTGGGCGCCACCACCGACATGACGCCGGTGGCGAGTGCCCGGTAGAAGAGCACCAGCCCGGTGGCGCCCGCCACGCCCGCGCCCAGCCCCCAGAGCATCGCCCCGGCGCTGAGCCGGCCGGGAAGCAGGGGGAGCAGGGCGAGGATCACGGCCAGGCCGGCGAGCTGCGACAGCGCCACGACCGAGAACACGCGCGATCGCCGGGTGGCCAGGCCGCCGAAGAAGTCAGCCGTGCCGTACACCATCGCGCAGGCCGTCGCGAGGATCACCGCAGTCACGTTCACACCATCCAGTGCATCAGAATGAACTCCTAGTACAACACATTAGGTGCAATACACTGCAAATCAAATTCACTAGACTGCACCGCATGGAGGATCCGGAGACGATCACGCAGGCCATCGCGAACAACGTGCGCGCCCAGCGCGCGCACCGCGGGCTCACGCTCGACGCGCTGGCCGCCAGGTCGGGAGTGAGCAGAGGCATGCTGGTCCAGGTCGAGCAGGGCCGGACCAACCCCAGTGTGTCCACGCTCACCCGGATCGCCTCCGCGCTCGGCGTGACCGTGGCCAGGCTCGTGGAGGTCTCCGACGTGCCGGTGGTGCGGATCGTCGAGAAGGCGGACGTGGTCACCTTCGACCAGGGTGAGGTGCAGGCGAAGCTGCTCGTCGGGGCCGACGCGCCGATGATCCTCGAACTGTGGGACTGGCGGCTGGGGCCCGGCCAGCACCACGACGGCGACGCCCACCCGCCGGGCACCCGCGAGATGCTGACCGTCCTGGCGGGCGAGCTGACGCTGACGGTGTACGGCAGGAGCTATGTGGTCAAGACCGACGCCGCCGTGCTCTTCACCGCGGACAGACCCCATCGCTACGCCAACCAGGGGTCCGAGGAGCTTCGGCTGGTCATGGTCGTGGCCGAGCCCAGAGAGGCGCCCGACCAATAACGCCGAACGCCCTCCGGATCACCTTCTGGAGTTTCATGATTACTCCATGTCCTTGACGGCTGAGGCCGGATGGTGGGTACATCCCGGTGTGTGCGACGAAACGTCAGCTGGGGGTGGCGCGTGACCGAGGGGCGCACGGCGACGGAGAAGCTCCACGCGGAGCTGCACGGTCTCGGCGTCGCCAGCGCCTACGAGATAGGCGACGACGCCACCGTCTCGGTGTGGATCGGCCTGGTCGTGCACTACAGGGACGGGTTTTACCGCTGGCAGGAAGGGGCGGTGCGACGTCGGCATTTGGGTACGGATCCGGTTGGTTGCGCTATACGCGTGGCGCGTCACTACACCGAACTCCAGGCGGATATCCCACTGTGGTGGGACGACCTGGCCAAGGAGTTGCGGGGGCATCCGGCGCAGGAATATCCGTAACCCCGCCGGACGCTCTCGGAGGGCGCCATGCGGGCCTGGGCTCTGTCGCTGGCACTACTGATCATGGCGGGATGCGGCACCCAGCCGGTGATCCACCCCCAGTCGGCCCGCCCCCAGGCGCCCATCGACCCCAAGGTGCTGGCCAAGCGGCTCGCGGCCATGCAGCCCGGCTGGCCGGTCGCCCGCGGGATCGACTGCGAGCACCAGAAGTGCGTCGCGCTCACCTTCGATGACGGGCCCGGCCCCTACACCGGCAAGCTGCTTGACCTGCTGCGCGCCCGGAAGGTCAGGGCCACGTTCTTCGTCCTGGGGCAGATGGTCGCCGCCGACCGGGGCGGCCACCTGGTGCGCCGCATCGTGGCCGAGGGGCACGAGCTCGGCAACCACTCGTGGAACCATCCCCCGCTCACCGGATTGGCGGACCGGCGGCTGCGTTTCCAGCTGAAGCAGACCAACGAGCTGGTGGAGCGGGTGACCGGGGTCCGGATGCGGATGATGCGCCCGCCGTACGGGGCGACGAACCGCCGGGTGGCCGCCGAAGCGGGGCACGAGGGGCTGGCGCAGATCCTGTGGAGCATCGACACCCTGGACTGGCACGACCCGGTGCCCGCCATCGTGGCCAGGCGGGCGAGCAAGGCGCGGGCGGGAGCGATCGTGCTGATGCACGACGTCCACCGGACCACCGTCCAGGCCGTCCCGACCCTGCTCGACGCGCTGGCGAAGAAGGGCTGCACGCCGGTGACCATCTCGGAGCTGTACGGCAGGACGCCCGTACCGGGCCGGACGTACCTGGGCCGATGAACGGTCCCGCGTCAAGCGTCGTCCGGCCGTGGCACTCTTGAGGGCATGGGGTTCACCGGTTTTCCCGACGAGGCTTTCCTGTTCTACGAGGGCCTTGAGGCGGACAACAGCAAGACGTACTTCACCCGGCACAAGCACCTCTACGAGGAGGCGGTGCGGGCGCCGATGCTCGCCCTCACCGGCGAGCTGGCCGCCGAGTTCGGGGAGGCCCAGCTGTTCCGCCCCTACCGCGACGTCCGCTTCGCCAAGGACAAGTCGCCCTACAAGACCCACCAGGGCGCCTTCGTGGATCTCACGCCCGGCATCGGCCTCTACCTCCAGCTCGGCGCCGACGGCGTCTACGCGGCCGGCGGCATCTACACCCAGGCGTCCGACCAGGTGGCCCGCTACCGCGCCGCGGTCGACGAGGACCTCACGGGCAAGCCGCTGGCGGACCTGGTGACGGCTCTGGTGGCCGAGGGCTACGTCATCGGCGGCGACCGGCTCAAGACCCGGCCCCGTGGCATCCCGGAGGACCATCCACGCCTCGACCTGCTGCGTCACAGGTCCCTCTACGCGGGCCGCCAGTGGGAGCCCGAGCCGTGGGTGCACACCGCGGAGGTCCTCGACCGCGTCCGCGACACCTGGCGCGCCTTCGGGCCCCTGGTGGACTGGCTCAGCGCCCACGTACGGGCCAGCGAGCAGCCCCGCCGCTGACCGCCCGACCATGGGAAGCGAACAGGCCGTGACGACCGTCACGCCGCCGGACACCCCCGA
This sequence comes from Nonomuraea sp. NPDC049269, assembly GCF_043197155.1. Classification (NCBI taxonomy): domain Bacteria; kingdom Bacillati; phylum Actinomycetota; class Actinomycetes; order Streptosporangiales; family Streptosporangiaceae; genus Nonomuraea; species Nonomuraea sp. NPDC049269. The sequence goes on from NZ_JBICSO010000008.1 coordinate 422,119, forward strand.
GCGCGTCGGCCGGACGCGCCGCGACCGCGTCACGCTGGCGGCGATCACCGCCACGGCGGGCGCCCTCTACACCACTCTCTCCCTGACCAAGCTCGCGAACTTCAAGGCCGGCGCCTACGACCTGGTGATCTTCGACCAGGCCGTCCGCTCCTATGCGCAGTTCCGTCTGCCCATAGCCATCGTCAAGGGCGTCCACAACGGCTTCGGTCCCGGCTTCTCCACCCTCGGCGATCACTGGTCGCCCATCCTGGCCCTGCTGGCCCCTCTGTACTGGCTGTTCGACGGCCCGAAGACGCTGCTGGTCGCCCAGGCGGTGCTGCTGGCCGCGGCGGCGATCCCGCTGTGGGTGTTCACGCGGCGGGCCCTCGGGCCGGGCGCCGCGCACCTCGTCGCCGTGGCCTACACGCTCTCGTGGCCCGTGGTGGAGACCGTGGCGTTCGACTTCCACGAGGCGGCGTTCGCGCCCCTGCTCACCGCCGTGCTGCTCGAACGCCGCCAGGCGGGCAAGCGCGTCGCCGTGGTACTGGCCGCCCTGGCCCTGCTGTGCGTCAAGGAGGACATGGGGCTGCTGGTCGCGGGGTTCGGGACGGTCCTGCTCGTCCAGCGCGGCTGGCGCGTCCTGGGCGGCGCGTTCGTGGTGGGCGGGGCGGCCTACACGTGGCTGGCCTCGCAGGTGCTCATCCCGCTGTTCGGGGGACGGTCGGACTACTACTGGGCGTACGGCGCGCTCGGGCCGGACATGGGGGGCGTCGCGCACACCGCCTTGACCGATCCGCTGGCGGTGCTGGCCCAGCTCGGCAGCCCGCCGGTCAAGCTCGTCACGCTGGCCCTGCTGCTCGGCGTCACGCTGATGGCGGCGCCGCTCTCGCCGCTGCTGATCATGGCGGTTCCGCTGCTCGCCGAGCGGATGCTGGCCAGTTCGTTCCCCAACTGGTGGGTGCCCGGCTACCACTACAACGCCTTCATCGTGGTGGTGGTCTTCGCGGCCGGCGTCGACGGCGTCCAGCGGCTGCGCTCCCGCGGCGTGCTCGGCGGGGACCGGGTGCCGCGGGTCTGGGCCTTGGGGGTGGCCGGCGTCGCCCTGGCCTCCGTGCCGTTCTTCGCCCTGGCCGACCTCGCCGACCCCGGCTCCTACCAGCACGACGCCCGCGAGCGGGCCGCGGCCGCCGCCGTCGCCGTGGTGCCCGACGGGGCGCTCGTGGAGGCGGCCAACAACCTGGCGCCGGCCCTGTCCGGGCGGAGCACGGTGCTGCTGTGGGACCGTACGCACCGTGGGGCCCCCTGGGTCGTGGCCGACGTGGGGCGGCGGATCTTCCCGTTCGCGAACGTGACCGAACAGCGGGACCGCGTCCGGTTCCTGGTCGGCAGCGGCTACCAGGTGCGGTTCTCCCAGGACGGCTACGTGGTCCTGGCGGCTACGGGGAGGACGACGACGACACCTGGTCTCCCTTGAGGATGCGGTCCACGGTCTGGCCCGCCGCCGACGTCGCCGCCGTGGTGCCCGCCGCGATGACGACGGCCAGCAGCGGCGTGGCCAGGCTGCGTACGCTGCGGATGTTGCGCACCCGCGCCCACGGCTCCCCGGCCAGATGCATGATGCGCCATTCCCAGTAGAGCCCGAGCCCGATGCAGACCAGCGCCACCTCGCCCACCACGATGGCCATGACCTGCACCTTGTCCGCCGCCCCGACGTCCGGCTCGAACAGCGTCGGCAGGTACGCCGACAGCTCCGTGACCAGTGCCGCCGCCATCAGGTGGAGCGCCTTGGTCATCGGCTGGGTGCCCCGGATGCGCGGATAGAAGTACCCGAACAGGAAGCCGAAGGCGGGCAGGGTGAGCAGGTAACGGGAGTCGAACACGAAGCTGCTCAGGTCGGCCCCCGACGGCCAGCCGTACACGAGCACGAAAGGCGTGCTCAGCAGCAGGCTGATCACGAACGCGTGCACGCCGTTGTGCCAGGGGGTGCAGCCGGCGGCGGTGGCGAGAGCCGTCTCGGGGTGCCGCCCGTGCTCGTGCAGCGCGGCTTCCAGTTCGAGCCGCCGCGTGTCGAACTCAGCCATCGACAGCTCGCCGGCGCCCAGCTTGCCCCGGCCGATGCGATAGAGCTCCTGCTCGGAGATGAGCAGCAGCCGCTTGTGCAGGGCGGCCCTGACCAGTTGCCGGTGCTCCTCGGCGGAGGTGGGCTCGACGACGGCCGGGTGGGGGCGTACGAGCAGCCAGCGGGCCGTCACCCAGGCGATGATCGAGGTGATCGACAGCTGGGGCAGCGCCACGTTGACGGCGGTGAGCGTGGTGCTGCCCCGTGGGGTGAGGTAGAGCACCATCAGGCAGACGATCACCGTGGCGTGCGTCGCCGGGTGGTCGAGCGCGGCCAGTGAGCCGCCGAGCCGCCTGAGCCGGAGCACCAGCAGCGCGAACGCCAGCAGCAACAGCCCGAGCACGCCGCGTACGAGCGGGTCGAGTGGCAGGATGCCGATCATCGGCAGGTTCGCCGCGTTCGTCGAGGGCATGTCCCACGACCCGGCGTCCAGCCACTCCGTCGGCCACCTCTGCACCAGCAGGCTCACGAGCAGGGCGCCCACGACCGCCGTGCGGGTCCACGTCTTGGTGGCCACCGCGATGGCGGCGATCGGGATCATCGCCCAGCCGAGGGCCAGCACCAGCCGGATGCTGTCCGGCGGGTACACCCCGGTCAGCAGCGCCCGGCCCCACAGCGCCAGCGCCAGCAGGCCGATCGCCGCCTCGGCCGCCAGCACCGCCAGCCGGACGATCACCACGCGGACCCCCAGGTCCACGCTGAACACCACCGCCGCCGCCGCGGCCGCCACGGCCGCGACCACGGAGCCGATCAGCAACGTCTGGCCGGGCAACTGCTGATGCAGCCACGACCAGGACAGCATGCCGAGGCCGACGAGGCAGCCGAGCCCGGTCACGACGAGCATGTCGCGGGTGGTCCACGGCGGGCTGGTCGGCAGGGCCCGGCTCGCGTGCCGCGCCGTGAGCGCCGGCACCGCGAGGAACAGGGCCACGTACGCCAGGGGCCGCCAGCTCGGGGCCAGGAGCGGGAGCAGCACCAGGGGGGCGATCAGGGCGAGCCCGAGGACGAGCTCACGGTTGGGCTGCCGGTTCCACCAGGCCATGCCGAGCGAGCGCGCCAGGAAGGCGACCAGCGCGATCGCGGTGAGCACGCCGAGCCCGGCCGTCCACGAGAAGTCGCTCTCCTCCATCGCGTCCGGGAACCCGTAGGAGTCCTGGGCCAACGTCACGCGCACCAGATACGACCCGACGGTGAACTGCAGGAGGTCCGGCTCCTCCCGGTCGGGCTTGATGCTTTCGGACTGGAGCACGGTCCACTCGCCCGGCAGCAGGCTGATCGTGCGCTGCTGCACGAGGAGCGGCTTGGCGCTGGGCGCGTTGAAGTCGAGCGTCATCAGCGCGCCGGGCGCGAACTGGCGCAGCAACGTCACCCGGAACTCGGCCGTCGTCACCCCGTCCTTCGTGGTGAGGGTCGGCGCCGGCCGGGTGGTCGGGGCCAGCGCGGTGCCGCCCACCTTGATCGCCCCGAACCCTTCGTCGGTGAACCGCCGGATCCCGTCGGGGAAGCCACCGCCCTGCCGCAGCGTTTCGACCAGCTTGTCGGCCTCGTTCATGCGCAGCCGGTGCTTGATGGTCACTTTCACCTGGCGCTGCCGCTCGTCTAGCCGGCCCTCGGGCACGGCGCGTAGATCACCCGGCCCGGCCCCGGTCACCTGGACCTCGGTCGTGGCCTGCCGGTCGTGATCTACGCGCGGCTCGTTCTGCACCAACTCCCACGGATCGGGCACAGCGGGCTCCACGGCCCGCGCGGTCTGCGGCACAGGCCTGGCCGCCACCGTGCACCAGACGATCGCTCCTGCCGAGACCATCGCCAGCCCGAACGCGATGAACATCCGGAGCTTCCCCACAGAGTGGATGATTCACTCGCGGCGGGAGTTGTTCCATCCAGTCCGGTCACGGTGTGGTCACACCTGACTTTTAACCCATCAGGCGCGCTTGGCGCGAGCGGCGGTCCGCCCACGCGCGGAGGCGTCGAGAACCACCTTGCGGATGCGTACGTGGTCCGGGGTGATCTCCACGCACTCGTCCTCGCGGATGAACTCGAGGGCCTGCTCCAGGGACAGGTTGCGCGGCGGGATCACCTTCTCGGTCTCCTCGCTCGTGGAGGAGCGCATGTTGGTGAGCTTCTTCTCCTTGGTGATGTTGACGTCCATGTCGTCGGACCGGGAGTTCTCGCCGATGATCATGCCCTCGTAGACCTCGGTGGTCGGGGACACGAACAGCGTGCCCCGCTCCTGGAGGTTGAGCATGGCGAAGGCGGTCACGGGACCGGAGCGGTCGGCCACCAGGGAGCCGTTGTTGCGGGTGCGCAGCTCGCCGAACCACGGCTCGTAGGAGTCGAAGACGTGGTGCACCAGGCCGGTGCCGCGCGTCTCGGTGAGGAACTCGGTGCGGAAGCCGATCAGGCCGCGCGCCGGCACCACGAACTCCATCCGGATCCAGCCGGTGCCGTGGTTGGTCATGTGCTCCATGCGGCCCTTGCGGACGGCGAGGAGCTGCGTGATCGCGCCCAGGTATTCTTCCGGGCAGTCGACCGTGAGGCGCTCGACCGGCTCGTGCACCTTGCCGTCGATGGTCTTGGTGACCACCTGCGGCTTGCCGACGGTCAGCTCGTAGCCCTCGCGGCGCATCTGCTCGACCAGGATGGCCAGCGCCAGCTCGCCGCGGCCCTGCACCTCCCAGGAGTCGGGCCGGTCGGTGGGGAGCACGCGCAGCGACACGTTGCCGACGAGCTCCTTCTCCAGCCGGTCCTTGACCATGCGGGCGGTGACCTTGGAGCCCTTGGACTTGCCGACCAGCGGCGAGGTGTTGGTGCCGATGGTCATCGAGATGGCCGGCTCGTCGACCGTGATGAGGGGCAGCGGGCGCGGGTCCTCGGGGTCGGCCAGCGTCTCGCCGATCATGATCTCGGGGATGCCGGCGATCGCGATGATGTCGCCGGGACCCGCCTCCTCGGCCGGCTTGCGCTCCAGGGCCTCGGTCATGAGCAGCTCGGTGATCTTGACCCGCTGGATCGTGCCGTCGGTACGGCACCAGGCCACCTGCTGGCCCTTGCGCAGCACGCCCTGGTGGATCCGGCAGAGCGCGATGCGACCCAGGTAGGAGGAGGCGTCGAGGTTGGTGACGTGGGCCTGCAGCGGGGCGTTGGGGTCGTAGGTGGGCGCCGGGATCGTCGACTTGATGATGTCGAAGAGCGGCTCCAGGTCCTCGGCATCGGGCAGGCCGCCGTCCTCGGGACGGTTCATGGAGGCGCGCCCCGCCTTGGCCGAGGCGTAGATGATCGGGAAGTCGATCTGCTCCTCGGTCGCGTCGAGGTCCATGAAGAGCTCGTAGACCTCGTCCACGACCTCCTTGATGCGCGAGTCGGGCCGGTCGACCTTGTTGATGCAGAGGATGACCGGCATCTTGGCGCCGAACGCCTTGCGCAGCACGAAGCGGGTCTGCGGCAGCGGCCCCTCCGACGCGTCGACCAGCAGCACGACACCGTCGACCATCGACAGACCGCGCTCCACCTCGCCGCCGAAGTCGGCGTGGCCCGGAGTGTCGATGATGTTGATGGTCATGCCGCCGTGACTTACGGCGGTGTTCTTGGCGAGAATGGTGATGCCCTTCTCGCGCTCTAGGTCGTTGGAGTCCATGACGCGGTCGTCGACGTCCTGGTTGGCGCGGAACGCCCCGGACTGCCAGAGCATGGCGTCGACCAGCGTGGTCTTGCCATGGTCGACGTGCGCGATGATCGCGATGTTCCGCAGGTCGTCGCGGCTGTTCAAAGGCATGATGACGTCTCGCTCTGTGATCGTGGGGGCGACCGCGCGAAGTCGCGGCGTTATAAGTCTAGTTGATCCCCTCTGATGGCAGGAGCGGGACGAGGTGACGCCTGGCATATGCACGGGTTTCGTCGTCGCTGTCCAGCGGTATCGCGCTGTCCGGAGTGAGCACGAACGACAGCGCGATGCGGATGAACATCTCGGCCACCGCCTCCGCGTCCGGGGTGTCGAGGTGGGCGGCGAGATACTCCCTGGCGACCGCGAGATAGGCGCCCGCCTCCAGCGTGAGGTGCGGCAGGATCAGCTCCGGCTCGGTCGCCAGCAGCCTGCTCAGCAGCGGATGCCCGCGCACCAGGCGCAGGGTGACCGCGAACCCCTCCGTCACCCGGTCGGCCATGGTCGGCAGCGGCCCGACCGCCTGCTCGAACGCGCGCAGGAACCGGGCGAGCTCGCGCAGGATCACGCCCTGGATGAGGTCGCTCTTGCGGGAGAAGCGGCGGTAGACGGTGATCCGCGACAGGCCCGCCTGCCTGGCCACGTCGTCGACGGTCAGGCGGCGCAGGCCGTGCTCCAGCATCCGCGCGTAGGCCGCGTCGAGGATGCGCTCCGTGGAGGTCGCCTCGGTGGAGTCGTCCCGCATGGATCAAGACTATGGGCGGTTCTCCCGGGCGCCGTACGTACATAGCGGGTTGCACAATTCTGCGCATGTCCCTGTGCGCCCGGATGCCTACATTGGCGGCATGACCTGGACAGAGCTGGTGCTGGGCGCCTCTCCCGTACAGGGCGAGCAGCCTGCGGTGAGCGACGTCAGAACCGGAGAGGTGCTGTCGTACTCCGCGTTCGCGCGGAAGGTCACGCACGCGGCGGCGGGGCTGCGCCGCCACGGTCTCCGCTACGGCGACCGCGTGATCGTCGACATGCCGCTCGGTGCGGGGTTCGCCGTCGCCGTCCACTCGGTCGCCTGGTCCGGCGGGGTGGCGGTGCTCGGAGCCACCGGCACGGCGCGCATGATGATCGCCCAGCGCGACTACGACCCGCTCGCGGTGGACGTGCAGAAGGTCTTCACCTTCGAGCCGACGCCGGGGGAGCTGTCGTTCGGCGACCTGCTGGGCGAGCGTACGGTCGAGTTCGGCCCGCTGGCCGGCCCCGCGCTGAGCGTCGACGGCGAACACGTCTACGACCACGACGAGCTGGCGTCGGACCTGCGCAAGCTGTCGTCGCGGGTGCTGGTCAGGCAGGACGACGTCGTGCTCGCGGCGGTCAGCGATCCGCTCAAAGGACTGCGGGTGCTCGACCTGGCGCTGATGTCGGGCGCCCACGTGATCATCGCGCACGAGCCGAGCCTGATCGGCTGCCGCGTGCTCGCCCACGAGCACGAGGCCACCCTTGTGGTCGCGCCGAACGAGGTGGTCAGGCGCCTGCTCGGTGATCCAACGTTGCGGGTTGTGGACGAAAGGGCCGTCGTCAGCTCGCTCACCCGGTGAAATCTGCGACACTGTGGGAGAGTGTGATCCTTCCGCGACGCAGGGTGACCACAATGTCCGAGCCCCCCAGGCACAATCTTCCAGCCGAGCCCAACAGGTTCGTGGGTCGCGAACGCGACGTCGACGACCTGTGCGGGCTGCTGGGCGAGACCCGCGTGGTCACCCTGTGCGGGGTCGGCGGCATCGGCAAGACCCGGCTGGCCCTGCGGGTCGCCACCCGGCTGGTGCCCTCCTATCCGGGCGGCGTGTGGCTGGTCGAGCTGGCCAGGCTCACCCGGGGCGAGCTGATCCTTCAGGAGATCGGCCACGCCCTCGGCATCCACGAAGAGGGCACCCGCCCGCTGCTCGACACGGTGACGGCCCGGCTGCGCGACACGCACGCCCTGCTGCTGCTCGACAACTGCGAGCACCTGATCGACCAGTGCGCGGAAGTGGCCGCCGAGCTCGTCGCGGCGTGCCGGGGTCTCGGCATCCTGGCCACCAGCCGCGAGCCGCTGCGCATCGCCAGCGAGCTGGTCTGGCGGGTGCCGCCGCTCGACCTGCCCGACGAGCGGCATCCCGACGCCGAGTCCGTGCTGCTCTTCGTCGACCGCGCCGCCGCCGCGGGCACCAAGCTGAGCCAGGCGAGCCGGGGAGACGTCGTACGGCTGTGCCGGGCGCTCGACGGGCTGCCGCTCGCGCTGGAGCTTGCCGCGGCCCGCACCAGCCTGCTCAGCCCCGGGCAGATCGTCGACCGGATCGACGGCCGCTTCTCCCTGCTCACCACCGGCGGCCGCACGGCTCCGCCCCGGCAGCGCACGCTGCTGGCCGCGGTCGAATGGAGCTACGACCTGCTGTCGGCCAAGGAGCAGGTGCTCCTGCGCAGATTGTCGGTGTTCACCGGGTCCTTCGACCTCGAACTCGCCGAGCAGATCTGCGCCGACCGGCCCATCTCCGAGGCCGAGATCGTCGACCTGCTCGGCGCTCTGGTCGACAAGTCCCTCGTGCTGTGCGACGAGGAACGCCGGCGCTACCGGCTGCTGGAGACCATCAAGCACTACGCGGCCGAACGGCTGGCGGAGGCGGCCGAGCGCGAGGTGCTGCGCGACCGGCACCTGGAGGTGCTGTGCGAGCTGCAGCTGCGCCACTTCGGCACGGAGATGGTCGAGCCCGACCTGCCGTGGCCGGTGCGGCTGGCCGCGCTGACCGCCAGCCGGAGCCTGGTCGACGACCAGCGGGCCGCGCTCGACTGGGCGATCGCGTCCGGCAACGCGCCGCTGGGCCTGCGCCTGTGCGCGTACAGCACCAGCCTGCTCCCGGTCAGCAGCGCCAACCCGGCCGAGATCGTCGGCTGGGTCGAGCGCCTGCTGGCACTCGACCTGACTCAGGTGTCCGACGAGCAGATCGCGCACGCCCAGGCGTACCTCGCCTATGGGCTGGAGGGCCGCGACGAGCTGGCCCGCTCACTGGAGTGCGCCAGGGCCAGCCTGGCGGGCCTGGGCGACGACAACGTCTTCCCCACCTGCGTCATGCACAGCCTGATCGTCGTGGTGCTGCTGCGCATGGGCCTGTCCGACGAGGCCCTGCACCACGCCGAGACCGGCCTGGCCGTGGCCACCGCCTCCGGCGACCAGTGGAACCAGGCGGCCGGGCTGGCCGGGCTGTCGGCGGTGGCGCTCACCCGCGGCCGGTTGCGCGAGGCCCAGTGCCACGGTGAGGAGGCCCTGGCCAAGGCGCGCCAGCACGGGCACCGCTGGCTGCTGGCCAGGACCGCGACGCAGCTCGGCGCGGTCGCCGAGGCACGCGGCGACCTGGTGAAGGCGCTGGCCCAGTACGAACTGGCGGTCCCGTGGCTGGAGGAGCTCAACGGCACCATCGAGCTGGCCCGCTGCCTGGCCAGGATCGGCCGGGTCGCGGCGCTGCTGCACGAGTTCGGGGTGGCCAGGGAACGGCTGGCCGCGAGCCTGTCACTGAGCAGACTGACCGGGCAGCGCCAGGGCGTGGCCCGCTGCCTCGTGGGCCTGTCGGTGCTGGCGGAGGCCGAAGGCGACCTGGAGAGCTCGGTGCTGGCCGCCGCCTCGGCCACCGCGCTCCGCGAGTCGATGGGCCAGCTCTCCGCGACGAGCCGCATCGAGGAGCTGCTCACCCGTGCCCGCGGCAAGCTCGGCGAAAGCCGTACCGCGGCGCTCTGGTCGCGGGGCAGGACGATGAGTCCCGACGACGCCGCCCGCCAGGTCCTCGCGGGCGAACGGCCGGTCCAGGCGGGTCCCGTGGTGGCCGAGCCCGTCAGGCACTCGCTGCTGACCGCCCGCGAGCAGGAGATCGCGGCCCTGCTGACCAGGGGCCTGTCCAACCGGGCCATCGCCGAGGAACTGGTCATCAGCCCCGCCACCGTGGCCAGGCACATCGCCAACATCATGGAGAAGCTCGGCTACACCTCGCGCGCTCAGATCGCGGTGTGGGCCGCCGAACAGCCCCGCGGTTCTGCATAGCGATCTGCATATTCCGCCCCATGTGTGCACGAGATGCCCTCCATAGCGTGGGCGGCATGGAGGAGCGCATCGTGATGGTGGACTCTGGCACCGGTCTGTGTCTCACTGAGGGGCAGCTGGACGAGAGGTCGGCCGCCGCGACCGTCCAGCTGCGCCGCCGGGGCGTGCGCGCGGGCGACACGGTGCTCATCTGCCTGACCGTCGGTCCCGATCTGCTCGTGGCGACCGACGCGGTGATAGCCGCCGGCGCGATCGTCTGGCCGATCCCGCCGGAGCTCGACGCGGGCCGGCTGCGAGATCGGATCGTCGCCAGCCGGGCCCGGCTGATGATCTCCGACCTGCCTCAGGCGATGGACGCGGCGAAAGAGTCCTGGGTCCGCATGGTGGTGAGCGTCGCGGATCTTCACTCATATCCGGTCAGTCGCGAACTGTGTACGGAAAGTGATCGCGCCAGGTGGCGAACCAAGGGAGACTGTGAGGGAGTGTGATCCCCCCGCCAACACTTGGACCTACCTCATGACTGCGCAAGTCCAGCACAACCTCCCCGCCGAACCGAACCGTTTCGTCGGACGGGCACGCGACGTGGCCGAGCTGAGCGCGCTGGTCCGCGGTGAGCGCGTGGTCACGCTCAGCGGAGTGGGCGGCATCGGCAAGACCCGCCTGTCGCTGCGGGTCGCGGCCACGGCGCTGCCCGGCTTCACCGACGGCGTGTGGCTGGTCCAGCTCGCCCGCGTCAGCGACCCCGAGCTGATCGTGAAGGAGATGGCCGACGTGCTCGGCGTCCGGGAGGAAGGCTCCGAGCGGCTGCTCGACGGCCTCCGGGTCCGGCTGCGCGGCACCAGGACGCTGCTCCTCCTCGACAACTGCGAGCACCTCGTCGAACCGTGCGCCGAGCTGGTCGCCGGCCTGATCGCCGACTGCCCCGAGCTGCGATTCCTGCTCACCAGCCGCGAGCCGCTGCGCATCCCCGGTGAGCTGATCTGGCGGGTGCCGCCGCTCGACCTGCCCGACGAGTGTCATCCCGACGCCGAGTCCGTGCTGTTCTTCGTCGAGCGGGCGGCCGCGGCCGGAGCCCGCGCGGTGACCGACAGCATGCCCGACGTCATCCGGCTGTGCCGGGCGCTCGACGGGCTGCCGCTGGCGCTGGAGCTGGCCGCGGCCCGCAGCAGCCTGCTCAGCCCCGGCCGGATCGCCGACCGGATCGGCGACCGCTTCCGGCTCCTGACCACCGGCGACCGCACCGCCCATGCCCGTCAGCGCACGCTGCTGGCCACGGTCGAGTGGAGCCATGACCTGCTCGACCACAAGGAACGCGTGCTGTTGCGCAGGCTGTCGGTGTTCGCCGGGCGCTTCGACCTCGACCTGGCCGAGCAGGTGTGCGCCGACGGCGGCCTCCTGCGCGGCGGCGAGGTGCTCGACGTGCTCAGCGGCCTGGTCGACAAGTCGCTGGTGCTCCACCACGGCGACGGCGGCCGCTACCACCTGCTGGACACCATCAGGCACTACGCCGCCGAGCGGCTGCGCGAGGCCGGTGAGGAGGCGCGGCTGCGCGGCGGCCACCTCCGGGTGATCTGCGCCGAGATGGAGCGCTGTTACGAGGCCGGTTCGCTCCACCGCCGGCTGTCGTGGCCGGCCCGCGCCGTGCACTTCGCCAGGGGCCGCACGCTCCTCGACGACTGCCGGGCGGCGATCGACTGGGCCGCCGAGTCCGGCAGCGCCGAGCTGGGGCTGCGACTGGCCCGCGCGGCGCTGGCCATCCTCGCGGTACGCGGCGACCTGAGGGAGAGCGTCGGCTGGTACGAGCGGCTGCTCGGTCTCGACCTGTCCGACGTGCCCGCCGACCTGATCGGCGTGGCCAAGGGCGGCCTCGCCTTCGGGCTGGAAACCCGCGACGAGCTGGACCGGGCCGCCGGGCTCATCGAGGAGAGCATCGAGGAGCAGAAGCGGCACCCCTACACGCACTGGCTCGGCGTCACCTATGGCGTGGCCCTGGCCGTCTTCTTCCGCACCGGCCAGAGCGACAGGGCGCTGCGCTACCTGCGCGAGCTCGAAGCGGCGGCGGCCGGGCACGACGACCTGTTCAACCTGACGACCGCCCGCATCGCCCGGCTCAACCTGGCGCTGTTCCAGGGGCAGCCGCGCCAGGCTCAGCGGTTCGGTGAGGAGGCGCTGGCCCTGGCCATGGAGGCCGGCCACCACTGGACCCTCGCCAGGGCCCTGACCCATCTGGGCGCGGTGGCCGAGGCGCGGGGCGACCTGGAGGCCGCCATGCGGCACCACGCGGCGGCGCTGCCCATCCTGGAGGAGCTCGACAACCGGGTCGAGCTGGCCCGCTGCCAGGCCAAGGTCGGCAGGGTGGCGGCCCGGCTGCACGACTTCCCCGCCGCCCGGCGCAGTCTGGCCGCCAGTCTGGTGCTGAGCAGGCAGACCGGCCGGCGCAGCGGCGTCGTCCGTGCGCTGGTCGCCCTGTCCGTCCTGGCGCAGGCCGAGGGCGATCTCGACGGGGCGGTCCTCGCCGCCGCGGCGGCGAGCGCGCTGCGCGAGTCGATCGGCCAGCACGACGGCCCGGCCCGCACCCAGGAGCTGCTCTCGCTGGCCCGCGACAAGCTCGGTGAGGGGCGCGTGGCGCTGCTCTGGGCGAGCGGCACCGAACAGGAACCGGGCGCGGTGGCCCGGCGGATCCTCGACCGGACGTCCGATGGCCGGGCGTGCGATGGCCGGGCGTGCGATGGGCGGGCGTGCGATGGGCGGGCGTGCGATGGGCGGGCGTCCGACGCCGCCGACGTCCACGAGCCCGCCTTCCCAACCCCTTCCCTGCCCGCCTCGCTGTTCGTGTCCTTGTCGGGCCCGGCCATCCGCGAGCTGCGCAACGCGACGCTGACGGTGCGCGAGCGGGAGATCGCCGGGCTGCTCACCGAGGGCCTGAGCAACCGGGCCGTCGCGGCGCAGCTGGTGATCAGCCCCGCGACGGTCGCCAGGCACGTCGCCAACATCATGGAGAAGCTCGGCTTCAGCTCGCGCGCCCAGATCGCGGTCTGGGCAGCCGAACACGGCCTCGACAACCGGTGACCATAAGCTCGGAAGCATGCCGCTCGCCCCGAACTTCCCGGTCATGCTCCGCACCGAGGACGGCGTCCGCATAGACGCCGCGCACACGCCCTCCACCCGCTCCGGCCTCGGCATCGTGGTGGCGCACGGATTCACCGGCGGGTGGCGCGACCATGCCACGAGGCGCATCGTGCACGTGCTGAGCAACTATGGCGGCGTGATCGCGTTCGACTTCCGCGGGCACGGGCGGTCCGGTGGCGAGTCCACCGTGGGCGACAAGGAGATCCTCGACGTCGAGGCCGCCGTACGGCACGCGCGGGTGATCGGCTACCCCAAGATCGCCGTGGTCGGCTTCTCCATGGGCGCCGCCGTGGCCGTACGGCATGCCGGACTGATCGGCGGCGTCGACGCGGTGGTGTCGGTGAGCGGCCCGGCCCGCTGGTACTACCGAGGCACCAAGCCGATGCGCCAGGTGCACTGGGCCATCGAGCAGCCGATCGGCAGATGGGCTGCCAGGATGGCCAAGCGCACCAGGATCGCCCGCGGCCGGTGGGAGCCGATCCCGGTGCCGCCCCACGAGGCCGCCGCGCTGATCTCCCCGACGCCGCTGCTGATCGTCCACGGCGACGCCGACACGTTCTTTCCGCTGGATCACGCGTACCAGCTCTACGAGGGAGCGCGCGAGCCCAAGAGGCTCTGGATCGAGCAGGGGTACGGCCACGCGGAGTCCGCCGCCGGGCCGGAACTCATCCGTCGCATCGGAAAGTGGATCGGCTCGAACCTTTTCTGAGTAATGGACGTCTATCTAGGGCGGATGGAAGAAATCCGCCGGGAGAAAGTCCTTGGGGAAGGAAACCGTCGAGGCGGTGACCATGGGACATACTTCGTGGAGTAGCGGGTTTCGCACCTAGCGTTGCGGGGGCGCGCTGGGTGTACATCCTGCGGAGTGGGGCTCCGGTACGTCGTACCGGAGCCCTCGCTCTTCAGCCCAGGCGGGCGATCGACTTGTACTCCAGGTAGCTGCTGAGGCCCTCGGGGCCGAGTTCGCGGCCCACGCCGCTGGCCTTGTAGCCGCCGAAGGGCGCGTTCGACTCCAGCATGAAGCAGTTGACGCCGTAGGTGCCGGCGCGGACCTGGCGGGCCACCTCCATGCCGTGGTCGGTGTCGGCGGTCCAGACGGTGCCGGCCAGGCCGTAGTCGCTGTCGTTGGCGATGCGGATCGCGTCCGCCTCGTCCTCGTACGGGATCACCGCGAGCACCGGGCCGAAGATCTCCTCGCGGGCGATGCGCATGTCGTTGGTGACGCCCGCGAAGACGGTCGGGGCGACGTACCAGCCGTGGTCCATCGGCCGGTCCATTCCGCCGACGACGACCTTGGCGCCCTCGTCCATGCCGGCCTTGATGTAGCCCTCGACGCGGTCCTGCTGCCGCTTGGCGACCAGCGGGCCGATGCCGGTGCCGGGGTCGGCGGGGTCGCCGACGGGCTGGGAGGTGACCATGTTCGCGACCGCGTCCACGACCTCGTCGTAGCGGCTGCGGGAGGCCAGGATGCGGGTCTGGGCGACGCACGCCTGGCCGTTGTTCATCAGCGAGGCGATCGCCAGCATGCCCATGCTGCCCGGCAGGTCCGCGTCGTCGAGGATGATCGCCGCGGACTTGCCGCCGAGCTCCAGGCTGACCCGCTTGAGCTGCTCGCCGCAGATGGCGGCGATGCGGCGGCCCGCGGCGGTCGAGCCGGTGAAGGCCACCTTGTCCACGCCCGGGTGGGAGACCAGGTGCTCGCCGGCCTCGCGGCCCGCGGGCACGATGTTGAGGACTCCGGCCGGGATCCCGGCCTCGATGACCATCTCGGCCAGCAGGTACGCGTCGAGCGGCGTCTCGGGCGCGGGCTTGAGCACGATCGCGCACCCGGCCAGCAGCGCGGGCGCGATCTTGGTCATCGCGACGAACTGCGGCACGTTCCACGGCACTATGGCCGCGACCACGCCCACCGGCTCCCGCCGCACGGTCGTCGGCCCGAACAGGCCGGGCCGCTGCTCCTCCTGGGCGAACGTCTTGCCGTAGTCGGCGTAGTACTGCAGCATGCCGAGGGGCTGCGGCGCCTGCGCCAGGTTGGAGAAGGTGATCGGCGAGCCCATCTCCTCCGTGATAAGCGCGGCCATCTCGCCCTGCCGGGCGGCGTAGATCTCGGCCAGCCTGCCGATCACCTCGGCCCGCTCGGCGAACGTCATGCGCGGCCACGGGCCGTGGTCGAACGCCTGCCGCGCCGCGGCCACCGCGCGTTCCATGTCCTCGGCGGTGCCGTCGGGCACGCGGCCGACGACCTCTTCGGTGTGGGGGGAGATGACCTCGATGGTGCCGGTCCCCGCCGGGGCCACCCATTCGCCCCCGATGAACAGCGTGTCGTGCTGGCGCATGTCGTGAGCCTCCTGCTTGACCGAATGCTTGCTTGCCTACGGACGCCTCAAGCTGACCGAACCATGTTCTGTCCACGCGCGCAAGAGGGGCCCGGCACGCGTACTCGCATGCCGGGCCCCTCCGGCGGATCAGCCGAGCAGGTGCCGCATGGACCGCTTGACCAGGTCCGTGCGCATGGCCTGGGTCGTCAGGCTCTCGACGCCGAACCCGAGGTAGACGGTGTCCTCGGTGGTGATGCCGCCGCCCTCCTCGAACACCTGGTCCGTACGGGCCCAGTTGTTGATCGAGGGTGGGCTGCCGGCCGGCGGCGGCGCCACGGTCCAGTCGCCCAGGTCGGACTCGAACGAGGTCTGCTCCGCCGTCGCGCCGTTCAGCGTGACGGTGAAGTCGTCGAGGAAGACGCCCGCGCCCTGGGTGCCCCAGTCGCTGACGTACGAGAGCGACAGCTCCACCTGCTTGCCCGCGTACGGGGTCAGATCGACCTTCCACTGCTGCCAGCCGGCCGAGTTGCCCGTGGCCGCGTTCCACGAGCCGGAGGTGCCGGTCGGCTCGCAGCCCGGTCCCTGGTAGCGCTGGGTGAACGGATGGATCGCGCGCCAGCCCTCGCCGCCGCCGGGCGGGTCGCAGCTGCTGCCCGTGCTCTGCGTGGTGTGACCGTTGACGTCCGGCAGCGTGGTCCAGTCGTCCCCGCCCACGGTGTGCGCCTCGACCGTGAAGAAGTCCCAGCCGGCCTCGGTGTCGTAGGAGGTCCAGAACGACAGGTCGCCGCTGGTCCTGCCGGTCAGGTCGACGGTCTTGGTCAGCCGCTTCCAGGAGACGTCGGCGATGCCGCTGTAGACGTCCCAGGAACCGGTGTGCGGGTCGAACGGCCCGCCGGGCCGGGCCCACTTGACGGGGGCGGAGCTGGCGAACCGCGGGAACTGGGCGGCCGGCAGGATCGCCGACGTCGCCACGAACGAGTTGGTGTGGCTCGGCTCCAGCGTGCCGTGGAAGCCCCGGAAGCGGCCGCCCGCGCCGTCGAGCGCGTACGGGACGCCCGTGGCCGGGTCGGTGCCCGAGTCGTCGAAGAAGACGTACGCGCCCAGCCAGTACTGCTGGAAGTCGTTGAACACCTGGATGCACGGCGGGTCGTCGGGATCCGCGCACTCGGGCTGGGCCGGTTGGTCGGGCTGGTAGTAGTACGCGCCGTTGTTGTTGGCCGCGTACGACGGGTACTTGCCCGCGTGCACGAGCTTGCCGCCCTCGTTCAGGTAGTCGCGCACGGCCAGTTCGGTGTCGACGCCGCCCTTGGAGGTGGTGCCGGGCACCTGGCCGGCCGATCGGGGGATGATGTCGTCGCCCGTCTCCCAGACCACCGCCTTGTAGTGGCTGAGGACGCCGAGCGGGTGGGGAGCCTTGCGGCCCATCGTGTCCATGTCGTAGACGTCGGAGCTGTAACCGGCCTCGTCGAGCGCCTTGACGTAGTCGTCGGCGTACTTGGCCTCGGTCACGCCCTGGACAGGGCTGAGGCCCGTGACGTCCTCGGTGGCCAGCACCAGCACCTTGCCGCCGATGTCGCCGGCGACCTGGTAGGTGAAGTCCCCGCTCTTCCTGCCGATCGAGCTGAACCAGACCTTGACCTTGTCTCCCGGCCGGGTTCCGGTGATCTTGCCGCGCAGCCAGTGGTAGTAGGTGTTGTAGCCCTTGCCGTAGCGCTCGCCGCCCCGCCATTCGCCGGTCGGCACGGTCCTGGTCCTGCCGCCGTTGACCTGGTAGTTCAGGAGGACCGGGCCGAGCTTGCGCTTGGCGTCCACCTGGACCACCTGGTCCCTGCCGTAGCTGACCTCGAACGGGTCGAGCACGAAGTCGGCCGTCGCGTTGCCGAGGTGGTTGACCGGCTCGGACCAGTTGGTGGCCGACTTGGCCACGTCCATGGCGAACGGGATGTTCTTCGCGAACTCCGCCTGCACCAGCGCCTCGTCGTCGGGGAAGACGAATCCGCAGCCGTCGCAGCCCTCGTCGAGCTCGGGCGTCCAGGCCAGGGTGCCGTACGTGCTGTGCGCGTGGTCGGTGGTCTCGCCGTTGGTCGTGTACAGCTCGGCGCCCAGGTCGGGGTCGAAGCCCGGGATGGCCGGGTTGGCGTCGTTACCGGAGATGGCCTCGTAGATCGGGTTGTCCGCGGTCTTGGTGGCGATCTGCCAGCCCATCGGATAGAGCAGCAGCGGGCCGAAGGAGTGGTAGTTCACCTGGCCCTTGAACCTGATCCGCCGGAGCAGCCCGTCGAGCGCCCTGGTCTCGGGCTCGCTGGCGGGCCCCGTGCCGCGGTAGGTCTCGCTGCTCGGGATCGACGAGGAGCCCTCCTCGTCGTAGTGGAAGTTGGTGGCGTAGTTCCGGTTCGGGTCGACGCCGTCGCCGGTGGTGATCTGCCCGTCGCCGTTGTTGTCGCGCAGGTTCTTGCGCCACAGGCGGTTGCCCTCGGTGAAGGTGAAGTCGTAGCCGTCGGGGTTGGCGACCGGCACGAACCAGAGCTCGGTCCTGTTCAGCAGGTCTCTGAGCGAGGATCTGTTGGCGATCACGTACTTCAGCAGCCGCATGTCGACCTCGGTGGAGATCCACTCGCGGGCGTGCTGCGTCGCCGAGTACAGGGTCGCCGGCTTGACGCCGTCGGGCAGCACCCTGGCCAGCGCGCTGACCTTGACGGCGAGGATGTCCTGGCCCTTCAGGGTCCTGCCGAGGGACTCGATCTTCACGAGGTCCTTGTTCGCGTTGGCGATGGCCCTGAGCTGGTCGGCGATCCCGCCGGGCTCGGAGTAGGACCTCCAGACGGTGTAGCCGCCGGCGGCCTGCGCCTTGGCCGCCTCCAACTGGCTCTGGCCCTGCGGGTTGCGTACCGGCTCCGGCTGGTAGCCGAGCTTGCGCAGGCCGTCGAGGCCGGTCTGGGCGGCGGTCACCTCGACGTGTTCCCTGCCGCCCCGCGTGTCCTGTTGAACGACGTCGAAGCCCTTCTCCCTGAGCGCCTGGCCGGTGCCGGGAGTGCTCTCAAGCTGGTAGAGCTCGATCCTGTCGCGGGCTGGTAACGGGTCTATCGTGGCCTGGGCTTCCAGGGCGACGAGGGAGGTACCGAGGCCGAGGATGACGGCCGTGGACAGGGCCAGTAATCGAGACACGGATCTGCCCCTTCGCAGAGACGAGTTTCGTCGCCATCTCAGACCGATCTGTCGCGTCCGGCAAGACCCAATCTTTATCTCAGACTTAGATCGGACAAACGACTCGATAGTTCGCCAAGGGGGCGTGACTTGTGGCGTTCAGGTGACAGAAATCAAGATCATCTTCTATAGTTTCGCTCCGTCTATGAGGGGAGGACGGACGTGAAAATCAGTCGCTTCGCCCTATTCGCCATCGTCTTGGCGGGGCTGTTCGCGTTCCCACTCCCGGCCTACGGCGATCCCAATCCGGCCGAGTTGCGCAAGCTGACCAAGCAGGCGTCCCAGCTCAACGAGCTCTATCGAGGCCAGATCCAGAGCCTGGAAGAGGTCCGGATCCAGGCGAAGAAGGCCACCGACAACTCCGGCGACCTGGAAGCCCGGCTCGCCGACGCCAAGGCCGCCGTGGCGTCGATCGCCCAGAACACCTACATCGCGGGTCCGATCGACGGCACCCAGCTCCTCATCCCGACGGTCGACCCGTACGTCGCGCTCGGCCAGGCGGCGAACATGACCTACCTGGCCAACGAGCGCATCAGCAAGATGCAGAGCATCCAGGTGCTGATCGACAAGGCGAAGGAAGCCAAGCGGACCGCCGCCGGCAAGATCGACAAGCTGCGAAAAGAGATCAAGGAGATGCAGGGCAAGCGCCGCGAGATCGAGCGGCTGCTCGCCAAGTTCGGCTTCCAGCAGCCGGGTGGCTCCTCGGGGCTCACGCCGCGCCTGATCGCGGTACGCGCACAGATCATGCAGAACTTCCCCATGCCGTACGGCGTGGGCTGCCTGCGTCCCGGTGACCCCGGCGAGCACGGCAAGGGCCGGGCCTGCGACTTCATGATGTCGAGCGGCGGCAGGGCGGCCACCGGGGCCGACGCCGACCGGGGCGACGCGCTGGCCGAGTGGCTGATCAAGAACGGGCCCCGGATCGGCGTGATGTACATCATCTGGAAGCAGCGCTACTACGACATCCGGTCAGGCGGCGGCTGGGATCCCATGTCGGACCGGGGCGGCGTCACCGCCAACCACTACGACCACGTGCACGTTTCGGTCTTCTAGGGGCTCTGCGGCTCCGCGGCGGCGATGCGGTCGCGCAGCCAGGCGTACGACGCCTTCGGGGTGCGGCGCAGGGTGTCGAAGTCCACGTGCACCAGGCCGAAGCGCTGGTGGTAGCCCTCGGCCCACTCGAAGTTGTCCAGCAGCGACCAGACGAAGTAGCCCCGCACGTCGACGCCCTCCGCCGCCGCCTGCTCGACCGCCCTGATGTGGCCGTCGAGGAAGGCGATGCGGCCCTGGTCGTCGATCGTGCCGTCCGGGCCGGGGACGTCCTCCTGGGAGCAGCCGTTCTCGGTGACGTACACCGGCGGGAGCGCGGCGCCGTACCTGGTGCGCAGGCCCGTCAGGAGTTCGCGCAGGCCGTCGGGCACGACCGGCCAGCCGAAGGCGGTCGTGGGGTAGCCGGTGACGCCGAGATCGGTGAAGGGCAGTCCGTCGTCCGCGGGCGCGCCGATGCGGGTGGGGTTGTAGTAGTTGATGCCCAGGCCGTCCAGGGGCGTGGAGATGACGGCCAGGTCGCCGTCGCGGACCACGTCGTCCAGGGCGCCGATGGCCTTCAGGTCCGGATACTCGCCCAGCAGGATCGGGTCGTTGAACAGGCGGTTGTGCAGGGTGTCGTACGCGTCGGCCGCGGCCAGGTCCTCGGCCGACCCGGAGGCGGGCCAGACCGGGGTGCAGTTGTTCGTGATCAGCACCTGTCGTGCCCCGGCCGCGCGCAACGCCTGTACGGCCAGGCCGTGGCCGAGCAGCTGGTGATGGGCGACGGGCAGGGCGTCGAACAGCAGGGCCTGGCCGGGGGCGTGGACGCCCATGCCGTACCCGAAGGCCATGTGCACGAACGGCTCGTTCAGCGTGATCCACATGGGGACGCGGTCGGCGAGGCGCTCGGCCACGATTGCCGCGTATTCGGCGAAGTGATGGGAAATATCGCGGTTCATCCACCCGCCGACGTCCTGCAGCGCCTGCGGCAGGTCCCAGTGGAACAGGGTCGGCACCGGCGCGATCCCCGCCGCCAGCAGCCCGTCGACCAGCCGGTCGTAGAAGTCCAGGCCCTTCGGCTCCACCCGGCCCGTGCCGAGCGGCAGCACCCGTGGCCAGGCGATCGAGAAGCGGTAGGCGTTGACGCCGAGGTCCGCCATGAGCGCGATGTCCTCGGGCCAGCGGTGGAAGTGGTCGCACGCGACGTCACCGGTGTGCCCGTCGCGGGTACGGCCCGGCTCATGGGCGAAGGTGTCCCAGATGGAGGCGCCCCTGCCGTCATCCTTGGCGGCGCCCTCGATCTGGTAGGCGGCAGTGGCCGTACCCCACAGGAACATATCCGCTCCTTAGCGATTATCCGAGTGCCACTCATGTTAACTGGCCGAGGACTCCGGAACCCTACCTGGCGGTAATACGCCAAGATGGGGGGCATGACGAGTACCCTGCGCCGGCGTCCGGCCCAACGCCGCAGCGTGGAGCGAGTCGAACGGATGCTCGACGAGTGCGCACACCTGCTCGACGAGGTCGGTTACGAGGCACTGACCACCAAAGAGGTCGCGCGCCGGGCCGAGGTGCCGATAGGCACGTTCTACCAGTTCTTCTCCGACAAGCAGGGCCTGGTGCGAGCGCTGGCCCTGCGCAACCTCGACGCCTTCCTCCACCGCGTCACCGAACGCCTCACCGAACGGATCGCCGAGGCCGATCTCGACCACTGGACCGACCTGGTCGACCTGTCCATCGACGAGTTCGTCGAGATGAAGCGGACGGTTCCGGGGTTCGCGGTGGTCGACTTCGGAGAGGTGCTGGTGGCGCCGGGCGGGCCGGCGATCGAGGGCACCAACCGGATGCTCGACGCGGCGCTGGAGAACAACGTCATCGTCGCCGACCGGCTGCGGGCGCTCACGCTCGACCTGCTCGACGCGCCGGTCGGGCCGGGGCTCGACCGGGCGCTGCTGGTGGCGGTCGAGGCGGCGGACGCGGTGCTCAAGCTGGCGTTCCGGATGAGCCCCGACGGCGATCCCGACATGATCGTCGAGTGCAAGCAGCTGGTCCACCGCTACCTGGCCAACCACCTGCCCTGACTGCGGCGGGTGGTCTGGGGGATGTCCTCGACCAGCCACAGACCGCCGGTGGCCAGCATCAGTCGTCCCTGCGGCTCTCCACGGGAGCGCTCCCGAGGCCGCCACAGTGTTGATCGTCTCAGTGTTGACCGTCTCAGCGACAAGCGCGGGCTCAGCACGCCGCGCCCACCTCCGCCGCCACCTCGCGCAGCACGGCCAGCCGCCGGGTGGTGCCCGGGTGGTGGTAGATCTCCGGGATCGGGCGGTCTGCCCGTGTGTAGGCGCCCGCCATCAGCGTGTTGTAGACCCACAGCGTCACATCGGGCTCGGCGCGTACATACTCCAGCGTCTCGTCCGTCGCCAGCGTGTGCCCCGCCTCGGCGAGCCGCGTGAGCGGTCGCGGACGCAGGTAGGTGTGGCGGAGCTGCAGATATGTGTACGGCAGCCAGCCCCGCGCCGCCGACAGGTTCCTGGCTCGCTCGACCCGCCAGGTGGCCAGGTTACTGGCGCCCGAGCTGCGGATCCTGCCCTGCCGGGCGAGCTCGTCGAACGCTCCCAGGGTCTCCTCCACGGGGACGGAGCGGTCCTCGATGTGCGACCAATACACATCGATGTAGTCCGTCCTTAATCTCTGCAGGCTGCCCTCGGCGGCCTTGGCGATGGCGGCGGCGGACAGCCCCTCCGCCGTGTCGAGCATGGTGCCTCCGGCCTCGGCGAACCGGTCCAGGATGGCGAAGGTGTCCTTCTCGTCGACGGCGGTGCCGAACGCGATCGTGCCGAGTGCGATGTTCATGGCCCCGACTGTGAAAGCTGGAGTGCGGTCCATGTCAAGTCGCGGGCTCGGTTGACCTGGAGTGGGCTCCAGGTGCGATGCTTCTGCCGTGAGCGTCTACACACCCGCCGAAGTGGTCGAGGAGACCGGCTTCACCCTGGACACGTTGCGCTATTACGAGAAGATCGGCCTGCTCGAACCCGTTGGCCGTAACGCGGCCGGGCAGCGCAGGTTCAGCGAGCAGGACGTGGGCTGGCTCGGCACGATCCGGTGCCTGCGCGACACCGGCATGCCGATCGCCGAGATGCTCCGCTTCGCCGATCTGGTCCGCGCGGGCGATCACACGATCCCGGACCGGATCAAGCTCCTGGAGGAGCATGACGGCCGCGTCCGGGAGCAGATCGCCAACCTCACCGAGCGGCAGCACTACATCCAGAACAAGATTTCCTACTACCGCAGAGTCGTCTAGCCCTGCCTTGGGGGTCCGGTTGTTAGACCGGCACTATGGCCGGACCCAGGGCGAAACGGATCAACATCCCGCTGCGCCGCGTCGCCAGGATGTGCGCGGCGCTGCTGTTCGTGCTGCTGGCCGACCTCACGCTCGTCCAGGGGTTCGGGACACGGGGGCTCAACGCCGATCCGCGCAACCAGCGCTCGGTCATCGCCAGGTTCGATCATCCACGCGGCGACATCCTCACGTACGAGGGCGCGATCATCGCCACGAACCGGAAGACGGACGGCGAGGCGTACGCGTACCGCCGCGTCTACACCGACGGCGAACTGTACGCGCCGGTGACCGGTGAGGCGTCGCTCGACCGGACCACGGGCATCGAGCAGGCCGCGGACGGCGTGCTGTCCGGCGACGACCCGAGGATCCAGGTCCGCTCGCTGGTCGGGCACGGCGGCGCCCAGGGTGCTGCGGTCCGGCTCACGATCAGCGAGCGCGCGCAGTGGGCCGCGTACGAGGGACTCAGGGCGGCGGGCCGGCCGGGCGCCGCGGTCGCCATCAACCCGGCGACCGGCGCGATCCTCGCCCTGGCCAGCTACCCGTCGTACGACCCGAACGCCTACACCACGACCGACCTCGCCGAACTGGCCGAGACGGACCGGCGGCTGCGCGGCGACCCCGGCAGGCCGCTGCTCAACCGGGCGGTGAACCAGAGCTACCCGCCGGGCTCGGCGTTCAAGCTGGTCACCGCGGCCGCCGCGCTGTCGTCGGGTGAGTACACACCCACCTCGCGGGTCGACACCCCTGCCCGGCTGCGGTTCCCCGGCGGCACGGTGGCCGGCCTGGCCGGCTCCGGGCTCTGCGGACAGGCTCATCCGACGCTGCCGGACGCCTTCCGGTCCTCCTGTGACGCCGCCTTCGCCGGCATCGGCCTCCAACTGGGGCAGGACATCCTGCGCGACCAGGCGGAGGCGTTCGGCTTCAACGCCGGCGACCTCACCATCCCGTTGCGGGTCACCGCCAGCACCTATCCGCTGAACATGGACCGGGCCCAGACCGCCCTGTCGGCCATCGGCCGCTACCACGACCGGGCCACTCCGCTGATGATCGCCATGCTGTCGGCCGCCGTCGCCAACCACGGCGTCCTCATGCGCCCGTACCTGGTGGAGGACGTACGGCTGCCGGACGGCTCGCTCATCGACCGGGCCAACCCGAAGCCGTACCGGGTGACCATGCCCGCCACCCTGGCCAGGCAGCTCACCTCGATGATGCTCACGGCGCCCGGCGCCGGCGGCTCCGGGACGGCGGCCTCGTCCCGGGGGGTGGCGGTGGCGGCCAAGTCGGGGGCGGTGGAGGATCACGCGCTCTTCACGGGGTTCGCCCCGGCGGACCGGCCGGAGGTGGCCGTGGGTGTGGTCGTGGAACGCGCCGCTCCGTCAGCCGCCGGCCCCATCGCCCGCGCCGTCCTGGAGGCCGCTCTTTCCTAGCGGGCCGCTATCGGTACGCGCTGGCTTGGAGGGTGTAGAGGTCGGCGTACAGGCCGTTGAGTGACATCAGGGCGGCGTGGTCGCCGTGCTCGATGACCTTGCCGTGGTCGAGCACGTAGATGCGGTCGGCGTAGCGGACGCTGGCCAGCCGGTGGGTGATCAGCAGGACCGTGCGTCCGTCGGAGTGGCCGCGGATGCGTTCGAACAGGGCGTGTTCGGCGCGGGCGTCGAGGGCGGCCGTGGGCTCGTCGCAGATGAGCAGGGGCGCGTCGCGGTGGAAGCCGCGGGCCACCGCGATGCGCTGCCACTGGCCGCCCGACAGCTCGTGGCCGTCCTTGAAGCGCCGGTCGAGCAGGGTGCGGTAACCGTGGGGCAGCTCGGCGATGACCTCGTCGGCGCCGGCCACCGAGGCCGCCGCGTGCAGGGCGGGCTCGCCCTTGCCGGTGCCCATGGTGATGTTGTAGCGGGCGGTGAGCGGCCAGCGGGTGTGGTCCTGCGCGATGACCGCGGTGCGCAGCCGGAGCTCCTCGGGGTCGACGTCGCGCAGGTCGAGGTCGTCCCAGAAGACCGCGCCGCTGTCGGGTTCGTACAGGCCGGACAGGATCTTGGCGAGGGTGGTCTTGCCCGAGCCGTTCTCGCCGACGAACGCGATGACCTCGCCCTGTTCGATCTCGATGGAGACGCCGCGCAGCGCGGGATCGTCGGCGCCGGGGTAGGTGAACGTGGCGTCCGAGACGGAGATCCGCTGGAAGCTCCGCGGGGCGGCGGCCGGCCGGGGGCCGGGCAGACGGGTTTCGGCGTCGGCGCAGAACTCCAGGAAGTCGGTGAAGTAGAGGCCCTCCTCGTAGAGGTGGTTGGTGGCGAACATCAGGTTGGACAGCGACCCCTGGCCCGACCTGATCGCCAGCACGGCGGTGCCCGCGACGGCCAGCGGGATCGCGGCGATCGCGAGCAGGATGCCGAGCGCCAGGTAGACCAGGCCGCTGCCGAGCCCGCCCAGCGCCTCGCCCACGAGCCGGGCCCACATCTGCCGCTTGGCCAGGCTGAGCATCACCTGCTGCTCGGCCCGCGCCACCGCGTCGTACATGCGCAGCAGGAAGCCGCGCATGGTGAAGGAGCGCACCTCGGCGGCGGGCTCGCGGTCGGCCAGTAACTCGGCGATGATCCACTTGCGCCGGACGGCCGGGATGAGCGAGTAGAGCGTCGTGTAGCGCATCTTGGCGCTGCGTACGGCGGCCCACGCGTCGGGCAGCACGGCCAGCAGGAGCAGCGGCAGCAGCACAGGGTGGAGCACGCTCAGGACCCCGGCCACGGCGGCGATGCCGACCGCGGCGGTCACGACGTTGATGGCCGAGGAGACCACGGAGTCGGCCATGGCCACGCCGCGCAGCCGGGCCCGCTGGAGCGCGTCGTGGAACTCCGGATCGTCGAAGGCCACCAGCGCGACCCGGCTGGTCAGGTCGTAGAGGCGCTCCTCGGTCTGCCGCGTCACCTGCGGGTCGAGGCGGGCCTGTGCCCAGCCGGCGCCCGCCTGTACGGCCGTGCTCAGCCCCGCGGCGGTGGCCACCATGATCAGGCTGGGCACGGCGGCCATCACCCGGTCGGGCGTCGGCCCCTCCTGGAAGAGCGCGCCCAGCACGCCGGTCGTCGCCAGCAGCCCGAACGCGGTGAACACGCCGCCGAGCAGGTTGAGCGTGACCGTCGCCACGGTGTCGCGCGGGCTGGCCCGCCAGGCCATCCGCATCGCCTGGACCACGAGGGACGGTAGCCGCTTCGCGATGGCGAGGAAGCCGACCTCGGCCATCTTGTCGGTGTGGGCGTGCCAGTCTGAGGCGGAGACCTCGCCGAGTTCGAGGGGCTCGTCGGCCATACAGAGAGTGTGCCCGCCGGGTACGACAGTTCCCGCTTCATCGTGGTTGAACCTGAGCACTCTTCTACGTCTGCATAGAGGGCTGCACATACCTCTCTACACATCACTGCCTTCACGCGATTACATCCTCGAATGGCCATCTCGACGCATGCGGCGTCCGGTCCGTTTGCCTAGCGTTCTGCATGTGATCGGCCACTTAGTGTGGTGGCCGGATCCGCCGGGGCGTCGCGTGTCCATGCGGAGCTTGGCCTCCTCGGAGGGGTGGGGGCCGGTTCCGGGCGCGTGACAGCGGGCTCGAGCCGCGCAGGGCTCGGGCCCGCCCACCGCCGGCCGATCGCCGCGCGCTCGGCGGCTGCGTATGCGGACCTGTTATCAGCACATGCCTTGACGGCTCCAAGTGCGAAGTGGGTTGATTGCCCTACTGACAACGTTGTCAACCTTCACCACTCGGGGTTTCGAAGGGACGGTGTGCGATGCGACGACGGTGGTTGGCGGCCGTCGCGATCACTATGGCGAGCGTGCTCGGCCTGGCCGGCTGCGGTGGTAGCGGCGGCGGAACGGCCAGCCCGCAGGCCACGGGTGGCGGCGAGAAGAAGCAGGTCGAGGTGTTCTCCTGGTGGACAGGGCCGGGGGAGGCCGACGGCCTGAAGGCGATGCGGGCGATCTTCGAGAAGGAGAACCCGAACTACACCTTCTTCGACGCGGCGGTCGCGGGTGGCTCCGGCGACAAGGCCAAGGCGTTGCTGCAGTCGAAGCTTCAGGCGGACACCCCGCCGGACACCTTCCAGGGTCACGCGGGTGCCGAGCTGCAGGGTTACATCAAGGCGGGTGACCTGGAAGACCTCAACTCCCTCTATGACGAGCTGAAACTGAAGGACGTCTTCCCCTCCCAGCTCATCGACCAGATCAGCGTGGACGGCAAGATCTACTCGGTGCCGGTCAACATCCACCGGTCGAACGTGCTGTGGTTCAACCCGAAGGTGCTGAAGGACGCGGGGATCGCGGCCGCGCCCAAGTCGGTCGACGAGTTCATCGCCGACCTCGGCAAGGTCAAGGCCAAGGGCAAGATCCCGCTGTCCATCGGCTCGGAGTGGACCGTGGTGCACCTCATGGAGAGCGTGCTGCTCGGTTCACTCGGCACCGACGCCTACAACGCCCTGTTCAAGCCGGGCGCCAACTGGGGCAGCCCCGAGGTGAAGAAGGCGCTGGAGAGCTTCAAGACGATCATGACGTACGCGGGCGACCCGCAGGACGACTGGCAGCCCGCGGCCAAGCAGGTGGCCGACGGCGAGGCCGCGTTCAACATCATGGGCGACTGGGCCTACGGCTACTTCCACAACCCGCCCGACGGCGGCCTGGGCAAGAAGTCGAAGGAGGACTTCGACTGGGCGCCCTCTCCCGGCACCGAGGGCACCTACCTGTGGCTGTCGGACAGCTTCACGCTCCCCAAGGGCGCGAAGAACCGTGACGGGGCCCTCGCCTGGCTCAAGGTCGCGGCCAGCAAGGAGGGGCAGGACGCCTTCAACCCGAAGAAGGGCTCCATCCCCGCCCGCAAGGACGCCGACCAGTCGCTCTACACCGACTACCTGGCCGACGCGCTGAAGGACTGGTCGAGCAACAAGCTGGCCGGTTCCATCCAGCACGGAGTGTCGGTGAACCAGCCGTGGCTGGCCTCGATCACCGAGGCGGTCGGCCTGTTCATCGGCAGCAAGGACGTCGCGGCCCTGCAGAAGGGGCTCGCCGACGCCGCGACGGCCAACGCGCAGTAAGTTCAGTCACCCGGGTACGGCAGGCGTTCGCGCCTGCCGTACCTCTTGGAGGGAATGCTTGTGAGGCGGGCGCGCACCTGGCTGCCTGGGTTACTCCTCGTCACGCCGTCCATCATCGCGATCGGCGTGTTCGTGTACGGCATGCTGGGCTGGAACTTCCGGCTGGCCATGACCGACAAGCACGACGAGGTGTCCGAAGGCAAGTTCGTCGGGCTGAAGAACTTCGTCGACATCTGGGACCTGCCGCGATGGCACATCTCGGTGCAGCACACGATCATGTTCACGCTCGTGTTCGTGCTGGGCGCGCTGGTGCTCGGCTGGTTCCTGGCGTTTCTCATGGAGAAGGGGATCAGGGGCGAGGGCACGTTCCGGGCCATCTACCTGTTCCCGATGGCCATCTCCTTCGTGGCGACCGGCATCGTGTGGCGGTGGCTGATGAACTCGGGGATGGAGCAGCGGGCGGTCGGGCTGAACCGGCTGTTCGACTGGATCGGGCTGCCGCAGTGGCAGTGGTTCCGGGACCCGGACTGGGGGATGGCCGCGATGGCCCTCCCGGCAGTCTGGCAAATGTCCGGATATGTCATGGCACTGTTCCTGGCGGGCTTCCGTGGCGTGCCGGAGGAGCTGCGCGAGGCGGCGCGCGTCGACGGGTGCAACGAGTGGGGCGTCTACCGGTACGTCGTGCTGCCGATGCTCCGGCCCGTGA
This sequence comes from Nonomuraea sp. NPDC049269, assembly GCF_043197155.1. Taxonomy (NCBI): domain Bacteria; kingdom Bacillati; phylum Actinomycetota; class Actinomycetes; order Streptosporangiales; family Streptosporangiaceae; genus Nonomuraea; species Nonomuraea sp. NPDC049269. Next base: position 450,730 of record NZ_JBICSO010000008.1, read on the forward strand.
CGCTGTCGGCGCTGATCATCCTCGGGCACATCTCGCTCAAGGTGTTCGACCTGATCGTCGCGGTGTCGGGCAAGCAGATCATCACCGACGTGCCCGCCGTGTTCATGTGGGTGGCGGTGTTCGACTCCCACGATCCGGCCAAGGGCGCCACGATCGCCTCGTACATCGTGCTCAGCGTGGCCATCTTCGTCATCCCGTACCTGATCTGGTCCGTACGTAAGGAGCGGCGTTCATGACCGCGGTCATCGGGCGTCGGCGGGCGTCCACCGGGGTACGCCTCGCCCTGCTGATCGCCTTCGTGGTGATCTTCCTGATCCCGATCTACGTCCTCCTGGTCACCAGCTTCAAGCCGCTCACCGAGGCGGATCCCGGCCAGGCGTGGAACCTGCCGCGGACCTGGACCTTCGAGGCATGGCGGGTGGCCTGGGAGAAGCTGGCCCCGGGCCTGTGGAACTCCGTCCTGCTGGCCGTGCCGGGCTCGCTGCTGTCTTGTGTGCTCGGCTCCCTGAACGGCTACGTGCTGTCGAAATGGCGCTTTCCGGGCGCGGACCTGCTGTTCACGCTGTTCCTGTTCGGCATGTTCATCCCGTACCAGGGCGTGATGATCCCCCTGGTGCAGCTGCTGGTGAACCTCAACGAGCTGACCGGGCTGCAGGGCGTCTTCTACGGCGGCATCCCGGGGCTGACGCTGGCGCACGTGGTCTACGGCATCCCGATCTGCACGCTGATCTTCCGCAACTACTACGTCACCATCCCCGACGAGCTCATCGAGGCGTCGCGGGTGGACGGCGCGGGGATGCTGCGTACGTACTGGTCGGTGGTGCTGCCGGTGTCCACGCCGGCGATCGCGGTGGTGATCATCTGGCAGTTCACCTCGATGTGGAACGACTTCCTGTTCGCCGTCTTCCTCACCGGGCCGACGAGCTGGCCGGCGACCGTCATGCTCAACAACATCGCCGGCGCCCAGGCCACCCCGTACAGCCAGCAGATGGCGGCGGCCATCCTGGCGTCGGTGCCGACGATGCTGATCTACGTGTTGCTCGGCCGGTTCTTCATGCGCGGGCTGATGGCCGGCGCGCTCAAGGGATGAGCGCGGCCGGGTTCGCCCAGTGCTTGAGCGGCTCCTTGCGGACATAGCGGGCCACGTCCCCGGCGACGATCGTGGCGGCGTTCATGGCCGTCTCCTTGCTGGCGCCGGCCAGGTGCGGGGTCATGACCAGGTTCGGGGTCGTGAGGAGCCGCGACCCCGCCGGGATGGGCTCCTCGGGGAAGACGTCCATCGCGGCGCCGAACAGGTGGCCCGAGTCCAGCGCGTCGCACAGGGCGTCGTAGTCGAGCAGGGAGCCGCGCGCGCAGTTGACGATGACGGACACGGCGGGCATCGCGGCGATCTGCGGTGCGCCGATCATGCCGATGGTCTCGGGGGTGGCCCGCGCGTGCAGGGAGAGGAACCGGGAGCGTTCGAGCAGCTCAGCCAACTCCACCTGTCCTGAAATTTCCACGTATGGGTCGTAGACCAGGACCTCCGCGCCGAAGCCCTCCAGCATGCGGGCCACCCGGCGGCCGATCGCGCCGTAGCCGATCAGGCCGGCCGTGGAGCCCTCCAGTTCGGGCCCGACGTTGTCGTAGGTGTAGTAGTCGCCCCGCCAGACGCCGCCCGCCAGGTCGGCGTGCGTCTGGGGGATGCGGCGGGTGGCGGCGAGGAGCATGGCCAGCGTGTGCTCGGCGGTGGCCACGGCATTGCGCCCCGGCGCGAACGTGACCGCGACCCCGGCCTCGGAGGCCGCGTCCAGGTTGGCGTTGACCGGGCCGCCCCGGCTCACGCAGAACAGCTTGAGCTCCGGGCACGCGTCCAGCACCCGCTTGGTCAGGGGGGCCATCTGGGTCACGCAGACCTCGACACCACGCAGCGCCTCGATCAGCTCGTCCTCCACGTCGGACGCCTCATCGACCTCGCCCACCCGGCCGAACGGCACCACCGGCCACGGCAGCGTGAGCTCGCGGATCTCCACGTCACCGGGAACCTCGCGCCTGATGGCGTCGATGAAGAGGCGGTTCTGGACGAAGTGGTCGCCGGCGGCGAGGACTCGGATGGTCAACGAAGAGCTCCAATCGGGGAGTTGTACCGCAGGATCGCCACCTGGCCGTCCCGCGGGCGGATCTCTGTGATGGCGCAGTTGTCCAGGCGTGGGAAGAGCCGCCGGTACTCGCCCAGGGGCACGCCCATGAGCCGGCACAGCGCGATCCTGATGATGGTCGTGTGCGCGACGACCATCACCCGGCCGTCCGGATGGGTCGCGGCGATGTCCCGCAGGCACTCGGTGAACCGGTCGGCCGCCAGTTTCGGGTCCTCGCCGCCCGGCAGGGGGTTCGTGGCGGGGTCGGCCTCGAAGGCGGCACGGGCCTCGGGGAACCGCCCGCGCATCTCCGCGGCGGTCAACCCCTCGCCCTGGCCGAAGTCGAGCTCCCGCAGCCGCCCGTCCACCCGCGGCTCGACGCCCGCCGCCTCGGCACTGGCGGCGGCGGTGAGCCGCGCTCTGCTCAGCGTGGACGCCCAGACGGCCGACAGCCCGGCCCGGGCGGCCCAGGAGGCCAGCTGCCCGGCCTGGTCGTGGCCGCGCGGCGTCAGCTCGATGTCGCTGAGCCCGGCGTAACGGTTCTCGGCATGCCAGACGGATTCGCCGTGGCGCACCAGTGCGATGTGGGTCATGGTGCGGTCCTCTCACGGGCGTGGCCGGCGGCGCTTCCGGGCAGCCAGCCGCGTCTCTCCAGTTCTGCGACAAAGCGTAGATAGGCCTCGTCCAGGCGGGGCCCGACAGGGTCCACGACCTCGCGGGTGCGGATCATCCGGGCCGGGTCGCCCGCCTCTCCCGCCGCGAGTACGGCCATGCCGAGCGCGGGCTCGGCGTTCTCCCGCAGCGTGACGGGGCGCCCCAGGACGTCGGCGCGGAGCTGGGTCCAGTAGGCGCTCTTGGTGGTCCCGCCGGTCAGCACGATCTCGCCGTCCACCGGGGCGCCCAGCAGGTCGAGGTAGTCGAAGCAGAGCCGCTCGACGAACGCCGCGCCGCGCAGGATCGCCACGTAGCGCTCGACGTCGTCGGCGGGCTCGCCGAGCGTGAACCCCTCGGCCTCGGGCGCGACGAACGGGAACCGCTCCCCGCGCGACACGAGCGGATAGGTGACAGGCAACTCGGCGGCGTGGCCGAAGTGGGTGGCGGCCTGGGTGCTGAGCGCGTCGAGGTCACGGCCCGCGAACTCGCGGGTCAGCACCCCCGCGCCCGTGCTCGACGCGCCGCCCGGCAGCCACGAGCCGTCCGGCGCGCGGTGCGAGTAGACCACGCCCAGCGGGTCGTGGATCAGCTCTCTGGTCACGCCCTTGAGCACCAAGGTGGTGCCCATGACGGAGTTCCAGCTGCCCGGCGTCATGGCTCCCGCGCCGAGCTGTGCCGCGCACCCGTCGGTGGTCCCGGCGATCACCGGGGTGCCGGCCGGGATGCCGGTGATCGCGGCCGCCTCGGCGCAGACCGTGCCGAGCGTGGTGCCCGGCCGTACGACGCCGGGCAGCGTCCCGGTGGGCACGCCCAGCTCGTCGAACACCTCGTACGGCCACCGCTCGTCGATCAGGTCCACCCCGGTCTTGAGCGCGTTGCCCAGGTCGGTGGCCACCTCCCGCCCGACCAGGCGCCGGTTCACGAAGTCGTTCTGGTGGGCCGGCCGGGCATCGGGCGGGGCGTCACGCAGCAGCCACAGCAGCTTGGGGAGCGCCCAGTTGGCCTGCATGCGCTGGTAACCCAGCCGCTCCCAGACGGCCGCCCCGGCCGCGTTGACCCGCTCCACCTCGGCCGTCGCCCGCCGGTCGTCGTACATCAGCCCGGGGGTCAGCGCCTGCCCGTCAGGGCCGGTGAGCAGGATCGTGCCGGAGGTCGCGGCCACGGCGACCCCGCGGATCCGCTCCGGCGGCACGTCGCGCAGCGCCTCGGTGGTGGCGGCGGCGAGCTCGCGCCACCACTGTTCCGGGTCCTGCTCGTGCCGGGGTCCGTCACGGTGGCTGGTCAGCGGCCTGCTCGCCGAGCCGAGCAGCTCGCCGGAGTCCGTGACGGCCATCGCCCGGACGCTCTGCGTGCCCAGGTCCACTCCGATCCAGACGCTCACGCACGACCCCGCTTTCGGCGGCCGCGCATCTCCGCCAGCAGCGGCCACGATCGGGCGCTGGTCTCGCGTAGGGCGAGGAAGTCCCGGTAGGCCATGTCGTACGCGCCGGGCTCAGGTCGTACGGCGTCGCGCAGCCGTACGTACTGCTCCGCCGCGGCCTTGACACTGGTGGCCGCACCCGTGGCGACCAGGCCGACCAGGTAGGCGCCCCTGGCGCCGACCTCGGCGTCGGCCGATCTGAAGACCGGCAGGCCGGTGACGTCGGAGATCATCCGCAGCCAGAGCGCGCTGGCCGAGCCGCCGCCGCACACCCGCAGCTCGCGCGGCCGGTCGCCGGAGGCGGCCAGGCAGTCCTGGATGACGAGCGTGAGCCCTTCGAGCACCGCGCGGGCGACGTGCTCGCGCCCGTGCTCGAAGGACAGGCCGAGGAAGGCGCCCCTGGCCTGTGGATCGGAGAACGGCGCGCGCTCGCCGGCGGGGGAGAAGTACGGCTGGAACGACAGCCCGCCCGCGCCCGGCGGGCCGGTGGCCGCGAGTTCGCCCAGCTCGGCCGGGCCGTCCAGGCCGAGCAGGCGGCAGGCCCACTGGAGGACCTCGGTCCCGGCGAAGGTGGGGAAGGCACGCAGGTAGCCGCCGGGCATCGCGATCGTGATGCCGACGGGCTCGCCGTCCAGGTCGGGCCGTTCGACGACGGTCTCCGTGCAGAGCGTGGTGCCCAGGATGCTGCACGCCTGGCCGGCGCCCACGGTGCCGGCGCCGAGCGCGGTGGCGGCGATGTCGTAGGGCGCCATCACGACCGGCGTCCCGGCGGGCAGCCCGAGCAGTTCGGCGGCCTCGCGGGTCAGCCCGCCCACCCGGCGGCCGTCGTCGCGGAGCTCGGGCAGCAGGTGCTCGGCCCATTCCAGGCCGAACATGGCAAGCAGGGCCGGGGAGTAGGCGCGGGTGCGCAGGTCCATGAAGGGGGCCGAGCCGTCGGACTCGTCGGCGGCGAGCTCTCCGGTCAACCGGGAGAAGATCCAGCCGCCGCACGACAGGTTGGCGGCCGAGCGGGCCAGCCGGTCGGGATCGTGCTCGTTCAGCCAGGTCAGGATCGCGTGGGGGAGCCCGGAGGCGGCGGAGGAGCCGTTGACGCGGAAGGCGTCGGCGGCCAGGCCCGAGCGGTTCCAGCCGTCGACCGTCGCGGCGGCCCTGCCGTCGTTCCACAGGATCGCCGGACCGGTGGGCCGGCCCGACGCGTCGACCAGCCAGCAGCCGTCGCCCTGCGCGGTCACGGCGACGAAGTCGGGCGCGGAGCCGAGCTGGGCCGCGACGCCGCGGACCGTGTGCGCGACCGCGTCCCAGACGGAGTCCATGTCCTGCTCGGCCTGGCCGGGGGCGGGCCGGGAGACGCTGGTCCCGTGCCGGACGACGGCCGCCTCGGCGCCCGTCTCGTCGTACCCCACGGCCTTGATGACCGTGGTCCCCGCGTCGACGCAGATGACCGCCATCAGGCGCGTCCGTGGGAGGTCCGCGACTTGCGGGCGATCGAGTCGACGACGACCGCGAGCAGCAGGACGATGCCGGTGACCATGAACCGGATGGAGGAGTCGAGGTTGAGCAGCGTCAGCCCGCTGGAGATCGACTGGATGACGATGATGCCGAGCAGCGCGCCGAAGGCGGTGCCGCGCCCGCCGAACAGGCTCGTCCCGCCGATCACGGCCGCGGCGATGGCGTTGAGGTTGACGTCGCCCGCGCCGCTGCTCTGGTTCGCCGCCGCCAGCCGGGCCGCGGCGAGGATGCCGCCCACCGCCGCGAACGTCGAGCAGAGCACGAAGACCGAGGTGTAGATGGCCTTGACGTTGATGCCCGCCCGGCGCGCGGCCTCCACGTTGCCGCCGACCGCGTAGACGGCCCGGCCCCACTTGGTACGCGACAGCATGTAGTGCATGATCAGCACGAGGCCCACGAAGAAGATGAACATCCAGCCCACGCCGCGGGTCTGCCCGAGGTAGTAGACCACGAAGGCCAGCACGGCCAGCAGTGCCACGCTCCTGATGATCAGCGTGGACAGGTTCCTGGCCGACAGCCCGGCGCGGCGCCGCTCCTGGGCGTGCAGGTAACCGCTGGCGAACAGCCAGATGGCCGCGATCACCGCGAAGCAGTACGACAGCCACGGCGGCACGAAGTCGAGCTGCGCGAAGTTCACCAGGCCCGAGTCGAACGGCAGGTTGATCGAGCCCTTGCTGCCCAGCACGTACAGCTGCAGCCCGAGGAAGGCCAGCAGCCCGGCCATCGTGATGACGAAGCTCGGCACCCCGAACCGGTTGAACAGCTGCGCGTACACCCAGCCGATCACCGCGCCCATGATGACCGCGGCCAGGATGGCCAGCCACACCGGCAGCCCGTTGCTGACGAACAGGACGGCGAGCACGGCTCCCGACAGGCCGCTGACTGAGCCGACCGACAGGTCGATCTGGCCGACCAGCAGCACGCAGACGATGCCCAGCGCGATGATGCCGACCGCGGCCGACTCCAGCGTGAGGTTCACCAGGTTCGCGCTGGACAGGAAGATCGGGTTGAGGATCTGCAGCACCGTCCAGATGACGATGAGCCCCACCACGACGGGGATCACGCCGAGGTCGCCGCCGCGGGCCCGCTCGAGCACGTCGGCGATCGCGCCGCGCAGCCCTTCGTGCCCGCTCAGCCGCTCGTCCTGGCGATCCGTGGTGAGCGTGCTGTTCATGAGGGGAGCCCTTCCTTGCGGCGCGCCTGGCGCTGGGAGACCGCATTGTCGGTGGCGCCGGTGATGGCGGCGATGATCTCCTCGGTGGAGACCGCGCCCACGTCGAACACCCCGTTGTTCCGGCCGAGCCGGAGCACCGCCACGGTGTCGGCCACGGCCTGCACGTCGGCCATGTTGTGGCTGATCATGATGACGCCGAGGCCGTTCTCGCGGAGCCGCTCGACCAGGTTGAGCACCTCCGCCGTCTGGGCGACGCCCAGGGCGGCGGTCGGTTCGTCGAGGATGATCACCTTGGGGTCGCCGAGCAGCGACCTGGCGATGGCCACCGTCTGCCGCTGGCCGCCGGAGAGCGCGGCGACCGGCACGCGGACGCTGGGGATCTTCGCGGAGAGTTGGCGGAGCAGCTCCCAGGAGCGGGTCTCCATCGCCACGTCGTTCAGCCGGAGCGGGCGGACCTCCTGACCCAGGAACAGGTTCTGGATCACGTTGAGGTTCTCGCACAGTGCGAGGTCCTGGAAGACGGTGGCGATGCCGAGCTTGTGCGCCGCCGCCGGCGTCGGGATGTCGATCTCCCGCGACTCGAAGGTGATCGTCCCCGAATCGGGCGGGTGCACCCCCGACAGGATCTTGACCAGCGTCGACTTGCCCGCGCCGTTGTCGCCGACGATGGCCATGACCTGGCCTGCCGCGACATCGAGCTCGATGTCGGTCAGCGCGGCGACCGCGCCGAACGTCTTACTGATCCCCCGCAGGGACAGAACGCTGTCCGCTTGCTCTGTAGGCGACAAGACGGCTCCTCCCTCGCCCTACTCGATGAGCCTTACTCGATGAGCCTCTACTTGATGCCGAGCTCGGCGCAGCCCTTGGCGTACTCGCCGGTGCACGCGTCGGCGGCCTTCATGATGCCGCTCTGGAACAGCACCTCATTGATGTTCTCCTTGGTCACGACCGTGGGGACGAACAGCTGCGAGGGGGTGTTGTAGAGCGTGGTCTTGCCCGCGGGCTTCTTGCCCTGCATGAACTGGTAGGCGACATCGGCCGACGCCTCCGCCACGATCTTGATCGGCTTGGAGATCGTGTTGTACTGGTCGCCCGCGATGATCCGCTGGGCGGCGGCCAGCTCGGCGTCGTTGCCCGTGACCGGCGGCACCTTCACACCGGCCGCCTTGAACGCGGCGATAGCGCCGCCGCCGGTGCCGTCGTTGGCCGCGACCACGCCGGCGATCTGGTCCTTGAACTGCGTGATCTGGCCGCTGACCCAGGTCTGCGCCTTCTCCGGCTGCCAGTCGGGGGTGTCGTACTCGGCCAGCAGCTTGAAGCCGCTCGGGTCGATCGCGCTGTGGATGCCCTTCTTGATCAGGCCGGCCGCCGCGTCCGTGGGCGAGCCGTTGACCTCCAGGATGCCGCCCTTGGCGTTCTCCTTCTTGAGGTGGTCGACCAGGGACTGGGCGATCATGTTGCCGATCTTCTCGTTGTCGAACGAGATGTAGTAGTCGGCGGGCGTGGCCGGGACCGGCCGGTCGTAGGCGATGACCGGGATCTGCTGCGACTGCGCCGTCTTGACGATCGTGGCCGCGGCGGCCGAGTCGACCGGGTCGATCACGATGGCCTTGACGCCCTGGGCCATCGCCGAGTTGGCCTGTTGCTGCTGCTTGGCGGCGTCGGAGTCGGCGTTCTGGTAGATGACCGTGCAGCTCGGGCAGAGCTGCTTCATCTTGGCCTCGAAGAGCGGCTTGTCGGCCAGCTCGTACCTGGTGGAGGCGAGGTCGGGCATGAGGAAGGCCACCTTGGCGTTCTCCGCGCCGCCTCCGCTGTTGCTGGTGCTGGAGCCGCTGTCTCCGCCGGTGGAACCGGAGCCGCAGGCGGCCAGCGCCGACCCTGCGATGACGACAACCGCGGCGAACGCGGAGGTCCGCATCTGAACTCTCTTCACGGGTTCTTTCCTCACTCGCTACGTCCTCACGGACTCGCTGATCGCGTCGCTCCCCCGAAACACCACGGGAGACATGTCACTCACAACCGGTCACGTCCTGTGGTGCGGCTCACGCTAGCGCGAGTTCAGAATAATTGTCCAGCAAAAATGTTCAGGGCGTTTGCCTGGTTTTGGTCAAGAACTGGACGTCTGTCGTTCGTCTGGTGTTCGGTTAGGAACGCCGGGCCGCCGCGAGAAGCCCTTCGGCGGTCAGGACGTCGGTGACCAGCTGGTTGAAGTAGCCGCCCCGGGCGCCCGCGATGATGGACAGCACCTTCTCGGCGCCCACCGCGACCGCGATCGACGTCGGGATGCTGCGTAGTTGGTGCAGGCCGGGGGCCACCAGGCGCTCGCTGCCCGGGTAGGAGACCGGCTCCCCGGCGCGGTTGTACACCCGCATGCAGACGTCGCCCACGGCCTCGCGCAGGCTCTCCGCGTCGCGCGGCATGAACGCGGGCACGACCTGCCGCATCAGCGGCGCGGAGCCGACGCCGACGATGGCGCACTTGGCGTGCGCCCACAGGTCCATGACCTTGCGCACCGACGGCTCGTGCTGGAGAGAGTAGAACAGTTCGGGCCCCGGCAGGGCGGGCGCGTAGAGGTAACTGGGCACGCCGCCGACGCGTTCGGCCAGGATGCGGGTGGTCTCGTTGGTCTGGAACCACGGCTGCGGCTCCTCCTGGCCGCCCACGGCCGGCGCGATCGTGACGCCGGGGAACTGCCCGAGGCCCTCGCGCGCGCACTCGTAGACCGTGCTGCCGGACGAGACCAGCACCACGTCGCCCGACTCCAGCCCGACCCCGGCCAGGGCGCGGGCCAGCCCGGGGGCCAGCCAGGGCCCCAGTGCCGGGCCGCTGACCTTGGGGACCAGATGCACGCGCTTCAGCTGGAGCGCCTCGGCCACCTCAGCGGCCAGGGGGCCCTCCTCGAGGGTGGCGGGCCGGTGCACCCTGATCTCGACGATGCCCTGCCTGCGGGCCTCGGTGAGCAGCCGGCTCACGGTCGCCCTGCTGACGCCCAGCCGTTTGGCGATGTCGGCTTGGGTGGCGTCATCGAGGTAGTACTGCGACGCCGCCGCGTACATCAGATCGTGCGGGAAACGGGCCTGCGCCTCCGGCGCGTCCTCGGCGGCCTTCATGCGCGCACTCCCTCGGCCTGAACACTTGTGCTGGACGGATGTGACTATACCTCCGCGCCCTCCGCCTGGACGGCTATCAAGCCTGCCGAACAAAAATCGCCTGGGGCAACCGCTCAACGACTCGCCGTCCCACCGATGGGGCCGCGCCCGCCCCTGATCGGTTGGGGTTCGTGCGGCCAATCGGGCCGTGCCTGCACCTGATCGGTCGGGGTTCGTGCGGCCAATCGGGCCGCGTCGTCAGACCCTCACCGGCCTGCCGTCGCTCAGGCCGCCTTTCTGCCGTCGCTTGGGTCGCCTTCTTGAGGCGCTTGGACTCCGGCCGGGGGGTGGGAACGTAGCCGGTGACCGTGCGCGCGTCACGGCGGGGTGGTGGCACGGCCGGTGAGCGTAACCCTGGAATGTCGCCCGCGCGCGGCGGCGGATGGGTCTTCCCGTGCCTGCCGTACAGGATGGTAGGGGTTTGCGGAGAGAGTCACAGGTTGCCGGTGACCAGCGCGGGGTTTGCGGAGAGCATCACAAGGTGCCGCTGACGAGTGCGTCACCGAGCGGGGTGCGGGCGTACAGGACGGTGCGGCCGGTACGGGTGCCCGCGATGAGGCCGGTGCCGCGCAGGGCGGCCAGGTGGCCACCGGTGGTGCCGAGGCTGTGTCCGAGCAGGGCGGCGAGGTGGGTGGTGGTGGCGGGCACGGCGAGCTCGATGAGGATGCGGGCGCGGGTGCGGCCGATCAGCACCGCCAGGCCCGTGGCTGTCGCGGGCGGCTCGGCGCCCGTGCCACGGGCCGGGTACGTGAGCGCGTACGGCCAGGCGTCCTCCAGGTAGGCGCCCACGCCCGGCACGAACACCGACGGCAGGAACAGCAGCCCCTTGCCGCCCAGCCGATGCCGCTCCTCGCCCTTGCCCATCCGGACCTCGATGTACCCGTCGCCGTGCCACCGGACCTGCTCGCTCAGGTCGTCGAGCGCCGCCGCCCAGCCGTACGCCGCCAGCCGGCCCGCCCGCTGCACCACGTCGCGTTCCAGGATCGCCTGGAAGCGTGGCCAGTCCTTGGACAGGATCTCCGTCCACAGCGCCTCGTAGGCGTCGGCCAGCACCTGGACGACGTCGGGGCCGAGCAGCAGTGCCCTGGTCCACTCCGGCACGGGCGGCCGACCGGCCAGGGCGGTGGCGATCTCCGCGTGCGCCTGTCCGACCGGGGTGGTGCGCATGGCGGCCAGCTCGGTCTCGAACGGCACGCTCATCCCGGCGGGCGGCGGGGCGATGAAGTCGACGTTGTCGCTGCCCTTGTTGCCGGTGATCGCCGCCAGGGCGCGCAGTGCCGGATGGCGGCCGACCAGCTTCTTGTACGGTTCGCGCCACTTGTCGGCCCAGCGCCGATGCGCGCCCGCCGCGGTGCGGCCTTCTATCACCCACTGCGCGTGCATGGTCTCGATCAGCGGCGAGATGGCGAACCGGCTGGCCACTATGTCCTGCGGAGTGACCTCGATCCTGAACACCTTTCGTTTATATCCGAAAGTGTCGCTTCCGCCGGGAGTGCTCCCGCAGCATCGTGTCCGGCGGTCCCGAGACCTCCCTCCGGGATCGCCCTTTCAACGTGGGGGTGCGGGTTGACGGAGCGTGGAGCCACCTTCGGGCAGGTGTTCGCGGTGCGGGAGTTCCGGGTGCTGTTCGGCAGCTTCGCGCTGCTGATCACCGGTGACTCGATCAAGATGCTGGCGCTGTCGGTGCTGGTGTACACGGAGACGGGGTCGCCCGGGCTCTCGGCCGCGGCGTACATGGCCGGCTGGCTGCCGTACATCGTGGGCGGGATGTTCCTGCTCTCCCTGGCCGACCGACTGCCGCCTCGGGCGGTGATGGTCGTGGGGGAGCTGGTCAGGGTGGTGGTCTGCCTGCTGCTGGCCTTCGCCGGGTTGCCGGTGCCGGTGATGCTCGGGCTGGTGCTGGTGACAGGGTTGTTCGCGCCGGTGTTCCAGGCGGCGCGGAGTGCGTTGCTGCCTGATGTGCTGCCTGGGGACGCGTTCGTGCTGGCCCGGTCGCTGATGGGGGTCACGTCGGCGAGCGCCCAGATCGCGGGGCTCGCGGTCGGGGGCGCCTTCCTGGCGATGGCGGGGCCGCGCGGGGCACTGGCGGTCACGGCGGCGCTCTCGGCGGTGGCCGCCGTGGTGCTGCGGTACGGCCTGCCGTACCGGCCCGCCCGTGGCGCGGCTACGCACGGGACGGCCGCCCCGGACGCGGCTGGGCGCGGTACGGCTGCTCGTGACACGTCCTCAGACGGCGCGTCCTCAGACGGTGCGCCCCCGTACGACACGGCCGTTCCGGACGCGGTCGGGAGTGCGGTCGTGCGTGGTGGAGCTGTGCGGGTGACGTTGCGGGTGAATCGGTTGCTGCTGGTCGATCGGCGGGTGCGGGGGCTGCTGCTGGCCAGTTGGTTGCCGAGTATGTGCCTGGCGGGGGCCGAAGCGATGATCGTGCCCTACCTGAGTGGGCGGGGGCAGGCGGGGGTGGTGCTGGCGTTGGCGGCGGGTGGGATGGCGGTCGGCGAGTTCAGTGTGGGGCGGTTCGCGGCTCCGGCGCTCAGGGAGCGGTTGTCGCTGCCGCTGGCGGTGCTGATCGGGCTGCCGTGGCTGGCCTTCCTGGCGGCGCCCGGCGTGGCGTGGGCCGCGGTGATCGCCGCCGTGGCCGCTGCCGGGCTGTCCTACCAGCTCGGGCTGCAGCGGCGTTTCGTCGAGTCGGTGCCGGAGGAGGTGCGCGGGCAGGCGTTCGGGCTGCTGTCGGCCGGGCTGATGACCGGACAGGCGATCGGCGCGGCGGCGATCGGCGCCCTGGGCGAGGCGATCGGCCCGGGACCGGCCATCGCCGCGGCGGGCCTCGCGGGCATCCTCGTCGCCCTGGCCCTGTCCGGCGTACTACGTCCGGACACCGGCCCCGTCTCTGCCGGAGACGTCCGCCCTTTCGCGGGAGACGTTCGTCCGGATGTCGCCCCAGAGGTTACGGAGACAGTTCGCCCGAGCCCCGGGGGATGAGGCGCACCGGCAGCTGGACGTGCTCCGACGGCCCGCCGTCCCCGGCCAGGCGGCGGAAGAGCAGTTCGGCGGCCACCCGTCCCATCCCGGCCGGGTCCTGTGCCACCACCGTCACCCCGGGCGTCAGCAGGTCGGCCAGTTCGAAGTCGTCGAACCCGATCAGCCCCATCCGCCGCCCGCCGAGCGCGCGCAACGCGGTGATGGTGAGCCGGCCGTTGCCGGTGAACAGGGCAGTCGGCGGCGAGTCGAGTGCCAGCATGCGCTCCAGGTCCGTGCGGACCGTCTCAAGCGTGGGGGCACGCATCGCCACCAGCCGGGGATCGAAGAGCTGGCCGAGGGCCGAGCGGTAGCCCGCCAGCCGCTCGGCCGCGGTGAAGATCGACGGATGGTCGCCGAGCATGGCGATCCGGCGGTGGCCGTGCGCCAGGAGGTGGCCGATGGCCTCCGTGGCGCCGCCCGCGTTGTCGCTGAGCACGGTGTCGACGTCCAGCCCGGGCCCGGGCGGCCGGTCCGCGAACACCGCGGGCGTCCCGGCGTCGAGCTCGGGCCGCAGGTAGGAGTGGTCGTCGCCGGCGGGCACCACGATCAGCCCGTCGACCCGGCGGGCGCAGAACGTCCGCACCAGCTCGCGCTCCCTGGCCGGCTTCTCGCCGGACGAGCCGCTCAGCAGCAGGCAGCCCTCGACAATGGCCACGTCCTCGACCGCCCGGCTCAGCCCCGCGTAGAACGGGTCGGCGACGTCCTCGATGACCAGCCCGACGGTCGCGGTGCGGCCCCTGCGCAGCACTCTCGCGCTCTCGTTGCGGCTGTAGCCCAGCCGCTCGATGGCCTCGCGCACCCGTTCGGCCGTCGCCGGATTGACGCCCGGCTCGCCGTTCACGACGCGCGAGACCGTCTTGAGCGCCACGCCGGCGGCCAAGGCGACGTCCTTCATCGTCGGTCTCACTCTTGGATCCTTTCCCAAGTAGGACGGCCAGACAACGTTGTCAGAGCGTTATGCGAGAGTAGGGGTTCTATGTCCCTGAGATCCGCACTGCTCGTCGCCGGGTTCGTGCTGGCCGCGCTGAACCTGCGGCCCGCGATCGCCGGCATCTCCCCGCTCCTCGACGAGATCATGAAGGACGTCGGCCTCACGCCCGCCGGCGGTGGCGGGATCACCACGGTCATGGTGGTCTGCCTGGGCGTGTTCGGGCCGATCGCGCCGCTGCTCGCGCGCCGGATCGGACTGGACCGTACGCTACTCGCCGGGCTCCTCGTGCTGGCCGCCGGCGTGGTGCTGCGCGGCCTCGACGGCGTCCCCACCCTGTACGCGGGCTCGGCGATCGCGGCCATCGCCATCGCCGTGATGAACGTGGCCATGCCCGGCATCACCAAGCAGTACTTCCCCGACCGGGTCAACCTGATGACCGGCGTCTACAGCTCCGCGATCGTGGGCGGCGCCGCGACCGCCTCGGCGCTGGTGATCCCCATCGAGCACGCCACGGGCTACGGCTGGCGCGGCGTCTCGGCGCTGATGGCCGTACCCGCGCTGCTGGCCGCCCTGCTGTGGCTGCCGCAGGCGCTGCGCGGGCAGGCGGGGCCGCAGAACGGGCCACGGCCGTTCAGGATGGTGCTGCGCAGCCGGGTGACCTGGTACGTGACCGCGTTGATGGGCCTGCAGTCGTTCACCTTCTACGTGATGCTGGCCTGGCTGCCGACGATCTTCCACGACGCCGGGCTCCCCGCCGACCAGGGCGGCTACCTGCTCAGCGTGACGAATCTGGTCCAGGTGGGCGCCACGCTCGCCGTGCCGATCCTGGCCGGGCGGCGGCCGTCGCAGGTGCCGTTCGTGATGGGGGCCGGGCTGATGACCGTGGCCGGATACCTCGGCATGCTGCTGGCCCCGGTCGCCGCGCCGTGGCTGTGGATGGTCGTGCTCGGTATCGGGCAGGGCGCCTCGTTCGCGCTGGCGCTGCTGCTGATCGCGCTGCGTGCGCCCGACCCGGCGTCGGTGACCGCGCTCTCGTCGGTCGCGCAGTCGGTGGGGTACGCGGTTGCCGCGTTGGGGCCGGTGCTGTTCGGGCTGCTCAGGCAGGTGTCCGGCGGGTGGACGGTGCCCCTGCTGGCGGGGCTCGGCGTGCTGGGGGCGCAGCTGCTGGCCGGCTGGTTCGCCGGGCGCCCTGCTACGTTGGGTAAGGCTTACCTGTAGTGGAGGGACTCACGTGCTGACCGAGGCGCTCCAGCGGCTGGCCGACGGGCGCGGCGGGGTGATCGGGGTCGAACCGGGCCTGGTCATCGAGCCCGACGAGACCTGGACGGCTGCCTCGGAGCTGCTGCGCCCGCCGTACACACTGCTGGGGGAGCTGGTCGACGAGACGGCGGCGCGCTGGAAGGCCCCTCGGCACGTCGGCGCGGCGCTGTTCTGGAAGACCTACGGTTACTGGCACACGATGCCGATGGCGCTCGGCTGGGCGCTCGACGGGCGGGTGCCGACCATGCGGCTGGCCGACACGTACTTCAAGGTGTCGGGGGCGGGCGTGACGATCGCGGCCACGCGCGTGAGCTGGGGGTCCGGCGTCGCGCCGATCAGGCAGGCGCTGGCCGAGTCGCAGGAGCCGCTGGTCCGGGTGATCAGCCGGATGGTCAAGGTGGGTGAGCGGACGCTCTGGGGTTCGACCGCGGAGGCGTTCGCCCACCCGTTGACGCAGTTCGTGGCGGGTGACTACATGGCGCTGCTGGCCGAGATCGGCAAGCCGGTCGACGGGCTGATCGAGCCCGCCGACGACGGCTACTTCCGCCGGACCTGCTGCTTGTGGATCGCGCTGCCCGATGTGGAGCCCTGCGCGAGCTGCTGCGTGCTCAGGCCTTCACTACACCGTTCCTAGGCCACTGCGGCGTCGTCCATGGGACGCAGTTCGTCGGCGTAGCTGACCGAGACGCGGCGCATGACGCCGGTGTCGTCGATGGAGTACTGGCCCAGCCGCCACAGCGGCGGCGAGTAGGCGTGGATCGAGACGCTGTTGTCCATGGCGCCGTTGAGCCGGTGGATGTGGTCCGGGCCGAACGAGAACGACTGGCCCTCCGTCACCACGGTCTCCAGGTGTTCGCCGCCGATGCGCGGGTTGCATTCGGCCAGCGCGCCCTGCACCACGTGGACCGCGCCGGAGGAGATGTCGTGGTCGTGCCAGCCCGTGTCGTCCTCGGGCCGCCAGCACAGGAGCCAGACGTCGACGTACGCGTCACGGTAGAGCGAGGCGTAGTGCCGGCCGCCGTCGGCGGGGAACTCCACCTGCTCCCGCCACTCGGCCGGGTTGGCGGCCAGCTCGTTCACCAGCTCGCGCAGTTCGCGCCGGTCCAGTGTGCGCTCCGGGAGCCGAGCACAGGCACCCCCGTCCTGGGTTTGATTCGTGCCGGTGTGTTCGAGGATTTGCTCGCTCACTTACGGGTCTCCTTTCGGCTGAGTAGACGACGGGGATTGGTGACCCGGATGGCGTGGGCGGCTGCCTCGCCGAGGCCCGGGTCGGGTGCGGTGGCATAGGGGGCGTCGGAGCCGTTGACGACGACGTCGACGCCGAGCTCGCGGACGATCGCGTCGATCGCGCGCGGGCCGTACGAGGAGGTCTCCACGAAGCAGCCGGGGTCCACCAGGCCGCGGCCCGTGCCGCCCCTCGCGATCAGTCGCTCCGAGTGGAGCGGGGCCAGCCCGGCCAGCAGCGCGAAGCACACGCGCAGCCGGGGGTGGCGCGGCCTGACGACCGCGTGGAAGTAGTGCCAGGACGCGTGCATCTGCTGGACGTACGGCACCAGCGCGGGCCACCAGGACGGTGTGCCGGGC
Source organism: Nonomuraea sp. NPDC049269 (assembly GCF_043197155.1). Taxonomy (NCBI): domain Bacteria; kingdom Bacillati; phylum Actinomycetota; class Actinomycetes; order Streptosporangiales; family Streptosporangiaceae; genus Nonomuraea; species Nonomuraea sp. NPDC049269. The sequence continues at coordinate 467,549 of NZ_JBICSO010000008.1, forward strand.
GGCGCGGGCGCGGCCGGGCCCGGATGGATGAACAGCGGCAGGTCCCGCTCCGTGAGCACGTCCAGCAGGCGGTCGTCGGGCAGGGCGGTCGCCGGGATCTGCAGCCCGGCGAACCCGCGGTCGAGGTCCTTGGCCAGGCGCTCGGGGTCGGGCTCGCTGTGGCAGGTCGAGGCCCACGCGCCGAACGGCGCGGGCAGCGCGAGCGCGCCCTCGTGATAGGCGTCGAGCAGCGGCCACGCCTCCTCCGGAGGCAGGAACTCGATGCCCAGCGGGCTGGACAGCGAGACCAGGGCCAGCTCCAGCCCGGTGACGTCCCGGTTCTCGTGGTCGGCCGGGTCGACCTCGTAGGGCGGTTCGCCGTCGAGGAACAACGTCCAGCCGTCCAGGTACGGAGGGACGGTCCGGCCGCGGAGCGCTTCGACGAACGAACGGGTCCACAGATGCTGATGAATGTCGATGCTCACGGCCACACCTCCCTCTATTTCCTACTAGTATTGCAGGTAAACCTATCACGCTGGCGATTCGAGCTTGTGAAGCGATTCAGTGATACGGTTCAGTGAACCGCTTCACAAGACAAATGTCAACGGCAGGCCGCTAGCCCCCGGATCTGGATGAACCACGCCAGCGGTCCCTTCGGCATGCGAGCTTCTGTCGGTGGCACGCAATAGGCTGGCTTAATGCCACGGAAGAGAGCGACAATCCGGGAAGTGGCCCAGGCGACCGGGCTGTCGCCGGCCGCTGTGTCCTACGCGCTGCGTGGCATGCAGGTCTCGGAGGAGACCATGGAGCGGGTGCGCGCCGCCGCGGCCGAGCTGGGCTACGAGGCCGACCCCATCGCCAGGGCTCTGGCCAGCGGACGCACCAACATGATCGGGCTGCTCTGCGGTTCCCTCGAAGACCTCTGGCAGCAGTCGCTGGCCGTCGGCATCAGCAGGGGCCTGCGGGAGAAGGACCGTTACGCGCTCATCCTCGACGCGGTCGGTGACCCGGCCCGCGAGCGGGCCCTCGCCCAGCAACTGCGCGACCAGCGGGTCGACGGCATGATCGTGCAGCCCGTCGATCCGGCGGCGTCGTTCTGGGCGGATCTGTGCGAGTCGCTGCCGGTGGTGGCGATCGGCGACTCACTCGCCGGCACCGCCGGAGAAGTGGTCTTCGACAACCGCCGCGGCGTCAGCCTCGCCCTCGAACATCTCCACGCCATGGGCCACCGGCGGATCACCGTGCTGACGCCCACCTTGACCAGCACCCCCGACCGTCCGGCCGACGTGCTCGTCACCTCCGAAGCCGACCGCCTCGGTCTCGACGTCGTGGTGACCACCGCGTCCCACGGCCTGGCGGCGGCCACCGAGGCGGCCCACCGCATCCTGGAGGCCGACCGGCCGAGCGCGGTGTTCTGCTTCGCCGACTCGATCGCCTATGGCGTCTACGCGGCGGCGGCCGAGCTGGGACTGTCGATCCCGGGCGACGTCTCGGTCATGGGCTACGACAACCACCCGATGTCGGGGCTGCTCACGCCCGGACTGACGACGGTGGACTGGGACATCGACGGCATCGTGCGGGCGGCCGTCCGCCTCATGTCGGCGGCGGCCGACGGGGGGACGCGGCGCCGCCGGGTCGTGCAACAGCCGACGCTCCGCGAACGCGGTTCGGTGGGCAAGGCGCCGAAGTAGGGCCGGGCTTTTCGGCGGGCCGTCACGGTGGGATCCCCGTGCGGGTCAGCGGCCGTCCTCCTGGAGGCCCTCGGCCCTGTGCGGCGGGTGGCGGGTGCCCACGGCTTGCCGTACAAGAAGGAAATTGTTGGAGATCAGCGCACGTGCGGCGTCCAGATCATCCGAGAGGGGACGGTCGGGGACATTGGGTGCTCTGGTGGCGGCCAGGCGCTCGCAGGCGAGCACGATCTCCAGTGGCTCCACGCAGCGCAGCGCGTAGCGCGCGGCCTGCGTCGCGAAGCCCGCGTGGTCCTCGGTCCCCCGGGAGATGACGGCGGTCCCGGCCGTGACCGGGTTCGCGAGGTGGCGTAGCTCGGCCAGCGCGTCCTGGGCCACGTACTCCAGGATCATCGCCCCCGACCCGCCCGGCCGCGCCGCCAGGAACGGTAGCCGCCCCGTGTAGGCGGGCTCCATGAGCGTGGCCAGCCGGGCCGTGCTGAGCTGAGCCGTCGGCACCAGCGCCGCGCGCAGCGCGTCGAGCGCCAGCGCGACCGGGGCCGAGTGGAAGTTGCCGTTGTGCCAGGCCAGCGAGTCGGCGATGAGCGGGTTCTCGGCGGCGGCGTTCAGGTCGGTCTCGACGACCCGCTCGGCGCGGTCGAGCGCGTCCAGCGCGGCACCGTGCACCTGGGCGAAGGCGCGGTAGCCGTACGGGTCCTGGATGCGGGCGGCGAACTCCCGCGCGAGCAGCCCGCGCAGGCGGGCGGCCGCGGCGGCCTGGCCGGGGTGCGGCCGGGCCTCCTGTACGACGGCGGCCACCGGCTCGGCCGAGGCGGACACCGCGACGAAGCTGAACGCCGCCACGTCGACGGCGGCCTCCAGCAGGACGCGCAGCCGGTGTACGGCGATGGCGGCGTCGGCCAGCGTCGCGGCGCCGGAGCTGAGGAACGGCGCCGCGTCCCCGGACGCCAGCGGATATCGGGGCGCGTTCGCCGTCGGCCCCTGCCAGGACAGCTCTCCCAGCAGGCACAGCGCGGTGGCGAGAGCGGCCAGATCGCCGGTGCCGATGGCGCCGTAGGTGCGGATCGGGGGAGTGAAGCCGTCGTTGATCGCCCCCGCCAGCACCGGCAGCACGCCCGGATCGACGCCCGAGCCGCCCGCCAGCAGCTGGTTGAGGCGTACCACCAGCATCGCCCTGGCCCGCTCGGGCGCGACGAGTGGCCCCGCCCCGCCCGCGTGGCTGCGCAGCAGGTCGAGCCCGCCCCCCTCCACACCCACGTCCTTGTTGGCCCCGACTCCGGTGCTCTGCCCGTAGATGGGCCCGGTCAGCTCCTGGGCCGCTCCCCACGCCGCCCGGGCCCGATCCAGTGAGGAGATCGTGACCCGGGCCGCGCCGTACGCCACCGCGTGGACCTGCGCGCAGGTCAGACCGGCACCGTCGAGTTCCATCGAGCTCAATCGTTGTCGGGGATGAACAGGCCGAGCAGCCAGCTGACCACGCTGATGATGATCGCGCCCCAGAAGGCGGCCGGATAGAAGTTGCTGACATGGAAGGGGATGTCGAGCTGGCCGGAGATCCAGCTCGTCAGCAGCAGCATGGCCGCGTTGATGACGAGGAGGAACAGCCCCAGCGTCAGCACGATCAGGGCACAGCCGAGCCCCTTGACGATCGGCTTCACGATGGCGTTGATGAGGCCGAAGATCAGGGCGACGACGAGCAGAGTGCCCCAGTAGGTGGGGGTGTTCTGGGGGCCGGTGATCTGGATGCCATCGATGAACTGGATGGCGACCCAGAGGGCGACCGCGGCCGCCAGGGTTCTGATGATGAATCTCACGCTGGTTGATCCTCCCATTACCCATCGGTGCTCCGATAGGGGCTCACCGTGATGACCGGATATGTGCATTCCGGCCACGCACTGTGATACGCGTTATCGATGGGCAACGATGGGCAGAGACGTGCGGGGGAGGGGAGCGAGATGGAGTCCGAGGGTTTCGAATCGCTGTCGGCCAGCGAATTGCATGACCGTGCCGTCAGCTATGCCGTACGCCACGGTGATCTGGGTTTCCTGTGGAACCTGCTGAGGGTGATCCCGGCGGCGGAGGCCGCCAGCGGTCACGACACAGAGACCGCCAACGACCTCAGCCGGGTGTCCGCACTGCTCAGCGATGCCCTCGCGGCGGGAGAAGGTGAGCTCGGCGAGGCGCTGCGACCGGTCTACCTCGAATACCTGAGCAAACATCCCGACGCCTGACCCGCGCCTCAGCCCGCCAGCTGGGTTTCGGTGCTGCCGTAGTGGGCGAAGCCGGGCGTGCTGATCTCCTGCCCGTCACGGCTGATGATCATGGTCTGGTAGTGCTCGGCCTCCGCGAGGTCCATGGCGAAGCGCCTGGCCAACACCGGGCCCATGGCGTACATCGCGGTGGCGTAGGCGTCGGCGGCGCCCAGGTCGGGGCCGAGTACGGTGACCGAGCCGAGCTTGTCCTGCTTGACGCCGGTGTGCGGGTCGACGACGTTCGCGCCGCCCGAGGTGGCGATGCCCATGTCGTGGGTGAAGACGACTTTGCGTACCAGGCCGGTGCGCGGGTCACGGACGCCGATGTGCCAGCGCTTGCCGGGGGCGGCCGAGCCGCGCACCCTGATGTCCCCGCCGGCGGTGATGCGGTGATCGACGGCACCCGCACTGGCCAGCGCGCGGGAGAGCCGTTCGAGCGCCCAGCCCTTGATGTAGCCCGAGGTGTCGATGACGCCGTTGATCCGGGATTCGAACCAGCCGCCGGTGGCCTCGCTGAGCTCGTCGCAGCGGTGCAGCACCTCGATGAGCTCCGGGATCTGCCTGATGGTCCCGCCGCGGTTCAGCCGGCTGATCTGGCTGTCCTCCCTGGCGGGGTTGAACGTCTCGTCCACCCAGCGCAGCCAGGCGAAGGCGTCGTCGAGTACGGGAGCCAGCTCTCGCCGCGGCAGGGCCGTACGGATATCCACGCTGACGGGTATGCCCATGACCATCTCGACACGGGCGCTTCCGGGGAAAGTCGTCACCTTGCCTCCTTGTTCGCAGCAACCGTCCCACGGCGCGCGTAATGCCTTGTTAAACCAATGGCTTACGTTTGAAGTTGGTTGTCTTGACCTGCGCCTTCGGTACGGACAGGCGCGTGAGAGCGCCCCGGACGTACCGCTTGAAGGGCCGCGGGCCGGCGACGATCACGGTGCGTTCGGCGATGTCGGGCACCTGACGGCTCAGCCCCGAGGCGCTGAGCCGTTCCTTGGCCCGGGGGTCGTGTTCCTGACCGGCGACGACCACCAGGCCGTGCTCGGCCTCCAGCTCGCGTAGCTCGTCCGTCACCCGGTCGGTCCGGTAGACGGTCACCGTGTCGCCCGTGTGGGTGGCGAGCAGGTCGCGCAGCCCGGCGGGTTCGAGATCGGCGACGATGAGCAGGGAGCCCCTGGTCGTGGCCCGTACGGCGTGGTGCCAGACGGCCATCACGGCCGCGATGCCGTACAGGAGGAGGGAGCCGGCGCGGCTCGCGGTGGTCACGTACGCGGTGGAGCTGAGCTGGTGTGTCACCAGCACCGTGCCCACCACGTACCCGGCCAGGCGCAGGCGCCGCCTGGCCTGCTCCGACCGGAGGAGCTCCGGCGCCTTGACCGACAGCAGCCCGAGCGCCACCAGCAACCCGGCGACGGCCCACGCGGAAGGACGCCACGGGTACCCGAACCCCGGCTGGATCGCACCGAACTCGGCGACCGCGACACCACACCAGAACACGATGAGAGGCTGATTCGCCTTTGCCTCGCTAGCCATGGGATAGACGATGCGCGCCGAACATGAGAGGCGTCTGAGTAGTGTCTGAAACATGGCTAACGTACGTGTTGAGCGGACCGAAGACGGCGGCTTCCGGGCCACGAACGCCCGTGGCGCGGAGGTGCGGATCGGCGGCGGCGACGAGGATGGCGCCTTCACGCCCGTCGAGCTGCTGCTCGCGGCGGTGGGCGGGTGCAACATCGTGACGGTGGAGCCGCTGACCGCCAAGCGCGGGCAAAGGCTGATCCGCCTGGCGATGACCGTCGGATCGGAGAAGATCGAGCCGAACCTGCTGGGTCCCGTCACGGTGACCTATGACGTCGAAGTCCCGTCCGAGCAGGCGGATGAGGTCTTCCGGGCGGTGGCCGAGCGGGTGCACGCGAAGTACTGCACGGTCAGCCGCTCCCTCCAGGAAGGGACGGAGGTCCGTTTGGAGATCCCTTAGCCGGATTAGGCGGACATTCGACCCCGCTATGGCACGTTCGTTGCATTCGCCTCGGTAGTGTCGAGGCAGGTCAAGAGTCCTGCGACTGACTTGCAGACTTTTACCGAAGCGGACGCGGAGGGGGACCGCTGTTCGCAGTGCGGGACCGCCGGCGTTTTTGGGGGAAATCGCTGGCCTGGACCGCCCTCGGTCGGGGCCGGACAGTTGGGGGACTGTCCGGCCCCGATTCATGCGTATTGTTCGGTTCTGTGACAAAGGTCCTCATTGACTGCGATCCCGGCATCGACGACGCGCTCGCCCTGGCGCTGGTAGCGGGCACCCCGGCCCTGGAGCTGGTCGGCATCACCACGGTCGGCGGCAACGTCGACCTCGCGCTGACCACGGCCAACGCGCTGGCGCTCAGGGAGTTCCTCGACCTCGGGAACGTTCCGGTCGTTCCAGGCAGCGCGGGCGCGCTGGTGCGCCACACGGTCCGCGCCGCCGACGTCCACGGCCTGTCCGGCCTGGGTGACGCCGTCCTCCCACCGGCCACCCGCCCCGTTTCCGACGGCCACGCGGTGGACTTCATCGTGGAGACGCTGCGGGCCGCCCCGGGCGAGATCACGCTGGTCGCCATCGGCCCACTGACCAACATCGCGCTGGCCGTACGCCGGGAGCCGCGCGTCGTGGAGTGGGCCCGCGACTTCGTGATCATGGGCGGCTCCTTCACCCGCGGCAACACCAATCCCGCGGCGGAGTTCAACATGCTGGCCGACCCGGAGGCGGCCGCGATCGCCTTCGACGCCGGCTGGACGGTGAAGATGCTCGGCCTCGACGTGACGCTCACGGCCATGGTGACCAGCGAACTCCTGGACCGGATGCGCCCGCTCGGCCGGCTGTCCGAGCTGCTGGTGCCCGCCGCGCAGTTCTACGGCCAGGTCACGGCGGACGACGGCCCGGCCATTCATGACGCGTGCGCCGTGGCGTACGTGATCGACCCTTCGCTGTTCACCTGCGTACCGGCACGGGTGAACGTGGAGACGGCCGGCCGGTACACGTCGGGGATGACCGTCACCGACTTCAAACTCCGTGACGGACGGCCCAACGCCTTGGTGGCGACGTCGCTGGACGTGAAGCGGTTCTGGGAGCTGGTTCTGGGGGCCTACGAGGCGCTGGGAGAGCGGCTCGGATGATGTTCTGGGGGGTGCGCGGCGGCTGCTACAGTTACATCTGTTGCGGGCGCCGCTAGCTCAGTTGGTTAGAGCAGCTGACTCTTAATCAGCGGGTCCGGGGTTCGAGTCCCTGGCGGCGCACCGACAAGGAAGCCCCAGCTCATGTATGTGAGCTGGGGCTTCTTCAATTATCCGAGCGGGCCGAGGAACATGCCGCCGGTGGCGTCCAGGACGTTCGCGGTGATCCAGCGGGCGTCGTCCGAGGCGAGGAAGGCGACGGCGTCGGCGATGTCGGCCGGTCGGCCGATCCGGCCGAGCGCGGTGCCCGAGGTTATGGCGGCCCTGGTCTCCGGGGCGTGCAGGACGCCGTTCACGTTGGTGTCGGTCGCGCCCGGGGCCACCGCGTTCACCGTGATGCCGCGCGCGCCGAGGCTGTTGGCCAGGGTCCGGGTCATGATCTCCACGGCGCCCTTGCTCATCGCGTAGGCGATCTGGGTGGACAGCGCGATCCGGGCGGACAGCGAGGAGATGTTGATGATGCGCCCGCCGTCGCGCAGCAGCGGCAGTACGGCCTGGACGAGGAAGAAGGGCGCCTTCACGTTGATCGCGAAGACCTCGTCGAACTGCCGCGGCGTCAGCCGGTCGATCGAGCCGGCGAACAGCGTGTCCAGGTTCCCGCAGGCCGCGTTGTTGACCAGGATGTCCAGCGGCTGTCCGCCCAGGCCCGTCACGAGCGCGTCCACGTCGCCCGGCACGCCGAACTCGGCCTGGACCGCGAAGGCGCTGCCGCCGGCCTGTTCGATCGCGGACACGGTCTCCTTGGCCGCTTCGACGCTGGTGGCGTAGTGGACGGCCACCCGCGCGCCGTCGGCGGCCAGGCGCTGGGCGATGGCGCGGCCCATGCCCCGCGATGCGCCCGTGACCAGGGCGGTCTTTCCGGTGAGGTTCGGCATGGTGAACTCCAGTCAGTCAGTGATCGGTGTGTGCCCCCAACCCTCGATGCGGCCGCTCACCGAACGCTTACCAACCGCTGGCAGTCACGCTTGCGGCGGACCGAGAAAGGCCGCGGCCATGCCTTCCGCCGCGATGGTCGCGGCCGGCAGGTTCCCGTGAACGAGTGCGGCGATGAGGGCCAGGTGGCAGTAGGACTGCGCCAGGCGGGCGTCGTTCTCGCTCTGGGCGATCCGGCTCAGGCCGATGAGGACCTGCCACCGCGTCCATCGGGTGCTCATCGACTCCCGTTCGCATCCGTCCATGGCCAGTCCGTACAGCTCGCGGGCGCGGGCGAGATCGCCGTCCAGGCGCGCGAGGTCGGCGAGCCCTCGCTGCGCGTCGGCCTGCGCCTCGGGCAGGCCGGTGCCGCGGGCGAGCTCGGCGGCGCGCTCGTAGTCCTGCCGCGCGGCGGTGGGCCGGCCGGCCGTGGCCAGCGCGTCGGCGTTCCTGACGAGCATCCGCGTCACGTCCTCCACCGCGCCCAACTGGCCCGCCAGGTCGAGGGCCTCTGCCATCAGCGGTACGAAAGCCGCTTCGTCCCCTTGCAGGCCGCTGAGCCAGGCCAGGTTGTCCAGCGCCGTCGCGATTCCCCAGCGGTCGCCGACCGCGCGGAAGCCGCCGAGCGCCGCGCGGAACGCCCGCTCCGCCTCTGCCGGATCTCCGTCGAGCAGTCCTCTGGTGCCCGCGGCCAACCGGGCGAAGGCCCGGGACCACGGATCGGCCCCGAACACCTCGTCCCGGCGAGGTCCGAGCACCATGAGCCGGAGCACGGCCAGGAACGGGTATCGCGGCCCGGCCGCGGTCGGGGCCGACGGCAGGCGGTCCAGCCACAGGCGTAGTTCGCGGTCGTAGCCGTCGCTCGACGCCGCCGCGTGCGCGAGGCACAGGACGTACTCCTCCTCCTGGCCGGCGGACGGCTCGGGGCCGATCATCTTGAGGAGTTCGGCGGCCATCGGGCCGCGGCCGCCGCTCAGCCCCCGCAGTTGCCCGTGCCACGACAGGGCGGTGATCAGCTGGACGGCGAGCAGTGGGTCGGCGCGTACGGCCCAGCGCAGCGCGGCGTCGAGATTGCCGCGCTCGGCGTCGAGTCTGGCCAGCCAGTGCAGCTGGTCCGGGCCGCGCAGGTGGGGTTCGGCGGTCCTGGCCAGGTCGAGGAAGTACGCCGCGTGCGCCGCCCGCAGCCGCTCGCCCTCCCCGGTGCCCGCGAGCCGTTCGGCGCAGAACTCGCGGACCGTCTCCAGCATGCGGTAGCGCCCGTCGGCGGTCTCGACCAGGGATTTGTCGACGAGGTCGGCCAGCCGTTCGACGACCTCGGCATCCGGCAGCCCGCAGACCCGCGAGGCCGCGTGGAGAGTGGCGCCGTCGACGAACACCGTCAGCCGCGCCGCCAGCGCCTGCTCGTCCCGGCTCAGCAGGTCCCAGCTCCAGGCCACGACCGAGCGGAGGGTCTGATGACGGGGCGCCGCCGTACGATCGCCGCGGGACAGCAGCGCGAACCGGTCGTCGAGCCGTACCGCGACGTCGTCGAGTGTCAGCGAACGCAGCCGGGCGCCGGCCAGCTCGATCGCCAGCGGCAGCCCGTCGAGCGTCCGGCACACGTGGAGCACCAGGGAGATGTTGGCGTCGCCGACCGCGAAACCGGGACGGACGGCCGCGGCCCGGTCGGCGAACAGCCGCACCGCCGGAAGCCCGAACCCGTCCGAGGCCGCGGCTTCGGGCGGCGGGACCGCGAGGGGCGCGACCGGGCACAGCGTCTCACCGGTGACATCGAGCCGCTCCCGGCTGGTGACCAGGATCCGCAGGCCACTGCAGGCGGCCAGCAGGTGGCGGGCGAGCCGGGCGACCGCGTCCAGGACGTGCTCGCAGTTGTCCAGGATGAGCAGCAGCCGCCGCCCGGCCAACCCCGAGACCAGCCGGTCGATGGCGTCGAGCGGGCCGGACAGCGACGGCACCAGCCCGGCTTCCCGCAGGCCCAGCGCGCCGATCAGGGCTTGCGGGACGTCGGAGACCGGGGCCAGGTCGACGAAGCGGACCTCTCCCGGCTCCCGCGCCGCCGCCTCGATCGCCAGCCGGGTCTTCCCGACTCCGCCCGGCCCCGTGAGCGTGACCAGCCGGCCCCTTTTGAGCAGCTCGCCGACCCGTCCGAGATCCTCCCCGCGCCCCACGAAACTGGTGAGCTGAGCGGGGACCCCGGCTCGTGGAACCTCGGCGAGCGTGCGTTCGGCGCGGAGCACCGCGAGGTGGACGTTCTGCAGCTCCGGGGAAGGGTCGACGCCGAGCTCGCCGGCCAGGGTCCGCCGGGCGTCCTCGTACACTTCGAGCGCCTCGGCCTGGCGACCGCTTCCGTACAGCGCGCGCATGAGCTGCCCGCGCAGGCGTTCCCGCAACGGATGCGCGGCCATGATCCCCGGCAGCTCCGCCACCAGGTGATGGTGCTCACCCAGGCCCAGCCGCGCCTCGATGTGGTCTTCGAGCACGGCGATCCGCAACTCCTCCAGGCGGGCGGCCTGCGGCTCGGCGAAGGGCGCGGTCATGACGTCGTCCAACGCCGGTCCCCGCCACAGGTCCAGGGCCGACCGCGTCAACGGCGCGGCCTTGACGTGATCCCCGGCCGCGAGCGCCCGCCGTCCCTCGGCGGCGAGCCGCTCGAACCGGTGAACGTCGACGTCCTCGGGATCGACCGCCAGCCGATAACCGGCGGGACCGAACTCGACCAGCTCGCCACCCGCCGCCCGGAGTCCGCGGCGCAGTCGCGACACCTGGGTCTGCAGCGCGTGCGCGGAATCGCTCCGGCCGTACAGGCCCTCGACGAGCAGCCGCACGCTCACCTCCTGGCCCGCGTCCAGCAGCAGCATCGCCAGCAGGGAACGTACGCGCGGGCCGCCGACGCTGATCAGCCCGCCGTCGTCGGACCGCACCTCCACCGCGCCCAGGACCCCGAACCACATGCCAGCGATTATCGACCTGCGCGGGCGCTCGTGGATTTACTCGGGGTACGAAGCGCCACTCCGGGGACGAAGACGCGGCGAGCGCGTCCCGGACGGACATCAGGTCTTGGCGGCGGCCTCGATGCTCGCCAGCAGGCGGTCGCGGTCGGCTGCCGAGAGGTAGCGGCCCCGGGTCATCACCGAATGGATGCGCAGGGTGTTGCGGATGTCGTCGAGCGGGTTGGCGTTCAGGACCACCAGGTCGGCGAGGTGGCCTTTGCGGATGGTGCCCAGCGAGTCCTGCAGGCCGAGGTGGCGGGCCGGATCCCGGGTGGCCGCCTGCAGGGCCGCCATCGGGGTGAAACCGGCCGCCACCAGCTGGGCCAGCTCGTCAGGTACGCCCCTTGGTGAAGATCTCCGCCAGGGCGGCCTTCCACGACTCTTCGGTACCTGGCGGCAGGTAGCGAAGCCGCTCCTTGTCGGCGACGACGTGGTCGGGCAGGTCCGTGACGCGGTGCATGACCAGGGTGGGCGTCATGGCGGCGCCGCTCTCCTTCAGCTGGGCGTAGACGTCGGCGGCGCGGTGCGGGTCGTACGTGGTGCAGGCGAGCCAGTCCGCCGGGTGGATCGCGGCGAACCAGTCGTGGACCCCGGTGCCCTTGCCCTGGATCTTGATGGCGTCGATCAGCCGGCGTACTTCGCTCTCCTTGCCGGAGACACCGAACAGCGCCGGGAAGAAGTGCTCGAAGCTGCGCTGCCCCGCCCGGGCGGCCTCGACGATGGGGACGGCGTCCGCCGCATGACCGCAGACGGGCAGACGCAGCCTGCGGGCCTCATCGGCGATGGCGAGGAAGCTCTCGCGGTCCAGCCTGCTGTAGACCTTGATGAAGTCGGCTCCTGCGCGCTTGGCCTTGCGCACCTCCCGACGTCCCTGCTCCGCAGCTGGAGATCTGCGGGGACCGCGACGTCGTGGCCGAGGGCGGCGATCCGGCCGTTCCTGACGATCACCGTCATGTCCGGCCGTGGGCGGGCGCCGGTGGCGTCGATCACCGTGACGCGGGTCAGCGCGATGGCCGCGCCGCCACTGTCCGTGTGGGTGGGGGACGTGCGGGCGGGGGAGGTGCGGCCCAGCCCCAAGGCACCGGCCACTCCGACCGCGAGCGCGTTCCGGCGGGACAATTCCATGGGAGATTCCTGTTCTGTACGAGGTCAGTGGGTGGCGACGGCCGGTTCGTGGTCGTCGATGACCTTGGGCACGTGGCGCAGAGTGATGAGGGCGGCGACCGCCACCAAGGTGGCGAAGCCGGCGCTGCCGAGCAGGGCGACGTGCATGCCGTTCACGAAGGCCTCCCTGGCGGCCGTGGTGAGCTGACCCGCGAGCGTTCCGGGCAGCTTGGTGGCGACCTGCATCGCCGCGCCGAGAGAGTCGCCGGCCGCGCTCCGCGCGCCGGCGGTGAGCCCGGCGGGCGGTACGAGGGTGTGGCGGTAGACGGCGTTGAGGATGCTGCCCAGTACGGCCATGCCCAGCGCGCCGCCGAGCTCGGTGGCGGTCTCGGAGATCGCCGAGGCGGCTCCGGAACGTTCCTTCGGCACCGAGGCCAGCACCGTGTCACCGGTGATGGTCAGGGCCAGGCCCATGGCGCCGCCGGAAAGGATCATCGGGATCAGCAGCACCAGGTAGTTCGACTCCACGCCGGCCAGCAGGAACAGTGCGTAGGTCACCGCGGCGACGATCAGGCCGGTGGCGACGGCGCGGGCCCGGCCGAGCGCGTTGATCAGGACGGGCGCGAGCACGCCCCCGCCGACCATCGAGGCCAGGGCGGCGGGCAGCCCGGCCAGGCCCGAGGTCAGCGGCGTCCAGCCGAGGACGAGCTGGAAGTACTGGGAGAAGATCAGCGACTGGGCGACCAGGGCGAACATCGCGAAGAGGTTCGTGCTGATCGAACCGGTGAACGCGGCCCGCCTGAACAGGCTGATGTCGATGAGCGGGTCCGCCGCCCTGCCCTGCCGCACCAGGAACAGGACCAGCCCGGCGACGCCGACGACGACGGAGATGACGACGTGCGCCTCGGTGAGGCCGTACAGGGCGGCCTCCTTGACCCCGTACACGATGCCCAGCACGCCGACGGCGGACAGCGGCACGCTGAGCAGGTCGAGGCGGCCGGGCCGGGGGCCGCGTGCCTCGGGCAGCACGACGAGCCCGGCGACGAAGGCGACGGCCATGATCGGCACGTTGATCAGGAACACCGAGCCCCACCAGAAGTGCGTCAGCAGCGCGCCGCCGAGCACCGGGCCGAGCCCGACCGCGAGCCCGCCGGCCGCGCTGAAGATCCCGATCGCCGACGTACGCTCCTTCGGCTCGGTGAACACGCGGCGGATGAGGGACAGCGCGGACGGCATGAGCGTGGCCCCCGCGACGCCGAGCAGCGCCCGTGCCGCGATCAGCAGCTCCGCGTTCGGGGTGAACGCGGTCAGCGCGGAGGCGGCGGCGAACCCCACGGTGCCGATGAGCAGCAGCCTCTTGTGGCCGATGCGGTCGCCGATCCCGCCCATCGTGACCAGCAGGGCGGCCAGGGCGAAGCCGTACGCGTCGGCGATCCACAGGATCTGGGTGGCCGAGGGGTGCAGGTCGCGGTTGAGGTTGGGAATGGCCAGGTTGAGGGCGGTCATGTCGATGTTGGGGATCACCGCGACAAGGCAGGCGATGACCAGCGTGCCCCACTTTCGGGCGTTGGAGATGGGCATGGGGGAGCGCCTTTCGATAACTGTGTCCGACGGACACTCGGTGTACGATAGACGCAGTTTCAGGGCGGCGCAATGCGAAGGGGAGCTCAGATGGCGGCGAAGAAGGACGGCGAGTTCGGGTCCAAGGATCAGGCGAGCGCCCTGGAGCTGCTCTGGGGGGCGGTCGGCCGGCCGACCCGGGGGCCCAAGCCCGCGCTCAGCCCCGAGCGCATCGCGCGGGCGGCCATCGGCATCGCCGACGCCGAAGGGCTCGCGATGGTCTCCATGCAACGGGTCGCCGCCGACCTCGACTTCACGAAGATGTCGCTGTACCGCTACTTTCCCGGCAAGACCGAGCTGATTGCCTTCATGATCGACACGGCTCTGGGGGAGCCGTCCGCCCTGGGCGGGGGGGACTGGCGGGCCAAGCTGGGGGAGTGGGCGCGGCGGTTCTGGGAGGTCCTCCGGCAGCACCCTTGGCTGCTCCAGGTCACCGTGGGTCAGCGGCCGGTCGGCCCCAACGAGCTCGGCTGGCTGGAGTGCGCCGTCGAGGCGCTCGCCCCGACCGGGCTCGACGGGGCCGAGCAGCTGGACGCGGTCGTCCTCGTGACGGGTCACGTTCGCAACCTGGCGCAGCAGGTGCTGACCACGGTGACGCCGGCGGGGGTGCGGGCGGGCAGCACCGAGGGGGAGCTGATCTCGGTTCTGGCCGAGCTGCTGGAGCGGCACGGCGAGCGGTTCCCCGCCCTCACGACCGCCGTCGCGTCCGCCGCCGCCGCCGGGTCCGCCCAGGACGACGCGCTCGACTTCGGGCTGAATCGCATCTTCGACGGTCTGGAGCTCCTGATCGCCAAACGCGCGAAGTAGCCGGGCGATCGGCCCGCTCGACCGGGTCGGCCGACTCGGTTCGGTCGGGTCAGGCCGGGCCGGGTCAGGCCGGGGTGTGGGTCTGTCGTACGCCGCGTCGCCAGATGTCGGCGATGGCGCGGGTGTCGGTGATGTTCCGGGTCGGGTCGCCGTCGACGAGCAGCAGGTCGGCGCGGAGGCCCGGGGCGATCCTGCCCCGGTCGGAGAGCCCGAAGTGGCGGGCCGGGAGGCTGGTGGCCGCCGCGAGCGCCTCCGCCGGCGTCAGCCCGGCCTCGGTCAGCAGCAACAGCTCGTGGTGCAGGCCGGCGCCGTGCGGCGGCCCGAAGGGGGTGCAGTCGGTGCCCGCCAGCAGCGGCACTCCGGCGCGGAAGAGGGCCAGGGCCGCGTGTGAGGCGTTCGTCACGCCTTGGGAGTGCAGGGGGATGTCGCTGAACTCCCGGTTGAAGGTGGCCTTCGACCGCTCCGACATCCGGTCCGCGACCCGCGGGTCACGCAGGAGCTCCGTGCCGCCGGGATCGCCGGTGACGGCCTCCATGTACGTGATCGTGCTGATGACGAACGCGTCGTACGCGGCGATCCGGGCGGCCATCTCCTCGGCCCCGGCGGGATCGGTGTCGGCGTAGAGGTGCGCCAGCCCGTCGGCACCCACGTCCAGGGCGATCATCGCCTCCCGGGCGGTGACCGTGTGCGCGATGGCCTTGATCCCGGCGGCGTGCGCCGCCTCGACCAGGACGGCGGCCAGCTCCGGGCTGAGCACGGGCAGTCGCGTCCCGCCCGAGGCGCCGTCGTCGACCGCGATCTTCAGGTAGTCGGCGCCCTCCGCCAGCCGGGCCTCGACGAACGCCTTGGCCTGGCCGGAGTCCGCGACGGTGTCGATCGTGGCGTCCGTGCCCAGCATCTTCAGCACGTCGGGGGTCATGATCTGGGTCGGATGCCCGCCGGGCGCGGTGGCGATGACGCTGGAGCTGCGCAGGTCGGCGACGTCGTCGCGGTCGGCGGCCAGCCGGCGCTGCTCGGCCAGGAGGGGCGGCAGGTTGTTCAGGTCGAGCTCGGTGGTGACGCCGAACCGCAGCGCCTCGGCGAGGTCTCCGTCGAAGGCGTGCGCGTGCGCGTCGATCAGGCCGGGGAGCAGGGTCTTGCCGGTGCCGTCGAGCTCGATGTCGGCGGGGCCGCCCGGCTCGCCGATGCGGTCGCCGTCGATCAGCACGTCGGCACGGGGGATGGTCCGCTCACCGTCGAAGACACGGACGTTATGGATCAGGGTACGCATGTCACTCCTGAATTTGATTCGATGTCTAACTATCTTAGGGCGGAAAGAAGCACCATCGGATAGTAAGGCGTCAAACTATCTATGTCCACTAGCATCTGGAGCGTGACTGAGGTCTTCACGAACTGGAAGTCCTGGCAGGACGCCGCGCGGCCACTCGCCGTGGCGCTGCCGGAGGAGACGGTCGAGGTGCTGGAAAGGGCCGTGGCCTTCGCCGTTCGGCAGCACGGTGATCAGCGGCGGCCGACCGGTGTGCCGTACGTGGAGCATCTGCTGGAGGCGCTGGAGATCGCGGTGATCGGGGCGCAGGTGCGCGATCCCGACGTACTGGTGGCGATCGTGCTGCACGACGTGGTCGAGGACACCCCGTGCACGCGCGCGGAGATCGCCGAGCGGTTCGGGGAGCACGTCGCCGAGCTGGTCGGGTGGGTGACCAAGCCCGGCGTGGCCCCCGGGCAGGACAAAGCGGCGGTCAAGGCGGCCTACCTGCGGGCGCTGGCGGGAGCGCCGCGGCAGGCCGTGCTGGTCAAGCTGGCCGACCGGGTGAGCAATGTCCAGGAGCTGCACCGGATGCCGGTGGAGTTCCAGCGGCGATACCACCGGGAGACGGTGGCGCACGTCGTGCCGCTGGCGGCGGCGTCACCGTGGTTCGACCGCTGGTTCGCCGAATGGCGGGACGACTATCGGGCGTTCGAGTAGAGGCCGGTCAGGACAAGCGGGTGGGCAGGCGGGCCAGGCGGTTGCGGACGCCGTCGAAGTGGGCGAAGACCGCCGCGACCGCCGCGCTCTTGTCCCCGGCCTGAACGGCCGCGTAGATGTCCCGGTGCCGCTTCGCCACGTCCGCCGGCGGCTCGTCCGGTGCGCCGAGCTGGTCGCGCAACTGGTGGTACACGTCCCAGAACGCCCCGAGCAGCTGGCTGACCAGGGGGTTGCCGAGCGGCCGGTAGAGCAGGTCGTGGAAGAGCCGGTCCGTCTCCGGTGACACGTCGCCGACCAGCGCCTCGCTCTCCATGCGCGCCATCACGTCGGCGACCGGCGTCAGGTCGGCCTCCGGGCCCAGGTCGATGAGCCGCTGGACCAAGCCGGCCTCCAGGATCTCGCGGATCTCGGTGAGGTGGGAGAGGTGGTTCTTGCCGTCCTGGAGGGTGATGCGGCTGTGGAAGGCCAGCTCGTCGACCAGCCCGGCCAGGGACATCCGGCCCACGAACATGCCGAAGCCGTGGCGGATGTCGACGATCCCGACCGCCTGCAGCGCCTTGAGCGCCTCCCGGACGGAGTTGCGGCTGACCTGGAGCTCTTCCATGAGCTCGGATTCGGTGGGCAGCGGATCACCCGCCATGAGCCCGCGCTGGAGGATGAGCTCTTTGACGCCCTCCTGGGCCTCGACGGCTCGGCTTGGCCGCGAGCGCGGGACAGTGGTCATGAATGATCCCTTCTAAGTATGCGCTTAGGTAACATTCCGGAAATCTCCTGTTGACCTCAACCGGGCCCGGCCCATAGCGTCCACCCTACGCACAACATAGGACATGGGACGTCCTACGTTCCAGTTCCAGGAGGCATCCGTGAGCTCTGAGTTCAGCCGCCGTGACTTCCTGCGCTACAGCGGGGCAACGGGTGCGGCGGCGTTCATCGCGTCCACCCTGACCGCCTGCTCGGGCGGGCCGGCCTCGACCGGTTCGGTCGGCGCCGGATCCAACAAAGACCTGATCACCGCGGTCATCGGCTATGGCAACGACCAGAGCTGGGATCCGACGCAGACTGCCTCGGCCTTCGCGATGGCCGGCATCCAGCACGTGTACGAGGGCCTGCTCGACACCGATCCGATCACCCGCGAGCCGTTCCCGGCCCTGGCGACCGCGCTGCCCGCGGACCTGAACGCCACCTCGTGGAAGTTCACCCTCCGCGACGGCGCGAAGTGGCACGACGGCCAGCCGGTGACCGCCGACGACGTGGTCTTCACCTTCGAGCGCATCCTCGACCCGCAGGCGAACGTGCTGACCGGCAACTTCTTCAAGTCCTGGCTCCAGGAAGTGAAGAAGATCGACGACAAGAACGTCGAGCTGGTCTTCAAGTTCGCCTTCCCCGACGCGGCGCCCCGGCTGACCATCGCCAAGATCATGCCCAAGCACGTCTTCAGCCAGGCCGGCGCCTGGGACGCGGCCAAGACCGGCAAGGCCGTCGGCTCGGGGCCGTACAAGCAGACGGCGCACAACCCCAAGAGCAACACCACCTTCGAGGCGTTCGCCGACTACAACGGCCCGCGTCCGGCGTCCGCCAAGAAGATGAACTGGCTGACGATCGTGGACGCGGCGGCCCGCGTCGCGAAGATCTCCGGCGGCTCGGCCGAGGCGCAGATCGCCGACAACATCCCGTACGCCAACGTCGAGCAGCTCAAGCAGCAGGGGCTGACCGTCGAGGGCGGCGCGGGCATGAACCACATGTTCCTGATGTTCAACACCGGCGCCAAGCCGTTCGACGACGTCCGCGTACGGCAGGCGCTGCACTACGCGATCGACAAGAAGAAGCTGATCGACGTGGCCCTCAAGGGGCACGGCACCGCCTCCAGCTCCTTCCTCAACGAGGGCCACCCCGACCACAAGCGGGCCTCGGTCGTCTACGACTTCGACCAGGAGAAGGCCAAGGCCCTGCTCAAAGAGGCGGGCGTGACCAACCTGACGATCAACCTGATGGCCGTCAACGTGAGCTGGATCGCCGACTGCCTGCCGACCATCGCCGCCTCCTGGGAGGCGATCGGCGTCAAGACGACGCTGGAGCCGCAGGACACGGCCGCGCTGTTCGCCAAGATGGACCAGTTCCAGGACTACCAGGTGGTCGCGGCGGCCTCGAACCCCAACCAGTTCGGCATGGACTCCGACCTGATCCTGCGCTACAACTTCGTGCCCGGCGGCCTGTGGATGAAGTACAGCCACTGGGGCGAGAGCAAGGACGCCAAGTCCCTGTTCACGCAGATGGACGAGGCCACCAAAGAGCCCGACAAGGCGGCTAAAGCCGCTAAGGTCCAGAAATATCTGGATCTCATCGCCGAGCAGGCGGTCCTCTACCCCGTCGTCCACACCGAGCTGATGACCGCCTGGGACCCCAAGAAGTTGTCCGGCATCCGCGCGCAGGCTTACCCGGGCATCAACCTGCTCCAGGCCAAGCGCACCTGACATGGTGGTCATCGCCAGAATGCTCCTCCGGCGGATTCTCGTCCTGGTCCCGCTGGTGCTCGGGGTCGCCGCGTTCGTGTTCATCGTGATGCGCTTCTCCAACAGCAAGCCGGAGTACGCCTACTTCCAGGGCGCGAACCCGACCCCCGAGCAGATCCACCAGTTCCAGGTCGAGAACGGTCTGCTCGACCCGCTGCCGCTGCGCTACCTGCGTTTCATCGGCGACCTGGCCAGGGGCGACCTGGGCACCAGCGTGCTCACCAAGAAGCCGGTGCTCGAATCGGTCACGACCGCGCTGCCGCTGACCCTCCAGCTCACGCTGCTCGGCCTGCTCATCGCGGTCGTGCTGGCGCTGATCTTCGGTGTCACCGGGGCGCTGTTCCGTGACCGCTGGCCCGACCAGGTGATCCGCATCGTCTCGCTGGTCGGGGTGGCGGCTCCGGCGTTCTGGCTGGCGCTGCTGATGATCCAGTGGCTGGCCGTGGGGCAGGGCCTGTTCCCGACCGGCGGCTACATCAATCCGGCCGACTCGACGAGCGGCTGGCTGCGCTCGATGACGCTGCCCGCCCTGTCGCTGTCGCTGCCGGTCGCGGCCCAGCTCACCAGGATCATCCGTACGTCCATGGTCGAGGAGCTCGACCGCGACTACGTACGCACCGCGATCGGCAGCGGGCTGCCGCCGATCGTGGTGGTGGGCCGCAACGTGCTGCGTAACGCGCTGATCAACCCGCTGACCGTGCTCGGCCTGCGCATCGGCTACCTGATCGGCGGCGCGGTGGTCATCGAGCAGATCTACGGCCTGCCGGGCATGGGTCAGCTCATGATCAACGCGGTGCGCGACGGTGACCCCGCGGTCGTGCAGGGCGTCGTGCTGACCGTCGCGATCGGCTTCATGGTCGTCAACCTGCTGGTCGACGTCCTGTACCTGCTGGTCAACCCCAGGCTCAGGAGCGCCGCCTGATGAGACGTGGACTGACGGAACGCCTGTCCAAGCCGGGCGTCGCCTTCAAACGGCTGCGGCCGATGTCGTGGGTCGCCGTGGGCGTCGTCGCCGTGGTCGTACTGGCCGCGCTGCTCGCGCCACTGATCGCGCCGCACTCGCCGCTCTTCCAGGAGGCCGCCGGCGGCGGCCCGTCCGCGAGTCACTGGATGGGACTGGACAGCGCCAACCGCGACATCCTTTCCAGACTCCTGTACGGCGCGCGCTGGTCGCTGATCATCGGCCTCGGCGCGACCGGCCTGGCCTTGGTCGTGGGGGCCGTCATCGGCGCCGTCGCGGCCACCTCCCGCCGGGCCGTCGACGAGACGATCATGCGCCTGCTCGACGTGATCATGGCCTTCCCCGGCATCGCGCTGGCCGCCGTGCTGGTGGCGGTGTTCGGCGGCAGCATCCCGGTGCTGGTGATGGCGATGGCCTTCCTGTACATGCCGTCGGTGGCCCGGGTCGTGCGGGCCAACGTGATCGCCCAGTACGGCGAGGACTACGTCGCGGCCGAGCGGATCATCGGCGCCCGCACCCCGCACATCCTGCTCCGGCACATCGCCATCAACTGCGCGGCGCCGGTGCTGGTGTTCTGCACGGTGATGGTGGCCGACGCGATCGTCTTCGAGGCGTCGCTGTCGTTCATCGGCGCCGGCGTACGCCCGCCGAACCCGTCGTGGGGCAGCGTCATCGCCGACGGCAAGAACATGGTGCTCCTCGGCGGCTGGTGGGCCACGGTCTTCCCCGGCCTGCTCATCCTGATCACCGTGCTCGCCCTGAACATCCTGTCCGAAGGCATCTCCGACGCCTGGGCCGCGCCCACAGCCCGCAAGGCAGCGATCAAGAAGGACGACGCGTTCGAGGCGGCCCGGCCGGGCTCCGGCGAGCTCGTCGAGCTGCCGGGACTGGCCGAGGCCGCCCGCAGACTGGCCGAACGGGCCCGCCCGCTGCCCTCGGGCCCGCCGATCCTCTCGGTGGAGCGGCTGCGGATCGGCTTCACCGAGGGTGTGGACATCGTCGACGGCATCGCCTTCGAGGTACGGCCGGGCGAGGTGCTCGGGCTGGTCGGCGAGTCCGGCTGCGGCAAGTCGCTGACCGCGCTGACCATCATGGGCCTGCAGCCCCGCGACGCCCGCGTCAGCGGCCACGTCCGCTTCGACCAGCAGGAACTCCTCGCGCTGCCGCGCCGCGCCCGCCGCCGCCTGCTCGGCCACGAGATGGCGATGATCTACCAGGACGCGCTCTCGTCGCTGAACCCGGCCATGACCATCAAGTCCCAGCTCAAACAGGTCACCCGCCGCGGTGGCCGCCGGTCACCGGCCGAACTGCTCGAACTGGTCGGCCTGGACGCCCGCCGTACCCTGTCCTCCTACCCGCACGAGCTGTCCGGCGGGCAGCGGCAGCGGGTGCTGATCGCGATGGCGCTGTCGCGCGAGCCCAAGCTGATCGTCGCCGACGAGCCCACCACCGCGCTCGACGTGACCGTCCAGGCGCAGGTCATCGAGCTGCTGCTGAAGCTGCGCGAGGAGCTCGGGTTCGCGCTGATCCTCGTCTCCCACGACCTCGCGCTGATCGCCGACGTCACCGACCGCGTGGTCGTCATGTACGGCGGGCAGATCGTGGAGACCGGCGCCACGGCGACGCTGGTCGGCGCGCCCGCCCACCACTACGCCCGCGGGCTGCTCGGCTCCGTGCTGTCGCTGGAGTCGGGGGCCGAGCGGCTCACCCAGATCCCCGGTGTGGTGCCCGCGCCGGCGGACTTCCCGGCCGGCTGCCGCTTCGCCGACCGGTGCCCGATGGTGACGGACGTGTGCCGTACCGACGTACCGGAGCTGGAGGGGGACGCCCGGCAGCACGCCGTGGCGTGTCACCATCCCGCTGTCGTCCTCGTGGGGAGTGATCAGCGTGCTTGAGCTCAAGGACGTTCATGTCGTGCACAAGGCCCGCTCGGGCGGGCTGTTCTCGCGGGACCGCGTCCACGCGCTGACCGCGGCGAACCTCACGATCAGCGCCGGCGAGACGGTCGGCGTCGTAGGGGAGTCGGGCTGCGGCAAGTCCACACTCGCCAAGGTGCTGGTGGCGCTGCAACGGCCGACGTCGGGCACCGTGACCTTCCGCGGCAAGGACCTGTGGGCGCTCAAGGACGCCGAGCGGCGGGGCATGATCGGGTCGAGCGTCGGGATGATATTTCAGGACCCGTCCACGGCGCTCAACCGGCGGCTGCCGATCAGGCAGGTGCTCCGCGACCCGCTCAACGTGCACGGCCGCGGCACCCCGGCCGAGCGGGACGCCCGCGTGCGCGAGCTCCTCGACCTCGTCGGCCTGCCCGCCGGCGCGGCGGATCTGCTGCCGGGCCAGCTCTCCGGCGGGCAGCGGCAGCGCGTGGCCATCGCCAGGGCGCTCGCCCTCGAACCCGACCTGCTCATCGCCGACGAGCCGACCAGCGCCCTTGACGTCTCGGTGCGGGCGCAGATACTCAACCTGCTGCTCGATCTGAAGGAGCGGCTCGGGCTGGCGCTGGTGTTCGTCTCGCACGACATCCAGACCGTCCGGCGGATGAGCGACCGGGTGGTGACGATGTACCTGGGCAGGATCGTCGAGCAGACCCCCGCGCACGCCGTACCCCTGAACGCCCGGCACCCCTACACGCGGGCGCTGTTCTCCGCCACGCCGGGGCTGATCTCGCCGATCAACCCGATCCCGCTGGTCGGCGTCGTGCCCTCGGCCACCAGGCCGCCGAGCGGTTGCCCGTTCCGCACCCGGTGCTGGCGGGCCGACGAGGAGTGCGGCGCCGCCTGGCCCGCGGCGCGGAGCGACGCCGACCACCTCTACCACTGCCACCACCCGGTGGCGGCGGGAGCCACCGACCTCGAACTGATCCAGGAGCGCGTATGACGAAGCTGACCGGTGTGATCCCCCCGGTATGCACCCCGATGACCCCCGACCGTCAGGTGGACGCCGCGTCGCTGATCCGGCTGATCGACCACCTGCTCGAGGGTGGGGTGGACGGGCTGTTCGTGCTCGGGTCGTCGTCGGAGGTGGCCTACCTGCCCGACGCCCAGCGCCGGGTGGTGCTCGACACCGTGGTCGGCCATGTGGGCGGGCGGGTGCCGGTGCTGGCGGGGGTGATCGACATGACGACGCCGCGGGTGCTCGAACACGTGCGGGTCGCGGTCGAGGCCGGGGTGTCGGGGCTGGTGGCGACG
The DNA here is from genome assembly GCF_043197155.1 of Nonomuraea sp. NPDC049269. Taxonomy (NCBI): domain Bacteria; kingdom Bacillati; phylum Actinomycetota; class Actinomycetes; order Streptosporangiales; family Streptosporangiaceae; genus Nonomuraea; species Nonomuraea sp. NPDC049269. The sequence continues at coordinate 490,727 of NZ_JBICSO010000008.1, forward strand.
GCGCCGTTCTACACGCGCACCCATCCCACCGAGATCCGCACCCATTTCCGGACCATCAGTGCTGAGAGTGGATTGCCGGTCTATGCCTATGATCTGCCGGTTGCCGTACACACCAAGTTGACCGCCGAACTCCTGCTGGGGCTCGCCGCCGAAGGGGTGCTGGCCGGGGTCAAGGATTCCAGCGGGGACGACGGCGGCCTGCGGCAGGTGATCCTCGGCCGCGAGGCGCCGTTCAGCGTGCTGACCGGGTCCGAGGTGACGGTGGACTCCGCCCTGTGGATGGGCGCCGACGGCGTGGTGCCCGGCCTGGGCAATGTGGATCCCCACGGGTACGTCCGGCTCTATCAGGCGGCTCGGCAGGGTGACTGGGAGGCGGCCCGGCTGGAGCAGGAGCGGCTGGTACGGCTGTTCGAGATCGTCACGGTCGGCGGCGACCGGATGGGCGGGAGCTCGTCGGGACTCGGCGCCTTCAAGGCCGCGCTGCACCTGCGCGGCGTCATCGACCACCCGGCCACCGCGCTGCCGCAGGTCCCGCTGAACGATGAGGAGACCGCTCGCATCGGCAAGCACCTGGCCACCGCGGGCCTGCTGTAACGTTCCGGCAGGCCCTACGCGCGTCGGTCCTTGGGCGGGAAGACCTGCAGCGCCGCCTCCAGCGCGGTGGCCTCCTCCGGGGTGAGGCGTTCGAGGAAGTGCACGAGCGTGGCGGCCTGGTTGCCGCTGCCGGCCAGGGCGCGGCGCATCAGGTCGGCCGTGTAGGCCTCCTTGGAGGCGATCGGCTCGTAGACGTACGCACGGCCGACGGGCTTGCGTTTGAGCAGGCCCTTGGTGTGGAGCTTGTCCATCACGGTCATCACCGTGGTGTAGGCGATCTCCCGCTCTCCGCGCAGATCTTCGAGCACCTCCCGGACGGAGGCGGGCCTGCGGTAGGACCACATCCTGTCCATGATGGTGGACTCGAGCTCTCCCAGGCCGCGGTTCATGAAGCACATGCTACGGCTTGGATCAGCGGTCAATCATTTGGCAATCGGCGCCCCGCATCCTGTCATCGTGAATAATGACAACAGTCCTGCCATCTGGGAGATGGTGGTCGTCCACCGCGTGTTCCGCCGCGAGTTCAGGCTGGCCCCCGAGCTCATCCGGCAGGTGGCCCCCGGCGACACCGAACGGTCCGGCACGCTGGCCGCGTACCTGAGCGAGATGCTGACCGGCCTGCACCACCACCATGAGGCCGAGGACAAGCTGCTCTGGCCGGTGCTGCTCGGCCGGGTGCGGCTGGAGAGCGAGCTCATCCGCACGATGGAGGAGCAGCACGAGCGCGTCGCCGGGCACATCTCGGAGCTGGAGGAGCTGCTGCCCGCCTGGCGCGCCGAGGCCGACGAAGACCGCCGGGACCGGCTCGCCGACACGCTGCTCGACCTGCACGAGGAACTGCTCGTCCACCTTGACCAGGAGGAGGAGCGCATCCTGCCACTCGTCGCCGAGCACCTGACCAAGGCCGAGTGGGACACGCTGTCGGAGTACGCCCGCGCGCAGCTGCCCAAGGATCGGCTGCTGATCCAGCTCGGCGCGCTGCTGGAGGATGCCACCCCGTGGGAGCGGGAGGCGTTTCTCGCCCTGATGCCGATGGCCGCCCGGGTCCTGTGGAGACTGGTCGGGCAGCGGCAATACCGGCGCGAGTGCCAAAAGGTTCGGCGGAGAACTCTTGGTGTGTTTCACGCGTCGAAGTACACATGATGACGTTCAGGATTGCCGTACTCGTGGGCGGGCTGCTGCTGGCCGGCGGCGCCGCCCCCGCGTTGGCGCAGGAGACCGCGCGGCAGGCCGCTGCCCCGGGGCGCTGCTCCGCGCCGCAGCTCCAGGTGCGGCTGGGCAGGGTGGACGCCGGGGCGGGCAACCGCAACGCGCCGCTGGTGTTCACCAACCGGTCGCGGGCCGCGTGCACGCTGCAGGGCTATCCGGGGCTGGTGATGTTCGACAAGCAGGGTGACGCCCTGCGGACCCGCGTCCGCCGGACGCCGGGAGCGAAGCCGAAGGTGACGCTCAGGCCCGGCGGCAGCGCCCGCGCGACCCTCCACTGGACCGTCGTCGAGACCGGCACCGAGACCACCTGTCCCGGCGCGGCCCGGCTGATGATCATCCCGCCGGACGAGCGGGCGCACACGGAGATCCCGTTCACCGTCGACCGCGTGTGCGACCAGGGCCGACTCGACGTCACACCGATCAAGTGACCGACCGGCGGGGGCTCGACGTCCGCGCCGGTCAGGTGCCAGACCGGCGCGGGCCTGGCCGTGCCGGGGCGGCTAGCGGCTGACGCCGTCGGCGGGGCGCTGGAGGAGGTTCAGGTCGGAGCGGCTGGGCAGACTCTCCCAGTCGCCCTGCGAGGTCACCGCGAACGCCCCCGCCGCGCACGCCGTGCGCAGCCGCTGCTCGGCGTCCGCGCCGGCCAGCCAGTCGGCGAGCCACCCGGCCGCGAACGCGTCCCCGGCGCCCACCGGGTCGACCTCCGTCACCTGGTACGGCCGAGCCTGCCGCACCGAGCCGCCGGAGAACTCCAGCGCCCCCTCGGCACCCGACTTGACCAGCACGTGCCCGGGACCGAGCGAGGCCAGCGCCTTGGCCAGGTCGGCGGCATCTGCGACGTCAGCGATCAGCCGGCCCTCCGGCACGGTCGCGAACAGCACGTCCACGTCGCCGACGGTCTCGCGCAGCCAGGCGCCGGCCTCCTCGGGCGTCCACAGCGCCCGGCGGTAGTTGATGTCCAGCGACACGAACACCCCGGCCGCACGGGCCACGGCCATCGCGTGCCGTACGGTCTCGCGGGCGGACGCCGACAGAGCCGGCGTGATCGCGGAGACGTGCAGCACCCGGGCGGTCTCGATGAGCGCGGGATCGAGGTCGCCGGGCGTGATCCTGGAGGCGGCGCTCTTCGCCCGGTAGTAGCGGACGTCGACGAGGTCGGCCGTCCGCCGGCCCTTGATCATCAGCCCGGTCGGCGCGTCCGGGTCGGTGATGGCCCGGACGTCGACGCCCTCGCCCTGGAGCGTGAAGCGGATCAGCTCGCCGAACTCGTCGGCCCCGACCCGGCTGATCCAGGTGGCGCTGTGGCCCAGGCGGGTGACGCCGATGGCGACGTTCGACTCGGCGCCGCCGACACCCAGGTCGAAGTCGCGGGCGAAACGCAGCGGACCGGTGCGGCGGGCCGCGAACAGCGCCATCGTCTCACCGAAGGTCACCAGATCGCTCATGGGACTTTCTCAGCCTTCCGGACAGTGCGGGCGGACCGGCGCAGCGTATCCCACTGCTCTCAGGTCCTGGACGGGTGGTCGAAGACGGCGAGGTCGTGCCGGTCGTCCGGCGCCAGGAACTCCAGCAGCCGGGTTCCCTCCTCGATCACCGCGTCGAGACCGGAGATCGGCCGCCACTGGTGGATGCCGAGCGTCGAGGTGCCCTTGGCCCGGCTCACCGTCCAGTCACCCATCGGGAACCCGTCGACCAGGATGATGCGCGGCACCACGTTGGTGCCTGTGAAGCCGCTCAGCGCGGCGGTCGCCGCCTCGGTGATGACCCTCGATCGGTCGGCGTGCGACAGGAAGAGGTTGTCGAAGTCGTACATCAGCCGCACCGGTGCCGGCGTGTCCGCGTCGGGCCGGACCGCGTCCGGCAGGTCGTACAGCAGCCGGCCCGACTCGTCGCGGAACCGGACCAGGTCCATGGACTCCACCACCTCGCCCAGCCGGGTCAGCCCCGACCAGGTCTGCACGTCCATGACCGAGGCCGGCCCGAACGCCGTGAGGTAGCGCACCACCAGCTCGGCCGCCGTCATCGGGGGCACCGACAGTCCGAGCCACGATTCGGCGCTGGTGTGCGCGACCGGCCCGGCCTGGCCCCACAGCCCGCGGGGCGGCACCTGCACCAGCGGCACCAGCCACCGCACTCCCTGCCCCAGCGCGTGCGGGTCGTTGCCCGGCCACCGCTCGGCCAGGGCCTTCCCGAGCTGGGCGAAGGTCATCGGCTGGGCTTCGAGCAGCGCCCGGCCGGCCGTGGCGAGCTCGTCGAGGTCCACCCCCCGCAGGCGTTTACCGAAGGTGCTCCTGGTCATCCGCTCGGTGACGACCTGCACCAGCGGCCGCATGGCCAGGCAGTCACGCGCGCTCACCAAATGGATGGTCGAGCGCTGCAACGCGATGCGGACGAGCGCCCGCGAGGCCAGGAGGTCGGAGGCGGTCCTGGCCTGGAAGCCCTCGACGCGGTTCCACAGGCCGGTGTACCAGGTGTGGGGGGTCTGCGCCTGGAGCCCGCCGAGGCGCTCGACGACGTCGAGCACGGGCAGGTCCGTACGGCGGAGCAGCAACTGACGGTCGAGAGTGGCCCGGTTGAGGGCCCGGCTGCTGAGAAGAGGGTCCATGCGACACAAGGTAGGGGCCATCGCGGCCGGTCCCTGGCCGCGATAGCCCCAATGTCACCGGCACCGTCGCCGGATCATGGTCGGTGCGGTCGCCTCCCGCCGATACCCCGAGCGTCGGCGTATTCCTTGAGGAACCTGTCCCATTCGGTGTCCCGGGCGATCTGCAGGTCCGCGTAGTACGGGGAGATCGTCCGCTCCATCGGGAAGTACGCGCTGAGGCCGCCGCAGTCCTCCACCTTGGCGCCCTGCCGGTCCTCGTGGATGATGAAACCGCCCGGGTTGTGCAGGGCGATCATCTTGTCCGCGACGGAGGCCAGCGTGGGGTCCGTCCGGGTGTCGGCGATCAGCGCCAGGCAGAGCGTACGCAGGTCGATCAGCGACCGGTCGGTGTGGAACCGGGTGGCGACCGACTGCACGCTGTCCACGACCGACCGGTTGGCCCGCACCTGCCCGCGCAGGGACTCGGCGAGGGTCTCGAACTCCCGCATGAACTCCTCGATCCGCGTCGCGTCCACCGCGCACTGCGTGACGGTCGTCGGACTGGCCCGGTAGGACCGCAGGTACTCCTCGACGACGGTCCGGCCGAGGTCCCTGGCGTCCATCCGCGGGTTGGCCGCGAGCGTGGTGAGGATCTCCGTGTACGGCCAGCCCTCGTTGGGCTCCCTCTCCTCCGAGCCCACCACGACGCCGACGTGCTCGCGGATCTGGTAGCACACCTCCAGACTGCTCATCAGGCAGGCGTCCATGCCCAGCAGGTCGATCGGCCGGCCCAGGTCGGTGTGCAGCTGCCGCAGCACGTTGTACAGCTCGATGGTGTCCATCGAGTGCAGGGTGCCGTCGTCACTGGAGATGGCCCGGGCGTGGCCGGTGGGCAGGGTCAGGAGCCGGCGCAGGGACGTGGAGAACACGCACTTGCTGATCTCGGGCGTCTCGGTCAGCCGGGTCAGCTCGGAGAACGACGGCTCGCCTTCGGCCGGGGCGGCGCGGGGCACCCGCCGGATGTAGCCCTGCTCGACGTCGCGCCGCACGGCCCGTCCCCTGGCCTGCGTGTAGAGCTGGTTCAGGTCGTCCGGTCCCCAGCCGCCGCCGTGGTTCCAGATCACCAGCGCGTAGCGCTCGGCGGGCGCGCGCCTGGCGGTCCAGCGGGCGAAGTCGACGAGCGTCTGCGGATGGCCGGGGTCGACCGGGGGAGCGAGCTCCTCGACCACGTCCTGCGTGCCTCCAGGGCTGAGCTCCATGTGCTGGGCCCGGCCCTGGATGCCGTGGCGCTTGACGAAGGCGGTGACCCGCACGCCGTTGTACGACGAGAGGGCGCGCAACTCCTCAAGATCCCGGCCGGCCGCGTCGGACAGGCTGTTGTTGCCCGCCAGGTAGACCATGAACGTCCACGGGGCCGGGCCCTGTGGCGTGCTCTCCCGATCGGCGGGGTCGCTCCGGGTCTCCCCGAGCGCCCGCCAGGTGGCGGCACCCGCGATGCCGTCGGCGGGGATCCGATGGCGCTGCTGGAAGCCGAGCACCGCGCCGTAGGTCGAGCCGCCGAAGTAGCCGTCGGCCTGGATGCGGTAGCCGCGGCTGCGCAGCAGCTCCTGGAGCCGCCGGACCTCTTCTCCTCCGCTGCCGAGCCGCAGCGGGGTCTCGGCCATCAGCCGGCTGCCCAGTGGAAGGTGAAGCACTTGGCGTCGGGCGACAGATCGCCGATCGGGATGACGTACATCGGGGTGTGGACGCCGAACATCTTGGCCTTCCACAGCACGATGCAGCCGCCCTGCTGGACGGACCTGGAGTCGAAGCCGGCATGGTCGGCGCCGCCGGTCTCGACGAAGCAGATCTGCCGATCGCTGTCGTCGGTGACCTGCACGCCCTTCCACCACAGGCCGTGGGGGGCGGTGCTGACGCGGACCTCGGTGGTGCCGGGCGGCGCCGGCGTCTCGGTCAGGTAGATCACGTCGCCGTCGTGCATCCGGTGGCCGTTGAGCAGCTCGTTCCTGCTGATGCGGATCAGCTGGAAGAGGCCGTGGCCGGGCATCCGCTCGTAGCGGACGGGCGAGCGCTGGTCGCCGTGCACGATGGCGAGCAGTTCGGGCAGCGCGGACACGACAGCGGGCAGTACGGCCTGCGTGATCGGCCCGAAGAAGCGCTGGTTGAGCTCCCGGTCGGTGACGCGCACGGGCTGCTCGCCGCGGTGGCCGGCCATGTTCTGCAGCAGGCCCGGCAGGAGCTGTACGACGATCGGCGCGAGCGTGCCGACGAGCTGCGGCGCGAACTGGAGGAAGCGGTCCTCCTCGTTCTGGTCGATGTCCGGCTTGGGCGGCCCGAACGAGAGCAGCTGCTCCACGAGCGGCGGCATGAGCGCCTGTACGGTCGGTACGGCCACGGAGACGAGATCCATGAACGACCGGTCCATCGCCAGCTGCGACGGGATGGGGAACGAGGGGCCTTGCTGCGGCTGCGTGAGGTTCCGCTGTTCCACGACGGGCCAGACCGTCATCGGGGGCGCGCCGAACTGGTTGGCGGCCGGATGGATCAGCTGGAGGTTCTGGAGAATGGTGGGAAGGAGCACGTTGAGCATCCGTGCTTCGGTTCCCCGCTGCTCCTCAGCGATGTAGGACGGCATGTCATCTCCCGACGTCTTTGGCGGCATTCGTCCTCGTTGGACGCTATGAACGGTGGTCACGTCGGACATCCGGGAACGCCCTGGGGATAACCCCGGGGCTCTTCCCTAGGGATCGAATCGGGCGACTCAGGCCAAACAGTGACTAGACGCTTGGCGGCCTAAGGCTCACCATGAGTTGGTCTGGGGGTGAGTCCATGACAGCCCGCGCCGTACTCACCGGACCAGAGCGCTCCCGCGACGAGCAGTTCGTCGGCCGAGGCCGAGAGCTGGCGGTGCTCCACGCCCAGCTCGGCCGCGCCTTCGAGAGCCGGTCCGGCCTGGTGGTGGTGGAGGGACCTGCGGGGATAGGCAAGACCGCGCTGGTGCACGAGTTCCTCGCCAACGTCGAAAGAGCGCTGGTGCTGGATGTGAGTGGAGAGGAGAGCGAGGCCGAACTGCCGTACGGCGTGCTGGGCCAGCTCGGTGCCCAGGCGCAGCCCGTACCGGAGCCGCTGGCCCAGTTGCCGTCCATGGGCGAGCCTGAGCACCCCGACCCGCTGGTGGTCGGCACGGCGCTGCTCGACCTGCTCCGGCAGCTCCAGCGCGTGGCCCCGGTCGTCATGGTGGTCGACGGTGGCGGCTGGGCGGACCTGCTGTCGCTGCAGGCGCTGACGTTCGCGCTGCGCAGGCTGCGTAACGACCGGGTGCTCGCCATCGTCATCGTCAGGGAGAGCGACCATCCCCGGCTGCCCGACGGTCTGCGCCGGCTGCTGCGCGGCGGCTCCGCGCTCCGCCTGCCGCTCGGCGGGCTGAGCGTGCGAGAGGTGCAGGCGCTGAGCGGGCGGCTCGGCCCGGTGCGCCTGACGCCCCAGGCGGCCGAGCGGCTGCACCGGCACACCAAGGGCGTACCGCTGCACGTCCGCGCGCTGCTCCAGCAGGTACGCCCGGAGACCCTGGCCGACGTGGACGCCCCGCTGCCCGCACCCCGTTCCTACACCGCCCTGGTACGCGGCCGGCTGGCCGAGTGCGGCAAGCCGGCCCAGCGGCTGGTCACCGCGGCCGCCGTGCTCGGCACCTCGGCCCCGCTGCACCTGGTGGCCCGGATGGCCGAGCTGGACGAGCCGCTCCCCGCCCTCGAACAGGCGGTCGCCGTCGGCCTGCTCGTCGAGTGGCGCACCGGCGCCGGGGTGTCGCTCGGCTTCCCCAATCCGCTGGTCAGGGCCGCCATCTACGACGATCTCGGCCCGGCCACCCGGCGCCGGCTGCACCTGCTGGCCGCTGACCTCGTCGCCGACGTGGTGCACCGGCTGCACCACCGGCTCTCGGCCGCCGACCGGGTGGACGACGCGCTGGTGGGCGAGGTGGCCGAGATCGGGCGCAGCCAGGCCGCGGCCGGGCTCTGGTCGAACGCCTGCGGCTGCCTGGCGCGGGCCGTACAGCTCACCCAGGAGGGGAGCGAGCGGGACCGGCTCATCGCGGAGGCCGTGGAGGCGCTGGTCGCGGCCGGCCGGCCGGGTGAGGCGGCCGAGCTGGCCGCGCAGGTGGCGCCCGCGGCCGATCCCGGGGTGCGCGACTACGCGCTCGGGTCCGTGGCGCTGGTCAACGGGCGGCTCGACGAGGCGGGCAGGCACCTCGACACCGCCTGGCCGCACGCCAAGCGGCAGTGCGGCCTGGCGGCCGGGATCGCCGGCCGGCAGGCCATGGCCGCGCTCGCGGGCGGGCGCGGCGCCGACGCGGTGCGCTGGGCCGAGCAGGCCGACGGCGACCTGGTGCGGTTCGCCGAGCTCGTCGGGCTGGGACTGGCCGGTCGCGTGGAGGAGGGGCTGGCGCGCTCCGGCAATCTGCCCGCCGCCGCGCAGAGCGACTCCGGCGAGCTCGACGCGCTGCTCGGCCGGGGCATGCTGCGCCTGTGGAGCGATGATCTCTCAGGCGCGCACGAGGACCTGGCCGGCGCGCTGGCCGTGGGCAACGGCCGCTCCGCGGCCTTCCAGCTGCTGGTGGAGACCGCGCTGGCCCAGGTGGACTACCGGCTCGGGCGGTGGGACGAGGCTGTCCTGCACGCCGAGTCCGGCGCGCTGGCCGCCGATGACTTCGGCCAGCTCTGGCTGGCCGCCTACGCGCACGCCGTGGCCGCGCTGGTGCCCGCCGCCCGCGGCGAGTGGGACCGCGCCACCGCCCACGTACGCGCCGCCCGGGCCGCCGGCCACCCGGACAACCTCATCGCCCAGGTCAGTACGGCCAGCGCCGACGGCCTGGCCGCCACGGCCCGCGGCGACCACGAAGCGGTGATCGCCGCGCTCACCCCGCTGACCAGGACGCACCTGCCCTGCGAACCGGCGATGGCGTTCTGGCCGGGGCTCCTGGCCGACGCGCTGGTCAACGCCGGCGACCCGGACGAGGCCGAGAACGTGCTCGGGCGGTGGGAGCGGCAGGCGATGGACCAGGAGCGGCGCAGCGCGCTGGCCGCCACCGCCCGTGCCAGGGCCGCGCTGCAGGCCGCCAGGCACGCTTCGGCCGAGGCCGAGTCCGCGTTCCAGACCGCGCTCGAACACTCGGCCAAGCTCGACATGCCGTTCGAGGAGGCCAGGATCCAGCTCGCCTACGGTACGTTCCTGCGGCGCAGGGGGCGCCGGGCCGCCGCGGCCGAGCAACTGGAGGCGGCCCAGGTCACGCTCTCCAGGCTGGGCGCGCTGCCGTACCTGGAGCAGTGCGGTCTGGAGCTGGCCGCGAGCGGCCGGTCGGCGCCGCGCGCGCGGGACACGGCGCGGCTCGGGCTGACCCCGCAGGAGCACACCGTGGCGGTGCTGATCAGCCGCGGGCTGACGAACCGGCAGGCCGCGCGGAAGCTGGTGCTCAGCGTCAAGACCGTCGAGTACCACCTGAGCCACATCTACACCAAGCTCGGCATCACCTCGCGTACCGCGCTGATCGGTCGGCTCAGCGATCTTCGAGAGTAGGGGGTGGCTAGCCGAAGATCTGGCGCTCGCGCCGGGTGTAGCCCGGCCTGGTGGCGGCCGCCACCAGGCGCAGCGGCCGGCCCGCCCCCTTGAGCAGCCGCGTGGCCTCCTCCGGCGTGGCGTGGCGGAGCAGCCATGGCGCGATGAAGGTCAGCTCGCGCAGCGTGGCCCGCTTGGCGACCTGCTTCTCCACCCGCGCAAAAGCGTCGAACGGGACGAACCGCAAGACGATCGGGAACAGCTCGGACTCCTCCTCGGCGATGTGCTCGTCGAGGAATCCCAGCAGCTCGCCCAGCTCCCGGCCGAGCGTGTCCAGGTCGCCGGTCAGCGCGGCGCGGCAGCGGTCCAGCAGCGGGCCGAGCGCCTGGTGGCCGTCGGTGTAGGGGGTCAGGTCGACGGCCTGGCCCGCGGCGCGCTCGATGACCGGCCACAGGAGGTCGGCCTCGTCGGTGTGGTGGTGGTCGACCTCGGTCAGCAGCGAGGCCGCGTAGCGGCGCACCGCCCTGCTCCTGGCCTCGTTGAGCTCGGCGGGCCGGGCCAGCAGTTCGGTGAGCCGCCGCAGGTCGGCCAGCATGGCGCGGTGGATGATGTACATCGAGGTGAGGTCGGGGCTGGGCTCGCCGTCTTCGCGGGAAGCGACGGCGGGATTCTTCTGTACGGCGCGGACCGGCGCGAGGTCCGGTCGCTGGGCGGGGGAGCCGTCTGATCGCCGGGTGGGGGAGCCGTCCGGTCGTCGGGCGGGGGAGCCGCCTGCGTGCTTCCGGGCCGCCGAGTCCTTGGCCGCCCAGGCGCGCAGTCGTGGCCAGGCGCGGAAGAGCGCGGCGCTGGCCGGGGCGACCCGGTCGTCACTGATCGCCACCAGCTTGCCCACCTCGGTCGTGGTGGGCTCGACCCGGACGCTGAGCCGTACCAGCAGGCCGGCGGCCACCAGGCGGGTCAGCACGCCGCCTTCGTCGCCGTTGTCCTTGACCTCCTCGCCGTCGAGCAGGCGCAGCAGCAGGCCGGGCAGCTCGCCCTGCTGTGCCGGGGTGAGTGAGGCGTACGCCTCCTCGGCCACCTCGCCCAGCGAGCGCGGCCCGGTCATCCCGCTGGGCGGGCGCAGCTCAGTAGAGCCGCCGACCAGCAGCTCCGCGGCGGAAGGACGGTCGGCCGGGTTCTTGGCCAGGGCGCGTCCGGCCAGGTCGCGCAGCGGCGGCGGCAGATCGCCCAGGTCCGGGTCGACGGTCAGCAGCCGGTGCATGATCCCGCCGAGGCTCTCGCCCTGGAACGGGTCGCGGCCGGTGGCCGCGTAGAGCACGACCGCGCCCCAGGCGAACACGTCGGCCGCCGCCCCGGCCCGCTGCCCGGTGAGCACCTCGGGCGCCAGGTAGGTGCGCCGCCCACCGAACGGGCCACCGGCCGCCATGCCGTAGTCGATCACTCGCGGCCCGTCCGGGGCCAGCAGGACGTTCTCGGGCTTCAGGTCGCGGTGCGCGATGCCCGCCTCGTGCAAGGTGCTGAGCGCGGTCGCCAGCGCGGTCGCCAGCGCGCGCAGCTCGTCGCCCGCGTACGGCCCATGAACGGCCACCGCCTGCCGCAGATCGGGCCCGTCGGCGAACTCACTGACGATGTACGGGCTCTCGCTGTCGAGCCCGACGCCGACCACCCGGGCCAGATAGCGCGGCTTCACCAGGCCGACGGCCTCGGCGAGCTGCCTGGTGACCTCACCGCGCGGCACCTTGATCGCGAACCGGCGGCCTTCGTCGTTGTAGGCGTCGTAGACCACGCCGCGGCCGCCCGCGCCGAGCCGCCCGGCCAGCCAGTAGCCGCCAAGTCTCTCGGGGTCACCGGGCACCAAGCGCATCGTCACTGCTGCTTAGATGCACGAAATCGTGATTTGGTTGCAAGACGTCACAGGTCCCCCGCGCGCCACGGAGGACCCGTGCGTCATGATCATTATGTCAGGCTTCCGTGTCGTGGCCGCCACTCCGGCCGCAGCACCGACATGGTGATGGCGTCGTGCCACTCGCCGTCCCAGAGCAGCGCGTCGCGCTGCACGCCCTCCTCGACGAATCCGGCCTTCTTGTAGACGTGCCTGGCACGGTCGTTGAAGGCGAAGACCTCCAGGCTGATCCGGTGCAGCCGCGTAGTGGTGAAGGCGTGGCGGAGCAGCAGGTCGATGGCCTCCGTGCCGTAGCCCTTGCCGAACGCGCGCGCGCCGATCAGCGCGATGCGCATGCTGCACGCGCGATTGCCCTCGTCGAGCTCGTTGAGCACGATCTCGCCCACGAACCCGCCGTTCGCGATGATCGCCAGATCGAGGCGGTCGGCGTGCTGACTCCTCGTCGCGTACCAGTGGCGGCTGGCCTCCCGGTCGAACTCACCGTGCGAGCCGGTCAGCCGCCGCACTTCGGGGTCGGTGACCAGCTCGAACAGGTCGTCTGCGTATTCGGGGCCGACCGGGCGCAGCGTCACTCGGTCGCCCTGGAGGGTGGGCTTGTCAGCGAACATTCCCCCTGACTATCAACCCTGATCAGCCACGGCAAACTCAATTCGGCGGCGTGACGCTGAGCAGGCGACTCATGGCCATCGTGGCGGGGTCCATCAGCCTGGCCGAGCCGACTGGTTTGTTTTCCGACCTGGGGATAGAGGTTCATCTTGTCAAGGAGGTAATTATGACCATCGCCGGAAGCATCATCCTCATCATGCTCGGCGCGATCCTGACCTGGGCCGTCGAATTCGATCTCGCCGGACTCGACATCAACGTGGTCGGCGTCATCCTCATGCTCGGGGGTGTGGCGGGGCTGCTGTTCGGGATCTACCGGATCAGCATGACCCGCAGGGCCGTGGCCCCGATCGACGAGCCGGTTCACCGTCACGAGGTCTACGAGGAGCCTGAGGCTCGCCGGACCACGGTGTACGAGGAGCGCGGCCGCCGCTACGACGAGCCGCCTCTGTAGACGCACCCCCGTAACCGACCCCCATAACGACACAGTCGTAGGAGGTGATCGACATGCCAGCCGGCGAGGAGCTGCCGTCGACCATCCGCCGCTCACCGAAGAAGGCGCGGGACACGTGGATGAAGGCGCATGACTCCGCCGTCCAGACGTACGGGGAGGGCCGCCGCGCTCATATGACGGCCTTCTCCGCGTTGAAGCACACCTTCGAGAAGGTCGGCGACCACTGGGAGCCGAAGTCGAAGAAGGGGCCGTCCGACAAGGGCGCCACGGACCGGTCCGGCCGGACGGCCGAGGGCGTCAACGCGAACGCGAGCAAGGAGCACCTGATGGGCGTGGCCGCCAAGCTCGACGTGCGGGGCCGGTCCAGGATGACCAAGCAGGAGCTCGTGGACGCCATCAAGAAGGCCAACCGGCGGGCCACCGCCAAGGCCCGCGGCTGACCCCGACCCCTCACAGCACCCGCTTGACCGCCTCGGCTATCGCGTGGCGGTCTATGCGGGCGTCTGCCAGCTGTTCCTCCGGTGTCGCCGATCCGGGCAGGTCCCGGACGGCCAGCTTCACCACGCGCGGCCCGAGCTCGCCGACGGCGTCGAGCACGGCGTCGCCCAGCCCGCCCTCCGGCCGGTGGTCCTCCACCGTGATGAGGGTGCCCGTGGTGGTGGCCGCCTCGGTCAGCGTGGCCGTGTCGATCGGCTTGATCGAGTACATGTCGAGCACGCCCACCTGGATGCCCTCCCGGCCCAGCTCGTCGGCCGCGGCCAGCGCCTCGTGCACGGTCACCCCGGCCGCCACGATCGTGGCCCGGTCCTCCGCCGACTGCCGCAGCACACACGAGCCGCCCACGGGGAAGCGCTCGCCCGGCTGGTAGATCACCGGTGTGTCGCCACGGGTGGTGCGCAGGTACGACACCCCGGAGATGTCGGCCATCGCGGCGGTCAGCGCGGCGGTCTGGTTGGCGTCACAGGGGTAGAGCACGGTGCTGCCGTACACCGTGCGCATCATGGCGAGGTCCTCCAGCCCCATCTGCGAGGGGCCGTCCTCGCCGATCGACACGCCGGCGTGCGAGCCGACCAGCCTGATCGACGCCCGGCTCACCCCGGCCATCCTGATGAAGTCGTACGCCCTGGTGAGGAAGGCCGCGAACGTGGCGGCGTAGGGGATCCAGTCCCGCACCTGCAGGCCGACCGCCATCGCGACCAGCTGCTGCTCGGCGATGTAGCACTCGACGAAGCGCTCAGGGAACTCCTTGGCGAACTCCCCGGCCTTGGTGGAGTCGGCCACCTCGCCGTCGACCACGACCACCTCGCCGCGGGCCGCGCCCACGGCGAGGAGCGCCGCGCCGAACCCGGTCCGGGTGGCCACCTTGTCGCCGGCCTTGTACGCGGGCAGCGTCAGTTCGCCGTCGTGGAAGCGGTACGGCTCGCCGGTGGGCTCGGGCGGGAGCACCTCGACCCGCAGGTCCCGCACGCCGCCCAGCTCGCTGATGGCCTTGTCCGGGTCCTTGAGCGGCTTGCCGTGGGCGCCCTCGCGGTTCTCCACCTCCAGGACGCCCTCGCCCTTGCGGGTCTTGGCGAGGATCGCGGTCGGCCGCCGGCGCGTGTTGCAGGCGTCGTTCAGGGCGAAGTCGATCTGCCCTGGATCGTGGCCGTCGATCTCGATCGTGTGCCAGCCGAACGCGCCGAACCTGCGGGCATACGCGCCGGTGTCCCAGCCGTGCCTGGTCGGGCCGCGCTGGCCCAGCCGGTTGACGTCCACGATCAGTGTCAGGTTCGCCAGCCCCTCGGTCCCCGCGTGCTCGGCGGCTTCCCAGATGGATCCCTCGGCCAGCTCGCTGTCACCGCAGAGCACCCACACCCGGTACGGCAGGCGCTCCAGCCGACCGGCCGTCGCCACTCCCACCCCGACGGGCAGCCCTTGGCCGAGCGAGCCCGTGGCCACGTCCACCCACGGCAAGTCGGGCGTCGGATGGCCCTCCAGCCGGCTGCCCCGCTTCCTGAACGACAGCAGCTCCTCGTCGCTGATCGCGCCCGCGGCCTTGTACAGCGAGTAGAGCAGCGGCGAGGCGTGACCCTTGGAGAAGATCAGGTGGTCGTTGCCGGGGTTGTCCGGAGCCTTGAAGTCATAGCGCAGGTGGCAGGCGAACAGGACGGCCATCAGGTCGGCCGCCGACATCGACGAGGTCGGGTGGCCGGACCCGGCGGCGGCCGAGCTGCGTACGGAGTCCACACGTAGCTGGGCGGCGAGTTCGGACAGGAAACGCAGATCGCGTTCGGACATCAGGTCCTCCTCGTAGTTGCCCCGCCGCCTACCCCTTCTGGGGTGCTTAACGCTGCCCGGCCCGGGGCTTCCTCAGGTTCTGGCCCGGCGGAAGGCCGCGAGGCCGGTCGCCGTCGCGGCGGCGGCCAGGCCGAACAGCACCATGCGCCGGTGCTGTGACATCCAGAGCTGCGGGCTGCGGGCCTTCGAGCGTTCGTCGAAGCCGCCGTGCGCGCCGTAGTCAAGGTCTTCGTCCGCGGGTTCCCAGAGGTTGGCCACACCGCTGCGCGGCTTCTCGTCCGTCTGCTGGGAGTCCACGCCGGTCCGCGCCAGATAGCGGTCCACCAGGGCGGGCGCGATCCGCTGCGCGAGCAGGGTGGCCGCGGTCGTGACGCCGACCCAGTACTCCTTGCGTTCCGGGTGCTCGGCGGCGTACACGATGCCGTGGGCCGCCACCTCGGGCTGGTAGATCGGCGGCACCGGCTGCGGGTGGCGGCGCAGCTTGCTGAGCACCCAGTCGAACTGGGGTGTGTTCACCGCGGGCAGTTGCACCATGGTGATCTTGATGTTGCTGTGCTCCGCCATCAGCTCGACGCGTACCGACTCGGAGAAGCCCTTGATCGCGTGCTTGGCCCCGCAGTACGCGGACTGCAGGGGGATCGCCCGGTACGACAGGGCCGAGCCGGTCTGTACGATGACGCCCCGGTTGCGGGGACGCATCAGCTCAAGGGCCACCTTGGTCCCCCAGACGTAGCCAAGGTAGGTGACCTGGGTCGTCCGTTCGAACTCCGCAGGGGAGATGTCGGTGAACCGGGCGAACACCGAGGAGAACGCCACGTTGATCCACACGTCGATCGGGCCGATCTCCGCCTCGACGCGTTCGGCCGCCTCCCGTAGCTGGTCATAGTCGGCCACGTCCGCCTCATAGACCTGCCCGCTCCCGCCGGCGGCGCCGACGTCCACGGCCGCGGCGCCCAGGCCGGTCGTCCCGCGGGCGATCAGCGCGACCTTGGCGCCCTTCGCGCCGAGCTCGCGTACCACCGCGCGCCCCACCCCGCCGCTCGCGCCCGTCACCACGACCACGCGTCCGCGCAGGTCGTCGGTGATGTCCGTCTTGGTCATGAGATTCTCGGCACTCTGTGGCGCCATGAAGGTCAACCCGCCTCTCCTGAAGTACCGCGATGCTGTCGCCGGACGGCCAGCACCATGTCGATGACCACGGCGATCGCCGCCACGACGGCGATGCCGGTCATCACCGGGGCCCTGGCGATGACGCCGAGCACCGCGAACGCGAACAGGAACATCAGCAG
The DNA here is from genome assembly GCF_043197155.1 of Nonomuraea sp. NPDC049269. Taxonomy (NCBI): domain Bacteria; kingdom Bacillati; phylum Actinomycetota; class Actinomycetes; order Streptosporangiales; family Streptosporangiaceae; genus Nonomuraea; species Nonomuraea sp. NPDC049269. Next base: position 507,190 of record NZ_JBICSO010000008.1, read on the forward strand.
GAAGGAGCCCACCCTGATGTGCGCCACGTCGCGCGGTGTCGCGGGAACCATCGCGTGGGATCGCTCGTCCTGGCTCTCTTCCCAATCGTCGTTGTTGTTCTCTGGCATGCCGCTCACCTGCCCCCGCCGTTTGCCACTTAACGCCGCGGGTAGCGGCCTCGGAGAAGGAGGAATCTGCGATGGAAGCTCCGCAGTACGTCGCGGCCCGGGTCCAGCGAGCGCTGGCGGAGGACGCGCGCACGCACGAGCTCGGCATCCGCGTCGACATCAGAGGCGATCAGCTGTTCCTGCGCGGCCAGGTGGAGGGGGCCGAACAGCGTGAGCGGCTCGGGGCGGTGGCCCATGAGACCGCGCCGGCCCTGCACCTGCACAACGAGATCAGGGTCGTCGACATCACCGAGCCCGGAGAGGATGAGCACCTTGACTGACCTCCGCATAGCGGCAGTAGGCGACATCCACCTGGGCGAGGACCTGAAGGGCTGGTACCGGAAGCACCTGGAGGGCATCGAGGAGCGCGCCGACGTGCTGATGCTGGCGGGCGACCTGACCCGCCACGGCACGCTGGAGGAGGGCCGGGTGGTGGCCGACGAGTTCCGGGACCTGCCCGTGACCGTCGTGGCCGTGCTCGGCAACCATGACTACCACTCCGACCTGCAGTACGAGATCGCCGGGGAGTTGCGCGACGCCGGGGTCACCGTGCTCGACGACGACGGCGCCGTGCTCCAGTGCGGCGAGACGAAGCTGGGCGTGGTCGGCGGCAAGGGCTTCGGCGGCGGGTTCGCGGGCAAGAGCGCGAGTGAGTTCGGCGAGCGGGAGATCAAGAACTTCGTGGCGCACACCCGCTACATCGCCGAGGCGTGGAAGGTGGCGCTGAAGGAGGTCCAGGCCGACCACCGCGTGGTGCTGTCGCACTACTCGCCGATCAAGGAGACGCTGGAGGGTGAGCCGCCCGAGATCTACCCGTTTCTCGGCAGCTACCTGCTGGCCGAGGCGGTCGACACCGCCGGGGCCGACCTGTTCCTGCACGGGCACGCGCACAAGGGCACCGAGAAGGGCATGACGCCGGGCGGGATCAGGGTGCGCAACGTGGCCCTGCCGGTGCTCGGCAGAGCCTACGGCGTCTACTGCATCGACGACTGCGACTGATCGGCTACAGGACCCGGGCGGCGGCGATGCAGACGTCGTCGTCGGTTCCCCGCCCGTCCAGGTGTGCCAGCACGCAGTCGATCACCTTCTCCGGATCGGCGCAGCCGCACTGGCCCGCGGCCTGGGTCAGGGCGGCGATCCCGGCGTCGAGATCCTGGCCACGCCGTTCGATGACGCCGTCGGTGTAGAGCACCAGGACGTCGTCGGCTTCCAGTTGCGTCGTCGCCAGGCCGTACTCGGCTTTCTCGAAGGCGCCCAGCATGGTGCCGGGCACTCCTTCGAGCAGTTCGGCCTGGCCGTGCCTGATCAGGAGCGGCGGCGGATGGCCGGCGTTCGTCCAGGTCAGCGTGCGGTCCGCGGGGTCGAAGTGGCCGATGATCGCGGTGCCGGTCACGGTCACGCCGTTGTTGGAGTGGACGAGCAGGTCGTTCAGCCAGGTGGTGAGCTGGTTGGCGGGCGCCTGCGTGTAGGCCAGGCCGACCAGTGCCGAGCGCATCTGCAGCATGAGGCTCGCCGCGGCCAGCCCGTGGCCCATGGCGTCGCCGATGCCCAGCAGTACCCTGCCGTTGGGGATGGAACGGGCCTTGAACCAGTCGCCGCCCAGCCGGGCCAGCTCCTCGCTGGGCAGATAGCGCACCCCGATGGACAGGCCGGGCAGCTGCATCAGTCCCCGGCGTACCGGCAGGATCGTGTTCTGGAGCTGCACGGCGATGCGGTGCTCCTCCTCGGCCCGCTCCCGCTGCAGGGAGGCCTGCGCGTGGGCCACGGCCAGGGCCCGCTCCCGGCGGCGGTTCTTGGTCACGTCCTGGACGAGGAAGCGCACCTTGACGGGCAGCCCCTCGGTGTCGAGCACCGGCTCACTGACCACGCTGAGGTGCCGCAGCCCGTGCCGGTGCTGGATGCGGAACTCGGTCTCGACCGCCTCGCTGTGCTCCAGGAGCGTGCGCAACTGGTCGTCCACGACGGGCAGGTCGTCCGGCACCACCACGAGAGGCAGGTCCTCAAGGGGCATCGGCCCTTCGCCGCGCTCCCTGCCGAACATCTCGTACATCTGCGGCGTCCACAGCGTCTGCTGGGTGGCCAGGTTCCACTCGCCCCAGCCCAGCTCGGCCAGCCGTTGCGCCCGCTCCCAGCCGGCGACCAGCACTTCCTCGTCGTCGAGCGCGCACCAGGTGACCAGCAGCCCGCCCTCGATGCGCACCGCGCGGACGCTCATCGTGGCCGGCCAGAGCTGGCGGTGCCGCACCTCGACGAACTCGAGCGAGCCCCGATACAGCGTCTCACCGGTCTCGAAGACGTTCAGGAAGTCGTCGAACAGCCCCGAGCCGGCCGCGCCGGGGCTGGTCTCGATGAGCCGGCGCCCGCGCAGCTCCGCGGCCGTCCGCCCGGCCACGTCGCCGGCGTGCTGGTTGGCCGCCGCGATCAGGAAGTCCACGACGCGGCCCGTGGCGTCGCGGACGGGCGTGAGGAAACAGGCCGAGATGTGCACGGTTTCCAGGACCCCGGTGACCCAGTCGGGCAGCACCGGCGGCTCGGCCGGCCGATCGGGCGGCTTGTCGATCCCCCTGGCGATCTCGACCAGCGCGAGCCCACTGTCCTGGGCCATGCGGGAGAGCTGGTCGGCCGCTTCCGCGGGCCTGATGTTCAGCCGCGTCGCCAGCCGGGCCGTTGCCTCGTCGACGATCGCCTCGTTACGCATTCGGCGACGCAGCCGCGTCAGCAGTTCGCGAATCCCGGCGGCCGCCGCGCCACAGTCGTAGCGGCCGCCGAACGGCGGGTAATTGCTCACATCCTTCCCATTCCCTACCAGAGGACGGGAAAGAGGTGCATACGTTGCGATATTTCAGCAAAAACTAGAAGGTCCACTGGGCCGAACTCGGAGACCGGCCCAGTGGAGTGGACGGTGATCGGGGCGTCGAGCCCCTTACACATTGAAGATGCTGACCCCGCCGGGACCCACCAGGAAGCCGAGAACGATGAGGACGATTCCCCAGAGGAGGTCGCGCCGGGCCAGGATCACGTAGATCCCGGAGATGACGAGTATTACGGCGATGATCCAGAGCAAAGTAGCCATGAGCCGCCTCTGCCCTCACCGATCGGCCTTTAACGTGCCTGCCGCCCTCCGCCTCCGGCTCTACTCCCGGCCTCAGGGTCTACTCGGCGATCGTGCGGGTAGCCGGAGCACATGGGCAGCCATAGTCATGCGGTCACCGATGCCATCCTCGACACACTCAAGCGCGCGAGCTCGGGAATGAAGGACGCCGGGGTGAAGTTCGCCCTGGCGGGCGGGTGCGCCGCCTACGCGCGAGGCGCGGCTCCCTCGTTGCACGACGTCGACTTCGTGCTGACCGAGCACGACGTGCCGGCCGCGCTGGAGGCCCTGCGGGGGATCGGCTTCACGACCGCCAAACCGCCCGAGGACTGGCTGGTCAAGGCGTACGACGAGGACCGGCTGGTCGATCTGATCTTCCGGGTGTCCGACCAGTCGATCACTGACGAACTGCTCGACCGGGCCGAGCCGATGACGGCCTCGGCGGTCATCGTGCCGGTGCTGGAGGCGACCGACCTGGTGATCTCCTGGCTGCTGCCGCTGTCGGAGCACGCCTGCGACTACGGAGCGCTGCTGCCCCAGGTGCGGGCCCTGCGCGAGCAGGTCAACTGGCCCCGGGTGGCCGCCGTGGTGGCCGGATCGCCGTACGCGACCACGTTCCTCACGCTGCTCGAACGCCTGGCCGTACTGGAAGCACCGGTGCGGGCCGACGGCGACCCGCACTGGCCCTGATCCCCGCTCCGTACGCCGAGAGCCGCGCCCCGGTCGGGGCGCGGCTCTCGATTCGTGCGGGGAGCTTAGTGCGGGAAGCGGCCGTAGTAGTCACCCAGCCGCGTCCTGTACTCGGGCTCCTTGAACTTGCCCTCGTCGAACTCGGGCGCGTCCTTGATCTCGGCCTTGGTACGCGAGACGTGGACGTTGCGCTCCTGCGGGTCGATACGTGTGACGACCTTCGCGGGGAGCATGACCTTCTTGCCGAAGATCCACGGTCCGGTGTCGACGATGATGTAGCTCTCGCCGACCTCGTACGTGGCCTCATCGACGGACCCGATCTTCCCGTCCGTCGCCTGGACGTGGTAACCCACGAGGTCCAGGGTCTGTCCGCGGTCGTAGACGTCAGGCTGATAGTTCCAGAGCTCCATCGCTCATCCTCTCTCGGTCTTTCGTCTTTCTCGGGCAGGCATCCCGCTACCCGCTCTGTTTCCGCTAAACACCGCGCTCTCGTATAGCGGCCTTCAATGGGGCGTCAAGTCGGCTGGGTCACCCTCCTCATAACAAAGGAGGACAGATCCATGCGGAACAGGCTGTATGAACTCGACGGGCTCCGGTTGCTGGCGGCGCTCTGCGTGGTGTTCTTTCACTACACGTTCTCTGGGTGGGCCGGTGGTCACAGTCCGGTCGCCTTCCAGGCCGAGAGCGTCTGGTCCAAGTACGGCTACCTGGGTGTGGACCTGTTCTTCATGATCAGCGGATTCGTGGTGCTGATGAGCGCGTGGGGCAGGAGCCCGCGCGAGTTCGCGGTGTCGAGGGCGATCCGGCTCTATCCGGCGTACTGGGTGGGCATCGCCGTCACCACGCTGGTCACGGTGACGCTGGGGGCCGGGGTCTTCTCCGTCTCTTTCGGGCAGGTGCTGGCCAACCTCACGATGTTCCAGGCGGTGCCGGACGTGGCGAACGTCGACGTCGTCTACTGGACGCTGTGGGCGGAGATGCGGTTCTACCTGCTCATTCTGGTGTTCGCCTGGATCGGGATGACCCAGGGGAGGGTGCTGGCGGGGCTGTGGGCGTGGCTGGGGCTGACGCTCGCGGTCGAGGCGGGGGTGCTGCCGCCGATGATCGACCTGGTGGTGCAGTCGGAGTTCGCCCACTACTTCATCGCGGGGATGGCGCTGTTCCTGCTCTACAGGTTCGGGCCCAGCAAGCAGATGCTGGTGCTGGTGCCGCTCTGCCTGGGCAACGCCGTCTACCGCGCCATCGGCTACGCGACGGCGGTGGGGGAGCGCTATGCGGTCGAGTACAACCCCGTGGTCATCGCCCTGGTGGTCATGGCGCTCTTCGGGGTCATGACGCTGGTCGCGCTCCGGGTGACGGCGCCGCTGGCCATGCCGTGGCTGGCGACCGCGGGCGCGCTCACGTACCCGCTGTATCTGCTGCACGCGCACGTCGGTTTCATCGTGTTCGAGCGGATCGGCGGGGCGGTCGACAAGTACGTTCTGCTCTTCGGGCTCATCGCGGTGATGTGCGCGGCGGCGTACGCGGTGCACCGTTTCGTCGAACGCCCGCTGGCGCCCGCGCTCAAGCGCCTGATGACTCCCCGGCGGCAGCCGGCGGTGCTGGTCTGAGGTTTCGGAATGGCCAGGTAGCGGATAACATCCGCGTCACAGAAGAAGGGGGACAGGTGAGTCTCGGGTCCGAGTGGGCGCCTCCCGGCGTGGACAGCACCACGGCGAGTGTCGCCCGCGTGCACGACGCGCTCCTGGGCGGCACCGAGAACTTCGCCGTGGACCGGGCCATCGCCCGCCGCCTGAAAGAGGCCGTGCCCGAAGTGGTGAACCTCGTCTGGTGCAACCGGGCCTTCATCGGCCGGGTCGTCGACTTCCTGGTCCGCGAGGCCGGGATCCGGCAGATCATCGACCTGGGCGCCGGGCTGCCGACGATCGAGAACACCCACGAGGTCGCCCAGTTCGCCGACCCGAACGTACGGGTGGTGTACGTCGACTGCGATCCCATGGTCGAGCCGCACGCCCGGGCGATCCTGAACGGGAACGAGCACGCGATGGCGATCACCGAGGACGCCAGGGACGCGGAGGCGGTGCTGCGGCATCCGAGGGTGGCGCGGCTCATCGACTTCTCGCAGCCCGTCGGGCTGATGGCGATCGGGCTGCTGCACCTGTTCTCCGACAAGGAAGACCCGCACGGGCTGGTCAAGCGCTACATGGCCGCGCTGCCGCCCGGGAGTTACCTGGCGGCGTCCAACATGCTGGCCTCGGTGAGCCCGCAGGCGCAGGCGCTGGAGGCCATGCTGCACGTGACGATGGGGACGGGGTACTTCCGGCCGCGGGCGGAGATCGAGCGCTTCTTCGACGGGCTGGTGCTGGAGGAGCCCGGGGTGGTGCACTTTCCGGAGTGGCGGCCTGACGAGCGGTTGCCTGGGCCGTTGGCCACCTGGGAAGAGCTGCTGCTGGGCGGCGTGGCGCGCAAAGCCGCCTGAGTTCCTTGCGCTGGAAACGTGGGTGAATTTGGTGGTTTGTCGGCGCTAGGGTGGTCGTCGTGCCGCGTCGACTGATCTGTTCCCCTCCGCCCGCCGAGTAGCGGGCGGCTTTTCCCGATTTTTCCGGATCTGACCAGGTCTGGGAGTGGCTGCTGCCCGCCTACCGGGCCCTTTCCCACCACTCCATCCGGAGAGATCAGTCATGTCGCACGTCTCCGCGCGGCGGGGCACCTTCTACGTGTCCGTCGCCGCGACCGCCTGGGGCACCGGCGGCGCCGCCGGGTCCCTGCTCTTCCAGTCGGGCGGGCTCAATCCCGTCGACGTCTCGTTCTGGCGCTACCTGCTGGGCGCTGTCTTTTTGTACGCCGCCGCCTGCCTGAGGTCGGTGCTCACCCACCCGACGTCCACCGTCCGTCCCGGGTCTGCCACGACCGGCCCTGCGTCGGCCACGGTCCGCCCTGTGTCGGCCGCCACCCGCACGACGTCGACCACCACCCGCCGGGCGGCAGCAGCCACCCGCCTGAGGTCGGCCGCTGTCCCTCTCACGTCCACCACCATCCGGCCCACAGCAACTCCTGACGGCCTCACATCGGATGTCGTCCGATCGGGGTGGTGGCGTCGGAGCCTTCTCTTTGGTGGTGTCGTCGTGAGACGGGGTCGGGGGTTTCTGCCGGGCCGGGTCGCCGCAGGACAGCGTCGGGGTTCACTGCCGAGCGATGTCGGCGGGGGACGGCGTCGGCCTTCTCTGCCGGGCCGGGTCGGCGGGGGGCGGCGTTCTCCGCTGGGCCGGGTCCGCAGGGGGCGGGGTTCTCTGGCGGGTCGGGTCAACCGGCGGGTCCTGGTCGTCGGTGTCGGGATGGCCGTCTATCAGACCGCCTACTTCGGCGCGATCGCGCAGTCCGGTGTGGCCATCGCCACGGTGGTCACGATGGGCGCCACGCCGGTGTTCACCGCTCTGGGGAGCCGGTTCCTCCTGCGGGAGCACCTGGGCCGCGCCGCCCTCGCCGCGCTGGCCACAGCGCTGGGCGGGCTGTTCCTCCTCACCGGCGAGAGCGCCGTCTCCGCTGAGGACGGGGACGTCGGTGGCGCCCGGCCGGCCGGGATCGCGCTGGCTCTGGTGTCCGCGGCCGGGTACGCCGCCGTGACCCTCTACTCGCGCCGCCACCACGACGACCCCCAGCGCACGGCCATGGGCGGGTTCGCCGTCGCGGCCGTCTGCCTCGCTCCGTTCGCCTTGGCCGACGGGGTGCTGCCGGAAGCCGGGGTGACTCCTGTCGCCCTGCTGATCTATCTCGGCGCGGTGCCGACCGCACTCGCCTACGCGCTGTTCTTCCGAGCCCTGACCGCGCTCAACGCCACGACCGTCTCGATCATCTCGCTCGGCGAAGCCGTCGGCGCGGCGGTGCTCGGGGTGGTGTTGTTCGGGGAGCGTCTCGCGCCCCTGGCATGGTGCGGGTGCGCGTTGTTGCTGGCGGCCGTGGTGGTGCTGGCCGTACAAGCAGGGCGTATGACCGGCAAGGATTAGCGGTCGCGGAGCGGGGTGGCGATTGCGGCCGTCCTATGAGTTAGGGTCCGGTACGGCGATGCTTGCCGTACCGTCGCTCCGCTCCCCGATTGAGCGCACTTGACACTAAATGGGAACGGCGCTGACAAAGCATGCGTTGGAGGGATTGTGGCGTCGATTTCCGGAATAGTGAGAAACCTCCTGGATCGTCCGGGCGGGGTGAACCTCAGCCCGTACAAAAAGATCGTCAAGGCGGCGGCCGGACGGGCCGAACGCATTGGCGCGCTTGAGGAGCTGCCCGAGCCGAAAATGGATGATCTGGCCGAGTTCTGTGCTGTAGCGCGGGAGGCCGCCGACAGGACGCTCGGGCTCAGGCCGTACGACGTGCAGCTTCTGGGCACGCTCGCCCTCCTCGACGGGCAGATCGCCGAGATGGCGACCGGTGAGGGCAAGACGCTGTCGGGGGCGATGGCCGCGGCCGGGTACGCGCTGCAGGGCAAGCGGGTGCACGTGATGTCCGTCAACGACTACCTGGCCAGGCGCGACGCCGAGTGGATGGCGCCGTTCTACGAGGCGATGGGTGTCACGGTGGGCTGGATCGACCAGAACTCCACACCCGACGAGCGGCGCGCGGCCTATGCGAAGGACGTCACGTACGGACCTGTCAGCGAGATGGGCTTCGACGTGCTGCGCGACCGGCTGCGTACCGACGCGGCGGAGATCATCGTGCCCGCGCCCGAGGTGGCGCTGGTCGACGAGGCCGACTCGGTGCTCGTGGACGAGGCACGGGTGCCGCTGGTCATGGCGGGGGCGGCCGACGAGGGCAGCGCGGTGCCCGAGATGGCGGCGCTGGTCAGGCAGCTGATCCGGGGCTATCACTACGAGATCGACGACCAGGCGCGCAACGTCTACCTGACGACCAAGGGCGCCGACAGCGTCGAGGGCATGCTGGACGTCGAGCTGTACGACGAGAACGAGCCCGGCACGCTGATCGAGCTGAACCTGGCCCTGCACGCCCACGCCCTGCTCACCCGCGACGTCGACTACATCGTGCGTGACGGCAAGGTCCAGCTGATCAACCCGTCGCGCGGCCGGGTGGCCGTACTCCAGCGCTGGCCCGACGGCCTGCAGGCGGCCGTGGAGGCCAAGGAGACGCTGCCGCCCAGCGAGAAGGGCGAGATCCTCGACTCGATCACCGTTCAGGGCCTGATCAAGCGTTATCCGCAGATTTCCGGCATGACCGGCACGGCGGTCGCGGTCAGCGAGCAGCTCGGCGAGTTCTACGGGCTCAAGGTCGCGGTGATCCCGCCCAACCGGCCGTGTGTCCGGCAGGACGCGCCGGACCGTATCTATCCGACCGTTCCGGACAAGGACGCGGCGCTGGTCGAGGAGATCCAGGAGGCGCACGCCACCGGCCGGCCCATCCTCATCGGCACGCTCGACGTGGCCGAGTCGGAGAACCTGGCCAAGCTCCTGCAGCGGCGCGGCATGGAGCCCGTCGTACTCAACGCCAAGAACGACGCGGAAGAGGCCGCGATCATCGCCAAGGCCGGCGAGCGCGACGCCATCACCGTCTCCACGCAGATGGCGGGACGCGGCACCGACATCCGCCTCGGCGAGGGCGTCGCCGAACTGGGCGGCCTGTACGTGATCGGCTCGGGCCGCCACGCGAGCAGCCGCCTCGACGACCAGTTGCGCGGGCGGGCGGGCCGTCAGGGCGATCCCGGCGGTTCGGTGTTCTTCGTCAGCATGCAGGATGACCTCATCACCCAGTTCGTCCCCGACGAGCGGCCGCCCGCGGCCGACGCCGACGGCCTGGTACGTCACCGCCGCGGCGCCTACCTCGTGGGCCACGCCCAGCGGGTCGCCGAGGGCGTGAACCTGGAGATCCACCGCAACACCTGGCGCTACACCCGCCTGCTGGAGCACCAGCGCGAGCTCATCCTGGAGTGGCGCGACAAGGTCCTGCACAGCGACTCGGCGGCCAAGGCGCTGGCCGAGGCCGACCCCGAACGCTGGGCGGCGCTGCCGGAGGACACCCGCGACGAGACGGCCAGGCAGATCGTGCTGCACGCGATCGACCGCTGCTGGACCGAGCACCTGGCGTTCCTGACCGACCTGCGCGAAGGCATCCACCTGCGGGCGCTCGGCCGGATGAGCCCGATCGACGAGTTCCACCGGGAGGCCGTGGCGGAGTACAAGGCGCTGCTGACGGAGGTCGAACGCCGCTCGATGGAGTCGTTCGAGGCGCCGGAGCCCGACCTCAAGCGCCCCACCGCGACCTGGACCTATCTGGTGCAGGACAACCCGTTCGGCACGGAGTGGGACAGGATCCTCAAGCGGGTGACATCTGCCACACGTCGCGGCTAGCCGTACCTGACAGAGGGTGGCAGGTATGCCTGTCACCCTCGAACCATGACAACGAACGCGAAGCTCCTGGCCGTCACCATCGACTGCGCGGAGCCCAAGAGGATGGCCGAGTTCTGGCACCAGGTGACCGGGCTGGACATCCAGTACTCGGAGGACGAGTACGCCGCGGTGGGCGACGGCACGACGAACATCTACTTCGGCCGCGTCCCCGACCGCAAGCCGGTGGAGTGGCCCAGCGCGGACAAGCAGTTCCATCTCGACTTCCGGGTGCCGGATGTGGAGCGGGCTGTGGAGCAGTACATTGCGCTGGGGGCCACCAAGCCCGCGTTCCAGCCCGGCGTGACGGAGGAGAAGGTCGGGTGGATCGTGCTGCAGGATCCGGAGGGGCACGTGTTCTGCGTCTGTCCTGAGCCGTCCTGACCTGTCTTGCGGAAGACCGTGCCGGTACGGCAGGTACGTCCGTGATGAGAGGGATGTTTGGCCTAAAGGATGATTGCAGCACTTAGCTTCCCTCATAAGCTGGTGCAATGCTCTTGGAAGGATCCATGTCCCTGCGTGGGCGACGATGACCTGGGTCGGCCTCGTGATCGCGCTGGCGGGGGCGCTCGGATACGCGTTCGGTGCCGCGCTGCAACAGTTCGAAGCCGTGGCGGAGGGCGCCTCCCTCAGACTGGTGAGGCGCCCTCGCTGGTGGATCGGCGGCGTCATCGGCTTCACCGGCGCGTGCCTGCACGCCGTGGCGCTGAGCCTCGCGCCGCTGGTCGCCGTACAGCCGATCAGCGTGGCCACTCTGGTGTTCGCCGTGCCGCTGGCCGCGCTGATGTACGGCCGCCGCCCGTACAAAGCGGAAATACTAGGCTCCATCGCGGTGGCCGTCGGGTTGCTCTGGCTCATGGTGCTGCTCCCGACGCACAACGTGACGCCGAAACTCGGCGACGGGGCCGCGATCGGGTTCATCGGCGTGATCGGCGTGATCGTCCTCGCCGCCGAACTGATCGCCAACAGACTGCGCGGACCCGGCAAGGCCCTCGTCCTGTCCGTGGGAGCCGGCGCCGTGACCGCGAGCGTGTCGACGTTCGTCCGGGCGGTCGGGGGTGGCATGCAGGGGGACTGGGGCCGGCTGTTGCACTGGTTCACACTCGCCGTGCCCGTGTTGCTGGTCTGCGCGGTCGTGCTGCTGCAACGCTCGTACGCGGTGGGTTACTTCGGTGTCGCGTACGCGGGCGTGCAGGTCATGGACCCGATCACCTCGGTACTCGCGGGCGCGATCCTCCTCGGCGAACCTCTCCCCACCAACCCCTCCACCGCGATCCCCGCTGTGCTGGCGGCCATGCTGACCATCGGCGGAACGATCACACTCAGCCGGTTGTCCCCTGATCACTCCCATCCTGTGCCGGTGGACGCCACCCGAGAATCTCGTTCATTGACCGCAACATCAGATCTGGTGTGAGCCGCGAGGCCACCGCCACCCCCGCGTTCCTGAGTGCGACGGCCACCGGGTTGCGCAGCTTGGTCATCTTGCAGAGGGTCATCGCCATGCGCACCACGCCTGCGGTCCGCTCCAGCCGCGCAGCCGTATAGGCAGCAAGCCGGTCTCTCACGTCGACGGGCCCACCCGCCAGCCACACACCTGCCGAACCCCCGACTGCCAGGCCCCCGGCTGCTGGACCTCCATCTGCCGAAGTCCCGGCCGCTGGACCCGCACCTGCTGGGCCTCCGGCTGCTGGACCTCCATCTGCCGGAGTGCCGGCCGCCGGACCTGCACCTGCTGGGCCTCCGGCTGCTGGACCTCCATCTGCCGGAGTGCCGGCCGCTGGACCTGCACCTGCTGGGCCCCCGGCAGCCGGACCTCCATCTGCCGGGGTCCCACCAGCCAGAGTCCTGCCAGACAGTCCCGCGCCTGGGAGGGCCGGATCCGCATTGATGCAGTCGCCGAGGCTGTCCCTGTCCGGGAGGTCGGCACCTGACAGGTTTGCGCCGGCGGGTCTCGTGCCTGTGAGGTTCGGGCCCGTGTTGATGCGGTCGTAGGGGATGTCCCTGGCTGGGAGGTCCGCGCGTGACGGATTTCCGTGGGGGAGGCCGGGAGCCGTATTGGCGCGGCCGCCGAGGCCGTCCCCATCTGACCGGTCCCCGCCTGCGCGATCCTCACCCAGGAGGCGGCCACCGAGGGAAGCCGTACCCGCGTGGAGATCACCTCGGGACCGGAGTTCGCCATCGACCGTGAGTTCCCCGTTGGCGGCGAGGGCGAGGATGATGGCGTCCTCGATGGCCTGGCAGGCGCCCTGGCCGAGGTTCGGGGTCATGGGGTGGGCCGCGTCCCCGATGAGCGCCACCCGGCCTCGGTGCATGGCGGGCAGCGGGGTGTCGAAGTAGTAGAGGTCGTTGCGCAGGATCCGCGCGTTGTCCGACCTGCGGATCAACGCCGGGATCGGATCGTGCCAGCCGCCGAACCTGCGCAACAACTCCTCGCGCTCGTCCGCGTGTACGGCACCGGCGGGTGACAGGTCGGTCGCGTAGTAGTAGACGAGTTCGTCCGTCATCTGATGAGCCCCGAACAACAGGCCCTTGCCCCACGTCTCCGTGCTCTGGAACTCCCGGCCGAGCGCGGGCACCAGCCCCCGCCAGGCGGTGACCCCCGAGTACACGGGACCGGGGTGCTCGGGGAACAGCGCGGCCCGCGTCGCCGAGTGGATGCCGTCGGCGGCCACGATCAGGTCGGCCTCCATGTCACCGTCTCCAGTACGTACGATGCCCCTGTCGGCGTCCACGCCGGTGACGGCGGTGTTCAAACGCAGGTGCTCATGGCCCAGACCCTCCACGAGCACATCCACGAGGTCGGCGCGGAGCAGGATGACGACCGAGTCGCCGTACAGCTTCTGCGCCTTGTCCTCGGTGGTGTGCGTCAGCCAGCGCCCGTTCTGATGTCGTACGCCCACCTGACCCTGGATCCTGGACAGCTTGCGCACGCGGTCGCCCAGGCCGATCACGTCGAGTGCCTTCAACGCGTTGGCGGCGACCGCCACGCCGGACCCGACCGGCTCCAGCTTGGGGGCGCGTTCGAGCACGATCATGTCCCAGCCCTTGCGACGTAACGCGATCCCCGCGGTCAGCCCGCTGATGCCGCCACCGATCACTACGGCTCTGGCCATGCCCGCCTCCCTAACTACGCCTGTAGTTTGACCATACTACGTCTGTAGTTCGATGGCACTACCGGTGTAGTCTTGACGTTCGTGAAGCGCTCTGAGACCGTCGCGGACGCGGCAATCACCCTGCTGGCGGAGCGTGGCATGCGCGGGCTCACCCATCGAGCCGTCGACGAGGCCGCCGACCTCCCACCCGGATCGACCTCCAACCTGGCCCGCACCCGCGCGGCCCTCCTGGAACTGACGCTTTCCCGCCTCACGGACCTGGAAGAACAGGCATTGGCTTCGGTCTATCGGTTCCAGGGCTCAACCACCCCGGCCCGGCCGTCCGACGCGTTCCAGGGCTCGAACGCTCCGGCCCGGCCGTCCGACGCGTTCCAGGGATCAACCACTCCGGCCCGGCCGTCCAACGCGTACCGGGAGTCTGGTCCGTCGGGTGGGGCGGCTGGTTCGCTTGCGGAGTCTGGTCCGTCGGCCTGGCCGACCGATGCGTTCCGGGAGTCTGGTCCGTCGGGCGCGGCGGCTGGTTCGCTCGCGGAGCCCGGTTCGTATGACGGGGCGGCGGCTGAAGCGATTCTGGAGTCCGATTTGCCGGGGCTGGTGGCTGAGGCGCTTCACGTTCAGCTTGCCGATCGTAGGCGCACTCTGGCCCGGTACGAGCTGGCGCTGGAGGCGACCAGGCGGCCCGAGCTGCGCAAGATCTACGACGCGGCGGGGCGGCGCTTCCGCGATCCTGTCGTCGGGTTCCTGGCCGCGCTCGGGTCGCCGGATCCGGTGCGGCATGGGCGGCAGTTGGTGGCGTTCGGCGAGGGCATCATGTTCGATTCCATCGCGGGGGCAGGTGATGCGCCCTCTCTCGACGATTTGCGGGAGGCCGTACGGGAGTTCCTGCGAGGGATGCTGGGGTCGGGCGGCTGAGTTGGCGCCATAGGGCGGCTGGGGTCGGGCGGCTGGGGTGGCGCCATAGGGCGGCTGGAGTCGGGCGTTTGCAGGTGGTGCCATAGGGCGGCTGTGGCAGGGGGCCTGCGGGTCTGTCCGTGTTTTGCGTCTGCGAGGTGGCGAGTCTGTCTGCGCCTTTCGCGGGACTTACTAGGTTGCAGGCCTGTCCGAGCGTTTCGAGGGACTTACGAGGTTGCGGGACCGTTTGCGTGCTTCGTGGGACTTGCGACGTGGTGGGCTTACCCATGTTTCGTGGAACTCGTGCGGTGGTGGGCGTGTCCGTGCTTCGCGGGACCCCCAAGCTCAGCACACCGGTCGATACGGCACCTCGGACAGGTACCTGTTCCAGTCCGGCTGTGACAGCCCGCCGTACCGGCCGCAGATCGACGCCGCCGCGCGGGCCGGGTCGGGTGGTGGTGTCGCGTGGGCGAGGTCGATGGTGAGGACCGTGCCGTGGTCGGCCAGTACGCGGAGCCAGCGCCCGTCCGGGGCGAGGGCGGCCTGGGCGGGGCGGTCGGTGCCGGTGGGCGGCACCTGGCGGTCCGTGAGGCGGGTGCCGTCCGCGACGCGCCAGACCCGGACGCGGTCGGTGTCCGTGCTGGCCAGCAGTTGACCGTCCGTACTGAAGCGGAGGTGACCGGGTGACGGCCGGAGTCGCGCGGGGAGCACGGGTACGCCGTTCAGCGCGTACACCTGCACCCCGGTCTCCTCGGCGATCGCCACCCGCTCACCCTCGGGGCTGAAAACCGCGTACTCCCACGGCATCCTGTCCAGCCACGGCGCCGGAGCGCGGGTGCCCGTGGACAGACGTACGACCTCCGAACGCGGCCCCGCGAACACCAGCGCCACCCTGTCACGCGGCCCCACCACCACATACTGACCGACGAACGCGGCCCGGCCGGTCCGCAGGTTCCAGGCCCAGCGCTCGCCCGACTGGCGGGCCGCGGCGAACAGCAGCCCGCCCCCCGGACTGAACCAGGCCGACTGCTGCCCCGGCGCGCCCAGCCCCCGGCCGAAGGGCGGTCCCACGCCTGCGTCGGAGGTCGTGTTCCACAGGTACGACCGGTCGACGCCGATGAGCGCCAGCGTCTGGCCGTCGGGGGACCAGGCCATCGCCCGTACGCTCTGGTCAGGACCGGCGGTCGTGGCCAGTTGCCTGCCGGAAATGGTGTCGTACACCCGGAGTGTCCCGTCGGTCAGCGCGGCCAGCCGGGTGCCGTCGTCGCTGAGCGCGTCGAGGGAACGCGCGCCGCCGTACGGGGCGGCGAACACGTCCACCGCCGGATCGGCCGCCGAGTCCGCCAGCGCGGCACGGGCCTCCGCGACCGGGGCCAGGCGCCACGCGGCCAGGCTCAGCCTGCGGGCCGTCACGGGGTCGGCCGCCCGCAGCGCCCGCGCCCTGGACGCCGCCACCCTGGCCATGGCCTGGTCGAGCCGCCCGTCGGCCGTGCCGTTCTGCCAGACGGCGACGACGATCGCCGCCAAGACGGCGATGAGTGTCACCGAGGCCAGGACCGCCATGGCCCGGCGCCGGCCGCGGGCCCGGCCGCGCACCAGCGCGCGTCCCCCGTCCAGGAACGCCTGCTCGGCGGCGCTCAACGTCACCCGCCGCCGCCCGCTCGCCGCCCACGCCAGCGCCCTGTCCAGCTCGTCCTCCTGGAACAGGTCGGTCTCCCGCCGCCCGCCCGCCTCCCACCGCCGCGCCGCCCCGGTGAGGTCCCGGTGTACGGCGAGGCCGTCGCGTTCGGCGTCGAGCCACTCGTGCAGGCGTGGCCAGGCCCGTAGCAGCGCCGCATGGGCGATGATCACGCCGTCTCCGGGAGCGTGGCTCTGGTCGGCCGGTTCCAGCTCGGGGTTCTGCGCGGCGGGGGTCTGGCGAGGGCTGGGGGAGTTCGCGGCGGGGGTCTGGCGAGGGCTGGGGGAGTTCGGGCCGTGGTTCTGCGCGAGGGAGGTCGGGTGGGGGTGCGCGGCCAGGCTCGGGTGCGGGGCGGGTGTGGCCAGGCTCGAGTTGGGGGCAGGTGCGGTCAGGGTGGGTGCGCTGGGGTTGTGGTTCGGTGCGGTGGGGGAGTTCGGGTCGTGGGTCTGTGTGATCAGGCCCGCTTCGGTGTACGCCTTGAGGACGCGGTCCAGGGCGGCCTGTTCCGGAGGGCGGCCGGTGACCAGTTCGGTACGGGTGGCCCGACGGCGGGTGTCGGTGCCGTCGGGGTCCATCCCCACCAGGCGCAGGAACACCTCCGGCACCACGTCCTGGTCCGCCCGGCTGAGCTGGAGATAGAGGCTCTCCGCCCGCGCACCGAGCGGCGGGTCGTCCACAGGCTCCGGCGGAAGGAGGCGCCCTTGCTGGGACTGAGGCACGTCGAGCAGGGACAGCAGCAGTTGATGCGCACTCGGCCGCCGATCCGGATCCCGGCGGAGCGCCGCCAGCACGAGCTCCCGAAGCGGCCGATCAAGCCGATCGAGCAGCCGACCGGGCTGATCAGGTAATCGGTCCTGCCCGTCGGGCGATGATGGGCCGGAGGGGCCGTATGCCGCGAACACCAGCAGCCTGCCCCACTCCCGCACATCCCCGGGAGGCCCGCTCCCATCACCCCCGAGGCCGAGCCCGACCAGCCGCGGCCCCTCAACCCCCAGCACGACCCGGTCCGGCGTCAGCCCGCCGTGCACCGCCCCAGCCTCATGGATCGCCGCCAGCCCAGTAGCCGTGGCCGCCGCCAGCAGGTACAGGTCACCGCCTTCGTACGGCCCGCGCCGCCCCACCACCTCCCCCAGCGTCGGCCCGGGGATGTACTCGCTGACCAGATACGGCACCTCCCCATTCAGGCAGGCGTCCACCACCCGCGCGACAGACCGCGACCGCACCTGCATGGCGGCCTTGACCTGGTATGGGGGCCGCGAGGGGAGGAGGGTGAGCGCATACCGAGTGCCCGACTCGTCGTAAGCGTCATGGACGGCGCCGCCGAGCCGGGAGCCTAACCAGTAGCCCCCCAGCCGGTCAGTCATGCGGCCCTTTCGGCTAACGGTTCAGGCGAGCGCGGTGGTGTGGCCACTCCTCTTCGAGGATGCCGAAATAGACCGTGTCGCGCCAGGTGCCGTCCGGCCTCCTGCGCTGGCGCCGCAGTGTGCCCTCATGCACCCCACCGATGCGCTTGATGGCGTTCTGCGACCGCTCGTTCAGCACGTCCGTCTTGAGCATGACGCGGTTGTAGCCCAGCTTGTCGAAGGCGTGGTCGATAAGCAACAGCTTGCACGAGGTGTTGACCGCCGTCCGCCAGACCGCCCGGCCGTACCAGGTCCAGCCGATCTCGACACTCTTCTCGAACCCCGGCACGTCGCTGTACGTCGTCCAGCCGACGGCCCGCCCCGACGACTTCTGCACGACCGCGAAAGGGACGTGCTTGCCGTCCGAGAGGAGGCCGCGGGCGATCTCCGCCAGCTCCTGCTCGGCACGCGGCGGCGGGACAGGCAGCCAGCGCCAGACCTCCTCGTCCCCGCCTCCGGCGAGGAACAGGTCGGGGATGTGCTCCAGGGTGAGCGGCTCAAGGCGGACGACGTCGTTCTCGAGCACCACAGGAGAGAGCAAGTTCATGGCGGTCACCCTAAAACAGGATCCGGATCACCCTTATGGCCACCCGCCCGGTTTTACCGGCGACCACCTGTCGACACTCATACCGGCCGGTCGGTAGGGTCACGGGTATGGACTTCGCCTTCGACAGCGTCACCGAGGACCTGCGCGAGCGCCTGCTGCGCTTCATGGACGAATGCGTCTACCCGGCCGAGGCCGCCTTCGAGGAGCAGGCGGCGACCAGCGGATGGGGTTCGCCGCCCCTGGTCGCCGACCTGAAGGACGAGGCCAGAAAGCGCGGCCTGTGGAACCTGTTCCTGCCGGGAGAGCACGGCGCGGGGCTGACAAACCTGCAGTACGCGCCCCTGGCGGAGATCATGGGCCGCAGCCCGAGCCTGGCGCCCGTGGCCACCAACTGCGCCGCGCCGGACACCGGCAACATGGAGGTCCTCTCCATGTTCGGCAACGAGTGGCAGCGCAAGGAGTGGCTGCAGCCGCTGCTCGACGGTGAGATCCGCTCGGCGTTCGCGATGACCGAGCCCGACGTGGCCTCCTCCGACGCGACGAACATCGCCACCTCCATCGCCCGCGACGGCAACGAGTACGTCATCAACGGCCGCAAGTGGTTCATCTCCGGCGCGATGAACCCCGACTGCAAGATCTTCATCCTCATGGGCAAGACCAACCCCGACGCGCCGAAGCACCGCCAGCAGAGCATGGTGCTGGTGCCGCGCGACACCCCCGGCATGCTGATCAAGCGCGGCATGCACGTGTTCGGCTACAGCGACGCCGACCACGGCGGTCACGCCGAGATCGTGTTCGAGGACGTACGGGTGCCGGTCGACAACCTGATCGGCGAGGAGGGCGGCGGCTTCGCGATCGCCCAGGCCAGGCTCGGGCCGGGCCGCATCCACCACTGCATGCGGCTGATCGGCATGGCCGAGCGCGCCGTCGAGCTGATGTGCCGCCGCGCGCTGGAGCGTACGACGTTCGGCAAGCCCGTCGCGCAGCAAGGCGTCATCCAGGAGTGGATCGCCGAGTCCCGCATCCGGATCGAGCAGTTGCGGCTGCTCGTCCTCAAGACGGCCTGGCTCATGGACACCGTCGGCAACCAGGGCGCCCACACCGAGATCCAGGCCATCAAGATCTCCACCCCGATCACCGTGGAATGGATCCTGGACAAGGCCATCCAGGTGCACGGCGCGGGCGGGGTCTCGCAGGACTTCCCCCTGGCGGCGCTCTGGGCGGGAGCCAGATCGCTGCGCCTGGCCGACGGTCCCGACGAAGTGCACAAGCGCTCACTCGCCTACCGCGAACTGAAGAGGTACATGTGAACGAGGCGGACATCAAGCACCGCATAGACGCCTTCCGAGGCGCGCACGACCCAGAGAACCGGCTGGAGTTCCTGCGGGCCAGGTTCGACGCCGGGCTGGCGTGGGTGTGGTTCCCCGAGGGGCTCGGCGGGCTGGGCGTCTCGCGGGACCTGCAGCAGGTCGTCGAGCGGGAGCTCGCCGGGACGCCGCAGCTCAACACCGGCGTGCAGGGCATCGGCCTGGGCATGGCGGCGCCGACCATCCTGGCGTTCGGCACCGACGAGCAGCGGCGCCGCTTCCTCCGGCCGCTGTGGACGGGCGAGGAGATCTGGTGCCAGCTCTTCAGCGAGCCGGGCGCGGGGTCCGACCTGGCGACGCTCGCCACGAGGGCGGTCAGGGACGGCGACGAATGGGTCGTCGACGGTCAGAAGGTCTGGACGTCCGGCGCGCACCACTCCCGGTGGGCGATCCTCGTCACCCGTACCGACCCGGACGTGCCCAAGCACCGCGGCATGACGTACTTCATCTGCGACATGCACGCGCCGGGCGTCGAGGTGCGCCCGCTGCGGCAGATCACCGGGGAGGCCGAGTTCAACGAGGTGTTTCTCACCGGCGTGCGGCTCTCCGACGACCTGCGGCTCGGTGAGGTCGGCGATGGCTGGCGCGTCGCCCAGACCACGCTGATGAACGAGCGCGTCGCGATCGGCGGCGCCCCCGTACGGCGCGGCGGCGGCATGATCGGCCCCGTGCTCGACACCTGGCGCGAGCACCCCGAGCTGCGCACCCACGACCTGCATCAGCGGCTGCTGTCGCTGTGGGTGGAGTCGGAGGTGACCCGCCTTTCCGGGGTACGGCTGCGCGAGCAGCTCGTCGCCGGGCAGCCCGGTCCGGAGGGGTCGGGCATGAAGCTGTCGTTCGCCAAGCTGAACCAGGCGCTGTCGGGCCTCGACGTCGAGCTCAAGCGCGACCTCGGCTACGACGACTGGACCTTCCGCCGCTCGGAGGACGTCGACTTCTACGGGCGTGGCGCCGGCTACCGCTACCTGCGCGCCAAGGGCAACTCGATCGAGGGCGGCACCTCGGAGATCCTGCGCAACATCATCTCCGAACGGGTGCTCGGCCTGCCCTCCGAACCCCGCGTCGACAAGGACGTCCCTTGGAAGGACCTGCCCCGATGACCCTGCTGTACTCGGAGGTCGAGGAGGAGCTGCGCGCCGCCGTGCGCGGCCTGCTCGCCGACCGCTGCCCGCCCGCCGCGGTGCTCAAGCGGGTGGAGTCCGACCCCTACGACCTCGACCTGTGGAAGACGCTCGCCGGGGAGATCGGCGTGGCGGGCCTGCTCATTCCCGAGCAGTACGGAGGCGCGGGCGCCTCGGCCCGCGAGGCCGCTGTCGTGCTGGAGGAGCTCGGCCGGGGCGTCACGCCGGTCCCGTTCTTCACCAGTGCCGTGCTGGCCACCCACGCGCTGCTGGCGACGGGTTCGGCGGACCTGCTGGGCGAGCTGGCCGAGGGCCGGACGACCGCGGCCCTGGTGGTGTCGTTCGCCGCCTCGCCGTACCGGCCGTGGCGGGGTTCGTCGGTGAATGTGGACGGCGGGACGCTGTCCGGGGCCGTGTCCGCGGTCGCCGGGGCGGAGGTGGCCGACGTGCTGCTGGTGCCGGTCGGCGGGGAGCTGTACGCGGTCGAGGCCGCGGACGCCGCCGTCGAGGTCGTACCGTCGCTGGATCTGACCCGTCCGGTCGCCACGGTCCGCATCGTTGGGGCGCCCGCGCGGTTGCTGGGTCCGTGCGATCTGGCCGAGGTGCTGCGGTTCGGTGCGGGGCTGCTCGCCTCCGAGCAGCTCGGGGTGGCGGAGTGGTGTCTGGACACCACGCTCGCGTACGTGAAGGAACGCCACCAGTTCGCCCGCCCGGTCGGCTCGTTCCAGGCCATCAAGCACCGGCTGGCGGATCTCTGGCTCGACGTGGTCAGGGCGAGGGCCGCCGCCCGTGCGGCCGCCGGTGACGATTCGGCCGTGACGGTCGCCGTGGCCCAGGCGTGGAACGCGGGTGTCGCCGTACACGCGGCCGAGGAGGCCGTGCAGTTGCACGGCGGGATCGGGATGACGTGGGAGCACCCCCTGCATCTCTACCTCAAGCGCGCCAAGGCCTGCGAGACGGCGCTCGGCACACCCGGCGACCACCGGGAGGCACTGGCGTCACTCGCCGACGTGCCCGCCCTCGAGAGAGGTCACCCCGAGGGAGGTCAGGAGTAGGTCGGCGAAGTGCTTGCCCACCTGGGCGCCGGTCAGCGGTCCATCCGTGTGATACCAGGTGCCCAGGTGGTGCACCGAGCCGAAGAAGTAGTCGACGACGAGCTCGGCCGGGACGCGGTCGCTGAACACGCCCTCGCGCTGGCCCTCGATCACCAGGTCGCGGAAGCGCTCGTGGTAGCGGCGGCGCTCGGCTCGTACGGTCTTGCGGGTAGCGGGCGCGAGCAGGTGCATCGACCGGAAGAAGATCTTGGAGTCGTCGAGGTTCGCGGTGGTGGTCTCGATGACGTCGGCCGCCGCCGCGTGCAGCCGCTCGGCGACCGTGCCGGGGCCATCGGCGATCTCGGTCAGGCGCTCCATCTGCAGGCGCAGCACCCGGCCGTAGATCTCGTGCAGCAGATCATCCTTGGAGTCGAAATAGTGGTACATGGCGCCTTTGGTGACGCCGGCGGCCAGTACGATCTCCTGCACGGAGGCGCCCTCAAAGCCCCGCTCCGCGAACAGCCGGGTCGCTTCGCCCAGCAGCCTCCTGCGTACCGGTTCGTCCTTCACGTGGCACAGCATACCGACTGGTCGGTTGATGACGTTCCGACAGGTGCTATTTCCGTCACCTTAGGGTCCCCTTGCTTCCGCCGGGGGCGCGTGGGGTATTAATTAACTCGGCGAGGATCTTCGGCGTGGCAGATCCTGATGGATGCAGCGACTCATTGGGGGAGTTTGCCGTGCCCGGTGGCTCTATTTACGTGCAGCAGGACGAGAAGTTCACTGGGGCATCGCCGCAGTGGTACTACGAGAAGTTCTGGCGCGAGGACGCCAACAACCGCAAGCGATCAAGGATGATCAAGGCGGCCGTTGGCTTCGCGGCGGGCATCGGCCTGGCGCTCCGCTTCGACCTGGGGCTCACCGCCCTCTACGGCCTCGCGTTCGCGGGCCTCGTGGCCGGCATCGACTGGTATGTCGCCTGGCGCTCCTTCCGCCTGACCGCGGTCTGGCGTGGCCGGCGGCGCGGTGAGGTGATCACCGGCCGGATGCTCCGCCGCTCGCTCGGCAAGCACGGCTACAGCGTCCTCGACGGCCGGGCCATCAGGGATCAGGCGTCCATCGACCACCTCGTGATCGGACCCGGCGGCGTGTGGGTCATCGACAACGAGTCGTGGAGCCCCGACACCGAGATCGCCACCTACACCGGGCGGCTCTTCTTCGGCGAGAAGTACGGCAGCAAGGTGGCCAAGTCGCTGGTCGACACCTCCAACGCCTTCGCCGAGCTGCTGACCCGCGAGACCGGGATCCCGGTGACGATCACCCCGCTGCTCGCCGTGCACTGCGGCCTGCTGCCGCGCGGCGGTCAGGTCACCGCTGAGGGCCTCACGCTGCTCAAGCCGAGCCTGGTGGCCCGGCGCATCAAGGCGACCGCTGGAGAGGTGCTCGACGAGCAGCAGATCGAGCTGCTCACCCGCACCGCCGCCCGGGAGCTCCAGCGTGCCTAGGCCAGGTCCTGGATGAAGGCGCTGAGCTGCGCGACGTTGCGGCACTCGTACATCGGCACGACCGCGTCGTAGTCGGTGGCGATGGAGTCGCCCGTGTCCCACTGCTGCCGGGGTTCCGGGTTCAGCCAGTAGGCGTGCCGGGCCTTGGCCGCCAGGGCGCGCAGGGTGTCGACGGCGGCCGGCTGGTAGTTGGAACGGGCGTCGCCGAGGATCAGCAGCGACGTCTTGGAGCCGATCGCGTCGCCGTAGCGCTCGGCGAACCGCTCGAAGGAATGGCCATAGTTCGTCCGGCCGAAGCGCACCATGTCCGCCTCGTTGGCCAGCCGGGTCATCGCCTCCACCACGTCCGCGCCGGGGACGAAGAAGCGGGTGATCTCGTCGACCGTGTCCACGAACCCGAACGCCCGTACCTTGGTGAACTGCTCCCTCAGCGCGTACGTGAGCAGCAGCGTGAAGTGCGCGAACGACGAGACCGAGTCGCTGGTGTCGCAGAGGATCACCAGCTCGGGCTTGTGCGGCCGGGGCGGCTTGAAATGCGTGGTCAGCGGGACGCCGCCGCTCTGCAGCGAGGCCCGCATGGTGCGGCGGAAGTCGAGCCGGCCGCGTCTGCCCTTCCGATGCTTGATCGTCAGCCTGGCCGCCAGGCGCCTGGCCAGCGGGTAGACCTCTCGCCGCAGCCTGGCCAGGTCCGCCTTGGTGATGCGGAGGAAGTCGAGCTGGTCGAGCGGGGGGCGGACGGCCGAGCGGGCGATGCGTTCGACGCCGGAGTCCTCGGCGATGCGGCGGCGTACGTCGGTGGCGACCGCGTCCTCGAAGCGCTTGATGCCGGCGTTCACCCGCTGCCGCGCCGTCTTCTCGGCCAGGCCGCCGCGCTCCTGACCGGCCAGGACCTCCTGGAGGATCCGCGCCATCAGCGTCTCGGGGGACAACGCGCGCAGGACGCTGTAGGAGAACCAGTTCTGGCGGCCGGGACCCGCCGGCTGCCGGCCGAACCGCCCGACCATGTCCCTGGCGAACTCCCGCATCTCGGCCTCACCGCCATGGGTGAGCAGCCGGGCCAGGTGGTCGCGCAGCTCACTGAGCTCCGCGCTGTCATTTTTTATGGTGCTCAGACCGGTTGTGGAGGACGGGAACCACAGGTCGAACAGCATGTCGAACCCGGGACGGTACCCCGGCTTCTTGACCAGCGTCGCCGCGTAGGCGGCGCGCAGCGACTCGCGCTCGGTCAGGTCGATCACCCGCAGCGCCCGCACCGCGTCGAGCCCCTCGGCCAGCGACACGGGCAGCCCCGCTTCCCGCAGCGCATGCACGAACCCGACATGCCTGTCGACCAGCGACGTGTCACTCATGAGGCAGCCCGAGTTCCTTGACCGCGCGAGCGTGGTCGGAGGCGTGCTTGAGCACCACGCCCAGCGTGCCCGCCACAGTCGCCTCGTCCAGCTCGTCGCGCCCCAGAGCGAGCAGCGTGTTCGCCCAGTCGACCGTCTCCGCCACCGACGGCGCCTTCTTCAGCTCCAGGGACCGCAGCGTGGCCACGGTCCTGGCCAGCTGTTCGGCCAGGTCCGCGCGGATCGTCGGCACCTGGCTGAGCACGATGTCGCGCTCGCGTTCCGGCGTCGGGTACTCGATGTGCAGGTACAGGCAGCGCCGCTTGAGCGCCTCGGACAGCTCGCGGGTCGCGTTGGAGGTCAGCACGACGTACGGCTTGCGCACCGCGCTGATGGTGCCCAGCTCGGGGATCGTCACCTGGAAGTCCGACAGGAGCTCCAGCAGCAGCCCCTCGACCTCCACATCCGCCTTGTCGGTCTCGTCGATGAGCAGCACGGTCGGCACCCCGGCCCGGATCGCCTTGAGCAGCGGCCGTTCCAGCAGGAACTCCTCGCTGAAGATGTCGTCATCCGCGCTGGTGGCCTGGATGCGCAGGAGCTGCTTCTTGTAGTTCCACTCGTACAGGGCCCTGGCCTCGTCGAGCCCCTCGTAGCACTGCAACCTGATCAGCTCGGAGCCGGTGGCCAGCGCCACGGCCTTGGCCAGCTGCGTCTTGCCCACCCCCGCGGGGCCTTCGACCAGCAGCGGCTTGCCGAGGGCGGCGGCGAGGAACACCGAGGTGGAGATGGCGTCGTCGGAGAGATAGTCAACGGCGGCGAGCCGCTCGGTCACGGCAGCGGGCGAGTCGAACATCGATGCTCCTGTCTGAATGCCGAACTTTATTCTAGCGGCTGGCAGGCAGGTGATACCGATTCGACCAGGATGCGGAGTGCCGGTATATTCCTCTCTGCAAGCGCCGTTAGCTCAGTTGGTTAGAGCAGCTGACTCTTAATCAGCGGGTCCGGGGTTCGAGTCCCTGACGGCGCACGCCGAAAGACCCCAGCCCGGATTTCCGGACTGGGGTTTCTTCGTTCACGCTCAACGGCAGGCGATCTGAGCCGCCAGGTGACCGGCGCCGTAGCCGTTGTCGATGTTGACCACGGCGACGCCGGGCGCGCAGGCGTTGAGCATGGCCAGCAGTGGGGCCAGGCCGCCGAAGGCGGCGCCGTAGCCGACCGAGGTCGGCACGGCGACCACCGGCGCGCTGATCAGCCCCGCCACCACGCTCGGCAGCGCGCCGTCCATCCCGGCCGCCACCACCACGACCCGGGCAGCGCGCAACAGGTCGAGCTGGTCCAGCACCCGGTGCAGCCCCGCCACGCCGACATCCACCACCAGCTCGCACTCGCGGCCGAGATAGCGCGCGGTCAGCTCCGCCTCCAGGGCCACCGGCAGGTCGGAAGTGCCCGCCGCCAGCACGACCACCCGCCCGCCGGACGGCGCGGGTGGCTCCGGTGGCCAGGCCAGCAGCCGGGCTTCCGGCTCGTACCGCGCGTCCGGCAGCTCATCCCGTACGGCATGCGCGTGCTCAGGGGTGGCGCGGGTGAAGAGCGTGACCGCGTCGCCCGTCAGCCGGGCCGCGATCGCGCGGACCTGCTCGGGAGTCTTGCCCTCGCAGTAGACCGCCTCCGGATAGCCCCGCCGCGCCACCCGGTCGTCGTCGAGCCGGGCGAAGGAGGCGGGTGGCTGCCAGGCGTCAGCCACCCCGTACCTCCACCAACGGCAGCGTGAAAGCCCCCGACTGGATGCCCGCCAGGTCGACGGCGACCATGCGGAAGCCCGCCTGCCGTACCGCGGACAACACCTGCTCCCGGAGCTCGCCCGCGAGCAGCGGGAGGTCGGCGACGGGCACCTCGATCCGGGCGATCTCGCCATGGTGGCGGACCCGGCATTCGCGCAGGCCCAGCGCGCGCAGCGCGTGCTCGGCCCGCTCGATCTGGTGCAGCTTCTCGGGCGTGACCTCCTCGAAGTGCGGGACGCGCGAGGCCAGGCAGGGGGCGGCGGGCTTGTCGGCGCTGGGCAGGCCCAGGGCGGCGGCGACGCGGCGGACGGCGGCCTTGTCCAGCTCGGCGTCGGCGAGGGGGCGGAGCACCCGGTGGTCGGCGGCGGCGCGGCTGCCGGGCCGGTCGGGGCGCCGCACGTCGTCGGCGTTCTCACCGTAGGCGACCGCGGCCAGGCCGAGCCCGGCTGCGGAGATGCGGGTGAACAGCTCGTCCTTGCAGTGGAAGCAGCGGTCCGGGCCGTTGGCGCGGTAGGCGGGCAGATCGCCCTCGTACGTGGGCACCTCGATCACTTCGGCGCCGATGTACGCGGCGACCTGGTGGGCCGCCGCGCGCTCGTCGGCGGCCAGGCTCGGCGACACGCCGAGGACCGCCACGACCCGGTCGGCGCCCAGTTCGCGGACGGCCAGCGCCAGCAGGACCGAGGAGTCGACGCCGCCGGAGAAGGCCACACCGAGCCGTCCGTCGACCCGGAGCAGGGCGCCCGCCCGGTCCGCGAGCGCGGCCTCAGGGCCGGTCAGTGGGGGGAGCATGTGTCCTCCAGGTGAGAGGGAACCGGCTCGCCGGGAGCGAGCCGGGCCGTGCGGGCGGCCGCCAGGGCCGCGTCCAGCACCGCGCGGACCGGGAGTTCTTCCTGTACGGCGAGGCGGGCGGCGTCCTCGAACTCCGGCGTGGCCTGTACGATCACTCCCTCGCGGTACCCGACCTTGACGGGGAGGCGGGCGCCGAGGACCTCCACGTGCGCCCAGCCACGCGCCAACGCGGTCTTGCGCACGGCCCGCTCGCGCACGCCGAGGGTCGTGGTCAGCCGGAAGATCGCCGCACGCAGCGGATCCGCCCGCGCGGTGGCCGCCAGGACGCAGAGGGTGTGGGCGGGGCGGCCTTTCTTCATCAGGATCGGCACCAGCCAGGCGTCGGCCGCGCCCGCTTCGAGCAGTGCGGTCAGGACGGAAGGCCATACCCGGGGGTCGAGGTCGTCGACGTTGGCCTCCAGGAGGACCGAATCCTCCGCCTGCCTCCCGGCGTCCTGCTCGTCGGCGCCGAGCAGGACGCGTACGACGTTGGGGCGTTCGGGGACGTCACGGCCGCCCGCGCCGACCCCGGTGGCCTCCAGGCGCATGGGCGGCAGTTCGGCGCACTCGCGGGCCAGCGCGGTGACCAGGGCCATGCCGGTGGGGGTGGCCAGCTCGCCCTCTCCACCCGCGAGGATCCGCCGACCGGCGGCGAGCTCGGCCACGGCGGGAACTGGGACCGGGAGCTCTCCGTGGGCGGTCCGCACCCGGCCCGAGCCGACCGCCACCGGACCCGCGCTCAGCTCGCGCACGCCCAGATCATGGAGGGCCGCGCATACGCCCACCACGTCGGCGATCGAGTCCCAGGCGCCGACCTCGTGGAAGTGGACGTCTTCCACAGGCACGCCGTGGACCCGAGCCTCGGCCCGCGCCAGCCGCTCGAACACCGCCAGGGCGTCTCCGCGCACCTGTTCGGGAAGAGTGGCGCGGCCGATCAGGTCGCGGATCTCGGCCCAGGTTCGGTGCGGGTGGTGGTCGGTGCTCTCGACCCGCACGTGAGTGGCCCGCAGCCCGGCTCGGGTGACCTGGCGCGGCGTCAGTCGTACCTCATCCGGGATGACCGCCGCCACGGCCGCGCGGACCGTTTCCAGGCCGGCGCCCGCGTCCAGCAGCGCGGCCAGGAGCATGTCTCCCGCGATCCCGGCCGAGGCGTCGATCCAGGCCCGCCTCATGAGCGCAGCCGGTAGAGGACCTCGCCCGCCTCGGGCACCACCAACGTCTCGGGATCGGTGGCCAGCGCTTCGAGGTCGACGCTGGCCGGGTCAAGGTAGCCGAGGTTGGCCCGGCGGACTGTCCGCTCGGGGATGGCGGTGGCCAGGGTGACCCGGACCCGGCAGCGCTCGCCCTCCTCCGGCGAGTAGGTGCCCGAGCCGCGCAGGTGGGTGGAGTGGGCCAGGACGCCCCAGTGCAGGTGCTCGAAGCGGTCCCACTGCTTGGTGAAGTAGTCGCGGCAGTGGTAGCCGATCTCCTCGATCTCGGGGTGCATCTCGGAGATCGAGGAGATGTGCGGGGCGTAGAGGATGACCTCGCCGCCGTCGGCGACCACGGGTTCGAGCTTGTAGAAGCCCTTCGCCCCCGTCCACATGTCCTGATATTTCGTCGGAATGATGGAGACGACGCGCTTGACGGGCTTGTCGAGGTAGCGGACGTGTGTCTCCGCGGAGACCCCGGCCGCCGCCGCCCACGCCTGCTGCGGTGTGCCGTACGCGATCGAATGCAGCTTGTCCGACCCCGACTGCATCACCAGGCAGAACGCCAGCCGCCGGGTCGGGATCAGCGAGGCGGCCTCGTCGATCAGGGCGCGCACCGGGGTGATGCCGCGTGTGCCGATGATCTCCGAGCTGGTGATCAGCGCGCCGAGCCAATGCGACAGATCGATCACATCCGCGCCCGCGACGCCGGGAAAGAAGTACTTGTTGCCCCCGGAGAAGCCGACCACCTCGTGCGGGAAGACCGGCCCGAGGACCAGCGCGACGTCGTGCTCCACTACCGCGCGGTTGATCCGTACGTCCACCTCGTGCCGCAGCAACCCGCCCGACAGCTCGCCGATCCGGTCGGCGGAGATCGTGCCGAGGGAGACGAACGTCGACGGCTCCCACCAGGCGTGGTTGATCGCATGGACCCCCGGGGCCAGCTCGGTGTCGTCCATCGGGGCGTGGGTGCCCAGCGCGATGAGCACGGTCAGGCGGCTCACCCGGCCCTCCAGCGCGTCGCGAACGGCGGTGAGCAGGAGGGGGAGCGGGCAGGTGCGGGTCCCGTCGGGGACCACCACGCAGACACTGCGGCCGTCGAGATCCTCGGCCATGAGCCGCTCGGCCACGAAGCGCCGCACCTGCTCATCGGTGAGAACGACGCCGGGACCGCCGATCTGTTGGGTCATGCGTGCAGCCGACCATGCGCGCGGCCCACCTGGCAAATTGCGCGGCGCCTCATGCCGTTCGCCGACCCAGCTGTTCATCGCGCCCGACCACCATGCCACCCGCCTGTTGCACGCCGGATAGTGTTGTTCGCCGTGGAAGAGACGGTCTTCTCCACCGTCGACCCGCGAAAGGCGTTCAAGCTGTGAGACGTCCGGTGCGCATCCTCCATGTAGGCCTGGGCGGGTTCGCCCGCGCCCACCAGGCCTGGTACACCCACCACGCGCCCGACGCCGAGCAGTGGGGGATCGCCGCCTTCAGCCACCGCGGCACCGACCTGGCGGCACGGCTCGCCGCGCGGGAGGGGCGCTATACCCTGATCACCCGCGCGCCCGACGGCGACCGGCGTGAGGTCGTCGAATCCCTGGTCGCCGCCTATCCGGGCAGTGACCACGACGTGTGGCTGGACTACTGGCGGCGGCCCGACCTGGCCGTCGTCACGTTGACGATCACGGAGGCGGGCTACGTTCCGGGCACCTCCTCCGACGTTCCCGGAACGCCTTCCGATGCCGAGACGCTCCGCGCCGACCCCCGTGCACCGGTGACGACGGCCGCCGCGCGGCTGCTGGCCGGGCTCGTGGCTCGCCGGGAGGCCGGGCACGGGCCGGTCGCGATCGTGCCCTGCGACAACCTGCCGGGCAACGGCGAGCTGATCGAACGCGTGCTCGCCGAGCTGGCCGAGGCCACGGGGCACTCAGCCGCGGTGCGGCACGCCACGTACGTCTCCACGATGGTGGACCGGATCACGCCCTATTCCACCGAGGACGACCCGACCACGGTGGTCACGGAGCCGTACAGCGAGTGGGTGCTGGCCGGCGACTTCCCGGCGGGCAGACCGGCCTGGGAGGAGGCGGGCGCCCGGTTCATGGCCGATGTCACGCCGTTCGAGGATCGCAAGCTGCGCCTGCTCAATGGCGGGCATTCCCTGCTGGCCTACGGCGGGCCCCTGCGCGGGCACGAGACCGTGGCCGAGGCCGTGGCCGATCCTGTCTGCCGCGCCTGGCTGGCGCAGTGGTGGGAGGAGGCCTCCCGTGGGCTTCCCGACATCGAACTGGCCGCCTACCGTGATGCCCTGCTGGAACGCTTCGCGAACCCGAGGATCAGGCACACGCTGGCGAAGATCGCTGAAAACGGCCACCAGAAGATCGCCACCCGCGTGCTGCCGGTCCTGCGCGCCGAACGGAAGCAGGGCAGGCTGCCCGAAGGGGCGATCCGCGTGCTCGCGGCCTGGTTGCTGCGCACGCCGGGGGCGTCGCTGACCGATCTCGGTCTGGCCGACGACGTCGAGCTCGCTTCGGCAGTGGCTCGGCAGGCACGCGAGCTCGCCTGAGCCGTTCGGCGTCGCCACGCTCGGCCTTCATGCCGCCGGACCCGTTCGGCGTCGCCACCCTTGGTCTTCGTGCTCTCGGGCCCGCTCGGCTCCAGCCCGGCTGTCTATTCGTCCAGGAAGATGGCCCCGGCGGGGCAGACGGCGGCGGTCTCGCGGACCGCCGCGTGCTGGTCCGCGCCGGGCTCGGCGTCCAGCAGGATGACGATGCCGTCATCCTCGCGCTGGTCGAAGACCTCCGGCGCGATCAGCACGCACTGGCCGGCGCCGCAGCACTTCTCCTCGTCAACAGTGATCTTCATGGCTACCACCTCACCGGAAGCTTGAGCAGACCGCCGACGGCCAGACCGTCCAACCGTTCCAGCTCCTCCACCGGCACCGCCAGGTCCAGGGTCGGGAGCTTGCGCAGCAGTACCTCCAGCACGACCTGCAGTTCGGTGCGGGCCAGCGCCTGGCCGAGGCAGGAGTGGGCGCCGGAGCCGAAGGCCAGGTGCGGGTTGGGGCTGCGGGTCAGATCCAACCGGTCGGCGGCCGCGAAGGCGCCCTCGTCGCGGTTGGCGGCGGCCATGCTGCAGATCACCGTGGTGCCCTTCGGCAACACCGTGCCGCCGACCTCGGTCTCCTCGGGCAGATAGCGGGGCAGGCCGAAGCCGGAGTTGGCGTCGAAGCGCAGCGACTCCTCCACCGCGGTGCGGATCAGCGACGGGTCGGCCAGCAGCCGCTCCCAGCGCGTGCGGTCGGCCAGCAGCATCGCCACCATCTTGCCGATCATGTTGGCGGTGGTCTCGTGCCCGGCGACCAGCAGCGCCATCCCGGTGACCAGCACCTGGAGCTCCGTCAGCCCGCCGTCCTCCGGCCCGCCGGCCGCGATCAGCTCGCTGAGCAGGTCGTCACCGGGTTCGGCGCGCTTGGCGGCGAGGTGGTCAGACATGTACTGGAAGAACTCGGCCTGCGCGGCGTCGATCTCGGCCTTCTCGTACTTGGTCAGGTTGAGCAGGGTGTCGGACCAGTAGGAGAACCGCTCGCGGTCGGCGGCGGGCACGCCGAGCATGTCGCAGATGACGTAGACCGGCAGCGGGAAGCCCAGCGACGCTTTGAGGTCGGCGGGCCGGCCGCGCTCGACCATCTGGTCGATCAATTGCTCGGCGATCCGCGCCATCTGGGGGCGCAGGGCGGACATGCGCTTGGCGGTGAACCACTTGCCGACCAGGCGCCTCCAGTGCTGGTGCTCCTCGCCGCCGTCCGGGATGATCGCCGCCATCTCGCTGCTGAACAGGCCGCCATCGTCGGTGTCCGACAGCCGGGCCGCGTCCGGGGCGTTGAGCAGGCGGCTGAGGCGCGGGTCGGCGAGCACCTGCTTGACGTCCTCGTAGCGGGTCAGCAGGGTCGCCTGGTCGCCGCTGGGCAGCTTCACGTGCGCCACCGGGCACTCGCCACGCAGCTTCGCCCATTCGGCGGGCGGTTCCAGCGCTGCGTCGTTGGGGATCGGATAGGCCAGGGTCACGTGGCTACTCCTTCTCGACGGGTCATGTCATTAGCCTACATCTGTAGGAAAACCGACACATGTCGTCATACGATAGGCTGTTTCTGTGGCGATGATCAAGACCCAAGCGAGCGACCGGCGCGTTCGCCGCACCCGAGCGGCCCTGGCCCGCGCGCTGATCCAGCTCGTCGCGGAGCAGGAGCTGGCCAGAATCAGCGTCTCGGACGTCGCCGAACTCGCCGAAGTGAGCCGCTCGTCCTTCTACGACCACTACCGCGATGTGCACGAACTGGCCGAGGACGCCTGTACGGCGATGATCGACGACCTGCTCCAGGCGGTGCCCAAGCCCTCGCTCGACTCCGGCGACCTGGCCCAGGACACGACCGAATCGCTGACCGCCTTCTTCGCCAGCCTGGCCGAGCACGCCGGGCTCTTCCGCGCGCTGCTGGGATCACAGGGCAGCGCGCGCGTCATCGACCACATTCGCGCTCGGATCACCGAGGCGACCAGCGATCACCTGCTCGACGACCTTTCGCCCGTTCCGCCCGATGTCACGGCGGCCTTCACCGCCGGTGCGCTCATCGGGGTGTCGGTCGACTGGCTCCAGCGCGGATGTCCGCGAACCCCGGCCGAGATGGCCGCCGCCACCTGGCCCCTGCTGAACGCGCTCTATCGCCTGGAGTCCGGTGACGACTGAGGGCGACGGCCATTTCAGTGTGACGCGCGTGCCTGCAGGAGGTCGGCCAGGAGGTGCAGCAGGGCCGCCGCCGTGGTCGCGGAGGTGATGGCCTCCTCGCTGATCAGCCGCTGGATGCCCAGCACCGGGAGCCATTCGGCCCGTTCGTGAGCCTGATCGCCGGCCGGCGCGGCGATGCGGGTGGCCTGGTAGGCGACGAAGATCACGTGGTCGCTGTCGGCGACGTTCTCGGCGGTGCGGATCCGGATCAGTGGCGTCAGGGGCCCGGGGCGCCAGCCGGTCTGCTCCTCCACGAGACGGGCCGCGGCCCTCTCAGGGTCCTCGTCCGGGCCGATCTCGCCGAGTGGGATCTCCCACCCCCACGTGTCGGTGACAGGGCGGTGCCGCCATAGCAACAGCGCGCACCCGTCATGAAAGACCACCGCTCCGGCGGCTTGCGGCGTGCGGATGAAGGGTTGCTCCATGTGCTCGCCGTCGGTCAGTTCGAGGTCCACGACGCGGAGGTCGACCCCGTTCGCCGCGTAGAGCAGCCTTTCCGACCGACGCATGGGATGCTCCTCATCGATTCGCCGGAGATTTCATCTTCTGAGAATACGCAGGAGGCCGCCCAGCCTCCGGGCCGCGCTGGTGGGCAGATTAGCCTGGGTAGATGCGGGGCGCGGGTCGGCCCGGATGTCATGGATGTCCCGACGTCTGACCGGAGGGAAGCGATCGTGAGGTCTTTCGCGGGCGGAGGGTTGCCCTCGGATGACGTCATTGTCCGGGCCCTCCGCGCGGGTGATGAGGCGATGTTCGCGGCGCTGCTCGACACCTGGTCCCGGGGCATGCTGCGCGTGGCCAGGTCCTACGTGTCCACCGACCACTCCGCGGAAGAGGTCGTCCAGGACACCTGGCTGGCGGTGATCGGCGGGATCGATGGCTTCGAGGGCCGTTCCTCGGTCAAGACGTGGATATTCCGCATCGTGGTCAACACGGCGAAGAAGCGCGGCGTCCGCGAGCGGCGCACGCTGCCGTGGAGCGCCTTCGAGGGAGACGGTGGCAACGCCGCCGACCAGCACCTCGACCCGGTGCCGCCGGGCGGCTGGACGGATCCGCCCGCGGCCTGGCCGACGCCCGAGGGGGAGGCGCTGGCCTCGGAGGTGCGCGGCCTGATCGGCGAGGTCCTGGCCAGGCTGCCGCCCCGGCAGCGCATCGTGATCACCCTGCGGGACGTGGAGGGGTGCACCTCCGACGAGGTGTGCGAGATCCTGAAGATCTCCGCCGCCAACCAGCGGGTCCTGCTGCATCGCGCCCGTGTCGCGGTGCGCGGCTGGCTCGCGGACTATTTCGAGTCCGTGGGACAGCCGGACTAGCGCCGTCGGCTCCGCGCGGCGGCACAATAGGTGAAACGGTTCATTCAGGAGACAAGGCGGTCGGCGTCGTGAAGCGCTTCACATGCGACGAGCTGGTGGATCTCATCACCGCCTATCTTGACGACGCCCTCGATCCGGCCGAGCGCGAGGGTGCGCACGCGCACCTGGCCTGTTGCCAGGGCTGTAGCCGCTACTTCGAACAGTTCCGCGCGACCATCGCCGCCTTAGGCGATCCGCCCCCGGAGAAACTCCCCGCCGGCGTGCGCGACCGGCTCATGTCCGCGTTCCGCGAGCGGCGACCGTCATAAGGCCCTCCAGGTGACGTAGCGGCCGGTCACACCACATCCGATCTCCGGAAAAATCCGTCTGTAACGCTTACGCCCTTTGCGGGTCTGTAGATGGGGACGCCGTTGCCTGCGGCGGATCGCTGGACGCGGACCATCAAGACCCATGCGCCATGCGAGGGGGGCCGATGATCGGGCTTACAGCCGAGAGTACGCCGCTGCGGGACGCCTCAGAGGTGGCGGATTTCGCGCGTCACTGCTTCCGTCCCGCCGCCGCGGACCGGGTGGGCGTGGAGCTGGAATTCCTGATCTTCGACCGTACGGAGGTGGCCAGGCAGGTCTCGCTGGCCAGGATCGAGCGGGCCCTGCCCGAACTGGCCGGCGGCAGCCGGTTGACCTTCGAACCGGGCGGTCAGCTCGAACTGTCCGGCCCGGCGGGCCCGCTGCCGGAGGCGCTGGCCCGCCTGGCCGGCGACGTGGCCGCCGTACGCGCCGCCCTGCGAGCGGCAGGGCTGGTGCTGGCCGGAATCGGCCTCGATCCGGTACGCCCGGCCCGCCGCCAGTTGCGTGAGCCCCGGTACGAGGCGATGGCCGAGTTCCTCGGTGTGCCGTACGGGCAGCTCATGATGTGCTCGACCGCGTCGATCCAGGTCAACCTGGACCTGGGGGAGCGGCCGGCGGCGCGATGGGATCGGGCGCACGCGTTCGGCCCCGTGCTGATGGCGGCCTTCGCCAACTCGCCGCTGAGCGATGGCCGGCCGTGCGGCTGGATGTCGGGCCGTCAGGCCGTCTGGGATCACCTCGACCCCACCAGGACCTCGCCCGTGCCCGCCTCGGGCGATCCTGCCGCGGACTGGGCGGAATACCTGCTGGATGCCCGGCTCATGCTGGTACGGGAGGACGAGCAGAGCTATCGCCCGGTCCGTGATGGCTCCACGTTCCGAGACTGGCTGACGGCCGACGGCGGGCGGCGGCCCACCGCCGAGGACCTGGCCTACCACGCCACGACGCTGTTTCCACCGGTGCGGCCCCGGGGCTGGCTGGAGATCCGCTACCTCGACGCCCAGCACCCGGCGATCTGGCCGGTCTGTGTGGCCGTGACCCATGCCCTCATCATGGACGACCGCGCCGCCGACGCCGCGATGGCCGCCGCGGAGCCGTACCGCCGGCTGTGGGGGGTGGCGGCGCGGTGCGGGCTGGCCGACCCGCACCTGCGCCGGGTCGCCGAGGCGTGCTTCCGCGCCGCGCTGGAGGCGCTGCCGCGCTGCGGCGCGAGCCCCGGCCTGGTCGGCGAGGTGGCCGCGTTCGCCGACCGGCACGTGAGCACGGGCCGCTCACCTGCGTCCGACCTGCTGGATGTCCCGAACTGGCCGAGCGACGAGGGATGGGAATCAACTACCACCGGCTGAAGCCGGTGGTTTGCTCTCGCAGTCCCGTCTGGGTGAGGGGAGGCCGGTAGCGTGTGGCTGGTTGATAGCAGCCCAGCCCGTAACGCCGCGTTGGGCGATGTTGCGGGCCGCGATGTGGTCGGCGTACCCAGCGAGGCCACACCCGGTGCAGACGAACCGGCCCCATGCCGGCCGATTCGCCCTGCTGACATTCCCGCAGTCCGGACACGCCTGCGAGGTGTAGGCGGGGTCGACCAGCAGGAAGGCGATCCCGGCGCGGGCGGCCTTGTAGCGGGTGAAGGTGATCTGCTGGGCGAAGGCCCAGCTGTGCAGGGTGCGCCGCTGGAGCCGGTGAGCCCTGACCCGACCGCGGATGCCCTGCAGATCCTCCAGGGCGACACCGCGGCCGGTGCGTTCGGCTTCACGCACCACAAACGTGCTGATTTGGTGGTTGAGGTCGCTCATCATCCGGTGCTCACGCCCGGCAAGGCGGCGCAGCACCCGCCGCGCCGCCGGGGTGCCCTTCTTCTGCAGCCGCCGGCGTTGACGGTGCCGCCGCTCCCGCAGCGTGCGGACGTGGCCGTTGCCGCCGATCGGGCCGGCCAGCGCCGGGCCGGGCAGCACCACGCCGTCGCAGGTGACCGCCAGATTCGCCACCCCCTGATCCACCCCCACAAAGCCGCCGACCGGCTCACGCACCACCGGCTTGGGCAGGGTGACGGTGACCAGCAACAGCCACACCCCGCGCCGGCAGACCAGATCGGCCTCGCCGCGCGGCAGCACGTCGATGGCTTTGAGGTCTTCGGGCCGGCCGGTGTACGGGACGGTGACCCGGCCGGTGGGCGTCCACAGCGACACGGTGCGGGCGTCACGGTTGAAGCTCATCAGCCGGGCGTCGTAGGGGACGGCGCCGTGCGGGCGGAAGATGTGAGCGCGTTTCTTGGTGGCGCGCCGGTTGGCATACGCGCCGGCGACCCGGGCGATCGCCCGCACCGCCGCCTGCGCGCCCAGTCCGGCCACCTGCGCCCGCACCTCGTCATAGGCCAGCCGATGCAACTCCACCACACGGAACACACGATGCTGCCAGGCCAGCCGGGACACCACGGTGGCCGCCTGATTACACAACAACACCGCCGCCGCCAGCGCCTCAGCCTGAGCCAGGTTCGGTGTGAGCCGCAGTTGCACGATCGTGGGCATGCCATGGCGTTTGGTGGCGGAGCGGCGGATCGCCATCGCGCACCTCCTGTCCCAGCATCCTCACCCACCGCACACATTACCGAGCGTGACCGAGTCTTTCCATACTGTTTTCGAAAGGAGGGGTGGCGCTTCCTCCCGGCCCTGACGGACCGGGTCTCCGCGCCATCATTCAGATGAACGACTTCAAGGAACGCATCGCGGCCGAGCTCATCGCGGTGCGCGACCGGTCACTCACCTACACGGCGGCGGAGGACGACCTGCTGGTACGCCAGCACTCCCAGTTGATGTCGCCACTGGTGTGGGACCTGGCGCACGTGGGCAACTACGAGGAGCTCTGGGTGCTGCGCGCGGCCGGGGGCATCGACCCGCTGCGGCCCGAGATCGACGACATCTACGACGCGTTCAAGACGCCGCGCAAGGATCGTCCCAGCCTGCCCTTCCTGGGCCCGGCCGAGGCCCGCCGCTACATCGAGGGCGTACGCGGGCGGGTGCTCGACGTCCTCGATGCGATCGACCTGGACGGACCCGCCCCGCTGCACCGCGACGGCTTCGTGTTCGGCCTGGTCATCCAGCACGAGCATCAGCATGACGAGACCATGCTCGCCACCCTGCAACTGTCCGGGCAGCCCGGGCTGGTGCGCGACGGCGACCTTCCGCCGGGCCGCAGCGAGGGTCCGGAAGAGGTCTTCGTGCCCGCGGGCTCCTTCGTCATGGGCACCGACACCCTGCCCTGGGCTTACGACAACGAACGGCCGGCCCACCGGGTGGACCTGCCCGCGTACTGGATCGACCGGCTGCCCGTGGGCAACCGCGCCTACGAGGCGTTCATCGAGGACGGCGGCTACGACGACCCGCGCTGGTGGTCGGCGGAGGGCTGGCAGTGGCGGCAGCGGAGCGGGGTCTTCGCCCCGCTGTTCTGGGTCAGGGACGGCGCCGCCTGGTCGCGTACCCGCTTCGGCCGTACCGAGCCGGTCCCGATGGACGAGCCGGTCCAGCACGTGAGCTGGTACGAGGCCGACGCCTACGCCCGCTGGGCGGGCAAGCGGCTCCCCACCGAGGCCGAATGGGAGAAGGCCTGCGGCTGGGACCCTCGGGCCGGGAAGGCGCACAGGTACCCATGGGGTGAGGACGCCCCAGGCCCCGACCGGGCGAACCTCGGGCACCGCGCCGCCCATCCCGCGCCGCTGGGCGCCTACCCGGCCGGGGCCGGCGCCTACGGGGCCGAGCAGATGGTGGGTGACGTCTGGGAGTGGACTGCCTCCTGGTTCCAGCCCTATCCCGGCTTCCGCACTTTTCCGTACAAGGAGTACAGCGAGGTGTTCTTCGGCCAGGAGTACCGGGTGCTGCGCGGTGGCTCCTGGGCGGCCGATCCGGCGGCGGTGCGGACCACGTTCAGAAACTGGGACTATCCGATCCGCCGGCAGATCTTCACCGGCTTCCGCTGCGCCCGTTCGGAGCGGGTCTGATGTGCAGGCACGCGGCCTGGCTGGGCGCCGCCCGCTCGCTCGACTGGCTCATTCACGAGCCGGAACACGGCCTGTTGAAACAGTCGTACGCGCCGCGGCGGCAGCGTCACGGCACAATCAACGCCGACGGGTACGGCATGGGCTGGTATGAATCGGGGCGCTCTGTGCGGTATCGCCGTTCCGTGCCCATCTGGACCGACGCCAATCTGCCCGGGCTCGCGCGGATCGCCCGCTCGACCTGCCTGCTGGCGGCCGTCCGCTCGGCCACCGTCGGCATGCCGATCGAGGAGAGTGCCACCCCGCCGTTCACCGACGGGCGGTGGCTGCTCAGCCACAACGGCCGCGTCGCGCGGGACGCGGTCAGGGACCTGGCCGACGACGCCGAGAGCACGTGCGACGCCGCCTGGGTCGCCGCCGCCGTGTTCCAGCGCGGGCACGCCGGGCTCGGCCTGGGCGAGGCGCTCGCCGAGGTGGTCGTCCACGCCGGGGAGAAGGACCCCGGCGCTCGCCTGAACCTGCTCGCCTGCGACGGCGCGTCGATCGCCGCCACCGTCTGGGGCGACACCCTCTTCCATCACCGACTTCACGACGGCGTGCTGGTGGCCAGCGAGCCGCTCG
This sequence comes from Nonomuraea sp. NPDC049269, assembly GCF_043197155.1. Classification (NCBI taxonomy): domain Bacteria; kingdom Bacillati; phylum Actinomycetota; class Actinomycetes; order Streptosporangiales; family Streptosporangiaceae; genus Nonomuraea; species Nonomuraea sp. NPDC049269. The sequence goes on from NZ_JBICSO010000008.1 coordinate 546,335, forward strand.
ACGACCTGCCCGGATGGCAGGCGGTACCCGAGCGCAGCCTGCTGACCGTCACCCGCGACGACGTACGCGTCCAGCCGTTGTAATCCACTCGGGGAGGCCTCATGCCCGTCAGCCAGTCCACCGTGCACGTGATCAACCATCTTGACCGCGGCTATCTACGCCAGGCACTCGAACACGACGTCAGGACGGGACTGACGGCTGTGCCCAAGTGGCTGCCGCCCAAGTGGTTCTACGACGCCGCGGGCAGCGAGTTGTTCTCCCGCATCACCCGGTTGCCCGAGTACTACCCGACCCGGCGCGAGCTCGCCATCCTGCGCGCGCGGGCCGCGGACCTGGCCGCCGCCAGCGGTGCGGACACGCTGGTCGAGCTGGGCTCGGGTACCAGCGAGAAGACCGTCCTGCTGCTCGAGGCGCTCGCCCCGCGCGTCTACACGCCGGTGGACGTCGACGAGGTCACCCTGTCGGCGGCGGCGCATCGGCTGGCCGGGCTCTTCCCCGGGCTACGGGTCAGGGCGCTGTGCGCCGACTTCGAGCGCCATCTGGCGTTGCTACCGCGTACCGGGCGGCGAATGGTGGCCTTCCTCGGCGGCACGATCGGAAACCTCGAACCGGCCGCCCGCGCGGTGTTCATGAAAGACCTGCGGGCCACGCTCCGGCCCGGGGACACGTTCCTGCTCGGGGCGGACCTGGTGAAGGACACCGGGCGGTTGGTCGCGGCCTACGACGACCCGGCCGGGGTGACGGCCGCCTTCAACAGGAACGTGCTGCGGGTGATCAACCGGGAGCTGGCGGCGGACTTCGACCCGGAGGCGTTCGAGCACGTGGCGCTGTACGACGAGCGGAACGAGTGGATCGAGATGCGGCTGCGGGCGAGCCGGGACATGCGGGTGCGGATCGGCGGGCTGGGGCTGGTCGCCGACTTCGCCGAGGGGGAGGAGACGCGGACCGAGATCAGCGCCAAGTTCCGGCCGGAGGGGCTGCGGGCGGAGCTCGCGGACGCGGGGTTCGAGGTGCGCCGCAGCTACACGGACCCGGCCGGGGACTTCACCCTGGTCCTGGCCGGAGTGTGAGCGTTGGGACCCTGTGGCGGGCCGCGCGCGGCGCGGCACCGCCCGGGCATCTCGACGCGGCCGGCTGCAACGTGCCTAGCGACCGGGTGCTCGACGCGGTCATGGCGCAGCTGCGGCTGGAACGGCAGCGCGGCGGCTACGCCGCCGTCCCGGACCTGACCACGGCGAAGTCGGCTCTGGCCGAGCTGGTCGGCGCCGGTCCGGAGGACGTGGCCTTCCTGGAGAGCGGGACGGCCGCGATGGCGGCGCTGCTGGGCGGGTGGCGGCTCGCGCCGGGCAGCAGCGTCGGATACACGCGCAGCGAGTACGGCAGCACGCTGATGCTGCTGCGCCGCCTCGCCGAACAGCGGGACTGGAAGCTCGTCGAACTTCCGGTGGACGACGACGGCCGCCTCGACGCTGCAGGCGTGCGGGCCGGGCTGGACCTGATGGTCCTCTCCCACATCGGCTCCCACCGCGGCGTCGTGCAACCGGCGGCCGAGATCGGGGCGCGGTGCCGCGCGGCGGGGATCCCTCTCGTGCTGGACGTCTGCCAGTCGCTCGGGCACGTGGAGGTACGCGGGGCGGGCGCGAGCGCGTACGTGGGGACCTCGCGCAAGTGGCTGGCCGGGCCGCGCGGCGTCGGCTTCCTGATTGTGCCCGACCTCACCCCTGCCATGGACGCCGCGGCTCCCACCCTCGGAGGGCACCTCTGGAGCGAACCGTCGCCGGTGCCACTGCCTGGCGCGGTGCGGTACGAGAGCTCAGAAGGAGCGATCGCGGCGCGGGTCGGGCTCGGTGTGGCCGTACTCGAACAGCACGCGCTCGGCCCGTCCTTGCTTCAAGCCGCTCTGGCCGACCTCGGTCGTACGGCACGCGGTCTCCTCGACGGGGCCGGGGGCTGGCGCGTGGCCGAACCGCTCGACGAGCCGTCCGCCCTCGTCACGCTCAGACCCCCGCCGACCGACACGGCCGAGCACGCCGCGGCCCGGGCGGCGGAGGCGTCCCTGCTGGTCAGCGTGGTGCCGACCAGCCGGGCGCCGTTGGACCTGCGCGAACCCGTGCTCCGCGTCTCCCCACCGCCCGGCACGCCTCTGGAGACCCTGCACACCCTGGCCCGCGTCCTCGCCTCCTGACGCATCAGCGCTTTTCGGGCCGGCGGACCCCGGCTGAAAGTTTCAGCAGCGTTCTCGGTCTTGTCCAAGGTCGGTGCGGGTGCCCCACTTCCGGGGCGGGGGACGCTCTTGCGAGGTAAACCGGTTCAGCAGATTGTTGGGAGCGCTCCCAAAAGCCGGGGAGAGCCGGGACGGGCGCTGCTTGGCCGCTTCAAGAAGGCGGTGTACCCATCGGTTTCGTCACGGAGGACCCTCATGCCATTCCGCCGGAACTTGTGGCGCAGAGCCTGGACGGCCGCAGTCGCCGTACTGCTGGCCGGATTCGGGCTCGCCACCGTCCAGAGCGCGGCCGACGCCGCCGTGTCGTGTTCGGCCACCTATACCAAGAGCTGGGACAGCGGCAGCGGGTTCGGCGCCACCATAACGGTGACCAACACCGGTGACCCGTTGACCACTTGGGCACTGAGCTTCGACTTCCCCAACAATCAGGTGATCACCCAGATGTGGGAAGGCGTACCCACCCCGGCGACGCCCACGCCGGCGGGGGCGGTCATCACCATCAATCCGGTCTCCTACAACGCCGCCAAGGGCACCGGGGCGACCTGGACCGTCGGCTTCAACGGCACCTACACCGGGGGTGTCAACAACAACCCGCCCAGCGTCTCGTGCACCGGCAACGGTGCCGGCGGGACGCAGCAGGCGCTGGTGGCCTCCTCCACCAGCGTGAGCGTGCCCGAGGGCGGGACCGGCGGCTTCACGGTCCGCCTGCAGTCCCAGCCGGCCGCCAACGTGACGGTCACCAGCACAGCGGGCACCGGTGACAGCAACATCACCGTGACCGGCGGAGCCACCCTGACCTTCACCACGGCCAACTGGAACACCCCGCAAACGGTGACGTTGAGCGCTTCGGAAGACAGCGACACCACGAACGGCACCCGGCCGATCACCGTGGCGTCCAGCGGCTTGACCTCGGTGACGGTGAACGCCACCGAGGTCGACAACGACGGCAGCACGGGAGGCGCGGCACCCGCTCTGCACGTCTCGGGAAACCGGCTGGTCACCGCCGCCGGCGCCACCTACCGCCTGCTGGGCGTCAACCGGGCCAGCGGCGAGTTCGCCTGCGTACAGGGCAAGGGCATGTGGGACAGCGGCCCCGTGGATCAGGCCTCGGTCGACGCGATGAAGGCCTGGAACATCCACGCGGTCCGGATCCCGCTGAACGAGGAGTGCTGGAACGGCACCAACGGCACGCCCAGCGGCGCCACCTACCAGCAGAACGTCAAAACCTACGTGAACCTGCTGGTCGCCAACGGCATCACGCCGATCGTGGAGATGCACTGGAACTACGGCCAGTACACCGGCCAGGGCGCCGGTTGCTCGGACACCACGGCGACCTGCCAGAAGCCGATGCCCGACGCCCAGTACGCGCCGACGTTCTGGACCGGGGTGGCCAATGCCTTCAAGGGCAACAACGCGGTCGTCTTCGACCTGTTCAACGAGCCCTACCCGGACGCGGCCGCCAACTGGGACGCCACCGCCGGCTGGAAGTGCTGGCGCGACGGCGGCACCTGCACCGGCATCGGCTACCCGGTGGCCGGCATGCAGTCGCTGGTCAACACCGTGCGCGCCACCGGCGCCACCAATGTGATCATGCTCGGCGGACTGGCCTGGTCCAACGACCTGAGCCAGTGGCTGACGTACAAGCCGACCGACCCGACCGGCAACCTGATGGCCGCCTGGCACACCTACAACTTCAACACCTGCTCCAACACCGCCTGCTGGAACAGCCAGGTCGGCGCCGTCGCGGCCCAGGTGCCGGTGCACGCCGGTGAGATCGGCCAGAACTCCTGCGCCCACGACTACATCGACCAGGTCATGAGCTGGGCCGACGCGCACGGCGTCGGGTACACCGCCTGGACCTGGAACCCATGGGGCTGCAGCCAGGGCAACGTACTCATCACCGACTACAGCGGAACGCCCACCAGCACCTACGGCGAGGGCTTCAAGGCACACCTGCTCACCCAGAACCCACTCTCGTAGAACCACTCGGCCGGGTCCGTCAGTCGGCGGGCCCGGTTGTGCCCTCTACCTGGAGTCAGCCATGCGTCGCAGATCCCACCTGTACGCCTTCCTCACCGTGCTCCTCGTGGCGGTCGCCTTCGGCGTCGCCCTGCCCGCGCTGTCGGCGACGGCCCCCGTCCGCATCATGCCCCTCGGCGACTCCATCACCGCAGGACCCGGCTGCTGGCGCGCCCAGCTCTGGCACCACTTGCAGACCGCCGGATATACGAACATCGACTTCGTCGGCAGCGTCCCTGACGGCGGCTGCAACTACGGGTACTCGTACGACGGTGACAACGAGGGCCACGGCGGCTACGCCGCGACCGGCATCGCCGACCAGAACCAACTGCCGCCGTGGCTGAACGCGGCCAAACCCGACATCGTCCTCATGCACCTGGGCACCAACGACATGTGGGGCGGCTTCATCCCCACCAGCACCGTCCTCGCCGCGTACACCAAGCTGGTCGGCCAGATGCGGGCCAACAACCCCAACATGAAGATCATCGTAGCCAAGATCATCCCTATGAACCCGTCCGGCTGCCCCACCTGTGCGGCTGATGTGGTGGCACTCGACAACGCGATCCCGGGCTGGGCCGCCGGCCTCACGACCGTACAGTCGCCCATCGTCGTCGCCGACCTGTGGACCGGCTTCAACACGGCCACCGACACCGGCGACGGAGTCCACCCCAACGACACCGGCTTCCAGAAGATGGCCGACCGCTGGTACCCACCGCTCGCGCAGGTCCTCAACGGCGTGACCCCACCGACCTCACCCTCCCCGTCGGTGACCCCGCCGCCGGCCCGGTGCACCGCCACGTACAAGGTGATCTCCCAGTGGGGCGGCGCCTTCCAAGGCGAGATCACCGTGAAGAACGACTCCTCAACCGCCTCCTCCGCCTGGACGACCACCTTCACCTTCGCCAACGGCCAGCAGATCACCCAATCCTGGAACACCACACTCACCCAGAACGGAGCCACCGTCACGGCCCGCAACGCGGGCTACAACGGCAACCTGCCGGTAGGCGCGTCCACGACCTTCGGCTTCACCGCCACCTGGAACAACACCACCAACGCGCTACCCCAGGTGAGCTGCACACTCGGTTGAGCACATGCTGGTTCGTCTCCCTGGACGTCGTTAGGAGCTCATTCCAGGTCGTAGACGGTCACGGGGATGCCTTGCCCAACCAGCTTGTGGGCGATCAGCGGTTCGATCAGGTTCCAGGTCCCGCCGGCCAGACCGCAGCCGATCCGTGGCATATGTAGGCTCGCGCCGAGTTCGATGGCGTTGGCGGCGACGGCTTCCAGGCTGCGGTCGACCGCGTCGTAGCGGATGGGCGGCCCATCCATGGTGGGCCGGATGCCGTGCTGGCCGATCATGTTCGCCACCCACAGGGTCTCCTCGACCTGAACCAGCTGTACCTGGCCCAGCTCGGATCCCGCACCTGAGCGGTGCCAGGCGCGAAACTTGGCCTCGGGTTCCGGCCAGCGGCGGGAGATGGCCAGGACGAATCCGCGGCCCCAGCCGCCGACGTCATTGCAAATGTGGCAGATGATGCGCGGCTCGTTGCCGGCGGGGTCGGTCGCGTCGCCCGTGAGATAGGTGATCACAGCCTGGACATTAGGCAGGGAGACCGACAATTCCTGTCGGACCGGCCTGGCAAGATCTCCCGCGTTGACCCCGATGACGTGGAGACCTGATGAACGCCGACGACTATGGCTGGTTCGACGACCACGACGAAAGTCTGGCCATGGCCTTCTGCATCACGTTCGTCCGAGGGCTGACTCCGCAGGAGGCGTTCGACCGGCTGGGCATCACCGCTGATCCCGAGGCGGACATCGAGAACTTGCTCGACGAGGGGGTGGTCGCCGCGAGCGCGGTCGAGGGCGGTGCCATCCTCATTGAGCCCAACGGCTTCGCCGGGATACAGGAGTCGGTGACCAAGCCGCTGTCGGCGGGGACGGTGATCGCTTCTGTGTTTCTGAACGTCAACGCTGACCAGCACTTTGTCTACGCGGCTGATGGCCAGGTGGTGACCAGGTTCGAGCCTGACTGCCCCGGCTCTCGGTCGGGCACTGACGAGGATCGGCTGCTGGCCCACATGGTCGAACTCGATATGCCTATTGAGGATGTCGATGACGACGATGAGGACTGGGGCGATCCGATCCACACCGCGTTCGCCCTGGCTGAGCGTGTCACGGGAGTGCGGCTCACGCCGCGTGCCCTCGACAATGCGGTACTCATCGGATCCACCAAGCACCTCACTTGATAGGGACGCCCACGTCGTGGCAGCTCCGCAACGGACGGTTGTGCGAGGCAGACGATGGGCGCAGCTGGGACTGATGGGAGAAGATCTATCAGCAGATCATCGACCTCCGCCGGGCCGGTCTCAGCGCGCCTCACCCCGCAGGATCCGCTGGTAGAGACATTCGGCGGCCGCCGTGAGCAGCCAGTCGGTCTCATGCGCGACCGGATCGCCGTTGCCCCGGATGGTCCTGCGGATGAACGCCTGTCCGGCCGCGTGGCAGAGCTCGAAGAGGATCGACCGGCACTCGCAGCTGTGCCGGGTCACCCGCACGCGATGAGTGCGGTTCGCGGGTGAATACCAGGTCAGGCGCTCGTGTACGGCCAGCAGCGGCGCAGGATGCGGCCCATGGAAGGGCCAGAGTTCGGCCACGTCACGCCGTCCGTCCCTCATAGATCTCGACCAGGTGGCGCAGCGCCCTCATCGAGCGGGTCAGGACCAGAGTCTGCAGGTGAGGACTGCTCTCGGGGAGCCGGTACCCATGCCGCTCCAGCACTTGTCGGATGTCGAAGGCCAGCGCGGGTGTGAATCGTAGGTCTGTGGTTGGGTTCCCCATGGGTTGGACCTCCTATGCCCTAGGGCCCGTCCCGGCGCTGGCTCCGTCGTGGCGGGCGTGCCAATGTCCGCCATCGTAAAGCACCTTCCCCATACTTCACCATAGAGAACTAGAGTTACCCCTGGGTATCTCCGGTTCGATACGGGCATCTACCGTTCTGCGTTGTGATCGAGTGGCGTCTCAATCAGCCCAAGTGGCTTCAGGTAGCGGAGATCATCAAGGAACGGATCGCCGATGGCGCGTACCTGGTTGATACGCCTGTGCCCAGCGAGCATCAGATCGTTCAAGAGTTCGGCGTGGCCCGCGGCACGGCCCGCAAGGTTCTTGAACGTCTGCGCGAGGAGGGCGTTCTTTACTCGGTGCGCGGTCTGGGTACCTTTGTGGCCCCACCCCCGGACAACCCTGCCGAGGAGTAGACGTACCTGGTCGATAGCCTTTTGAGACGGCTAGTTCCTCCGACGATCGCCGCCGAGCCTTTCTCGGTTGCCCCTTGGACGATCGGCGCAACCTGAGCGCCGACACGCTCGCGCCCGTCCGCTCCATCGCCGCAACATGAGAGAGTTGCGCTCGCCATCCTCGGGCGTGACCGAAATTCGCATGATCTTGGCTGATGAGCGGTTCACTGAGCATTTGATCGCGTTGAAAGAGCAGGAGGGCTCGCCCCCGTGTGTGCGCCAGGGTGACGGCAGCGCTCAGGTTCGCGCGTTCGGACTCCAGCCAGCCGAGCGCGTCCTGCGGGCCGCCGAAGTCCGTCGGCTCGGCGGGAGGTGGTTCGGCATCGCGAGGGAGTCCACACGAGCCGCGCGCTGGTCCTCGGCTTGGACCAGTTGGGCGGCGGGCAAGCGGACCGGCGCGTGATGGAAGTGGTAGCGGCCGTCAGGGATGTCGGTCAGCAGGTTCGCGTCGGTCAGCTCGCCGAGCAGCCGCGCTGGCCTCCATCCGAGACAACGTCGTCTCCTATCGTCAACGTCGCCAGGGTCTGCTGCTCCTCGGCCAGCGCAGCGACCATCTTGCGAAGCGGCCAGCTCGGCCGCGCGGCCAGGCGGGCCGCCGCGATGCTCAGAGCCAGGGGCAGCCGCATGACGGCGTTTGTGGCGGTCCCTCTCCGGGCCGATTGCCCGACGTAATGAGGAGAGGCCCGAAATATCGGGAGCGGTTTAAGAGCGGAGGAATTGTTGGTCCGTTCTCAATTCAGTCCGTGTAGTGCGGCGATGACCTGTCGGCCGGTGGGAGTGGTGAAGTCGCGCACCATGTCGGAGGCGAAGCCGGCCACGGAGGTGATCACGCCGCCCGCGGCCTCGATCTGCCGCAGCGACGCGTTTTCGGTACGTGTGGTGAGGCCGCCGCACCCGTCCACCAGCACCTGGACGGCGAGGCCGGTGGCGAGGGCGTCCAGGGCGGTGCGCAGCACGACGATCTCTGTGGTCACCCCGCAGATGGCCAGCGTGGGGCGGCCGGCGGCCAGGATCGCCTCTCGCCAGGCCAGATCGTCCCAGCAGCACGGGCCGGTACGCACGTACGGCTCGGCCTCGGGTACTTCCTTGATCACTCCGGGGCCGTCCGGACGTGGTGCGGCCGAGACGGTGAACGGGATGTCGAGCACGGCGGCGAGCCCGCCCACGACCTTGGCCGAGCGGCGGATGGCCGAGGCCGGGTTGGTGGTGCCGGCCTCGACGATGCTGTCCTGGAGGTCGGCGAAGAGGATCTGGACAGTGGTGGGGTCGAGCATGATTCTGGCCTCAAATCGTTCAGTATGTGAATGATATTGAGGATGTTAGCATTTTGGACGTGAACGACGTCAAGCTGCCTGAGACGCTCGCCTTCCAGCTCGGCACGCTGGGAGCGGTGGTGACCGAACGGTTCTCGGCACGGCTGGCGGCCCACGGGCTCAAGCCCAAGCACGTGGGGCTCCTGACCGCGCTGGAGTCGGGGATGGCGGCCTCCCAGCTCGACATCGCCAAACTCATGGACGTGGCGCCCAGCCTGGTGGTCTCACTTGCCGACCGGCTGGAAGAACTGGGCGCCCTGCGGCGCGAGCGCGCCCCGTCCGACCGGCGCAGGCAGGTGCTCACGCTCACGACCGAGGGCCGGGAACTCCTGGCCTTGTGCACCCAGGCGGCGACCGAGGTCGATGCGGAGCTGACCCAAGGGCTCACCGCCGGCGAAGCGGAAGCGCTGCGCTCGGCCCTGCGCGTCCTCGCCCGCCACGCCGGTTTGCCCGTCACCTAGGTGTACAGGGGTCAGGCGGTCGCGTTGAACGGCGTGAGTCGTAGCCGCAGCGACGTCGGGGCCAAATCCTGTACATAAGACGCGAAGTTCGCGACGTCGTCGAAGGGGAACCCGTACGCCTTGTGGTCCCGGGTGTTCTCGTGCAGGACCCGCGCGTAGTGGTTGCTGACCGACGTGAGATAGAACGCGCTCCGGTCGGTCGTCGGCTGGTCGGGGTGGTTGTGCAGCGTCGAACGGTTGAACGCGGCGCCGAGGATCGCCGCGACCGGGCCGGAGGTGCCGCCGGCGTCCAGGGCGCCGTTGCAGTAGAAGATGTCACGGGTGCTCGGCCGTGCGAACGTCCGGATGCCGTTGTTGAAGACGAGCTGGCCGCCGGACACCCGCCCGGTGTAGGTGGTCCCGCCGACCACCACCCGCAGGTTGGCCGACGCGTACGTGTTCCACACCTGAGTGACGTACGGATCGAAGTACGTCGAAGAGAAGATGCCCGAGTCGATGCCGTGTCCCGGGGCGATCACCCGGAGGTTGTCGCCGACGATGAGCGGCCGGAAGGCGGGGTTGGCCGCGATGCCGGCGAAGAGGGTGTCGCGGCCGTTCGGGACGAGGGTGCCGACGGTCTGGCTGGACTGCCCGTCGAGCCGGAGCTCCATCGGGATGCTGAACATGTCGACCATGGTGGTGTTGCAGAACATCCCATCGCTCTTGAACGTGAACTCCATGAAGTCGTGCAGCACGCCGTAGCTGGGGTCCGAGCTCACCCAACCGGCCGGGTGCTGTAACGCCGGTCGGCCGTTGCCATCCGTGACCACCCTGAACTTGACCTTCTGGCCGATGGAGACGTAGATGCGGCCGGACATCCACGGCAGGTTGAGGTGGGTGTCGCCGTTGGCCGCAAGTGGGATGGACAGGTCGGCGAAGCCGTCGGGGCCGTTGAGGGAGGCCGATACCGGCACTCTTGTGCCGTCTGCCCGGACGTAGACCTGCTGGCCGGTGCTCAGGTCGGTGCCGACGACGTAGAGGAAGATCGCGCTGTTGGCGTAGCGGTAGGTGTGGTTGACGACGGTCAGGGGCAGCACCGTGGCGGCCTCGGCCCGGGGGGTGAGTGCCAGCACCGGGGTGGTGGCGGCTGCCGCCGCGCCGGCGAGCAGGGTTCGTCTTGTGATCATGAGTGCCGGGCTCCTCGCCGTAATGCCGGAGCGCCCTCGCCTTCCATGGCGAGAGAGCGCTCTCTCGATGCATTTGGTTAAGTTTCTTTCCTGTAAAGCTGGCTGTCAAGGGTCATCATGATGCTCATGAATCTGCTCGACGACGACGCGCTCGAACGCTCCTCCGTCGTGGCCAACTGCCGGATGAATCGCGAACGACGCCTGCCCGGCTACGACCGAGAGCTGGGCATCAACGTCGTCGACACGCTGCGCTCCAGGCGGCGGCCGGTGCGTTGGCTCGATCTGTGCTGCGGGACGGGGAACGCCCTCGGTCAGGCCGCCGACCTGCTCGGCGACGATGCCGAGATCGTCGGCGTCGACCTGGTCGACTTCTTCGCCCGCCCCCAGCGACCACCGCGCCTGCGGTTGGTCACCGCCTCCGTCGTCACGTGGGAGCCCGAGCAGCCCTTCGACCTGATCACCTGCGTTCACGGGCTGCACTACGTCGGTGACAAGCTCGGAGTGCTCGCCAGGATCGGCACGTGGCTCGCCGATGACGGCCTGTTCGTCGCGAACTTCGACGTTCGCTCCATCCGTCTCAGGGATGGCACGCCCGCGGGCCGCCATCTCACCACGTCCCTGCGCTCGCAGGGTGTGAGGTACGACAGCCGCACTCGGCGGATCGGCTGGACGGGTCGGCGCCTCATCGACCTGCCGTACCGCTACCAGGGTTCTGACGATCAGGCCGGCCCCAACTACACCGGCCAGCCCGCGGTCAACTCCTACTACGACCGGGTGAGCTGGGGGCTTCCTATTAACTCGTGAGCAGAGCTAATATTTTTGGTATGGATACAACGGACTTTCCTGACGCCCTCGTCGGCGTCCTGACCGGTATCCAGCGGCTGGTCCGGCGCCGACTGCGTCAGGGGATGACCGGGCCGCGGCTGCGCGGTGCCCAGGTCGAGCTGCTGCGGCTGGTCGCGGCCAACCCCGGCATCGGGGTCTCGGCGGCGGCCAAGGAGCTCTACCTGGCGGGCAACTCGGTGTCCACGCTGGTCAACCAGCTCACGGCCGCCGGGCTGCTGCGCCGCGAGATCGGCCATGACGACCGCCGCTCCGCCCGGCTGCTGGCCACCCCCGAGGCCGAGGCGCGGCTGCGGGCCTGGGAGGAGCGGCGCGCCGCGCTCGTCCGCGAGCAGGTCGAACGGCTCAGCGAGGAGGACCGGGCCGCACTGAGCGTCGCGCTCCCGGCGCTGCGCAGGCTGGCCGAGGGACTGCACGAGGAGATGGAGATGGCATGAGGGACGACCCGCCGGCGGTCAGCTGCACCGGCCTGAGCCACGCCTTCGGTCCGACGAAAGCCGTGGACGGCCTCGATCTGACGGTGGTCTCCGGTGAGGTGTTCGGCCTGCTCGGCCCCAACGGCGCGGGCAAGACCACCGCCATCCGCTGCGTGACCACACTGCTGCCCGTCCCGTCCGGGATGGTGCGGGTGTTCGGGCACGACGCGGCCACCGAACAGATGGCGGTGCGCCGCCTGCTCGGCTACGTACCCCAGCAACTGTCGGCGGACGCGGGCCTGACGGGGCGTGAGAACGTCTCCCTGTTCGCCCGCGTTTTCGACGTCCCCCGGCGCGAGCGGGCGGCCCGGGTCGGCCAGGCGCTGGAGGCGGTCGGGCTCGCCGACGCCGCCGACCGGCTGGCCGCCACCTACTCCGGCGGCATGGTACGCCGCCTCGAACTCGCCCAGGCACTGGTCAGCGCCCCACGCCTGCTCATGCTGGACGAGCCGACGATCGGGCTCGACCCCATCGCCCGCACCAGCGTGTGGGAGCACATCATGGCGGTACGCGCCGCCACCGGGATGACCGTCCTGGTCACCACGCATTACATGGACGAGGCCGACCAGTACTGCGACCGGATCGCGCTCATGCACCACGGACGCGTACGGGCGCTCGGCACGCCGGAGCAGCTCACCGACGACCTGCGCGTCCGCCTCGGCGACGGCTCGACGCCGACGCTGGAGGACGTCTTCCGTGACGTCGCCGGCAGCGGCCTCGACGAAGGAGGAGGAGAGTTCCGCGATGTCCGCCGTACCCGCAACACCGCCTCCCGCGTCGGCTGACATGACCGGCGTCGGTGATCTCGACCTGCTGCTCGTTCCGCCGCGCCCCCGCACGGGGTGGCGCGTGCTGCCCGCCAGGGTCGCCGCGATGTGCGTGGTGGAGCTGCAGAAGCTGCGCCACGATCGCACCGAGCTGTACACCCGCGCGGTCCAGCCCGCCCTGTGGCTGCTGATCTTCGGCGAGACCTTCACCCGCATCAAGGTGATCCCGACCGGCGGCATCCCGTACCTGGACTACCTGGCCCCCGGGATCATCGCCCAGTCCACCATGTTCATCGCCATCTTCTACGGCATCCAGATCATCTGGGAACGCGACTCGGGCGTCCTGACCAAGCTCCTGGTCACGCCGACCCCGCGGGTCGCGCTGGTCACCGGCAAGGCGTTCGCCGCCGGGGTGAAGGCGATGATCCAGGCGGTGGTCGTGGTGCTCATCGCCGCGCTGCTGGGCGTGAGCATGACCTGGAACCCCCTGCGCCTGGCCGGCGTGATCGTGGTCGTGCTGCTCGGCTCGGCGTTCTTCTCCTGCCTGTCGGTGACGATCGCCGGGATCGTGCTGACCCGCGACCGGCTGATGGGGATCGGGCAGGCCATCACCATGCCGTTGTTCTTCGCGTCCAACGCGCTCTACCCGACCACGGCCATGCCGGACTGGCTGCGGTACATCAGCGTGATCAACCCTCTCAGCTACGAGGTCGACGCGCTGCGCGGGCTGCTGCTCGGCATCCCCTCGGACCTGCCGCTGGACTTCGTGGTGCTGCTCGCGGCCTCGGCGATCGGCATCACGGCGGCGTCCGGCCTGTTGGGGCGACTGGCGCGGTGACTCACTGAAGGCGCCCGGCTCCGAGAACGCGATGAGGAGTAGGCTGGGTGGCGCGCGCCCAGGGCGCCACCGGTCCGCGGGAAGGGCTAAGCCCACCTGATGCTCATCGAACGACCCGGCCCGACCTCTTTTCCAGCCTGATCATGCGGACCCCAGGCCAGACGGAAAGGAGGCTTTCATGCCTGTCCATCGCTTGCCCGACAACCCCAGCATCGAACAGCTCCGCAAGCAGGCCAAGACACTCCTGCGGTTGGTGAAGGCGGGAGTTCCTGAGGCGCTCGGGCTCGTCAATGAGTTCCATCCCCGAACTCCGGAGACGCTCAAGCTGTCCGACGCGCAACTCGTCACCGCCCGCATGTACGGCTTCGCGAGCTGGCCCAGGCTGAAAGAGCACATCGGCACCGTCGAGCGCTACTCCCGGTCGCCGCACCGGGTCGCGCCGAGGGAAGAGTTGCCGGAGGAGTTCCTGCGGCTCGCCTGCCTCACCTATGGCACGGACTACCCGGGCCGGACCGAGGACGCCGACCTGCTGCTGGCCCGGCATCCGCGGTTGCCCACCACGAACGTCTTCACGATGGCGGCCACCGGCTCGGCCGATGCGCTGGCCGACGCCCTGGCCGAGAATCCGGGGCTGGCCCGGGCGCAGGGCGGCCCCTTCGCGTGGGAGCCGCTGCTGTACCTGGCCTACGCGCGGCTCGATACTCCCGGCAGCCATGTAGCAGCGGCCCGGCTCCTCCTCAAGCACGGCGCCGACCCGAACGCCGGATTCCTGTGGGACGGGCTGCCCTCGCCGTTCACCGCGCTCACGGGCGCGTTCGGCGGCGGAGAGGGCCATCAGCCGCCGCATCCGCAGGGCCTGGCGCTGGCCAGACTGCTGCTGGAGGCCGGGGCGGACGCCAACGACAGCCAGACCCTGTACAACCGCGGGCTCGGCGGCGCCTGCCCCGACGACACCACTCACCTTGAGCTGCTGCTGGAGTTCGGGCTGGGCCGCGGTGACGGCGGGCCGTGGCAGGCCCGGATGGGACCGACGCTGCAGTCTCCGCGACAGCTCATGCGCGACGAACTGGCCACCGCCGCTCTGCGGGGCTGTCCGCGGCGGGCCCGGCTGCTCCTGGCACACGGCGCCGAGGTGGACGGCCTGGGCGGGCATCCGGCGTACGGCGGACGCACGCCGTACGAGCTCGCCCTGCTGAACGGTCACACCGAGGTCGCGGAGTCGCTCGCCGCGGCCGGCGCCTCGGCGGTGATGGACGAGACGGACACGTTCACCGCCGCCTGCATGCGCGCCGACGCCGAGGCGGTGGCCGGACTCGGCCCGCAACCGCTGGCACGGGCGCTCGCCCGATCCCCCGAGCTGATCAGCAGCGCGGCCGAGCGGCGCAAGCCCGCGGCGGTGCGGCTGCTCGCCGGTCTCGGCTTCGACGTCAACCATCTGCATGGTTCCACCCCGCTGCACGCGGCGGCCTGGAACGACGACGTCGAGACGGCCAGGACACTGATCGAGCTCGGCGCCGACTCCACGATCAAGGACACCGCGTACGACTCGACCCCCCTCGGCTGGGCCGAGCACGGCGGCAAGCACCGCGTGGCGGCGTACCTACGGAGTCTGGGGCGAGAGTGACGGCGCGCGTCAAGGGCGCAGCCAGGTGAGGGCGGCCGTGACCAGGGCTTCAACACCCATCGGCAGAGTGGGGAAGATCAAGGGGGCGAAGAAGGGGGAGTCGTTGCTGGCTGGTCACCGCCGACTGAGCCGGTGGGCGAGCCGGTCCAGCGACAGGTTGATGCCGATGAAGATGGCCGCGATGAGGATGGCCGCCGGGATGATGTTCGAGAAGTTGGCCGCGATCCCGTTCAGCCCCCGGTCCACCAGCTCGTCGTAACCCACGATCAGCCCGAGCGCCGAATCCTTCAGCAGCACCACGAACTGGCTGATCACGGCCGGCATCATGGCCCGGAACGCCTGCGGCAGCAGCACCAGCCGCATGACCTGCCCCTTGCGCAGCCCGATCGCGTGGGCCGCCTCCGCCTGGCCCCGGGGCAGGCTCAGCACCCCGGCCCGGATGATCTCGGCGATCACCGACCCGTTGTAGAAGGTCAGCCCGAACACCACGGCCGTGAAGGCCGAGACGTTCACCCCGATGAGAACGTAGGAGCCGAAGAACGCGAAGAAGATGAGCAGCAGCAGCGGTACGGCCCGGAAGAACTCGACCACGGCCGCCGCCGGCCACCGGATCCACCGGTGGTCCGAGAGGCGGGCCGTCGCGAAGACCAGCCCGAACAGGCCCGCCAGCACGACGCCCGCCAGCGCCGCGGCCAGCGTTCCGGCCAGTCCCGGCAGGATGAAGGTGGTCCACACCTCCGGCCGCAGGAACGGCGTCCACTTGGCGGCCGACCACTGCTCCTTGGCGTCGAACCGTACATAGATCACATAGGCCAGCGCCAGCAGCACCAGCGCGATGACCCCGGCCAGCACCCGGTTGCGGCGCGCGCCGCGCGGCCCCGGCGGCTCGTAGAGGTTGGCGTAGCTCACCGGGCCACCGCCAGCCGCCGCGACAGCCAGCCGAACAGCAGGCCCATGGGCAGGCACAGCAGCACGAACCCGGCCGCGAACCCGAGGAAGATCTGCATCACCTGATCCCCGTACGTCTCGATCATCTCCCGCATCCGCACCGACGCCTCGCTCACGCCCACCACGAGCGCGATCGTGGTGTTCTTGGTCAGCGCGATCAGGATGCTGCCCAGCGGCGCGACGACCGCGCGGAACGCCTGCGGCAGCGTGATCAGCCGCAGCGTCTGGAGGAAGCCGAGCCCGAGCGAGCGGGCGGCCTCGGCCTGGCCGACCGGCACCGTGTTGATGCCCGAGCGCAGCGCCTCGCAGACGAACGCCGAGGTGTAGGCGGTCAGGCCGAGGCAGGCCAGCCAGAAGTTGTTGGTCGCGATGTCGGACGAGAGCTCCACGCCCAGGTTCGCGCCGACGCCGAGGCCGATGAACAGCAGCACCAGCGTCAGCGGGGTGTTGCGGGCCACGGCCACGTAGACGGTGGCGGTACGGCGCAGGGTCGCCAGCGGCGCGACGCGCATGGCCGTCAGCAGCGTGCCGAGCACCAGCGAGCCGAGCGCGCTCACCGCCGTCAGCCGCACGGTCATCCAGAAGGCCGCGACGACGGTGTCCCACTCCAGGAGCAGCGCGTCCATGATCAGTACTGCTCCAGCTTCGGGGCCTCCGGGACGGTGAAGCCGGCTCCGCCGAAGCTGGTCTCCAGCGCCTTCTTCCAGCTACCGTCGGCGAACATCTTGGTCAGCGCCTCGTTGACGGCCTTGCGGCCCGCCGAGTCGTCCTTCTTGAGCCCGATGCCGTACTTCTCCGTGCTGAACGGCTTGCCGACCACCTTGAGCTTGCCGGTGTGCTGCGCGGCGTACCCGGCGAGGATCACGTTGTCCGTGGTGATCGCGTCGAGCTGCCCGCCGAGCACCCGGTCCACGCACGCGGAGTAGGTCCGCTCCTCCTGCAACTGCACCTCCTTGGCATAGCTGTCCTTGACCTTCTGCGCCGACGTCGACCCGGCGACCGAGCACAGCTTCTTGCCGTTCAGCGCGTCGGGCCCGGTCAGCGTCGCGTCGTCCGCCCTGACCAGCAGGTCCTGACCGGCCACGAAGTACGGCCCGGCGAAGGAGACCTTCTGCTTGCGCGCGTCGTTGATGGAGTACGTCGCCACCACCATGTCCACCTGGCCCTGCTGCAGGAACGCCTCCCGGTTGGCCGACACCGTCTCCTTGAACGTGATGTCCTTGGCCTCGACGCCCAGCGACTTGGCCACGTACTTGGCGATCTCGATGTCGAACCCGGAGAAGGTGCCGTCCGGCGTCCGCAGACCGAGCCCCGGCTGGTCGGCCTTCACCCCGATGACCAGCTTCTTGTCGTTCTTGGCCTTGTCCACGACCGAGTCGTAGCTCGCCTGGCCGCCGCCGCACGCGGTGGCGGTGGCGGTGAGGGCGACGACGGCGAACATCGCGTAAAGGGATCTTCCAAACATGACGCGTCCTTAGTGAGTGAGGATCTTGGCGAGGAACGACTTGGCGCGCTCACTGCGCGGGGTGCCGAAGAAGTCGTCGGGGGCGTTCTGCTCGACGATCTCGCCGTCGGCCATGAACACCACACGGTCCGCGGCCCGGCGGGCGAAGCCCATCTCATGGGTGACGACGACCATGGTCATGCCCTCACGGGCGAGCGCCGTCATCACCTCCAGCACCTCGTTGACCATCTCCGGGTCGAGGGCCGAGGTGGGTTCGTCGAACAGGAGCACCTTCGGCTCCATGGCCAGCGCGCGGGCGATCGCGACGCGCTGCTGCTGGCCACCCGACAGCTGCGCGGGGAACTTCGCCGCCTGGCCGCCGATGCCGACGCGCTCCAGCAGTTCGTACGCCTTCTTCTCGGCGTCCGCCCTGCTCTTCTTCAGCACGTGGACCTGCCCCAGCACGACGTTCTCCAGGACCGTCTTGTGCGCGAACAGGTTGAACGACTGGAACACCATGCCGACCTCGGCCCGCAGTTTGGCCAGTTGCCGCCCCTCTTCGGGCAGCGGCGTGCCGTCGATCAGGATGGTGCCGGAGTCGATGGTCTCCAGCCGGTTGATCGCGCGGCACAGGGTGGACTTGCCGGCGCCCGACGGGCCGATGATCACCACGACCTCGCCCCGCCGTACGCTCAGCTCGACGTCCCTGAGTACGTGATGATCGCCATAGCGTTTGTTGACTTGGTCGAGGACGACCAGCCCCTGCTCGGACACGGGTAACGCTCCTTCCGTCCGCGTTGGCGCAACGTTAGGAACGGCATGTGTCACGCAGAGGGTTGTGCGCGTTCTGCTCAGTGATCGGCGGGCCGGTTAGCGATTGACCGGCGGCTTGGCCTGCGTGGCGGTCGCGCCGGACAGGCCGATGGTGTCCCTGAAGGCCCGATCCCACTGCCCGTCGCGCAGATAGCGCCCGATCAGGCCGCTGAGGTAGTCGCGGAAGGCGACGTCCTCCTTGCGGACGCCGATGCCGTACGGTTCGCGGCCGAACGGCCTGCCGACCAGCCGGAGCGCGCCCGGGCGCCGTTTCACCAGGCCGAGCAGGATCGTGTCGTCGGTGCTGATCGCGTCGATGCGCCCGGCCGTGAGCGCGGGCACGCATTCGCTGGAGTTGTCGACGATCACCAGCCGGGCGCCGGGCACGCGTTCGCGCAGCCGGTCCAGGGAGGTGGAGCCGGTGGTCGTGCACACCGCCCGGCCGTCGAGGTCCGCCACGCCGCCGATGCGCTCGTCCCCGGCCCTGACCAGCACGTCCTGCCCGGCGTAGTAATAGGGATCGGTGAAGCCGACGATCCGGCTCCTGGCCGGCGTGATGGAGTACGTCGCGACGACGATGTCCACCACCCCCTGCCGCAGGAAGTCCTCGCGCTGCACCGGCAGGGTCTCGACGAACCGGACGTTGCGCTCGTTGCCGGTCAGGTCCTTGGCGACCAGTCTGGCCATCTCCGCGTCGAACCCGGTGATCCGCCCGCTGTCCGGGTCCTTGAACCCGAACAGCGGATAGTCGAACTTGATCCCCACCGTGAGCATGCCGCTCCGCTGGACGCGGGCCATCGTGGAGTTCTCGGGGAACGCGGGCTCCCCGGAGGAGCCGCAGGCCGCCAGTGCCAGGCAGGCGAGTACGGCGAGCAGCGCACGGACCGGCTTCACCGCACCCAGTACCGGTGCTGCGGGCGGCCCGTCGGCCCGTACCTCAGCCGGGCCTCGACCTGCCCCCGCTCGACCAGGTGCTCCAGATAGCGGCGGGCGGTCGCCCTGCTGACCCCGATGGCCTCGGCCAGCTCGTACGCCGACAGATCGTCCTCGACCGCGGCCAGCCCGTCGAGCACCGCCTGCTCAGTCGCCGCCGAGATGCTCTTCGCCCGGGGAGAGGCGTCCAGATGCAGCGAGCGGAAGATCCGGTCGATCTCCTGCTGCTCGACGAACCTGCCGTCCGAGCCGAGCTGCTCGACCGTCGCCGCGTACCGCAGCAGCGTCTGCTCCAGAATCCCGGCCCTGGTCGGCTTGACCAGGTAGTACAGGGCGCCGCGCTGCATGGCCGCGCGCACCGCGGCCGACTCCTTGTGGCCGGAGATCACGATCACGTCGGTGGGCGGCTGGTCCGGGCGCCGCAGCCGGTGCGCGACCTCGAGCCCGGGCAGGTCGGGCAGGTGGAGGTCGAGCAGCACCAGCCGCGGCGCGAACCGGTGGGCGGCGGCGAGCGCCACCTGGCCGGTGTGCGCGATCCCCACCACCTTGAACCCGGAGACGCGGTTCACCTGGGCGTGCAGCGCGGCGGTCACGACCGGGTCGTCGTCCACGATGAGAACGGTGATGTCCGCCGCTCCAGGCATCGCCACACTCCTAGCTCGACTGTGATCGACGCGGGCATCTTAGGGACGTTGTGTTACAACAAATCGCATTCTGCTCCTTTTGCTCAGCGCGGGGCTTCGCGCGACGCTCTCGCCTCCTACTGTGTACGCGAGCCGCAGGGGGAGGTGACGCTGGTGAGAGACCGTGGATGGCTCCTGGCAGTGACGGCACTGTGGATTCTGCTCGGCCTGCTCCCGCTGGCGCTGCTGACGTCGTCCAGCATCACGCTGTCGGCGGACGCCGTCGGTGACGAGGTCGGCGACCGGGTGCGGACCACCGCCTCGGTCAGCCGGGTCGTGGTGGAGCAGCAGCTGGGCTCGCTCAAGCAGCTCGTCAGCGCGTTCGCTCAGCAGCCCGCGGTACGCGCCGCGGTGACCTCCGGGAAGCCGGCGAGCCGCGACACCATGATCGAGTTCCGCGAGGAGCTGGCCAGGATGCGCGCCGGAGTCGGCGGCGTGATCGTGATCGGGCCGCGCGGCGACATCGCCGGCGCCGAGCCGACGAGCGTGCTGCCCCAGGACGTGAGCAGTACCGACTGGTACGTCTCCGTCCGCGACCGCCCGCAGCCGTACGTCTCCCAGGCCTACACGCCCACGATGCGCGGCGTGTCCAGGGCCGTAGCGGCGGCCGCGGCGATCCCGAGCGCCGACGGCAAGAGCGTGCTGGGCGTCCTGGCCGTCGTCTACAGCCTGGACGCCATCCAGGACTTCGCGTCTCAGGCCGCCGAGGCGCAGGGAATCCGGTTGCTGATCACCGACCAGTCAGGGGTGCTCGTCGCCGACCCCGGCCGGAAGCTCTACGCCCTCACCTCCCTGCGCGAGGACCCCAGAGTGGACGCGGCACTGGCCGGCCGTACCCTCTTCACCACCCACCAGGGCCCCGACGGCAAGGTGCTGTCGGCCTCGGAGCCCATCCCCGACGTCGGCTGGACGGTCACCGCCGAGGTGCCCGCCGACACGGCGCTCGCCTCGGCCGAGCAGCTCCGGGTACGGGTGCTGTCGATCGCCGCCGTCCTGGCGCTGCTGATCCTCATCGGGCTGGGCCTGCAGATCCACACCACGCGCGGCCGGCGCCGGGCGCAGCGGACACTCGCCCGGTACGCGGCCGAGCTGGCCGCCGCCCGGGACGAGGCGGTGAGCGCGTCCGGCGCCAAGTCCGAGTTCCTCGCCAAGATCAGCCATGAGATCCGCACCCCGATCAACGGCGTGCTCGGCATGAACTCCCTGCTGCTGGAGACCCGGCTCGACGGCGAGCAGCGCCACTACGCGAGCACGGCCCAGGAGTCCGCGCGGAGCCTGCTCCGGCTGCTCGACGACTTCCTCGACCTGTCGAAGATCGAGGCTGGGCATCTGCAGGTGGAGTCGGTGCCGTTCGACCTGCCCCGGCTCTGCGACGAGGTGGTGGCCCCGTTCGCGCCGCACGCCTACCAGCAGGGACTCTGGCTCACCTCGCGGCTCGGCGACAGCCTGCCCCAACAGGTGATCGGCGATCCGGTACGGCTCGGGCAGGTGCTCACCAACGTCGTCGGCAACGCGCTGAAGTTCACCGTCCAGGGCGGCGTCGACCTGGAGGTGACCCTCGACGAAGGCGGTCCCGGCGATGACCGGGTCACGCTGCGGTTCACGGTGACCGACACCGGTGTGGGCGTCGGGCAGGGCGACCTTGAACGGGTCTTCGGCATCTTCCGCCAGGTCGACTCCCCGATCACCCGGCGGACCGGCGGCAGCGGTCTCGGCCTGGCCATCAGCAGGCAGCTCACCGAGCTGATGGGCGGCGAGATCGGGCTGGACAGCGTCGAGGGGGTGGGCAGCCGGTTCTGGGTCACGCTGCCGGTGGACGTGCTGACCTGGTCGGCCCCGGCCGCGCCCGAGCTGCGCGGCCGGCGGGTCCTCGTCGCCGACACCCGGCCGGAAGACCTCGCGCTCGCCGCCCGCATCCTGGACGACGCCGGGCTCGTGGTGTCGACGGCATCCGACGGCCCGACCGCGCTGACCGCCCTGCGCACCGCCGCCGCAGCGGGCCGCCCGTTCGACCTGACGGTGATCGACCTCGACCTCTGCGCCACGAATGCCGACTCCACGCTGGTCGACGGGGTGGCGGCCGATGGGGTACGGGCCAACGGGGTGGCGACCGACGGGGGGCGGGTCTGCGGGGTGCCGGCCGACGAGGTGCCGACCAACGGGGTGGCGGCCGACAACGTGCCGACCAACGGGGTGGCGGCCGACGAACTGCCGACCGGCGGGGTGCTGACCGATCCGCTGCTTCGTGACGCCAGCGTCGTCGTGCTCGTCACGCCGGGGCGGCTGGGGCGCGCCTGGCCGATCTCGGTGGCCGAGCGGACCGTGCAGTCGATGACCCGGCCGCTCAGCCGCCGCCGCTTGCTGGCCGCCGTGGAGAACGCACTGGCCCCCACACCGGGCGCGACGTTGGTCCCCGGGTCGGCCCACACGCAGGTGCTGGGGTCGGCCCGTGCGCTGGACCCTGCGCAGGGCGCCGCGCTGGGTCCTGCGTCGGCCCTTGCGCTGGCCCCCGCGCAGGCCGTCGGGCTGCCCTTCGCGCAGGCCGTCGGGCTGCCCTTCGCGCAGGCCGCCGGGCTGCCCTCCGCGCAGAGCGCCGGGCTGGCCCCCGCGTCGGACCTCGCGCCAGGGCCTGCGATCGTTTCGGTCGAGGCGCCGGGTGTGGCGTCGGTCCGGATCCTGGTGGCCGAGGACGACGAGGTGAGTCGTCAGGTGGCCGTGCTCGTGCTGCGGAAGGCGGGCCATCACGTCGACTCCGTCGCCGACGGGAGGCAGGCCGTGGCGGCGGTGCTCTCCGGCGGGTACGACCTGGTCTTCATGGACTGCCAGCTGCCGGTGCTCGACGGCCTGGCCGCGACCGCCGAGATCAGGCGGCGCGAGGAGCCGCGTACGCCGATCATCGCGATGACCGCGGCGGCGATGCCGGACGACCGGCTCCGATGCCTGGAGGCAGGCATGGACGACCACCTCGCCAAGCCCGTGGACTGGCAGTACGTCCTGACCCAGGTGCCGTTCTGGGCCGCCGCGCCAGAGCTCCCGCCGGAGCTGGCGGGGCTGTCGCGGGCGGAGGTCGCGGCGATCGCCGAAGCGTTCCGCTCGACGGCCATGGGGGTCTATGACGAGCTCCTCCAGGCCGTACACGAGGAAGACCTGGCCCGAGCCGCCTCGCTCGCGCACCGGTTGAGGGGCAGCTGTGCGACCGTCGGGCTCACCGACGCGGCCGAGGTGTGCGAGCGGGTCGAGGCATCGGCCGTGCGCGGCGTCGCCGAACACGAATTGGTGGATCGGCTGGGCAGTTTATTGCGCGCACAAATTAACCGCGGCGACGGATTTATTAACGTGTGAGTAATTTTACATCACTAAGGTGCTTATGTCCGTAAATTAACGTGTTTGTAATGGGGGAGCGTAAATGGCGGATCCAACCGAGGAGCCCAGTCCCACGGGCACTCCCAGCCCCACCGCGTCGGACACCCCAACACCCACGCCTACGGACACCGCTACGCCAACACCCACTCCGACGGACACGCCGACGCCGACCCCAACCCCGTCGGACACGGCGACCCCGACTCCCACGCCAACTCCGTCGGACACCCCCACGCCAACTCCGTCGGACACCCCCACGCCTACTCCGCCGAGCACCCCCACGCCGTCGAGCCCGACGTCAAGCACCCCTCCGTACACGCCGATCCCCACACCGAGACCCTCCCCGACGTACACCCCGACCCCCACCCCAACGCCAACCCCGACCCACCGGCCGGGCGCTTCGGACCGGGTGCAGATCGACTGGGCGTCCATTCGCGAGCTCGCCGGACTCTTCGACAAACTGGGCGACGACGTCGTCGAGCGCCGCCTGAACTCCTGGAAGCTGGGAGACACCTCCGCCCTTGTCGGCGGCGACGACGAGGGCCGCGATTTCGCCGAGTGGTACCACGCCGGCTACACCGCCCTGACCCATCACATGGACGCCATCGCCGAAAAGAACTTCACGACAGCCGGCAACCTCCGCGATTTCCGGAAACTCTGGCATTACCTGGAGCAGGACATCATCGCGACCCTGCCCGCGGCCCTGGACCTTCCCGACGCCCCGATTCCCGTGACCCCACCGGCCAGGGAAGGTGCCTGATGTTCGATCCGTTCCAGGCGCTCGCCTATTTCGCCCAGGTACACGTGCCGGTGGCGGACGTGTCCAACCTGCGGGCCCGCGCGACGGAGCTGCGTGAGTTCGCCAAGGCGATCGGCACGCTCGCGCAGCACACGGCGAGCGGAGTCGCCGCCGTGCGCGAGACGAACGACAGCCGCTCGGTCGACCGTTTCGCGGACGTGTGGCCCGACCAGCTCGCCCCCCGCTACGCCGCCATGGTGGCGGCGCTGAACGAGATGGCCGACGGCTGCGACGACTACGCCGAGGCGGTGGAGGAACACCGCGACCAGCTCATGATCATCGGAACCCAGCTCGCCGCCATGGCGTTCACCATGATGTTCGGCTATCTCTACCCGGGGGCCAGGATCGCGGCCGAGGGGGTGTTCAAGTGGCTCGTGGCGCGGGCCAGACTGGAGAAGACGATCTTCCAGAAGTTGATGAAGACCGTCCTGGCCGCGAAGGTGGGCAAGTTCAACGTGGGCACGTACGCGGTGCGCGAGGGGCTCGACGCCGTGGCCGACTCGGTCGTGTGGGCCACGGTGAAGACCGGCGTGCACGCGGCGAGCTCCGCCGCCACCGGCCAGCCGATGGGCAACCTGTGGGAGTACGCGGGCAAGCACTTCGTCGCCGAGCTGGCCTATGACGGCGGCATCAAGGCCCTGCGCGACGTACGCAAGTTCATCCCGGCCACCAGGTTCACCGAGACCATGCTCGGCACCGGTCCGATGGGCAATTTCTTCCGGCGGACCACGTCGGCGGCCACTCTCTACGCCCTGGTCGCCAATGGGGAGATGTCCGTCCAGGGGTCGCTCCGATCCGCCATGGCGCACGCCCCCCGGGCGTTCATCCTCCACCGATAAGGAGCCGGCATGACCATACCCACGAGCGGCGATCCGGAGATCGACCGGGCGCTGGCACAGCTCGCCGCGCAGACGGCGCAGCTAGAGGAGGTGGGGCGCCGTCTGGAGTCGGCCAGGGGGCGCGGCGTGGCGGCGGACGGGCAGGTGACGGTCGAGGTCCTGCCGAGCGGGGGGCTGGCGAGCGTGCGCATCGCGCCGCGCGCGATGCGGCTGGGCTCCGAGGCGCTGTCCGACGCTCTCATGGAGGCGGCCCGGCAGGCCGAGGAAGACGTGAGCGCCCAGACCTTCGCCGCCACCCAGACGATCTTCGACAACCCCGGCCGCTGATCTCCCGTGGGTCAGGGGCGCCCTGGTGGGGCGGCGATCGGGCTGTAGTGGAGACCCGCCAGCCGGCGCCGATCCCCGTCCCTGACCGTGATCTGCGTGACGCGGAAGCGCCCGTCGGCCGACGTGCCCTGGTATGAGGCCCGCTGCGTCAGCACGCCGATCGCCACGGCCGTGTCGCCGTACTCCCGTACGGTGACGTCCGTCCAGCTCATCTCGTGCATGACCAGGGCGCCCTCGCGGAAGCGCGACACCCACTGGTCCTTGACGAGGATGAAGCCGAGCGGCCCCACGAGCGTGAAGTCGGTGACGGCGAGCGCGTCGAGGGCTTCGGCGTCGCCGCTGAGCTCCGCCTCCATCCACTGCCTGCCGAGTTCGTCGAGCTGCTGGTCGATGGTCATGATCAGGCCTCCTGCCTCTCCATGGGTTCGCCCTGGCGGTACATACGCGGCGGCTTGCTGCCCGCCGCCTGCCCACCGTCGATGGGCAGTGTCACTCCGGTGATGAACGACGACTGGTCGGAACAGAGCCACACGACGGCCGCGGCCACCTCGTCGGACCGGCCGATGCGCCGCATGGGCGTCGACAGCCCCGCCAGGCGCTGCGCCTCCGCGCCCGCCGCCTCCAGATGGTGGGTGAGGATCGGCCCGGGGGCGACCACGTTGACGCGGATGCCCTGGTCGGCGTAGTCGAGCGCGGCCACCTTCGTCAGCCCGATGATCCCGGCCTTGCCCGCCACGTACGCGGACAGGCCGGAGTGGCCCTGGATCCCGGCGAGCGAGGCCATGTTGACGATCGAGCCGCCGCCGGAGGCGAGCATGGCGGGAATCTGGTACTTCATGCCGAGGAAGGTGCCGCGCACGTTCGTCCGGATGCCCCGGTCGAACTCGTCCGGATCGATGTCGGCCAGCGGCGCGGGCATCGGCCCGTCGGTGGCGTTGTTGAAGGCCGCGTCCAGCCGGCCGAAGGTGTCCAGCGCCTGCCGCACGAACCACTCGTTCGACGCCACGTCGCCGACATCGAGGGGTACGCCGAGCGCCTGCCCGCCGTCGAAGCGTATGTCCGCGGCGACCTGCTCCACTGCCTGCTTGTCACGGGCGCCGAGCACCACGGCGGCGCCCGCCCGGGCCAGAGCGTGAGCCGTGACGGCGCCGATGCCGCGGCTGGCTCCCGCCACGACCGCGACCTTGCCACTGAGCGAAGAGTTCGGTTTCATGCCTTAGACGATAGATATCGAAGCATTAGATGTCAAACGATTAGATGCCACTGCTAAAGTGGGCGGCATGACGTCACCCTTTCGGGCACCGATCGGCCTGCGGCTCACCAACACCGCCAGGGCGGCGAGCCGAGCCTTCGACGACGCGCTCGCCGCCGTCGGCGGGTCGGCGCCGATCTGGCAGATCCTCATCTCGATCAAGTCCCGGCAACTGGGCAACCAGCGCGAGCTAGCCGAGGCGGTGGGCATCCAGGGGGCGACGCTGACCCACCACCTCAACGCGATGGAGAGCGGCGGGTTGCTGACCCGCCGCCGGGACCCCGCCAACCGGCGCGTCCACGTGGTGGAGCTGACCGAGGAAGGGGAGCAGCTGTTCCACCGGTTGCGCGAGGTGGCGATCGCCTTCGACGCGCGCCTGCGGGCCGGGCTCAGCGAGGAGCAGATCACCGCGTTCGAGCAGGTCCTGACCCGGCTGGCGGAGAACGTCCGCGACTGAGGGCCAGGGCGCGGCTCACACGTGACCATCCGTTTCACCGGCGCCTGACGGGGGAGAGTGCCCCCGCTGCGGCGTCATTTCGGCGCTTGGGGAGGATGGGGTGCATGAATACGCGACTTATCGGCCAGACCCCTGTAGGCGCCATCGGGCTCGGCGCCATGCCCATGTCCGTACACGGGCACATGCCCGACGAAGCACAGTCGATCAGGACCATTCACGCGGCGCTCGACGCCGGAGTCACCCTCATCGACACGGCCGACGCCTACACGCCGTCGTCCGACCAGGTGGGTCACAACGAGCGGATCGTGGCCAAGGCCCTGGCGAGCTGGACCGGCGACACCAGCGGGGTGCTCGTGGCCACCAAGGGCGGCCACACCCGCACGGTGGACGGCGGCTGGCAGGTCAACGGCCGGCCCGACTACCTGGCCGAGGCGTGCGACCGCTCATTGAAGGCGCTGGGGGTGGAGGCGATCGGGCTCTATCAGCACCACCGGCCCGACCCCGCCGTGCCGTACGAGGAGACGATCGGCGGCCTGCGCGACCTGCTCGACGCCGGGAAGATCGTGATGGCGGGCATCTCCAACGCGAACCCGGAGCAGATCAGGCTCGCCCACGAGATCCTCGGCGGGCGGCTGGCCAGTGTGCAGAACCAGTACTCGCCGCGGTTCCGTTCCAGTGAGCCGGAGATCGACGTGTGCGAGGAGCTGGGGCTGGCGTTCCTGCCGTGGTCGCCGCTGGGCGGCATCAGCTCGGCGTCGGAGCTCGGCGGGCAGCACGCGGCGTTCGCCAGGGTGGCGGCGGAGCGGGGCGTGACGCCGCAGCAGGTCTGCCTCGCCTGGGAGCTGGCGCGCAGCCCGGTGGTGATCCCCATCCCCGGCGCCAGCAGGCCGGAGACCATCGTGGACTCGGCCGCCGCGGCCGACCTCGTCCTCACCGCCGACGAGCTGGCCGCTCTCGCCTGACCACCGCTTTCAGCCGTCGGACGCGCCCCGTAGTTCGGCCAGGGTCTCGTCGGCCCAGGCGAGACCCGCATGGCCCTGGGTGAGACCCAGGCGGAGCGCGTACCGGCCGAAACCCGGGGTGTCCTTGGGCTTGCACTCCAGGACGGCCAGCCGCTCCGCGAACCGCGCCCTGATCCGCTCGACCACCGCGATCGCCGACTCCCGGTCGAGCAGCGGGAGCAGGAACGCCTGGAGCGCCACCTCGCTGCGTGTCGCGGAGCTCGGCTCACGCTCGACCAGCCAGGAGCGGAGCTGGCTCGCGCCCTCAGGCGTGATCGCGTAGAGCTTCCGCCCGCGTGCCCCCTCAGACTCGACCGCCACCAGCCCGTCGGCGGCCATCTTCACCAGCTCCGGGTAGATCTGCGTGTGCCCGGCCTGCCAGACGTGATTGAGCGACCGCTCGAATGATTTCGCCAGGTCGTAACCGCTGGCCGGCCCCGTGGCGTCGAGGAGCCCGAGCAGTGCGATCCGTAGGGACATGTACCTGAGCATAGCGAAGTCTTGACATGTCAGTTCTTACATGTCAATCTCCACGCGTGAATACTGACACGAAGCGCGGAGGCGATGGCCTCCTGTTGGTCGCCGTGCTCGGCGGCATGTTCCTGGCGATGCTCGACCAGACGATCGTCGGCACTGCCCTGCCCCGGATCACCGCGGAGCTGGGCGGCACCGATCTCTACACCTGGGTGGTCACGGCGTACCTGCTGACCTCGACCGTGACCGTGCCCCTCTATGGAAGGCTGTCGGACCAGCACGGCAGGAAGCCGCTGCTGCTCACCGGCATGTCCGTGTTCCTCGTGGGGTCCGCGCTGTGCGGGGTGGCCCAGGACATGACCCAGCTCATCCTGTTCCGCGCGCTGCAGGGCCTGGGCGCGGGCGCGCTGTTGCCGCTGTCGATCGCCCTGGTGATCGAACTGTTCCCGCCGGACAAGGGCGGGGCCCGGGTGCAGGGGGCGATGGGCGGGGTGATGGCGCTCAGCTACCTCGCCGGGCCTTTCCTGGGCGGGCTCTTCACCGACCACGCGAGCTGGCGCTGGGCCTTCTATGTGAACGTGCCGATCGGCCTGGTGCTGATCGGGATCATCGTGCTGCGCCTGCCGCGACAGCCGGGGCACGGCGGCGGGCGGCCGGACTACCTGGGCATCGGGGTGTTCACGGTGGCCATCAGCGCGCTGCTCATCGGCCTGACCGAGAAGGGGCTCGACGCCCACACCTGGACCAGCGTGCCGGTGGTCGGGCCGATCGTGCTGGCTCTGGCGTTGCTGGTGGTGTTCGTGGTGGTGGAGAGGCGGGCCGAGGCGCCCATCATGCCGTTGCACCTGTTCCGTAACCGTACGTACACGCTGGTCAACGTGACGTCGTTCTTCACCGCCTTCTGCATGTTCGCCGGAGTGGTGTTCCTGCCGCGTTACTTCCAGGAGGCGCTCGGCGCCACCGCGACCGAGTCGGGGCTGCGGATCTACCCGCTGACCCTGGCCATGGTGGTGGGCAGCGTCGTCATGGGCGCGCTGATGAGCCGCACGCGCGTCTACAAGCCGTGGCTGGTGGCGGCGCCGTTCCTGCTGGCGGTGGGCGCGCTGCTGTGCTCTGGTCTGACGCTGGACACGCCGCCCTGGGTGCTCGTCGGGTGGATGGCGCTGATCGGCCTCGGCATGGGCCCGATGCTCTCCGGCCTGACGGTGGCCGTGCAGTCCTCGGTGCCGCCCCAGTACATCGGCACGGCCTCGGCCAACCTGACCTTCTTCCGCCAGATCGGCGGCTCGGTCGCGCTGGCGCTCGCCGGCACCGCGTACACTTCCGAGATCACCACAGAGGCGCCGCTGCACGGGCTGGCCGCCGCGCACGCCTCGGCCGCGGCCCTGGTCATTCCCTCGCTGGGCGTCGCGGGCGCCCTCATAGCGCTGGTCGCCCTGATCGCCATGCCCGGCGCGCGCATCGACCGGCAAGCTTCACAGCCCAAGGTCGAGGCTGGTTTCGCGTCCTGAGCGACGCCATGGGAAGCTGTCCTTGTCCCCAACACCAGGAGGTCCTCATGGCGGAAACACCGGAGCCGGAAGTCGACGAAACTCCCGAGGACGAGATGAAGCGCAAGTTCCGCGAGGCGCTGGAGCGCAAGCGCGGACAGCACGCCGACTCGAGCGCGGGTGGCAGGGGCAACGACCCTTCCAAGATTCACGGCGCTCACGGGCCCGCCGCCAGTAAGCGTTCTTTCAGGCGGAAGAGCGGCGGCTGACAAGGGCTTTTCGAGGGGTACGGCATGCCGTACCCCTCTTTTTTCTTGACCTCCTAGGTAGATCTTCGCCCGATTCATGGGCTTATGTTTGCCTTTGTCCGATTATCTCCATATAGTCCATGACAGTTACCAGCCGGTGACCAGGCGCTTCAGCAGAGAGGCGCCGACCGGCAGGCGCCGAATCCCGCTCAGGCGAGAACCGGGGAACCACCGTTCCTTAGGGGTGAATCCGACCACAGTCGGTCGGTAGGGCATCTCCACGCCCGAACCCGTCAGCTAACCCGGTAGGCGAGATGGAGAGGACACCTACCGCATGCGTTACCTTCCTGCCGTGCCGCCCGTCCGCGTGTTGTCATCCGCCCACGACTGACCGGCACCTTCCCCCAAGCTCTTCCCGCGCTCCGCGTAGCGACCGTTAGGCACTCCGCCCGGCTACGCCTTTCTGCTGCGAGCGCTCTCTCCCCCTGTACCCGTATAAAGGACTTTGCTGCTCCATGTCTGTTCGCTCTGCCATGCTCACTGCCGCCCTCGTCGGCGCTCTGTCCATCGGAGCCGCCACCGCCGCACACGCCGACTCCGGCACTGACAAGAAGGTCCTGCTCAAGGGTTCGACCACGGCGTCCTACTTCTGGGACGACTCCTCCGGTCGCGCCGGGGACACCGGACTGCCGGCCAGCGGCAAGCCCATGCAGAAGCGTCTCGCCGCCAGCCCGAGCTGGCCGCTCATGACAGAGGGCTACGTTGTCTACAAGGGCAAGAAGATGCCCTTCTTCGTCGGTGACCGCGGCCCGGGCGTGCCGTCCTCCAGCGGTGTCATGCTCGACCTCGACGCCAAGACCTTCGCCGACCTGACCGGCGGCCGCTTCAACTCCAGCACGCTGGGTGTGGACGGCAACGGCGGCAAGGGCCACATCAAGGTCGACTACATCATCACCAAGTGGGGCAACGGCCCGGGCAAGAAGAACTACCCGGTCGCCTTCTCCACCGGTGCCTACGCCCGCGTGGACCACAACCCCGCCAAGCCCCCGAAGATCGTCACGGCTCAGAAGACGACCCCCAAGCAGGCTCCGGGCGCCAACGTGCCCGCGGTGCCGGTGGCCGACAAGAGCGTCGCTCTCGACGGCGCCGTGGTGGGGGCCGGGCTGGCGATCGTCGGCGGCGGCGTGATGGTCGGTCGTAAGCTCCTCCTCCAGCGCTGACGGCCTGTCGGTCTTTGCTTCGCGGGAAACAGAATGTCATTCTGATCCCGTGACCAAGCATGCAGTCGCCAACGGCATCCAGATCGCCTACGAGACCTTCGGCTCGTCCGACGGACGTCCCCTGCTCCTCATCATGGGGCTCGGCGCCCAGCTCATCCACTGGGACGACGAGCTCTGCGAGCTCCTGGCGGAGCAGGGCCATCACGTCGTCAGGTTCGACAACCGTGACGCCGGACTCTCCACGCACCTGCACGACGAGGGCGTTCCCGCATTGGGGACGTCCTCGTCGTATTTGCTGGACGACATGGCCGACGACGCCGCCGGGCTGATGGACGCCCTCGGCTGGACCGCCGCCCATGTGGTGGGCGCCTCGATGGGCGGGATGATCGCCCAGACGCTCGCCATCCGGCACCCCGAACGCGTGCTGACCCTCACCTCGATCATGTCGACTCCCGGCCCGGACGTGGCCCCGCCCACGCCGGAGGCCAGCGCGGTGCTGCTCGCACCGCCCGCGGCCGATCGGGCGGGCGTCCTCGCCCAGGCCCTGGCGACTTGGTCCGTGATCGGCTCGCCCGGCTTCGACCTGGACCGGGAGCGCATCGTCCGGATGTCCGGCCAGGCGTACGACCGGAGCTTCGACCCGCCGGGCACGACCCGCCAACTGGCCGCGATCCTGGCTTCCGGCGACCGTACGGAACAGCTCGGCACAGTGGGCGTGCCCACCCTGGTCATCCACGGCGAGGCCGACCGGCTCGTCCCGGTCGCCGGTGGCCTGGCCACGGCGGCGGCGATCCCGGGCGCCAGGCTGCTGACGTTCCCCGGCATGGGCCACGATCTGCCCAAACCGCTCTGGCCGGAGATCGTCGACGCCATCACCAAGCTCACCACCGGCTGACCTGCCGGAGAGCGCTGGAGGACGGTGGCTCGCGTTCGCCGCGCCCGTACGCGAGCCACCGGGTCTGTCAGACCTCCAGCTTCTCCTCGATGCCGCGTAGCTGGTGCCTGGCCATCGCCAGGTTGGCCCGCCCCCGGTCCATGGCGAGATAGAGGAACAGCCCCTTGCCGCCGCGTCCGGTGATCGGCCGGATGATGTGGTACTGGCCGCTGAGCGTGATCAGGATGTCCTCGATGGATTCCTTGAGCCCCAGCGAGTCCATCGTGCGCAGCTTGGCCTTGACCACTTCCGTGTTACCCGCCGCGGCGACCTGGAGATCCAGGTCCTTCGAACCGCCGAGCGCGCCCAGCGCCATGCCGCTGCCGTGGTCGACGATCGCCGCTCCGATCGAGCCGTCGATCGTCATCATCTCCTTGAGAGAGACGTCCATGCTGGCCATGCCTTCCTCCGTTCAAGGTCAGTGAATCCGTGCTGCGATGGCGGCCACGCTGGCCGCCGTCTTGCGGCCCTCCAGCCGGAGGAGCCCGAGATTGGTGCCGGGCTCAGCCAGGACTGTGAGGACGATGGTGGGGCCCGCCGCGTAGAAGGCGGCGAAGCCGGCGGTGCCGGAGATGAGCGTCTCCTCCAGTACGCCCTGGCACGTCATGATCGTCATTCGCCTGCTCAGCGCGAGCAACGCCGCCGACAACGCGGCGGTCTGCTCGCTGTTGCCGTTGGCTCTGCCGCCGTTGTCGCAGGCGATGGTCATGCCGTCGACCGTGCAGGCGACGCTCCCGCTGATGTCCGGGGTGCGCTCGCGCAGGAGAACCATCTCCCTCAGCACCTCTTCACACAGCTTCACCGGTGGCCTCCTTTGCGGGCGGAGGAACCTCATGACAGCTCCTCCAGTGCCTTCTTCAGGCGCATCAGCAGGGCCAGGTCCGTGGGGTCCGCCGAGATCGGCGGGCCGAGCGGCAGCCCCCGGGCATCGGAATCGTGTGGTGGCCGCTGATCCGCCGAGCCACGCACCCGCCGCGGCAGCGCGCCCCGCCGATCCACGACGGCCTGCGCCGCGCCGTCTTCGGGGGCTTCTGTCGCGTCGTCTGGGGCGCCTGCCGCGTGCCGTGCCGTGCCTTCCTTGGTGGCCCGTGTTGTGGTCGCGCCCTTGTACGGGCCGTCTTTGGCGGGCTCTTGAGGTGGTGCCAGCAGCCCGGCCGCGGCCATCCTCCGTACGGCCAGCAGCACCGAATAGCCCGACCTGCCGAGTCGTTTGGCCAGGTCAAGCGGTGTCGCCTCGGCATCGGCCCCGGTGACGACCTCCCACTGGACCGAGTCCAGCGTCACCCCGTTCCCCGGCAGCCGCGGCAGCGGCCGTACCGGCGCCGTGTCCAGCTGGGCGGACGGCCAGATCTGCGCGAGATAGGCCCGGCGGCGCGCGCACTCGCGCATCAGCCCCGCCACGTCGAAGTACCACTGCCCGCCCAGCCAGTGCTGCTCGCCGGGCCGGAACTTCGGCCGGTTCCCACCGGCCGGCAGCAGGAAGAACGCGGCGTCCAGGACCGCCGCGAGCACGCAGTACTGCAGCTCGCCCAGCGTGACGGGCCCTTCTTCCAGCAGCCGGGCGCAGCCCCCGTCGGCCTGCAACCGGCGCAGCGCGGTCTCCGGCAGCCGCCCCCGCGCCGCCAGCACGCGCTCGACGCCGGGCGTGTGGGCGCACTCCATGTACGTGACGCGGCCCTCACTGAGGAAGATCGTCCCGGCTCGGCCCACGCGGAGGGCGCCCGTGGAACGTTCACGGGCGAGACCGGCGAGGAGCGTGTCCAGCGGTGCCATGGCTCAGGTCAGAAACTGGCTGGAGATGGCTTGCAGGCGATAGCGCGCCAGGGCGAGGTTCGACCGTTCCAAGTCGAGGCGCAGGTAAATGATGAGCGGCCCCTCGAATACCGTTTCCAGCATCCTGAGTAAGTGATGGCCTTTGTCGGTAGTAACCAACATGTCGTCAATGCGGACCGTCTCGCCCGGGCACGAACGGGACAGGCCATCCGTCGTCGCGCGCAGCGTCTCGGTCAGGGCGGCGGCGGAGCGCTCGGCGTCCACACCCTGCGGCGGCCCGCTGATGGCCACGGCCATGCCGCTCGTCTGGTCGAGGAGCATCGCGTCCAATGCCCCTGGTATCGCCATGACCTCGGTCAGGCAGTCGTCCAGTCCCAGCACGTGCACCCTCCCACGCCGTCGTGAGGACTGAGACAGCGTAGGAGCGATGGATGGCAGCGCGGTGATCGCATAAAGCGAGATATGTATGAAGTTGAAGATGTCTACGGCCAGGGAGGAGAAAAACCTAACCGCGACGGAGATTTCCTGAATTCATCTGTTTGATCGCGGCATTCAGGAATTTCGTTCACATTATGCGCCTACTGAAGCTCTGCGGGCTCCTCGGAGAGTCCGCCCGGCTCCTCCGGCAGGAGCGCCTTCTCGTCGGGCTTGTGGACGAGCACCTTGTCCACGTACGACTTCACCGCGGCCGCGATGCCGACATCGGCCCCGGCCGCCTCCGACAGGTACCACCGGTGGTCCAGCACCTCGTGGAACAGTTGCGCGGGCTCCAGCTTCCCGCGCAGCCGGGCCGGAATGGCCTCGACCGTCGGCTGGAACACCTCGGCCAGCCACCGGTGCGCCACGATGGCCTCGTCCTCGTGCCGCAGGCCCTTGGCGACCCGGAACCCGTCGAGGTCGTTCAGCAGCCGCCTGGCCTGGTTCTCCTCGACGTCGAGGCCGGTGAGCCGGAGCAGCCGCCGCTGGTGGTGCCCGGAGTCGACCACCTTGGGCCGCACGATGAGCCGCCCGGTGCCGACCTTGCGCCGGACCATCATCTCGGCCACATCGAAGCCCAGCAGGTTGAGCCGCCTGATCCGCTGCTCCACCCGGTGCCAGTCGACCTCCTCGATGATCTCGTCCTGAGTGATCTCGTTCCACAGCCGGTGGTAGCGGGTCACGATGTCCTCGGCGGTGTCCATCGGGTCGATCGACGGGTGCAGCAGCTCGCCGGCCTCCAGGTCGAGCATCTCGCCGAAGATGTTCGTGTGCGCGGCGTCGATGTCGGCGAGCCGCTGGCCCTCACTGATCATCGGGTGCATCTCACCGGTCTCCGCGTCCACGAGGTAGGCGGCGAACGCACCGGCGTCCCTGCGGAACAGCGTGTTGGACAGCGAGCAGTCGCCCCAGTAGAAACCGGTCAGGTGCAGCCGCACCAGCAGCACGGCCAGCGCGTCCAGCAGCCGGGTGAGCGTGTCGGGCCGCAGCGTCCCCGACATGACCGCGCGGTACGGCAGCGAGAACTGCAGGTGCCGGGTGATCAGCGCCGCGTCGAGCCCCTCGTCCCGGCCGGTGACGTAGGCGATCGGCTCGACCGACGGCGCGTCGAGCCTGGCCAGGTCCCACAGCAGCTGGTACTCCCGTTTGGCGTACCGCTCGCTGATCTCCTTGATCGCGTACACCTTGCCGGACAGCCTGACGAACCGCACCACGTGCCGCGAGATACCGCGCGGGAGGTCGACCAGATGATGCGACGGCCAGTCGGTGAGAGGGACATCCCATGGCAGGCGGATCAGGTCGGGGTCGCCGAGCGCGCCGGTGATCTGAAGGGGCATAAAGCCCAGGATATTGTGCGAACGTGGACGAGTTTCTCAAGTGGTACTTTTCCGGTCGTCCCGTCGTCGCCAGCTACCTGGGAGCCGACGGCTACGATCACACGCTCGGTGACTTCACCGCCGCCGCCTTCGCCGCCCGCGAACGCGAAGAGATCCTCTGGCTGGACCGGCTCTCCAGGCTGGAGACCGCGACGCCGGACGACGCCATCGACAGGGATCTCGTCCTGTCGCAGTTAAGGGGCTCGATCGCCCTGGCCTCCTGGCCAGACTGGCGGCGCGACCCGGCCGTCTACCTGTCGGCGATCTTCACCTCCATGTTCACGCCGTTCCAGCGGCGGCTCAAGCCCGAGGCCGAGCTGGTGTCCGCCGCCGTCTCCCGGCTGGGCGAGGTGCCCGACGTGCTGGCCGCCTGCCGTACGAACCTCGACGCCGATCTCGCCGCGCCGCTGCTCGTTCAGCGCGGGCTCGGACAGGCGCGTACCGGACGCAACTTCCTCACCAGAACCGTCCCGTCGATGGTGACGGACCCCGACCTGCGCGCGAAGCTCGCGGACGCCGCCGAGCCGGCCGCCGTCGCGTTCGACGCGTTCGTCGCCTTTCTCGAAGGGTTCGAGTGCGGCGGCACCTGGCGGATGGGCGAGCCGCTCTACTCCACGCTGCTGCGCGAGCGCGAGCTGCTCGGGTACGACGCCGCCGAGCTGCACCGCAAGGGCCAGGCGGCCTGGGCGTCGCTGGACGCGCGGATGCGCGAGGTCACCATGAGGCTCAACGGCACCGAGGACTGGCGGGCCGCGATGGAGTCCCTGATGGACGACCACCCCGCCACGCTGGCCGACATGCGGGCCGAGTACGAGGCCGAGACCCGCCGGGCCCGCGAGTTCGTCAGGGAACGCGACCTGGTGACCTTCCCCGAGGGGGAGGAGTGCCTGGTGCTGCCCTCGGCCGAATACACCAGGCCGGTCCTCGCCGTCGCCCACTACCTGGCGCCGCCGCCGTTGAGCAGCTCGCGCACCGGCGTGTTCTTCGTGCCGTACACGCCTGACGACTTCACCGAGGAGCAGGTACGGCAGCGCCTGCGGACGAACTCACGGGCCCAGATGCCGTCGATCGCCGTCCACGAGGCCTACCCCGGCCACCACTGGCACCTGTCGCACATGGCGAGCAACACCCGGACCGTGCGCAACGTGTTCCGCACCCCGTACTTCACCGAGGGCTGGGCCCTCTACGTCGAGAAGCTGCTGCACGAGCAGGGCTACTTCGACACGCTCGCCACCGAGCTGGCGCACCTGGACTGCCGCATCTTCCGCGCGGCCCGCATCGTGGTGGACACGGCGCTGCACTGCGAGGACATGTCGATCGAGGAGGCGGAGACGTTCATGGCGACGAAGGCGTCGCTGTCTCCCGGGACGGCGCAGGGGGAGGTCAGCCGGTACTGCGCCTGGCCCACGCAGGCGCCGTCGTACCTGACGGGGGCGATCGAGATCGACCGGATCAGGGAGTCGTACGACGGGTCGCTGAAGTCGTTCCACGACAAGATCGCGGGCTCGGGCGGCCTGCCGCTGGGACTGGCGGAACAGGCGGCACACCTGTAGCTCGTGACGGCCGGCTCATGGGCCGGCTCTGTGACCGGCTCTGTGGCCGGCTCGTCAGGGCGTGCGGCGGGGGAAGGCCGGGGGGTTGAGCGCGCGGTCGACCACGGCCGCGAGCTGCTCGTCGGTCAGGATCGTGGGCTTGCCGACGCTCAGCCCCCGCACATACACCTCACACAGCCATTCCAGCAGCCGGGTCGCCTCGAAGGCCTGTTCCAGCGTGGCGCCGATGGTGACGCCGCCGTGGTTGGCCATGAGCGCCGCCTGCCTGCCCTCCAGCGCCGCCCGTACGTTGGCCGCCAGCTCCGGCGTCCCGTACGTCGCGTACTCGGCCACCCGCACCACCCCGCCCAGCAACAGCGCGTTGTAGTGGACCGGCGGCAGCTCGGTCATCGTCGTGGCCACCACCGTCCCGAACACCGAGTGCGTATGGACGATGGCCTGCGCGGCGGTGGTCTCGTAGACGGCCAGATGCATCGGGGTCTCCGAGGACGGCTGCAGATCGCCTTCGACCAGGTAGCCCTCGATGTCCACGATCGGGCACATCTCCGGCGTCAGCCGGTCGAGCGCGACCCCGGACGGGGTGACCGCGACCAGTTCGCCCTGACGGACGCTCAGGTTGCCCGACGTGCCGATGACCAGGCCCTGCTCGACGGCTCTCTGCCCGTACTCGCACAGCTGCTCGCGGAGGCTCATGGCGGGCAATGTAGTCGGTCGTCCGAATTGCGGCAATGCCATTGACGACAGCGGTGGCTGAACCTATGTTCGAAATGTTGCATACCCTCGGTATGGAAGAGAGCTGGTCATGAAGGCACCGCTCATCGCCGTCTACGGAGCCAACGGACACACCGGCCGCCTGGTCGCCACCGAACTCCTCTCCCGAGGCCAGGAGATCGTGCTGGCCGGGCGCAACGCGGAGGCCCTGCGCTCGCTCGCGGACGAACTCAACGCACCGGATCGGGTACGGACCCATCCGGCCGCCCTCGACGACCCGCCGGCTCTGCGCGAGCTGGCCGAGAGCGCCGCCGTGCTGATCCACTGCGCCGGGCCGTTCACCCGGACCTGCGAGCCGATCGCCACCGCGGCCGTCGCGGCGGGTTGCCACTACATCGACCACGCCATCGAGCCGCATCCGGTGAAGTACCTGTTCGACACCGTGCAGGCCCCGGCCCAGCAGGCGGGGATCGTGATGATCCCGCAGATGAGCTTCTACGGCGCCCTCGCCGACCTGCTCGCCGCCGCCGTGGCCGACGGGCTGCCCGGCGTCGACCGGGTAACGGTCGGTTACTCGGTGACGGGCTGGCGGATGACTCCCGCGGCCGTGAAGACCGCCGAACTGCTGATCGGCGAGATCGACCGTGTGACGTACGCCGACGGCGCCCAGCGGGTCGGCCCCGTGGAGATCCGCAACACCGTCTTCCCGTTCCCGCCGCCACTCGGACCACGCACGATGATCGCCCCCTTCCCCTCGGGCGAGGTGGTCACGATCCCCCGGCACGTCCCCGCCAGAGTGGTGGAGTCGCAGCTCACGGCCAGTACGTTCGAGGAGGAGCAGATCTTCACCAGCCAGGACGCCACGCCCGCCGACCGGGCCAGGACCAACTTCATGATCGCGGTCCAGATCACCTCACCGGGCGGCGGCGGGCGCAACGGTCACGTGCGGGGGAGCGACATCTGGTGGGTCGGCGCCCTGGCCTCGGTGGAGGCGGCGATCCGCCTGACAAGAGGCGAAGGACCACAGAAGACTGGGGTCCTCAGCGCGGCAGAGGCATTCCCAGCCGAACCGTTCCTCCGGCGAATGGAGGAACTGGGGGCATTCACGTTGAGCCTCTGATCGAGGACGAGGGCGGATCGGTGACGGGGCGTCCTTACCCGAGGGCTGATCGGGTGGCCGGGGCGCCTCTGGTCGAGGATGACGGCCGAATCGGGTGACCAAGCGCCGTTGCGGCGGGATGTTGCGCCCGGTCAGCGGGCGTCTCCCTGGACAGACGCCCGCCATCTGCGGCGGTTGGCGGGTGGGGCGGCTTGCCGTACAGGATGGAACTCTCTTTAAAGAGATCACAGCCGGTCGAGGGCGGAGAGCATCAGGCGCTCCAGGTCCACGCGGGCCAGGCGGCCGGGATAGAGCAGCAGATGCAGGCTGAGCCCGTCGACCAACGCCAGCAGGCGCTCGGCGACGTCGTCGAGGTTCTCGTCGGTGGCGAGCTCTCCCGCCACCCGCGCCTCGCCGAGCAGCCGCCGCACGGCGGTGCGGAGCTCGGCGGCCTCGGCGCGCTGGACCTCGGCGAGGTGCTCCGAGGCCAGGCTGCGGCTCCAGAAGCTGACCTCCAGACGCGTCTCCTGAGTACGTTCCGCGTCGAGGGGGAGATTGTCCAGCAGTAGTTCGCGCAGTGCGGCGAGGCCGGTGACGCCCTCGATCTTGCGCGTCAGCCGCTCGCGGATGCGCTGGTGCGACTGACGCAGTGCCGACAGCAGGATCTCGTCCTTGTCGGCGAAGTAGTGCGCCAGCACGCCGTTGGAGTAGCCCGCCTCCTTGGCGATGGCACGGGTCGTGGCGGCGTCGATGCCGTCCCTGACGATCACCCGGCGGGCGGCTGAGAGCACCTCGCGCCTGCGTTCGTCATGGTCAACGATCTTCGGCATCCGGCGGCCCCCTTCTGGTGCTGTTCTGAGCATATTGACTTTTTATTCGGACGTCTGTCTATTTAGACCCATGACCGAGCCAACCGTCCCCACTGTGGCCACTGTCGGCGTGCACATCGTCGACATCCTCGCCCGGCCCGTCTCGTACATCCCGGAAGGACAGGACACCGCCCTGGTGGACCAGATCCGGCTGACCGCCGCGGGATCCGCGGCCGGGACGGCGGTCGACCTGGTCAAACTGGGCAACGAGGTCGTCTCCATGGGCGCGATCGGGGACGACGAACTCGGCGACTTCCTGGTGGCGGTGATGACCAAGCGCGGCGTGGACGTCTCCCAGCTCACCCGCAAGGCCGGAGAACAGACAGCGGCCTCGATCCTCCCGATCCGCCCCGACGGCGGCCGCCCCAGCTTCCACGTCCCCGGCGCGAACCTCGGAGTCACGTCCTCGGACCTGGACGTGGCGCGGCTGCGTGAGGTCCGGGCTGTTCACCTGGGCGGGATGGACGTGACGTTCGGACTGGGTGATCCAGCGTTCTTCTCGCTGCTGGACTCGCTCCGGGCGGACGGGGTGATCGTGACGATGGACCTGCTGTCCGAGATGCCGGACCTGCTGGGGATGGCACGGGCGTTCCTCCCGCACGTGGACTATGTGCTCCCGAACGACTCCCAGGCCCTCCTCATGGCGGCGGGCCTCACCCCCGACGGATCGTCGGCTGCGTTGGCGGGTGGATCGATCGCGGAGGTGTCGGCGGCGGCAATGGCGTTGCTGGCGGAAGGGCCGCGCGGGGTGCTCGTCACCATGGGAGGCGCGGGGAGCCTGGTGGTGACCGAGGCGGGGATCGAGCAGGTGCCCGCGCTCAAGGTCGAGGTCAGCGACACGACCGGGTGCGGGGACGCGTACTGTGCCGGGTTCATCACCGGTCTGCTGCACGGGCAGGACGTGCTGGGCGCTGCCCGCTGGGGCACGGCCGCCGCCGCCCGCGTCGCCACCGGGCTCGGCTCGGACGCCGGCCTCACCGACCTCGAATCCACCCTCGCCCTCCTGGCGTGACCACGATGCCGGCCGTACGGAGCCCCGGTCGCGCAGAGCCCCGCGGTGTATTGAACTTGGAAAGAAGGATTTCAGATGACAGACGCTGAACTTCGTCAGCGGGCGTTGAAGGTCGTGCCCGGCGGAATGTACGGGCACCTCAACGCGGCGATCTTCGCCCCCGGATATCCGCAGTTCTTCGAGCGAGGCGAAGGCTGTCGCCAGTGGGATGTGGACGGCCGCGAGTACATCGACTTCATGTGCAGCTGGGGCCCGGTCGTGCTCGGGCACCGGCACCCGCGCGTGGAGGAGGCGGCCGCGCGGCAGCTCGCTCTCGGCGACTGCCTCAACGGGCCGGGCGCGGTCATGGTCGAGCTGGCCGAGCTGCTGGTCGACACCGTGCCCAGCGCCGACTGGGCGATGTTCTCCAAGAACGGCACCGACGCCACCACCCAGGCGCTCATGGTCGCCCGAGCGGCCACCGGCCGGACGAAGGTGCTGATGGCCCACGGCGCCTACCACGGAGCCGACCCCTGGTGCACCCCGTCGCTCGCCGGGACGACGCCGAACGAGCGGGCCGACCTGGTGGAGTTCGACTACAACTCGATCGAGTCGCTGGAGGCCGCGGCGGCCACCGTCGAAGGGGACGTCGCGGCGATCATCGTGACGCCCTTCAAACACGACTCCTTCGAGGATCAGGAACTGGTAGAGCCTGCTTTCGCGCGGGCCGCGCGGGCGCTGGCCGACCGGATCGGCGCCGCGCTGGTGATCGACGACGTGCGGGCGGGGTTCAGGATCGACCTGCGGGGCTCGTGGGAGCCCTATGGCGTGCGGCCGGACCTGACGGCGTGGTCCAAGGCCATGGCGAACGGCTACCCGATAGCCGCCGTGACCGGCACGGACGCGTTGCGCGGGCCGGCTCAGTCGCTGTATTCGACGGGATCGTTCTGGTTCTCGGCCGTGGCGATGGCGGCGGCGAAGGCGACGATCGAGACGCTGCGCGACACCGAGGGCATCGCGACCATGGAGCGGGCCGGGACGCAGCTGCGTGAGGGGCTGTATGGGCAGGCCAAGGCGCACGGGTTCGTGGTGAACCAGACGGGGCCCGTGACCATCCCGTGGCTGAGCTTCGACGGCGACGCCGACCTGTCGACCGCCCTGTACTGGAGTGATGCCTGCCTGCGGCACGGCGTGTACATCCACCCGTGGCACAACTGGTTCATGTCGGCGGCGCACACCGAGGAGGACGTGACGCGGGCCCTGGAGGGAACCGACCTGGCCTTCGCCGAGACCCGAGCGCACTTCGGCTGAAGTACGAGGCGAGCACAGGTAACTGAAGACGAGTACAGGTACGGCTACGGGTGGCTGTTTGGGCGGCGGCGCTCTACTGTCCTTCATGGAGGACGATCGCGGCAAAAGTTACGTCTCGATTGCGCCCCTTGACGTGCGCGGGCGGCCGTTCGTACCTTCGGGCAAACGGTTAGGAAACTTTCCTAATCCGTCCTCTTCAGGAGCCCCCATGACCCACCCGGGAGAGATCACTCGTCGTCAGCTGCTGCGCCGAATCGGCCTGACCGCGTTCGTCGCCGGTCCTGGCGCGGGCCTGCTGAGCGCCTGCGCCACCAGCGGCGCCGGCGACGAGCCCACCGCGACGCCGACCGGCTCGATCGCAGTCTCCGCCGACCCCAAGAACCCGTTCGGCGTCGACGCCAAGAAGCCGCTGGAGGTCACGATCTTCAGCGGCGGGTACGGCGACGCGTACGCCAAAGACCTGCACGAGGAGATGTACAAGAAGCGGTTCCCCGGAGCGACGGTCAAGCACAACGCGACCCAGCAGATCGGCACCCAGCTCCGCCCGCGCTTCGTCAGCGGTGACGTGCCCGATGTGGTCAACAACTCGGGCCCCGAGGCGCTCGACCTGGCCGCCATGGCCAATGAGGGCCAGCTGGCCGATCTGACCGCGCTGTTCGACGCGCCTTCGCTCGACGATCCGGCCAAGAAGGTCCGCGACACCGTGACGCCGGCCGTACTGGACAACGCGAAGATCGACGACAAGAACCTCGTCCTGAACTACACCGTCTCCCACCGCGCCCTCTGGTACAACGCGAAGCTCTTCGCCGACAAGGGATGGGCGCTTCCGAAGACGTGGGCGGAGTTCAAGGCGCTCGGCGAGACGGCGAAGCAGGAGGGCATCCTGCTGTTCGCCTATCCCGGGCAGAAGGGTCCGTACTACCAGCTCTGGAACGCCCTCTACACGGCCGCCAAGATCGGCGGCAACCAGGTCATCATCGACATCGACAACCTGGTCGACAACGCCTGGAACGCCGAGGCGATGAAGCAGTCGATCACCGCCTGGGTGGAGATCCAGACGCTGTATGGCGATAAAGCGTACTTCGGCCTCGATCACACCCAGACCCAGGTCAAGCAGCTCCAGAACAAGCTGCTCTTCTACCCGGTCGGCTCGTGGATCGAGAACGAGATGGCCAAGGACAAGCCCAAGGACTTCGAGTACGCCATCGCCCCGGTCCCC
Organism: Nonomuraea sp. NPDC049269; assembly: GCF_043197155.1. Taxonomy (NCBI): domain Bacteria; kingdom Bacillati; phylum Actinomycetota; class Actinomycetes; order Streptosporangiales; family Streptosporangiaceae; genus Nonomuraea; species Nonomuraea sp. NPDC049269. The sequence goes on from NZ_JBICSO010000008.1 coordinate 589,963, forward strand.
GACGTCACGGCCGCCGACAAGATGCCGTACGGGGCCATCCAGGTGGGCGTCGGCGAGAACTTCTTCGTCTCCGCCAAAGGCAAGAACCCGCAGGGCGGCCTGGAATATCTCCGCATCATGCTGTCGAAGGAAGGCGCCAAAGGCTTCACCGAGAAGACGCTGAACCTCACCGTGGTCAACGGCGCGGCCGAAGGGCTGGACCTCACCCCGGGTCTCAAGAGCGCGGCCAAGGCGCAGGACGCCGCCGGGCAGAACATCATCACCGACGCCCGTTTCGAGGGCTGGTACAAGGAACTGTTCGACTACGGCACCCAGCAGATCAACGTGGTCATGGCCGGGCGCATCACTCCCGAGAAGTTCTGCCAGAACATGCAGAAGAAGGCGGACGCCATCAAGAAGGACTCGTCCGTCACCAAGCAGACGCGGAGCCAGTAACCCATGCGGCGGTTGCGCAAGTACGGGTTCGTCGCCGGGTTTCTCGCCGTTCCGGTCGCGCTCTACTCGGTGTTCGTGATCAGCCCCTACATCCAGGCGTTCCAGATCTCCCTGACGGACTGGAACGGCTACAAGTCGAGGCTGCACTATGTCGGGTTCGACAACTTCACCCGGCTGTTCGGGGACGAGGTCTTCTGGCGGGCCCTGCGCAATCACGGAATCCTGCTGCTCGTGCTGCCGCTCGTGACGGTCGTCCTCGCGTTGTTCTTCGCGTTCCTGCTGAACCTGGGCGGGGGATCGCGGGGTGCGGGAATGAAGGGTATCTGGGGGTCGAGGTTCTATCGGGTGGTGTTCTTCTTCCCCCAGGTGCTCGCCGTGGCCGTGGTCGGAGTGCTGTTCAAGGCGGTTTACCGGCCCGACGAGAGCGGTGTGATCAACGGAGTCCTGATCAAGTTGGGTTTCGATCCCGTCGGCTGGCTCATCGAACCGAACCTGGCCCTCTGGGCGATACTCGCGGTGATGATCTGGCAGGCCGTCGGATTCTACGTGGTGCTCTTCTCGGCCGGAATGGCCGCCATCCCGAAGGACTACTTCGAGGCGGCGGCACTCGACGGAGCGGGGCGCGCCCGGCTGTTCTTCTCGATAACGCTGCCGCTGCTGCGCGACACCATCCAGGTGGGCTGGGTGTATTTGGGGATCGCGGCGTTCGACGGGTTCGCGCTGATCCTGGTGCTCGCCGGGGACAAAGGAGAGCCCGACGGGGCCACGACCGTGTTGCCGGTGGAAATCTGGAAGACCGCTTTCACCTATTCCAAGGTCGGCTACGCCTCGGCGATGGGCGTCGTGCTGTTCTTTCTCACCGTGACGTTCGCGGTGCTGACCCTGCGCACCACGCGGCGCGAGAGGATCGAACTCTGACATGGCCATGCCTCGTCCGGCCAGACCGCGGCCCAGCGTGCTCGGCGGCCTTTCGCATGTGGCGCTCTTCATCTGGGCGCTGCTGATCATTCTGCCGCTGCTCTGGACGTTCCTCGCGTCCTTCAAGAACAACACGGAGATCTTCGGGGACGCGCTTCAACTGCCCGGCCAGTTGCGGCTCGACGCCTGGGGACGGGCCTGGGACAAGGCCCACGTGGGGCAGTACATGCTCAACACCGTTATCGTCGTATTTTTCAGCACTTTTGGGACGATGCTGTTCGGCTCGATGGCGGCGTATGTCCTGGCGCGCTACAAGTTCTTCGGCAACAAGGTGATCTATTACTTCTTCGTGGCCGGGATGGCGTTCCCGATCTTCCTGGCGCTGGGGCCGCTGTTCTTCGTCGTCCTCCAGCTCGGCCTGCTGAACTCCCACATCGGGCTGATCCTGGTCTACATCGCGTACTCGCTGCCGTTCACGGTCTTCTTCTTGGCCGCATTTTTCCGTACATTGCCGGACACCGTGGCCGAGGCGGCGTCGATCGACGGCGCCTCCCACACGCGCACGTTCTTCCAGATCATGCTCCCCATGGCCAAGCCCGGCCTGATCAGCATCACCATCTTCAACGTGCTCGGCCAGTGGAACCAGTACCTGCTGCCCCTGGTCCTCCTCACCGACGACAAGGACAAGTGGGTCATCACCCAGGGCATCGCCGACATCTCCACCATCGCCGGCTACGAGGCGGACTGGCCGAGCCTGTTCGCCGCCCTCAGCATGGCGATCCTCCCCGTGATGATCGTTTACATCATCTTCCAGCGCCAGATCCAATCCGGGCTCGGCGCGGGGGCGCTGAAGTAACGTGAGCGTATGGACGTCGACAGCAAGCTCAACGACCTGCCCGAATGGCGTAGGGAAGGCAACGAGATCCGGCGCACGATCACCGCGCCCGACTTCCCCACGGCCATCCGGATCGTCGACGAGATCGCGGTCCAGGCCGAAGAGCTGAACCACCATCCCGACATCGACATCCGGTGGCGCAAACTCCACCTCTCGCTGACCACCCACGACAAAGGTGCTCTCACGGAGAACGACTTCATCCTGGCCGGCCTGATCGACGGGATCGCCGTCAAACACGGTGCGTAGCCAGTCGGTTACTCGCTAGAGTGGTGGCCCCGTGAGCCTGGCCCAGGCTCGTCACCGCTTCCGGGGGTACCCATGCGCCTGCCCACACCCGCCACCGCACCGAGGAAGCCCGCATCCGTCCGCCTGCCCGGCCGGTCGCCGCGCCCCGGATACCCCGGCTTCGTCGTCGAGGAGAAGTCCGCCGACCTGGGCGGCGCCGCACGCGGATCCGTCCGAGGGCCGGGTCGGCTGAGGGCGCGCGCATCGGCGTTGGCGCTGGTCCTCACGGTCGCGGGCTGCGCGCAGAGCCCGTCCGATCCAGCGGCTGACCGGGATGCCGCCCAGAGCGCCAGCCCCAGCGTCGTCTCGGCGCCCACCTCGCTCACCGGCGCGGGGGAGTTCAAGCGACGCACCACGGCGGCCATCGTCTACAACCGCAAGTTGGTCCCCAAGGGTGCCCAGGCGAGCCTGACCGCCGAGTCCGCCGGCGGCAGGACGGTGACCTCGCTGGTGGTCGAAGGGCTGCTGCCCGACCATCGGTATGGCGCCCACCTCCACGTCGCGCCCTGCGGGACCCATCCCGGTGACGCGGGCGCGCACTTCCAGCACGTAGCCGGTCAGGCTGATGCCTCAAGCGAGGTGTGGCTGGACCTGAAGACGGACAACTCCGGCGGCGGGCGCGCCACCGCCCACCACGACTGGCCGCTGACGGGCGCCCTGCCCCGCTCCCTGGTCCTTCACGCCAAGGCCACCGCCCCGTCCGCCCCACCCGCGCCGCGTGTCGCCTGCCTCACCCTGGGCTGACGTCTCTCCTGTTTTTACGGCTCGCTCTCGTTCGAAGAGCAGTTTCCTTTACGGCCGGCATGGGCCGGCCCCACCCGCCACACGTGGCCGGGCTCCCTCCAGGGGCACGCTCCTCCGGTTCACGTGGCTGGGCGCCGTGACGTGCGCACTCTTGGCCGACCCCGTGGTCATTCGTAGGCCGGTCGGCTCCGATTCGGCGCGGCGTCGGGTCCGGGTCCGCGCCCCCTGCCTGAGAACGTGCCCGGATGCCGACGCCGCCGTTTCCCTACGGGCTGATGATGACGTCGATCGTCATCTCCTCATCGCCTGGTGTGCCGGAGATGTCGATGGTCACGCCGGTCCATCCGCCCCCGGGCAGATTCAGCGCGGGTGAGGTGTCCCTGCCGATGCTCGCGTTGCCCGGCGATGGGTACAGGTCGTCAGCGTCGCCCCTGTTCCCCAGGCTGCCGATCCTGGCGAGCTGGCGCTTGCCGTCGGCCTGCATCAGCTCGATCGCCAGGCGGCGCTCGTCGTCGACGTTGGGTATGGCCTCGTCCACCACGTAGACCGCGACGCCCTGGTCGGGAAGGAACTTGTCCTGCCCTTGCTGGCGGCGGTATTCGACGACGAGGTACTGCGTGTCCTTCATCGTCCGATCGTTGTGGACGACCACGAAGTCGCCGCCTTCGGCCACCGGCCGGAGCGTGATGCCCCTGGTGGTTGCGGTGACCAGGCGCGGAGTGACCCAGTCATGGAACATGCGCAGCATGCTGGTCGGGAAAACGGGCGTCACGCCGCCGTTGCCCCATGATCCCGCCGCCATCAGGCAGAAGTTGCCCAGCCCGTGCGACTTGGCGCCGGTCTGCGCCCGGTCGGTGTCGTAGTAGTCGGCCCAGCGCGCCGCCAGGTGCCCCCACTCGTGGGCGCAGACGCCGACGTTGCAGTCCTCGGGCACGGTCAGGAAGGTGCTCACCTGCAGACCGGGCCCGACCGTGATCGGCTGCTCGCCGACGGTCCACTTCAGGCTCCAGATGAACTGCAGCCCGGCGGCGTCGGCGAAGGTCTCGGCGCCCGGGCCGGCGTGCACGACGAACAGCGCGGTGACCCGGTGCTCGTCGAGCACATCGAAGGAGGGGTCGAACTCGACGCCCGCCTCCTGCGCGGCCAGCACGGCGTCGTGCGCCATGCCCTGGGCATTGCGCGGGAAGTTGAGCTCGTCCATCCCCGACTTGTTGTTGGCGTAGAAGGCCAGCGTCTGCGGCAGCCGGAACCAGCCGAACACTTCGCCCTGGACATCGATGCCGTGGTCGTCGGTGAAACCGCTGACCTTTCGGTAGAAGTCGCGCATGCTGCCCGGCTGAGTGCCGAACAGCAGCCGCCTAAAGTGGTCCGCGTCGTGAGCCGGATCGTGCGGTCGGTCCTCGAAATCGACCAGCAGCACCAGGGTCTTGATGACGCCTTTGAGCTTCTTCGGCGGCCGGTTGATCAGGCTCACGTCGGGGGCGAGCGGGGTGGTGTTGCCGTCATCCAGGCCCACCGAGCGCGGCCCACGCCGCTCGGAGCGCCACATCGCGTAGTAGTCCTCGAACGTCAGGTGCTCGGGCAGGAGCCCGGCCTCCTTCAGCTCGTAGAAGCGGGTCTCCAACTTGGCCAGAGCGTCTGGCGCTAATGGAACGAAGTGCATGGTGTCCCCCCATCGTCCGTTCTTTTTGCGAAGGTAGGACTGATTGGGTGTTCTGTCGTGAGTACCCCCTACTCAACCGATGCCGTGCACCTCGCTCACCTTGTACTGCTCTTCACGCAAACGTGCCGATCGGCGTGGCCATCACGCCGACATCCAGGTTCACGACCACGTCGAAGTTCACCTCTACGGTCAAGGTGGCCGTCGACCAGGGGGCATCGGCACCCTGGCATCGGTCCTGGCACCTGCGTCGCCGGTTAATCTCCTGACCAGAGGGCGGCATCGAACTTCCGCGACGGTTTGCAGGCCGATGCTGCGGCTGTTTGCGGGCCGGTTCCGCGATGCGGTTCATGGGACGATAGCGTCGCCGTTCGTGGGGCGATTTCGGAGTCATCCGCGCAGGAAGTGGCTTGGCCATTCGTCCAGCCCGAGCGCGGTCGATGATCCTTGCCAACTGGGCTCATAAACCCGCACAAACCAGACCTCCAGGGCGGCATAATTACACGATTACACGTTGGAGGTACGGGTGGGTAGGAGCTGGCAGCCGCCTCGGTTACGGCTGTTCGAGGGGGTGCAGCGGCGGGCCACCTGGCTGGAGCTGCTGTATGACCTGGTGTTCGTCGTGGCCGTGGCCGAGTTGGCCGATGTGCTGGCCGAAGGGACCGAGGTCGGGCGGGTTCTGGCGTTCGTCGGGTTGTTCGTTCCCGTCTGGTGGGCTTGGGCGGGATATGTGTTCTACGCGAATCGGTTCGACACCGATGACGTGAGCCATCGCCTGCTCGTACTTCCACAAATCCTGGCCATCGGAACGATGGCCGCGAGCGTGGGCGAAATCGGAGAGCGGTCCGCGTTGTTCGCGCTCTCCTACGTGGCCGTGCGGGTCCTGCTCATCGTGGCCTATCTGCGGGCGGGACGGCACGTGCCCGAAGGGCGGCCGCTGACCAGCCGTTATGTGGCCGGGTTCACGGTGTCGGCGGTCATCTGGGTGGCGTCGCTGGCCGTCGATCCGCCACTGCGCTATGTGCTGTGGGGCGTCGCCATGGTGATCGATCTCGTCACGCCGCTGCTGGCGCGGCGGCACCAGGGCGCGCTGCCGCCGCAGAGTGAGCACCTGCCTGAGCGGTTCGGGCTGTTCGTGGTGATCGTGCTGGGCGAGGTCGTCGCCGCGGTGGTGGTCGGGCTGAAGGGGCACGCGGTCACACCGGCCACGCTGCTGATCGCCCTCGCGGGCATCGCGATCGCCATGACCTTCTGGTGGCTGTACTTCGGCCACATCGACGAGTCCGTGGTACTGCGTACCCAGATGGCGGGACAGGTCTGGGTCTACTCTCATCTGCCGCTGTCGCTGGGGTTGGTCGCGTTCGGCATCGGGATCGAGCACGCGATCGCCCATCCGGGCACGGGCTGGGCCGTCGGCGTACCCGCCGCCGTGGTCTTCGCCACCCTCGGCCTCCAGCACCTGTGCTCCGGCGACCGGCTGGCCGCCGGCGTCCGCGTCGCGGCCGCCGCACTCACGCTTGTCACGTCCGCGCTCCCGGCCGCGCTGGCGCTCCCCTTGATTCTCTTGTACGGCGCGGCGCAGGTCGCCTATGACCTTCGCCGGCCCTTGCCCGGAGGAGAGGCATGACCCTCATGGACCTGTTCGACCGCCAGCTGGCCGCGATCGCGGACCGAGACCTGGAGTCCCTGCTGGCGCAGTATCACGACGATGCCATGGTCGTCCGCTTCGACCGCGTGGCCAGGGGGGCCGCCGAGATCCGCGAGCTGTTCACCGGCTACCTGGCCGCCGAGCCCGAGGTGGTCGAGGTCATGTCGCTCCAGGTGGTGGAGGACGTCATCTTCTACAGCGCCCTCATGACCATCGCCGGCAACAAGGTCACCACATTCGGCACGCTGGTGATCAGAGACGGCAAGATCTGGCGCCAGACCGCCGCCGCCGTGCCGTCCACGTAACCATCCACCGCTGACCGCTCATGGCAGACCGCCGCCGACCGCGCACAGTCGGCTGCGGCCAGCCGGGCCCGCGCGGCCGGTCACGGGCGGCCGACCGCGCACCACAGTCGACTACGGGCGACTGACCCCGCGCAAACCGTCGGCTCAGCCCGCCACCTCAACCCATCAGTTGCCTCATCGGCTGCCACGGTGTGGCGTCGAAGATCAGCAGGATCGAGGCGATCCGGCCGTCGACGAGCTTGAAATGCTCGGCGGTGCGCTGGGTGCCCACCGGTGTGGCGGTGTGGACGTCGTAGACGAGCGTGGCCTCCGACTCGCCGTACAGTTCGCTGATCAGGTCGACCCCGGTGACCACATTGACGAAGCCGACGATCCCGGCCAGGTGGCCGGCGGCGTCGTCGGAGGTCATGAGCGGGCTCCGGAAGCTGAACTCGTCACCGATGAGGGCAGCAGCGGTGGGCACGTCGCCCCGGAACCGCGCCTCGTGGTAGCCCCGCACGACGTCACGCGTCCGCCGCTCGCCACGCGTCAGACTCTCGCCCCGCAGTTCGCCATGCGCCCGGTTCTCGCCCTGCACGGCGTCACGCGCCCGGTTCTCGTCGTACAGGTCGTCGCGCGCCTGACTCTCGCTGCTCAAGAGGCACCTTCCAGGTACTGGGCGAGCCGGTGCTGGTTGTCGGCCACCCGGAGGCAGAGGTGCCGGAACCGGGTCAGTTCGTCGGTGGTGAAATCCCGGAACATCGCCGCCATCGCCCGCTGCGACGGCTCGCTGAACGCCTTGATCCACTCCCGGCCCTCGGCGGTGATCTGGGCCAGTACGGAACGCCGGTCCCGCTGGTCCGGGACCCGCCGCACCAGTCCCTCCCGCTCCAGCGTGTCGACCAGCCCGGTCACGTTCCGCGAGCTGACACCGGCGGACTGGGCCAGATCCCCGATGCTCACCCCGTCCTCATCGGAGGCGCCGAGCCGCATCAGCAGGTCCATCGCCCCGGAGCTCAACCCCCTGCCCTGGCTGCCATGGGCGCGCATCCGTTCGATGGCGTGGAAGGCGGTGCGGACGGCGGCCGCGGCCTCTAATGCGGCAGTGTCGCCTCCGTCGGTGAACTGCCGCATGGCGGCCCTGGTCTCGGGATCGAAGAGGCTTCCGTCGGGATCACTGTCGAAGTCTGATTTATATACGTCCTTCATGATGAGTCAGTACATTAGTACGTACTTCACGACTTGTCGATCCACTACCGGTACCTGAAGCGTCGGCCCTCATGATGGGGTTCCTTCGGCGATCCAGCGTGCGAAGAGGTCGATGTGCTCGGCGGGCCAGGCGCCGTCGCAGGGCATCTTGCCCTCGCGGAGCCTGTCCAGGATGGCGTCGGCGTGCTCGGTGACGTCCGAGTGTGACCATAGGTCGAAGGCGAAGCTCATCGACTTGCGGTCCATCTCGCGGAACAGCGGTTTGATGTGGTCGGTGAAGCGAACCGGCTCGTCCGGTGCCGGGAGCCGTATCTGCGTCTGGTCGGCGGTCGGCGACAGGGCGGAGATACGGGAGCCCGGTCTTGCCCCGCACACCCACCACCATTGGGGCACCGGCATGTGTGGTGGCGGTGTCGCGCCCGGTTGGGAGTTCTCCACCGCGATTCGGGAACCCCATTCGATGTAGCCGGCGAACGCGGCGCGGAACTCGGGATCGGTGGGCAGCCCGGCGTCGTCGGCAGCTCGTCCGATGAGCTGCGCCCAGCGGGCCCGCCACTGTTCGGTCAGCGACTTGCCGGCATGTTCGGCGACCATATGGTCGTAACCGCCGTACTGCTCGGTGTAGAGCTTGGGGCCGCCGAAGGTCTCGGCAAGCCAGGCGGCGACGCGTTCGGGATGGTCGGGCGACATCCGGGCGAACAGCGGCGCGAGCAGGTCGTCCTGCGGGACGTACTTGTCGTAGAAGATGTGCGTCATCCGCGTCAGCGCGGGAAGCCCGCCCGCCCACTCGAAGAGCGTGGGTTCGTCGGACAGCGGTGGGTCGACGAAACCGACGTAGTAGTGCATGCCGCTGCAGAACGGTTTGTTGCGCGAGTGACCGCACCGGCAGAGGCTGTAGTGCTCCCGAGAGCCGTCGCCGTCGAGCGGGATGCCACCGGTGATCCGGTACGGGCCGTCCTTGGACACCTCGATCGTGGGTTCGCGTACTGGATCAGGGCCCTTTAGGCCGTCGATCGCATAGTGGAGAGCGCCGGATGGGCAGGCTCGTACGGCGCGGATGATCTCGTCGGACCGGCCGCCGCTGGGCGCCACGAACGGTTCCTCGCCTTGTCGGAACACAGTGGACAGCCGGTCGGTGCACAACCCCGAGTGCGCGCATATGCCGCGGTTGTCCAGCACGGTGACCTGTACGCCTTCATGGGTGTCCTGGCGGTCGGGCACCCGGTCGGGATCTTTGGCGGAGCTGAACCCGTGGCGGGCGTGGCTGCCGTCGCACAGCGGTTTCGTGGCGGAATGGCCGCATCGGCAGAGCGCCATCTGCGGGAACGTCTGGATCGGCTCCCCAAGCCAGTTGGTGATCTTCGTGGCGTTGGTGACCAGATACGGCCCGTCGAGGGCGCCGTCGATCCGCGTCTCCAGGTCGGCCTGGATGTCGGCCAGCTCGGCGATCCGGGCCGCCAAGGCATTGGCATCCTCGGCGAACAGGCAGGCCAGGTGCTGCAACGCGGCGGTCGCCTCGATCAGGCCCTCCGTGGCACCAGGCTGGGCGCGTAACCGCGTCGCATCCTTGGCCAACTCCCATAACCGGTCGCTCGGCGAGCCGTTCTCGGTGATGTGCGGCTCGGGCTCCGCGGCGGCTTCGGGCAGGGCGGCCAGCGGCCGGATCACCGTTTCGGCCAGCGGCTCGCCGGGTGCCAGGTCGCGGTTGAGCAGGCGGGCCCGCGCCAGTAGCCCGGCGATGGACATCGAGACGCTCATCGCTGTGCTCCGAACCGGGTGGTGTAGTGCTTCATCTCCTGGATGAGCGGGAAAAAGGGCTTCACCGCGGCGAAGAACTCCCCAAAACGGGCGCTGCGGCGGAAGCCGTGCTCGTGCCCTTCCACCGAGTCCCATTCGATCCGTACGGTGTAGTGCTCGGGCTCCTCGACACCTCGGGCGATCTCGTAGCCCAGGCAGTGGGGGTCCTCGTCCAAGACGCCCGCTGCCTCCTGGTATGCCTGCTCGAAATCCTCGGCGCGGGCGGGAGGGACGGTATACCTGATGTATTCGATGACCACGATGGACCTCTTCAGCCAGCCGTAACTTTAATTACATTACAGCATTGTAATGGATTGGGATGGACCATGACCCGGAAGATCGGGCGGGCGCGGGATGCCTCCATCGACGCCCGGATCCTGGCAGTCGCTCGGCGGCATCTGTCGGCGTACGGGTATGAGCGGATGTCGTTGGCCGCCGTCGCCGAGGAGGCCGGCACCAGCCGCCCCGCGCTGTATCGCAGGTGGCCGGGCAAAGCCGAGCTGGCCGCAGCCGCGGTGGCCACGCTGGAAGAACCCGAGCAGGACGCGCCCACCGGAGATCCGTTCGCGGATCTGGTCGCCGAGCTGACCGATTTCCAGAACGCGGTCTCCCGGCCAGGGAGAATGTCGCTGGTCGGCACCATGCTGCAGGACACCACCGCCCCTGACGTGCTCGCCCGCTACCGCGCCCGTGTGATCGCCCCCAGGCGCCGCCGTCTCCACGCCATCCTCGACACGGCCATGCGGAGGGGTCTCATCGACGCCGACGCCGATCTGGAGATCGCCGTCACCCTGTGCACGGGCAACTGGTACGCCCGCGCTCTCGCCCACGACCAACCGCCGGAACGCTGGCCGCAACGCACCGCCGCACTGGTGTGGCGAGCCGTCGGCGGGCAACCTCCAGCCGATGCTGACGGCGCGGCGAAAATCGACTCAAGCTTTTCATGAGCCGCGAATGTCGTCGTCTTTTCCTGCGGAAATGCAAACGACAGGGGGGCATAGTGAGAAAGCTGTTACTCGTCACCGCCATCGCCGGACTCGCGCTCGCCACCATGGGCACCACTGCCGCTTCGGCCGCCGCCCGGACGAGTCCCAGTGCTTATCTGACCGACCGGCACGGGAATGTGCTCACCGACGCCGATTGGTGAGCCACACCAAGATCATCATCTGCGACCGCAGCACCGACCACCGCTACGCGATGGCCAAGGTCAGGTACCAAGGGCGTGAGCAAGCCGTTCGACTGCTGCGGGGCGAAGAAAACAGTAGTCCGCCGGTAAAAGAATGGCCCATTCAGCACGATGGGCCGCCGTGAATTACGGCGGCCCATCATCGTGCTGTCATTTCCGCTGCCAAAAAATCAGGCGGCGGGAATGGATCCCAATCGCCCGGCCTGATAGTCCTCGAAAGCCTGGACCAGTTCGGCGCGGGTGTTCATGACGAACGGACCGTAATGGGCCACCGGCTCGCCGATCGGCCGGCCGCCCAGGATGATGACCTCCATCGTGTCCTTCGCCGACAGGGTGATCGTCTCGCCCGCCGTGGTCAGGCCGGGACGGTCGCCGAACCCGTCGAACACGGCCAACTGGCCGCTGACCAGTGGACGCCGCTCGGTGCCGACCGTGCCGCGTCCCGACAGCACGTACGCGAGCGCGTTGAAGTCGCTGCGCCACGGCATCGTCAGCCGCGCGCCCGGGCTGATCGTGGCGTGCAGCAGGGTGATGGGCGTCTGGGTGCTGCCGGGCCCGGTGTTCCCGGCCAGGTCGCCCGCGATGAGGCGGACCAGGGCGCCGCCGTCGTGGCTGCTGAGCAGCGCGACGCTGGTGCTTCCGATGTCCTGATATTTCGGTGCGATCATCTTCTTGGCGCCGGGCAGGTTCACCCATAGCTGGATGCCGTGGAAGAGCCCGCCCTGCTGCACCAGCCACTCCGGCGGCGCTTCCTTGTGCAGGATGCCCGCGCCGGCGGTCATCCACTGGGTGTCACCGTTCGTGATCGTGCCACCGCCCCCGTTGGAGTCGAGGTGCTCCATCACGCCGTCGATCATGTAGGTGACGGTCTCGAAGCCGCGATGCGGGTGCCACGGGGTGCCCTTGGGCTCGCCGGCCGCGTAATCGACCTCGCCCATCTGGTCCATCATCACGAACGGGTCGAGGTACTCCGGCTTGATCGCGGCCAGGGCGCGACGGACCGGGAAGCCCTCACCCTCGAAGCCACTCGGCGCGGTCTCGACGGCGAGCACCTTGCGGTCCTGCACCCCGGCGACCGGCTCTGGCAGACGCGGCAGGCTGAGCAGGTTCTCTACGGTGACGGCGGGCATGTCGGGCTCCCTTCGGCGGAATCTGCCCTGCTCAACCAAGTTTAGATTTCAACTATTCCAGATCTGCCCCTTCTGCGGGGAACCGGCAACTCGACCGTCGGATCAGGACGTCCTGAGCAGGGTGAACGCGCCCCGCGCCAGCGCGACGAGCTCCTCGTAGACCTGGTCCTCATTGAGGGCGGCGGACGGGTCGGAGGCCATGGCCGTGACCACGAAGGTGCGTCCGGACGATGTGCGGGCCAGGTAGCTCAGGTCGAGCACGCCCGGTTCGGAGCCGCCCTTGTACCAGACCGTCGGCCACTCCTTGGCGGGCAGCTTGATCCCGCCCGTGTTCTGCGACATCACCTCGCCGATCCGCTTGTCACGGCTCTTCGCCAGCTCCGCGTAGGCGCGGCAGATGTCGGCGGGGGAGCCGAACCACTCCACCGTGTCCAGCTCGCGCGGCGCGGCCCACGCGACGACGCTGGACAGCGGGAGCTTGTCGACGACCTCCGACAGGTAGGCCCGCCGCCCGGCCGTGTCACGTGACAGGTACTCCTTGGCGTGCCGTGGGTAGTCGGCGCCCTTGAGCGCGAACAGCTCCCTGGTGCTCAGGAACGGGGTGTTCCGCTTCGCCGGGCCGTGCCAGGACCGTACGGTGTGCTCGACCGAGGTCCGGCCGGCCTGGTGGAGCAGCAGGTCAGCGCCCGTGTTGTCGCTGATGGCGATCATCAGCTTGGCCGCCTCCAGCACCGGCACCTGGCTGTTGTCGGGACGGTCCTGGAGCCGGCCGCTCGGCAGGCTCTTCAGCTCGGGTTTGATCGTCATCGCGGTGTCCCAGGAGAACCTGCCCTGCTCGATCTTCTTGGCGACGGCTCCCAGGACGTACAGCTTGAACATCGAGCCGAGCGGGCGCGCCACGCCACCGGCTATGGCGTGGGCCGGGCGGCAGGTGCCGTCGGACTTCACCTCACCGGCGAGGAAGCCCACCTGGGCCGCCGCCTTGCGCGCCCGCCGGTCCAACTCGTCCCAGCTCGTGGGCGAGGGCTGAGGAGGTGCCGGTACGGCGAACAGCGCGGAGTCGACCTTGCCGGTGGCGTCCACCGAGAGCGTCAACTTGAGCGTCTGGGCGCCGACCACCACGTGGGCGATCAGCGCGGTGGGCGCGGCTCCGAGGATCCTCTCCAGCCGGATCCCGCGCAGCGAGGCCAGGGTCTCGTTGAACTTGGCCGTCGGCACCTGCTCCAGAAACACCGGGGCGAGGTGCTCGGCCAGCTCGGCCTGCCCGATCGGCGCCCTGGCGGGGGCGTCGAGCAGCCAGCGCAACTGCTGCCCGACAGGCGTGCCGGGAATCTCCACGGGTGGCGCGGTGGGCGCCGGAAGCGATCGTGGAACGTTCCAATCGAAGGAGCCGGCAAGAGACATCGTGAGCGGCCTCGTGGTGGCGACGTTCGTAGTGGTCACTCCCGCGCACGCGGTGAGCGTCACGGCGGTCGCCACGACGGCAAGGGCCGGTTTCGACGGCGAGAACATGGCAGCTCCTTCGACTCAGGCTCGGGTCCGGACGCGGCGGAACACGTGCCCACCGGCCCCGTCCTACATACCGCACCCGGTGAGTCGTCGTCCGCGCATCCGCGGAGTTGCGCGCGGGCTCAGCCGAAGACGGCGGGAGGCGGCACCGGAGCCAGCACCGCGTCGCCGTCCTTGATCGGGGCGGCGCCCGCGACGAAGTTCGTCAGCGCCTCCCCGTGCACGCACCTGGCCTGGGTGAGGCCACCGGCCGCCCGGCGGGTCAGCAGGTCGATCGGCAGCTCCGCCCGCGAGGCGGCGACGATGAGGTTGCCGAAACGGCGCCCGCGCATGACGCCCGGCTCGGCCAGCAGCGCGACGTGCCGGAACGTGCCCTGGACGGTCGCCACGAGCCGCCTGGCGAAGGCCAGCCCCTTGCCGTCGGCCATGTTGATCAGCAGCGTGCCCGACGGGCGCAGCACCCTGGCGATGTCGCCCATGTACTCCGTCGTGGCCAGCTCGACCGGCATGGTGGCGCCGGAGAAGGCGTCGAGGACCAGCAGGTCGGCCGAGTCGTCCCAGACCTTGGCGGTGCCCTCGCGGCCGCCCTGCACGATCACCTTCAGCCGTGGCACGGACCGCAGGTCGAGCTGCTCGCGGATCAGGTTGACCAGCAGCCCGTCGGGTTCGAGGACGATGTGCCGGGAGCCGGGGCGGGTGGCCGCGACGTAACGCGGGATCGTGCACGCCCCGCCGCCCACGTGGACGCAGGCGAGCGCGCCTTCCGGAAGAAGGTCGATGACGTCTGCCATAAGGCGTACGTACTCGAATTCCAGATAAGTAGGGTCTTGTAAGTCAACGTACGACTGAGGTACGCCATCCTTGGACAGCACCCAGCCGTCCTGCCTGTCCAGGTCCCGGAGCAGTTCAATCTCGCCGAACGTCACCGGGTACAGGCCGGGCATCGGCTCCCGCTGTCCTCGTGCCACGCTGATCCCCCTCCTGGGAGTAAACCGTATGCGACGACGAAGGCTGATTGTGCTGTTTATCGCCGTTGTCGCGGTAGTCGGCGCAGGTGCCTTCGCGATGGTGGCGTCCACGAGGGTCAAGGGCAGTGCCGCGCAGACCTCGGCCGCCTATTTCGCGGCGTGGAAGCGGGGGGACCTGCAGGGCATGGCGGCCCTGGTCTACCAGCCGCCGGCGGACTTCAGCACCCGGCACCGGTCGTTCTCGGAGGACCTGCACGTCGAGAGTATCCAGCTGCGGCCCGGGGCCGTGAAGAGCACCGGGGAGACGTCGGCCGAGGTGCCGTTCAGCGGGAGCAGGACGCTGCGCGAGTTCGGGGCGTGGCCGTTCAGCAGCACGTTGCGGCTGGCCGTACGCGACAGGACCTGGAAGGTGCTCTGGGCGCCGGAGACGCTGGACCCCCTGCTCAAGGACGGGGGCACGGTGCGGCTGACCGAGTTCGACGGGCCCGCGGTCCAACTGGTGACCAGCGAGGGGGAGAAGATCCCCAACGACAGCTACGCCGAGTCCTACCTCGCCGAGCTCAAGCCGGAGTTCGACGAGGTGGGGCAGGGGTGGGCACTGGAGTCGGCGCTGCCGGGACAGCAGGCGCGACGGCTCATGACCGTCGAGCCCAAGGTGAGTCAGGAGCGCACCACGCTGTCGCGCTCGGTGCAGGCGGCGGCCGCGCGGGCGCTCGACGGGGTGCGGAACGCGTCGATCGTCGCCATACGGCCCAGCACCGGCGAGGTGCTCGCGGTGGCCGACCGGCTGGAGGACAACTACAGCGCGTTCCGCGACTTCTTCCCGCCCGGGTCCACGTTCAAGACGGTCACGGCGGCGGCGCTGCTGGAGGCGGGCCTGGATCCGGCGGCGGAGGTGGACTGCCCCGGCAAGTACACGATCCCGAACTCCAGGTCGATCAAGAACGCGGGCGAGCAGGGGCACGGCACCGTGACGTTCGCCGACGCGTTCGCGTACTCCTGCAACACCACGTTCGTGCGCGAGGCCGTCAGCCGATTATCGGGTGACGATCTGGTCGAGACCGCCGCGAAGTGGGGGTTCAACGGCGCCGAGCTGGATACGGGCCTGGGCGGCCACTGCGGCCGGATGGACCCGCCCGACAGCGTGGACGAGCTGGCGGTGGACTCCTTCGGCCAGGGCTCGGTCGAGGCGACCCCGCTGTGCATGGCGATGGTCGCGGCGGCGGTCGAGAGCGGCTCACTGCGCGTGCCGCGCATCCTGTCGAAGGACGCGGTGGAACAGATCGACGGCCCGCCCGCCAAGCCGGTCGAACTCGACGAGGGGACGGTCACGGCGCTGCGGGACATGATGGCCGCCGTCGTCGACCACGGTACGGCCGCTGCCGCCGGACTCCCGGCGGGCGTGTCCGGCAAGACGGGGACGGCCGAGGCGGGGGCGTCGCGAGAGCACGGCTGGTTCATCGGTTACCGCGACGACCTGGCCTTCAGCGTCTTCGTACGGGACGGCGGCTCGGGCCGGAGCGCCGCGCTGCCGGTCGCGGCCCGCTTCCTGAACGGGCTATGACCTCGTTGAGAGATTCACCATAACCTACGGTACCGTAGGTTATATGACGACCATCTCCGCGAAGCCGAGACTGAGAGGCTGGTTGCACACAGGAGCGTTGCCCGTGACGCTGGTCGCCGGGTTCGCGCTCGTGGCGCTCGGTCCCACGCTGCAGGCCCGTCTCGCGTCCGCGATCTACGCGATCACCTCGGGCCTGCTCTTCGGCATCTCGGCCACCTACCACCGTGGCACGCTCGGCCCGCGTCTGGCCGAGGTGCTGCGCCGCTTCGACCACGCGAACATCTACCTGATCATCGCCGGCACCTACACCCCCTTTGCGCTGCTCGCGCTCGACGGGGCCGCCCGCGTCGCCGTCCTGGCGGTCATCTGGGGCGGCGCGCTGTCCGGAGTGCTCTTCCGGGTGTTCTGGATGAGTGCGCCGCGCTGGCTCTACACGCTCCTCTACCTGGCGCTCGGCTGGACCGCGATCTTCGTGATGCCGCAGTTGCTCGAAGGCGCGGGCGTGGTGGCCGTCGTGCTGGTCGCCGTCGGCGGCGCCTTCTACACCGCCGGAGCCATCGTGTACGGGCTGCGCCGCCCGGATCCGTCACCCGGCTGGTTCGGCTACCACGAGGTGTTCCACGCGTTCACGGTGGCCGCCTACGTGGTGCAGTACATCGCGGTGTCGATCGTGGTCTACTCCCAGGCATAGGTGGCGAATTACTGACTTTTGACCGTGCGGTGGTCTGCTTGCGTGATCGATCGGGAGATCAGACCAATATGGAGCAAATCGCACACACCTGGTGGCTCGTCCTCATTCGTGGCATTCTCGCGGTGATCTTCGGCATCCTCGCGCTGATCTGGCCCGCGATCACGCTGTACGTACTCGTGATCTTCTTCGGGGCGTACGCGATCGTCAGCGGGATCTTCTCGCTGTTCGCCGCGTTCCGGCACGACGTCAAGTCCCGCGTCTGGCTCATCGTCTCGGGAATCATCGGGATCCTCGCCGGCATCGTGGCATTCGTCTGGCCGGGAATCACGTCGCTGGCCCTGCTCTTCGTGATCGCCTTCTGGGCGATCTTCGGTGGAGTGTCGGAGATCATCGCCGGCATCCAGATGCGCAAGGAGATCCGGGACGAATGGATGCTCATCATCGGCGGCATCCTGTCCGTTATCTTCGGCGCTCTGCTGCTCATCTGGCCGGGCGCGGGCGCGCTCACGCTGGTCTGGCTGGTCGGCATCTTCGCCATCCTGTACGGCATCACGATGATCGTGCTGTCGTTCCGGGTGAAGAAGCTTGCGCCTACGGCCTGAAGCCCGGAAATTTTCCGCATATATCGGGCTGGGGCAGGGAAACGTATGCCATGTCTGGTTCAACGTGGAGGAGACATGGACGTACACGACCGCCTTGCCCGCCATCTGCTCGTCGACGGATACCGGCTTGTGCTCGATCTGGAGCGCAGCCAAGGCTCCTGGCTCGTCGACGCCCGAAATGGCCGCCGATACCTTGACTTCTACACGTTCTTCGCGAGCGCACCCCTCGGCGTGAACCCGCCCTTCGAGCCGGAGTTCGTCCGGCTCCTTGGCGAGGTCGCCCGCAACAAGCCCGCCAATCCCGACATGTACACCGCACACCTCGCGGACTTCGTCGACACCTTCACCCGTGTCCTCGGCGACCCCGACCTGCCCCACCTGTTCTTCGTCGAAGGTGGTGCGCTGGCCGTCGAGAATGCGCTCAAGACCGCCTTCGACTGGAAGAGCCGCCGCAACGAGGCGGCCGGCCGGTCCCGTGACCTCGGCACCCAGGTCATGCACCTGACCAAGGCATTTCACGGCCGCACCGGCTACACCTTGAGCCTGACCAATACCGAACCGGGCAAGACCGACCGTTTCCCCCAGTTCCGCTGGCCGCGCATCGACGTACCCGCCATACACCTCGGAGAGGTCGAGGCCGCCGAGCAGCACGCGCTCGCCCAGGCACGCGCCGCCTTCGAGGCGAACCCGCACGACATCGCCTGTTTCATCGCCGAGCCCATCCAGGGCGAGGGCGGCGACAACCACATGCGCCCGCAGTTCCTGCAGGCCATGCAGCATCTGTGTCACGAGTACGACGCGCTGTTCATCCTGGACGAGGTGCAGACGGGCGGCGGCACCACGGGCACCGCCTGGGCCTACCAGCAGCTCGGCCTGGCGCCGGACATCGTGGCCTTCGCGAAGAAGGTCCAGGTGGGCGGCATCATGGCCGGCCGCCGCGTGGACCTGGTCCCCGACAACGTCTTCCAGGTCAGCGGCCGGATCAACTCCACCTGGGGCGGCGGCCTGGTGGACATGGTCCGCTCGCGCGGCATCCTGGAGATCGTCGAACGCGACGGCCTGATCCCGCGCGCCGCCACCCTCGGCACGCTCCTCGTGGAGCGCCTCACCAAACTCCAGGTGGAGCACCCGGACCTGGTCTCCAACCCCCGGGGCCGCGGCTTGATGTGCGCGTTCGACCTGCCCGACAGAGCCGCGCGCGACGCGCTGGTCACGCGGCTGCGGGACGAGGCGGGCGTGCTGGTCCTGGCCTGCGGTCCGCGCTCGGTACGGCTCAGGCCCGCGCTCAACATCCCGGAATCCGACCTCGACCACGGCCTGATGGCCATCTCGGCGGCCCTCCGCTGACCTGACCTGCGACGACGTCCACCCGCCACCTGACCCACGCCTTCACCGTCGCTGCCCCCTGCGCGGCAGCGACGGGCTACAACGAGGAACGGCGATCGCTAGCCGTGCGGACGGCATGGGAGTTCAACTCCAGACCGTGTCGCGCAGTGCCGGGGCGAGCCGCTCCAGTTGGTCCACGCCGGCCGAGAAGTCGGTGCCGATCGGTTGCATGAGCGTCACGTGATCCGCGCCGGCGGCCAGGTGCTCGCGTACCTTGGCGGCGATGTCGGCGGGGTCGCCGTGGGCGATGATCGCGTCCACCAGCCGGTCACTCACCTCGGCGATCTCCTGCTCCGAGTAGCCGAGCCGGGCCAGGGCGGCCGCGACCCAGGTCAGGCGGAGGCTGCCCGACACCTGCTCCCGTGCGATCGCTCGCGTCCGGTCGCGGTCGTCGCCCGGGACCATGGAGAGCCCGACGACCAGCAGTTTGTCCGGGCCGAGCACCTGCCGGGCCTGCGCGGTGAACTCGGGAGGCCCCCCGGCGGGCAGCGCCCCATCGGCGATCTCGCCGGCCAAGGTGAGCATCTTCGGGCCGTTCGCGGCGATGATCCGCGGATAGGCCACGTCGGGTGCGGGTGGCGAGGTCGGGCTGTCCATCCGGTCGCGGTAGTCGCGCATCGTGGCCAGCGGGCTGCCGAACTCCCGGCCGGTGTCGGCCGCCTGCTGGGGATAGCCGACCCCCAGCCCGAGCACGAACCGGCCGGGATAGGCCTGGGCCAGTACGGCCGCCGCGCCATGCATGGTCTGCGGTGGCCGGGCCCAGATGTTGGCGATGCCGGTGCCGAACACCATCCGCCGCGTGGCGGCCAACAGCACGGCCAACTGCACAAGAGCGTCCTTTCCGCCGACGACCTCGTTGGTCCAGACGGCGCGGTGGCCGGCGCGTTCCAGCCGCTCGACGGCCTCGCGCTGCAGGTCGATGGACAGGGCGCTGGTGAACGAGACCGGCAGCGTCACGCCGACCGGCCCCAACGCCCGGCGGGCCGTGTCGACCACGGTGGTCCTCATGAGAGTGCTCCTTGAACGGGGCTGTAGTGGGTTCTCAGCTTGGGACCGCGGCGCATTCAGGGTCCAATGAATGTTTCGCAAGGCGCATCCCGATTCACGCATCACCGCAGCTCCAGATGATGGGGCCTACGCTGGGCGCATGCCCGACTCGCCACTGCCCCCGGTGGACCTGGATCTGCGGCTGGTGCGCTCGTTCGCCACCGTCGCCGAGCACCGGCACTTCGGTCGCGCCGCCGCCGCCCTCCACCTCACCCAGTCCTCGCTGAGCCGGCAGATCGCCCGGCTCGAACAGCAGGTGGGCGCCCGCCTGCTGGACCGCACCCCGCAGGGCACCCGGCTCACCGACGCCGGAGAGGCCTTCCTCCCGCTCGCCCTCACGCTGCTGCGCTCCGCCAGCAGCGCCGTGGCGCGGGCCCGGGCCGCCGCCCAGCCCAGCCGGATCGCGATCGGCTACATCGGCAACCTCGTCGTCACCCCGGCGGTGCGCGAGCTGCGCCACCGGCATCCCGGCGCCGAGGTGCGGATCATTCACCTGGCCTGGGACGAACCACGCGCCGCGCTCCTCGACCACCGGGTGGACGCGGTAGTGACCCGGCTGCCGTTCCCCACCGACGAACTGCACGTCACAGTGCTCTACGACGAACCACGGGCGCTGCTGGTGCCCGTGGATCACCGCCTGGCGGGCAAGGAATCGGTCACCCTCGACGACATCGCCGACGAGCCCATGCCCCGGGCACTCGACCCGGCCTGGAACGCCTTCTGGCGCGCCGACCCCCGGCCCGACGGAAGCCCGGCGCCGGACGGTCCCCTCATCGAGGTGGGCGAGGACAAGCTCGAACTCGTCGCCGGCGGGCAGGCCGTTGTCATCCTTCCTGCGACCCTCCGGATCGGCGACCTGCGCCCCGACCTCACCATGATCCCCCTGGAGGGAGTCGAGCCCAGCCACGTCGTGCTGGCCACCCGAGCCGACGACCGCGGCCGCCTTGTCGCGGCCTTCCGCAAATGCGCCGAAGCCCATCTCACCGGGCCGGGGTGATCCGGCCCAGCATCAGTCGCGGTGGTGGCGGGCCTGGAGGAATGCCGCGGTGGCGGCGTCGGCGGGCAGGAAGGCCTCCAGCTTGAGCTCGGCCAGCGTGACGTCCACCGCGGTGGCGAACGAGGTGAGCGTGGTCAGCAGCCGCAACTCGGCATCCCCGGTACGCAACCGCAACGGCACCGCGAACCCCAGATGGTCGCTCCCCGGCACCGCCTCGGGCACGTAGGACTCCAGCTCGGCGATGAACGCGTCGAGCCGCGGATCCTGGCTGCGGAGGAAGTCGGCCCGCAGGCTCTCGGTGATGTGCCGGCCCCAGTCCGCGAGGTTGACGACCCGAGAACCCATGCCTTTGGGGTGCAGGGCGAGCCGCAACACGTTGATCGGCGGCTCCAGCAGCTCGGCCGCGGCCCCCTCGGTGAGCACGTCGAAGGCCGCGTTGGTCGCCACCAGCTCGCCGTAGGGCCGGACCACGACCGCCGGGTACGGCAGGTGGCCGTCGAGGATGCTCTCCAGAGCCTCGCGTACCGGGCGCAGCATGGCGTCGTCCAGACCTGACTCAGGGAACAGGGGAGCGTACCCGGCCGCCAGCAGCAGGCCGTTGCGTTCGCGGAGCGACAGGTCGAGCGACTCGGCCAGGCGTACGACGATGGCCCGCCCGGGGCGGGAGCGGCCGCGCTCCATGAAGCTCAGATGGCGTTGGGTGGTGCCGGCCCGGTTGGCGAGCTCCAGCTGGCTCACCCGCCGGTTGCTACGCCACCGCCGCAACTCGCTCGCGAATCGTTCCACGCCTCCCTTTCTAGCCCACGCGCCTGACGGAGCACGATTCCCCGCAGGGAATGACACGAGCTCACGAATGCCCCCGAGACGGTCTCACCGTCTCGTAACGGCGCCCGACCATCTCCACCGGAGGAGCGTCCCCCTGGAGAGAGCCCAGCCCCGTGTGGCGGGTGGGGGTGCCCCATGCCGGCCGTAAAAGAAAGGCCCCCAACACCCACGAGAAGCTCCGGCCCGCTCGAAGGGCCGGCCCGCGAGAGATCCGGCCCGCAAGAGGCCCGGCCCGTGAGAGGCCTGGCACGCGCGGAGAACGGGCGCGAGAGGCGCGGCACGCCAGATGGTCGGCACGCGCGGGAGATGGCGTGACACGCGGAGGTCCAGCACACGAGAGGCCTGGTACGCCAGATGGTCGGCACGCGCGGGGAACCGGTGCATGGCCCGGCACACAAGATGGCCCGCCGCACGAAGGGCCCGCCGCACGAAGGGCCCGCCGCACGAAGGGCCCGCCACACGGGGAGACCCGCCAGGGCCCCGCGCGAGAGATGTGAGAGGCGCGAGAACACTCGGCACGCGAGAACGCCCGCAGATGCGGAGATCGGCCGCGATCAGGACGCCGCGCCCAAAACGACGTGATCAGGACGCCACGATCAGGGCACCGCGATCAAGACGTCGCGATCAGGACGTGGGACGCGACTGCCAGAGGCCGATCGCGGTGACGCGCGAGTCGACGCCGAGTTTGGCGTAGATGCGGTTGACATGGTTCTTGACTGTTTTCTCGCTGAGAAACAGCCGCTGCGCGATCTGCCCATTCGACTGCCCAGTCGCGATCAGATCCATGACCTCGGTTTCGCGCTTGCTCAAGGACGTGAACACGCTATCGAACGCTGCGTCTTCGACTCTCATCCGGCCTCCGGGGGCGCGCGCAGACGGTCAGATCGCCGAGGCCCCCGCGCATCCGGCGTAAGCGGTAGACAGCGAGCATAACTCGCAATGTCATGTTTTGGGGACGTTGCCGTAGAAAACGACAAACGGCCGGTCCCGAGGGACCGGCCGCGTGCATGGGGTGAGTGAAGGGACTTGAACCCTCGACATCCAGGACCACAACCTGGCGCTCTACCAGCTGAGCTACACCCACCATGAACCGCCGACGTGGCGGCACAGGAAAAGTGTAGCGGTCTTCGGGAGTCTTTACGCCACCCAATTAGCCCGTGACACGCTCGGCCACCGCTCTGGCGGTGGCCGAGTCGGGGCCCGGCTGGCCGACGAAGATGGCCGCCCGGTAGTAGCGGAGCTCCCTGATGCTCTCCGTGATGTCGGCCAGCGCGCGGTGTCCGCCCTGCTTCTCCGGGGCCGCGAAGTAGACCCGGGGGTACCAGCGGCGGACCAGCTCCTTGATCGATGACACGTCGATCATCCGGTAATGCAGATAGCCGTCGACCGCGGGCATGTCGCGCGAGATGAACGTGCGGTCGGTGCCGATGGAGTTGCCGCAGAGCGGCGCCTTCTTCGGCTCGGGGATGTGGCGGCGGATGTAGTCGAGCACGAGCGACTCCGCCTCCGCCAGCGTCACCCCGCCCGCCATCTCGGGCAGCAGGCCCGAGGCGGTGTGCATCTCGCGGACCACCTGCGACATCTGCTCCAGCGACTCGGGCGGCGGTTTGATGACCACGTCGACGCCCTCGTCCAGCTGATTGAGCTCGCTGTCGGTGATGATGCACGCCACCTCGACGAGCGCATCGCGACCCAGGTCGAGCCCGGTCATCTCGCAGTCGATCCAGACCAGCAAGTCACTCATTCGATCTCCTCGCCCAAGCGGCTCGGAGTCATCCGCCCGCCTGAATACCCCATCAGCCTAGTGCCACCGGTTATGCGGGCTTGAGCGAGCTGAGAACCTGATTGACCACGTCGGTGCCCAGATTGTCCGGAACTGACGTGTATAGGAGGGCTGGAGGCTTGCCCTGGCCGCGATCCATCAGGACGATCGCGCCGTTTTCCTTGTTCCACTTGTAACCTTTGGCCTTCGACTCCTTCGAGAAGTCGAGCTGGAACTGGAGGACCCAGGCGTCCTTGTCGCCGATCTTGAGCGCCTTGTCCTGGATGATCTTGTTGGTGTGCGTGATCGGGTAGTACTCGGCGAAGTTCACGAACACCGACTTGGCCGCGTTGCTCAGCCCGTCCGTCCCCGTGTACGGGAAGAGCGGGTTGAGCAGGCCGGTGAAGACGTTGCCGTTCCAGTTGTCCTTGCCGTTGTACTTCTCCTGGGAGATCGCCTCCACGCCGCTCGACCAGGCCTGCTGGCGCGGGTCGGTGCCGTTGATGGAGCTGGACTCGGGCACCTTCCAGCCTTCGGGCACCTGGTACGACAGGCCCGCCTGCGGGTCGGAGACGCGGCCGTCCTGCGGCTGTGGCAGCTCTGCCGGGGCCTGCGACGGCGGCTCGGTGGTCTGGCCCTGCTCCGGCGACTGCTCCGTCTCAGTGGGCGTCGGGGACTCGGCGAGGGTGCCGTCGGTGTTGCGGTTCACGAAGAAGATCCCGGCCACCACGATCAGGCCGACCACCACGAGCGCCGCCAGCCCGCCGAACACCCACGGCAACGGGTTGCTCTCCTTCGGCGGCGGACCGTAACCGGGTCCGGGCAGCGGGGTGTCACCCCATCGATTCTGGCCGGGCGCGCTGTACGAGGGCTGGCCGAACGCCGGCTGCTCCTGGGTGGGCTGCGCGTACGCCGGCTGGCTCTGGGCGGGTTGCCCGTACGCGGACTGCCCGTATGTCGGCTGGCCGAACTGCTGCGTCGGGTTCGCCGGCGTGGCGGACCAGTCGGGACTCGACTGCTGCTGCGGTCCGGAGGGCGGTTGCTGTTGCGCTGGCGTCCCCTGCTCCAGCGGGTGGGTGGCGTCCGTCCACTGGCCGCCGTCCCACCAACGGAGTTGGGGCGATCCGTACGGGTCGGGGTACCAGCCCGCGGGGGTCTGCGTGGTCATATTCGTCAGCGTAGTAACAACAGCTTTGATATGCATTGCTGGCTCGGCTTCAGCACTTGTACGTGAAGCTCGCCTTGTCGGTTTTTAGCGGGCCGGGAGACAGCACCCGGAGAGTGGCCGTGGCCTTGACGGTGCTCTTGCCCTTGAGTGTCCATCGGAGCGGCACGCTGTAGGCGGTCTGGTCGGAGGTCGTGTGGAGTGTCTGTTTGACGACCTCCTTGTCCAGGTTCTTGCGCCACTCGTAGGTGATCTCGCCGGCCTCACCGTTCGTGACGATCTTGCCTGTGACGACGACGGCGCTGTTGCAGCCCTGCGTCTTCTTCGGCGCGACGACGTCGATCGACGTGATCGCCAGGTCAGGGGCGGAGCTCAGCTTGAGCCAGGCGATGATCGCCCCGCCCATGATGATCGCGAACACTGCCGCCGCCAGGATGGTCCGCCACCGCCTTGCCCGTGCCGCCCTGGACGGCCGGCCGTCGCCGCGCTGGACCGTTCCGATCTGGTCCCGGCCCTCCCGCCAGATCCGTTCCGCCGTGCTGCCGGCCTGCTGCGCCTGCGTGCTCACCCCCGGTCCGAAGTGCACCGGCGCCTGATGAGGGCTGGGGACGGCGAGTAACGTGACGATGTCACCCTCGTCGAGCGGCGGCTGCGTCTCCACGGGCGGATGCGCGAACGCCGACCTGCCCCGGGCTGCCTGCGCCAGCCGGTCGTGCCTGATCGCCCCGCCCGGCAGCGCCGCGGGCTCGGAGAGTACGACGGACTTGGCGGCGCCCAGGCCGTGGGTGGTCGCGATGACCGCGGCCCGCTCGAAGAGGGCCGCCGCCCGCGGGGCGCTCCGCATGACCGAGGCGGCCAGCCCCCGCGCCAGCGACGCCCACGCCGCCGCGTCCCGCTCCGGCGGGGAGACCTGCCCGCGGATGGCGTCGGACAAGCCGCGTTCCGACAGCAGCGGCGTGCCTTCGGCGGTGATGACCACGGTGCCGGGATGCACGGAACCGTGGGTGACCCCGGCCGCGTGCAGCGCGAGGAGGGTCTGCGCCGTCTCCGCCAGTACGGCCGCCGCGCCGCCCGCGTCGATCGGCCCGGCGGCCAGCAGGTCCGACAGCGTCGGGCTGACGGCCTGCGCGGTGAGCAGCCAGACCTGATCGCCCGCCGCCACGACGTCGGCGACGGGGATCAGCCCGGTCAGCCCGCCCAGGACGAGCCGCTGGTCGGTCAGCACCGTCGCCACGACGCGCTCACGCACGCCGGGCAGCCCGATGATCTTCGGGTCGAACAGCAGGGCTCCGGCCCTGCGCCCGTCGGGTGAGATCGCGTCGATCCAGTTGCCCAGCTCCGTGATCCAGGTGTTCTCGGTGAGCCGGAAGCCGGCGATACCGTGTCTCGGATTGTCCATCGCCGCTTGCTCCATCACCGTGTGTCCCCCGACGCCTTTCTAGCGCTTCCTCCGGTGTCGTCCCGCCATACGGCGCTTCACTGCAAGTGTGACGGGAAGCGCGCCGGACGTCACCAGTGCGAGTGCCAGGAGCGCGCCGCCCTCCGGCGGCGGTGTGTACGCCGACCCGCTGTTCTCCCCACCGTCGGAGGAGGGCCTCGGCGACTGGGAGCTGGGCTCCGGGCTGCTGAGGGTACGCGTCGGCCGGACGGTCGGAGGCGCGGTCGTGGGCGGCTTCGTGGGCTGCTTCGTGGTGGCGGACGTGGCCGCCGGCTGGTCGTCGACCTTGCTGGTGATCTCGGGCTCGGTCGGCTCGGTCGGTGGCGCGGTCTTGACGGCGGTCTTGGTGGCCGTCTTGGAAGGTCTGGGCTTCGGAGTCCTGGTGATCGTCCGAGTCGGTGTGGGCGTCGGCCTGCGGGTGATGACGGGCGGCGGCGCGGTACTCGTCGAGAGTGTCGGCTCCGGCGTGGTCTCCTCGACCGTGGGAGTGGGCTCCTCGGAAGGCTCCTCGTCCTCGGACGCGGCGGACGGCGCCGGCTCCGTCGTGGAGGGGGTCACCTGCGTGGTCCGCGCCTGCAGGGCGGGCTCGTCGGACGTGGTCTTCACCAGGACGAGCGCGATGCCGATCAGCAGGCCGGTGCAGGCGGCGCCGACGAGGATCTTGGTCGAGCGCTTGCTCAGCACCTTCCCCGGCTCGGCGAACTGGTTCTCGGCGAGCGAGGTCTGCCCCTCCGCCGGACCCTCAGGCGGGCTGGGGAACAGCATCAGCAGCAGGCCGGACAGCCGGGCCAGGCGGTGCTTGCCGCGCTCCTCCCAGTCGGACCCGTACGCCCTGGCCGCGACCGCTTCGAGTTCCGTCAGGAACGCCTCGGCGGAGGATGGGCGATCGACGGGGTTCTTGGCCAGGCCACGCTCGACCAGGTTCCGCAGCGGCCCGGGCACCTCCTCGATGGGTGGCGGCGAGCTCTGGTGCTGGCGGGCCAGCGCCGCGAGGTTGGGCGAGCGAAAGGGGCGGGCGCCCGTCAGGCACTCGAAGAACACGACGGTGGCGGCGTAGACGTCGGTGGTGGGCGCGGCGGAGGCGCCCGACCACTGCTCGGGCGCCATGTAGGGCGGGGTGCCTGCGGCGCCGGCGGCCTCGCCGTTCCTGACCGCGATGCCGAAGTCGACGAGCTTGCTGGAGCCGTCGCCCTGGACCATGACGTTCTCGGGCTTGAAGTCGCGGTGCACGACGCCGATCGCGTGGGCCGCCGCCAGACCTTGTAGCGAGCCCTTGAGCACCAGCAGCGCGGCCTCCGGGCCCGTGGGGCCCTCCGACCTGAGCAGTTCGCGCAGCGAGACCCCGTTGACGAGCTCCATGACGATGGCCGCGCCCGCGCCGGCCTCGACGTATTCGATCAGGCGGGCGTTGTGCGGGCTGCGCATGGTGCCGAGCAGCCTGGCCTCGTGCCTGAACCGGGCCACGAAGCCGACGTCGGACCGCAGCTCCTCGGAGAGGTACTTGACGGCCACCTCCACGCCGTCGTGGTCCCGCCGGGCCAGCACGACCCGCCCGGCGGATCCGGCGCCAAGCTCACGAATCTCGGTATAACCCGGGACCCCCCACTGGCCATCGTCGTACATGCGGTCTCCTCCGAAGTCCTCTGGGCCCCCACGCTCATCAGACGGACCGTAGCTTAACCAGACGTAACCGCTTTCTCACGGCTTATCTCCAGACAGGACTGAATCTGGAGGTCAGCCGATGGTTCCGGAATCGTCGGACGACGGGGTGTCAGGGGCGGGGGTGTCCGGAGTGTCCGGGTTCTTCGGCTCGTCGGTGTCGGTGTCGTCGTCGTCCTTCGGCGGGTCCTCCTGGCAGGCCGCGGTCGTGCCGCCCGAGCTGTCGCCGCCGCCGGCCGCGCTGGGCCGGGTCGCGGCCGTCACGAGCCAGGACGTCTCGCAGGGCACCTTGTCGAAGGTGAAGCTCACGGTCCTGGTGTAGGAGGTCTGGCCGGACAGGGTCAGGGCCTCGGTGTGCGCGATCCGGCCGCCGAGGGAGAAGGAGACGGCGAGCCGTACCGGCTGGTCGTTGCCGGTGGTCACCGAGACGACGGCGGTGGCCGCGCCGCGCGGGCTGAGCGAGGCCCGCACGATCGACACCTTTCGTACGCTCGGCGGGCAGGTCACCTTCGTCCGGGCGGTGGCCGTCCGGTCGCCCGCGCGGACCACCACGGAGACGGTGGCGTCGCACGGGCGGGACCTGAAGGCGTGGGTGAACGTCCGCGAGTAGGCCGTCTGGCCGGACAGGGTGGCCGAGCGGGTGGCGACCTGGTCGCCGTTCAGCGCGAACGCGGCCTCCACGGGGACCTCGGCGGTGCCGCTGGTGGTCACCCTGACCCGGGCCTGAGCCGTACGGCCCGGCGAGGCGGCCAGGTCGAGCGACACCCGCAGGCCCGTCACCCGGGTGGGACAGGGCGGCACGTTCACCGTGGCGGTCCGCGCCCCGCCGGGAGCGGCGGGGAAGGTGGTGACGGTCAGCGTGACGCTCTTGCCGCACGGGCGCTCGTCCATGGTGTAGCTGAGCGAGCGGTCATAGGACCGGCCGCCGTTCAGCCGCAGGGTCTGGCTGTGGACGGGGGCGCCGGCCACGGACCAGGCGGCGGTCGCGGTGATGGGTCCCGTGCCGGTGGTGAGGACGGAGAGCGAGGAGCCGGCCACGTTGTCGTCATTGACCGTCAGCCCGCCGAGCGTGAGCCCCGCGACCGAGGTCACCGGCGCCGGCGTCACCGTAGGCGTGGTCACGGTGACCACGGGCGTCGGCGTGATGGTCTTGGGCGGCTTGGGGGTTTGGGTAGGAGTCGGCTTGGTGACCTTGGGCGTGGGCTTGGCGCTCTTGGTGACCTTGGGTGTCGGGGTGGGCGCCGGCTCGGTGGTCGGTGGCGTGGTGGCCGCCACGGGCTCGGCGGTCTCCCGCTCGGGGCTGTGGGACGGCACGGCCAGCGGGGATGGATCAT
Organism: Nonomuraea sp. NPDC049269; assembly: GCF_043197155.1. NCBI lineage: Bacteria > Bacillati > Actinomycetota > Actinomycetes > Streptosporangiales > Streptosporangiaceae > Nonomuraea > Nonomuraea sp. NPDC049269. The sequence goes on from NZ_JBICSO010000008.1 coordinate 619,101, forward strand.
CGCTGGGCAGCTCGGCAGGGGGCTCCTGGCTCACCGCGACCGGCGTGGCCGGCGGGGCCTGCTCGGCCGGTCCCTGCGATTGCGAGGGCCCCACCAGGGCCACGTCTATGGGCGTCGTCCCCCGGTCGCGGCTCGACAGCGCGACGATCACGGCGACGGTCGCGACCGCGACCAGCCCCACCCCCATGCCCAGCCGCACCGAGTTCCGCTTGGCCGTACGGAGCGTCGAACGGAAGACGGTCTGCGCCAGCGAGGTTGTGACCTGGGCCGGAGGCGTCTGCGGCACGGGCAGGAGCAGGGCGAGCAGGGCCACCAGCGCGGCCAGCCGCCGCCTGCCGCGCTCCTCCCAGTCCTCGCCGTACGCGGCCCGCGCCGCCGCCTCCAGCTCGATGACGAAGGCGTCGGCGCTGACGGGCCGGGCGGCCGGGTCCTTGGCCAGCCCGCGCGTGATCAGCTCGCGTACCGGCTCGGGGGCGTCGTGGACCGGGATCGGGGCGTGCATGTGCTGGTAGCCGAGCACGCTCGGCTCGGTCGACCGGTACGGCCGGTGCCCGGTCAGGCACTCGAAGAACACCGCCGTCGCCGCGTACACGTCGGTGGCGGGCGAGGCGGGCAGGTTCTCCCACAGCTCGGGCGCCATGTACGGGGGCGTGCCCTCGGGACGCGAGGCGGTCCCCTGGTGGACGGCGATGCCGAAGTCGACCAGCTTGCTGGCCCCGTCGTCGCGGACGATCACGTTCTCGGGCTTGTAGTCCTTGTGCACCAGGCCGTGCGAGTGCGCCCTGGCCAGGCCGAGCAGCGAGCCCTTGAGGACGACCAGGGCCGCCTCCGGCCCCGTCGTCCCGTGCTCGCGCAGCAGTGCCCGCAGGGACACGCCGTTGACCAGCTCCATCACGATGGCCGCGCCGTAGCCGTCCTGGATGTACTCCCACAGCGTGGCGATGTGCTGGTCGCGCAGCGTGGTCAGCACCCGCGCCTCCGACTGGAACCGGGCCAGGGCCACCGGGTCGCTTCTTAACCTCTCCGAGAGGTACTTGATCGCGACCTTGACGCCCGTCTCATCGTGCACCGCCAGCGCGACCCGGCCGCTGCCGCCCGCCCCGAGCTGCTTGATCTCCGTGTAACCAGGAGCGTTCCACTCCATCGCCATCCCCCATCAGGAGTAGGGCCCACCTGATGAGACGTCTGATCAAGGAGAGAAGTTTGCCAGGTGGTTCCTGATTTATGGAACTACTCCCGGCCGCGGATGTGAACAGGTACGTCCATACCGTCTGGGAGTGCCGGATCCGGCACGGGCTCGCCCCAGGACGTCACCAGCGGCAGCACCCCAGCCCAGACGGGCAGCGCGTAGTCGTCCTCCTCGTCCATGGGCCCGCCGCGCCGCATCTTCACCGACGCCTCTTCGAGTGACAAGGCCAGCACGGCGGTCGCGGCCAGCTCCTTGGGCGACGGCTTCCTGACGTAGTCCCACTGGCCGGGCGCGAGCTGCTCGGACAGGATGCGGAGCCCGGTCAGCCGCTCCTCCGGGTCCGTCAGCAGCCTGGCGTGGCCGTAGATGATCGCGGAGCGGTAGTTGACGGAGTGGTGGAAGATCGACCGGGCCAGCACGATGCCGTCGACGTGGGTGACGGTGACGCACACCTCCGCGCCGCTGCCCGCGCGCAGTGACCGCGCCCCAGTGGAGCCGTGCAGGTAGAGGGTCTCGCCCAGGCGCCCGTATCCGGTGGGCACCACCATGGGGTGGCCGTCGACCACCACACCCAGATGGCAGAACAGCCCGGTGTCGAGCACCTCGTACAGGTCGTTCCTGTCACTGCTGCCACGTTGCTTCTCGCGGCCGAGCGTTGTGCGGGGTGTGGTGGAGAGCATGCGACCACGGTAATGAGAAAGTGGACATAGCCTGTATGGCCACTAATGCCCGCTTCTCGGAGACCACTTTCGTGCGCACCCTCATCGACCTGCCCATATCCCTGTCCAGGGAGTCGGCCGTCCCGCTCTCGGCACAGCTCACCGGCTGGCTGCGCCGGGCCATGCTCGCGGGCACACTCGCGCCGGGGGAGCGGCTGCCGTCCTCACGCGGGCTCGCCGGCCAGCTGCGGGTGAGCAGGACCGTGGTCACGGAGGCCTACCAGCAGCTGTACGCCGAAGGGTGGCTGGAAGGGCGGCACGGCTCCGGCACGTTCGTGGCCTCGCTGGAGGCGGCGCATCTCGCCGTCGAGGCGCCGCCCGCCCCCGAGCCACCGCCTCGCCCACCGGCCGAGCGGACGATCGACCTGACCCCCGGCACGCCCTGGGTGCGCGATTACGACCGCGCGGCCTGGAAGCGGGCCTGGCGCAAGGCCGCCGACCTGCCTCCGGGTGACTCCCCGGACCCCTACGGCCTGCCGTACCTGCGCGAACTGCTCGCCGACCACCTGCGGCGGGCCAGGGCCGTGACCGTCGGCCCCGAGAACGTCCTGGTCACCAGGGGCACCGGCAACGGCCTCGACCTGTGCGCGCTGGCCCTGCTCGGCGAGGGCGGCCGGGCGGGCGTCGAGGATCCCGGGTATCACGTGGCGCGCACGGTGTTCGCGGCCAGGGGCGCGAAGGTCGTGCCGTGCCCGGTCGACGAGGACGGCGTGATCGTCGAGGGGCTCCCCGAGGACCTCCGTGTCCTCTACACCACGCCCGCCCACCAGTACCCGCTCGGCGGCCGCCTGCCGATCCCGCGCAGGGAGCGGCTGCTCGCCTGGGCCAGGAGCACCGGCGCGATCATCGTGGAGGACGACTACGACGCCGAGTTCCGCTACGACGTCGCGCCCCTGCCCGCCCTCTACGGCCTCGACCCGTCGCGCGTCGTCCTGCTCGGCACGCTCTCGAAGACCCTCGCCCCCGACGTCGGCGTCGGCTGGCTGGTCGGCTCACCCGAACTGCTCGACCGGATCGCCGCCATCTGTCTCACGCTGTCGGACCGCACCAGCGGCCCGGTCCAGCAGGCCGTCGCGACCCTCCTGGAACGCGGTGACCTGGACCGTCACCTGCGCCGGATGCGCCTGGAGTACGCCCGCAGGCGCGGCGCGATCGTCGAGATCCTCGGCCCGCTCTGCCGCCTGCGCGGTGACACGGCCGGCCTGCACGTGCTCGCGGAGCTGCCCCGCGGCACCGTCCCCGGGCTGGTCGCCGCCGCGCGGGAGAAGGGCGTGCTGCTCGACTCCACGGGCCGCCACCACTACGGCTCCGAACACCTGCACGGCCTGGTGATCGGGTACGGCTCGGCCACGCTGGCCGACGTCAGGCGCGGCTGCCGGATCGTGGCCGGTCTGATGTGCTCAGCCCCGAATGAGTAGGTAAGCGGTGATGCCGAGCCGCCCTCCTGGGCCAGAGTGGACGGCATGAAATGGTGGTTACTTCTGGCCTCGGTCATCGGCATCCTGATCACCGCCTGGCTGATCCTCTACGCGGGGGTGCAGCTGTCGACGCTGCTCTCCCTCGGCCTGGGCGCCATCAGCCTCATCTGGCTGGTCGTCCTCCTCACCGTCCCGTGGAACCTTTACTTCGCCGCCCGCCGGGTCGCGCGGGACATCCCCGAGTCGCGCGAGCGCGGCATCGAGGTGCCGCAGGGCCGCGAGGACGAGGCGCGCGACATCGGCCGGCGGATGCTCAGGCTCGCGATCGCCGGGCACGTCGTGTCGGCGGCCGTGCTGGCGGGCATCACGGTCTTCTCCGGCGCGCAGGTGGGCTACTACTTCGCGGCCTTCTACCTGCTCGCCACCTGTTTCCGCCCGGTCGGCGCGTACCTGTCGCACCTTCGCCGGCGGGTCACGACGCTGGCCGAGGAGGTCCGCTACCCGCGCAGGGACGTGGTCTCGCTGGCCGAGTCGGCCGACGCGCTGCACATCAGGACCGACGAGCTGGGCAGGGACCTCGAACGCCTGCGCGACGAGATGGCCGCCACGCGGTACGCCCTGGAGACGGCCGACCACGACCTCAACCGGCGCATGACCGGCATGACCCGCCGCTTCGACGAGACGGTGGACGGGCTCGGCGACAACCAGGAGGTGATCTCCGGCCTCAAGGCCTTCCTCCGCCTGGTCCGCGCCGAGGCGTAGCCGCCTCAGGCGGGCCGCAGCTCGCGCAGGATCGGCAGGGAACGGGCGGCGTACACCGGATCGACGGGCAGGGCGTGGCGGGCCCACCAGCGGGCCGGGGCCGGATCGGGGGAGGGGTCGGTGAAGGCGGCCGCGTAGTCGTCGTACGGCGGGTCGTAGAGGTAGCCCGTCACCACCCCGCGCCGCTCCAGCGCGGCGATCGCCGCGTCACGGTCGCGCACCAGCAGCGGCACCCGGAACAGCGGCTGGTCGAGATGATCCCGTACGCCCGCCGCCACCGAGGGCAGCTCCGCCAGCATGCGTACGCCCGCCAGGCGGCGCGCCCGCTCCCCGGGCACCTTGGCCAGCCGCCTCGACTGGTACCAGCGGGCCAGCGCCCCACGCCGGGCCCGGTAGTCGTGCAGGTCGGCCCGGACCCACGGATCGAACGGCGGCAGCGACGGCACCTGCTTCATGGCCGCTTCGAGCTCGTCGGGCCGCAGCGGGATCCGGTAGCCCTCGCGCGACTCCTCCATGCCCAGCAGCCGCGAGAGCCGGAGCGCGGGCCGGACCAGGTCGAGCCGGAGCGCGGCCTGACGGGCCATCGAACTGGCCACGGCCAGCAGCTCGGCGCGGAAGGCACCCGGCTCCAGCAGCGCGTCGCGGGCCTGTACGAGGGCGCGCAGGTCCTCCACGCGCTCCACCGCCAGGACGCCACCCGACCCGGCGCCGGGATGCTTGGAGAGGCTGAACACCCCGGCCTGGCCGAACGTGCCCAACGGCCGGCCGTCGACGGTGGTCTCCATCGCGTGGGCGACATCTTCGATCAGGATTTTTCCGGTGAAGGCGGATACGGCGTCCGGCAGGCCGTACAGGTTGGTGGTCAGGACGGCGTCCACCTGGCCGAGGTTCACGCGGGAGGCGTCGATGTTGCCGTCGCGGCGCGACAGCGGCGCGATCACCGGGCGCAGGCCCGCCGCCAGCACCAGGAAGAGGATCTCGTCGGCGGAGATCGGTGACATCAGCAGCCGCTGCCCCGGCGTGCACCAGTGACGCAGCGCGAGGTAGAGGCCGAGGCGGTTCGACGGGAGCAGCAGGCAGTGACGGCCGGTGCGCTCGGCGATCCTCTTCACGACCGGTTCGGTCGCGGCCGGCTCCGTCACGACTGGAGTGCCGTGCGGAGTCGCCCGAACGTCTTCAGCGCCCGGTCGGCCGTCTTGTGCAGCAGCGGGTTGGCCAGCACAGTGGCCCGGGTCTTGCGCACGGGCACCCGCACCAGCCAGTGCACGGCCGAAGCGGCGCCGATCGTGGCGACCCGGCCCTCGGCCACCTGGAACTCGCCGTTCTTCAACTTCTCTTTGTACTCCTTCTCGCCCCGGCCCATGTCGATCACCTGAATGCCGGACCCGGCGGCCTGCTCGGCCATCGCGAGATGGTGGATGAGGCCGGGGGAGTATTTGGCGTACTGCGTGTCGTAGGCCGGGAACCAGCCGGCAAGCGTGGTGCGCGTGCGCAGGCCGAAGTGGCCGGCCATCGGCAGGTCGTTCACGTAGATCATGTCGAGCACCCCGGCGAAGCCCTCGGTCTGCGTGGCCAGCAGCCGCTCGACCAGCTCGACGATCCACTGGTGCGCGAACCGGTCGGTGCGCCCCGTACGCCGGTATTGATCGGTCTTCCAGCCGAGCAGCGTGTGCAGCGGCGCCGGGTCGGTGGTCGCGTACTCGTGCCGGATCGGCCCGATGTCACGCTGGAGCTTGCGCGACTTGGCCAGGGTCGTCTTGTACGTCTTGCTGGAGTGCAGCCGTAGATACTCGGTGTAGGGGCCGTGTCCCTCGCGCAGGTCGATGATCGGCGACGGGTGGCGCTCATGCCGCCCGGAGATCATCGGCTGGCCCGCGACCAGGTGGTCGAACTCGTAGACCGACAGCCCGCACTGCTTGATCAACCGGCGCGGGTCGATCTCGAGGTCCTTGGCGTGGACTAAGCCCTGCGCGTCGGTGAGCCCGGCGGCCACCGGCTTGCCGATGCCCATCGGGTGGCGTTCGAAGGGGAAGAAGCCCACGATGTCGGGCCCGTCGTAGAGCACGGCGACGCGGACCATGTCTCGTAGCTCACCGACCGTGATCGTGAACTCTGGAGACAGGAACGGGTTGTCGAAGGCCGCGTGTCCCTCCTGGAGAGCCCGCCATCGGCTCAGCTCAGGTGCTCCCAGCTCGCGAGGGTGAGCAAGTGTGACGCGCATGGGCTCCTACTGTCGGCATACCTTCAGTTAGTTTGGAGGTAGCTGTTGTACAGCCAGGGTAAGCGGTCTTACATGATGGTCGTCTGCGCAGCTCCGGAACGTTACATAACTCTCAGCTAGCCTTCAGGACCGAGTGGCGTTCTAATGTGTGTCCATGACCGTACCTGGGATTGACTGGCCTCGGCTGACCGGCTGGATGGGCGACAACGTGCCCGACGCGGGCGAGCCCCTGTCCGTCTCGCTGATATCCGGCGGCAAGTCGAACCTGACGTACCTCATCGAGGCCCGTGAGCGCCGCGTGGTGCTGCGTCGTCCGCCGCTCGGCCACGTGCTGCCCACCGCGCACGACATGCGGCGCGAGTGGCGGGTCATCTCCGCGCTCGCCCGGACGCCGGTTCCGGTGCCGGAGCCGGTCGCGTTCTGCGCCGACGAGGAGGTCATCGGAGCGCCGTTCTACCTGATGGGCCACGTGGACGGCCTGGCCGTCAGGAACCGCGAGCAACTCGGCGACCCCTCGCCGGCCGAGACGCGCCGGCTGGCCGAACGGCTCGCCGAGGTGCTGGCCGCCATCCACGCCGTCGACTACCGGGAGGTCGGGCTCGGCGACTTCGGCCGCCCGGACGGCTACCTGGCCAGGCAGCTCGCCCGGTGGTGCCAGCAGTGGGACCGGTCGAAGACCGCCGACCTGCCGGAGTACGACCGCCTGGTCACGCGGCTGGGCGAGCGCATGCCGGCCAGTTCCGCCAGCACGCTCGTGCACGGTGACTACCGGCTCGACAACACGCTCGTACGGCTGGCGCCCGGTCCGTCCGAGATCCTGGCCGTGGTCGACTGGGAGATGTCCACCCTCGGCGACCCGCTGGCCGACCTGGGGCTCACGCTCACCTACTGGCAGGACCCCGGCGACGAGGAGCGGGCCGGGATCCCGGTGGCCGGCGACGTGACGCTCGCCCCCGGGTTCCTGAACGCCGCCGAGTTCGCCACCCACTACACGAAGGTCTCCGGCCGTGACATCTCCGACCTTCCGTTCTACGTGGCGTTCGGGAACTTCAAGCTCGCGGTCATAGTGGAAGGTATCCACGCCCGTTTCCGGCAGGGTAAGACCGTGGGTGACGGCTTCGAGAACATCGGTTCCGCCGTACCCACCCTCATCGCCCGCGCGCACCGCCTGCTGGACCAGCCATAGGAGTCGTAAATGAGCACTGTGGCACTGATCACCGGAGCGGCGAGCGGCATCGGGGCCGCGGTGGCGCGGCGGCTGTCGGCGGGCGGGGCCAAGTGCGTCATCCTCGACCTCGACGGCGAAGGCGCCGAGCGCCTGGCCAAGGAGGTCGGCGGCGTGTGGCTGGCGGGCGACGTCAGCACCGAGGAGGCCTCGCGGGCGGCCGTCGCGCTCGCCGAGGACACCTACGGCCGGCTCGACCTGGTGCACCTCAACGCGGGGATCTCGGGCGGGGTGGACGTGGCGGCGTTCGACGTCGAGCGATACCGCCGGGTCGTCGGGGTGAACGTGGACGGCGTGGTCTTCGGCGTCGCCGCCTGCCTGCCGCTGCTCAGGCGCTCGGGTGGCGGCGCGATCGTGGTCACCTCGTCGCTGGCCGGGCTCGTCGGCTTCGGCGGCGACCCGATCTACACGATGACCAAGCACGCCGTGGTCGGGCTCGTCAGGGCGCTGGCCGGGCCGCTGGCCAAGGAGGGGATCAGGATCGGCGCCGTCTGCCCGGGGTTCACGGACACGCCGCTGGTGGCGGGGGCACGGGAGATGTTCGTCAACGCCGGGTTCCCGTTGCTGAGCGCCGCCGACGTCGCCGCGGCCGTCGAAAGCGCCTTCTACGCCGACGAGCCCGGCACGCTGCTCATCGTGCAACCGGGCAGGCAGCCGGTAGCGTACCGTTATGCGGGCGTTCCCGGCCCGGCTGGAGGTCAGCGCCCGCCAGCGTCTTGATCGACCGCAAGTCCCTTGCAAGTACTGATATATACCGTGAGAAGGGCTGGGAGAGGTGTCCCGGCCCTTGTCCACGCGCGAGGGTGGAGGCTCCGTGATTCCCACCGATGGCAAACACGCACGTCGAAGGCCGCCATGGCCGATCGCGTTAGGCGTAGGAATCCTCGCGGTCGCACTCGTGGCGGGGATCATGGTGTACGCGGGCACGCGGAGCGGCCCTCGCGACGAGTACAAAGGCGGCGAGGTCGCCCAGGTCCAGCCGAGCGAGCCGCCGCCGACGCTGCAGCAGCCGCCCACCCTGGAGGACTGGCCGCGCTGGGGCGTCACCCACACCCAGTACAGCGCCGACAACGTGCCCCGCGAGATCACCGAGCAGGCCAAAGGCATCCTCGGCCGGGTCCCCATGCTGCAGAACCAGCACATCATGGGCTGGGGCGTGGGCAATCCGGAGCCGAGCCCCGGACAGTTCAACCTGCGAGATCTCGACCGGCGGCTGAAGCTCATGGCCTCCTCGCGGGCCGTCCCGGTCATCACGCTGTGCTGCGCGCCCGACTGGATGAAGGGCGGGCAGGCCGGCCGTACGGACTGGTCCAAGAACCACACGGTCGCCCCCAAACCCGAGCACTTCGACGACTACGCCAAGCTCGCGGTCAGGATCGCCAAGCAGTATCCGACGGTCAAGTACTTCATGGTGTGGAACGAGTTCAAGGGCTTCTGGAACGCCTCCACGAACCGCTGGGACGCCGAGGGCTACACGGAGCTTTACAACAAGGTCTATACGGCGCTGAAGAAGGTCAACGGCGACATCCAGGTCGGTGGCCCGTACATCCCGGTCGAGACCAACTCCGGCCAGGCTCCCTCGGAGCTCAGCGGCCCGTGGGGCACGGTCGACCAGCGCGCGCTGGACGCGATCGAGTACTGGATCGAGCACAAGAAGGGCGCGGACTTCATCGTCGTCGACGGTGCCTCGATGACCAACGACAAGGCCAACGTCCCTGACGACTTCGCCGCCCAGGCCAAGTTCGGCGCGGTCACCACCTGGCTCAAGAAGAAGAGCAACGACATGCCGGTGTGGTGGGCGGAGTGGTACGTCGAGCCGGTCAACTCCGGCTGGAGCGAGGACAAGCGCGTGGCCGTGCAGGCCACGACGCTGATGGAGTTCGCCAGGAGCGGCGTGACGTCGGCCCTCTACTGGAACCCGGAGCAGAAGGGCGGGGCGCAGTGCCCCGGCTGCCTCTGGTCGTCCGAGTCGGGGCAGGAAATGCCTATGGCGGGGCTGCTGAGCGGGTTCGCCAAGTGGTTCCCCGCCGGGGTGAAACTGGAGCAAGTGACCACCTCCGATCAGCGGGTCAAGGCGCTGGGGCAGGAACGGCAGATCGTCATGGTGAACACGGCCGACACGAGCGTCACCGCCACCGTGGACGGCAAGCGGGTGACCTTGAAGCCGTACGAGATCCAGTGGGCGGGCCGCGGGGCCTGACGGGGTCTCCAGGACTGCCTCAGGCCCCCGATCGGATACCGGTCGGGGGCCTGTTCGCGTGTCCGGACGCCTGCCGGAGCCGCTCGCCTCGCCATTCTTCGAAACAATATTTACCATCGCCCGTAATTCCATTGCCGAAGGCGACTTGCGCCGTTCGGAAAGACGTCGAGGTGAATTGTCACTTCTGTGATCATCGATGCGCCTGCTTGGGTTTGCCCAGGCCCCGGCGGAGGTCGGGTATGCCGCTCGATGTATGCGCTTTATCGTCAATTTACCTCTGGCCTGCCCACATTCCTTTCCCGCGATGATCGTCAAATTGCCCCCAAATATCCCTCCAACCCCTGTTTTCTCACCTTTTGAGTGCTAGCGTCCTATTTTGAAAGCAGAAATGGTGCTAGTGCACAGGGGGGAATCATGGTTCTCGGTAAGCTCTTCCCGGCTCACCGCACTGACTGGTGGGGCTGGGGTCGCGGCGGCGGTTGCCGTCGTCGTCGCTGGGGTGGATGTGGCGGCGGCTGCGGCGGCTGGGGCGGCGGCTGGCGCAGGCGGTGGTGGTGGTAGCAGAGGTGCCACCTGAGAGCCGCCGGGTCTCCCAGCGGCTCTCACTCACCGCTCAGCCCCTGGCGCCGACGGTGTCCATCCGGAACACCTTCCGGGCCTTCTGGCCGGACACACGCGGCGTCAGGCGGCTGTTCGTGGCCGGGATCGTGTTCTCGATCCTGGCCGCTCTTTGTGAGGTCGCCGCCATCGGCCTGTTCGGTTACATCACCGACCGGGTCCTCAGCGAACGGGATCTGGGCGCCTTCTGGGCTCCCGCGGCCGCCTGGCTCGGCCTGGCCATGCTGGCCGGTCTCGTCTCCTTCGCCGGCGCGTACGTCACCGCCGCGGGCGCGGAGCGCTTTCTCCTCAAGCTCCGCGACCGCGTCTTCGGCCACGTGCAGACCCTCACACCCGATTTCTTCGAGAACCGTCGCCTCGGCGACCTGATGGCCAGACTCACCGACGACATCGAGTCCATAGAGGAAATGGTCGGCTCGGGCCTGGTCAAGGTGTTCACCACGGTGGCGAGCGTGATCTTCTTCGCCGGCGCGGCGTTCTTCATCAGATGGGACCTGGCGCTGGTCACGTTCGCGCTCGTTCCCGCGTTCCTGGTGGTCTCCAAGCTCTTCGCGTCCCGGTTCAGGAACGCGGCCGCCCGTGAGCGCACCAGCAACGGCGTCATGAACAGCGTCATCGAGGAGAGTCTGTCCAACCAGTCGCTCGTCCAGGCCTACAACCAGCAGCAGACCGAGGCCAGGCACCTGCACCGCGAAGGCCGCACCTGGCTCCGCGCGAACCTGTCCCAAGCCTGGCTCTCCGGCCTCTACGGCCCGTCCGTACAGGTCCTGGAGACCATCTGCCTGATCGTCATCCTGGGCTTCGGCGCCTGGGAGATCACCGAAGGCCGCCTCACTCTGGGTGGCCTGCTCGCCTTCGCCGCCTACCTCGCGTATCTGTACCCCGCCGTACAGAGCCTGGGCGAACTCGCCCTCACCGTCTCGCAGGCCGCCGCCGGTTCGGACCGCGTCCTGGAGGTCCTGTCCGTACGCCCGGCCGTCGTCGACCGCCCCACCGCCGGACCGGTGCGGGGACGCAGCCGGGGCCGGATCGAGTTCTCGCGAGTCGGCTTCACCTATCCCAAGCGGATCAGGGCGACCCTGCGGGAGCTGTCGTTCGTGATCGAACCGGGGGAGCTCGTCGTCTGCACCGGACCCAGCGGCGCCGGCAAGTCCACGCTGGCCAAGCTGCTCCTGCGCTTCTACGACCCGAACACCGGCAGCATCATGCTGGACGGCGTGGACCTGCGCGACCTGACCCGTTCATCCCTGCGTGACAGCATCACGCTCCTGCACCAGGAGAACCTCCTGTTCTCCGGCACCGTCCGCGACAACATCACCTACGGCTCGCCGGACGCCGACGACGCCGCCGTGGTGCGGGCCGCCAAACTGGCCGACGTGCACGACTTCATCCAGTCATGGCCGCAGAAGTACGACACACCGATCGGCCAGCGAGGCCGCCTCATGTCAGGCGGCCAGCGCCAGCGCCTCGCCATCGCCCGCGCGATCCTGCGCGACGCGCCCGTGCTGGTGCTGGACGAGCCGATGACCGGCTTGGACGTGGAGACCGCCGAGCGGGTGATGGAGCCGCTGCGCCGCCTGATGGAGGGGCGGACCACGCTGCTCATCACGCACGACCTGCGGCATGTGCCGGAGGGGGTGCGCCGGATCGAGCTGGAACCGGTGCGACGCTCGGACCGGATCCGGATCCGGCGTCATCACCTCGGGGTGCACGCCGCCGGCAATTGCTAGTGGACCTACCTGCAAGAACGGCAGCAATTGGTGACCAACCGCCCACACAAAGCGAAGATTCCACTACACTCCGACGAAGATCTTTCAGGTTCAACGTTTCCGACCTCCGACGAGGAACCGCTTGATGCCAGCTCACATACCTGTTCACCGTCGGGCTCTGCTCGTGCCGCTGGCCGTCGCGATCGTCGCCGGCTCCGCGTGCGTGTGGGCGGTGGCCGCGGCGCCGGTCGAGGGGCGCACCCTCATGGCCTGGTGCCTGGGCACAGCCGCCGTCGTGGTGTGCGCCGCGATCACGTTCGGCCTGTACGGCCGGCAGCAGACACAGCAGCTCCGCGACCGTCTCCAGATGATGGACGCCGACATCGCCCAGCTCGCCGACCAGACGCTGCCCGCGCTGGTGCGGAGACTGCGTGACGGGGCGTCGGTCGACACCGCGCTCGCCGAGGTGCACAGGCCCGCCGACCTGGCCCAGCAGCGCATCCTGTGGACCCTGGCGCAGGAGGTCGGCAGAGGCGACCGCATGCGCGCGGCCGCCATGTCGGCCTGTGCGAACGCCGCGGGCCGGGTTCAGGCGCTGGCGACCAGCATGCTGGCCGATCTGCGGGAGATGGAGGACCGGCATGAGGAGAAGGTCCTCGGCGATCTGCTGAGGCTGGACCACAGCACCGCGCAGGCGGGCCGGTTGGCCGACAGCATCGCCGTGCTGACCGGCGCGCGCTCCGGCCGGCGCTGGACCAAGCCGATCGTGATGGAGAGCATCATGCGCGGCGCGGTGGGCCGGATCAGCGCCTACCAGCGGGTCCGGGTGCACTCGGCCAGCACCGTCGCGATCGCCGGGCACGCCGCCGAAGGCGTCATGCACGCCCTCGCGGAGCTGATGGACAACGCCACCAGCTTCTCGCCTCCTTCCGAGGAGGTGCACGTGTACGTGGAAGAGCTGAGCACCGGCGTCGTGATCACCATCGAGGACTGCGGTCTCGTCATGAGCGCCGCCGCGCTGAGCCGCGCCCGGCAGGCCGTCTCGTCCGAGCCGCTGGACCTGACGACGCTGTCCGGTACGCGCCTGGGCCTGGCCGTGGTGGGCTGCCTGGCCCGCAAGCACGACCTGACCGTCTCCTTCAGGCCGTCCTCACGTGGGGGCACCGGAGTGGTGGTCATGATCCCGCAGAAACTGGTCACACAGCCGCCGCCGCCCCCCGCGCCGGACCCGCCGCGTCCGCCGAGCGTTCCGGCCGCCCGCCGTCCCACCTCCGCCTCCACTTCCACCTCCGCCTCCGCGGTCGCGGTCGCCCCGGCGTCCGCCGGGTCCGTCGCTGATGGCGATCTGCCCAGGCGCCGGCGCGGCCAGACGCTCGCGGCGGCGACGTCCACGACGCCCGCGGCCGAACCCTCGCCTCCGGCGAGGACGAGGCCCAGGCCGTCCGTCTCCGACGCCGGAGCGAGATTCAGCGCTTTCCGCCAGGCCAGCCGGGGGACCGGTGGCGGCGCAACACCTGCCGACACACCTGCTGTCAGCGCAGAGGACGACACCCTGTGACCGACCGACAGATTGGAGGGAGGGCTGTCCTTCCGGCACCGATGCCGGATGACCGTCCCAGAATCTCGATGAGAACCTCAGATCGCGACCTCGCCTGGCTGCTGGAGAACCTCTTGGAGAGGACGCCGCAGACCCGGCACGCCCTGGTGCTGTCGAAGGACGGCCTCAAGCTCTCCCACACCCACGCGCTTTCGGTGGACCGGGCCGATCAACTGGCCGCCATCGCCTCGGGTATCCAGAGCCTCGCCCACGGCGCGTCCATGGAGTTCGGTGACGGTTCCGGCGGGCTGCGGCAGTCCATGACGGAGTTCCACGGCGGGCTGCTGTTCATCGTGGAAGCGGGAGAGGGCGCCCACCTCGCCGTCGTGGCGACCGATGACGCCGACCCCGGCATCATCGGTCACAACATGAACGAACTGGTCGAGCAGATCGGGGAATACCTGACCGCCCCGCCGCGCGAACCTCAGCAGAGCAGCCGGGCCCTATGATCTATCGGCGAGTGGCGAGCGAGGACCCGGACCGGCTGTACACGGTCACCGGAGGGCGCAGTCACGCGGACGAGAGTGCCATGGACATGGTCACCCTGATCGTGAGCGAATGCGATCCGACCCCGGGCATGCAGTCCGAGCACGTCAAGATCCTCCAGATGTGCCGCCAGCCGATGGCGGTCGTGGAGGTCGCCTCGGAGCTGAAACTGCCGATCAGCGTCGTACGGATCCTGCTGTGCGACCTGCTCGACACCGGACGCATCACCGCCCGCCATCCGCCCAAGGCTCCCGCCAAGGCGCAACTGCCCGATCCCCACATCCTGGAGCAGGTGCTAGTTGGACTTCAGAACCTCTGACCCACCCGTCCGCACACCGCTGCGGAACACGATGACCACCGGACTCAAGATCGTGGTCGTCGGCGGGTTCGGCGTGGGCAAGACGACCATGGTCCGCTCGGTCAGCGAGATCCGGCCGCTGAGCACCGAAGAGACGATGACCCAGGCAGGCATGGGGATCGACGACGCGAGCGGCGTACAGACCAAGTCCACGACCACGGTGGCCTTCGACTTCGGCCGCATCAGCCTGAACGAGCAGATGGTGCTGTACCTGTTCGGGGCCCCGGGGCAGGAACGGTTCTGGTTCCTGTGGGACCGGCTGTTCTCGGGGACGCTGGGGGCGGTGGTCCTGGTGGACGTCCGCCGCCTGGCCGACTCCTGGTACGCCATCGACCGGCTCGAACACCACGGAATGCCGTTCATCGTCGCGCGCAACAACTTCGACGAGCCGACGCATCCCCTGGAAAAGATCCGGGAGGCACTGGACCTCTCCGACGACGTTCCGCTGATCGACTGCGACGCCCGCCAGCGTGACTCCAGCAAGGCCGTGCTGATCGCCCTCGTGAACCACCTCCACGCGATGTCCTCCGCCCAGGGGGTTACCCGATGAGCTATGTCCCCGAGCCCGTGAGGATGTACGGCCCCCGGTTCCAGGAGGATCCGGCGCAGCTGTACCGGGACATGAGGAAGGAGTACGGGCCGGTCGTCCCGGTCCTGCTCGAAGGCGACATCTTCGCCTGGCTGGTGATCGGCTACCGCGAGCTCCGCTACGTCCTCGGCAATCCGCAGCTCTTCGCCCGCGACTCCCGCCGGTGGAACGCCTGGGATCGCATTCCGCCGGACTGGCCGCTGATGGCGTTCGTCGGCTACCAGCCGTCCATTCTGTTCACCGAAGGCGCCGAGCATCAGCGGCGGGCCGGAGCCATCAGCGACGCCCTCGCCTCCGTCGACCAGTTCGAGCTGAGATCCCGCACGGAGAGGGCCGCCGACGGCCTGATCGACGCGTTCACCGGCCACGGCCGGGCCGACCTGATAGCCCAGTACGCCCAGCCGATGCCGCTGCTGTCCATCTCCACGCTGTTCGGCCTGCCGGACGCCGAGACGCCCCGCCTGGTGGCGGACGTGACCGAGTTGCTGAACACCGGACCGGGCGTCGTGGAGGCGCATCAGCGCGTCCAGGCCACGATGCAGCGGCTGCTCGACGCCAAGCGCGAGCGCCCCGGTCCGGACCTGCCCTCACGCCTGGTGGCCCATCCCGCGGGACTCACCGACGAAGAGCTCATCCAGGACCTGGTCGTGTTGATGAGCGGCGGTCAGGAGCCGACCGCCAACTGGATCGCCAACACCCTGCGGTTGATGCTGACCGACGAACGGTTCGCCGTGACCCTGTCGGGCGGCCGCCGTAGTGCCAGTCAGGCGCTGAACGAGGTCATGTGGGAGGAGTCGCCCGCCCAGAACAGCCTGGGCCGCTGGGCGGTTCATGACACCCAGCTCGGCGGGCAGCGCATCCGGGCCGGCGACGCGCTGGTCATCGGCCTCGCCGCCGCGAACGCCGATCCGCAGGTACGGCCGGACTCCTACAGCGGCTCCGCCGGCAACCACGCGCACATGTCCTTCGGCCACGGCGAGCACGGCTGCCCGCACCCGGCGCCGGAACTCGCCGAGGTCATCTCCTACACGGCCGTCGAGGTGCTCCTGGACCGGCTCCCGGACCTGAGGCTGTCGGTGCCCGCCGACGATCTCGTCTGGCGGCCGTCCTTCCGGCTGCGCGCCCTGTCGGCCCTGCCGGTCGAGTTCTCGCCCGGCTACGCCAGGGGAATCGGCTAGAACCGCCGGTTGTGTGTCCCCGATGTGTCAGGGGGCACACAACCGGTCGGCTCGACGTCAGTGGACCGGACGGCCCGTGATGGACAGCGGGGAGTCCTGCGTGGACAGGGTCGTCGCGGGCGGTTCCGTCGGGAACTGGGTGGGACAGTGCGTTCCCGCCGCGGGCATCGTGCGGTTGATCAGGTACTTCTCGATGTAGTCGCGCGCACAGGTGCTGTTGCGGAACTGGCCGTGGCCGACGCCGTCGTACTCCAGGACGACCGAGCGCGGGATCTGCCGGGCGGCGGCGTAGTTCCAGGCCGCGGGGGTGGCCACGTCGTCCTTCGCCTTGATGACCAGGGTCGGCGGAGTGCCGCTGATCTTGAGGCGGTGCTGCGGGTTGGACGTCTTGCCCTGCCAGTTGAGGCAGGTCAGGACGTCGCTCCAGAACGGGGACAGCTCGGTGTGCGGGGCGACGGCCTTGAGGCGACGCTTGTAGGCGTCGAGCTCGGCGAAGCTCCTGACGTTCCACTTCCAGTCGGAGCACCAGATGGCCGGGTAGGCGTAGTTGACGCCCTCGGCGGCCGACGCCGAAGCTGCGGCGGCGGCGGCCCTGGCCGTCGTCTTCGACTCGGCCGATGCGGACGCGGACGGTGAGGTCGTCGGCTGGTCGGCGGCCTTCTTGGCCACCTGACCGGCCGCCAGCGCCTTCAGCCGCTCAGCCAGCGGGAAGAAGCCCGCCGACGGCTTGTACATCGGCTCGAACACCTCGATCCGGACCGCCTCGTCCGACAGCACGTCGCCGGTCTCCGGGTCCTTCAGAGTGCCCGCCCTGGCCTTGGCCAGCAGGTCGTCCAGGAGCGCGGGGACGTCCTGGCCGTGCAGCGCGCAGGCGGCGGTCTCGCCGCACCACTTCGCGAACGCCAGGAACGAGCCCTCGAGGTCGTCGGTGGCGGTCTTCATGTACTGGTAGGCCGAGGTGATGCTGTGGTCCATGTTGGAGTCGATGGCCATCGCGCGCAGGTTCTTCGGGAACAGCTCGGCGTACTGCTGGCCGACCTGGGTGCCGTACGAGATCGCGAAGAAGCTGATCTGGCGCTCGCCGAGCGCCGCCCGGATCGAGTCCACGTCGCGCGCCACGCTGGTGGTGTCGACGTGGTCGAACAGCGGGCCGGTGCGCTCGCGGCAGTCCTTCGACAGCTTGGCGTTGAAGGCCAGCCAGTTCTGGTACTCGGCCTCGTTGGCCGGGTAGGTCGGCGGCGTCTCGTTGACCACGTCCTCGCCGCACAGGATGGGCGTGCTGCTGCCGACGCCGCGGGGGTCCACGCTGACGATGTCGAAGTACTGGCGCAGCGGGCTGTCGTCCGGGATGCCACGGCCCATGATGTAGGAGTTGAGGCCGGAACCACCGGGACCACCCGGGTGCACGAACAGCACGCCCTGGCGCTTGGCCGGGTCCAGCGCCTTCAACCGGCCGATGGCCAGGTCGATCGTCGGGCCGCCGGGCTTCGCGTAGTCCAGCGGCACCTTGATGGTCGCGCACTCACCCTTGTACGTGGTGCCGCATTCCGCCCAGCCGATCGCCTTGGGCGCCGCCTCCAGCCGCTCGGCCGAAGCGGCCGACTGGGCTGACGCCACCCCGGCGAGCTGGGACACGAGTGCGGCACCGGCCAGTGCCGCGGTGAACAACCGTAACCTCACTGTCGGTCCTTCCTGATGCGTCGACAGGTTTCCATCGATCATCCTGGCGGCCGACAGCGCGGTTTGCGTGGTTTTACTGAGGTTGTTGGGGAAAAGCCGGTGTCGGACTAGACGTAATAGCCCTCGACCGGCACCCGTGCCTCGTCGTACAGTGCCGGTCCGTCGAGCTGTGCCCCGGCGTTCCCGGCGGGCGGCTTGAGCCCGCTGAGCTGCTCGCCGGACAGCGCGAACACCACCCGCCCGAGCCCCGACCGCTCGATGGCGCCCGAGCACATGCCGCAGGGCTGGCAGCTGGTGTACATGACGGTGGTGGCCGCGGCCTCGGGGGTGAGCTCGCGGGCCGCCCAGCGGGCCAGCTTCAGCTCGGGGTGCGCGGTGATGTCGGAGTCGCTGATGGAGGTGTTCGTGTCCTCGGCGAGCACCTCGCCGTCCGCCCCCACCAGGAGCGACCCGAACGGCGGGTTGCCCCCCGCCCGCGCCTTGGCGGCCAGCCCGATGGCACTGCGCAGGAACTGCTCGTCGTCGTGCGTCATGATCGCTCCGTTCTATGAGTGGTTCGCGTGCAGGTCCCAGGAGGCGGCTACGGCCGCGAGGGCGTGCCAGGCCACCTCCGGGTGACAGGTCTCCTGCGGGTCGCCGCCGAAAGGGTCGAGCACGACGGTGTCCGCGCCGAGGAGGCGTAGCTGTTCGAGGTCGTCCACGATCTGCTCGATCGTGCCCGCGCCGGCCAGCCGGTCGGGATCGGTGATCGGGGTCGTGGTGAGCCGGAGGACGATACGTGGCATCAGCGCGGGCACCGGGCGTCCGTGCTCGCCGGCCAGGGCTTCGAGACGGCCCACGGCTTCGCGCAGCCAGGGCAGGGTGTTGCGGAGGGGGTGCCACGGCTCGCCGAGGCGCACCGCCCGGCGCAGACCGGCGTCGCTGTTGCCGCCGATCCAGATCGGCACCGGCCCGCCTCGGTAGTCCTCGCCGTCCGCCCAGGCGGCGCGCAGCGCGTGGAGGTACTCGTCGGTCAGCGCCCCGCGCCGGTGGAACGGCACGCCGAGTGCCTCGAACTCCTGCCGCGCCCACCCCACGCCCACCCCGAGGACCAGCCGCCCCCCGCTGAGGTCGTTGAGGTTGGCGGCCATCCGGGCGACGAGCTGCGGCTGCCGGTACGGCATGATGAGCACCGTGGTCCCGAGCCTGATCCGGTCGGTGATGCCCGCCAGCCAGGCCAGCGTGGTGAAGGGCTCGTAGAACGGCGCCGGATACTGCTTGGCGACGTCGGGTGTCACCACCACATGGTCGGAGATCATCAATAGGTCGAAGCCGAGGCCCTCCACCGTCCGCGCCCAGTCGCGCAGCACGTCGGGGTTGGTGCCTGGTCCGAAGTTCGGGACATTCACGCCTATCCGCACCCGTGAAGGCTAGCCAATCGGTCGTTGCTCCAGGAAGGGGGTCTTCCCGGTGTACGTCACGATTGGCCGGGGAATTGCCGGTATTTTGGGTGGATGGCCGAGAGCCTTGACATGACGGACTGGTCGATCATCGCCGAGCTCCAGACAGACGGGCGCATCGCGCTCACCGAGTTGGGGCGACGGGTCAATCTCAGCCCGTCCGCGACGACCGAGCGGGTGAAGCGGCTGGAGGCGGCCGGGGTCATCACCGGCTATCGAGCCGAGGTGGATCTGGAGAAGGTAGGGTTCGCCGTGCTCGCCGTGGTGCGGCTCAAATACCCCGGCAACCGGCACGAGCCGCTGCACCGGCTGCTCGGCGAGCGTTCCGAGATCCTCGAATGCCTGCGTACGACGGGCGACGACTGCTACCTGCTGAAGGTGGCCGCGACCTCCATGTCCCACCTCGAACAGGTCGTCGACGACCTCGCCCAGTTCGGCAGCACCACCACCAACCTGGTCTACAGCCGCACGCTGCCCTATCGGGGACCTCAGGCGCGCCCTGACCTCTGATGGGCGCCCCGCCCCGGCCGGCTCCAGTACGTCAGGGCGCGGAGCAGCCATTCCACCGGCCCGTACCGGTGCGATCGCAGCCACCAGTGGCTGAGGAGGACCTGGGCGACGAAGACGGCCATCGCGATCAGCACCTCCAGCGGCGGGCTGACGCGGTCCACGAGCGCCAGGCCGTACCCGGTGAAGATCAGTGAGCAGATGAGCGACTGCCCGAGATAGTTGGACAGCGCCATCCGGCCCGGCGCCGCCAGCGCCCGCCCGATGCGGGGCAGATACGGCAGCAGTCGCAGGAACGTCGCCGCGTAGGCGGCGGCGAGCAGGGGAGCCGTGACCAGGTCCACGGCCTCGCCGAGGAACTTGTTCACGCTGCCGTGCCAGGCCGACAGCGTGTAGACGAACGCGCCGCCCAGCCCGACGGTGAACCCGACCCACTGCAGCCTGCGGAGCGTGGGCGTGTGCGCCGTAAGGTCGCGCAGCACGCCGAGCTTGCCGACCGCGAGCCCGATCAGGCAGGCGGCCAGTACGGCCGGCCCCTGGAAGAGCACGCGCAGCACGACGATGAGGGAGAGCTTGCGTAGGTGCTCACCGATGATCTGAAAGCCGGAACCGCGCAGCGCCGCGTCCGAGTTCACCGCCTCCGCCACCCCGTGCGAGACCGTCCCCGCCGTGTCCAGGCCCACCATCGCCAGGACGGCCAGCAGCACGAAGCCCAGGGCCAGCAGGGACGTCAAGGCGACCGCGAGCATGACCGCGGTCCTGGGCGAGATCTTGCGGAACAGCAGCAGGGCCAGCCCGACCGCGGCGTAGGTGGTGAGGATGTCACCCGGGAACAGCAGCACGGCGTGCGCCAGCCCGAGCAGGAACAACCCGGCCAGGCGGCGCAGGAACATCGGCACGAACGCCTTGCCCCGCCGCACGGCCGAGTCGACCTGCAGCGTGAAGCTGTAGCCGAACAGGAAGGAGAACAATAAGTAGAACTTGTTCTCCATGAGCAGCGTCACGGTCCACCGGACCGCCCAGTCCAGCGGAGAGACGAACGCGGGCTCGGCCATCCCGGCCATCCGGTAGCCGGAGGCCAGGAAGGCGATGTTCACCACGAGGATGCCGAGCAGCGAGAAGCCCCGCAGGGCATCGACGGAGGTGATGCGCGCGGTGGCCACGGATCGCCCGGTTGAAATAGCGGGATGTGTCCTCATCAGCGAACATCATTCCGCAAAACCTGAGGGTTTCCTGTGAATCTAGTTTTTTGATGCGATATAGATAAATCGCTCGATGATCACGGCCACGGCCACGGCGAACGCCGGTATGGACACCCACAGCAACACCCTGCGCGCCCTGACCGCCCGGTTCGGCCCGTTGAGCCGGATCACCTCGTAACCGAACATGCTCGCCCAGGTCAGGGCCAGTGCCGCGAGACCGACCGGCGTCCATGGCGAAGTGGGGTCGCCGCGCCCCTTGTACGGCTGGGGATCCGGGATCTCGGTGCCCTTGACGAACTTCTTCCACGTGTACAAGGCGGCGTCGCTGTTGGAGAAGACCTTCTTGACATCCGGCGAGGCGTCCAGTGCGGCCCGGAACCTGGCGCCCCAGTCTTCCGGGAAGCCTTCGTTGAGCTGCAGGTAGCTGATCTGACCGGTGCTGACGGCAAGATAGGTGTTGCGCGGGCTGGCCTTGAGCGTCGCCACCGCCTTGGCGATCTGCGTCGGATCTTTGTACACGAGTGCCTGGCCGTTGAAGTTGACCAGCTCGATGTCCTTCTCGCCCCATGGCAGCGTCGGGGTGACCTCGGGGCCCTCCTTGGCCGTCAGGTAGAGGACCTTGGCGCTCGGCTTGTCGTGCGCGTAGATGTAGTGCATCGCGGCGACCTCGCCGGTCGTCACCCGCTCGAACTTCTCGTTGCCATAGCGGGCCACCAGGAACGCCCCCGCGAACAGCACCGCGAAACAGGCCGCGAGCACGACCGACAGCTTCCTGGTCAGCTCGGGGTTGAAGCGCACGTTCCGCTTGCGGATGGGCACGGTCTCCTCGCGCACGTCCGCGCTGTCGGCGGGCAGGTTCGGGAAGAACGCGTACGCGGCCAGCAGACAGGCGCCGGGCAGCGCGAACATGTAGATGCGCAGCCCGATCTCGCCGCCGTAGCTCTGCAGCCCCAGCGCCAGCACCGGCACGCAGAGCAGGATCAGCGCCGCCCGGTCGAACACCCCGCGCCGCAGCCGCCTGAGCAGGCCCACCGCCGCCAGCAGGAGGATCACGGCCAGGATGCCCAGCCGCGCCTGCAACACCAGCGCGTGCGCCGGGTCGCTGCCCGCGATGCGGTCGCCGGTGTTGGTCTGCAGGTTCGTCAGAATCCTGCCCAGGCCGCCGAAGATCGCGTTGATCTGCCCCGCCCAGAACCCCACGGTCTCGTAGCTGATCCAGGCCAGCACGGCCAGGCCGAGGAAGAACGGCAGCGCCCACGTCAGCTTGGTCCGCTTGAAGATGAGGAACGCCGTCAGCACGCCGAGCATCATGAACGGCGTGATCTGGTGCGATGCCGTCGCCGCGAAGAACAGCGCGAGCAGCATCATCAGCATCAGCAGCCGGTCGGCCCGGAACGTGCCGGTGTTGGCGATCTCGCCGGGCGTCATCGCGTCGAGGCGGCCGAGCAGCTTACGCAGCCCCTTCGGCGCGATCGGCTTGGTCCGCGGCTCCACCCGCCCGAACCAGCGCAACAGGATCGCGACGAAGGCCAGATAGAGGGCGAAGGTAAAGCCCTGTGGCGAGAAGTAGTCCTGCCCGATCCACTGCACCAGCACGAACAGCAGCGCCGCGAACCAGCGCGCCCGCGTGGTGGCCACCACCTGACGCAGGATCAGCACGAAGGGCAACAGGTAGAGCAGGTTCGTCAGCAGCGGCGTCCACTGGAGGATCGTGGTCATGTCGGTGATGCCGGCGGCCTTCGTCACGAAGGCGAACAGCGCGAAGTAGCCCGGCCAGCCCATGCGGGCGTCGATGTTGATCGCCGTCTCGCCGGTCCGGCCGATGAAGTCGACGAAGCCCGCGTGGATGTACGCCGTGGGGAACCTGGGCTCACTCGCCACCAGCGAACCGGCGCCGTGCAGGGCGAACGTGATGACGGCGATCTGGAACAGCAGCAGGAACTTGCGGTCCGTGCTCTGGGCGACGGTCACGAAGAACGACACCAGCATGATCAGGATCGCGGCGAACGCGCTGGCCGGGAGGGCGGCGATCAGGCCGAGGCCGTTGATGTCGGCCGGGTTGACGCCGCGCAGCGGACCTGGGGCGACGCGCAGGGCCAGGATGTACATGACCAGGCCCTCGACCGTGAGCAGCGCGGGGAGCCAGGTGGGCGCGCTCCGCACCAACTGCCCCACCCGTCCACCCAACCCCGTCGCCTTGGCGGGCGCCTCGGCAGGAGTCTTGGCGGGGGTCTTGGCCGGGGCGTTGACCGCGGTCTTGGCCGGGGGGTCGGTGGCGGGCTGGACGGGTGCCTTCGCGGGAGCCGGGGACTCCGGGGGAGCTTCCACGGACAGTCGCGCGACCGGCGCCTTTGAAGCGGTCCCCTTGGGGGCGGCCACCTCCGAGGCGGTTACCTTCGGGCCGGGCGCCTTTGGGGCGGCCGCTTCCGGGACGTCTGGCTTCGGGGCAGCCACCTCAGGGGCCACCTCCGAGGCGGCGGCCTCCGGAACGGGCGCCTTCGGGGCGGTCGCCTCCGGTATGGCCGGCTTCGGGGCGGTCACCTTAGGAGCGGCCACTTTCGTCGGCACGGTCCCCGCGGCGGCGCCATCCGCGGCGGGCTCGGGCGCGGCGTCCTTCGAGCCCTTTGAGTCCTTCGAGGCTTTTGTGGCTGTGTCTTTTGTGCCCTCCGGCTTCGGCGGTGAGCCGATGTGGAGGGTGGCAGGCAGGCGTAGCGCGGGCAGGGTGCCCGGCTCCTCCTCGTCGTCACCATCGGTGACCTCGGCGGAAGAGCCGGACGCGGGGCTGTCCGAGCCGTCCAGGCGCGGCAGGCGCGGGATGACGCCCGTGGCATCCGGATCGAAGGCCACGCCCGTTTCCTCCTCTGCGCCGTCTGTGGAGTCGCCCATGGGCTCGGAAGAGCCCGTGATCCCCGTTGTCATGCCATCGCCGTCACGTTGCCTCACGTTGACCATCATGCGGCCCCGGACGACCCCTGAGTGACGCTAGCCTGTCGCATATCACCAAGAATGAGTATTTTGCGTAGAGATTTGAAGATCAAAAGTGCCATCAGGGTCTCGCTGAGCAGCAAGCCGTACCCCACCGCATTGACTCCGGCGAACGGGAACAGCCCCAAGATCGAGACCACCACGAACACCGCGAGCCCGATCTGCACGGCGGCCAATCTCCGCGCGTCGCTCTGCGCCCGCAACACGCTCAGATAGACCTCGATCAGCACCCGCGGCAGCACGGCCAGCGCCATGAGCCGCAGCAGCGTCGTACCAACCGCCGCGAAGCCGTCCCCGAAGATGCTCAGGATGAGCGGCGCGCCGGCGAGCACCACCACGATGATCGGTACGATGATCATAAAGGCCCGCTGCAGCGCCCGGCGGCAGTTCTCGGCCAGCTGCGATCGGTCGAAGGAGCCCTCGACGGTCAGTGACACGGCCATGTTCATGGCCAGCAGTTCGATCATGCTGGCCAGCGTGTGGGCCATGGAGAAGCGGCCGAACGTGGCCTCGTCCACCCGGGTCGCGACGACGGTGGGAACGAGGTAGACGATCGCCAGGATCGACAGCGTGCCGGGGAAGTCGCCGGCCAGGAACCGGCCGATCTCGCGCAGGCGCGGCGGCTCCTGGACGGTCTCGGTCCGCTTCATGTGCCGGGGGACGATGACGCCGAAGATCAGCCAGTTGACCGGGATCAGCGCGAGCGCCGTCGGCACCATCCAGGAGGTGAAGATGCCGCCGTCGGGCAGCGCGCCGGCCATCGCGACCAGCAACCCCATCTTGGCCAGGCCGAAGACCAGGTTGTTGAGCGGCACCCAGGTGGCCTCGCGCAGGCCGGTCAGCACCACGTCCTGCAACGTGAACACCGACCAGACCAGCACCGAGGCCAGGAAGAACAGCCCCGGCCCGAACCCGCCGAGCACCGAGTAGGTCTGCCCCCACAGCGGCAGGGTCAGCAGGAAGCCGAGTGCCGCAACGCCGCCGGTCGCCGCCGCCAGGCCGTACCCCCGCAGGATGAGCTCGGGGATGCGGCGGCCCGCCAGTGGCAGGAAGCGCGAGAGCGCGCCCACCAGGCCCAGAGCGGTCAGCGACGCGAACAGCCGCATCGCGGTGATCATCGCCTGGCCGCGGCCGAACTCCTCGGGCGTGTAGAAATGGGCGGCCAGCAGCCAGTAGCCCATGCCGAGCGTCGCGGTGATCGCCGTGTTGGCCATCAGCGCGTAACCGTTTCGGAACAGCGGGCTACGCAGGTCGCGCAGCACTCTCCCCCAGAGGTTAGACATGGCCACGCACCCGCTGCAGGCCGTACCTCGTGCGCCTGACGATCGCGTAGCCCTTGGTGAGGACCCGCTCCTTCAGGTAGATCAGGGGGACGGCGCTGCCCTCGACGGCGCGCTTGAACATGCTGATGGACGTGTGCCGGGCCACGGTCAGCCGGGGGATGGCCAGCATGTCGTGTCGGTCGGCGGCGATGGTGTTGTTCACGGCGCAGGCGGCGAAATAGCCGGCCTTGCGCACCTCGCGGCGCACGCGGGCGCTGGAGTAGCCGTAGGGATAGGCCATGGTGGCGACGGGGGTGCCGATCATGTCCTCCAGCAGGCCCTTGTTCCGGCGTAGTTCCTGGCGCAGCTCGTCGGTGCGGAGCTGGTCGAGCTGCGGGTGGCTGTGGCTGTGGCCGCCGATCTCGATGCCGGTCTGGGCGGCCTCGCGGGCCTGGCCCCAGGTGAGCATGTCGTCCAGCGGCCGGCCCGCGGCGTCGTCCCCGGCGTCCGACACCCAGCCACTGGTCAGGAAGACCGTGGCCGGGAACTTGTAGCGGTCCAACATCGGCAGCGCGTGGCTGTGGAAGTCGGCGTAGCCGTCGTCGAACGTCAGCACGATCGGCTTGGCCGGCATACTCCTGCCGTTGTTGTTGTTCAACGAGGCCACCAGATCACCCAGCGTGAGCGGGGTGAACCCGCTCTCCGACAGGTAGGCCAGCTGCTCGTCCAGGTCCGACGGCCGTACCGAGTGGGGGCGCGTCTCGTCGTTCGGGTTGTCGGCGACGGAGTGGTACATCAGGATCGGTACGCGGATCATGCGCGCACCGCCTTCAGCCGTGCCGAACCGACCACGTAACCCCAGGTGGTCCAGGCCAGACCGACCACGATCGCGGCGGCCCGGCCGAGCCCGCCGACGTCGCCGCGGAACGCCTCGCCGACGCCCCGCAGCGCGCCGAGCGGCAGCGTCTTCAGCGCGTGCGCCCGCTCGCTGGCCAGCCCGTCCTGGGTGCCCACTTCCTTGGTGACCAGGGCCTTGGACAGTCCCTCCGCGTAGCACCTGGACCTGAAGTAGGCGAACCGTTCGCGCTGCCGCGACACCTTGTGCCCGATCAGCGCGCGCGGCTCGAACAGCATGACCGAGCCGGGCTTGCGCTGGCTCAGCCTGATGCAGAACTCGGTCTCCTCGCAGCCCAGCGGCCGGCTCTTGCGGCCCTGTACGCTGCGCCCGATGCCGCTGTGGAAGCCACCCACCTCGGAGACGACCTCGCGCAGAAAGGCGGCGTTGCCGCCCATCACATTGCGGATCGGCGCCTTTACCGCGGGCATGCCGCGGTAGGAGCAGCCGACCGTCCAGTCGAACTCGTACGGGAACCAGCGCGGTCTGCGCTGGGACGCCCACAGCGGATCGGTACGACCGCCGACGCCGACGACGCCCGGATCCTGGAAACCCTCCTCCAAAGCCTCCAGCCACCCGGGATCGGCGACCGCGTCGTCGTCGAGGAACGCGACGATCTCACCGGTGGCCGTGGCCACGCCGGTGTTCTTGCCGCCGGACAGCCCCTGCTCGTGCGTGTTCTCCACCACAATGGCCTGTGGGTAGGCACGCTTGAGTTTCAGGTGCAGGTCCGGGTTGTAGTCGACGACCAGGATCAGCTCGCGTGGCCGGCATCGCTGCTGCTCGACCGACTCGACGGCTTGCCTGATGTCCTCCCACCGCTCGTCGGTGTATACGCAGATGACAACAGACGTCTTCACAACGGACCTTCTTACGCGACACCCCGGTCCGCGGCCGGAGCAGTGGCGGGCTTGGGCTGCGGCGGGGCGGGCTGGCGGCGCCACTCTCGCAGGATGGTCGTCAGCACACGCATGCCGTCACGCACGACGCGCAGGTTGCTCTCGCCGTGGATCCGGTTGCGCTCGTGGCTCGGCACCTCGTGCACCTTCAATCCGGCCTTGGCGGCGCGGACGTTCAGCAGGGTCTCCACCTCGAAGCCGTCGCAGTCGAGGTCGAGCGCCTCCAGGTGGCGCGCCCAGAAGGCGTTGTAGCCATAGCACAAGTCGGTGTACTGGGTGCCGTACATCACGTTGACTATGCCGGTGAGGACCCTGTTGCCCAACCGGCGGCCGAACGTCAGGTCGTCGCTGCCGCCACCGGCGGCGTAGCGCGAACCCTTGACGAAGTCGGCGCCGGTCACCAGCGCGCCGACGAACGTGATGATCTCGTGGCCGTCGGTGGAGCCGTCGGCGTCGATCATCACGATGATGTCGCCGCTGGCCGCCGCGAAGCCGGCCGCCAAGGCGTCACCCTTGCCCTTGCCGGTCTGGGTGATCACCTTCACATTGGGCCGCAGGCGTCTGGCCACCGCCACCGTCTCGTCAACGGAGTTGCCGTCGACGAGGATGATCTCGTCGATCCACTGTGGCAGTGTGGCGAAGACGTGCGGCAGGTTGTCCGCTTCGTTCATGGCCGGGACCACCACACTCACCGTCGGAGAGATGGCCAGGTGAGGGGTGACGGGTGTGAAACGCTCAATCGGCGGCATCGATCGCAGGGGCGCGACCTGCACTTTGCCGTTGTGCTTGATGTCGGGACTCATGGTGAGGGAATTTCCTTCCGAGACCCCACCACGCGGGCCGGACGCAGCCACTCCCGGGCGCGGGAGGAATGGCGGTGCTGCGGACGGTGCATGAAGGGTCCTCTGAGAGCGAGGGTTGCGCGGGGTTTGCTGTGAGGGTGGGAGCGCTCAGCGCGCTCCCGTTGGTTCCTTGACGACTGCGTTCGATGATTCCTGGTGCAAAGAGCTGCGCACCCGACCGAAGCCCTTCAGGACGCGATCGGCTGCCCTATAAAGAGACGGCCGGTCCATGACAATTGTTCGGGCTTTGTTGAAAGGAGTTCTGCCCATCCAGTGCACCGCCGCCGAAGCGGAGGGTCGGGAGACGCGGCCCTCGGCGACGTACAGCACCCCGCTCTTGAGCCAGTCCTTGTATTCCTTGCCGCCCTTGCCCATGTCCACCATGTGCAGACCGGCCGCCGCGGCGGCCTCTGCCATCTGCAGATGGTGCACGATGCCCGGTGAATACCGGGCGAACTCCGTGTCGTAGGCGGGGAACCACCCGACGAGCGTGGTGGCCGTGCGCAGCCCGAAATGGCCGGCGACCGGCACGTCTCCCGCGTACAGCATGGTCAGGACGCCCGAGAAGTCGGCCGACTTCTCGGCGAACATCAGATCGATCAGCTCGACGATCCAGGGCTGGGCGAACCGGTCGACCCGGCCCGTCCGCCTGTACTGATCGGACTTCCACGCGAGCAGGGTACGCAGCACCTCCGGATCGGCCGAAGCCCATTCGAAGCGCAGCCCACCTTGCTCCCTGCCGAACTTGCGCTCCTTGTAGCGCACGGTCTTCAGGTTCTTGGGGGAATTGGTCTTCACCTGCTGGAGCCAGGCGTCGAAGCCCTGGGTGAAGTCCATGACCGGCGCCGGGCGTACGTCGCTCTCATAAGGCGCGAACGTCGGCTGCCCCGCGACCAGGTGGTCGAAGTCGAAGACACTCAGCTTGCAGGCCCTCAGCAGGGCTTTGGCCTCTAACCTCAGGTCGGGGACGGAGATGAGGCCGTGGCAGGTGGTGAGGAAGCCGCCGAGCGGCTTGCCGATGCCGAAGCTGTGCCGTTCGTAGGGGAAGAAGCCGGCGATGCCGGTCTCGTCCTGGATGACCGCGACCCGCACCCGATCCCGCAGGCGATCCATCGCCAGGGCGAACTCGACGGAGAGGAAGGGATTGTCCAGGCTCGTGTCTGCCTTCTGGAGCGCGCGCCACCGGGCCCGCTCGGACTCTCCGAGGTCTCCGGGGCGGACTACTGTGATCTTCACCTTGCCCTGGCCCCCTGTTCGGTCTGCATGTTCTTCCCCCGGTACAACACGCGAAGCACGTACATGAAGCCACCGAGCACGGCGACCGTCGCCACCCCCGCCCGGGGCGACCATGCGTTGAACTGCAGCATGGCTTGAGCAAGAAGCACGTTAAGCACGAGACTTGCCGCAGCGCCTACTGATAGTGCGGCAAGTGGGTCACGATCACGCAACAGTCCTACGACTGCCGCTCCTGGCACCACCAGAAGGAAAAGAGAGATGAGGAACGGGCGCAGCGGTGTCTGGATGTCGAACAGCGCGATCACCGCTCCCGCGATGCAGGCGAGCGCGAGGAGCCACGTCAACGCTCTGCGGTGCTTGAGCATCTACCGTCTCTCTCCTGGATCTAGCTGGGTAAAGGCGCGATTGATCGCATTTCATGGGACCAATCCACCCGTGGACACGTCAATGCCGACGCTTGGCGACACGCTCCGGTTTACCGGCAGGCAAATATTTCGCATGTGGTGTTCGACACATGCCCAGCTGAATCCGGCCTCCGTTGCGGTCCCCAAACCCCAAGGATGCCCTATATGCCGCAAGATCTTCGAGCTAAGGTCCGTTTTCTCCCCTTTTGTAACGTAAGTGTACTCATGGCCCACCGGTCACGCTGATCCGGGGGAGGGGATTCGACGGCCGGCAGTCAGGATTTCTGCGCCCTATCAGGAGGAATGTAACGCCGTATGGCTGCATCGTCCCGATAGCGGTGCTCTGTCGCGCAGGGGGGAATGGCGGCTTGTCGGACCGTCAGGAGTCGTGTGCCGGGCCCACCTGGACGTTGTCCACGGACGTGCTCTGCGTCGGGCCGCTGGGCGTCTCGGTTGAGTCGGGGCCGACCGTCGGCTGGTCGGTAGGCGGTTCCGGGGTCTGCTCCGGGCCACCGCCCCACGACAAGGAGCACTTCGCGGCGCCGCCGTTGGAGCTGAACGAGACCGTGCCGCTGCCGCCGGTGGCCGGGTCGTCGACCGTGACCCAGATCGCCACCGAGCCGCCCGCCTTGATCGACCCGCTCGCGGGCAGCACCTCCAGCCCCGCCGACGCGGTCGCGCTCCACGTGACGGTGGCGTTGCGCGCACTCAACCCGATCTTCGCGGCGGCGTCGACGCTCTCCGGGCAGGAGGCGGCGAACCGGGCGCCGCGCACGGTCCGCCGGCGGGTGGCCGTCGGAGCGGTCGCCGGCCTGGTGGTCGCGGCGGTGGCGGCGGGCCTCGTGCTCGGTACGCCGGTGGGAGAGCCGGTGTGGGAGGACGTGGGCGACGGATCGGGGGCGGGCGTGCTGTCGTCCTCCAGCGCGGGGTCGGGCGTGGTGCCGGTCAGCTCGTCAGGAGAGGTCGAGGGGGAGGCCGAAGGGGCGGGGGTCACGCGCAGCGCGGTCTTGGCGGGGTCTGCGGTGTTCATCACGACCATCGCCCCGGTCGCCGCGAGAACCGCCGCGCCGGCCAGCAACACCGGCGCGAGGCGGCGCGGCCTGCGGCGCCGCGACCGCCGCTCGGCCGCCACCGGGAACCCCGTGCGGTCGAAGCTGTCGCCCCGATCGGTGATCAGTGTCCGGGTCTGGTCCCGCTCCGGGTTCACGCAGGTGTCGACCACCCGCCGGCGCAGCGAAATGGGGGGAAACGCCACCGGCACCAGGTCGAGCAGCCGTGCGGCCGCCACCTGCCGATGCCGTCCCTCCGTGCACACCTCGCACCCGGAGATGTGCCCCGACAGCCGCCGTCGCAGCAACGGGGTGAGCGGCCCTTCCCAGGAGTCCAGCAGCGCCGACAGGTCGGGACAGTGCGCCCGCCCGGTCCTGGCCAGGATCACGGCGGCGGCGCCGTTCTCCAGATGGTCACGAGCCCGGCCGAGCCGGGTGGCGGCCTGACGAGAGGTCAGACCGAGCACCGCCCCAACCTCGGCCGGAGTGAGCCCGTGCCGCAGCGACAGTTCCAGAACCTCGCGCTCGCTCATCCTCAGCTCGCCTAGCGCGTCGTGCACGAGTTCGGCGAGTTCGGGGTCCTCCGGCTCGTCGAAAACCGGTAACGGCACGCTGTCGGATCTCGCCGAGCCGCTCCTGTGGGCCAGCCGGGCGGCGGCCTGGAACCTGGTCAACGCATACAGCCAGGCTCTGAGCCGGCCGGGCTCCTTCAACCGGGATACGCACCCATGCGCGGTGACCAGCGCGTCATGCACGGAATCGGCCGCGGCGTCGCGTTCTCCGGTAAGAGAGCACGCGTAATCGTGCAATCGCTCCGCATAAGCGTCATAGAGCTTGGCAGCGCCTTCGACAGCACCCATCCGAAGCTCGTCAACCACCTGTTGATCGTCACCGCGGTCAACAGCCGGCCATCCAGACACGTTTCCTCCCCGCAGGTCGGAGGCGAAAGCCTCCACGGCGGGTTGGACGCCTCCCCGGTCAAGCGGGGTTACCACCGCGTGCGGGTCCATGCCTAACAGGCATGAGCTGGGGAAACAGGGTCAGATGTGACTCGGGGTGAGAAAGGAGAGGCAAGGGTCAAGAGGCGCACGTCACGGCGCCCGGTCACGTAAACCGCAGGAGCGTGTCCCTGGACAGGGGCCAGCCCCGGTCGGTGGGTGGGGCTGGCCCATGCTGGCCGTAACAGAAAGGCTGCGGTTTTGTCGGAAGTCAGCCGTCGCAGCGGGGGGCGCAGAGGCGGCGCTGCATGCCCTGGAGGAAGAAGTCGCGCACCTGCAGCACATTCTTGGCGATATACGCCTCGCCGCCGGTCGCCTGCGCGACGGCGTCCATTTGCTGCTTGCCCTTCGGGGCGTCGGGGCCGAAAGCGATGAGCAGGATGCTGACCGGGCGCTTGGGGTTATACGTTTTCTTGAGATAATTCAGGATTTGCTTATTCGTCAGTCCGCCGTCCGGATCGTCGTTGCCGGCGCCGTCGGTGAGGACCACAATCGTGTTGATCTTGTCTTCCTGGTACGACTTCGACATCTCCGCATAAGCGGCCTTGAGCGTGTCGTTCAACCCCGTGTCGCCCGTGGGCTTGGCCTGGACCGTCGAGAACTGCCTGGCTATGGCGTCCTTGCGGAGCACGCTGTTGACGCTCTCGCTGAGCGGTCCGACCGAGACCAGCTCGCGCCAGTCCTTGCCCTGCCCGTCGAGGTGGGTGGAGAACGTCCACACCCCGATCTCCGCGTCGGCGGGGAACAGCCCGAGCCCCTCGACGGCGATCTTGCTGATCGCCTGCATGCGGGTGATCTTCGTGCCGGGGACCGGCAGCGCCATCGTGCCCGAGACGTCGACCAGGGTGAGCAGGCGGGTGCCGAGATTCAGCCGGGACCAGGTCTGCGCCATGCTCACCACCGTCTTGTCGTCGGGGGCGGGCAGCGCCTCGGGCTTGGCCGGATTGAAGCCCTTGTCCTTGGACAGGGCGTCACCGGCCTTGCCGTCAGGCGTGCGGAAGCCCTGGTCGCGCAGCGTCCGGTGGGCCGACTCGGTGCCGAGCTCCTGCTGGAACGCCGTGGCGGCCTTCTGTATCGCCGCGTCCTTGGTGACGATCACGATCGGGTAGTCGAGGCTGAGCGTGCCTTCGGCCGGGTAGAGCGGCACCACCTGGTTGTCTGGCTTTTTCGTGTTGTAGAGGTAGATGGTCTGTTCGGACGTGACGCCGATCGGGACCTTGCTCCCGGACTTCACGGTCAGGCTCGCCAGCAGCGCGGTCGGGTCGGCGACGAGCTGGCCCGACAGCTCCTTGAGCGCGCCCACCAGCGCCTTGCCCTGACCGGCCTGCTGAGCCTGGCCCGCGGCGGCCAGCAGCGCGGCCATCCCGGCCGAGTTCTTCTGCGGGTCGAGGGCCAGCACGCGGATCTTCTTGCCGGGTCCGTCCGGATTGGCGACGTTCGCCGCCGCGATGACGCCCGCCCAGCTCGGCTGGAGGCTGCTGGCCAGCTTGGCCGCCGAGGCCTTGGCGGTCACCAGCACGACCGGCGAGGTGGCGACCGAGCCGGTGGACTCCGGCAGCGTGGCACCCGCGGCCTGGCCACGGAGCCTGGACACGACGAGGCTGGAGTCGGCCACCCACAGATCAGCGTTGATCTTGCCGGCGGCCAGCGCGTTCGCGGTCCGTGCCGCGGCCTCCTTGGCCACCGTCACCTCGACGCAGCGGCTGTCGATCGAGTGCATGGCCTTGTTGTAGTTGCCGGCGATCTTGTTGAGCGCGGGCTGGATGTCCGGGGTCGCGACGACGCGGAGCGCCAGCTTGCCGTTCGAACAGTCATGGTCGCGGTTGAAGATCACGAATGCCGCGACGCCCAGGAGCACAGCGAGTGCGACCGCTCCGGCGAGCGGGACGAACACCTTGCCGCGGCCACCACCGTTCC
Organism: Nonomuraea sp. NPDC049269; assembly: GCF_043197155.1. Taxonomy (NCBI): domain Bacteria; kingdom Bacillati; phylum Actinomycetota; class Actinomycetes; order Streptosporangiales; family Streptosporangiaceae; genus Nonomuraea; species Nonomuraea sp. NPDC049269. The sequence continues at coordinate 652,685 of NZ_JBICSO010000008.1, forward strand.
CACGCTTTCGGGGAGTCGGTTCCTGGGCTTGGTAGCCGCCATCGAGCTCGTCTGTGCGGTGTCGCCCCACGATGTCCTCTTCGGTGTGTCGGGACCTTTCGGAGACCCTAGCGGGAGATGCTCCGCAATACTTCCGGAACGATACTCGGTGCGCTTACTGTGGCAAAACAGCCCGTTTGGTGCGGCGATTACCTGGTGTGACGGTCAATGGCAGCATGAGTGACCACGCCAGGCCCGAGTTCCCTCCCTTGCTGCGACTCCCGCCAGCGCCACCGCCACCACCGGATCGACCCACCACCAGCCGAGCGTGTTCAGCCACAACCCGGTCAGAACTCCCGCCGCCATCGCGGCGCAGATGAGGTTCTGGGTGCCCTCTCCGGAGGTCGCGGCGGACCCGAGCCGCCGACCGAGCCGCCGCTTGGCCAGCCCCAGCACAGGCATGCTGACCAAGCTGAACGCCGTCACCACGATGCCCAGCACGGTCGGCACGGCCCGGTGGCCGGCATCGAGATCATGAGCGACGTGGATCACCAGATAGGGCGCCAGTAGCCAGAAACTCACCGCCACCGCCCGTCCCGCCCTGCGCTCCGCGCTCGGCGACAGCGTGCGCGAGCCGGTGAAGCGCCAGACGACGATCAGGCTCGCCGCCGCCTCCACGAGAGCCGACAGTCCCCAGCCGATCAGCGCCACCGAATGCGCCGACAGCCCCGCGGCCAGGCCGAGCGAGCTCTCCACCGCCAGCCAGACGAGAGTGCCCACCGAGAGCGAGCGAGCCACGCGCGCAGCACGCAGCCAGTCGGCTGACGCGGCCGGATGAGCGTGAATTCGCTGTTCAGGCACCTCGAACCCCCGAATCCCGGCTCCCGGCCGTCGACAGCGATACGTAAGCTACCCATTACTAATCGTGACTTTAAGGGTTGCGGGCAAAGCTTGTTCAAGGTTCGCGAGGTAATCTACGAAGATCAGCCACGGGGGAGGGGTCGGAGCCGGTGCCGTTCACGCCCAGTCACATGGCAGCGGTGCTCCCGCTGATGTCGTCGCCCCTGCTCCGCCGCCTGGCGAACCCGTGGGCACTGGCGATCGGGGCGATGGTTCCCGACCTCCCGATCTTCCTGCCGTTCCTGCCCGACTACAGCGACTGGCACTCCTACCACGGCGTCATCACCATCGACCTGGCCGCCGTCCTCATCCTGCTGGGCCTGTTCCACCTGCTCTTCCGCGAACCGCTGATCTCCCTGCTCCCGCCCGCCCTCGCGGGCCGGGCCGCGACCCTGCGCCCGCCGCGCCTCCGTGACCTTCCGTCCGTCGTGTCCGGCGCCGTGATCGGCGCCGCCTCCCACGTCCTGTGGGACTCCTTCACCCACTCCACCGGTCCGGAGGAGTGGGGTTCCTGGCTCTCGGTGTCGGTGTTCGGGGTGGTGCGGCTGTTCCGCCTGCTCCAGTACACCTCCTCGGTGATCGGCCTGGCCATCGTCGTGTGGTGGGCCTGGCGCGGCCTCACCCGGATGTCCGCCGCGACCGTTCCCGCCCGGCTGCGGATCCACTCGGCGCTACGGCGGGCGGTCCTCGTGCTGTGTACGGTCGGCACCGTCGCGGGCGCCTTCCTCTGGCCCCTGGTCGACGAGCCCAACCCCCGTCTCGGCCTGGCGAGCGTCGTCACCAAGGTGGGCGCGGGCACCTTGGTCGGCCTCTGCCTGGTGCTCACCTGCTATGCGGTGGTCTGGCAGGTCATGCGCGTCGTGGCAGTATCTGAAGGTGCCTGACTACGTAACCGACGCCGCCGACCCACGCCTGACCGACTACACCCGGCTCAGGGACGTGGACCTGCGCAAGAGCCTGGAGGCGGAGCGCGGCCTGTTCGTGGCCGAGGGCGAGAAGGTGATCAGACGCGCGATCGCCGCCGGCTACCCGATCAGATCGGTGCTGACGACTCCCCGCTGGCTGGAGCCACTGGCGGACGTACTCGGGGACGCGACGGTGTACGTGGTGAGCGACGAGACCATGCTGGGCGTCGCCGGGTTCCAGGTGCATCGGGGGGCGCTGGCGTCGATGGAGCGCCTGCCACTGCCGCCGGTGGAGGAGGTGCTGGCGGGCACGTCACGCGTCGTGGTCCTGGAGGACCTCGTGGACCACTCGAACGTGGGCGCGATCTTCAGGTGCGCGGCCGCCCTGGGGGTGGAGGGGATCGTGTTGTCGCCCCGGTGCGCCGATCCGCTGTACCGGCGGTCGGTGAAGGTCTCGATGGGGGCGGTCTTCTCCATCCCGTACGGGCGGATGGACGACTGGTACGGCGGCCTGGAGCGGATCCGTACGGCGGGTTACACCCTGCTGGCGCTGACGCCCGATCAGCGCGTGACCCCCATAGACAAGGTGAAGATGGGGGAGCGGGTGGCCTTGCTCCTCGGCTCCGAAGGTGATGGTCTGTCGTCCCGCTGGATGCGCGAAGCGGACGAGTCGGTGTGCATCCCGATGAGCCCGGCGGCCATGGCCGCCGGGGTGGACTCCCTCAACGTGGTGGCCGCCGCCGCGATCGCCTGCCACAGCTTGACGCGCGCCGACGGAGCCTGACGGCCGCCGCTCCTCCCCGGGGGTCCGTGACCAGCGCGTTCCGAAAACATCGGTATGCCTACCGATGCACATACGGATTTGCAGGCCCGAGCGCAGCGCCTAGCGTCTGGCGGCAGCAAGGTGAAACGGCATGCTCACCCACCCCCCTTTTCCCGGTCGGCTCCGTGGCCCAGGCGATCCCTGCGGCGTGGTGGTCGGCGTGCGCGCACGTCGTGGCGCCCGGGAAATGCCGAAAGGAGCACGACGCGTGAAACGCACCGCCTTAGCCGCCGCGGCCGTGGGACTCGCCACGGCCGCGTCGATGTCTGTCTTCGTTCCTCCCGCGAACGCTGCCCCACCCGGAGCCAGCAAGGACAACTCCAGCGCGCAGGTACGAGCGGCGGCCGACCCGGCCTCGCTCGCGGCGGCGGTCGCCGACAAGGCCGTCTCCAGCGGGCTCGACAAACTGGCCAAGGGACCTGACGAGGCGTACAGCCGCGTGTCAGTCACCCGCGGCACCAGCGACATGTTCTTCGTCGGCTACGAGCGCACCTACAAGGGCCTGCCGGTGATCGGCGGGGACGCGGTCGTCGTCACCGACTCGGCGGGCCACGTGCGCGACACCGTCGCGGCGGCCGGACCGAGCAGCCCGGACGTGCAGACCCAGGCCAGGATCAGCGCGGAGAAGGCCACCGAGGTGGCGAAGACCCGGCTCTCGCGCGTCGACGACTCCGCCGCCCCGCGCCTGGTGGTGCTCACCTGGGGCGACAAGCCCGCGCTGACCTGGGAGGCCGTCGTCAGCGGCCTGGTCAAGGGCCGGCCGAGCATTCAGCACGTGTTCGTGGACGCCCGCACCGGCAAGATCGCCGACTCCTACGACCAGGTGCGCGAGGGCAGCGGCAACGGCTACTACTACGGGCAGGTCACCATCAACACGAGCGGCTCCGGCAGCTCGTACTCGATGACCGACACGACCAGGCCCGGCATCCAGTGCGGCGGGCAGGGCGGCACCGCCTACACCGGCACCGACGACGCGTGGGGCAACGCCTCGGGCACCAACCTGGAGACGGCCTGCGTCGACGCGCTCTACTCCGTCCAGCGCGAGTGGGACATGCTGGGTGCCTGGCTCGGCCGCAACGGCATCAACGGCAGCGGCCGGGGCTTCCCCGCGCGCGTCGGCCTGGCCGACGTCAACGCCTACTGGAACGGCAGCTACACCAACTTCGGCCACAGCCAGGACAACGCCCGGCAGGCCAGCAACATCGACGTGGTGGCGCACGAGTTCGGGCACGCCATCTTCCAGACCACGCCCGGTGGCGCAGGTTCCGGCAACGAGAACGGCGGCATCAACGAGGGCACCGGTGACATCTTCGGCGCCCTCACCGAGGCCTACGCCAACAACCCGAACGACCCGCCGGACTACCTGGTCGGCGAAGAGGTGGACCTCGTCGGCGACGGGCCGATCCGCAACATGTACAACCCGAGCGCGCTCGGCGACCCGAACTGCTACTCCTCCTCGATCCCCAGCACCGAGGTGCACGCGGCGGCCGGTCCGCTGAACCACTGGTTCTACCTGCTGGCCGAGGGCAACAACCCCGGCGGCGGCAAGCCGACCAGCCCGATCTGCTCCGGCGGTCCGTCGTCGGTGACCGGTGTCGGCGTGCAGAAGGCCGGCCAGATCTACATGGGAGCCCTGAACCGCAAGACCTCGACCTGGCGCTACACCAACGCCCGCGCGGCATCGGTCGCGGCCGCGATCGAGCTGTTCGGCGCCAACAGCGCCGAGTGCAACACCACCAAGGCGGCGTGGAGCGCGGTGAGCGTGGCGGCGGCGACGGGCGAGCCCGCCTGTGGCACGGCCACCAACGATTTCTCGCTCTCACTCTCCCCGTCGACCGGCAGCGCCCAGCCTGGGGGGTCGGTGACGTCCACGGTCAGCACCCAGACCACGTCCGGCAGCGCCCAGACGGTCAACCTGACCGCGTCCGGGCTGCCCAGCGGCGTCACCGCCGGCTTCAGCCCCTCGTCGGTCACCTCCGGCAACTCCTCCACCCTGACCTTGTCCGTCGGCTCCTCGACGGCGCAGGGCAGCTACCAGATCACCGTCACCGGCACGGGGTCGCTCACGCACACCGCGACCTTCACCCTCCAGGTCGGCACCGCGACCCGTGACTTCTCGATCTCGGCCAGCCCGGCGTCCGGCACGGTGACGGCCGGGTCCGCGGCCACCACCACGATCGGCACCACCACGACGGCAGGCACCGCGCAGGCCGTGAACCTGGCCGCGAGCGGCCTCCCCACGGGCGCTTCGGCCACCTTCAACCCGGCCTCGGTGACCTCGGGCGGTTCGTCCACCCTGACGATCTCGACCGCGGCGACCACGCCCGCCGGCTCGTACAACGTGACCGTGACCGGCACCGGTGTGACGGCGACGCACACCACGACCTACGCGCTCACGGTGACGGGCACCTCGGGCGGCAGGACGTTCACCAACGGCACCGACTACACCATCAGCGACTACAGCACGATACGGAGCTCCATCACCTCCACGGCGACGGGCTCGGCGGTCTCGCCGGTCCAGCTGTCGGTCACCATCGTCCACACCTGCGCGGAGGATCTCGACATCTGGCTCCGCGGGCCGAACGGCACGTGGTACGCGGTCGACAGGTACGGCGGCACCAGCTGCACCTCGTACGGCACCAGGACGTACTCGGTCCCGGTGAGCCAGCAGGCGGCGGGCACCTGGGTGCTCGAAGTCAGCGACGTCTACGCGGGTGACACCGGCTACCTGAACACCTGGAGCATCACCCTCTGACACACAGCGGCACAGCCCCGGCCGGTCCTCCGGCCGGGGCTTCGCTCATGGCGGCGGACACACCTCGTAGCGGGTGCGGACGCCGAGTTTCTGCAGCACCCGCGCCACGTGCGTGTCCACCGTGCGGCGCGACAGGAACAGCACCACGGCGATCTCCCTGTTGGTCTGGCCGAGCGCGACCAGCCTGGCCACCTCGCTCTCCCTCGGCGACAGCACCCCGCGAGCCTTCCTGCCCCCGCGGGCCTTCCTGCCTTCGTGCATCGGGCTGCCCGCGCCGATCTCCCGCAGCAGATGGCGGCAGCGAGCGGCGTCGTGGGTGGCGCCGAGCCCGGTGTACCGCTCGCCCGCGCGGGCGATGATCTCCGCGGCGGCCTCCCCGTCGTCGAGTTCGAGCCGCGCGCCCGCCTCGGCTTCGGCCTCCCGTGCCGCCCCGTACGGCCTCCGCATCGCCTCGTAAGCGGCGTGGGCCTGGCCATGGCGGCGGGCGGCCTCCTCGAACCGGCCCTCCGCCCCGGCCAGCGCTCCGTGCGCCGACTCCAGCGCCGCCTCGGCCGCCGGCGCGTCCGTGCCCTCGATGCCCGCGGCGAACTCGGCCACCAGCTCGGCGGCCTGGTCGGAGCGCCCCGCCTTGAGCAGCGCGGTGACGGCCGCCGGCACTACCTGCTCGCCCCACACCCACACGCCTTTGCGCCGGAGCCTGGTGACCGCGCTGTCCGCTTCCGCCAGTGCGGCGTCCACGGAGCCGCGGATCAGGTGCAGCTCGACCAGCCCGCCGGAGGCGGCGGCGGCCACCGGGAGGAAGGCCGAGTCCAGCTCGCGCGGGCCGGCCGCCGCCAGGCGTTCCTCCGCCTCCTCCCATTCGCCCCTGGCCAGCGCCAGCATGCCGAGAACCAGCTGGGCGTCCACAGCGAGCAGCGGCGCCTCGGGGGTCACCTCGACCACCGCGGCCGCCCGCTCCCGAAGGCCGTCCCAGCGCCCGGTCAGCCAGTCGAGCTTGATCGACGACACCTCCACCAGGTACGCGGGGTACAGCGCGCCGGTCTCCTCGGCGATCCGCCTGCCCTCGCCCGCGAACCGGTCGGCCGGGCCGTAGTGGCCGAGCGCGGTCGCCGCGTCGCACAGGTTGGAGTAGGCGCGCGCGACCTGCCTGCGTACCGCTGCCGACGGGTCGTTCACGGGCAGCGTGCCGGCCAGTGCGAAGGCGTCGGGCGAGCCCACGAGCATGGCGAAGGTGACCTTGTTGGCGTGCACCGTGGCGGTCAGTTCGGGGTTCTCGTCGGCGACGCTGACGAGGAGGCTCTCGGCCTGGTCCATCCACTTCTTGTGCGTGGCGATCGGCTCGGCGCCGTAGGCAGGCATCGCCAGCAGGGCCAGCCCCCTGGCGGCGATGCCGGGCCTGTCCTCCAGGTCGGGGAGCGCGGCGAGGACCTCCTGGCGTCCCTCCGCGATGGCGCCCGCCTGGTTGGCCAGCAGTACGCCCAGATTCAGCCTGGCCTCGCCGCGGACCTCCCTGGACAGGAAGTCGTCCGACAGCAGGTGTCGTAGCATCCGCACCGCGCGCCGATGGGAGAGCCCGATCGCCGCGAGCCGGCTGAGCTGGAGGGCCAGCGGACCGCGGGCCTCGCGTGGCAGCTTGGGATCGGCCAGCATGCCTTCCAGCAGCTCGACCGCGAGCGGGACGTCGCCCAGGGCCGCCGCCTGGTCCGCGGCGGCGCCGCCGTGCTGCCGCCACGCCTCGTACTCGCCCGCGCATCTGGCATGGTAGGCGAGCTGTACGAGTGGCGGCGGGTCGAGCGCGGTGAGCGCCGCCATGGCCCGCCTGTGGGTGAGCTGCCGGTCGGGGCCGGGGATCGCGTCGTAGACGGCCTGCTGGGCGAGTGCGTGGCGGAACCCGTACTGGCCGTCGGGGTGCTCCAGCAGGACGCCCGCCTTGAGCACCTCGAGCAGGCCCGCCCCGGTGGGGGCGGCGGCGCCGGAGACGGCGGCGATCAGCCGTTCGTCGGCGGGCACCTTGAGCACGGCGGCGGCGTGCACCGCGTGCAGCGCGGGCGGCGACAGGCCGGCGAGTTGCTCCGCCATCGCCTCGCGGAGCAGCAGCGGCACCGCGATGTGGTCGAGCGACTCCGGCTCCTCCACGCCGCCGGGGAACTGCCCGTCGCCGTCGAGCAGCGAGCGGACGACCTCCTCGATGAGGAACGGGACGCCGGCGGTCCGTTCGCGCAGCCTGGCGGCGAAGTCCTCCGTCACTTGGGAGCGGCCGAGCAGCGTGCTGGTCAGGGTTCTGACGGCCTCGACGTCCAGCGGCTTGAGAGAGATCACCAGGCTGTTGGCGCCCGGCGGATGCCGGTAGGCGTGGCCCAGCGGCAGCCCGGGCACGGGCAGGTCCTCCCGCCGGAAGGTCATCACCAGCGCCAGGCCCTCGGGCGGTTGGTGGGTGAGGAACCGCAGCAGGTCCCGGGTGCCGTCATCGGCCCAGTGCAGGTCCTCGACCACCAGTACGGCGGGCGCCGCGGCGTCCAGCAGCGCGTGGACCGCGCGGAACAGGCGGTGCCGCTCGGCTCGCGGGTCGTCGACCGGCGGAGGTGGTGGCGACGGCGGCAGGTGCCCGGCCAGCTCGGGGAGGTAGCCGCGCAGCGCCCCGGTCACCGGGTTGAGCGCCTCGGCCGCGGGCAGGGCGGCGGCGACGTGGCGCAGCGCGTCGAGCACCGGGCCGTACGGGAAGGGCTCCCTGAGCTGGTGGCAGTGGCCGAGCAGCACGGTGCGCCCGCCGTCGCGCAGAACGTCGATGGCCGCGCGCACCAGCCGGGTCTTGCCGATCCCCGCCTCGCCCTCCACCAGGGCCACAGCGGGCGGTCGGGTGATCGCGTCGAGGAGCGCTCGCAACGCTGCTTCACGTCCGACCATCGCGGGGCTGTCGACACTCGTCATCGGCGTCTCCGAGGGTCGGATTTCGTGCCCGTGCCGTTACCGTTATCTACTACCAGTCATCTACGGTCAACCCTCGCTTTACTTTTCATATCACTATGTAACGTTCCAAAGCGGACGCCAGGGCGGTCTCTCCCCTCCAGCGGGACACTCAGTGATGATCTTGTCCGCCTGGCGGACGTGTCCCGCCAGAATGCTAACAAGGGGACTAAAAGCGGCGTGAGCTACCTTTTCTATATATCCCGATAAATCACTACGGGCCGCTGCAAAGCGGGCGGCTTTTCTTTGTTGCTGTATTTGCGAGATCCATTCTGGAGTTTGTCGCAGAATTAAAGGTCCATCACCGTCGTGGGTTCGGACAGGAGACGCGCATGGATGTCCCCGTACGGTCGAGCCTGGTTTCGTTGATCGATCAGTTCATCCAGGTGGCGGGCGGCTCACAGGTCAGACGGGACGCCGCTCGCCCGACTGTGATTCTGGAAGGCGTCGGTGGCTCCGGTCGCACTCGCGTGCTGGACGACACGTGGCGGCGATGGGCGAAGAAGACCCCGATCGTGAAGGTGGACCCGCTGGTCAGGGGCGACGACTCCGACTCCATGCGATCCGTGCTGACCGCCGTCATGCTCGGCCTCACCGCCGAGGCCCCCGGCTATCAGGTCTCCTTCCCCCGGGGCGTGCTGGCCCACATCGCGATGTCGGGACCGATCGAAGACGCCGATCCGAAGAAGAGCACCAGCGTCATGCGGCAGCGGATCAACGACTACCAGGACCCGAGCCTGGTGACCACGCTGCTGCGCCGGCTGCTGTCGCTGGCCGGAGGGTCTCTCGGCCTCGACGCCGCCGGCCTGGACAGGACCATCGAGGAGATGACCGGGCGGCTGAGCAGGTCGGGCCTGCGGTCGAGGCTGCTCTGGCGGGAGGCGTTGGCCTGGTTCGAGCACCAGGACCAGGGCTTCTGCCACGACCCCGAACACGCGTTGGTCCGGCTCAGTCTGCAGGCCGCGGTGCGGAACGTCGGTGTGCGGGAAAACGTCGACAGCCTGTTGATGGCCGCGCTGCTGGCCGACCTGCGCGACAGCTTCGACCGCGCGGTCAACCATCCCTCTCGCGCGGTCGTGCTGCTCGACAACGGCGACGTCCCCTCGGCCACCCAGTTCGTGAAGACCCTGGTCAAAGTACGCAACAAGCTGGCACGTCACCAGGTGCCCCGAGATCCCCTGACCGTGATCACCGCCAGCGGAGGGTACACACTGGCGGACGCGGTCGGCCTGTCCGGCCGGGCGGCGCAGTGGCCCGAGTCCGCGCTGACCCGCCTGTCCGCCGACGACCTCGACAAGTCCGGGCCGTGGCTGCGCGTGCTCCTCGAGGGCATCACCACCGACGCCATCGAGCACATCGTGGAGGCGGATCTCACCTGGTGGCCCTCTTCTCTCGGCACCGGCACCATCACCAGCGCCGTCCGGCGGCTCACCGGCGGGCATGCCGAGGCCACGGACCTCGTGCTCGCCCGGCTCCGGGACGATCCGGAACTCATCGACGACCTGGGACGGGTGCTCTCGGAGCGCCTGCCGGACCTGGAACAGACGATGGACGCCTACCTGATCAACAAGATCACGGTGGATCTGAGCCCGCGGCGGCGCCTCGACGAGCATCTCAGAGGGGCTCTGATCACGCTGGCCGGGGCGCGGGACAACGATGAGGCGCAGTGCCTGACACCGCTCCTGCACAACACGGTCCAGGGCGAGCCCATCCTGCTCGTCTCACCGTCGCTGTGGCCCATCTCCTCAGCTGAGGAGGGTCCATGGGCGATGGCGCCGTTCGTCCGCTTTCTGCTGCTGCGCGAACTGGCCGCGCGCCCGGACAGCCACCAGGCCTGCTGGACCAGAGTCTTCGAACGGCTCCGTGACCACACGCCGGATCAGGACATCCGCGGCAGACTCCATCACGAGCTGGCCCTGGGCAACCGCGAGACCGTCGTCGCCGAGCTGCTGAGTCTGCTGGACAAGGTCTCGGGCATCGAGTGGCTCGACTGCCTCGATCGGATTGTCGCCACGCCCGATCTCCGACCGCGACCCGCTTCCGCGCATGTGACGACGGAGCCGCGCTGCGCGGCGGTCTCCCAGCTCGTCACCGCTCTGCGGCAGCTCGCCGACCCCCTGCTCAGTGACCGGGGGCTGTGCCGCGGCCGCTACATCATCGCCGCCGAGGAGTGCAGGCGGCTCTCCGACGTGGATCCGCTTTCCTTTCTCAAACGCGCCCAGAGTTACCAGAAGCTCGCCGATGCCCTCGCCTGACCGCGGCACTCCGTCCTCGCCCGGGATCCGCCGACTGGAGCCGACAACCATGAGCACCCGCACTTACCTATGGCGGATCTGGCCGAATCGGGAGCGGTTCCCGAGGGAGTGGTGGCACTGGTGGCGCCCGCTCGGCGCCGTCATGGCCTTCGGTGTCCTCATCCCAGGCGTGGTGAAGGGCGTTCCGTGGCTGTCGGACCGGTTCTCCTGCGGGTGGCAGCCGCTGTACGGCGTATGGAAGCAGGAGGGTGAATGCGTTGGCCTCACCGCGGGGCCGTACGCTTTCGACCGCCGCGAGCTGACGGATGTGATGAGCAAGGTCGCGCGGCAGAACGAGGCGGCCAAGGACGGCTCGTGCGCTTCGGGTGCCGAGGCGGTGTGGGTCGGCGCGTTGCTGACCCTGACGTCGGCCGAGAGCGGCGGCCGGGCGTTGCACCAGCTCGAAGGCATTGTCGCGGAGCAGGCGAACGCCAACGGGAACAAGGCCGAGTGCGTGCATCCGATAAAGCTGCGGGTGGCCCAGATGGGCGCCGGCGAACAGGCGGCGACCAGGGTGGCCGAGCTGCTCGCCGACGAGGGCGTCGTCGCCGTGACCGGCATGGGGCTGAGCCGGCAGGAGACGGCCGACGCCGCCCAGGTGCTGGCGCAGCGCAAGATCCCCATGGTCGGCAACGTGATCACGGCCGAAGGCTTCGATGCGAACGGCTCGCAGCAGGACAGGCCCGACTATGGGCGCTGCGACCCATCACACACCTACAAGAACGGCATCGGCCTGGGCTATTTCTACCGGGTCTCCTACCGCAACGCGGTTCAGATCGAGCAGCTCGCCAAATACCTGGGGCCGGGTAGGAGAACGCTCACCTTCATCATGACGCCGATCGCCATGGACGACCCGTACACGTGCACGACGCTGCCGCTCGTACATACGAGGTTCGACCCGAAGTCGCGTCCGCTGCAGGAGGTGAAGTTCGACCCGGGGGACCCGGCGACCGTCAAGCAGTCGGCGCAGCGCGTCTGCGCCGGCGCGGGGCCGGTGAGCGTCTTCTACGCCGCGCGGGCCACCCATTTGCCGCAGTTCCTCAAGAGCATCGCGGACCAGTCCGAGCTCGGTCAGTGCCGGTTCACCAGCATCACGGTGCTCAGCACCTCGGACGCTGGGCGGATGCGGGCCGCGGAGGTCGATCCGAATCTCGAGCAGCAGCGTGTGGCGGCCCTGAGCACCCCGATGTTCGTGGATGGGACCGTTCGCCTGATCTACACGCCGTTGGCTGACCCCGACCTGCTGCCGAAAGAAGGAGGAATGAGGGTCCTGCGGCAGTCGTTCGCCGCGCTCGGCTTCGATCCCGCGCATCTGGACAGCGGGTGGGCGATCGCGGGCTTCGACGGCATGGCCGTCGTCGCCGGCGCCGTCAACACACTCACCGCGAAGGAGCCGGTCGTCTCCTCCCGGATCAACGCCGCGCTCGGCGGATTCGTCCACGGCGGCACGGCGGTCGGCGGCGCCAGCGGGAACATCACCTTCGACAACTACGGAAACCGCGACGACTCGGCGCCGAGCGTCGTGCGCCTCTGTCCGGCCAAGGGCGGCGGCGAGCCCAAGACGGTACGGGTCTACCCGGCTCGCACGGGCTGCCTTTGAACACCTGGTCAGAGTCCGAGGTCGTCCAGTTCCTTCAGCAGCGCGGATCGGGGGTTCTGTTCCGGTGCGGCCGGAGCCGGCCGGGCCCGGCTGTCGCGGTCGCGGAACAGCCAACCGCCCACCACGCCGGCCAGGAAGCCGAACAGGTGGGCCTGCCACCCGATGCCCTCCTGGGGCAGCAGCCCGGCGAACTGATAGGCGAAGCACAGGGCCATGACCACGCCCACGACGATGTCGATCAGATGCCGGTCGAATATGCCGCGTACCAGGGTGTAGCCGAAATAGCCGAAGACGACGCCGCTCGCGCCTACGCCGACCCCCCGTGGATCGGAGGTGAACCAGGCGCCGAGTTCGCTGACCACGATGATGAGTCCCGTCACGCTGAGGAACTTGGCGACGCCCCGATAGGCGGACAGGAAGCCGAAAATGAACAGTGGCCCCGAGTTGGCTTCGATATGTTCCCAGCTCCAGTGCAGGAATGGTGACGACACCATGTTCGGCAGGGTCGCCGGATCCCACGCCCGCATGCCGTAGTCGTAGCTCAGCGCGTAGCCCGAGGCCCAGTTGACGATCTGCAGCAGCCAGATGACGGCGAGAAACCCGACCATCACCCAGAAAGCCTTGCGGGCTTCCGCGATCATGATCTCGGCCGTACGACCTTTGGCCTCCACCTGGTTCCTCCTCGGCTGTCCGCGTCTTGCGAGCGGAACCAGTATCGGGGTAAAAGATCACGAATTCAGCATGGCGGAGAACCATCAATCGAGGAGCACATATGCACGCTGCCCGTGATTCCTGGGCGCAGCTCGACGAGTTCATGTGCGCCACCTGGATTTCCGGCGCCACAGTGGCGGAGGTCGTCCAGGCCTTCGACGCCCGGAGCGAGGACTTGACCCATCCCCGCGCGGTGACCGTCCAGGATGAGGCCGAAGACGGCTTCGCGTCGGACCCCGTCGGCGTGCGCCTGCTCATCCGCGAGGTCGCGGGGTGGGTGGCGGTGCTGGAGGTGCGAAGCAGGCACGGCGCCGACGGCGCGGTGCTCGCCGCACTGTCACAGGGCGGGCAGGCGCTCAACATCGTCGCCGGAGAGCGCGGCACCTACCTCACGTACGCCGTCCAGGGCCGCATCACCCATGACTTCGACGCCGACGACATCGGCGAGGACGACCTGGCTGACGACCCGGAGGCGCGGGAGATCCGCGACTGGGCGAACGGCCTCGGCGTGGACGTCCACGAGTGGAGCGAGCATCCGAGAGGAGCCGCCTTCTACCTGGCCGAAGCCATCACCGGAACGGAGCTCGACGACTCCTGGGCCGTCGGCGAATGGATCGGCGTGCGTCTGCCGGGTGGTTCGCCTGCTTCCTGACCGACGGCCGGATTACTCGCGGATTTATATCGTCTGGAATGCGCGGTGAATTTTCCGCTTAATGGTAACGATGAGTAAGGTGCGTCTTGACGGGGTCCTGGACCGAAGTTACTTTGTGCGCATGATCATGAAGAAATCGCGGAAGCGTACGTTATGAAAGCGCCGTTTCGCGGCTGGCGGCACGTGCTCACGACGTTCTTACTCGTGGCGGCGACCCTGGTCATAGGCCAGGGCGCCGCGTACGCGGACTACCCCGGCGACCAGTGTGACGACACGGCGCAGGACGACATCGTCACCGTCAGCGGCGAGACCTGGATCTGCGGCTATGACGGGGACATCGACGACTACATCTGGAAGCCCGAGTTCGAGGAACTGGGACCGCCCAACTACTGGATCTTCAGCTACGGCTGGGCCACCTCCAGCACGGGCAACTACGAGCACGGCACCCGGTCACGGATGGAATTCCTGCCGGACGGCGTCCACACCGGGGGCGACGACTTCTCCTACCGCAACGGCAGCCGGTGGCGCACCACCCACATCAGCGAGAACCTCCTCTACTACTGGGACGGCGGCACCTGGGTGCAGTGCGGCGGCACCGGGCAGGTGTCGGGTTCGTCCTCGTTCACGTTCGCGCCGACATGGGGCTGGGGCGGCGCCTGCGGCGAGAGCCGGTACTACGCGACGACCGCCTGGTCCTGGCAGTGGACCGGATCGGCGTGGAACGGCTCCTCGGCGTGGTCGGGCTTCATCTGGGTGCCGTGCCGGGGCTGCCTGGCGGCGGCGGACAAGCCACCGGCCCCCACGGGACGTCCTCCGGCCGAGCCACCCCAGCCACCGATCGGACCACCGGGACGCCTGAAGCTGCGCCCACCGACCGGCACGACCCCGCAGTCACTCCGAATGTGAGAAACCCTGCCCACGCGGAATGCCGCCACCCGGCGGGTGGCGGCTACCTCTTTGGCGAAACGGGCCCTGGCCTGCTCCCTTTCCATCCGGCTGAGCCTGAGCGGCTTGTTGCCACTCGGCTGCCGCCCCCGTCGCAGACCTCGCAGACGGCCCCCTGTCCGCCGGAGCCGGGCCGCCTGCCGCGCCAGTGATCGCCCACCTGCCGATGGGTTCCTCGGGCGAATGGTGCTTGAGCCATCGAGCCCCCCGCCTTCGATGGAGGAAGTAGCCATGCGCGCCTCGGGCCGCAGGTGGGACCCAGCGTAGATCGAGGGACGGACCGGGCGCCTCAGGGCTCGGCCAAGGCATACCCCTAGGACGGTCCGCCGCGATCTCCGCAGTCCGCCTGACGGTCGTGTTCTCCTATAGGGGAGGACCACCTCGATCGCCGATGGAGGAGCGATGCCCCCAGGATCGACCGACCACGACGTGATCATCATCGGTGCGGGCTTCGCGGGCCTGTACATGCTCCACCGCCTGCGCGGCCAGGGCCTGTCGGCTCGCGTCCTGGAGGCGGGCGGTGGTGTCGGCGGCACCTGGTACTGGAACCGGTACCCCGGAGCCCGCTGCGACGTCGAGAGCCTCCAGTACTCCTACTCCTTCGCCGAGGACCTCCAGCGCGAATGGACCTGGACCGAGCGGTACGCCACGCAGCCCGAGATCCTCCGCTACCTCGATCACGTCGCCGACCGCTTCGACCTGCGCCGCGACATCGAGCTGAACACCCGCGTCACGGCCGCCTCCTGGGACGCCCCCGGGGCGTGGGTGGTCGAGACCGACAGTGGCGAACGATTGTCGGCCCGCTACCTCGTCACCGCCGTCGGCTGCCTGTCCGCGGCCAACCTGCCCAGGCTGCCCGGTTCCTTCCGGGGGCCGAGCTACCACACGGGACGGTGGCCGGCCGAGGGCGTGGACCTCGCCGGGCGGCGGGTGGCGGTCATCGGCACCGGTTCGTCGGGTATCCAGTCCATTCCGGTCATCGCGGAGAGCGCCGAGCACGTGACGGTGTTCCAGCGGACGCCCAACTTCAGTGTCCCCGCGCGCAACGGGCCGCTGCGGCCGGAGGACGACCAGTGGTTCAAGGCCAACCACCACGAGCTCCGTCACCAGCTCCGTACCTCACACAGCGGGCTCTTCACCAGCCCCAACCCCGACTCCGCCCTGGCGGTGACGGAGGAGGAGCGGGGACGCGAGTTCGAGGCGCGGTGGGAGCGCGGCGGCCTGGCCTTCCTCGGCGCGTTCTCCGACCTGATGATCAGCGAGGAGGCGAACAGAACGGCCGCCGACTTCGTCCGCGGCAAGATCCGCGCCACTGTACGGGACCCGGCGGTGGCCGATCTGCTTCTCCCCGGCGACCATCCCTTGGGCAGCAAGCGCGTCTGCGTCGACACGGGCTACTACGCCGCCTACAACCGCCCGGACGTCACCCTCGCCGACCTCAGGACCGCACCCATCAGGGAGCTGACCCCCGGCGGCGTGCGTACGGCCGACCGCGAGCATCCGGTGGACGTGATCGTGTACGCCACCGGATTCGACGCGATGACCGGGCCGCTGCTGGCCATCGACATCCGCGGCAAGGGCGGGCTGTCGCTGAGGGAGAAATGGCGGGCGGGGCCCAGGAGCTATCTCGGGCTGATGAGCGCCGGCTTCCCCAACCTGTTCACGATCACCGGGCCGGGCAGCCCGTCGGTGTTGAGCAACATGATCGTCTCGATCGAGCAGCATGTGGACTGGATCGCGGAGTGCCTGGATCGGCTGGGCGGGCGGGCTCTCGACGCGGATCCGCTGGCTGAGGACGCGTGGGTGGAGCAGGTGAACGAGATCGCGGGGCTGACGCTGTTCCCTCGGGCGAACTCCTGGTACATGGGGGCGAACATCCCCGGGAAGCCTCGGGTTTTCATGCCGTTTGTCGGCGGAGTCGGCGTATATCGGGATATATGCGCTGAAGTGGCGGCCAATGGCTACCAGGGATTCCTTCGGGACTGAGGGGCGCTCGACCGTACGCGAGGTCAGGTCAGGTCAGGGAGCGGGTGCGGCGGTCGAGCCGCGGACGACCAGCTCGTGCGCGAACAGCAGCCGCCCGTCCTCGGCGAGTGGCGGCGGTTGCCCGTGTCCGGCGCCGGCCAGCAGCAGGTGGCCGACCGCCGCGCCCATCTCCTGCTGGGGCTGCCGGATCGTGGTGAGGCCGGCCTGCTCGGCGGCGCTGTCGGAGAACCCGACCACCGACAGGTCGCGCGGCACGTCGAGCCCCAGGTCGGCCGCCGCGTCGAGGATGCCGAGCGCCAGCACGTCGGTGTTCGTCAGGATGGCGGTGGGCCGCGGGTCCCTGCCGAGCAGCGCGTGGCCCGCCTTCCTGCCGGCCTCCCGGGAGTTGCGGGTCAGTTCGTAGAACGGCACGTCGGCCCAGGCGATGCCCGCGTCCTCGCATGCCGCCTGGTAGCCGCTCCGCCGCGCGCGCATGGCCTCGAACACCGCACTCCGCTGCCTGGTGACGTCGGCCCAGCCGGTGTAGCCGTCGTCGTGCAGCCCGACCATGGCCACGCCGATGCGCCGGTGCCCCAGGCCGAGCACGTGGCGCGCGGCCTCCGCCCCGGCGGCGGGCTCGTCGATCCCCACGAACGGGTGGCCGCGCACGTACGGTTCGTCGACCACCACGACGGGCAGCTTCCTGCCCAGCACCTCGGCCAGCGCGGGATGCCCGTCGGGCAGCGAGACCACGCAGAACGCGTCGACCACGGCGTCGCGTACGGTCTCGGTCCGCCTGTCGCCGTGCGGCAACGGCAGGATCAGCAGCCCCACGCCCGCGTCCTCCGCCGCGGTGGCCAGCCCCTGGAAGAAGCCGATGGAGTAGGGGTCGGCGAAGGCGTACGCGAGGGTCTCGCTGAACAGCAGACCCAGCGCCCCGGCCCTCCCCAGGCGCAGCGACCGCGCGGTCGGGTTGGGCCCGGCGTAGCCGAGTTCGTCGGCCACCTCCATGATCCGCCGCCGTAGCCCGTCGCTGAGCTGGTCGGGCCGGGAGAAGGCGTAGGAGACCGTGGCCCGGGACACGCCCAACCTGTCGGCGATCGTCTGCAGCGTGACTCTGGCCATGCGCCAACCGTATCGCCCGGCCTTGCCGGACTCCTCTTAATCGATTAAGGTCTTAATTGATTAAGGAGGAAAGACATGGATGCCATGCAGGTCCTCGCGCACCAGACCGCGATGGGTCACGGGCACAGGTTGGCGGAGGCGCTCCCGGGGGCGCCGATCAAACGGTCACCCGACAAGGCCGGGGTCCGGGTACGGCTGGCGCACACACTGCGCAGAACCGCCGACCGTCTCGACCCCGTCGCCTGGCCGGAAGTGGCTACGGGCCGGGGGGGGGGGGGGGGGGGGGGGGGGGGGGGGGGGGGCGCCCCGGGGGGGCCGGGGGGGGGGGGGCGCGCCCCCGCCCGCCCGGCCCCCCCCCCCCCCCCCCTCGCCGGGTCAGCTCCCGGCGATCTGCTCGCCCGCGTAGTCGAGGAGCTTCTCGGCCGTGCTGAAGCGGCGCGCGTCCTGGTCCCCGAGGAGTACGCCCACCACCTGCCGGCCGCCGCGCTCTCCCGCGAACAGCAGGCAGAATCCCGCCGCGCTCGTGTAGCCGGTCTTGACGCCCAGCACGCCGTCGGCCTGCTTGAGCAGCTTGTTGGTGTTGCGCCAGGTGTGCGCGCGGTGCGCGGCCGTCTTGGCCACCTTGTGCACGGTCTGCCCGACGACCGTCCTGAACGTCGAGTCGCCGAGCGCCACCTGCGCCAGCTTGACCTGGTCGACGGCCGTGGAGTAACCGCCCTTGGCGGGAGTGGGCAGGCCGTCGGCGTTGGTGTAGCGGGTGTCGGCCAGGTGCAGCCGCTGGGCCGCGGCGTTCATCTTGGCCACGAACGCCGCGTTGCCCGGTCCGTACGTCCTGGCCAGCGCGCTGGCGGCGTCGGCCCCCGACGGGAGCATGAGCCCGTACAGCAGATCCCTGACCGTCAGCCGCTCGCCCTTCTTCAGGGAGGCGGTCGTGCCGTCGTTCGTGGTCGCGTGCTTGACGTCGGCCGCGGTGATCGTAATGGTGTCACCCAGTTTGGCCTCGTGGAGCACCACGTAGGCCGTCATCACCTTGACGAGGCTGGCGACCGGCACCCGGCGCGTCTCGCGCTTGCTGAAGTGGATCGTTCCCGCCGAATCGATCACATATGCGGACTTGGCCGCCACTACGGGTGCGTCCGCCGCCTGCGCGGCAGTCGCGGGCAACGAGACCCCGACGACCACGGCGAGTACGGTGGAGCCGATGAAACCCCCAATATGCATGCCTGACATGGTCGCAGGTGATCACCGCTAAGTATGCCGAACTCCCACTCAAGCCGCGAAATCCCCGGTGTCAGGCGGCCAGTGCCTTGTCGGCCCGCTTCCTCCTGCGCCACACGATGAACCCGACCGCCCCGCCGGCGAACAGCACGGCCAGGACCGCCGCCGTGATCGGTGACCGGGCGGCGACCTGGAACCAGGCCCAGATCAGCGCGGTCAGCCCGAACCACCAGATGGGCGCCCAGGTCAGGCAGCCCAGCGCGCTGGCCACGACGTACCAGGGGTATGAGACGCGTAGCGCCCCGGCGACCCACGGCAGCGTGTGCCGGAGCATGGGCACCCAGAAGCAGCCGTAGACCGCGAACGCCCCCCACTTCTCGACGACGCCCTCGACCTTCGCGATCCGATCCCGGCCGAGCTTCACACCGATGCGTGAGTCGTACAGTCGCTCGCCCAGTTTGCGGCCGATCCAGTAGTACGCCTGGAACGCGCCGAACAGAGCGATGATCAGCACGACTCCGAGCCAGATCGGCCCCACGGGATCGATGGTGATCGCCAGATGTCGCATCAGGACCCCCACACCCCGTCGCGCGTTTTAGGTCAGGCTTACCTTAGTTCAAGGGGCAAGCCGCCGCCACAGCAGGGTGCAACTCGCCGACAACCAGGGTTCAACCACCTTCGCATACACCTGTAGGTGAGTAAGAAGGAGTGTCGATCATGGCAACGAGAAGCAGTGCGGTTCTGGTCTCCGGCATGGCCAACACGGCCAAGCTCTTCGTGGCGGCTCTCGCCTTCACCGGAGCCTATGTCGGTTTCTCGGCCTACGACACCGCCAGCTCCGCGCCGCGGCCCGCGCAGACCGTCACTTTGTCGGCCCGCGAACTGCCCATCACCTCCTCGCTCAGCACCCGGACGTCGCAGCCCGCCAAGGCGGGCAAGGTCAGCGTCAGCGCGCTGCCGGGCGACGCCGGATGCGTCAAGACGTTCGTGGCCCGCAGCGTGGTCGTCAACCCCGACCCCGACCGGACCGTCATGTACGGCTGGCGGCTGGCTCGCTGGAGCGCCGACACCCACACCTGGAACGTCTACTTCGTCGACTACGACGGCTTCGCCGGCGACGAGCAGGCCGTGGACTGGCGGACCAGCGTCTCGGCCAACCCCGGCTGGTATCGCGTCGAGCTCACCGTCGAAGGCGCCAGGACCGTCAAGAGCGACCGCTTCCAGGTGAGTTGCTGACCGACCGCTGCGCCGCCTCCACCCAGCGCGGCACGCCCATCCGCTGGGCCACCTCCAGCGCCTTCTCGTAGTGGGCCCGCGACGCGTCCGGCTGGCCCAGCCGCACCGCCAGGTCGCCGAGTGTCAGCGCCACCGGCCAGAGGGCCACGACGCCGGTGCCCGCGCCGGCGATGCGGTCCGCGAACGGCTTGAGCTTGTCGTAGCAGTCGATCATCCGTTCGCGGTCGTCGAGCAGCATCCCGGCCAGTGCCCGCCAGGTCATCGCCAGCTCGTACAGGAAGTCGGGCCGCACGGGCGGGCGTACGGCGGCCACGGCCTTGGCGTCGGACACGTGACCCGCCGAGGCGAGTGCCAGCGCGTAGGCGTCGAGGGTCCACTTGGCGCCGCGCCGGTGGGCCTCGGAGAGCAGCCCGACCGTCTCGGCGGCCCGGCCGTCGACCAGATGCAGGCAGAACGTGGTGATCAGCGGCAGGTCCTGGCGGCCCTCCAGCATGCCCGCCCGCTGGGTCATCCTGGCCGCGTCGCCGTATGCCCGCTCGGCACCGCTGTAGTCGCCGGCGATCATCAACCGCTGGCCCGCGTACCAGGCGCAGACGGCCGCCGGGGCCGACAGGTCGTACTGTCTGGCCAGCCGGTCGGCCGCGGCGGCGTGCTCGTCGGCGACGGCGAACTCGCCGCGCGCCGCCGCGCATTCGAGCAGCACCAGGTGGGCCAGCGCCTGCGTGGCCATCTGCCCGGACCGCTGGGCGACCTCCAGCAGCTCGCGGCCGATGCTCTCGCGGGTGTCGACCGCCGGGATGTCGTAGGACTGGCGCAGCCGCCCGCTGAGGGCCGCCGCGAGCAGCGTCGGGTCGCCGCTCTGCCTGGCCAGCTCCAGCGCCTCCAGCGACGCCTGTCGGCCCCGCTCGGGCGACGAGGAGCCCTCCAGCTCCAGCGCCAGCGTGGTGAGCAGGCTCGCGCGCAGCGTCTGCTCCCCTTCGGGGAGCTCCATCAGCGCCTTCTCGGTGACGTCGACGATCTCCCACGCGGTGCGGGTGAAGTCGCGGGCCATCCCCTTGTGCGGCACGGCGAGCGAGGCCGCCACCCGCGCGGTGATCTCCAGGTCGCCCAGCGGCAGCGCGGCGTCCATGGCCTGGCGGCGTAGCAGCCTGGCCGCCGTCATGTCGCCGCACAGGGCCAGGGCCCTGATCTGGCGGAGCATGAGCTGCAGCCGCTCCTTGGTGTCGCCGCCGGCGCGGTCGAAGGCCGCGATGGCCTGCTCCCACAGCGTGGCGGCCTCGCGGTGCGCGAACCTGCGCTCGGCCTGCTCGGCGGCCAGCCCGGCGTAGTGGACGGCCTTCTCGGCGGTGTCGGCGAGGAAGTAGTGGTGCGCCAGCGCCGCCACGTCGGACGGCGTGCGCCGCTCGATGACCGCCGCGACCGCCGCGTGCAGCCGGGTGCGGCGCAGCCGCGACGCGTCGGAGTAGATCGTGTCGCGCACCAGGTCGTGATCGAACCTGAGCAGCCCCGGCCCCGGCTCGGTCACCAGCCCGGCCAGCAGCGCCGCCTCGACCGCCTCCACCACGGCGTCCTCGTCGCCCGCCACGTCGACCAGCACGTCGACGTCGACGTCACGGCCGATCACCGCCGCCTGCAGCAGGATCTGCTGGGCCCCGGCGGGCAGCCGGGAGATGCGCCGCCGCAGCACGTCACGTACCCCGGTGGGCACCCGCGACAGCACTTCGGCCGCGCTGGCCCGGTCGGCCGCCGCCTCGGAGTCGAGCAGGCGCACGGTCTCGCGCACGAAGAACGGGTTGCCGCCGGTGCGCTCGACGATGGATTCGACCGCGTCCTCGTCGATCTCGCGCACGCAGGTGGCCCTGACCAGCTCGCCCACGGCCTTCGGATCGAGGCCGGACAGCCCCACCCGGACCGGGCCGAGCCGGGCGAGCGCGGCCAGCACGTCGGACTGGCGGTCGTCGAGCTCGCTCTCCCTGCACGTGACCACGAGCAGCACCCGGCTGGTGGCCAGCAGGCTGGGCAGCGCGCGCAGCAGCGCCAGCGTCTGGTCGTCGGCCCAGTGGAGGTCCTCCAGCGTGAGCAGCACCGGCGCGCGCCGCGCCACCCCGGCGAGGTAGCCGCCGACCGCCCGGTGCAGCCGGAAGCCGCCGGACACCTCGTCGTCGTCGGGGTCGGGGTCGGCGTCGTCCAGCAGCGGCGCCAGCAACTGGGCGTATTCGCCCGCGCCGGTCACTCCCACCAGGGTGCGCAGGATCTCCACCCACGCCCAGCCCGGCGGTGTCGCGCTGGAGTCCGGGCAGGCGCCGGACGCGGTGATCCAGCCGTCGCCGGTGAGCTTGCCGTCGAGCTGGCGCAGCAGTGTGGTCTTGCCCGCGCCCGCGACGCCCGCGACGATCGCCACCTGGAACCTGCCGGTGCGGGCGGCGGCCGTGGTGAGCCTGGCCAGCTCGGCGTCGCGGCCGACGAACGGCTCGGGCTCCAGCGGCGGCGGCTCGATCGGGGCGGCGGGCCTGGGCGGCCAGGTGTCGGTGGGCTGCTGCACGGGCCTGGACGGGCGCGGCGCGAGGCTCAGCTCCAGCTCGGGTGACTGGGCCAGGATGTCGGACTCCAGCTTGCGCAGCGCTGGCCCGGGGTCGATGCCGAGCTCGTCGGCCAGGATGCTCCTGGCCCGGCGCAGCGCCGCCAGCGCGTCGCCCTGCCGGCCGCAGCGGTAGAAGCCGAGGCCGAGCAGCCGCCAGCCCTCCTCGCGCAGCGGGTGCTCGGTGGTGAGCGCCTCCAGGTCGGGCACGGTCTCGGCGGGCATGCCGAGGCGCAGCCCGGTGTCGGCGTGCCGCTCGCGCGCCACCAGCCGCAGCTCGGTCAGCCGGTTGACCTCGGCCTCCGCCCACTGCTGGTCGGCGAAGTCGGAGTAGGGGGTGCCCCGCCACAGGCCGAGCGCCTTCTCCAGGCGAGCGCGGGCCGACTGCGGATCGCCCTCTTCGAGGTGCTCGCCCGCGGCCCTGACCAACTGCTCGAACTTGAGCGCGTCGACCTGGTCGGGCGCCACCCGCAGCGCGTAGCCGGAGGCGACGGTCACCAGCAGGCGGTTGGGCCCGCCACGCGGACGGCCCGGCTCCAGCACCCGGCGCAGCCGGGAGATGTAAACCTGGAGCCCCGACTGGGCTCCCTTGGCCGTGTCGTCATCCCACAAGTCGTAAAGGAGTGTGTCAACCGGCACGACCTGACCTCTGGCCACGAGAAGTCGGGCGAGGACGGCCCGCTGCCGCAACCCGCCGAGGTCGAGTTCGTCGTCGTGTTCGTACGCCTCGACTGGCCCCAGAACTCGGAACGCCACCATGTCAGCCGCCACGCTATGCGGGCTTCCGAATCACGCACAAGAGCCGTGATTGATTAACGCCGGTTGGGTTTGGGATTGTCACTGAGGGGCCTTCGAGATCGCGGACGGGGGCTCCGCTTCGGCGTTCCTGGCGTTGCGCCTGCGCAGAAGCGCCCACGCGCCAAGTGCGAGGCCGCCGAACGGGATCTCGATAGTGTAAGTCCAGAAGCCGAAGAGCAGTGCGGTCGCGGTCGCCGGAGCGGCTGCCACGCCGAAGGCGCCGGTCATCAGCACCACCACGCCGCTCTCCATGATGCCGGCGCCGCTCGGTGTCACCAGGGCGCTGGTCAGCACGCGGGACAGGGCGAAGACGGCGATCGACTGGGCCAGCCCCGGATAGGCGCCGGTGGCGTGCATGCAGACGACCATGATCGCCCACTGGAAGCCCAGGAAGAAGATCATGGCCAGCGACAGCGCGATCGACCGTGACTTCACGATCTCGGCGGTGTCCTTGCGCAGCCGGTTGAGCGCGTCGGAGGCGTGGAACTTCAGTCTGAGCAGCCGTACGAGGAAGTCGAGGCCCTTGCCCAGGAGGGCGGCGGCGCGGTCCCAGTAGAGGGCGGCGGCCACCACCGCGCAGAGCGCCAGGATCGACACCGCGCCCACCCAGCCGGCCTTGGCCACCGTCGGGTTGGGCGCCTTGCCGGCCGCCAGCAGCGCGATGATGCCGACGGCGGGCAGGATGAATCTGAACAAGGTGTTCCAGATGCCGCTGACCAGGGTCATCACCACGATCGGCCGGTTGGCGAACCCCCAGCCCCTGGTCATCCCGAACGTCAGCGCCACCCCGGCCGCGCCGCCGAACGGCAGCAGGTTGCTCACCGCGCTGCCCGCCGCGTTGAGCGCGAGCGCCTGCAGGTTGTTGAGGCCCGGCAGCGAGTTGGTGAGCACGAAGGTGTAGGCCAGCAGGCTCAGCAGCCAGAGCGCGCTCATCAGCGCGATCGTGCCCACGCTGAGGGTGCCGAAGAGCTTGCCGATCTCGTGCCAGGACACGGGTTTGCCGGTCAGCGAATGGACGATCTGCGGCAGGTAAACGACGAGGACCACGGCCAGCGCGAGGGACAGCGCGGACAGCGTGATCTGGAGCCATCTGTTCTTCATCGGGGTACAGTCTGCCGGTCGCGGGGGCGGCCCGGATCATGCTGGGGACTCATTTCGGCCACTGGTCCAGGGGATGACGCAGGCGGGTGCCGGGCGGAAGATCGCGCCGTACGTACCATTCGGTGCCGAAGACGAGCCGGTAGAGGGGGCCGGGCACCTTGAGCATGACGGCCAGGGTGCGGTCGCTGTCGCCGCCGGTGGCCTGGGAGGCGTGCGCGGACATCGACGCTCGCTTCTGTTTCGCATATTTCCGGACATTGACCCGGTGGGTGATCGTCTCACTCGCCGAGTAGGCGCTCTCGAAGGTCCGTACGTCGAACTCGGGCGGGAACCGGTAGAACTTGCCCGCCAGCTTCAGCAGCCTGACCAGCGGATCGCGGTTGACCGTCGCCTCCAGCACGACCGGCGTGCCCGCGATCTCGGCCGCCCGCCGGCCCACCCGGTGCACCTGGACGTGGTCGGGATGGCCGTAGCCGCCCGCCGGGTCGTAGATCGACAGCAGGTCGGCCCGCTCCTCCTCCAGGATGGCGGCCAGCTTTCCGGCCGCCTTCTCGGAGTCGGCGTCGATGAAGGCGTCATCGGGACGTTCCTCGGCGCTTCCGCCCTGCGGGCTCAGGCCCGAGTCGCCGTAGCCGAGGCACTCGACGCGGGCGCAGCCGAGCAGCGCGGCCGATTCGTACAACTCCTTCAGCCGGGTGGCGCGCAGCTCCTCGCCCGGCCCCATCTCGGCCAGGCCGCGCTCGCCGGCGGTCGCCACCACGAGGACCACGCGGTGACCTTCGGCCGCGAGCATCGCCATCGTGCCGGCCGTCAGCAGGGCCTCGTCGTCGGGATGGGCGTGGAAGAACACAGCGGTACGTGGAGGCACAAGGCCCAGATTAGTCTGGGAGGGGTGCGGATCTTTCACGTGAGTGACTGTTACCTGCCGCGACTCGGGGGGATCGAGGTTCAGGTCGCCGACCTCGTGCGTACGCAGCGCGAGGCCGGCCACGCCGTCGATGTGGCGACCGCGACCAAGGGTGAGCCGCTGCCCGGAGTCCACCGGATCGTCGCCAGGATGCCCTTCGACCTGCCGGTCCACCCGTTCGGAGTGGGGCATCTCACGCGGCGGCTGACCTCGTCGCGGCCCGACGTGGTGCATGTGCACATGGGGGCGGTCTCGCCGTTCGCCTGGATGGGGGTGCGGGCCGCGCGGCGGGCCGGAATTCCGTGCGTGGTGACCGTGCACAGCATGTGGGATCCCGTAACGCGTGGCGTCTACCAGTTGCTACGGCTGGCGTACGGCTGGCAGAGCTGGGGGTTGGTGGGCACCACGGTCAGCAACGCGGCGGCGGCGCCGATCCGGTCGGTCGCGGGGGAGGGGGTGCCCGTGCACGTGGTCTCCAACGGCCTCGACCTGTCGGGCTGGCGCCGCTTCGCGGCCGGCTCGGGAACGGCGTCGGAGGTGCGAGATGAGGTGCACATCGTGGCGGTGGGGCGGCTCGCGCCGCGCAAGCAGCCGGTGCGGCTGCTCAAGCTGCTCGACATGGCGCGCTCCCGGGTCCCGGCGGACGTCCCGCTGCGTGCCACGGTGATCGGCGACGGGCCGGCGCGTGCCCAGATGGAGCGGTATCTGGCCAGGCACGGCATGACGGGCTGGGTCTCGCTGCCGGGACGCTACACCCGCGAGAAGATCGCCAAGGTGCTGGAGTCGGCCGACGTGTTCGTGGCGCCGGCGCCACGCGAGTCGTTCGGGATCGCCGCCCTGGAGGCTCGTGCCGCTGGGCTACCCGTGGTGGCGCGGGCCCAGAGCGGGGTGGCCGACTTCGTCCGGCACGGCACGGAGGGGCTGCTCGGCCGCACCCTCGGCGACCTTGCCGACGCCGTGGCCCGCCTGGCCACGGACCCCGA
Source organism: Nonomuraea sp. NPDC049269 (assembly GCF_043197155.1). NCBI lineage: Bacteria > Bacillati > Actinomycetota > Actinomycetes > Streptosporangiales > Streptosporangiaceae > Nonomuraea > Nonomuraea sp. NPDC049269. Next base: position 679,124 of record NZ_JBICSO010000008.1, read on the forward strand.
GCTGCGGCAGGGCATGATCGCCCACAACCGCGCCGTGCCCCCGTCGGCGGGCTCCTGGCCGACCGTGCTGGCGGGCTTCGACCAGGCGTACGCGGAAGCTATTGGATCATCACCTGCGACGTAACACCACATAGCCATCGTGGTCGTACACCTTCGTGTAGCCCTCGGTCACCAGCCGGTTCACCTGGGCGCGCTGATCGTCGGGGGAGCCGAAGGGGTACTGCCAGCGCGCCGTGTCGGCCACCACCCAGTCGGCGCCGTGCGACTGGCCCGTCCAGAGCAGGACCGTGGTGCGGGACGTCAGGGCGGGCCCGAGGGAGTTCGCCGCCTCGACGGTGACGCCCCGCGGGACCTTGGCCACCGCCTCGGCGGCCGACGCGGTCGCGATCTCCTCGGCCTTGTAGAAGCTCGGATGGTAGAGCTGGTCCAGGGAGAATCTCGGCACCAGAGTGAGCGCGACCACGCACGCGCCGGCCGACCAGGCCAGCTTGAGCGAGCGGTCGTCCGAGCGCTTGAGCCGGCGCAGCAGCCTGCACAGCCCGTCGACCCCGGCGCAGAACAGGATCACCACCGTGAAGGCGTTGTACTGGAAATCGGCCCGCCACCACAGCTCGCGGTCCGACAGCATGCGTTCGAGCAGGTGCGGCAGCGCGACCAGCGACAGCGGCGACAGCAGGCAGAGCAGCAGCGTCGGCCAGGCCAGCAGGAAGAGCGTGTCGACCTTGGTCTCCTCGCTGAACGGCAGGAGTAAGGCGGCCAGCGGGTCGCGGAGCAGCGTCAGGATCGCGCTGGGCGCGTCGGGCCCCAGGTGGCCGTAGGCCCAGAAGTCCGCGCTCTCGCCGCCGGCCAGCGAAATGAGCGCGCCCCGGGTCAGCATGACCCCGCCGAGGCCGATCGCGGCGCAGCACAGCCCGCGGAACCTGTCGCCGGTGACGAAGAGGTAGAGGCCGAAGCCGATCACGGTGAGCCCCATGTCCTCCTTGACCAGGAGGAGCCCGCCCATGGCCGCGAAGGCGGGCAGGAAACGGTCCGCGTGGTAGCGCTCGATCATGATCGCGGTGAGCAGCGGGACGAACATCACCTCGTGCGCGTCGAACGCGATCGCCTGCGCGACGGGCCACGACAGCGCGTAGGCCACGGCGACGAGGTAGGCCGGGGCGGTCCCCAGCATCCGCCTGGTGAACAGCCAGATGAACGGGATCGCTGCGGCGAACAGCAGCGCCTGCGCCACGATCAGCGAGGCCGGGCCGTCATGGATCCAGTAGAACGGCGCGAGCAACGCGTAGATGGGCGAGAAGTGGTCGGCGAGCTGGAGGTAGTCGAGCCCCCGGTCGTGGAAGGCGCCGACCATCGGGATGTACGGCGGCCGAAAGTGCGCGTAGTTGCGCACGGCCTGGTCAACGATCACCAGATCGAACGTGCTGGCGCGATAGGTGGCCAGCTTGACCAGGCCGAGCACGGCGTAGACGGCGGCCGAGACCACGGCGATCAGCCCGACGCGCAGGCGGTTCGGCGTGATCCGGGCCGTCCAACGGGCGACGCCGGCTGCCAGAAATTCCCCCGTCACGGGCAGCAAGAGTAGACCGGTTTCACCTGAAGCGCGGTAGGGCCGCCGCACCGCGCCGCCCCCCGCGGGCGGTGCGGCGGCTGCGGTTCATCAGCCGCAGGCGCTCTGGATCTTGGCCGTGGCGGCCGGGATCTTCGCCATGGCGTCGGTCGCGGAGGTCGGGTTCTTCGCGTCGATCTTGATGCCCTCGAACACCGCACCCAGGTCATTGAGAGCCCCGGCCAGGTCGCCGTCGTACTTCCCGGCGAGGGTCTTGAGCTTGTCGGCCGTCTCCTGGGTGGCCTTGTTGAGGGCCTTGGGGTCGGCGGCCGCGGTGCCCATGGAGGTGGTGAACTCCTGGGTGATCTTGTTCACTTCCGTGGCCGCCTCGTTGCAGTTGACCGCGTTGCCGATGGCACCGCAAGCGGTGGTGAGGCCGGCAAGGGAGAGCGTCGCGACCGCGATGGCGATCCGACGACGAGGGGGAGTCATTGGTAATGCCCTTCGTTGCGTTCAGTGACGAAGCGACATTATGGAGCAACCCTTGATCCTTGGTTGCACCTCACTAGCACCATCTGTATCAAGTCGTTGTAAAGCTGGGCTAACCAGCGGCTAATCACCCATCAGTGGGTGAACCACCGCTTACGCGGATAGCGGACCGCCAGGCTCCCGTACTTCGTCTCGCCGCTCACCACCACATAGAGGGCGCCCGGCTGGGCACGGCCAGGTACGTTCGTCGTCACGGTGCTGCCCCAATCCGTGCGGAACCTGTCGATGTCGGCGGCGGCGCCGTCGGGCAGCACGATCTTGGCCGAGCCGTACTTGAGGTCGAGGTCGATCTCGACGACCGGATGGGGGATGACCGCCTCCGACAGGTCGAGCTCGACGCTGCCGTACTTGGAGGCGACCCTGAGCCTGCGGGGGACCGCCCAGTCTCCTGAGCGCTTGATGTGGCCGTTCTTGGACTCCAGCTCCACCACCTCGTCGACCGGCGGCCCGTCGGCCGGCAGGTCGGCGATCAGGCCGAGCAGGTCGCCGTAGGTTCGCGCGGTGAGGGCCAGTTCGAGCCGATCCTCCAGCTCCAGCTGGGTGAGGCGGCCTTCCATGAATGCTTCCTGCAGCTTTCGCGCACCACGCTCGCGATCCTCATCAGAGACGCGCATCTGCAAATCCGACATGTCCCGAGCATAGGTTCGGCTGATTCAGAACGGGAGGCGTCGGCCGGAGGGCGTACGCAGATCGAGGGGGAGCGGCCGGGGGGAGGGCTTCGTGGGCCGCACGATCTGGAGTTTCTTCATAACACCTGGATACCCAACGGATTGCCGTAAAGACCTCATCGCGAGGTAGCTTGAACTGTGATGGCGGCCGACCCCTTTGTGCACCCGGCACTCTTCTACCGAGGAGATCGGGAGTATGTGGCTGCCACCACGGCTTTTGTCCGTGAAGGGCTGAGTTTGGGAGAGCCTGTCGCGGTCGCCGTGCCGCCCAAAAATCTCGCCTTGATCCGGGCCGATCTGGGGTCCGAGGCCGACGAGGTGCTCCTGCTCGACATGACCAGCGCGGGGCGCAATCCGGGACGCATCATCCCCGCCGTGCTCCGCGAGTTCGCCGACCGCCACCCCGGCGGTCACGTACGGATCATCGGCGAGCCCATCTGGCCGGGCCGCACCGTGACCGAATATCCGGCCTGCGCCCAGCACGAGGCACTGATCAACTACGCCTTCACCGGCCGCCACGTCACGATCCTGTGCCCCTACGACCTCAACGGGCTCGATCCCGAGGTCATCCGCGAGGCCGAGCGGACCCATCCCGTGCTCCGTGACGGCTCCGGCGAGTGGCACAGCGGCGACTACGCGCCCCAGACGGTCGTCGACGGGCACAACCAGCCGCTCGGCGAGCCCGCCGACTTCCTCTCGCTCCGCTTCGACCACACCAACCTGGCCGCCGCGCGTGGGCTGGCCGCCAGGCGGGCCGCCGACCTCGGGTTCGGCCGCGCCAAGCTCGACGACATCCGTCTGACGGTCGCCGAGCTCGGCGCCAACAGCCTCGATCACGGCGGCGGCTCCGGGCTGATCAGGATCTGGACCGAAGCCGACCGGCTGGTGTGCGAGATCAGCGACACAGGCCACATCAGCGACCCGCTGGCCGGGCGGATGCCGGTCGATCCGCGCACGCCCGGCTCGCGCGGCCTGCTGATCGTCAACCTGCTCAGCGACCTGGTCCGCGTCCACACGCGGGCCGGCGCCACTGTGATCAGGGCCTACTTCGACCTGCCCGGCTCACGAGCCGATCACTGACCCGCCCGGCTCACGACTCGATCGCTGACATGTCCGGGGCTTACGACTCGATCGCTGACATGTCCGGATAACGTGCGCCGCGCACGGCGTCAGCCGGTACGGCCCGCGCCAGCTCGGCCAGCTGCTCGGCGGTCAGCGTGATCGAGGCGGCCGCGGTGTTCTCCTCCAGATACTTCAGCCGCTTGGTGCCCGGGATGGGCACGATGTCCTCGCCCTGGGCCAGCAGCCAGGCCAGGGAGAGCTGCGCGCCGGTGATCCCGGCCGCCGCGGCGATCCGCAGGACCTCGGCGGTGAGCCGGGCGTTGTGCTCGGCGTTCTCACCCGAGTTGCGGGGCAGCCACTTGCGGAAGTCGTCGTCGGGCAGCTGGTCGGCGGGCGCGAGCGTGCCGGTGAGGAAGCCGCGGCTGATCGGCGAGTACGCCACCAGCGCGATGCCCAGCTCGCGGGCCGCGGGCAGGATCTTGTCCTCGATGTCCCTGGTGAACAGCGAATACTCGCTCTGCAGGGCGGCGATCGGGTGCGTGGCCGCGGCCTTGCGCAGCGTCTCCGCGCCTACCTCCGACAGGCCCAGGTGCCTGACCTTTCCTTCCCGTACGAGCTCGGCCATCGCGCCGACCGACTCCTCGATCGGCACCTGGGGGTTGCGGCGGTGCATGTAGTAAAGGTCGATGTGATCGACGCCGAGGCGCCGCAGCGAGGCGTCGCAGGCGGCCCTGATGTACTCCGGGGTGTTGTCGATGGAGCGGCTCTCGCCCTCGCGCCTGATGCCGAACTTGGTGGCCAGCACCACCTGGTCGCGGCGGTCCTTGATGGCCCGGCCGACGAGCTCCTCGTTATGCCCACTGCCGTACATATCAGCGGTGTCCAGAAAATTCACGCCAAGCTCAAGAGCGCGGTGAATGACGGCTATCGACTCATTTTCATTGCCTTGGCCGTAAAACTCAGACATGCCCATGCAGCCGAGTCCGAGAGCGGAGACCTGCGGGCCACCGGTGCCGAGAGTGCGCTGGTTCATAGTCATCCTCTGTAGGCTTCTTTCCGGGTAGAGCTACAGACTGGCCCTTAGAGCGCGCTCTAAGTCAAATCGGCTACCGCCGACGGTACCTACCCTGAGGGGGCCTACCCCACCCAGGGGTGGTTTCCCGCAGGTCAGCGGGCATCCGCCCGAACTGCTACGACCAAGGTATTAAGGGGTCGTTCAGGGCTCGTTCGGGTCGATCTCCGATACTCCGGAAGCCCGTATTCCACGAGCTTTGAAGCATGAAGGCATTGCTTCTCAGCGGATTCGCGGCCATCGGCACCGGGGCCGGCGCCATGCTCACCTTGCACGCCGAGTCGGGTCTCGACCCGCTGCACAGCGTGATCAGCGAGTACGCCTTTCAGCCCCTCGGGTGGCTGCTGCCGACCTCGCTGACGCTCTTCGCGTTCGGCTCGGCACTGATCGCCGAGTCGCTGCGCCGGGCCGGAGCGAGCGTGTGGGTCGTCCTGCTGCTGCTGGCGTGGGGCGGGAGCATGTTCCTGATCGGTGCCTTTCCCACGGACCGCCCGGGCGTGCCGCTTTCGCTGTCGGGAGGCATCCATAGGTATGCCGCCTTCGCCGCTTTCCTGGTGATGCCGGTCGCGGGGATGCTGCTGGCCAACGCGCGGGTCCGGTACGCCAGGGCCGTACGGGTCCTGAGCGCGGTGGCGCTGGGCGCGCTGCTGCTCGTCGTGGTCCCCTACGTCGTGCGGATGTTCGGCATCCCGCTGTCCAACGACGAGATCCCCGCCGGGCTCACCCAGCGCCTCGTGGTCGTCACCGAGATCGGGGTGCTCGCCCTGGCCGGGTTGTCGCTGCTCAAGCCGTCGATTCAGCGCTCCCAGGGCGGCGTGTCGCCCATCTTGGCGTAGTACTTGGCCAGGTGCGACTTGATCCGATCGAGGTCGCCCTTCGGCACGTCGACTCCGCCCCTGGCACCGTCGACGACCCCGGCGGCGGAGATCACGGCCCGCGGGACGACCTTCAGCTCACCGCCCACGACGTCGGCGATCGGCAGCTTGTAGCCGCCGAACTCGTCGGCGTTGTCGCCGTCGTACCAGAGAAAGGCCTGGCGGTACTTCTCGTCCGGACCGTCCTCGGCGCCCGCCCACTTGCGCACGCGTTTGTCGGCCGCCGCCGCGTCCCACTCGCGGTCACGGTCGGCCAGAGGCAGATCCTTGAATCGAGTGACTGTCATATCCGCTGGCTACCCAGCTCGTGGGCGTGAAACGGCCCGCTCGGGAAAGAGCTCGGCTATGGAAGCAGCTGAAACGACCATTCTGATCGCGTACGACGGCTCGGACGACGCCAAGGCGGCGATCGCCTTCGCGGGCACGCTGCTGGCCGGTCGGCGCGCTGTTGTGCTGACCGTGTGGGAACGCCTGGGGATGGCCTCGGTGCGGGCGTCGGCCGGGTTGATGATGCCCATCGATGATTCGCCCGTCGAGGACGAGGCCGTCGGACAGGCCATGAGGCAGCTCGCCGAACAGGGCACGGAGCTGGCCAGGAAGGCGGGGTTCGACGCTACGCCGCGTTGTGAGCCGGACGCGCTCGCCGTGTGGTCGGCCATTGTGGAGGTGGCGGACGAGGTCGGGGCCACGTTGATCGTCACCGGGACTCGGGGGCTGGGCGGGGTGAAGTCGCTGCTGCTCGGGAGCACCTCCGACCGGGTGCTGCACCACGCGCACCGGCCGGTGCTGGTGGTGCCCGCACCGGACAAGCCGGACGCGCCGGATTAGCCGGGGTGCCGTTCGCCGGGCGGCCTTTCGCCCGTGGTTCTTTTGTCGGCGGTGTGGTGCATAGTGGCTGCCAGCCGGTTGAACGAGGAGGGCGGGGTGGAGCTGTCACGGCGTCTCGGCACCGCCGACGCGGTGGTCGTGGGGCTGAGCGCGATGATCGGTGCCGGGGTGTTCGCCGCCTTCGCGCCCGCCGCGGCGGCCGCGGGTGCGTGGCTGCTCCTCGCCCTAGCCCTCGCCGCCGTCGTCGCCTACTGCAACGCGACCTCCTCCGCTCGCCTCGCCGCCCTCTATCCCGAGTCGGGCGGCACCTACGTCTACGGCAGGCGGCGGCTCGGCCCGGTCTGGGGCTACCTCGCGGGCTGGGGCTTCACCGTCGGCAAGACCGCCTCCTGCGCGGCGATGGCGCTGACCTTCGGCTCGTACGTGGCGCCCGGCCTGGCCCGGCCCCTCGCCATCGCCGCCGTGGTGGCGCTGACCGCGCTCAACCTGTTCGGCGTCCAGCGCTCGGCCATGGCGGCGCGGGTGATGGTGGCGTTCGTGCTGGCGGTCCTGGTCGCGGTGGTCGCCATCGGGCTGCTGAACGGCCCTGACGCCTCCTCTGCCACCGGCTCCGGGGACGGTGCCCTCTCGGCGGACGGTCTGCCGTCGAACGCGCGCATCGTCGACAAGGACCAGAGGATCGACCTCTCTCCCGAGGAGACCGCCACACCCATCCCCAAGAACGACGTGTACGCCCGGTTCTACGCGATCGCGGTGCAGGTCGAGGAGGCGTACCACCCCACCGTGTGGGATGTTCTCCAGGGCGCGGGCCTGCTGTTCTTCGCCTTCGCCGGGTATGCCAGGATCGCCACGCTCGGCGAGGAGGTCCGCGACCCGGCACGCACCATCCCCCGCGCCATCACCGCCGCCCTGGCCGTCACGCTGGTGGTCTACGCCCTGGTCGCCGTCACCGCGCTGTCCGTGCTGGGCCCGATGTCGCTCGGCGCGTCCGACGCCCCGCTCGCCGACGTGGCCACCGCGTCCGGCGCGGCCTGGTTGGGGCCGGTGGTCAGCGCGGGCGCGGCGGTGGCGGCGCTGGGGGCGCTGCTGGCCCTCCTTCTCGGTGTCTCTCGCACCGTCCTCGCCATGGCCCGGCGGCGCGATCTCCCCGGGCTCCTGGCCGAGGTCCATTCCGCGACCGAGGTCCCCCGCCGGGCCGAGCTGGCCGTGGGCGTGGTGGTGGTCGGGCTGCTGCTGGTGGCGGACCTGCGTGGGGCGATCGGCTTCTCGTCGTTCGGCGTCCTGGTCTATTACGCCATCGCCAACGCCTGCGCGCTCACCCTCGGGCCGGACGAGGGCGCCCCGCCCAAGGCCGTACCGGCGCTCGGGCTGGCCCTCTGCCTGCTGCTGGCGGCGACCCTGCCGCTGACGTCCGTGCTCGCGGGCCTCGCCGTCTTCGCGGTCGGCCTGATCATCTGGAAGGTCCGCCATCGCGGAGCCTCCGTGACGCCGGAGCCTCCGTGACGCCGGAGCCTCCGTGACGCCGGAGCCTCCGTGACGCTGGGGCCTTCGTGACGCTGGGGTTCCGTGACGCCGGGTGCTCCGCGAGCTCGCGGGCTCCGTCCCGGGGGCGGGTGATTTACGAGTGCGCCGGTTTCAGCCGGAACGCTACGATGAGCGCATGACGACGCGACTGGTGATGATGGCCCCGTAGGGGCTTCCACCGACGACGTCTTGTTCGAGGCCCTGCGACCGGGGCCTCTCGTCGTGTCCGGGGCCCTCGGGAGACACACGATGTACATCACGACCACCATCCCTTATGTCAACGCCCGCCCGCATCTGGGGCACGCCCTGGAGATCGTGCAGGGTGATGTACTGGCTCGGCACTACCGGCGGCGGGGCGAGCCCGTACGCTTCCAGACCGGCACCGACGACAACTCGCTGAAGAACGTGCTGGCCGCCGAAGCGGAGGGCGTCCCGGTGCGTGAGCTCGTCGATCGGAACGCGGCCGCCTTCGAGGCCCTGCGCGAGTCGTACGACCTGACCTTCGACTCGTTCATCCGGACGAGCCATCATCCGGGGCATCGCCCGGGAGTCGAGCGGATCTGGCGGGCGATCGACGGCGACCTCTACCAGCGGCACTACGAGGGGCTCTACTGTGTCGGCTGCGAGCAGTTCTACAGCGAGGGGCCCTGCCCCGAGCACGAGGCGCCGTTGCAGCGGGTCTCGGAGCGGAACTGGTTCTTCCGCCTCTCGCGTTACCAGGACGCGTTGCTGGATCTCATCCGCGGCGGGCGGCTCAGGATCGAGCCGGCCGCGCGGCGGAACGAGGTGCTGGCGTTCATCGAGGCCGGGCTGGCCGACATCAGCGTCTCGCGCTCCGCGGACCGGGCCCGCGGCTGGGGCATACCGGTGCCGGGGGACCCTTCCCAGGTGGTGTACGTGTGGTGGGACGCTCTGGCCAACTACGTCACCGCGCTGGACGGCGGCGATTACGACCGCTGGTGGGTGGCGGAGCCGCGCAAGGTTCACCTGATGGGCAAGGGCGTGATCCGCTTCCACGCGGTCTACTGGCCGGCGATGCTACTCGCGGCGGGCCTGCCGCTGCCTGCCGAGATCTTCGTCCACGACTACCTGACCGTCGGCGGGCGCAAGATCAGCAAATCATCGGGAACGTCCGCGGACGCCGAGGTGATCGCGCGGGCCTATGGCGCCGACGCGGTGCGGTGGTGGTTGCTGCGCGAGGTGCCGCGGGTCGGCGACGCCGACTTCACCGTGGAACGGCTGGTCGCCAGGGCCGACGAGGATCTGGCCAACGGTGTCGGCAACCTGGTCAACCGGGTCGTCACCATGGTGCACCGGTTCCGGGACGGCGAGGTCCCCGCGGTCGCCGTTGACGCGGTCGCCGGACGTACCCTCGTCGAGGCCTGTGAGAGCGCGCCGGGGCGGGTGCACGAGGCGCTGGAGGAGTTCGACTTCCGCCGCGCCGCCGCCGCGGTCTGGACGATCGTCGAGGAAGCGAACAAGTACGTCGAACGGGTCAAGCCGTGGCGGCAGGAGCCCGGGGACCGGGAGACCTCGCTGTCGACGCTCGTGTACGCGTGCCAGGTGCTGGCCGTACAACTGGCGCCGTTCCTGCCCACAGGGGCGGCTCGCGTGGCGGCGGCGGTGCGCGGGGAACGGCTGCCCGAGCCCGAGCCGTTGTTCCCGCGGCTGGCCCATTGACGGTGGGTATGCGGCGGCCTAGGTTGGCGGCACCGACCAGCCGGTATGGAGGCGTGCATGCCCACCGTCAACACCGTTCGCGGCCCCGTCGACGTCGATGAGCTCGGTCAGACCCTGATGCACGAACACGTCTTCGTCCTCTCCACCGAGTATGTGGACAACTACGGCAAAGGTGCCTGGTGGGACGAGGAGTTCCGGGTCGCGGACGCGATCACGAAGCTCAACGCGGCGGCGGCGAAGGGCGTGCGGACGATCGTGGACCCGACGGTGTGGGGGATCGGCCGGTACATCCCCCGCATCCAGCGCATCGCCGCCGAAGTGCCGGACCTGCACATCATCGCCGCGACCGGCATGTACAGCTTCGACGAGCTGCCGCACCAGTACGAGTTCCGCGGTCCCGGCCTGCTCCTGGACATACCCGATCCGATGATCGACGATTTCGTGCGGGACATCACCGAGGGCATCGCCGACACCGGGGTCAAGGCGGCGTTCCTCAAGTGCGTGGTCGAGCAGAAGGGCCTGACGCCCGGGGTCGAGCGGATCTGCCGGGCCGTCGCGCAGGCCCACGTACGCACCGGCGCGCCGATCACCGTCCACACGAACTCCTTCACGCAGAGCGGGCTGACAGCGCTCGACTTCTTCGCCAAGGAGGGCGTGGACCTGACGAAGGTCGTCGTCGGGCACGCGGGCGACACCAACGATCTCGACTACCTGATGCGTCTGGCCGACACGGGCGCCACGCTGGGTATGGATAGATTCGGGCTGGATGTCTACAATCCGACCTCCGAGCGAGTGGCCACCATCGCCGCCCTCTGCCAGCGGGGATACGCTGATCGCATGGTCCTCAGCCACGATGCTGGGTGCTTTTATGACTACTTTGGGGCAGCTTGGGATGACGCGCTGAGCACGATGGCGCCCAACTGGCGCTACGATCACATCCACGACGAGGTCTTGGCCGCACTCCTTGACTCGGGTGTGACCGGCGATCAGATCGAGCAGATGCTGGTGTCCAACCCGAGACGCTACTTCTCGTAAAGTGGTGACATCGGATAAGCAATGCGGGTAGGTGGAACTGGGTGACTTCGGAGCAAGCCTTGTCGATCAGCCTCGGGCTCCAGGGACCGTGTGTCATCGCCAGGCTTACGGGGGATTTCGACTTCGGCTCCGCGGCCGAGGTGCGTGATCGCGTCACCAAGGCGTTGGATCTGACCCAGCCACCACTACTCGTCATCGACATGCAGGCGGTCAGCGTCTGCGATTCTTCGGGCCTTTCCGTGCTCGTTTATCTGCACAAGGCGGTGACCGCGTCCGGCGGCCGGTTGCTCCTTTCCGGGCTTAACGGCAGGTGTAAGCATCTGTTCGCCATCACCGCCCTCGACAAGTTCTTCGATATCCGCACCACCGCCGAACTCGCCATAGCAGAACTCAACGAACCGGGGAGTTCGCCGCCGTTTACCGGGTAGTCGCCGTGGTATGTCGGCCGAAGAGCCCGACCTGCTCGGCATGTACCTGGAGCAGATCGGAAAGACACCTTTGCTCTCCGCCGCGGACGAGGTGGACCTGGCACGGCGGATCGAGGCGGGGCTCTACTCGGGCTACCTGATCAGCCGTGGCCAGGGCACTCCGGAGCTCGAATGCGTCCGCCGCGAGGGGCAGCGCGCCAAGGACCTGCTCATCAGGTCCAATCTCCGGCTGGTGGTGGCCGCCGCCAGACGCTACGCCTTCCGTGGGCTTCCGCTTCTCGACGTCATCCAGGAGGGCAATCTCGGGTTGATCAGGGCTGTGGAGAAGTTCGACTACAAACGGGGTTACAAGTTCTCCACCTACGGGATGTGGTGGATCCGCCAGGCCATCGAACGCGGCATCCACGACAAGAGCCGCACCGTACGGCTGCCCACGCACGTCGCCGAAGAGCTGTCGCGGCTGACCAGGATCGCCCGGCAACTCACCGTCGACCTGGGACGCGAACCACGCGACGGCGAGCTCGCCAAGGCCGCGGAACGCTCACTCGGCCACGTCGCCGTGCTGCGGCGACTCGCCCAGGAGACGGTCAGCCTGGACGTGCCCGTCGGGGAGAACGGCGAGGGCAACATCGGCGACATGATCGCCGATGAGGACGGTCTCCAGGCGCAGGAGGTCATGGAGCGCCGCGCGCTCAACGCCGACCTGCATCAGGTGCTCACCTCGCTCCCACCGCGAGAGGCTTTCATTCTCAGGCTCAGGTACGGCCTGGCCGGCCAGGAAACGTGGACCTACACCGAAATCGCGGAACGCCTCGGGCTCACCAGAGAGCGCATCAGGCAACTGGAGAAACAGGCGTTGAAACGCCTGCGGCAGGGGAGTCGCTTGCTCTCCTGGGCTTCCTAAAGCCGCATAACCGGGTAATAGGGATGTGGTCGGACAACCAATTGACTCGGCCGTTTCCCTGACGGTTAATCGGGAGCCTGACGTCGCTTTCAACAGGGGGAAGCGGCAGCACGTCGTTGCTTATGGGGGCAACATGGTCAAGGGTCTCGTCGGCACGCTCTTATCCGTCACCTCGGCAGTGGCGGTGGTAGGGGCCGTGGTCGCGGCGCCGTCCGCCGCGAACGCCGCGGCTCCGTCTCCCGCTCTCGCGGTGGTGGCCGCGAACGCGCCAACCACCCTCTCCAGCACCGCCAATGCGCATCTGATCAAGTACAAGATCCACTGGGGCCGCTGCAAGGACACCTGCCGCGTCAAGGTGCGGATCACCAACATCTCCCGCACGACCCTCTACGCCGTCAGCCTGAACGCCCGGCTCAAGGTCAACGGCAAGAAGGTCGGGTCGTGCTACGACTACGTCGGCACCATCCGGGCCAAGCACTCCCGTTGGGGAGGATGCACCGTCAGGACTCGTACGCTCTCGAACATGTGGAACCGGTGGCTCGACGGCGAGATCCGCTTCGACCGTGACGTCAACACGGTCGTCCACTACGAGTATTACCGCTGACTAGGCCGCCAGGGGCCGCGCCCGGTCCGGCCCCCGGCCGTCAGGAGGTGACCATCAGGGCGAGGCCGATGAGGACCACAACCGGGACTAGCCAGACCACGGCCTCGGCGGCGAACTCCTTGTACATTGCGTAGATCTCCCTTGAGACGCCCGTGCGGGGGCGGCGGTAAAACGTTCATTGCGCAGCATAGCCGCCCCCACCCACGACTCCGGCCCATTTCCTGGCTGCTCGGTTGGCCGCCTTCGCCCGTCTTCGGTCGCCGCACTGCCTGCGTTCAGCCACTTTCGGCGGCGCCGCGGGCCGTCTTCGTTTGGCCTTCGGCGGCCTACCCCGTGGCGATCGCATCCGCGCCCCAGCTGGCCAGCAGCCGCAGGCTCTCCGCCGCGGTGGAGCCGGGCGGGGCGTTGTAGACGGTCAGGGACTGCTCGGGATCGTCGGGCAGCCGGAACGACTCGAAGGAAAGGGTGAGGTCGCCCACCAGCGGATGATGCAGGCGCTGGGCGCCGTGGTTCTTCTCCTTGACGTCGTGCCTGGCCCACAGGCGGCGGAACGCCTCGCTCTTCACCGACAGCTCGCCCACGAGCGCCGACAGCTGAGGGTCGTCCGGATAGCAGCCCGCGTACAGGCGCATGGCTCCGACGATGTTGGCTGCCTTCGACTCCCAGTCCACGAACAGCCGGCGATAGTCGGGCTGAAGGAACACCAGCCGAGCCCAGTTGCGCTCCCGGGAGGGCAATCGATCCCAGTCGCCGAACAGGGCCGCCGCCATCGGATTCCAGGCCTGGATGTCCGAGCGCGGTCCCGTCACGTACGCGGGCACCCCCTCCAAGGAGGCCAGCATCTCCCGGAGCGTGGCGCGTACCTGCTCCTGGCGCGGCGGCGAGTGCTTCTTCCGGTGCTGGCACTTGACCAGATGCGTGAGGTGTTCGTGCTCGGCGTCCGTCAGTCGCAGGGCACGCGCGATCGCGTCGAGCACCTCGGCTGACACGTTGGAGCCTCTGCCCTGCTCAAGCCGGGTGAGGTAGGCGACCGACACGCCGGCGAGTTGGGCCAGCTCCTCGCGGCGCAGTCCCGGCACCCGCCGGTACCGTCCAAAGGCCGGCAACCCGACATCCTCCGGCCTCAGCCGGGCCCGGCGGCTGCGCAGGAACTTGCCGAGCTCAGCGCGCGGATCGAACGGCCGCTCGCCGCCGGGATCCGCCGCCTCCTCCGTACCAAGCTGATCTCCCATATCGCCCATTATCGCTGGCTGTACGCACGCGACCGCGGACGAGACTGACCCTGGCAGTAGTAGGACCACTGGTCGTCAGCAGAACAGGGCTCTGGGAGACCGCGGTTCACCAGGGCAGGCTGATCCTCAGCCCCGCGATAGAGATGTCGGCGGGGCGCATCACCATGATCTGGGGAGAGACCTGCGATGAGTACCGCTGCTGCCTCTTTTGTTGTTCAACGTAATGGCCGGGCGGCGACCGGCGAGGAACTGGCGCCGCTCGCCTTCGCCGGCTATGCCCACTTCACTGCCATGCAGGTGCGTGGGGGCCAGGTCCGGGGCCTCGACCTCCATCTGGAACGGCTGCGGTCTGCCTCGGTGGAGTTGTTCGGCCGAGCGTTGCCCGAGAATCGGGTGCGGTCCTGTCTGCGGGCGGGTCTGGAGGCCGGTCCGGCTGACCTCTCGCTGATGGCCACGGTGTATTCGCCGGCGGGCGAGTTCACCGTGGCCGGGACTGATGTGGAGCCCGAGGTACTGGTCCGTACCGGGCCGGCCGCGTCTGGTCCGGAGGGCCCGCTGACGCTGGCGACGGTCGAGTACGAGCGGGTCCTGCCGGGCGTGAAGCATGTCGGCGAGGTGGCCAAGACGTATTTCCTCCGTCAGGCCGTTGGGCAAGGCTTCGACGACGCCGCCTTCATCGACCGTCGGGGTCGGCTCAGCGAGGGGTCGATCTGGAATCTGGCCTTTTGGGACGGCGCCGCGGTGGTGTGGCCCGCGGCCGAGATGCTGGGCGGAACCACGATGAGCATTGTCCGCCGCCAACTGAGCCGCCTCGGCGTCCCCCAGCGCGTCCAGGAGATCACGCTCGCCGACCTGCCTGCGTTGGCCGGGGGCGTGGTCATGAACTCATGGACGCCGGGTGTGGCGGTACGCCGGATCGGCTCTGTGCCTTTGCCTGAGGCGCCGTCCTTCTTGGAGCTGCTTCACCGGGCCTACCAGGCCGAACCGCTCACTTCGCCCTGAAGGCCGCTCATAGGGCTGGGGCAGTCGGCGCTGCTCCATGATCAGCGAAGTTGCCGATCCTGTCGCTGCTGGTCGGGACTTCGGTGGCAAGCCTTGCCACCCAAGCGGGGCTAGGGTGTGTGCGTGGGCGTGGTGACGCAAGCGTGGGCGCGGATCGAGGAGTGGCTGGCGCGGCATACCCCGGCCAGCGCGGCCGCCCTGGCCCCACCCGCCGACCCGGCCGACATCGCCGCCGCCGAGGCCGTGCTGGGGCTCGCCTTCCCGCCTGAGCTTGTCGAGTCGCTGCGCCGCCACGACGGCCAGCGCATCTGGGCGAACATCCTGCCCGAAGGGCCGCCGCTGTCGGCCGTCGGCATCGTCGACCACTGGCGCGCGTGCATGGACGTCGCCCCGAGCTTCGACGGGCTCACCCCGCACCGGCCGGGCGCCGAGCCGTGGTGGCACGAGCGATGGGTGCCGTTCGCCGCCCTGGACGGTGATGCGCAGGTGATCGACCTGCGGCCCGGGCCCGGGTACGGGCGGGTCGGCCTTACCGCGCACGACGGCCTCGGCGACTTCGATGCTGCCTGGCCCACGCTCGGCACCTATCTCACCGAGGTGGCCGACGCGCTCGCCGCAGGTGCTCCGGTGCGCTACTGGTTGCCGTACCTGACGGTCGACGGCGAGCTGTGGTGGAACACCGAAAATCCGGAGGTTGTGCTCGCAGGTGCCAGGCGTTTTGTCCCAACTCCCTGACATGGCGCACGTCGCTATCCGGTAGAGGCGCCGGAATGCTGGTGCGCGGTCAGGCCAGGCGCCGAAGAAAGACGATCAAGTCGCGAGTGAGCAGTTCGGGCTCATCGGCCGTAGCCAAGTAGCCGCGGTCGGACATCACCTTGAGGTGGCTTCGGCCGGCACCTTCATCGACTGCGGAGATCCGGTCTCACCTTCAGAGCGCAACCTTCACACGATGCCCGCGGCCTGCGTCTCGTGATCTCGCACTGACACCTCTGGCCGTCGATTCCGCAAGGTAGGTCCGAACAGTGCCGTGCGGCGCGTCGGCGTGCCCGCCAGGCGGCGGGACGGCAGGTGGTGGGACGGCAGGCGTGCGAGTCATAGGCCTGGCGTCAGTGGCCGTTCTGGGTCATGCGCTTGCGGAGGCCCGCGAGCGACTCGTCCGCCATCAGCGCGGGCAGGCGCGGCGCATCGGCCTCGATCTGCCGGAGCACCTCAGGGTCGCCGCCGTGGAAGCGGCTCCAGGCGCGGACCACGTCGGGCATGGCCGAGATGGCCGCCTCGGTCAGGATCGCCTCGCGCGGCAACCATGAGGTGAGGAACCGCGAGACCCGGGCCGGACTCCACCACAGGGGCCGATCGCCCACGAACTCGACAAGTTTCCCGAACGCCTCCTGCGCTCCGGGCAGATCCGGCAGATCCAGGAACCGGGACATGGTGTCGTCGGGCGCCTGCCGTACCGGATCGGGGACGGTCCGCGCGCGGGCGAGGGCCAGCGGGCGGACGGCGGGCAGGCTCTCGGCGATCGGCGCCCCCATGACGAGGTCCGTCATCTCGAACGCGTCCAGCACCCGCCCCGCTACCACAGCCGGATCCGCCGAACGCAGGTCCAGGTCGTCGAGGAACTTCGGCTCCTCGACCGTCGCATCGACCGCCAGGCCGCCGTTGACCTGGTCGATGCCCACGATCAGGACGTGCGGCTCCTTGCCGTCGGGGTAGCGGAACCGCAGAGCGGCCAGGGCCTGCTCGCCGTAGCGGTCGGCCTTGCCGTACCACGCCTGCTCACACACCACCTGCCCCATCCGCCCGGCCCACTCGGGCAGCCCTCGCACGGCCTCCTGCCCGGCTTCGCGCAGAACCTCTTGAAGGCTCTTGCCTCCTGGCTCCTGCGTGGTCGGGTGTCCGGTCTGCGGATCCGTGCCCGCGTACGGGCTGGTGCCGCTGGCTACGGTGTCGCCCGGTGCCTGAGTGTCGTCGTCGGCTGCCGCCTCGGTTGGGGGTGTGGCCGCTGCTTCGGCGTTGGTGTCGTCGTAGTGCGCCTCGTCGTCGTTCAGAGCTGCGGTTTCCACGACGGCCAGGGCGGCGAGGGTGAGGCGTGCCTCTGGAGTGCCGGCTTCGGTCAGCTCTCGTACGAGCGGGCGGACCTCTGTTGGGCGCAGTGTCGCCGTGAGCCGGGCCGCCCAGAGCTCTGTGCGCAGTGGTGAGCGCCACCTGAGCAGGTCGCGGGCCTGGGTGATCGCCGTGGTAAACGCAGTAGTGCTCACCCTCCGACCGTATCGCTCCGGCGGGCACGGCTGACTCGCCGAGATTCCGCCCGCAGCGGACCACCCGGCGGTGGGCGAGTTCGCCGGGTGAAGCCGACCGTCGGCCAGCGCGTTGGTTGCCCAGCGCGCCGGCCGACAGCCGGGAGTTACTGGTCGTCTCCGGTCAGGCCGGCCTTGCGGAGGGCTTCGGCCATGGCGCCCGAGGGGGCCGGGCGGCGGGCACCGCCGCCGCGCTGGCCGCCGTCTCCGCGACCCCGCTGACCACCGTCGCCGCGCTGAGCGCCGCCGCCACCTCGTGCGCCGTCGCCGCGACCGCCGGAACCGCCTCGTGCGCCGTCCCCACGGCCGCCGTCTCCACGTCCACTGGCGCCGCGACCGCTGTCTCCGCGACCGTCACCGCGTGCGCCGCCGCCAGAGGTGCCGGCTCCGGGGGCGCCGCCTCCGCGGGTCGCGTCGGCGCGACCGCCGGATCCGCGACCGCCGTCTCCAGCACCAGTCGCTCCACGGCCCGCTGCGCCGCGGCTACCGTCTCCAGCTCCGGCCGTGCTGCGGTTGCCGTCTCCGGCCGTGCTGCGACCGCCGCCACCCGCGCCGCGGTTGCCGTCTCCGGTCGGGCCACGGCCGCCGCCACCCGGACCACGACCGCCGCCCGGGCCGCGGTTGCCGTCGGCCGGGCCGCGGCCGGCGCCGCCGGAGCCGCGGGAGGGGCGGCCTTCGGGGGTGGTCTCGTCGTCCAGGCGCATGGTCAGGGAGATGCGCTTGCGGGGGATGTCGATCTCGAGGACCTTGACGCGGACGATGTCACCGGGCTTGGCGACGTCGCGGGGATTTGTCACGTAATTTCGGGACATGGCGGAGACGTGGACCAGGCCGTCCTGGTGTACGCCGACATCCACGAACGCGCCGAACGCCGCCACGTTCGTCACCACGCCCTCAAGGATCATGCCGGGCAGCAGATCGGAGATCTTCTCCACGCCCTCCTTGAAGGTCGCGGTCTTGAACGCGGGCCGTGGGTCACGGCCGGGCTTCTCCAGCTCGCGCAGGATGTCGGTGACTGTCGGCAGGCCGAACTTGTCGTCCGTGAACTCCTGCGGCTTGATCGCCCGCAGCGTCGCCGTGTTGCCGATCAGCGTCTTGAGGTCGGTCTGGACCGAGCCGAGGATGCGCCGGACCACCGGGTAGGCCTCGGGGTGCACGCTGGAGGCGTCGAGTGGGTCGTCGCCGCCCGCGATGCGCAGGAAGCCCGCGCACTGTTCGAACGCCTTGGGCCCGAGGCGGGCCACGTCCTTCAGGGCCGAGCGGGTCTTGAAGGGGCCGTTGGTGTCGCGGTGGCGCACGATGCTCTCGGCCAGCGTGGCGCCGATGCCCGACACGCGCGTGAGCAGCGGCGGGGAGGCGGTGTTGACGTCGACGCCCACGGCGTTGACGCAGTCTTCGACCACCGCGTCGAGGGAGCGGGACAGCTTGGTCTCGGCGAGGTCGTGCTGGTATTGGCCGACGCCGATCGACTTGGGGTCGATCTTGACCAGCTCGGCCAGCGGGTCCTGGAGGCGGCGCGCGATGGAGACCGCGCCACGGATCGACACATCGAGGTCGGGCAGCTCCGCTGAGGCGTAGGCCGAGGCGGAGTAGACGGACGCGCCCGCCTCCGACACCACGATCTTGGTCACCGACGGCATGTGCTGGACCAGCTCGCCGGCCAGCTTGTCGGTCTCGCGGGAGGCGGTGCCGTTGCCGATCGCGATCAGCTCGACGCCGTGCTTCTGCGCGAGCGCGCCCAGGACGGCCAGCGACTGGTCCCACTGCCGCTTGGGCTCGTGCGGGTAGATGGTGGCGGTGTCGACGACCTTGCCGGTGGCGTCGACCACGGCCACCTTCACGCCGGTGCGCAGCCCGGGGTCGAGGCCCATGGTCGTGCGGGTGCCGGCGGGCGCGGCCAGCAGCAGGTCGCGCAGGTTGGTGGCGAACACCCGCACGGCCTCGTCCTCGGCCGCCTGCCAGAGCCGCATGCGGATGTCGATGCCCAGGTGCACGAGGATGCGGGTGCGCCAGGCCCAGCGCACGGTCTCGTTGAGCCAGCGGTCGGCCGGGCGTCCCTGGTCGGAGACGCCGAAGCGGGAGGCGATGCGCATCTCGTACTCGGGGCTGTCGTCGGGCTCCAGCGTGACGGAGAGGATCTCCTCCTTCTCGCCCCTGAACATGGCCAGGATCCGGTGCGAGGGCAGCTTGGTGAACGGCTCCCCGAACTCGAAGTAGTCGGAGAACTTCGCCCCCGCCTCCTCCTTGCCCTCACGGACCGTGGAGAGCAGCCGGCCACGGCCCCAGAGCTGCTCGCGCAGCCCGCCGATGAGGTCGGCGTCCTCGGCGAAGCGCTCGATGAGGATCGCCCGCGCGCCCTCCAGGGCGGCCGCCGCGTCGGCGACGCCCTCGGTGAGGAACGTCTCGGCCAGAGCGGCCGGGTCGTGCGAGGGATCGGCGAGCAGCTGGTCGGCCAGCGGCTCCAGGCCCAGCTCGCGGGCGATCTGCGCCTTGGTGCGCCGCTTGGGCTTGTAGGGGAGGTAGATGTCCTCCAGGCGGGCCTTGGTGTCGGCCGCCATGATCTGGGCGCGCAGGTCGTCGTCGAGCTTGCCCTGGGACTCGATCGACTCCAGGATCGCCGCCCTGCGCTCCTCCAGCTCGCGCAGGTAGCGCAGCCGCTCTTCGAGCGTGCGCAGCTGGGCGTCGTCGAGGGCGCCGGTGACCTCCTTGCGGTAGCGGGCGATGAACGGCACCGTCGCGCCGCCGTCGAGCAGCTCGACAGCCGACAGCACCTGCCCGTCGCGTACGCCGAGCTCTTCCGCGATCCGCTGGTGAATAGAGAGCACTTGCCTGCCTTTCGATGGTCCCGCCGGTCAATTGTGCAGGACTGCGCCGTCTTTCATGACCAGAGTGCGCGCTGGGTGAACGACCACGGCCTCGGCCGGGCCGCTCGCGGGGACGACGACGAGGTCGGCCCGGTCGCCGGGAGCCAGGCCGTAGTCGTCGAGGCCGAGCATGCGGGCACCGCCGACGGTCGCCGCCTCCAGCGCGAGCTCGATGTCCTCGTCTCCGCGGAACGTGCTGCGGTAAGCGACGTGCATGGCGCGTTCGAGCATGTCGCCGCTGCCGTAGGGGCCCCACAGGTCGCGGATGCCGTCGTGGCCGCACGCGACCGTGACGCCCGCCGCCCGCAGCTTCTTGATCGGGGGCACGGGGAAGCTGTAGACGGCGGCCGTCACCAGCGCCACGCCGGCCTCGGCGAAGCCCTGGATCAGGCGGTCCTGGTAGGCGTCGTCGAGCTGGCCGAGCGCGTAGGCGTGACTGACCGCCACCCTGCCCGCCAGGCCGAGCACCTTGGTGCGCTCGGTGATGAGCTCCAGCTCCCAGGCGCCGAGTGAGCCGCCGTCGTGGAGGTGGATGTCGAGATGCGTGCCATAGCGCGCCGCCAGCCCGAAGATGACGTCGAGGTGGCGCACCGGGTCGCGGTCGATGCCCGCCGGGTCGAGTCCGCCGATCGCCTCGACACCGCTCTTGAGCGCCGCTTCGAGCAGGTCGGCCGTGCCGGGGTTGGTGAGCACGCCGTGCTGGGGGAAGGCGACCTGGCGCACGTCGATGGGGGAGCCCGCCGCCGCCTCCCGGACGGCCTCCACGCCGCGCAGGCCGACCAGCGGGTCGATGTCGGTGTGGGTGCGGACGTGAGTGGTGCCGTACGCGCTCATCCGGGCCAGCAGCGCGGCGACGCGTTCGACGCTCGGCACGCCGAGCTCGGCGCGGCGGCCCAGGTCGTTGCCGATGCGGCCGGCCAGCGTGTCGTCGGCGGAGTGAGGGACCCAGGGCCCGCCGTAGAGGGTCTTGTCGAGGTGGCAGTGCGCCTCGACGAGGCCGGGCAGCACGAGCTGGCCGGTGATGTCGAACGAGCGCGCCGCGGGCGCGTCGATCGTGGCCGCGACCCGCTCGATCCGGCCGTCCCGTACGAGGATGTCGGTAGGCATCCTGAGACCCCACAGCTGCCCGCCGTGGAGAAGCACGTCGGTCATGCCCAGCACCCTAAACGGCGGCACCGACGTTTCCGAGCTTCCGTCCAAGGTCATTTCCCGGACGGCGGTCTCGTCGTCAGATGGCGTCGAGGTGGGAGACGTTCGCCTGGTCGACGGCGTCCGTGCTCGGCGCGCCGGCCAGCCAGGCGTCGAGGATCTCCTCCAGCACCACCTCGGACGTCAGTCGCAGGCTCAGCGCCAGGATGTTGGCGTCGTTCCATTTACGCGCCCCGCCGGCCGTGTAGGCGTCGACGCAGAGCGCCGCCCGTACGCCCGGCACCTTGTTCGCCGCGATCGAGGCGCCCGTGCCGGTCCAGCAGCACACGACGGCCTGGTCGGCGCGTCCCTCGCTCACGTCGCGCGCGGCGAGTTCGGACGCCCACGCCCAGTCGGCGCGCTCCTCGGCGTTGAGCGCGCCGTGCGTGACCACCTCGTGGCCGCGCGTGCGCAGGAGTTGCACGACGCGCTCGGCCACGCCGTCCAGGCTGTCGGCCGCCACCGAAATCCGCATGCTCACGCTCACCTTTCCGTATCCGCCGGTACACCGAAGCATGCCCCCACACGAGCCTCGCCGCGCGGACCTGACAGGCCTGACTGGCGCAACGGGTGGCTATGTGCTTGGTTGTGTCGCCATATGAGTATCGACATCAGCGACATTCCCGCCCTCGCCCGGGGATGTGCCGTGCTGGGCACCGGAGGCGGAGGAGACGTGCGGACCGGGTCGCTGGCGGCGATCCGGGCGATCCAGACGTACGGGCCGGTGCCGCTCGTGGAGCTGGCGGAGCTGCCCGGTGACGCGCTGGTCGTGCCGCTGTCCGGCATCGGCGCGCCGACCGTCAGCCACGAGATGATCCACAGTGAGGACGAGGCCAAGCGGATCGCGGAGGAGATCGAGCGGATCTTCGGCCGCCCGCCGGCCGCGGTCATGTCGTCGGAGATCGGCGGGTCGAACGGTGTCGCGCCCGTCGCCTGGGCCGCCCAGCTCGGCCTGCCGCTGCTGGACGCCGACGCCATGGGCCGGGCGTTCCCCGAAGTGCAGATGGTGTCGATGTACGTGGCGGGGCTGCCCGCCGACCTCGTCGTCATGTCCGACGTCGTGGGGAACGTCGTGACGATCCGCCCCGTCGACGGCCTCTGGTCGGAGCGGCTGGCCCGCGCCGTCTGCGTGGCGGCGGGCTCGACCGCCCTGATGGCCGACTACGTGCTCACCGCCGCGCAGGCGCGCGGCGCGGTCATCGAGGGTACGGTCACCCGCGCGCTGGCCATCGGCCGCGCCACCGAGGGCGCGGCGGAGCCGCTGCGCGCACTGGCGGAACGGCTCGGCGCGGCCCGCCTGATCACCGGCAAGCTGGCGGACGTCGAACGACGTACGACCGGCGGGTTCGTCAGGGGCACGGCCACGATCGAGGGCACCGGCGACGACCGGGGCCGCATGCTCACGCTGGAGCTCCAGAACGAGAACCTCGTCGCCGTCGAGAACGGCCGGCCCAGAGCCATGGTGCCGGACCTGATCACCGTGGTCGACACCGAGACGGCCGCCGCCGTCCAGACCGAGGGCCTGCGGTACGGCCAGCGCGTCACGGTGCTCGCCTGGCCGTGCGACCCGCTCTGGCGGACGCCCAAGGGGCTGGAGACGGCGGGGCCGCGCGCGTTCGGCTACGACCTGGAGTACGTGCCCATCGAGGAACTGGTGAAGGGGGAGCCGCGTGGCTGAGGGCGCGTTGCGGATCGGGATCGACGTCGGCGGCACGAACACGGACGCCGTCGTCCTGGACGCCGCCGACCGGGTGGTCGCCAAGGCCAAGCGGCCGACGACGCCGGACGTGACCGCGGGGCTGCGGGCGGCGCTGGACGCGGTGCTCGCCGAGGTGGCCGCGTGGGACCGGATCACCCGGGTCATGCTGGGCACCACGCACGCGACCAACGCGATCCTGGAGCGCAGGAACCTCGGCCGGGTGGCGGTGCTGCGGCTCGGCGCGCCCGCGACCACCTCGGTGCCCCCGCTCTCCGACTGGCCGGACGACCTGCGCAAGGCCGTGTCCGCGGGCGAGGCCATCGTGCCCGGCGGCCACTACGTCGACGGCCGCGAGATCAGCCCGCTCGACCTCGGCGCGATCCGCCGGTTCCTGGACGGCGTGCGGGCCGACGCCGTGGCGGTGACCGGCGTGTTCAGCCCGGCCAGCGCCGACCAGGAGCGGGTCGTCGAGGAGCTGGTCGGGAACGAGTACGGGCTGCCCGTCTCGGTGAGCCACGAGATCGGCTCCCTCGGGCTGCTGGAGCGGGAGAACGCGACCGTGCTCAACGCCGCCCTGTACGGCGTGGCGGCGCACGTGACCGACGCCCTGGTGGCGGCGCTGGCCGAACGGGGGCTGGGCGCGCGGCCGTACCTCGCCCAGAACGACGGCACGCTGATGACGGTGGCGCACGCCGCGCGGCTGCCGGTGTCCACGATCGGCTCAGGACCGGCGAACTCGCTGCGCGGGGCCGCCTTCCTGTCAGGGGTGCGCGACGCGATCGTGGCCGACGTGGGCGGCACCTCCACGGACCTGGGCGTGCTGGCCGGTGGGTTCCCGAGGGAGTCGGCGGCGGCGGTGGAGATCGGCGGGGTGCTGACGAACTTCCGGATGCCGGACATCCTGGCCATCGCACTGGGCGGCGGCACCGTGATCCGGGCCGCCGGTGGGACGGTGGGGCCGGACTCGGTGGGCTACCGGATCGCGGAGGAGGCGCTGGTGTTCGGCGGCTCCACGACGACGCTCACCGACGCCGCCGTGGCGGGCGGCCGTGTCCCGGCGGACGCGGCCGGCTGGCGCGAACGGCTGGAAGCGGCCGCGGCGAACATGTCGGAAACTTTCGGCGACACTCTGCAAAGGGCACTGGCCGTCGCCGACGCGACGGTGATCGACGCCGTGGACCGGATGGCGCTCGGCCGGGCCGACCGTCCGCTGGTGGCGGTGGGTGGCGGCGCGTTCCTGCTGCCCGCCGAGATCCCCGGCGTGAGCCGCGTCGTCCGCCCGGAACACGCCGAGGTGGCCAACGCCGTCGGCGCAGCGATCGCCCTCGCGAGCGGCAGAGTGGATACGATCTTGCCGGCGGGCGAAAGCCGGTCAAAGGCGATCGAAAGAGCCAAGGAGGAAGCGGCGGCTCGTGCCGTGGCCGCAGGCGCGGATCCGGCCGGAGTGGAGATCGTCGACCTGCTCGAGGTGCCGCTGAGCTACCTCTCCGAGCCCGCGGTGCGGGTACACGTCAAAGCCGCCGGACCTCTCTCCCGGTGACAGATCGAAAGGACTCCCCACCCATGCGCTGGCACAAGCGTCTGCTCGTCGCCGGGGTCGCCGGTGCCGTGGCCATGACCGCATCCGCGTGCGCGGGCGGCCAGGTGCGCGGTGCGGATCGAAGCCCGAAGCCGAGCGCCACGACGAGCGACTCCGCCGTCCCCGCCGCCAAGGCCAACGACGCCACCTTCGTCTACGCGCCCAACCTCGACGTGGTGACGGACTGGGACCCGGCGACCTCGTACTCCAACGAGATCATCGCCATGTCCAACATCTACGAGGGCTTGACCAGGTACAACACCCAGTCGCAGAAGCCCGAGCCGCGTCTGGCCACCGAGTGGACGTCGGCCGAGGGCGGCAAGCAGTGGACGTTCAAGCTGCGCCAGGGCGTGAAGTTCCACACCGGCGCCAGCGTGGACGCCGAGGCGGCCAAGAAGGCCATCGAGCGCACGATCAAGATGAACGCGGGCGCCGCCTACATCTGGGGCTCGGTCAAGACGATCGAGACGCCCGACCCGGCGACGCTGAAGTTCACCCTCAAGTACGCGGCGCCGCTCGACCTGATCGCCTCCTCCGGCTACGCCGCCTACATCTATGACACGGCCGCCGCCGACAAGCTCAAGGACGGCAAGACCGACGCCGGCACCGGCCCGTACACCATCGACAGCTGGCAGAAGGGCAAGGAGACCGAGCTCACGCTGAAGGCGTACGAGGACTACTGGGGCGGCTGGAAGCCCGAGCAGTACAAGAAGATCGCCTTCCGGGTCACCCCCGAGATCACCACCGCCTGGCAGTTGCTGCAGAAGGGCGAGGTGAACTTCGTCGAGCGCCTCAACCCGCAGCTCTTCGAGCAGGCGGGCACGACCCAGAGCGTGCGGACCTCGCAGACACCGTCCTTCCAGAACCTCCTGCTGCTGTTCAACACCGCCACGGGTCCGATGAAGGACGTCAGGATCCGGCAGGCGCTCCAGCTCGCGCTCGACTACGACGGCCTCATCGCGGCGCTGAAGGGCGCGGGCAGGAAGAGCACCGGCCTGGTGCCGCAGGGCCTCATCGGCTACACCGCCAACCTGGAGCCCAAGCAGGACCTGCCCAAGGCGCAGGAACTGCTCGCCGAGGCGGGCTACGGCCGCGACCTGCCCGAGCTGAAGCTGAAGATGACCTACGCCCAGGGTGACGAGGACCAGAAGCTGCTGGTCACGCTGCTCAGCTCGGCGCTGAAGGAGCTCAACGTGCGTCTGGAGGCCAAGCCGATGGCCTGGAACGCGCAGTGGGACCAGGGCAAGAAGCAGGGTCAGGACATCTTCGTCATGTACTGGTATCCCGACTACGCCGACGCGTACTCGTGGTTCCTCAACGTGTTCAGGAGCGCGGACAAGCCGCAGTTCAACCTCTCCTATCTGAAGAACGCCGAGATCGACAAGGAGATCGACGCGCTGCCGCAGCTCACGGCCACCGACAGGTTCGCCGCCGAGCAGTCGTACGCGACCCTGCAGAAGCAGATCATCCAGGATCAGGCCGCGGTGGCGGTGCCGTACGTGCAGACCTACCAGCGCGCGCTGACGGCGGACGTGCAGGGGTACGTCGACAACCCGGCCTATCCCAACGTGGTCTTCTTCTACGATCTCAAGCCCGCAAGCTGACCCATGCCGCGCTATCTGGTCCGCCGCCTCGGCCAGGCCGTCCTGGTCGTGGCCGGCGTGATCGTGCTCACGTTCGCCGTCATGCGGCTGGTGCCCGGCGATCCGGCGGTCGCGTTCGCCGGGCCGAAGGCGACTCCCGAGGAGCTCGCGGCGGCCCGGCTGCGGTTCGGGCTGGACGACGCGATCCCGGTGCAGCTCTGGAACTACGTCAGGGACCTGGTGACGGGCGACTGGGGCACCAGCCTGCGTACCCGGCAGCCGGTCCGCGACGATCTGCTGCTCGCCTTCCCCGCCTCGCTGGAGCTGGTCGGCACGGCGCTGCTCATCGCGATCGCAGTGGGCATTCCGGTCGGCGTGCTCGCCGCCCGCTATAAGACGAAATTTCCGGACTTTGGGGTGCGGATCACCAGCATGCTGGCGGTCTCGGTGCCGGTGTTCTGGCTGGGCCTGGCCATGCAGACGGTGTTCGCCAGCAACCTCGGCTGGTTCCCGATCGCCGGCGAGTACGACTCCACGCTAGACACCACCAGCCCCCTGACGCTCTGGACCAACATCACCCTCGTCGACGCGCTCATCACCGGCAACTGGCCGATCCTCACCAGCACGCTCGAACACCTGGTGCTGCCCGCCCTGGTCGTGGCGGCCTACCCGACGGGCGTGATCGCGCAGATGACCAGGGCTGCGCTCATCGAGGAGTCCGGTCAGGACCACGCCCGGCTGGAGCGGGCGCTCGGCTTCGGGGAGACGTCGATCCTGACCAGGTTCGCCCTGCGGCCCGCGCTGAACCCGGTGCTGTCCCTGATCGCCCTGGTCTTCGCGTACGCGATCGTGAACGGGTTCCTGGTCGAGGCGGTGTTCAACTGGCCGGGGCTGGGCCGCTACGCCGTCCAGTCGATCTCCAGCCGTGACACCCCGGCCATCGCGGGCGTCACGCTGCTGGTCGCCATGGTCTACGTGCTGGCCAACCTGGTCGTGGACCTCCTCCAGGGCGTGGTCGACCCGAGAGCGAGGGCCCGATGACCGAGACGCGGGTGGCCGAGGAGCCGGTGCGGCTGCGCCGTACGCTGCCGAAGGTCACCGACCGGTTCGCCGCCGCCGGGGCGGTGCTCATCGTGCTCATCCTGCTGGCCGCGGTCCTGGCGCCGTGGCTCGCGCCGTACCCCGTGGACCGGCTCGATCCCGTCCACAGCCTGCTCCCGCCGAGCGGCGCGCACTGGTTCGGGACCGACAAGGTCGGGCGCGACGTGCTCACCCAGGTCCTGTACGGCGGGCGGACCTCGCTGACCATCGCCGTGGCCGTGCTGGCGATGTCGGCGGCCGTGGGCGTCACGCTGGGTGTGGTGGCGGGCTACGCGGGCGGCTGGCTGCGGGACGTCATCATGCGTGTCACCGACGTCTTTCTGGCCTTCCCCGCCCTGCTGCTGTCGCTGGCCCTGGCCGTGGTGCTGGAGCCCAGCGTGACGACCGCGATCGTGGCCATCGCGGTGACCTGGTGGCCCTGGTACGCCCGGCTGGCCGCCTCCGTGGCGGCCTCCATCTCCACCCGGAGCTACGTGGACGCCGCCCGCTGCCTGGGCGTGCCCGCGCCCATGATCATCCTGAGGCACGTCCTGCCGAACTCGCTCACCCCCGTCCTGGTCCAGATCTCCCTCGACGCGGGCGGGGTGATCCTCACCGCCGCCGCGCTGTCGTACCTGGGCCTCGGCGCGCAGGAGCCGACGGCGGAGTGGGGGCTGATGGTGGAGCAGGGGCAGACGCTGTTCACCACGAACTGGTGGGTCGTGACCTTCCCCGGGCTGGCGATCCTGGTCACGGCCTTCGCCTTCAACGTACTGGGGGAGGGGCTGCGCAACGCCCTCGACCCACGAAGGGTCGTGAAGTGATCGAGGTCAGGGATCTTCAGGTGCGGTACGGCGAGCGGCTGGTCGCCGACGTGCCCGAGCTGGACGTGCGTGAAGGGGAGTGCGTGGCGATCGTGGGGGAGAGCGGGTCGGGCAAGTCGACCACGCTGCTCTCGCTGCTGGGCCTCACCGAAGGCGCCCACGTATCCGGAAATATCCGGGTCTGTGGAGTCGAGGTGCTCCAAGCGCCGGAACGGCGGCTCCGCGAGATCCGGGGCGCCCGGGTGGCGCTCGTGATGCAGTCACCCCAGGCCGCGCTGAGCCCCACGACCCGTCTGGGCACCCTGATGCGCCGCGCGCTGAAGCTGCACGGCCTGAGCGCCGACCGGGTCATGGTGGAGGCCGTCGAGGCGGTCATGCTCGACCCGGGCATCCTGCGCCGCTATCCGCACGAGATCTCGGGCGGCCAGGCGCAGCGGTTCGCGATCGCGCTGGCCATCGCGCTCGGCGCCGAGGTGATCCTGGCCGACGAGCCAACCAGCGCGCTCGACGTGACCGTGCAGGCCGAGGTCGTCGGCGTGCTGCGGCGGCTGCGCGCGGAACGCGGCCTGGCCCTGCTGCTGGTCTCCCACGACCTGGCCCTGGTCTCCACGATCGCCGACCGGGTGCTGGTCATGAAGGACGGCGCCGTCGTGGAGAGCGGCCCGGCCGCCGAGGTGCTCGCCGCGCCGTCCCATCCGTACACCCGTGAGCTGCTGGAGGCGCTGCCGTGACGATGCTCAGGGCGGAGGGGGTGACGCTCGGGTACGGCCGGACACCCGTCGTGCACGACGTCACGCTCGACCTCGTCGAGGGCGGCGTCGGCCTGATCGGCGAGAGCGGCTCGGGCAAGACCACGCTGGCGCGGGCCTTCCTCGGCCTGCTCACCCCCACATCCGGAAATATCTGGTACGGCAAGCAAACCCTGAAAAATGCGGATATGAGGGCGTTTCGCAGGGACGTTCAACCGGTCTTCCAAGCCGAAGCCCTCGACCCCCGGATGCGCGTCGGCGGCTCCATAGCCGAAGCCCTGCCGAGGAACGCCAGGCACCGCGTCCCCGAACTCCTGGAACAGGTCGGCCTCTCCCCGGAACTGGCCACCAGGCGCCCGCACCAGCTCTCGGGAGGCCAGCGGCAGCGCGTGGTCATCGCCAGGGCGCTCGCGGTCGGTCCCCGGCTGCTCATCCTCGACGAGCCCACCAGCGCGCTCGACGTGACCGTCCAGGCCAGGATCCTCGACCTGTTGGCCGGCCTCGACACCGAACGCCTGCTCATCACCCACAACCTGGCCGTGGTCGGCCGGCTCTGCCGCACCTCGCACGTCCTGTTCGCGGGCCGCGTCGTGGAGTCGGGCCCGACGGCCGACCTCCTGGACAGGCCCGCGCACCCGTACACGCTGGCGCTGCGTGACGCCGTACCGAAGCTCGGGGGCGAGCCGCCCGTGACCACGGGCAGGACCGAGGCGCGGCCCGCCGAAACGGGCTGCCCGTTCCGGCTGCGCTGCCCGCTGGCGGCGCCGGAGTGCGCGGAGGCGCCCGCGCTCAGGGACGTGGGCGGTCGTCAGGTGGCCTGCCACCGCGCCGAGGACGTGCTGGGCTGACCGTCATGTCGCTCAGCTGACGGTCACTTGGCGGCGGTGTCGGCGAAGCGGTCATTGAGGTGCGTGCACAGGTCGTCGGAGAGTTTGGACAGCAGCCGCCCCAGCTCGGCCCGCTCGGCATCGGGCCAGTCGGAGATCGCGGCGTCGAACCACTCCGTGGTGATGCGGCGGCAGCTGGCGGCCGCCGCGGCGCCCTCATCGGTGAGCGCGATCCGCCAGGCCCGGCCGTCGTCGGGGTCCTTGACCCGGGAAAGCAGCCCGCGCTGCTCCAGTGACGAGACGTGCCGGGTCACGTGCGGGCTCTCCACCTGCAGGCCTTCGGCGATCGCGCCCACCCTGCGCGGCTCGCCCGAGTCGAGCAGATAGACGAGGATCTGCACGTCGGGCCGGTCGAGCCGGACACCGGCCGCCTCGGTCAGCCGCTCGTGCGTCTTGGCGCGGTTGAGAGTGGTCACCAACCGTCTGAAGGCCGCCACGGTCTTGTTGAGGTCTTCGCCCATCGCTTTGCTTACCTAACTTACGTATGTATTATCGTCTCTCGGTTACTTACCCAAGTTATCTAAAGGAGCGGTCATGGCGACAGTAGTCGCTTCTCCAAGGCACGAGACCTCGAACAAGAGCCCGTGGCCCGCGGTGGTCGCGCTCGCGATCGCGGCCTCCATCGCCGCTTTGCAGAACACCGCGGTGGTTCCCTTGCTTCCCGTGCTCCAGCGCGAGCTGCATACCTCGCTCTCGGCCGTGAGCTGGACGCTCACACTCAGCCTGCTGGTCGGCGCGGTGTCCACGCCGCTGTTGTCGAGGTTCGGCGACATGTACGGCAGACGGGCGATCATCCTCGGCGCGCTGGCGCTCCTGGTGATCGGCTCCGTCATGGCCGGGCTCGCCACCTCGCTGCCGATGTTGCTGGTGGCCCGGGTTTTGCAGGGGTTCGTGGCGGCGTTGGTGCCACTGTCGATCGGTGTGGTCCGTGACCTGCTGCCCAGGGAGCAGCTGGCCACCGGGATCGGGGTGGTCAGCGCCACGATGGGCTTCGGCAGCGGTGGCGGGATGATCCTCGCGGGGCTCGCCTCGGGTGACTACCACGCGGTGTTCTGGATCACCGCCGCGATCACGGTGGTCGCCGCGGTGATCGTCGCCTTCCTGGTGCGCGACCTGGTTCCGGGCGGCGGCGGGCGTCCCGACCTGGCCGGGGCGTTCCTGCTGACCGTGTGGCTCGTCGCGTTGCTGCTGGCCATCAGCGAGGGCGGCTCGTGGGGCTGGGGCTCGCCGGGGGTGCTCGGGCTGTTCGCGGTCACGGTGGTGGGCGCGGTGGCCTGGGTGGCCGTCGAGCGGCGGGTGACCGAGCCGCTGGTGCAGATGTCGATGCTGGTCCAGCGGGGCACGATCGGCGCGACGGTGGCCTCGATGCTGCTCGGGTTCGCCTTCTTCACGGTCATGACCGGCGTGTCCGGGTTCACCCAGGCGCCGGCCTCGGGTCTGAGGGCCTCGACCTTGCAGGTGGGGTTCTACCTGCTGCCCAGCACGCTGTTCATGCTGGTGATCTCGCTGTTCGCCGGGCGGTTCATGCGCCGGTTCTCGGCCTCGTCGATGGTGGCGGCCGGTGGCGTCGTCGTCGGGCTCGCGGCGCTCTGGCTGGTCTTCGCCCATCGGACCGGCGGCGACATCTACGTGGCGACGTCCCTGCTGGGCATCGGGCTCGGCGTGGGCTACGCGGCGCTCGGCACCATGGCGGTCGAGCACGTCAGCCCGGACAAGACGGCGCTGGCCGCCGGGGTCAACGCACTGGTGCGCATCGTGGGCGGCAGCACCGCGGGCGCCGTCATCGCCGCGCTCCTGGCCGCCCAGCCGGGCGTGCTCGGGTACCAGTGGGTCTTCGGTGTCGCGGCCGTCGCGGGCGCGGTGGCCGCGGTGTTCGCGGCCGTGTTCGGCCTGCTCAACCGGCGCGTCGCCATCGCGACGCCGTAAGGCGGCGCTCAGGAGCGTGATCAGCGGCCTGAAGGCGCCTCAGAGCGCCTTCAGGCCGCTGATCACCTCCAGCAGCACCGTGGCGTCCGGCGCGGCGCGCGGCGGCTCGACCTGGATGAGCTGCTGCGCGTGCAGGTCGCCGCAGAGGACCCTGACCACACCGATGGGCAGGTTCAGCTCGGCGGCCACGTCGACCAGCCGGGTCGGCTTCGTGCACTTCTGCATGATGATCAGGTGCTCGGGGCCGAGCCCGGCGGGCGGCGCCAGGCCACCGGCCGTGATGATCACCGCGATGAGGTCGATGGCCTCGCTCGCGGGGACGGTACGGCCCCGGGTCAGCAGGTAGGCGGGGACGATGGGACCCGCGTCCTCATCCAGCCACCGCTCGTCATTCACTTGGCACCACCCGCATGGTGCGAGGGGCGGGCTCCTGGGCGCGGTCCTCCGGCTCGGCCGGCGGGTCGCTCACGTGTTCTGCCGGGATCAACACGATCGCGGTGGTCCCTCCATATGGTGAACCGCGTAATGTCACGCGGATGTCATGCCTGGCGGCCAGGCGGGAGACGACGAAAAGGCCGAGCCGGTCACTGTCGGCCAGGTCGAACTCCGGGGGGCTGGCCAGCCGCTCGTTGAAGTCGGCCAGCTCCTCTTCGCTCATCCCGAGACCGCGGTCCTCCACCTCGAAGACGAAGCCGCGGGCCGCCGCCTCGCCGCGCACGATGACCGTGGTGTGCGGTGGGGAGTTGACGGTGGCGTTCTCGATGAGCTCGGCGATCAGGTGGATCACGTCGCCGACGACCGGCCCGGCCAGGCGCTGCCCGGGCATCGGCTCGACGGTGACCCGCTGGTAGTCCTCGACCTCGGCCGCCGCGCCGCGCGCCACGTCGAGCAGCGGCACGGGCTTGCTCCAGCCGCGGCCCGGGGTGGCGCCCGACAGGATGATCAGGCCCTCGGCGTGGCGGCGCATGCGCGTGGTCAGGTGGTCGAGGCGGAACAGGTCGTCGAGGGCGTCGGTGTCGGTCGTACGGTGCTGCATGCCCTCAAGCTGGATCCGCTGGCGGTGCAGCAGCGTCTGGCTGCGCCTGGCCAGGTTGCGGAAGACGTAGCCGACACCGTCGCGGAGCTGCGACTGCCCGACCGCGGCCTCCACGGCCGTCTGCTGGACGATGGAGAACGCCTGGCCGACGTCGGCGATCTCGGCGGTCGTGCTCGCCACCGACAGCTCCGGCACCTCGACCGTCTCGCCCTTGCGCAGCTTGGCCACGACCTGCGGCAGCCGCTCCCGGGCCACTTCGAGCGCGGCCAGCCGGAGCGCGCCCAGCTCCTTGGACAGCCGCGTGCCCATCCGCAGCGAGAACGCGATCGACACGATCACCAGGATGAAACAGGTCCCGGCCAGCAGGAACGCCCGGTTGAGCACCGAGTCGGCCACCGGTTCCGCCCGCACGGAGAGCATCGTGCTCGCCTGCATCTGGGCTTCCTGGAACGACTTGGCCAGCGTGTCGGCCGTGGTCAGCCAGGACTTCGGGGCGGCGCCCGCGATGATCTGGTCTTCCATGAGCCGCATCCGCTGGTAGGCGGGCGAGGTGATCAGCGACACCTGCGTGTCGCGCAGGCGCGGGTCGAGCTCGCCGAGCGCCTGGTCGATGATGAAGCGCCGGTTGCCGACCCACTGGGTGAACAGCCTGCGCTCGGCGTCCGTGGTCGGCCCGACCGCGATGGCCTGCTCCCTGGTGAGCAGCTCCTTGGCATAGCCCATGTCGATGACGATGCGCGACTGCTCATAGATCGGGATGTCGTCGATGAACGCCACCCGCCGGTGCAGGCCGAACAGCGCGTCGGTCATCGCGTTGTAGGACTCGACCGCGCGCAGCCGGTCGGACAGGCCCGCGTCGATCTCGGCCCTGACCGCGTCCAGCCGGTCCATCTGCGTGAGCACCGCGTCCACCTGCGTCCGGATCGTCTCCGACGCGTTCATGGACGTGCTGGAGAGCTTCTTGAAGTCCGCGTCGGCCGCGTCCGTCTTGGTGCGCTGCGCGGCGGTGGCCGACCGGTCGGCCGGGCTCTTCGTACGCAGCAGCTTCACCGAGGCGAGGCGTTCGAGCTGGATCTGGTTGATGAGCTTGTACGCGGGCAGTCGCAGGTTGGTCCAGAGCGTCTTGTACTGGCGCAGCTCCAGGCTCTCGCTCGCGGTGACGGCGGTGATGACTCCCCAGAGCACCACCATCGAGGCAAGCGGAACCAGCAGTAGACCGATGATCTTCATGCGGATCGTTCGGCTACGACCCATGGCACCTCATTCCGGTCGGTCCCCTGCTGGCAACCCCGGACGGGACAAGCCCAGAGGATAGCAATTCGATCTCTGGAATGGCTAATTTTTCGGGACTTTTGGACTTTTGACAGGCATCGTGCAGTAAGTTTCGGCGTACATCCGTCACAGAGGGAGATGCGTTGCGCCGTCGTATCGCCGCGGTCGCCGCGCTGGTGCTCTCCATCGCTGCGTGTTCGACCCCTTCAGAGGTGGTACGGCAGGCACCGGCCGGCGAGTCGCCGTTCGTCTACGTTCAGAATCTGGACGTGATCTCCGACTGGGATCCCAGCCACTCGTACTCCAACGAGATCATCGCCCTGCAGAACATCTACGAGACGCTGACCGTCTGGAACCCGGTGACCAAGAAGTCCAGCCCCCGGCTGGCCACCTCCTGGCGCTCGTCGGCCGACGGCAAGACGTGGACGTTCACCCTCAGGTCCGGCGTCACCTTCCACACCGGCAGGGCCCTGGACGCCGCGGCGGTGAAGGCGTCGATCGAGCGGACGATCAAGACCAAGGCCGGGGCGTCGTACATCTGGGACGCGGTGTCCGCCATCCGGGCCGACGACATGGAGACCGTGACGTTCACCCTCAAGTACCCGGTCCCGCTGGACCTGGTCGCCTCCTCCGGCTACGCGGCCTACATCTACGACACCCAGGCCGCTCCCGACCTCGGCAAGTGGTTCCAGGCGGGCAGGGACGCGGGCTCGGGCCCGTACACGGTCGCGAGCTGGCGCAAGGGCAAGGAGAAGGAGCTCACGCTCAAGTCGTACGACGGCTACTGGGGCGGCTGGAGCCAGCCTCACTACCGCACGGTCGAGTACCGCGTCGTGCCCGACGCCGACCGGGCCTGGAAGCTGCTGCTCCGCGGTGACGTGAGCTTCGTGGACCGGCTCAACCCGCGGCTGTTCGCCAGGGCGTCGGTCACACCGGGCCTGCGTACGTCCGCCCGGGCGTCGTTCCAGACGGCGATGCTGCTGTTCAACACGGCCGCGGGCCCGATGGCCGACGTGCGGGTACGGCGCGCGGTGCAGAAGGCCGTCGACTACGAGGGCATCATCCGGGCGCTCAAGGGCGCGGCCTCACCGGCCAGCGGCATCGTGCCGGAGGGGCTGCCCGGCCACACCCCTGGGCGCGTACCGAAGCAGGACCTCGTGGAGGCCGCGCGGCAGCTCCAGCTCGCGGGCTACGGTCCTGGCCTCAAGCCCCTGCGGCTGCGGCTCACCTACGCCGAGGGCGACAACGACGAGCGGCTGCTCGTCACCAGGCTGCAGGCCACGCTCAAGGCGCTCAACGTCACGCTGGAGGCGCGGGCGATGCCGTGGAACGCCCAATGGGAGCTCGGCAAGAAGCGCGGCCAGGACATCTTCGTCATGTACTGGTGGCCCGACTACGCCGACGGCTACTCGTGGTTCGGCAACGTCTTCCACAGCGCCGAGCCGCCGGTCTTCAACCTGGCCTACCTGAAGGACAAGCGGACGGACGCGCTGCTCGACACGCTGCCCGAGCTCACGGTGACCGACAAGGCCGCCGCCCAGCGCGCCTTCGCCCAGGCCACGAGCCGGGTGCTGGACCAGCGGGTGGCCGGCGCGCTGCCCTGGGTGGTCAACTACCAGCGCGCCTACCTCGGCGGCATCCAGGGCTACGACGACAACCCGGCCTATCCCGACGTGGTCTTCGTCTACGACTTGCGACCCGCTGGCTGACCTTCGTGTTCACGGCCTCACTTCGTGAGGCGGTCTCGGTCGCCTGATGCCGCCGTCTTCCCCCGTCGCTCTGGTCGCTACGCTCCCGTCGCTCCTCCTCCAGACGTCGGCGCTCCCTCGACGCGGTCGCGCAGCCGTTCCTTGATTTCCTCCGGGGTGTAGGCGCGGCGGCGGCGTTCGGCCCGCGCGATCGCCACCCCGGTGGCCGCGACTCCCGCGACCCCGGCCAGTCCGATTATCTTCCACCAGCGCATGTGCCTAGGCTAGCGGTGTGCTGACTCTCGACGAGGCCGTGAGCCTGACCAGGACCGGCGATGTGTGGGTCTTCCGCGGGCGCTCGGTGCCGGACCGCGCCATCCAGACGATGACCAACAGCCCGATCAACCATGTCGGCATGGCGATCGTGGTCGAGGACCTGCCGCCCATGATGTGGCACGCCGAGCTCGGCAGGTCGCTGCCCGATCTCTGGTCGGGCACCCACCAGCGCGGGGTGCAACTCCACGACCTGCGCGACGCGGTCACTGTCTGGGCCAACAGGTACGGTCAGCGGGCCTGGCTCCGCCAGCTCGAACCCGAGGCGACGCCCGAGATGGAGGACGCCGCCCTGCGCGCGGTGGCCCGGCTCGACGGCACACCGTTCCCCTCCACAGCGCGGCTGGCGGCCCGCTGGGCCAGGGGACGGGTCCCGCAACTGCGGCGCCGGATGGGGGAGCGCACGCTGGAGAGCGCCTACTGCGCCGAGATCGTCGCGGTCACGTACGAGGAGATGGGGCTGCTGCCCGGCGGGCGCCGGCCCAACTGGTACGACCCGGGCAGGTTCTGGAGCGGCGACGATCTCGACCTCGTGGGCCGGCACAAGCTGGGCAACGAGATCACGGTGGGCGTCGAGCGGGCCGGCTGACCCGCGTTCAGCGGTGCGCCATGGGCCGGGTGCGCTTCAGGGCCAGCGGCAGGGTGGCGGCGACCAGCGCGGCGGTCACGGCGAAGCCCACGGGGTAGCCGGTGTGGCCGATGAACAGCCCGAACCCCATCGCGCCCACGCCCATCCCCGCGTCATAGGCGAGGTTCCACAGGGCGCTGACCGGGCCAGAAGGACCGCGTTCGAGCATCAGCGCCAGCGTGGCGTTCTGCAGCACCCCGAACCCGACCCCGAACAACGCCATCCCCGCCACCACCGCGACCGGCTCGCCGGCCCAGACCTGGAGCGCGACCCCGGCGGCGGTGACGAGAACGCCGGGCACCAGCAGCCGCTCCGAGCCGTGCCCGTCCCCGATCCGCCCCGCCCACCAGCGGGCCAGCGGCGTGCCGAGCGACTGGGCGAGCAGCGCCGCCGAGGCCAGCCCCGGCGACCCGGCCAACGGCAGGAACGTCACCAGCACGCCGACGGCCAGCGTGACGGCGGCGAAGATCAGCGTGGGCCGCACCTGGACACGCAGCTCGAACGTCCCAGCATTTTCCGTGTTTCCGGTCCTTCCGGTGTTGGGTGCTATGGCAGGCAGCGCGAGCACCGTGACCAGTCCGGCCAGCGGGATCAGGCCGCCCACGACGAGCACCGGGGTGAAGCCGAGCGCTCCGGCCGCCCACAGGCCCAGCGGCAGCCCGATGACGGACGGAACCCCCACCGCCACGCCGTACAGGCCCATTCCCTCGCCACGCCGTTCGGCCGGCACCAGCTCGGCGGCCAGCGCGGTGCCCGCGACGACCAGGATGCCGAGCCCGCCGCCACGCAGCAGCGCCACCCCCAAGACCAGCGGCAACCCCGCGGACAGGGGCAGCAGCAAGGCGGGCAGACCGAGCAGCACCAGCCCGAGCGCCAGCACGGCACGGTAGCCGTATCTCGACAGCAGCCACGGGACGGCCAGCTCCAGCAGGACCGTGGACAGCATCATGGCGCCGGTCGTCAGGCCCACGCCGGTCTCGCCCGCGCCACCCCACGCGGCGTACAGCGGCATGGTCGCGAACAGCAGATAGAACCCCAGCAGCCCACTGGCCGCGGCGGCCATGGCCAGGAGCAGCGGGCGGGTGAGCAGCGAACCAGAAGGTGACGACATTGGGTGAGTCAGCATAATTCCGACAGTGCCGGAGGCTCGCCTCAGGCACATCGGGCATGATGCGTAGCCACCTCTTCATAGTGTGGGAATGTGTTCGTCGGACGTGAGAAGCAGCTTGCCGCGCTGGCGGCCGCCCTGGAGCGGACGCCAGGTGCGGTGCTCGTCGTCGGCGAGGCGGGGATCGGCAAATCGTCGCTGGTACGCGAGTTCACGCGCGGCGTCGACGCGCTGGTGGCCGAGGGCGGCGCCGACCCGGGAACGGCTGTTCAGCCGATGGCTGGTCCGAGTGTGATGCCGTATGCGCCGTTCGTGCCGGTGTTGCGCCGCCTGGTCCGGGAGTACGGTGCCGAGCTCATCCCCAGCGGTGGCCGGATGGGGCTGGCGCGGCTGCTGCCCGAGCTCGGCGAACTGGAGGAACACCCGGAGCTGGGGCGGGCCAGGCTGTTCGAAGAGGTGCTGCTGCTGGTCGAGCGGGTGGCGGAGCGGCGGCCCGTCGTGCTCGTGCTGGAGGATCTGCACTGGGCCGATCAGGCCACTCGCGACCTGCTGGTGTTCCTGTTGCGTAACTTGACGCGGCCCGGCGTGCTGGTGATCGCGACCTCGCGTGAGCCGCTGCGTCTGCCTGTGGCCGAGGTCCTCAAGGTCCCGCCACTGGGTCGCGATGAGGTGGCGCGCATGCTGGGCGGCACCGACGGCGATCAAGTGCCTGGGCTTGCCCGTACCGACATCGAGCGGATCGTGGCGCGTAGTGAGGGCAATCCGCTGTTCGCTGAGGCGCTGGCCGACGCGGGCACCGCCACGCCGACCACGCCCGCCTCGCTGCGCGAGTTGTTGCTCGCCGGTGCGGAGCGGCTCGGCCGGGCCAGCCTGGACGTGCTGCGGATCGCCGCCGTGTCGTCTTCGGTGTCGCGTTCGGCGCTGTACGAGGGGAGCAGGACGCCGCACGAGGTGCTGCGGTCCGTGGCCGGGCTGGACGACCTGGCACTCGACGAGGCGTTGCGGCCGGTCGTCCGGGCTCGGCTGCTGCTGGTGGATGGTGACGGCTACGTGTTCAGGCACACGCTGATCCGGGACGCCGTCTATGACGACCTGCTGCCGGGCGAGCGCATCCGCCTGCACATCCGCTGCGCCGAGGCGCGGCCCGAACTGGCCGCCGACCACTGGTACGCGGCGGGCGACAGACGCCGCGCCTTCCAGGCGGCCTGGCGGGCACACCGCTGGGACCGCGTACTGGAACTGTGGGACCACGCCGACCCCGAAGGGCACCACGGCGGCGAGGGCATGGATCACGCCGCGGTGCTGGAGTTGGCGGCCAAGGACGCGCTGCACGTGGGTGACGCCGAGCGGGCCGAGGAGCTGGCGAGTCTGGCGCTCGACGAGGTGGGCGGCGATCCGCTGCGGGCCGCGCATCTGCTGGAGCTGCGGGTGGCGATCCGTGACCTGCTCGGCGAGGACGGCCTGGCGGATCTGCGCGAAGCGGTACGGCTGGCGCCGCGTGAGGCCCGGCTGATCGGCGCCCTCGCCAACACGCTCGCCTGGAACGGCCAGGACGCCGAGGCCCGTGCCCGCGCCGAGGACGCGCTGGCGCTCGGCGACGCCAGGTCCCTCGTCACCCTGGCCGCGCTCACCGCGCTCGAAGGCGACCTGGCGACCGCGTCGAGGTTGCACGCCGAGGCGCGGGCCGCCGCTCCCGACGACGACACGGTGCTGGTCGCGTACGCCGGCGAGGCCGATGTACTGGAGGCGGCGGGGGAGCACATCAGGGCGGAGGCGATCGCGCGCCGGGGCATGGCGCAGGCCAGGCGCATGGGCATGGCCCGTTCGCGCGGCGCCCACATCGCCGCGAACCTGGCCGAGCCCCTGGCCTCCCTCGGTCGCTGGAAGGAGGCGCGCGAGGTCATCGACGCGGCCTTGGCGCTGGAGCCGCCGCCGATCCACCGAGCCTGGCTGCTGATGGTGCTCGGCACGGTGGCGGTCTGGGAGGGTTCGCTGGAGGAGGCGGCCGGCGTGCTGGATCGGGCCAGGCCGCTGATGCGCGGGCGTTCGCGCGGTTATGACTCGTGCCTGGAGCCTGACCTGCTCGAAGGCAGGCTCGCCGTCGCCGCCGGTGATGTGGAGCGGGCCGGGCGGCTGGCCGACCACGTGCTGTCCGCGCACGACGTGACGCTCAGCCGCCGCTATGCCTGGCCGCTGCTGGTGATCGCCGCGCGTACGGGCCGGGTACGGCAGGCGCCTCCTGGCATGGAGACGACGGGCCGGGTCCAGGAGGCGTACCGGGCGACCTTCGAGGCCGAGTGCGGGGGCTCGTGGCCGGCCGCCGTGGCCGCGTGGCGGTCGGTCGGTCAGCCGTACGCGCTGGGGCAGGCCCTGGTCAGAGCGGCCGAACAGGACACCGAGGCGGCGCGCGAACTGCTGCGTGAGGCCGCGGCCATCGCCGGGCGGCTGGGTTCGGAGCCGCTGCGGCGCGAGGTCGAGGCCGCGGCGGCCAGCGGCAGGGTGAGCCTGACGGCCGATCCCGGGCTGTCGGCGCGGGAACTGGAGGTGCTGGAGCTGGTGGCCGAGGGGCTGAGCAACAAGCAGATCGCCGAGCGGCTGTTCATCTCGGCCAGGACCTCGGGGGTCCATGTGTCCAACATCATGGCCAAGCTCGGCGTGGGCTCGCGGGTCGAGGCGGCGGCCCTGGCCCGCCGTACCGGGCTCCTGTAGGGCGTTGCCGTTGGCGTCCGATCGTGGCTAGCCGCCGCGCCCCGGCGCACGTCACAGTGGGTCGGGTGATGGATGCTGACAACCTGTACGCGGTGCTCAGGAGCCGCGACCGGCGCTTCGACGGGCGGTTCTTCGTCGGGGTGGCCACCACGGGCGTCTACTGCCGGCCGAGCTGCCCGGCGGCCATGCCCAAACCGGAGAACCTACGCCTCTACCCCTCGGCGGCGGCCGCCCAGCAGGCGGGACATCGGGCCTGCAAGCGCTGCCGTCCCGACGCGGCGCCCGGCTCGCCCGAGTGGAACCTGCGGGCCGACGTGGCCGGGCGGGCGATGCGGTTGATCGCCGACGGGCTGGTGGACAGGGAGGGCGTCTCGGGGCTGGCCGCCCGGCTCGGCTACAGCGAGCGGCAGCTGCACCGGCTCCTGCTGGCCGAGCTCGGCGCCGGGCCGCAGGCGCTGGCTCGGGCGCAGCGGGCGCAGACCGCGCGGATCCTGCTGGAGTCGACGGGGCTGGGGGCGGGGGAGGTGGCGTTCGCGGCCGGGTTCGCGAGCATCAGGCAGTTCAACCAGACGATCAGGCAGCTGTACGGTCTGACCCCGACCGAGCTGCGGTCCCGCGTCCCAGGAAAGGGCGGGAACCGGCCGGGCTCTGCGACCGTGCCGGGCTTAGCGACTGTGCCGGGTTCAGCGACCGCGCTGGGCTTAGCGACCGCGTTGGGCTCGGAGACTGAGCTGGGCTCAGCGACCGCGCTGGGCCCGGAGGCCGCGTCAGGCTCACCGAGAGTGCTGGGCTCGGCGGGAGTGCCGAGTTCGCGGGCGGTGCGGGTCCAGGTGCGGCTGGCCTATCGGCCGCCGCTGGACGCGGACGCGCTGTTGGGCTATCTGGCCGCGCGGGCCGTGCCTGGCGTTGAGGAGGGTGGGGCCGGGTTCTACCGCAGGTCGCTGCGCCTGCCGTACGGGACCGGCGTGGTGGACGTGACGGACGGCGGCGATCACATGCGGTGCGAGCTGCTGCTGGCGGACGTCAGGGACCTGGCGGTCGCCGTACGGCGGTGCCGGGTGCTGCTCGACCTGGACGCCGACCCGCGCGAGATCGCGGAGGTGCTCGGCGCGGACCCGATGCTCGCCCCGCTGGTCGCGGCCCGTCCGGGGCTGCGCGCGCCCGGCCACGTGGACCCCGCCGAGCTGGCCGTGCGCGCGGTGTGCGGGCCGGGCGACGAACTGGCGGAGCTGGTCGAACGCTTCGGCGAGCCGCTCGGCAGCCCAGCGGGTGGCGTCACCCGGCTGTTCCCGCCGGTGACGGCGCTGGCCAAGGCCGCCCCGCTCGCGAAGGCGCTGGCCGAGGCCGCCCCGCCGGTGGCGGCGCTGACCGAGGTCGCTCCGCTCGCGGCGGCGCTGGCCAAGGTCGCCCCGATCGCCGAGGCGCTGATCACCGGGCGGCTCACGCTCGATCCGGGCGCCGACCGGGACGCGGCCGAGCGGCAGTTGCGTACCGTGCCCGGTGTGGACGAGCGGACCGCCGCCTACATCCGCATGCGCGCGCTCGCCGACCCCGACGTCTTCCTGCCCACCCGGCAGGTACGGCAGGCGCCCGCGAGCTGGCGCCCCTGGCGCTCTTACGCCCTGCACCACCTGTGGGCCGCGGCATGACGCTCACCGTTCTGGCCACGCGGGACTTCCGCCGGCTGTGGATCGGCTCGTCCATCTCGCTGGTCGGCGACGGCATGACGCTGGTGGCCCTGTCCTGGCTGGTGCTCAACGGCCCCGGCGGCGTCGCCGCGCTGAGCCTGCTGGCCGCCTGCTACACCGCCCCGGTGTTGGCCGGCGGGCTGGCCGTGGGCCCGCTGCTCGACCGCTTCGACAAGCGGCACGTGCTGGCCGCCGACAGCCTGGTCAGAGGGGTCGCGGTGGCCACCGTGCCGCTGACGGCGGTGCTGGGTGGCGGGATGCCGGGCTGGCTGCCGTTCGTGGTGGCCGCCCTGCACGGCCTGCTCAAGATGGTGCCCATGGCCGGTGTACCCGCGGCCATCCCGGACCTCGTCGAGCCGGACGAGCTCGACAAGGCCAACGCGCTGGAGTCCCTGGCGTACGCCGTGTCCGGCATCGTGGGCTACGCCCTGGCCGGAACGTTGATCGACGCCATCGGCGCGGTGAACGTGCTCGCGCTCGACGCGGTCAGCTACCTGTGCTTCGCCGTGGCCGCGCTGCTGGTCCGCACCCCGCTGCGGCCGCACGTGACGGCGGAGACGGGTCGGCCGCGACTGGCCCACCTGCTGCGGGACCGGGCGCTGGTACGCACGACGCTGGCGTTCATGGCGTTCAACATCGCTGAGGGCGCCCTGGTGCTGGTCGCCGGGCCGTGGCTGGCCAAGGACCGGCTGCCCGGCGGACCGGCCACGCTGGCGCTGCTGCTGAGCGCC
This sequence comes from Nonomuraea sp. NPDC049269, assembly GCF_043197155.1. Taxonomy (NCBI): domain Bacteria; kingdom Bacillati; phylum Actinomycetota; class Actinomycetes; order Streptosporangiales; family Streptosporangiaceae; genus Nonomuraea; species Nonomuraea sp. NPDC049269. The sequence continues at coordinate 722,002 of NZ_JBICSO010000008.1, forward strand.
CTGTCGGTGGGCGAGCTGGCGGGCGGGTTCCTGGCTGGATCATGGAAGCCGAACACCGGCCGGATGCGGGCCATCGGGCTGGCGCAGCTCGTCGCCGCGGCCGGATTCCTGGCGGTGCTGGCCGTACCCGACCGGTGGGTGCTGGCGGCGGGCTTCCTGCTGATCGGGGCGGCGGGGGTGGTGATGACCGTCTGGGCCCAGTCGCTGCGCATGGAGCTCATCCCGCCCGCCCTGCGCGGCCGCGCGTTCAGTGTGCTCCGTACGCTCATGCAGGCCACGCCGCCCCTCGGCGCCGCGGCCGTCGCCCCGCTCCTGGCGGCCGGGAACCTGACGCTGACCGCCGTCCTCATGGCCGCACTGGCCGGGTTGCCCGCCCTTCTCCTGCTCTTGCACCCTCGGAATTGACAACTTCACAAAGCGGCACAGCTGAGTATTCTGGGGCTTTCAGCTTGTGCGGGGGCACATCTCCTTGACTTACGGAGGAGCGGCTCTATGGACACGTCCGACAGCCGCGTTGTCGTCTTATTCATTATCGTGGCATTAGCCCTGTTCGTCGCGGGACGCCGCTTCCAGTCGATGGTCTCGGCCCGGCAGGCCTGGCGGCACTCCATGCGGGCCGTACCGATCAGGCGGCAGTCCACGGGCAGCTCGGTCAAGGTGATGCTCGGGCTGGGCGTGGTCGTGGTGATCGCGTTCTGGTTCGTGACGAACCGGCAGAGCCTGACGTAGCACCTCATCCTCGGCGGCGCAGGCCCCAGGCGGCCAGCACCGCGATGCCGGCGGCGGTCAGGCTCACCGCTCGGGTGAGGCGTACCGCGCGCCGGATGTCCCCGGCCTCGGGCTTGGGGCCGTCGCCCATGGTCGGGCGGTGCTCGGTCCGGCCGCCGTAGACGTTCGTGCCGCCCAGCGTGAGGTCGAGCGCCCCGGCGAACGCGGCCTCGCACCTGCCCGCGTTCGGGCTGGGATGGCGGTGGCCGTCCCTGCGCAGTACGGTCAGCGCCCGCGCCCGGTTCGGGGCCACCAGTACGGTGATCAGACCCGTCAGCCGAGCCGGCAGGTAGTTGGCCACGTCGTCGAGCCTGGCCGCCGCCCACCCGAAACGCTCATAACGCGGCGAGTGGTGGCCGATCATCGCGTCGAGCGTGTTGATCGCCCGGTAGGCCAGCAGCCCGGGGACGCCCGCCACAGCGCCCCAGAAGAGAGGGGCCACGACGGCGTCGGAGGCGTTCTCGGCCAGCGACTCGACGGTGGCCCTGGCGATCTCGGGCGCCTCCAGCCGGGCCGGGTCGCGCCCGCACAGGTGCGGCAGCCGGGCGCGTGCCCTGGTCAGGTCGTCGTCCTCCAGCGCCTCGGCCAGGTAGGCGCCCTCGCGGGCCAGCGTGGTGCCGCCGAGCACCGCCCAGGTGGCGACGGCCGTCAACGCCGTACGGACGACCGGGTTCGCCACCCGCTCGGCCAGCACGCCGAGGCCCGCGGCCGTGCCCGCGCAGACGACGACGTGGGCGACACCGTTCGGCCTGGCATCGCCGTACAGGGCCTGTTCCAGCCTGGTGGCGGCGCGGCCGAACAGCGCGACGGGGTGGCCCGTGCGCGGATCGCCGACAACGGCGTCGAGCACGACCCCCAACGCGATGCCCAGCGGCCTGGTTGGGTGGGACTTAGCTGACCAAATGCGCATGGAGCTTATCTTCGTGCTTGTCCAGCCAGGCGGCCGCCCGGCGGATGCGCTCGCCCGCGCCGCCCGCCCACATCCTGGCCCAGCTCCCGCCCGCCGCCGCCCGGCCACGCATGACCGTGTACGAGCGCTGGAACCGGAGCCTGGCCAGCTCCAGCAGCCGTCGGCGATCACGGGGCGGCACTCCGTACGCGTCGCAGAACAAGCGGAGCCGCGCCCCCACGTCCAGCCCGCGCTGGAGCGGAGCCAGGTCGACGGGGTCGGCGATGGGAGCCCAGTGCCTGAGCGTCGTGACGACGTCGAACAGCCGGGTCGTCGGCCGGGCCAGATCGAAGTCGATCAACGCCCGCGGTCTTCCATCACGAAATATCACGTTTTGGGGGGTTATATCGCAGTGACCGATGACCTCGGGGGCGGCGTCGTCGTTCGAACCGCCCTCCCAGCCGCCGCGGGTCAGCGGGAAGCCCTCCGTCGCGTCGTGGAAGTCGCGCAGCAGCTCGGCCAGGCGTACCAGAGCCTCGTCGGTGACCGTCACCAGGCCGAGCCCGGTCGTACCCGGAACATAGGTGAGGATCTCCCGCCCGAGCCCGTCCACGCCCACCACGCGCGGCGCGCCGTCGAACCCGGCGGCTTCCAGGTGCCGGAGCAGGGCGTGCACGGCGGGCGTCGACGGGCGCACCGGCCTGCGCACGGTGTCACCGACCCGGACCACCCCGTCTGTCACATCCCCGCCCTGCAAGGGGATCTCGTGCAGGAGCGTCGCGACCATGCCAAGAGAGCTTAGACCCTTTTATAACCCTCCCGCCTGGCGTTTTAGCGTGTCGAGACACTGCGGCGCACACGCGCCCCCTAGCCTGGAGCGTCATGCCGATCCTGCTGTCGTTCGCGGCATTCTTGATGACGCTGCTCGGCGGGCTGGTCGCGCATCGGGTCAAGGAACGCCGTCACCTCGTCCTCGGCGCCGCCGCCGGCGTCATGCTCGGCGTGGTGGCGTTCGACCTGCTGCCTGAGGCGCTCTCGCGCGAACCGGCCAAGCTCGGCGGGGTGCCGGTGCCGATGCTCATGTTCGCGCTGGCGTTCCTCGGCATCCACGCCGTCGAACGCTCGATGGGCATGCACGACGCCCACGAAGGCGACTACGCCTCACACCGCCACTCGCACGCGGGCGTCGGCCTCGTCGCCGGCACCGGGCTCGTCGTCCACAGCTTCCTCGACGGTGCCGCGATCGGCGCCGCCTTCCAGACCGACACCACGCTCGCCGTCGCCGTCGCGATCGGCGTCATCGCGCACGACTTCACGGACGGGTTCAACACGTACACGATCACTTCCCTGTACGGGAACGCGCGCCGCCGGGCGGTGCTTCTGCTGGGTCTGGATGCGCTCGCACCGGTGACCGGGGCGACTTTGACGTCCCTGATCGCGATTCCGGCCGGGATACTGGGGGCGTACCTGGGGATGTTCGCCGGGTTCCTGTTGTATCTGGCGACGTCCGACATCCTGCCCGAGGCCCACACCACGAGCCGTGCCGCCGCTCCGACGCTGCTGGCCACGCTGGCGGGGACGGCGTTCATGTGGGTGGTGATCGCGCTGACGGACTGACTTCGGTCAGAGGCGGTCGCCGAGGGCGACGTCAGTTTGTGCCCGCACGCCTGCCCCAGCTTCGAGGTACCGGCGCACTATCTCCACACTCTTCCACCCGGTGATCCGCATCAGATCGAGCGGATCGCCGCCCTTGCCCAGATAGTCGTCGGCCATCGTCTGCCGGAACCGGTGCGGATGCAGCCGCCCCGAGATCCCCGCCTGCCGTCCCCGCCGTTCCAGCATCTGCTGGATCCCCGTGGCGGTCAGCCGCCGCTCCCCACCTTCGGCCGTGATGCCGCGTACCGGAAGCCAGAGCCAGGGCGAGGCCGCGTGCGGATGCCGCGCGCGGGCGCGCAGATACCGATCGATCGCCGCGGCGGTCTTCGGACCGATCGGCACCAGATGCGCGTCTTCCCCCTTACGGACGATCCGCAGCAGCCGCCGATCCAACCACACGTCCCCGCCCTCGTCGCTGACGTCGGCACTGTGCCGAAGCCCGGCCAGCCAAGACAGTCGCATTCCGTTGTCCATGAGCACCCGCACGATCGCGGTATCCCGACGATCCACCCAAGACCCCCCGGAACACACCTCCAGCAACGCCTCAAGCTCCCGATCAGCCAGCAGTTCGACCGTACGACTGGCCACCTTGGGCGGATCGATCCCGGCCATCGGCGTCCCCGCGGTCCGCTCCTCCTCCGCGATCAGCCAGTTGAAGAACACCCGCAGGTTCCGGAAATGCTTGTGCGCGTTCCCCGGACTGGTCGTGGCCGAACTGGCATCGAGAAACGCCCGCACGTTCGCGGCCTCGACCGCCTCCACCTCCACGGGCAGCCCGCGCTCGGAGAGAAACCGGGCCAGGACGCGTACGCTGTCGAGGTAACTGCGGATCGTTCCGGGTGACTTGTCAGCCGCCTGAAGGGACAATTCCCAGGAGGGGACCATGTCGAGCAGGGGAGGCGAAGGGGGCAGCTGTCTTCGGGATCGCGCCATGGGCCTCTCCAAATCCGATACTGTTCGATCGGTGTATGATTATGCTACCGTCTCACCTGGTCGGCTGACGTGCTGGTCAGACGCCGAATTCGAGCGCCCTTAGCTCAGCTGGATAGAGCATCGGACTTCTAATCCGACGGTCGCAGGTTCGAATCCTGCAGGGCGCGCAACTCTCCACCAGTACAGAAGGGCCTCTGACCTCCGGTAAAACGAGGCGAAGGCTCTATTCGCATGTCCGGCTGTCCACGGCTCCCACTGATCGTTTGCGGGTGTCCACGCCCAATGCTTGCCCACGACCCCATGCACGGTTTCGGCCAGGGCCGTCCTTGAGAACCTCGGCGACGCGTCGCTCGGCCTCCTCTCATGACCGACGAAGTCCTCACCTCCCGCCTTGGGGTGCATCAGTGTCGCGCCGGTGTGCCGTTCGGTCCTCGTGCTCACGAAGCAGTCTGTGGGGGCTTAGAACTGATGGACGGGAGCTCGATCGGCCCTGGCCAACGTCTACCCCAAACCAGTTCCCTGCTCAATGGCAGGCGTATGCGATACCCGCTGAATCGTTCTTGTGAGGATCAAGGCGGCGCTACGCGCCGCTCGCGGCCTCCAGGCCGCACGCTGCGCGTGCGGCCTGGAGGCCGTTCTCGCCACGACCGTGCTCGGGCCGCGCCTTATCCAGGCACGGCCCGATGCGGGCGATCGACGCGAAGCTAGTTACCGCGCTTGTCGGTGCGCTTCGCGTTCCTCTCTTGCCAGGCGAGCGCGAGCGAAAGAACCGCGGCAGCGGTGCTCGTCCCCTGGGCCAGTGCGGGCCAAGCGAACGAGGCAACCACTAAAAGCAGGACGCCCGCGACAGTCACGGCTCGCCATCGACGGGTACGACGTGACACCGTCATCAGTGCACCTTCTCTCGCAACAGAGTTGACGGTGTGGGCGGCCCTCCGCGCTACCGGTGGGCCGTCCATCTGAGAACGACCCGGTCCAACCACGCGTAGGAAGGTACTGGTTTCCAAGGCTTGCGTCTCGATTCAGTAGAAGCGCCTGAGCTGGGTATTTACGAGAACGGCGAAAGCTCATGAGTGAATGCATCAACATATGTTGATGTGGAGATCACTGAAGACTTCGACGCCTTCGCCTCGCGGATCACCAGGAAGTTGGTCGCCAAGCTCGTGGCGCTCCAGGGACAAGACGAGGACGATGTCCTCGCGAAGATTCGGGTGTCCAAGCACCTGATTGGAGTGTTGGAGACTCAGCTCCGCTTGCTCATCCTTCATGGTGTCGACAGTCGTGAAGCTGCGCTGCTACACGAAGTGTTGGAAAGTGAACCGCCCGGAAGGCTCCACACCTGGAAGGAAATCGGAGAGGCGCTTGGAGTTAGCGCCCAAGCCGCTCAGCGAAAGTACGGCTCTGCATCTGGGAGAAATGCCTCCGGCGGGGGCGCCCCGGCTCCGGGATGATCGCCGTGCCGTCTGCCGGGGCCGTTGATGGCTAAGGTGGAAGCCTGATCATCTCGCCCGCCATCGACCCGGGACAAGCCGAGCAGACCAGGGCCACGGATACCAGATCGCTTGTCCGGTGGGGCGCTCCATTTGGTACCCGTGGCCCTGGCCCGCTTCCCCTTCGGGCGGGTCGACGGCAGACGGGCTGATCAGGCGGCCGGGGTGCGCGCGTTGCGCGAGAAGCGCCAGGTCGAAGGCGCCATGTATGAGGGCTACAGGTCCACAGAGCGATTCGGCCTGCGGCATAGAGCGACGTCAGGACTGTGGGATTGCGCACCCCCTCCGGGAGAGGCATGCCGTCCTCAATTATCCCGGCACAATGGTCACTATGGGCACACTGGGCTACTTCAACGATGACCCCATCGATGGCAGCGAATCTGCACCGGATTTGCTGGGGCGGGATACTTACGCCCGTAACGCGGTCACGTTGTTAGAACACGTCCGCGCGCAGAGCCCTTCGGGCGTACTCGCCCTCATCGGGCCGTGGGGTTCAGGGAAGTCGTCGCTCCTGGGGATGATCACCCGGCAGCTTACGAGACAGACCGACAGCCGTTGGGCGGTCCGTGAGCTCAACCCATGGATGTACTCTGATGTCGACTCCCTCACCCTCGCGCTGTTTAGCGAGATCCGTGCAGCGCTCCCGAAGGGCGAGCAGTGGTCGGACACTCGAAGTAAAATCGCTGGATTTGGTCGCACTGTCGCCTCATTTAGCAAAATCGCTTCGCTGGCCGGAATCGATGCCTCCGGAGCTTTGGAAAGCGTATCTGACGCTATTGCGGGCGATGAGAGCCCTAGCGCAGTCAAGAAGCAAGTCGAAGACGCCCTACGTGCTGCCAACAGACCCATACTGATACTTATAGATGATCTTGATAGGGTTACCCCCAGCGAGTTGCTTGTTGTATTTAAGCTCGTCCGACTCGTAGGGCGACTGCCCAACATTTACTACTTGCTTTGCTACGACGAGCGCACTCTGCTGGACGTCTTGAGACGGACCGATCTCGTTGGGAATGATGAGACTCGTGCTCAGGAATTTCTGGAGAAAATTGTTCAGGTGCGACTCGATCTGCCCGCATTCCGCGAACGTGATGCGGTTGCCATAGTTGACCAAGGGATTCGTGACCTCCTCGCTGCGCACGGCATGACGCTCGACCCAAAGTCCATGGAACGGCTGGGTCACGCATACGACGTGCACCTTAAGGATCGACTTACCACTCCCAGGTCAATCAAGCGCTACTTTGGGCAGGTAAATGCTGGCCTGGCGTCCATGGCTGGCAATATCGACCTGGTCGACTTCTTGCTCGTAACATTCCTGCGCACAATGGAGCCTGGCGCTTACAACTTGCTCAGGCGGCACCGAGCTCAGCTCACCGGTACTGATTACCTTCCAAGAGCCGAGCGTGACAAGCAGTTGCCGATATGGCAGGACCGTCTCACAGATGCTGGTGTATCGCCCGGAAATCGCGAGGGCATCCTTACTATCCTAAGCTTGCTGTTTCCTGCCATCGCGGAATTGACACGCCTCGCTGTGAACGACGCTAATCGACCCTGCAGCGTCTGCAGTGCCGACTATTTTGACCGGTATGTTACTTTCGCGGTTCCGGGCGATGACTTGCCGGAGGCCGACTTTGCGACAGCGATCAACCAGATCCTCGCGGACGCTCCGGGGCACGAAAGAGAGGAGTTGCTGAAGCGGCTGCGCACGGACACTCATCGCATCACACGGCGCATCCGCCGGCATCCAACTGCCGTTTCGTCGCCTAACTTTTCCCTCTTGGGCGTCCTTGCTGATGCTGCAGGAGATCTTGATGCTCCCGCAGAAACGCTCGGGCTGCTCACGCCGGATTCTGCCCTCCGCTCTCTGGCTACTGACCTGTTGGCCAATACCCCCGACGACTCCCGAGCAGTGGTCTTGACCCGAATGAGTCGGACACCGGCCGGGGCGCACCTGGCAACCGTGTCCCTCCTGAGGCTCGAGGACCGAACTCAGAGCGGTGACTTGTCGGGTCCAGAGCCGGAGTGGGTTCAGCGCTGCCGAGAATCTGTCGAAACTGGCATCGAACAGCATCTGCAGGATGCTGGCTCAGCCCCTGCCGACCTCTCGGACATTCAGATCGATCTCCTTCTGACATGGAGGTTCCTGGGTTCGGAGCGCCCAATGACATGGATCCACGAGCGGCTCCGATCGGGATGGGATCTTCTCGACTTGCTCATGCAACTCACCCCGGCTGCTCGAGTCATCGGGGGGACGGGCGAGTCACGCATAGTGGGCGAGATTAGCCTGGAGAGCTTCGACGTCCTCGTGGGCCTGGAGTTCATCCTGAGCAAACTCGCCGATCAGATTGACGGCGCGGGTCCGCATGTTCCGTCTCCGTTCCACGTGCCCGACAACCCAGAGAGGCGCAGACAACGAATCCTGGATGCGCTTCGGGATCACCGTGAACGCGCTGGCGCAGCTTCAGTTGAAGGACCCTCTCCTGAGGACGGCAGCGACCATGCCGCGCCGTTGCCAGACTAGGCAATCAACGGAAGACTCTGTGGCCAAGCGGGTCTGCGTAATGCGAGACATCCTCACAAGCGAAGCGTTTGGAACAAAAATGGCATGGAACGAGATACCAGCAAAAGACGACCCCGACCTCCTGATCCAGGCATATTACGCGCGCCTGAACATCCTAGGCAGCCTCATGGGACCATTCAGCCGCGACATCCTTGCAAATCTTTGGCGCGTTGGAGAATCCCGCGAAATGAAGGAACTCTATCGAAGTCATCTAATTGGCGGATTAGCTAGCGATCTCATACGCGCGTGCGCCATTGAGGATGTTGCACACTTTGACCCCAAGGTGGGCGACTGGTTTATCCACTGCGGGGAGACCACGTACGTCCCATTGAACAATGAGACAAAGACTGCCGAGATTCGACTAAGGGACGGCTCCCTTATTAGAGGAACGACTCGACGCGACTGTGAGATTACCACTACGGCCAGCGTAAATATGTACGACGTAGACGACATTTCTCTTGTTGTTGGGCGAATGATTTCCTCCAGCAAATTCGATCTTGTTATAGCAGGCGTTCGCGAGATTATGCATAAGCTAACGGGACGCGAGGGTCGAGTGATTGACCTGACGAACAGGCGCGATACGTTGGTCAGCAATGGTGGGCGCCAACATTACCTCCCCAGGCTTGAGTACGAAGACTTCTCCAATAAAGATGCCCTGATGGCCGCCGTTAATGACACCGCAGATCAATTTAAGGTTGCCGTCCGAGATCGCGGTGCATGGAAACATCTCTACGATTCTGCAGGAAATCCGGAGCACGAATCGCGGCACCAAGCACTATACCGACTATTTGCAAGCCTAGCTTTCGATGCACTTGGCATAGAAGTTCATCCCAACGCCGATCACGGAAGCGGGCCCACTGATCTTACCCTTGCCTTAAATGGAACAACATGCGTGATCGAGTTTAAAAAGGATCGAGAGCTGCGAAAGCTTCGTCATGGCATCCTGGTCCAACTACCGCAATATATGCGGTCCGCGAATGCTGAGTTCGGTACATACCTGGTGATGTGCCATGAGCGAGACCCCGATCTAACAGAGCAGCAGTTGAATATTCTCGTAAGGGAACAGGGAGACCCTTCGTACTCAATTTCTGCCGTTGCCGTGGATTGTCGCAAAAGAAAGTCGGCGTCTAAGATAGGGCTATAGCCCAGGGGCGACCCGGCCTCTGGCAAAGGCACTCCGTAGCACTGACGTGCCTACGGATTCGTAGATGGCTAAGGCGGAAGCCCTGATCACCTCGCCCGCTATTGCTGGCCTGGCCAAACCGAGCAGGCCAAGGCTACGGGAAGTCACTCATCCTCTGGGGCGCCCGCCTTGTCCTCGCGACCCTGGCCCGCTTCCCCTTCGGGGTGGAAAGAGAACGGATGATCAAGCGTACGAAGCACTCGCTGGCGTGGAACACAAGTCGCGTGAATTGCAGTTTGGGTTGCAGTTCACCCGCGTTCCAGCTCGTTCCAGGACAGTTGCTCTGCCGCGTTGGTCCACATGGAACCGAGCGAAACGACCACACCCCTAGCTGCTAATGCGGTTCGGGCATTCGCGTCGAGGTGTGCGCACACGGGCTGCACGTTCCGTGATCTCGAACATATATGGAACGATCCCCTGTAGGAGCCTCTGAAATGCGCAGACACAGGCCAGAGGCTCTCTTCACATGTCCGGTTGTCTACGGCTCTCGCTGATCGATCGCGGGCGTCCACCTTCAACGCTTGCCCACACTTCCGCGTGTGGGCCGGTCATGGCTCGTCGTCTTTGAGGGCCTCGGCGATGCGCCGCTTGGCGGCCTCTTCCTGGCCGACGATGCACTTGGCGTAGATCCTGAGCAGGACTTCGACGCTGTGGCCTGCCCACTCGGCTACTTGGGTGGCAGGGACACCTGCGTTGAGCCAGGTGGAGACGCAGGCGTGGCGGAGATCGTAGACGCGCTTGGCCAGCGGTGAGCGTGCCTCTCGCGGCGTCAGGGCGTTCTCGCGGGTTCTACGCCAGGCTCGGCAGTAGGTGATGCTCGGCAGTTCTCCTCCTCGTACGCCGGTGAAGAGCCGTCCTTCGGGGCCGGTGTCGAACTCGGCGAGATGGGCGCGGAGGAGCTTGGTAAGGGCGGGCGGACACGGGATCGTCCGAGTCTGGCCTTTGGCGCGGTGCTTGAGCGCGCGTTCCTCGCGCAGACTGCCGTCGTCGGTCCATTCCCGGCCGACGAACGGTGCGGCGTTGGCAAGATGTAGTTCTCCCCAATCGTCGGCGGGTTCTTCCATCTCGCCGGTCTCCTCGTTTCTGATGAGATCGGGGATGAGCACGTTGTCCCCTCTGAGGTTGACGGCTTCCTCGGGGCGTAGAGCGGTGTAGTACATCACCGCGAAGAACGCCACCAGTCGCTGCCCGCTCGGCTGCTGCTTTCCGACCTCGGCGAGCAGGTGGCGCGCCTGTGCGTGGTTGATCACGCTGCGCTTGTCCACCTCGTACGTGACCTTGGGCGGCTTCCATTTCAGCGACTTGATCGGGTTGGTGGTGAGCAGCTCCAGCTCTATGGCGTAGTCCAGGGCGTTCTGCAGGATGGTCTTGTTCCTGCGGATCGTACTCGTGGCGGCAGGCTTGCCATCCAAGCGGGTATTCGCCACATCGAGAACGGCGCGCACTGTGGCGGGCTCTGTGAGCGCGGAAACGGGCAGGGTGTTCTTGGCAAGCCAGGCAAGTACCTGAGCTGTCTCCTCGGAAGCCTCGGCGCGCTGTTTGGTGTTGAACGCCCATCGGCGCATGGCGGTGCGGAGCGCGAGGTCACTGGGCTTGCCCTTGTTGCCGGCGAGCATCGCGGGTGAGGCGGCGGTAAGCGCGCGGGCTATGTCTTGTCGGTACTTCGCCGAGGCCGCCTTCCACTTGAAATCGGCGAACTTACAGGCGAACTCGTACCAGGTCATTTCCGGTTGCTGAGTACGCCCCCACTTCGCGGGTTCGCCTGTGACCAGGTCGAACGCTTCTCCCTCGCGGGCGGCGGTGACGAGGCTGCTGCGGTAGGCGTCTGCCTGGGCGCTCTTCTGGAAGGTCTTCTTCCATTCCTTTCCGGCGGTGGACCAGCGGACGCGGTAGGACGTGACCTTGCCCGACGTGTTCTTGCGGACCTCGGTCTTATAGAAGCGCACTTCGTAGGTGGTGTTCTTCATCAGGCGGCGTCCTCTCGGGCGTTGAGCCAGTTGTCAAGGTCGGCGAGGCGGATGCGGAGTGAGCCGTTGGGGAGGGTGACGCAGCGCGGGGCACGGCCCTTCTGCCGCCAGTCATAGAAGGTGGACCGGGAAATCTGGAGTTCGGCGCAGACCTCCGGGACGGTGAGCATCGCGCGGAGGCGGGTGATGGTGGCCATGGAGCGCGTTCCTTCCGGGCATGTGATCGGTGCGGGTCGATGCCACGGCGGTTGTGCTTGGCGGTTGGTCGCCGAGGGTGCTCGCGGGTGGTTGTGCAGGGGTGAGCCGTCCCAGCCGTCCCAGGGTCATTTCTGCAGGTCAAGCCTGGGACGGCTTGTTTTGATGGGACGGGTCATGCCGTCCCAGCGATTGGAGCCGTCCCGCTCTGACCTGCGGTGACGAGGCTGGGACGGCTGGGACGGCCCTCCCTCTCGATCGGCACGACATCGGCCTCTGGGATAGGGGCGAGGGCCGGGCAGTAGCGCGACCAGGAGTCGGCGAAGTCGGCCCGCTGGTAGCCCTTGGCCTGCTGGCCGTTGGGGAAGCGGATGTTGCCCGAGCGGATGTCGTACTCGCGCAGCATCGTGCCGAGCTTCATCGCGGTCAGTCCGGCAGGGCCGTGATCAGCCCATTCGCTTTCAGAATCGCTCTTGAGGCGCTCCAGCAAGAGGGCGGTAGGTAGGGCGGTGTCGGGGCCGAATGCGGTACGGCAGGCGGCCAGTAGTCGCACCCGGGCCGAGGTCTGCCCGTTGTCATCGGCCTCGGTGGTGAGCGTCAACGTGGCGGCGCGGGCGCGATCCGGCCAGTTCTCCCCCGCGTGGTCCGCGACGATGACGAGGGGTTCCCAGGTGTCGGCGGCGCGGTCTTCTACAGGCATGCTGGGTTCTGCCGCTTCCAAGGCGGATAGGTCAGCGCGGAGCCACAGGTTCAAAGCGGCGGCCAGATCACGCAGTGCTGGCCGGTCACGGCGGTGCCGGTAGGGAGCGGCGTTCTCGCCGGGGGCGCGGCGGCGCATGCGGATGACGACGGCGCGGTCTTCGATGGTGTCCGGCATCGCTCCGATGCCGGCGAGTGCGGCCATGGCGAAGGTCGGAATGCTCTCGACGCGGTTGGTGGCGGCGTCGTAGCGCTTGGCAGGACGGTTGCGCTGATGTCCGGCATTCAGCAGGCCGCGGAGGTCTTCATTGCCATCTGCCTTGGGGCCGAAAATGGTGTCGGCCTCATCCACCAGCATGGTCGGCGGGTCCTCGGTAATGGAGCGGTAGACGGCGGCGCTGGAGGAGTTGACGGTGATGAACGGCTCGTGGCAGGTGGCCTCCACCACGTCCAGGAGCCGGGACTTGCCGCAGCGCTTCTCCGGGCCTCGGATGACCAGACGTGGTGCGTGCGCCCATGCGGGCTGGGCGTGGGTGGCGGCGATCCAGAGGGTGACGGCGTCGGAGGCCTCGGGACTCGGCAGGATGACGTAGCGGGTGAGTGCGGCGCGTAGTCGGTCGAGCAGAGCGGCGCCGTTAGGTGTGCGGTCGTTCATGGGCAGTGCTCCTTGCGTGGTGTTCATGCGGCCCTGCAACGGCGTGGCTGGGCTTTCATGCCTGCGGACAAGCCCGAGGCGATGACGGCGGCAATTTCGCGGGGCGGGTTCGGGTCGCCTTCGGCGTTCGCGGTCTCGGCGGCTGCCTGGAGGGCGGTGATGACCACTTCGGCGGGCAGCACACCGCGCGTGACGAGTTGGCCAAGGTTGAAGGCGGCAGTGTTGAGCGTGCGGTTGCGGGTGCCGCGTTGGGCCGTGGCCACGCGTTCGATCTCGCTGCGTAGCGCGGCGTCGCCGTACCGATTCAGGCGGTGGCTGGGCAGGCTGGCCAGCAGATCAGCAGCGCTGAGCGAGGGCGGCGCGGCGGGTGCGAGCGCCTTGGCGAGCCAAGCCGGGAGCGGCGCGGGCGGTAGGTCGTGAATGATCTCGTAAGGGCCGGTGCCGTCCGGCTGAGTGACGTGGCTCCCAGGGCCGACGACGTAGCCACCGCAGGCCCGAGTGTCGATCAGCCAGCCGAGCCCGCCCTTGTGACCTGCGCTGTTGCTCAGCCGTAGACCCTCAGGCGGGGTGAAGTAGAGATGCGTGCCACCGCGCCGAGTGCGGACGGCAAAGGTGTCGTCGGGGTATGGCTGGTCGTGCTCAGCGCACAGCAGGCGGAAGACGTGCTCTCCGTTCTGCGGGTGATGCTGGGCGAGGCCGGCGGGCGGGCGGTCGCCGGGCTTGGGCTGGTCGAGGTCGATCACGACCAGCCGGGACGGGCCGCAGGCGATGCCAATGTTGTACGGCTGGTGCGGCCAGAAGGCGGCGATCCGGTCGGTGTCGGTGGTGGCGTGGCGCTCCCAGCCGGTGAAGCCGCGCAACGGCTTCTTGCCGCGCGGGGTGAGCGGGAAGACGCACCAGCCACGGGCGGCGGCCTGCAGGGCGGCACGGGTCAGGTCAGGCCACCCCATTGGACGCCTCCTCGACCCCAAGAAGCCGGAGGCGGTAGCCCTCGGCAGGGACGTGCATGAGTGCGTCCAATGGGGTGGCGGCGTGCTCGTCGAGCGTGAGCCGACCCCGGCCGAAGTGGTTGAGGTCCTCCAGGTGTGGGCGCGGTGCGATCGTCCGGGTGTAGCGGTGGGAACGGGTGCTGGTCGATGCCATGCTGGCAGTGCCTTTCCTCGTGATCGGGGTGGGTGGCCTCGGCGGTTGTGCTTGGCGGCTGGTCGCCGAGGCTGTATCCCGGTGATGCGTGAGCGTGGCTAGAACGGTGGCTTGTCTCCTGTCAGGGCGGTGTTGGCCCACGTATCGGGTGCGTTGCTGTTGTGGCTGGTAGGGGCCTTGCGGGCCGCTCTGGCGGGCTTGGCGGTGGCGAAGCGCAGGGACGGGCCGATCTCGTCCACGGTCATTTCGAAGGCGGTGCGGTGTTCGCCCTCGTGGGCCTCGTAGGTGCGCATCCGGAGCTGGCCAGAGGCGATGACGCGGGTGCCTCGGGTGAGCGACTCGCAGACATGCTCGCCGAGGTCGCGCCAGGCCGAGCAGCGCATGAACAGGGCCTCGCCGTCTTCCCACTGCTCAAGCTGCTTGTTGTAGGTACGCGGACTTGAGGCGATGGTGAAGGTGGCGATGGCCGTACCGGTCTGGGTGAAGCGCAGTTCGGGGTCGTTGGTTAGGTTGCCGATGATCGTGATGGTGGTCTCGCCGGACATGGCGGCTTTCCTTCCTTGGGACCGGGTCAGTGAGTGCCGTCGCGGTACAGGCGGCGGAGGTAGACGTAGAGCTGCCAGCCGAGGCGGGGTCGCATGCCGGTGCCGTTGCAGGCGCGGCAGTTGCGGTTCTTGCCGCCGGGGCGGCATCGGATGCAGCGGCCCCAGGGCCACGCCAGGCAGATGATGATGTAACTGAGAGTGATCGACGGTAGGCAGACTGCTAGAAGTGTGATGGCAGTGGCCATGTGGGCCTCCAGGGCCGTTTTCAGGGTTCTCGCAGGTCAGGGTCTAGGTGCTAGAGCACAGTTCGAGTGCCGTTTTGGGCTCTAGGCGGGCCTCTAGACCTAGAGGGGTCTGCCTCTAGGTCTAGAGGCGATCGAGGCCTTAGGAAGCGGCGCTGGACCTTCTACCGCGATCACGGTGTGTGATGGCGGTGGTGATGTCGTCTCGGGCTACGCCGATGCGGTTCGCGCCCTTGCCGCCGCTCTCGGACGTGCCCCACACCTGCATGGTCTTGATGGCGTGGGGCTTGAGCGCGGTCGTGAGCTGGGCCGTCTTGGCACCGCCCTCCAGGCGCGCCCACGGGCCGTAGATGTCGGGCCGCAGCTCGGCGAGGCGATCCACGATCGCCTCGTTCCACACCTTGGCCTCGGACGGCGGGACCACGGCCAGGATGTCGGCGAGCAGGTCGAAGGTGGGCGCGTGCTGTTCGGGCGTCTCGCCGAGGGCATGCCCGCTCAGTGCTCCCGTGCTGGCCCGTAGCGCGCGGGCGCGGTCGGCGATGCGTTGCGTGGCGGGCGTGTCCAGGTAGGCGGTGCGCACGACCTTGGGCATCGGGGTTGCGCCGAGTAGGTAGCCGATACCGGCGTCCATCTTGGGTTGGAAGACGGTGGCGCGGATGCCGTTCTTGTACGCGGAGGTGCCGAGGATCATGTCGTTTTCGAGCTGGCCGGCGACTCGCAGGCAGAACCGGATGGTGACGTTCGCGCTGATGCCGGTGGGCAGGCTGTCCTTGTCCGGGCGCTGGGTGGCCAGCACCAGGATCACGCCGAGAGCGCGGCCTAGCTTGATGATGAACTCGGCGTCCTCGCCCGCCTTGTCGCCGTACTCGGCGTGGGCGAACAGGTTCTGGCATTCGTCGAAGATGGCGACCAGCGGATGCAGTCCCAGTGAGCGTTTGTCGGCGATCTGCCGGGTGACCTTCTTGTCCGGGCACAGGTCCGCAGGCAGGGCCTTGAGAGCGGCGGCGCGGCGCATCACCTCCTTGCGGAGCAGCGTCAGAGAGTCGGCGGCGTAGCCGATGGCCTCGTCCTCGATGCCGGAGACGTAACGGTGGCAGTTCTGTTCGTGCGGGTCGAGGTCACCGGTGCCTTTGAGTTCGTGGATCCACAGTTCGGCGCTCGGGTCGAGGGCCGCGCCGGAGGCCAGCACTCGAACTGAGGCGGTCTTGCCCTGGCCGGGCTGTGAGCCGATCAGGATGTTCTGCTCAACGACTGGTATGACGATGGCGCGGCCTCGCGGGTCGCAGCCGAACGGGATGCCCTTGAAGACGTCGTGAGAGCTGGCCTTGAGCAGCGGAGACTTGACGACGGTCTTGGACAGGTCCTTGTCTCCCACCCAAAGGATCAGCCGTCCCTCGTGGATGGTCGAGTCGCCCTCGGGCCAGATGCAGCCCAGCGGGCGGCGTAGCGCCGAGGCCATGCGGTCGCGCTTGTCCATTACGTCGGCCACGGTCACGCCGTACGGCAGGTCAATGTCCGCTCGCCAGCCGGGGCCGTCGCGGGTGATCGGGGCGACGAACCGGATGGCGTCCTTGGGGTTCTTGGCGATGGCCTGGTTAATGCCGGCTATACCGAGCACGGTCAGAGAGCGGATGACAATGTCGCTGGTGAGCTTCTCCACCGTGGATGACACGACTGCGCGGTTGATCAGCGGGCGGTCAGCGGGTTTGCCGAGGATGCCGAGTGTGGCGATGGCGGCTGCGAGCGCCATCCACTGCACGGGGTTCGTCTGATCGGTCACGATGAGGCCTGCGATCAGCAGCGTGACGAGGGCGGCGATGGAGATCAGGGTGCGTAGGCGTACGCGGGAGTCACGTTGCCTGCTGAGCTTCAGGTACGCCTCGGGGTCGGCCTTCTGGACGGCGGCCAGTCGTACCGGCTCGCCCTCCAGGTCGAAGGTCCATTTGATGACGCCGCCCACCAGTCGCAGGAACCCTCGCGGGGCACGTGCGGTCAAGCGTCCGCCGTAGAGCGGTACGCGGCAGACCTGGTAGCCGGCCACGTGCAGGTAGTGGAGGCCGATCCACTTGACGGTCTCGACGGCCTCCGTCCGGGAGCGCAACCACAGCGGGACGATCGGCTGTCGGCTGCGGGCCTTGGCCTCCAGCGCGGTCCGCCAGTCCGCTGCGGTCGGACCGGACTGGTCGACGCGGACGACCGCGCCTTCCAGGACCGGTCCGTCCGCCTTCGCGGGGCTGCCCTCGGCGTTCGGCTCGGACCGGTCGGCGGGCTTCTGCGGCTGGCGTTCGGCGCGGGCGGCGTCCAGGTGGACGATGTCGGCGTCCTTGCCGTTCTCGTGGTCCGGGGCGGCGGACCGGTCCGGGTCCTTGTTGTCCTCGTGGTTGGGGTTGTCCTGCTGGTGGGTCATGATGTGTGCACCTCGTTTGACTTGCTGGTCGCGGGGTCCTGGGGCGCGGTCGTTGTCTTGGCGGATGAGGCCGCGCCCCATGTGGCGGTCAGGGACGATGGGCGGTCGGACCGCTGCTCGTCCGGTCGGTCTGCGGGCTTGTTGGTGGCGGTCGGGGTGTGCGGTCCGTCTGCTTCGGTGATGCCGAGTTCGGCGCGCCAACTGGCGGCGAGCAGCTCGGTACGGTCCTCCGGGAACTGGCGCTGGGTCAGTAGTTCGGCCAGCAGCATGGCGGTGATGGCTTGGTTGCGGTCGAAGGTTCGTCCGGGGTAGCCGGTGACGCTCCAGCGGCGGCCGCTAAGTTCGGCCACGTTCGGGCAGCCGTCCGAGGTCATGTGTGTGTCGGTGATGCTCAGGGTCATCAGGCGGCCTCGTCTTCGCGTACAGGCGGCGTCTGGTCCGCGGGGCCCTCCGTCTTCAGGCGCGAGAGGAGCGCTCCGGCACGGTCGGTCGAGATGCTTTGTCCTTGGCGGCGGATGGCGTCTCGGAGGCGGTCACGGGTCAGGGGTTCGCCTTGTGCCTTGAGGTCAGCGGCTACGCGGCGTCCGAGAGGGACAAGATCGCCCACGTTCGGTGTCGGCGGCGGGGTCTTCTTGGCACGGGTGCGGTTGGGGACGGGGCGCTTTCGCGGCGCGGGTGGCAAGGCCGGGGGGACGTTCTTCTGATCGATACGTACGGCTTCCGCTTTCATCGGGATGTTCTTGGGTGTGAGTTCGCCGAGGTAGTACAGGGCTCGCTCGCGGCGGGTGGCCTTCCAGCGCCAGAGCAGGCCGTACCGGTCCTGTAGCTCTGTCTTGGCGAGGATGCGTTCGCGCTCGCGTCCGAGGGCCTCGGGGTAGCTGCAGATCTCCCAGAGCACCATGCGGCGCCAGAGTGCGATGGTCGCCATCGGCGCGAGCAGCCAGCGTGAGCGGCGGATCCCGTCCATGTGATCGGGCTTGGCCAGGTCGGCGCGCTTACGGATGACGTGGGCACCGACCTCAATGGCGATGACCCACAACAGGGGGAGTAGTGCGTGGGCGACGACCGCGAACCAGTCGGTACGACCGGGGACGTTGAGGTATGCGGCCACGTTGAGGTAGACCGTCGCGCCGGTCAGTGCCCATGGGATGAACCGGAGCCAGCTCACCCGCATGCCGAGGCGGGCCAGCACGATATCGAGTGCCGAGAACACGGCGATGCCCAGGTCAATGCCGAGCGGGACCGTCCAGGCGAACCAGCCGAACGAAGGGCCGGCGACGTGTGCGACGCGTTCGAAGCTGTTGATGAACCCGAGTAGGCCGAGCGCGCCGGTGACGACGGCGGTGACGGCTACGGCTGTCCGCTCGCCCTCGGTGAGGGGGCGGGGTGCGGTGTGGCAGACGTTCATGCGGCTACCTCCTCCGCGCAGTCGAGGCAGGTGCCGAGGTGGCGCGGCAGCACGTACCCGACATCCGTCAGGCACTCCGGGCAGGTACGGCGGGCGGCGTTCGCCTTCGACAGGGCGATGCGCTGGCGTAGGGTTGCGGTGCGCTTGGGCAGGGCGAACCGGACGTCGTACAGGTAGGCGGCGCGGACGCCGGGCGCACCGTAGCGGCGGGAGCACCAAAGCACTTGGGCCTGGACTCCCTGGCCGCCAGGGCGCAGCCCCTCGGCGGTGAGCTGGCGAAGGGTGAGCAGGTGAGGCGGGGCCATCTTCCACGGGTAGGTGGGGATGCTGTACCGGTCGCCGGTCGGGTCCCAGAAGCGGGCGCGGATGCGGCTTGTCATCAGGCCACCTCCAGGTCTTCCAGCTCGGCGGCGTGCTCGGCTACCTCTGCAGGCGTCCGACCCGCCCAGATGCCCGAGGTCGGGCGCGTCTCCAGCGCGTAGAGCTCGCAGAACAGCAGGGCCGGGCAGATGGCGCAGACCTCGCGAGCGACGGCCTCGCGGGCGGCGCGTTCCTCGGTGGTCTCGATCGTGAGTCGAGGGCCGGTGTGCAGTTCGGGGTCGTAGGTGCATTCGGGAAGCGGCGTTTCGCCGTCCACGCGCCAGGTTGCTTCGACTTCGGCGAGCGACATGCGCGCCGGGTGGATCGGGCGGTTGGTGTTGTGTGCCACTGGTGGGTCTCTCTTCCTGCGGTTAGTTGCTGACGGTCTGGACGAACCGTGCGAACGACTCGGAAGCGCTCATGACCAGGTGTGCCGCCGCCTTGACGATGGTCGCCGCGCCCTCGGGGTCCTTCAGGGCGTAGAGGGCGGCGCAGATCGTGAGGACGGTGGGGAGCACCTTTCGCGGACGGACAAGCATGTTGAGCCCTCTCGGTTCAAGAACCATGCGAGCAGGTTCTAAGAGACATAGAACATGTACAGTCACGGAGAGTCAAGTCCTAGGCACCGACTGTCTTGGGTTCCTGCGGGTCTCGCCTCGCTCGTTCCTGCTGACTCAAGCCTTCCTCGCGGCGCGCTTCGGCAACACCGTGATCGCCCCCGGGACTGAATGCACAGGGGGTGCTTTACGGGGGTGATCTGGCCCCCGACCTGGAGAAACGCGCAACGCAGATTTATGGAATTCGCGCCGCGGAAGCCCCGTCCACGCCATGATTGCGAAGGCTCGGATATGCGGAGGTGAAAGTGTCCCGAATGCCCAATGTGGCGCTGGCACAGGCTATGCGGCGCGCAGATTGCTCAAATTCGGGACTTGCCTCACGAGTACGACAAATTGCCGACGAAGACGGCATAAGCGTGAGTTGTACACATGTGGACGTCAAGCGCTGGCTTGATGGTGTGCAGCCACGGCCGGCCACTGCACGGTTCATCGCCGAGGCCCTCAGCCGGAAGGCTGGCGTGACGTTCTCGTTGGACGATGTCGGCTTGGCCGGCGTCGTCACCCCGGAGACGCTTGAGGCCACACTCGCCCATGGTGGTGGCATCTCTGAGGTCGGAAGTCTGCTGCTCGGCCTTACTCGACGAGACCTAGCTGACGATCCTGTTGCCCTGCAATCCGTCGTCGTACCGGACGCTTGGGGAGAGTCCCTTATCGCGTGGTTGTTGTCGCGTCCTGAGCCTCTCCAGGGAAGAGAGAATGCTCGGCTATCTGTCGGCGAGTGGGACGTGCACGCAATCCGTGCGACCACCGATATTTTCGCCAACATGGGTTTCCAGTTCGGCGGAGGGCACGCCCGAACTGCTCTTATCCAGTATTACAACCGCGAAGTCGTACCAATGCTCGATGGCAAGTTCAGCGAGTCCGTAGGACGCTCGCTGTACGAGGCGGCTGCGGAGATCACCGAACTGGTTGCCTGGACGGCATATGACCTCGGACGGCATGGCCTTGCGCAGCGGTACTTCCTCCAGGGGTTGCGCCTCGCACAGGCTTCGGGCGACCGCATGATGGGCGGCCTGCTGCTCGCCGACATGAGCCATCAAGCGAACTACCTCGGCCGGTACAACCAGGCCATCCAGCTCGCCCGCGCCGCTCAGGAAGGCTGCAAGGACGTAGCCACCGCCACACCCATGGCGTTGTTCTACGCGATGGAAGCGCGAGCGCACGCAGGCAATGGCGACGAGGCTCAGTGCGCCCGCGCCCTGCTCCAGGCAGAGAAGTTCTTCAGCAAGCGCAGCGTGGACGACGACCCGCCGTGGTCTCGATACTTCGACGCGGCGGAACTGGCCAGCGAGGGAGCGCACTGTTACCGCGACCTCAGGATCCCGTCACAGGCCATGGAGTTCGTAGGCCAGGCCGTCGATCTCTGCGACCCGATGTACGTGCGGACGCTCGCTTTCGACCGCCTGGTGCAGGCGGCGAGCTACGGCCACATGGGACAGCCGACGAGGGCCGCCATGGTCGCGCTTGAAGCCATCAATCTGGCCGGGCCACTCAAGTCCGAGCGCTACCTGCGATACATCCGAGACCTCAGAACCGATCTCGTGGGCTACGAGTGCGAAGCTTCGGTTCAGGCGTTCAACACCCTGGTTGCCGAGAAGTACCCGTCACTCGGCGCTTAATTGAGGCTGTGTCCGACCGATCACTTCTGTCGGTTCGACGGACCGGTCACTCGTGACGAGTTGCGTCTGCGACCTTGACGCTCGTGGTCGCCGTCGGGCGATCATGGTGCATGACTCGCGCTCTGTCGACGCCGCCCGTCATTCCCTCCGGCTCCTTCGCCGGCTCCGTACAATCATTTCATTGTAGATCCCGCCAAGTGGGACTTCCACGCCATGTATGCTTATCGGCTCGCAGGCGAAGACTCTCTTGCGTCATGCATGCGAATGAAGTACTGGCAAGCTCAGTAGCACCAGACGGAACCATCCGCGCTCCAATGCGTATGGCTGAAGCCAAACTCACTCTAGGTGTAGCGGCTGCGCGAGACGGGAACCTCGAAGAAGCAATCTCGCTGGGGCGGGAAGCAACGGAGTCCGGCAGGAAATCCATTCCTTCTCTTCTCATGGTCGCCGGGGAACTAGACGCTGTACTTGAGCAGCGCTTCCCGGACGAACCTGAGACCGAAGAGTTTCGCGAACTGCTGCGATCCCTCCGCTGAGCTCGCCGCTCCGGCTGTCGCATCCGGCGATCCATTCCCTGTGAGAACTTTCTTCTCATACTCAAGGCGGCCCGCAAGCAGGCCGCACGCGCCGCGTCACGGCACGCCGCCGCCTCCCACTGGCGCTCCCGGCGGACGGCTAAGAGCACCGCCGGACGGCTGGCGCGGACGAGTCGACGGGCCGCCAGGCCCGACATTACAGACCTGATCACAGGGGGGCGCACTTCTCGGGTCACGGGAGCGAGCTGCCAGCGCACGCGTGCGCGGCACGAGGGCGACCCTTACTGCATGCCTCCGGCGGGGGCGCTCAGGACTCCGGGATGGCACGGACGCGCGTTCCCGTACGTGAGTGGCTGGGCTGGAAGCCTGCCTTCCCGTCTACCCGTCGCTCCACCTCGACCCCGCCGGCCCCTGGCCCGCTTCCCCTGCGGGTGGGACGACGGGCAGACGGGAAGGCAGGAAAACTTTCACTCGCCGGTATGCGCTTGCTGACTCAAATAATCCCCAGAAATCACGCACAAACACGAGGGGCATTTAACTTTCGACCTTATTCTTGTCGCAAAGATTAAACCACAATTCGAGCAAATTATCCTAACGTATCCGCTAGCTGTGCGAATCCTGCCAAGCTGCTCTGCTTCTTTAGTGAGAGTGCTAATAATATCACGGCGCGCTTCTTCGCTGACGTTCGGATCTGCGGCATGTTCAACGAGCTTTTCTACTTGCTCTTCTTGTGCGGCTTCAATTTCGCCCAAGTCGACCTGTCCGCCCGGAAAGCTAAACGACTTCACGCGATCAATCAAACGTCCAAACGCCATACGATGATGTTTCATAATAAGCCGCACCGCCACAACAACCGCTATGGGCCACGCCAGCGCACCCGCAAGGCTTGCAATCGCTTCAATCAGTTTTGTCCACTCCGTCATCTACTCATCTTCGTGCCTCGATCGACCCGAGAAGATAACAGACGCCAGATCGTGATGTTAAGGAAGGCTGGTCTCCAGCGATAGGTGCCCACCCCACACCTCCATGCACGCCCAGCAGGTCTCTGATCAGAGCAAACACCACGGCAGGCCCTTGTCGCCGTTGCTTCACATCGAAACAGTCGACGCTCTCATTCGCCGCATAAGTCCCTCAGCCGTTCATTCACCACCAAGTTTGCGCAGGAACCGGTCCAGGAAGGCTTCCAACTCCTTGGGGTTGTCGATGTCTTCGGGCCCGATGCGACTGATGAGAGCAACTCCCGCGTTCTCCAGCAGGTAGTCCTTGGACTTGTCGAAGGCCCACCGCTTGATGTGGTGGGGGCCGTCGATCTCAATGACTCCGGCCCGACCCTTGAGAGTGACTAGGACATCAGGCTCGAAGGTGTGCCCAGGAATGTGCATGCCGGGCAGGGGGAAGATCCCGATCGTCTCCAGTTGATCGTACTTCTGCTGACGCTGCTTCAGAGCCCTGTACAGCTTCAACTCCCCGATGTTGGTGAAGATCAAGTTATCCTCAGACGGCAAGGAGGGTGCGCCAGATCCAAGAGCCTGCTGCTTGACCCGAGGAATCCTGGCCTGGTTCCCCCCTTGAGCCTGGAGGAACTCGGCGAAGCGCAGATGCCAGTCAAGCGACACATCCTCCGGCTCGTTGAGCTTCCTAATCATGGCGTTGTTGAAGGCGAAGTAATCCGCGTGATGATGCCGATTGGGCCACAGCCTGCCCGCTGCGTTGGTAAGCACTTGACTAACCAAGTAGTCATGCTCGCTCACCAGGACGTGCTCTGACTGGCGAAACCACAACTCCCACGTGATGCGCTCGCCGCCACCCCAAGCGTCCTTGTCGCGACTTAGTGCCACCTTGGCTACCTGGCTCAACGCCACTGCAACCTGCCGCACATCGTCCTCATGCCCCCTGTAGTCCTCGATGTCGTGATCCCCCCTCCAGCACAGGCGAACTGCTAGGCCGATGACTCGGTGCACGCTGTCGGCAATGTCGGGAGCGGCCTCATCGCCGATGTCGTAACCAAACTCGGTTGCCCAGATGACGGCATACCCTCGATCACCGGAGGCGGGGGGATTCAGAGACATGCCTCGATTGTGCACGACGCTACCGACACCCTGAAGGCGTAACTGCCGGCAGCAGCGACGGCGTCCAACCGCGTTGACCGGATCGCCCACGATGCCCGTCTCCAGCGAACTGACGTTCGGGAATACGGTCGAATTTCGGCGTGATTGGCTAGGAGCTTCAAGGGGATCCACCCCGGGAGCCACAGGCAATGAACAAACACGAACGAAACTGAACCCTTTCGACCGGTCCTGCCTCGCGCGCGAACCAGCATGAACTGATCAACATCGCAAGATCCTGGTTCGACACCTATCACCAGGACAGAGAACGAGAGAAGGGTGGCCACTGGGCGATCACCCGCGACGGCAGCGAGGTGCTTGGCCGGATCGCACTCTGCGGCCTGGACTTCGACGACGGCATAGCAGGAGTCGCATACTGGGTGCTTCCAGCAGCTCGCGGCACCGGCGTGGCCTCCCGCGCCCTCACGGCGCTCACCACCTGGGCCCTGGACGAGATTGGCTTCCACCGCCTGGAGTTGGACCACTCGACGCGCAACACGGCCTCCTGCAGAGTTGCCACGAAGTGCGGCTACCCCCTGGAAGGCACCAAGCGGAGCGCCGCCGTGCATGACGACGGCCGACACGACATGCACCTGCACGCCTGCATCCGAGGCGTTTAGAAGGCTCGCCACCGCCGCGGCGCATCCGGGTTTTGCAGGCAGAAGAGACGGTTGCGGAACTCGCGAGCGATGGCCTCGTCTTCGCTGACGTTCTGCATCAGCCAGGTCGTCATCTTCAACTCGTTGATGTCCCTGAGCACGGGATAGCCCTCCCACGTCAGGACATCGAATCCGTACCGCTCAGCGAACTGATCGTATTCAGCACGGGTGCCCCATCCCAGGCTGTGTTCGATGGCTGTGACGGCAAGATCGGTCTCGGGAGGGCCGAACGCGAAACGCTCAAGGTCGATCAGCACCATGGTGCCGTCGGTGGCCTTGATGAGGTTGTCGGAGTGAGCGTCACCGTGGACAGCACAGGCAGCGAGGGGAAAGCTCAGGGCTTCGTACGCTGCCCGCAACTCCTGCTCCTTCCTCGACAGGAACTGGCGTTCCTTATCCGAGAGGACATCTGTTGAGGAGATACGCTCTGCCACGCGCCCAAGGATGTCGAGCTGCGGGAGCGCCAGATTTGCAGGAACGGACATCTGATGGAGAGCGCGCAAGACCTCGGCTAGGTCGATCAAAGCCGCGGGACCCCCACCGTTCTCGATGAAGTCCCAGAAAGTTACGGGTCTGTCTCTGATGATGAGTGGCTGGGCGTGGTGAGTCGTCCGTGCCGCTGGCAGCCCCGCCTCATGGAGCCAGGCCGACACGGCTACCTCCTTGCGGGCATCATCAAGAACGTCCACGCTCCGGGCGATCCGCACAACGACGCGTTCGGCGGCCAGAACGAACAGAGCGTTCTCCCCAAGGCGGATCAACCGCGCGTCGTCGCTCGCAAGGCCGGCGGCCCGACAGGCATCACGAAGGGTCGTATGTGCTTCCTGAGATGTGAAGGGGACTGCGGCTGACTGGAACACGGTCACTAGGAGCCCTTTGGTTGCGTCTTGACCACGCGACCTCTTCCGGCGCGCTTCTCGACTATCCCCTCTGCTTCTAGCAGCGCGAATGCTCGTCTGACAGTGATACGACCAACGCCTCGCTCCTGGGCCAGTGCATTCTCTCCGGGGAGCACGGCACCTATGGCGAACTGGCCGCTAGCTATGTCCTGTCGTAGGGAAGTAGCGACGTCGTCAGCTCGCGTATGCGCATGATCAGGTCCTCCGACGAACCACCCCTTCCCATGGACGGAGGCGATCAGCTGCTCAGAGGCAAGCAACTGGAACGCCTGCCGGACAGTCCCCTTCGAGACGCCATACTCGTTCGCGGTCGCTGCCTCACCCGGTAGCTGTTGGCCGGCCGCGAGTTCGCCGCTCTCGATGCGCTTGCGCATCGCCTCGGCGATTGCTTCGTACTGGGTCGAGGCCGCACGGCGGCCGCCTGACGGCACTTCTCCCACCACGCGACGTCCGCGGCCTGCCTCGCTGGCTACCAGTCCCGTACGCTCCAACTCGGCGACAGCTTGGCGTACGGTTCCTCGTGCCACGCCGTAGGTGCGGGCAAGGATCGCCTCGGAGGGCAGCATGCCGCCGGCAGGTGGATCTCCCTCGCGAATGCGACGATGGATATCCTCGGCTATCCGAACGTAGGTGGGGCTATTCTTCGCCTTGCTCATCGCGCTCCCTCGCCGAGGCACATGGTCTCTAGGGTAGGGCGGACAGGCCAGGACCTGCGGAGTATCGCGGCTCCACGCCTCCTCTAGAGTCTTCCCCTCGTTGGAGCCATGGACGCGATGTGGCGCCAGGTTGGTCAACAAGTCTCAGTCGAGGTCTCTGAGCGCGGAGCATGAGGTCTGCGACGCTCTACGCTCCCCTGGAGCAACGCCTACGGTAGATGTACGCGACCGTTTAGGCCTCGGGTGCCTGGCGAGTTTTGTGTGGCCGCACCACCCGGCCTCGATGGCGACATCGTCCGGGTCTCTACATTTGTGCTCCCTCTCGAATTCGGCGATGAGCATCATCCAGACCTCACGCGCATGCTCGTAGCGTCCCCTGCCAGCCTCCTCGTGGCCCTCCGGATACGCAGCACGGAGAACGAGGAACTGGCCACCCTGGCTCGCCCACTCGAACACTCCACAGCATGATGTCTCAGTGATCCGAATGTGGTCCGTCCGAGGACGCAGATAGGGTTCCCAGCGCAGTACGGGCACGTTAGGAGCCGACACGACCGCTCGGCCCTTCTGCGGCGTACTCCTGCAGGTAGCGAAAGACATTGCGGCGGCACCGCTGCCATGCGCATGCGAAGGCGAGCTCTAGGAGCGTGTCGGCTTCGAGCTGCGGCTTGATGCCATAGGCGATCTCGTCGGCGGCCAGTTTGGGCAGCGGCCTCGCTCGCCAGACGCCGAGCTGGTCGCGCCACACGTAGAAGCGTCTGAATGCGCCGCGCAGGTCGTGAGGCGAGACACCAAGTATGGAAGTCATGCGGGATTGATCTCCCCGTGTTGCGTTGGGCACGGAAGTCAGTCAAAAATCCTCGCCGACTGACGTTTGCCCACGTTAACTCTAGGGCCTCATGGCCACAAGGCTCATGGCAACATAGCCACGTGACACTTGTGTGTTGTGATCGACTACAGCTCTGGGGTGCCGGTGTATCGGCAGGTCGCCAACGCGATCCGCGACGACATCACTGCCGGCCGCTACCGACCAGGAGCGTGGTTGCCCTCAGAGGCCCAGCTGGCGCAGATGTACGAAGTGGGCCGCGACACCGTTCGCGAGGCCTTGGCCTACCTGAGGGCCGAGGGAATGATCACCACGGTACGCAAGCGGGGATCAATGGTGGCTGCTGAGCCAATCCGAGAGCCGTACCCCGTCTCGCCCGGGGCCCGAGTGATCAGCCGCATGCCTACCCCGGATGAGCGGCGCGATCTTGCCACTTCCGCAGAACTGCGCGAGTTCGGCGGGATGCCTGAGGGGGTGCCTGTCTTTGAGGTCATCCCTGGGGCACGAAAGCACCGAAAGGTGCTACGCGGCGATTATGTGGAACTCATCATCGACGGGCCATCGTGAGCCGCGAGGCAACGAAGGGCCTCACCTTCCCCGTGCTCGCTGAAGGCCTCTTGCCGCTTCAGTTCGAGCGGTCTACAGAGTGTAGGACTGCAACTACAACGTTTCCCCTTCGCTGCAGCCACTCAGAAGCTTGCGGCGGGCCTTGCTAGACAGTTGGCAGCGACTAGGATGTTTGGCTCTTGCGGGCTCGTGCACGCTCTACTGCAGGCCCGCCAAAAGTAGATTCGCCGAGTGAAGAGCTGCGACGGCTCCAGATGTGCTCAAGCCACTCGTCTATTTCGCGTTCGGAATCGCTGTCGTAACCCAACGCGACTCGAAAGGCTGCTGCAATAGCGATGGAATGCGTCTCTGCGGCCAACGCGACCTCGCGGGCGAGAAGTTGCGTGACTCCAGCCAACGCCATGCCTCTGCCTGTTTGTACTTCTGCTTCCTCTCCCTCTGGGCGAGGTTGCAAGTCGATGATCAGGTCCCTCGCGCCAAGCCATCGCGAGCCAGTCCGAACATGAGCAAATTCGCCGACCGCTCTGTTTAGGGCGCTGAGCCTACGCAAGCTAGCGGCTTCGAGCCAATCTCTGGGGGTGGTCTTGGGCGATTCTTCTAGGCGCCGGCTAGCGTCTGGCTTTGTGCGCCAAGCACGCATTCGTGCTATCTGCTCAAGTGCGATGCGCAACAGCGCCATCGCTCTGTCATCATCTTCTAGCCAGAGCCAAAAAGCGCTGCGTAGCGCTGTCGCAGCAACTGATGCAGCATCCCCCAGCGGTGTTCCCTTGGACCACGCTGAAATAAGGCTGCACGCCTCCGTGACCGTCGTCATGTAAACCGAACGATCATCGATAGGACCGAAGGAGAATGCTGAACCAAAGCGTTGACGCTCTTCTTCAAAAAAAGCAACCGCTAGCTGCGCTGATTGCGCGCGATGTGAGATAAACATTATATCGAGAAGCTCGTCGTCTCTAAAGAGCCGTCCTATGGGACGCTTTCCTTGCGTCACAGCTTCGTATGCCCTGGAGGTGGAGATAAGCTCAGCTACGAGGTCTTCTTGAAGTCCAGTGCTCGGTAGAAGGGGCCAGAGCGCAGGTTCTGCAGAGGCGTTATGTCCAGCGGGGAAGCGCGGCGGAAGCGATACCACGCTTGCTGCAGATTCGTACTGGCCTCGTTCGGCAAGGAGCGAAGCGACACCGGCCTTTAGACGACTAATGATCAAAGTCAATGCATCGGCGAGAGTTTGCTGCAATATGATAAGTTCTGGTTCTGGACGTTCGTAAGGATCCAGCAGCTCGCAAGACTCCCAATGCGCCACTTCGGTCATATTCCCACGCGCGTGTAGTAGCTCGCTGAGGGTCACATAAATAGCATGTGCGTCAATCGATTGTTCTGCCTCGCTTTCCTGTCCAAGATGGTGCATCATTTGGGCGATGTCCTTGGGAAGTGTTGTCGTGGTACGCAAGTATCGTGGATCGTTCTCTCGCGTCCCCATATCGAGGCATGTAGTGGTGCGGATCTCACTGCTCGGAGCAGGAAGATCCTTGATTGCCGACCCCATGCGTTCCCTGTCCGACACCCTGAGGTTAGCCTCTGCTGCCCATACGCGCCCGATGAAGGCGGCAGTGGATTCGCCGGGGTACTGATCTAGGCTGGCATTGAAAGCTAGGTTTCCGGTCCAGCGCTCCAATTGTGTTCTGGCCAGTAGCGCGGCCCCTACATATTGTCCGGCATAAATGAAGCGCGTGATTGAGATGATGCTACTGACGCCCCATGCAAGGTGATCAGCCCAGGTTTCGCCATATGATATAGGAGGGCGATCCTTGTCTGCCCCAAGCTTCCGTAGCCATATGTCGACTATTGGGAGAGGGGCTACTGTGGAGCGGATTAGCCCATGTCCCACATTGCTCGGTCGTGCGAGCCTTTCCATGCGCAGCGTGGCGCGGGCTATCAGAATCTTCATGATGGCATCCACGCCTCTGGCCGCTGCAGCCTCAAAAGACGCGACCGTCGGTGGAACATAGCGCCCACGCCTATTCGCTAAAGCAGCCCTCCTATGTTGGCTGCGCTTGTCGAGGTTGTTGTCGTTGTTCCGCTGTCCCTTGCGACGACTTGCCCGCCCCATCCTGCACCCTCTGTGAGCGACTCTCGGTCTCCTGGATTTTCTCGTGCGGTGGCACGCTGCGTCCACGAGTTTGATGGCAAGGCAGTCGGAGCTCGTTGGACGCTTAGCGCCGCCTCGTCTCCTGTGCCTTGTCGAAGGGGGAGCAGCGCAGCGCCCTCACCCTGAAGTTTGCGAGGTTCGGTCACGCTGGAGTCTGGTGAGCGGGGCCAGCCAGGAGGGTAGGGGAACTGTCTCTAGCTTTCGTCTGGCGGCGGACCTTGCCCAATGGACGCCCAATTGGGTTCTGAACGGTCGAGGTTGGAGCCATGTCTGCAGCTCAGAGGTGTCGTGTGGTTGGCACACCGGATGGTCTTCTAATCCGACGGTCGCAGGTTCGAATCCTGCAGGGCGCGCTTTGATCATGGCCTGACCTGCGGTTCTGCAGGAAGAGCAGCGGCCCCGCCTCGCCGCGAGGAGGCGGTGAGTGCGACCTTGGACTTGGGCTGCACCAGCGCCACCTCATCCCACGAAGTACATAATGCTCCTACCGCAAGCCCTCGGGCGCTACCAGGCAGTAGCCCACCGGACTGCGGAGCCATGCGCGTGGCTCCGGAAGCCCGAAAAATACGGGCTTGTGGTGGATTACGGCGCTCGGCAAGGATGCTGGGAGGCGGACGGCGATCCCGTCCAATCGCAGGCTAGACAAAGGACGCGGATGACCCAGGCCGACGCGGTTGCATCTCTCGTGGAGCGAAGGTTAGGCCGCGCTCTCGATCCCGATCTCAACTTCTTCGAAGCCGGTCTCGATTCGCTTGCCCTGGTCGAGCTGCACGAGGAGATCACCAGCGTGCTGGGCCTGAGCTTGCCGGCCACCGCGATGTTCACCCACCCGAACCTGCGTGCCCTCTCGCACCTGATCACGCAGGCCCAGGCGCCCGCCAGGCAGGACGGCGCCCGTCGCCGTCCGCTGGGCGGCAGCCGCCGCGACGTGCGTGCCAGGATCCGTAAGGACGGTCGGTGACCCCTCACGAACAGCCCATCGCTGTGATCGCGATAGGGCGCTTCCCGCAGGAGGTGGGGGCGGCCGAGGAGGCCGGACACGATCCTGGAACGCAGGTCGTCCGGTTGTACGGCGGAGTGGGCAAGGCCTGCGCGGCGCTGCTGGCCGGGGAGTGCGAGCTGGCCGTGACCGACGCTGGCGAGCTGCCACCGGGTACGCTGCGTGGCACCCTGGTCCTGCGGCTCCTCGACCGGGCGTTGCTCGACGGCGACCTGGTACACCGGGTGATCTGGCCCGACGACCTCGAGGTGGAGGAGGGCTATCCGCCAGTGCACGCTCTGGGTGACGGCCGCCCGCGCGTGGTGGTGTGGTCCGGCCGCACCCACGAAGAGGCCGAGTCAGCACGGAGGAGCCTGGCCGGTTTCTTCGCCGGACTGTCGGAGGATCGCTATGCCGACGCGGCGGGCACCCTGCAGCAGGGACGCGTCCACCACCCCGTGAGAGGTGCGTTGGTCTGCCGGAGCGCCGCAGAAGCCGCTCTCGCGCTGGGCCGCGAGCACATCTACGAGCAGGGGCCGGTCCGCCTGTCCTTCCCCGATGAGGCGGCCGGTCTGTACGGCGTGGAGCGCGTGTTCACCGAGGCCGTGGACGTGTGCGAAGAGGCCTTCGAAGCGCGCGGCGTCGAGGTGCCACCCGCCTTCGCCACCGCCTACGGGCTGGCCGCCACCCTCGCCGCCTGGGGCATCCGCGCGGAAGCACCGGACCCGGCCCTCCTCGCGAGTGACCCTCCGCTGAAGGAGGCGCTCGCCGGCCTCACGCAAGAAACGGCCGGAGCCGAGGTCCGGGTGGGTGACGATCTCGCGGGGCTGCTGGCCGCCGTGGCCAGGTTCTGGACGGGCGGCGGCCGGGTGGACTGGGCCGCGCTCGATCCCGATCACCCGCTGCAACGCATCCCCATCCCGAGGCCGCAGCCGGAGCTGCCCGCCTCCGTGGAGGAGCCGCATCCGCTGTCGGCGGTGCCGTACTCCTTCTGGGTTCTGGAGCAGCTCGCGCCGGAAAGCGGCGTGTCGAA
The DNA here is from genome assembly GCF_043197155.1 of Nonomuraea sp. NPDC049269. Taxonomy (NCBI): domain Bacteria; kingdom Bacillati; phylum Actinomycetota; class Actinomycetes; order Streptosporangiales; family Streptosporangiaceae; genus Nonomuraea; species Nonomuraea sp. NPDC049269. The sequence goes on from NZ_JBICSO010000008.1 coordinate 753,738, forward strand.
CCTGGCGGTGGCGCTCAGGTTCGAGACACCGCTGCGCAGGCTGCCGCTGCAGATCGCGGTGAGCCGGCTGGTCAAGCGGCATCCGGCCTTGCGCCTGCGGTTCCCCGTGGTGGGCAGGGCGCCCGTCAGGCACCTGGTCGCGCCCCAGGAAGCCCAGTTGAAGGTCGAGACGCGGGCCACGACGGAGGAGACGCTGGTCGCAGACCTGCAGTCCTTTCTGGACGAGCCCTTCGACCTGGGCCGCGACCTCCTCATCAGGGTGGGACACTTCACCCTGCCCGACGGCGCCGGGACCGTGGTGTGCCTGGTCGGCCACCACATCATCATCGACGGTGCCTCCCTGCAGCTCCTGGTGGAGGAACTGGGCCGCTTCTACGACAGCCAGACCGGGCACGGCACGCTGCCGCCCGAGTTGGCGGGGCCCGCGCCGGTGCTGGAGGCGGGGGAGCCGTCAGATGAGTCGATCGGCTACTGGCTGGACCGGCTCGACGGCGTCGACCCCGCCGCCATGGTGCTGCCGGGGAGCAGGCACTCGCCGCCCCATCCGACGTTCGCCGGCCACACCTGCTCGTGGCGGGTCGACGCCGAGACGGTGGCGGCCCTGGACGAGCTGCGGGCCAGTCTGCGCACCACCGGCAACATCGTGCTGGCCACCGCCTTCCTGCTGACGCTGCGCGGGCACGGTGCCGGCCCGGACTTGGTGATCGGCATGCCGGTCAGCACCAGGACGGGTGAGGAGCGCAAGCACGTCGGCTACGCCGTGAGCACGCTGCCGCTGCGCGTCCACGTCGAGCTGGACGACGACTTCGAGCAGGTCGCCAGGCGCGTGGAGGAGGCTTTCGCGGAGGGGATCGAGCACGCCGACGCCTCGGTGGAGGCGGTGCTGACCCGCCGCGGGCACGGCACGGACGACTGGCGGGTCCCGCTGTTCCGGCACATGTTCAACTACCGGCCCTGGAGCGACGAGAAGGTACACATCCAGGGTGAGGTGCCCGGGTACGTCGAGAACCTCATCGACCGCAGCCGCCTGGACATGCAGTGCAATGTCATCCAGGAGCCGGATCGGCTCACCATCCGCATGGGGCACAGCACCGAGGTGCACGACGAGGACGAGATCGCGGCGTTCGCGGCCAGGATGTGCGCGGTGGTGCGGCAGGCGGCGCGCGGCAGGGTGCTGGACGTGCTCTCGCCGGCGGACCGGGAGTTGCTCGACCGGGTCAACGACACGCGCCGCACCTGGCCCGGCACGCTGGTCGAGCGCATCGTGCCAGGGCCGGCCGTGGCCGTGCGGGAGGGCGGGCGCGAGGTCAGCTATGACGAACTGCTGGGGCGCGCGGCCGCGGTCCGCGACCTGCTGCACGAGCGAGGGGTACGGCACGGCGACGTCGTCGCCCTGGCCCTGGATCGTTCGGCGGACCTGGTGGCGGCGGTGCTGGGAGTGTGGCAGGCGGGAGCGGCGTTTCTACCGCTGGACGTGCGGCAACCGGAGTCGCGTCTCGCCTACCAGGTGGCCGACTCGGGTGCGCGGCTGGTCGTCGCGGCGGGCACGCCGCAGTGGGCGGGTGAAACGCCGGTCGCGCCGATGCCCAGCACGCTGGGGGAACCCGTACCACCCGAGTGCGGAAATATCGCTTATGTCATCTACACTTCCGGCTCCACCGGGCGGCCCAAGGGTGTGCAGGTCACGCACGGAAACCTGACGAACCTGGTGCTCGACTTCACCGACCGGCTCGGTGCGCCCACGAGCGTTCTGTGGTCCACCACCACCTCTTTCGACATCTCCTGGCTGGAATTGCTGTTGCCGCTGGCCTCTGGAGGCACCGTGGTCGTGGCCTCGGACGAGGACCAGTTGCAGCCGGGCAAGTTCCTGGACTTGATCGCCGCGGCCGACATCCAGGTCGTGCAGGCTACGCCGACCGCGTGGCGGCTGATCGCGCCGGAAGCCGGGCCGGAGCTGGCCGGACGCACGGTGTTGTGCGGCGGCGAGCCGATGCCCGCCGCCTTGGCCCGGGACCTGCTGGAGCTGGGCTGCCGGGTGTTCAACGTCTACGGCCCGACGGAGACCACCATCTGGTCCACCGCCGCCGAGCTGCGCGAGCCACCGCTCGATCCGGTCCCCGCAGGGGAGCCGCTGGTCAATACCCAGATCTTCGTCACCGACGCCGCGGGCCGCGAGCTGCCGCCGGGCGTGCCGGGTGAGCTGTGCGTCGCCGGTGCGGGGGTGAGTGCGGGCTACCTCAACCGGCCCGAGCTGACGGCGGAGCGCTTCGGGCGCCACGACCGGTACGGCAGGTTCTACCGGACCGGCGACCGCGCGCGGATCCGCCACGACGGCACGCTCGAGCTTCTCGGCCGCGACGACAGGCAGATCAAGCTACGCGGCCACCGCATCGAGCTCGGCGAGGTCGAGGCGGCGCTGCACGAGCACGAGGCGGTACGGACGGCCGCGGTGATCCTCGACGGCGACCCGCAGACCGACGGACGGCTCGTCGCCTTTCTCGAGGTCACCGACCAAGCCGCTGATGGGGAGCTGTGGCGCTTCGCCAGGACGCGGCTGCCCGACTACGCCGTCCCCACCCGCTACATCGTCACCGACAGGCTCCCCACCACCGCCAACGGGAAGATCGCCTATCGCGAGCTGGTGGTGCCTGACGAGGGTGGCGCCCCGGCGCAGGAGGTGGGCGACGGGCTGGTCCAGCAGGTGGTGGCGCTGTGGCGCGACGCGCTGAAGCGGCCTGGGCTGGGGCCGCACGACAACTTCTTCCTCAACGGCGGCCACTCCGTGCTGGCCGTCCGGCTGATCCGTCCACTGGAGGAGCTGGCGGGGCGTGCCGTCTCGGTACGGGCCGTGTTCGACCATCCGACGCCGGCCGAACTGGCCCAACACCTGGGGGACGCCCGATGACGCCGTGGTTCGTTCAGGTCAAGGAGGGGGAGCGGGCGCTGGTCACCTTCCCGCACGCGGGTGGCGGTCCGGCTTCGCTCGGTGAGCTCGCCGGACACTTCCCGCCCGAGGTGGGTTTGTGGTCGGTCAACCTGCCGGGGCGTCAGGCCAGGCTCGCCGAAGAACCACGGACTGACCTCGACGGGCTGGTCGAGGACCTGGCGCGCGACCTTGCCGGGTGGCGCGAGCCGTACACGCTGTTCGGCTACTGCAGCGGGGCGTTGCTGGCTTTCCTCGTCTGCCGTCGCGTGGTCGAGCTGGGCGGGCGGCCTGAACGGCTGATCGTGGGCTCGTTCGCCGCGCCGGATGTGACCTTGCTGCTGCGCCGCCTGCCGTCGCTGCCGTCGTGGCTGTTCTGGGAGCAGCTGATCGCTCTCGGCGGTGTCCCGCCGGAACTGGCCGATCGGGAGGCGCTCTGGCCGGTGCTGGAACCGGCGCTCCGCGCCGACTTCGGGCTACTGGCCGAATATCACCACCGGCCCGGGCTACCGCTGCCGGTGCCTGTCTCTGTCCTGTACGGCATCCGGGACGCCTCGCTGACCAGGGGCGGCCTGCTGGGCTGGCGGCGGCAGAGTGTGCACAGGCCCGCGTTGAAGGGGCTCGACTCCACTCACTGGCTGGCCGAGGAGACTCCGGACGCCCTGGCAGCCGCGATCGTTGAGGAGATGGGATGCGCCTCGGTTACAGCATGAGCTACTGGGGCGGCGCGGGCCTCGGCCCGGCCGACCACCTGGCGCTGGTACGAGAAGCGGAGGCTCTGGGCTATTCGTCCGTGTGGGCGGCCGAGACCTACGGGACCGACCCGGCGAGCCTGCTGGCCTGGATCGCGGGCCAGACCGAGCGCATCGCGCTGGGCACCGGCGTGCTCCAGATGTCGGGACGCAAACCCGTGGTCGCCGCGATGACGGCGGCCACCATCGACCAGCTCTCCGGCGGCCGCGCCCGGCTGGGCGTGGGCCTGTCCGGCCCGCAGGTGGTCGAGGGCTGGCACGGCGAGCGCTTCGACCGGCCGCTGGCCCGCGCTCGTGACTACCTCCAGGTGGTGCGCAAGGCGCTGCGGAGCGAGCCGGTGCAGCACGACGGAGCCACGATGACGCTGCCCCTGCCCGGCAGCGAGGGCAAGGAGCTGACGCTGGCCGTCTCGCCGGTGCAGGAACGGCTGCCGGTCTACCTGGCCGCGATGGGACCCAGGACCGTCGCGCTGGCCGGCGAGCTCGCCGACGGCTGGCTGGCCATCCACTTCCCGCCCGATCACCTGGCCAAGATGGCCACGCACCTGAACCGCGGCGACCTCGACATCGCGCCCATGGTGCTCACGCACGTCGAGGAGGACCAGGAGCTGGCCTACGACATGATGCGGCCCATGCTCGCCCTCTACCTCGGCGGCATGGGCTCGCGCCGTACCAACTTCTACAACCGCCTGGCCACCACGCTCGGCTTCGAGCAGGAGGCCGCCCGCATGCAGGAAGCCTTCCTGGACGGGCGGCAGGGCGAGGCCATGGCGATGCTGCCCGACGCGCTCGTCGACGCGATGACCATGTGCGGCCCCGCGGGCAAGGTGCGCGAGCGGATGGCGGCCTACCAGGAGGCGGGCGCGACCACGCTGATCGTTGGCCTGGTCACGCCCACCCGGCGGCTGCGCAGCCGCCAGCTGCGGCTCATTGCCGGCCTGGCTCCGGCATCTCCTTGAGCTTGGCCAGCGGCGACCAGGCCATCGCCGCCATCGGCACGAGCGCGCCGATGGTGACGACCACCCACAGCGTCGTACGCGTCCCCAGGGCGCCGGCCAGCAGGCCCGCGCCCAGGGCACCCAGCGGGGCGGGGATCAGGCCCAGCGAGTAGATCGACGCCACCACGCGGCCCTGCAACTGCGGCGGGGTGACCGTCTGCACCAGCGTGGTGTTGGTGACGAAGAAGATCTGCGAGGTGATACCGCTGATCAGCTGCGCGGCGACCAGCATGGTCACCGAGACCCAGACCGGCCCGGTGGCCAGCGGGATGAGGAAGAGGGCGAGGTTGCCGTACACGATCGACCACAGCAGCACCTTGCCGATCGCGAAGCGCCGCATCACCTTTACGGCCAGCAACGCCCCGATGATCGAGCCCACGCCGCCACCGGCCAGGATGCTGCCGAACCACGCTGCGGGCACGCCCAGGTCGCGGATCACGTACAGGGCGTAGATCGAGTTCATCGAGCCCAGGATGAACAGCGAGTACACGGCCGACGAGATGGCCAGCGGCCGGATCAGCTCGTGCCGCAACACCCAGCCCATGCCCTGCCAGATCGCCTTGTGCACCTGCCCGGCGGTGGTGTCATCCGGCTCCGGCTGCGCTTCCGGCCGCTTGATCAGCGCCACCGCTATCGCGGAGGCCAGGTACGACATCGCGTCGATGACCAGCAGCGCGGGCGCGGCGAGCACCTTCAGCAGCGCCGCGGCCAGGCCGGGGCCGAACGTCTGGGCGACCGACTCGGTCAGCTGCAGCTTGGAGTTGCCCTCCAGGAAGTTCTCGGGCCGCACCAGGAACGGGAAGTAGCTGCGGTAGGCCGTCTGGAAGAGCGTGCTGAGCAGCCCGATACCGAAGATGACGCCGTAGATCCAGGCCAGCGTGAGCATGTCGGCGAACCACGCGACGGGGATCAACATCAGCAGCACGAAGCGCGCCACGTCCGTCCAGATCAGGATGGGCCGCTTGCGCACCCGGTCGGCCAGCACGCCGAAGAGCAGGAAGAGCACCATCGGAACCCGGAGCAGGAAGCCGACGACGCCCATCTCCTCCTCGGAGGCGTGCAGGACGGTGACCGCGATGACGGGGATCGCGAAGTAGGTGATCGCCGAGCCGAACTGCGACAGGCTCTGCCCGGACCACAGGCGCATGAAGTCGGCGTTGCGCCACAGGCTGGTTTGTTCACTGGTCGGGGATGCCATGATCCATCCATCTTCTGATCTCGGTGGCCGCTCCCGCGACCAGGGGTTCGTACAGGATCGGGACGCGTTCCTCGGGGATCGGGACGTGAGCGAACCGCCCCTTGGCGACGGAGGACCAGCTGCCGTCCTCGCGCTTGGGCGCGAAGAGCGCGACGTCGCCGTCGTAGGGCTCGTGCCGGTAGCCGCCGACCGCGTGCGCGTTGGCCCGGAACACGGCCAGGTAGCGGCGCGCTTGCTCGACCTCGGTGGTGTCGGGGGCCAGCCGGTCTGCGGCCGAGGCGGCGCCCATGACCGCCAGCAGCCGCTCCTCCGGTGGCCGGGCGGCGAGTTCGGCCGGGTCCAGCCCGAGGGTCTCCTCGGGTCCGCCGGCCAGCGCATGGAACAGCAGGACAGTGTCGTCCTCCAGCGACGCGCTGGCCACGGGCTCTTCGGCGTTGGCGTAGAAGAGCACCACGAGTGGCACCTGCTCGCCGCGCTCGCGCAGGCGCCTGGCCACCTCCAGAGCGATGTTCCCGCCGATGCAGAATCCGCCCAGCACGTACGGCCCCGCCGGCCGTACCTCCAGCAGGTCGGCCACGTAGGCGTCGGCCATCTCGGCGAGCGTGGCGTGCGGCTCCTCGCCGGGTACGAGCCCGCGCGCGGCGATGGCGTACACCGGCTGGTCGGGGCCGAGGCGGCGGGCCAGCGGGTGGTAGCGGAAGACCTGGCCGCCGAGCGCGTGAATGAAGAAGATCGGCGTACGGTCACCGTCCGGGTTGAGCGGCACGACGTGGCTCGGTGGCGCGAGGTCTTCGGGCTGGCGGAGCACCCTGGCCAGCGCACTGATCGTCGGCGCGGTCAGGACGGTGGCGACAGGCAGGCTCCGCCCCAGCTCCTGGCGGATGCGGGCAGCCAGCCGCAGGGCGCTCAGCGAGTGGCCGCCGAGTTCGAAGAAGTCGTCAAGGATCCCGGCCGCGGGCACCTTCAACACCTCTTCGTAGAGCGTGGCAAGGCGCGCTTCCACCTCATCACGAGGCGGCACGTACGGCCGGCCGCTCGCTGTCTCCGGCGGGGGCAACGCGGCCCGGTCGAGCTTGCCGCTGCGGGTGAGGGGGAGGGCGTCCAGGTGCACCCACCGGCGCGGGATCATGTAGGCGGGCAGGACGTCGCGGAGGTCGGGTACATCGCCCACGATGTAGCCGACCAGGCTGTGCTCGTACGCCGTGACGGCCGCGTCGCGGACTCCCGGCTGCGCGCGCAGGGCGGCCTCGACCTCTCCGGTTTCGACGCGCATGCCGCGGATCTTGACCTGGTGGTCGGTGCGGCCGAGGTATTCGAGTTCGCCGGTGGGGAGCCAGCGGGCGAGGTCGCCGGTCTTGTAGAGGCGTTGACCGTTGGGTGCGGGGAGGAATCGTTCGGCGGTGAGCGCCGGTTTGCCCAGGTAGCCGCGGGCGAGTTGGACGCCGCCGATGTAGAGCTCACCGGGTGTGCCGATGGGGACTTCGCGGAGGTGCCGGTCGAGGACGTGGAGGGTGGTGTTGTCCACCGGTCTGCCGATGGGGACCACGGTCTCTTCCGGCTGGCAGGGGTGCCAGGAGACGTCGACGGCCGCCTCTGTGGGGCCGTAGAGATTGTGCAGCCCGGGTAGGTCGAGGCCGGGTGGGAGGGCTTCGCCGGAGCAGATGATCCGTGGCGGGGGCTGGATGTCTTCTTCCTCTAGGAAGGCTTGGAGCATGGAGGGGACGAAGTGCGCGGTGGTGACTTGCTCGGTCTTGATGAGGTCGCGGAGGTAGGCGGTGTCGCGGTGGCCGCCGGGCCGGGCGATGATCATGGTGGCGCCGGTGATGAGTGGCCAGAAGAGTTCCCAGACCGAGACGTCGAAGGTGGTGGGTGTCTTGTGCAGGACGCGGTCTTCGGGGGTGAGCTGGAAGGTGTCCTGCATCCAGCGCAGCCGGTTGACGATCGCCCGGTGGGAGACGCCCACTCCTTTGGGCCGTCCGGTGGAGCCGGAGGTGAAGATGACGTAGGCCAGGTTGTCCTCGTGCACCAGCGGCCGAGTGAAGCAACCCCCGGAACCCGCGGCGGTGAGGACGATCTCGGCTCCGGCGTCGGCGAGCATGCCGCGGCGCCGTTCCTCGGGGTCGGCCGGATCGAGGGGCAGGTAGGCGCCACCGGCCGCCAGCACCCCGAGGAGCACGACCGGGAGGTCCAGCCCGCGTTCCATGCAGACGCCGACCGGTTGGTCCACCCGCACGTCCAGCCCGGCCGCCACGTCGCGAGCCCGTTCGGCCAGTTCCCGGTAGGTCAGCCGGTCGCCCTCGAAGACCAGCGCCGTCGCTTCCGGTGTCCGCTCTGCCTGCTCGAAGACCAACTCGTGCAGCATCCCGCCCGGGTGGTCGCACGCGGTGGAGTTCCAGAGCGCGAGCAGAGCCGCGTTCTCCGGCGAGATGCCAATATTTCCTGACAATGCGCGGAGGTAGTGATCCCGGATCGCCGCGATCTGGTCGGTGGGGAACTGCGTGGTGTCGTAGGAGATGGTCAGCGTCAGTCCCTGGCCGGGAGTCCGGACGAAGGCCGCGCTGAACGCGAAGTCGGTCTGCTCGAAGAAGTCCTGGCCCTCGATGGGCGTGGCGGCGTCGCCGTACACGTGGAAGTCGCGGAAGTCGACGTGCGTGTCCAGCAGGCGCGCGCGACCGCTGGCCCGCTGGATCTCGAAGAGCGGGAAGTGCCGGTACGGCAGCGCCGCCACTTCCGCCTGGAAAACCCGCTGGACTAGTTCGGGAGCGTCGGCGCGCACGCGCAGCGGGACGGTGTTGAGGAACAGGCCGAGCACCTCGTCGCCCGCCTCGCTCTCCGGGCGGCTGTGCGTGAGCATCCCTGTGAGGACGTCCGGGTCGCCGGTCAGCAGTGCCATGACGCGCACGTGCGCCGCGAGCAGCACCGAGCGCAAGGGCACCCGGTCGGCGGCCGCCTCCTCCGCCAGCGCTTTCGCCAGGTCGTCGGGGAGTGCCGTGGCGAGGACCTCGACCTTGCGCGGTCCGCCGGTGGGGTAGCCGGGCATCCGGGGCAGCCGGCCTTCCGGCGCCTCGTCGATCGCCTCCCGCCAGAACTCCGCCGCCTCCGGCCGGGCGAGCACGGCCTTCTCGGCCGCCACCAGGTCGCGGAAGCGCGCCCCCGGCGGTTCCACCGGCAGCCCCGGTGTCGCATAGCGCGCCAGCAGTTCGCTGACCAGCGTCGCGACGCTCCACCCGTCGAGGATCGCGTGGTGGAAGTAGACGGTCAGCGCGAACCTGTCGGCTTCGGACCGCACATGGACGCGAAGCAGGGGAGCCTGCGTCCAGTCGAACGGCCCGTACTCCGGCTCGCCGTCGGAAACGGTCAGCGGGATTTCCGCGCGGTCGTGCACGAGCTGGACGGGCTCGCTGAACCCGGTCAGGTCGAAGGAGGTCCGCAGGACCTCGTGCCGAGCCGACAGCTCGCCCAGCGCCCTGACCAGCGCCACTTCATCGAACGTGCCGCGCAGGGTGAGCGTGGTGTGGTCATGGAAGGTCACGCCGTCCAGCTCGCTGTGGTACAGCATCCCGGCCTGGAGGGCGCTGAGCGGGTAGGCGTCGATGATCATCGTGTGAGCCTCTCTCTGTCCGCCGGGCTGAGCAGGTCGAAGGCTCCCGCCGTGGGTTCCGGTACGGCCTGCCGCGGCCGCAGGACGGTGGCCAGTTCGGCGACCGCCTGGTGGGTGAACAGGTGCTGCAGTTCCACGCCGTAGCCCATGGCGCGCAGCCGGGCCACGACCTTGAGGCTGCTGATCGAGTCGCCGCCCACGGCGAAGAAGGTGTCGTTCCTGCCGACCCGGTCGAGGTCGAGAACCTCCTGCCAGACCCGCGCGACGGCGCGTTCCGCTTCGCCGCATGGCGGCTCCCACGGCAGGTCGGCCGGGCGGTGGGGGGCGGGGAGGGCGGCGCGGTCGAGCTTGCCGTTGGGGGTGATGGGCAGGCGGTCCAGCCGCACCCACGCCGTCGGGATCATGAAATCTGGCAGCAAATCGGATAAATCGGGGATGTCGCCGACGATGTATCCGACCAGGCGGCCGTCCACGAGCTTGGCCGCCGCTCCCGTGACGCCGGGCTGTCCGCGCAGGACGGCTTCGATCTCGCCGAGCTCCACGCGCATGCCGCGGATCTTGACCTGGTGGTCGGTGCGGCCGAGGTATTCGAGCTCGCCCGAGGGCAGCCATCGGGCCAGGTCACCGGTCCGGTAGAGCCGCCCGCCTCCGGGCGCGGGCAGGAATCGCTCAGCGGTCAGGCCGGGCCGGTTGAGGTAGCCGCGGGCGAGTTGGACGCCGCCGATGTAGAGCTCACCGGGTGTGCCGATGGGGACTTCGCGGAGGTGCCGGTCGAGGACGTGGAGGGTGGTGTTGTCCACCGGTCTGCCGATGGGGACCACGGTCTCTTCCGGCTGGCAGGGGTGCCAGGAGACGTCGACGGCCGCCTCTGTGGGGCCGTAGAGATTGTGCAGCCCGGGTAGGTCGAGGCCGGGTGGGAGGGCTTCGCCGGAGCAGATGATCCGTGGCGGGGGCTGGATGTCTTCTTCCTCTAGGAAGGCTTGGAGCATGGAGGGGACGAAGTGCGCGGTGGTGACTTGCTCGGTCTTGATGAGGTCGCGGAGGTAGGCGGTGTCGCGGTGGCCGCCGGGCCGGGCGATGATCATGGTGGCGCCGGTGATGAGTGGCCAGAAGAGTTCCCAGACCGAGACGTCGAAGGTGGTGGGTGTCTTGTGCAGGACGCGGTCTTCGGGGGTGAGCTGGAAGGTGTCCTGCATCCAGCGCAGCCGGTTGACGATCGCCCGGTGGGAGACGCCCACTCCTTTGGGCCGTCCGGTGGAGCCGGAGGTGAAGATGACGTAGGCCAGGTTGTCCTCGTGCACCCGCACGACGGGTGCCGGGGCCGCATGCACGTCCGCTGCCGTGAGCACCAGGTCGGCCCCCACGTCGGCCAGCATGCCGCGCGTCCGCTCCGCCGGGTGGCCCGGATCGAGCGGCAGGTAGGCGCCACCGGCCGCCAGCACCCCGAGGAGCACAACCGGGAGGTCCAGGCACCGTTCCATGCACACGCCGACCGGCTGGTCCACCCGAGGACCCAGCCTCGCCGCCACTTCGCGGGCCCGCTCGGCCAGCTCGCGGTAGGTCAGCCGGTCGCCCTCGAAGACCAGCGCCGTCGCTTCCGGTGTCCGCTCTGCCTGCTCGAAGACCAGCTCGTGCAGGGTCACGCCCGGATGCTCCTGGGCAGTGGCGTTCCACCGCGAGATCTGCTCTCGCTCTTCGGCCGGCAGGATGTCCAGGCGCCCCATTGGCACGTCGGGCGCCGCCACCACCGCACGCAGGAGTGCGGCGAACCGCCGCGCCAGCCGCTCGATCGTCTCCGGCTGGAACAACTCGCTGTTGTAGACGAAGCGCCCCTCCAGCAGCTCACCCCGCTCGGCGGCGTAGAGCTCCAGGTCGAACCGGGTGGTCGTGCTGTCCGGCTCGAAGCCCTCGCCGCCCTCGCGATAGCTCTGCAGCGCGAACAGCACCTGTACCAGCGGCGAGCGGCTGACATCGCGTTCGGGGTCCAGCTCGGCGACCAGCTTCTCGAAGGGCAACTCCTGGTGGTCGTAGACCTCGAGCGCCCCATCCCGCGTCCGGCGAAGCAACTCGGCGAATCCGGGATCGCCCGCCAGCCGCGCCCGCAGCGGAAGCAGGTTGACGAACAGCCCCACCATCTCCTCGAACTCCGGCCTGGTCCGCCCGGCCACCGGCGACCCCACCGCGAAGCCGGTCATGCCGGACCAGCGGGCCAGCAGCACCTGGAAGGCGGCGAGCAGCCCCATGTAGAGCGTTGCCCCCTCGGCCCGGCACAGCTCGCGGAACGCCGCCACGTCCAGCTCGAGGTCGTGCCAGCCGCCCCGGAAGCCCTGCCGAGGCGGGCGTGGCCGATCCAGGGGCAGCTCAAGCACCTGCAACCCGTCCAGCTCGCCGCGCCAGAACGCCAGGTCATCGGCCAAACGCGCACCGCTCAGCCGCTCACGCTGCCACAACGCGTAGTCGCCGAAACCCAGCCGCGGTCCGCTCTCCGGTGGCGCCAGGAGTTCGCGGAGGATGAGGTCGGCCGACCAGCCGTCGGCGACGATGTGATGGACGGCGACGAGCAGCGCGTGGTCGTCGGGCGCCAGCCGTACCAGGGTGGCGCGCAGCAGCGGACCGGTCGCCAGCTCGAAAGGGAGCGCGGCGTCGGTGCTGAGCACCTGTCTGGCCGCCGCCTCCGTCGTCACGTCCACGACGCGCAGCGGGACATGCACCCGATCCGCCACCTGCACCTCCGGCCGCCCATCGGGGCCGGCGGGGAAGGTCATGCGCAGGCTCTCGTGCCGGGCGACCACGGTGTCGAGCGACTGCTGCAGCCGTTCGGTGTCGAGCGGGCCTCGGAGCCTGGCCGACACGGGTAGCACGTAGGCGCTCGTCCCGGGGGCGAACTGCTCCATGAACCACAGCCGCTCCTGCGCGAACGACAGCGGTGGATCGCTGCCCTCGGTACGTCGCGGGATCTCCTCCGCAGCGCCCAAGCCCGCCACCGCCTTGCGGAAGCGGGCCTCCATGCGCGCACGCCGCTCATCCACGCTCGTCGGCCTCCTCGGCCAGGTGCTCCAGCGCCGCGGCCAGCAGGCGTGGCGTCGGGTGGGTGAAGGCCAGCTTGAGCGGCACCTCCAGCTCGGTGGCCGCGGCGATGCGGGCCGTGGTCCTGGTGGCCAGCAGCGAGTGGCCGCCGAGCTGGAAGAAATCGTCCAGCACGCCCACCCGCTCCAGCCTCAGCACCTCGGACCAGACCATGCAGACGAGCTCCTCGGCCGCGCTGGCCGGCGGCTCGTACGTCGCGCTCTGCGGCTGGCCCGGTGCGGGCAGGGCATCCTGGTCGACCTTGCCGCCGGGGGTCAGCGGGATGCGATCGAGCGAGACGATCGCGCTGGGCACCATGTGCGGGGGGAGCTCGGCGGCGAGGTGATCGCGTAACGCGTCTCCGGCGTCGTGGACGGCGTAGGCGATCAGGCGGTCGTCGCGGACCACCACGGTGGCCTGCCGTACTGACGGGTGGGCGAGCAACACGGATTCCACCTCGCCCGGCTCCACGCGGTAACCGCGCACCTTCACCTGCCGGTCCAGGCGGCCGAGGATCTCCAGCCTGCCGTCCAGGCGGAAGCGGGCCCGATCGCCGCTGCGGTAGCGGCGCGAGCCGTCAGGGCCGGGGACGAAGCGCTCGGCAGTGAGGGCGGGTGCGCCCCGGTAACCGCGAGCCAGGCCGCTGCCGCCGATGTGGAGCTCGCCTGCGACACCGGGCGGAACCGGCAGCCCGTCGGGGGCCAGCACCTGGAGCGTGGTGCCAGGCAGGGCGACGCCCACGGTCGGGCGGCGCAGCGCCTCGGCGGGGTCCATCTCGGCGGTGGCGGCGATGATCGTGGTCTCGGTGGGGCCATAGCTGTTGATCAGGCGAACGCCCGGGGGCCCGGACTCGTACCAGGTGGCCAGGGCGGGGCCGGGCAGCGGGTCGGCGCCCAGGATGAGCAGCCGGAGACCGGGCGGCCAGGCGACGCCCATGGCCACCAGTTCCTGCCAGTACGACGTGGGCAGGTCCAGCACGGTGAGCGCGGAACCCTCCGGAGTCTTCAGGAAGTCGGGCAGCGGGTCGTCCGGGCACAGGACGAGCTCGGCGCCGGCGGCCAGCGCCGGGTAGATCTCCTCGGCGTGCGTGTCGAAGCTCGGCGAGGCGAACTGCAGGACGCGGTCGCCCGGCCCGAGCTCGTAGTGCTTCCGCATCCAGCTCACCCGCGACGCGAGTGCTTCGCGCGGCACCTCCACGCCCTTGGGGCGCCCGGTCGAACCCGAGGTGTAGATCACGTAGGCCAGCGAGCCCGGCGCTGTGCCATTGAGCGATTTTCCCGACTCGCGTAGATCGTCCTCGTCCAGCACCAGGGCCGCGCCCGCGTCCGCCGCCATCCACCGCAGCCGCTCCGGCGGGTAGGCCGGGTCGAGCGGCAGGTAGGCGCCGCCTGCCTTGCCGACGGCGAGCATCCCGGCGATCAGCTCCACCGAGCGCTTGGCGCGCAGGCCCACGACCGTGTCCGGGCCGACTCCGGCCTCGGACAGGCGCCCCGCCAGCGCGGTGGCCATGGCGTCCAGCTCGGCGTAGGTGACCCGGCGGGTGCCGTGGCTCACCGCCGGCGCGCCGGGCGTCAGTCGTACGTGCTCCTGGAAAAGGTCGAGCACGTCGCGCGCGGGCGGCTGCGGGGTGTCGAGGACCGGCAGCCTGTCCTCGGGCAGCATCATCGCCGCGCGCAGCGCGGACAGCGGCGCGCCCGGGTCGCCCGCGACCGTCTCCAGCACCCGCTCCCACCGCCGCAGCAACCGCGTCGCGGTCTCCTCCTCGAACAGGTCGCCGGCGTAGGACAGCATCGCCCAGAGGGAGCCGTCGAACTGGGTGATGTCCAGCATCAGGTCGAACTTCACCTGTGTCGCCCCCGGGTCGAACATCTCCACTTCGATGCCGGGCAGCGGAAGGGCGGAGGCCTCCTTGTCCTGGATCACGAGCATCGCCTGGAACAGCGGCGTCGTGCTCAGGTCGCGGCGGATGCCGAGGTCGTTGAGCAGGCGTTCGAAGGGGATGTCCTGGTGCGCGAAGGCGTCCAGGACCGTTGCCCTGGTCCGCGCGAGCAGCGTGCGGAAGGACGGGTCGCCGGACAGATCACCGCGCAGCACGAGCGTCTCGGGGAAGAAGCCGACGACGTCCTGGAGTTCCGGGCGATCGCGCCCGGCGATGACCGAGCCGACCGTGAGGTCGTTCGTGCCGCAGTGCGCCGCCAGCAGGAGCTGGTAGGCGGCCAGCAGGACCATGAAGAGCGTGCCGCGCTCTTCCCTGGCCAGCTGCTCCAGGCGGGCCGTCAGCTCGGGGCCGATGCGGCGCGCGCAGTAGTCGCCACTGGGTCGGCGTACGGCCGGCCGCGGCCGATCCGTAGGCAGGTCGAGCGGCTCCACGCCGTCGAGCTGGGCGCGCCAGTAGTCCAGAGACGCCAGCGACGGCTCGCGGCCACGCTGCCAGGCCGCATAGTCGCGGTAGTCGACCGAGGGAGCGCTCAGCCCGGCCGCGTTCCCGGCGTAGCAGGCGGCCAGCTCGGAAAAGATGATCTTAAGGGACCAGCCGTCGGCCACCAGGTGATGCAGGACCAGGCAGAGCACATGATCGGTTGCCGACAGCGTGATCAGGTGCACCCGCACCAGCGGGCCCGTGGCCAGGTCGAACGGCGTATTGGTCAGCTCGGCCACGATCGCCGTGGCGCGCGCCTCGCGTTCGGACGCAGGCAGGTCCGCGAGGTCCACCAGCACCGGATCGAGCCTCAGCTCCGGCTCGACGACCTGGACCGGACTGCCTTCTACGGCGGGGAAGCGGGCCCGCAACATCGGGTGTCGCGCCGCCACGGCGGTCAGCGCCCTGGCGAGGTCCTGGGTGGACAACTCACCGCGCAGCCGCTGCACCATGTACATGTTGTAGGAGGTATCGGCAGGGTCGAGCCGTTGCAGGAACCAGAGCCGCTCCTGTCCGTAGGAGAGCGGCGCCGGCGCGTTCGGATCGCTGCGCGCGGGAATGCCGGTGGGCCGCGCCTTCGGCTGCCGCAGGAGCTTGCGCTCCAGCGCCGCACGCTGTTCCGGGCTGAGCCGGGCCAGCCGCCCTCTCACCTCACTCATCCGTCCGCGTCCTCCGCCAGGAGATCGTCCAGCTCGACGTCGCCGAGCTGGAGTTCCAGTACGGCCAGCGCGTGCTCGGCCACCGTGGTGAGCTCGAAGCAGACCCGCAGGTCCATCTCGATCCCGTACGCCTCCCGGTACCTGGTGATCAGCAGGACGGCCAGCAGGGAGTGCCCGCCGAGCGCGAAGAAGTCGTCCTCGATGCCCACCCGGTCACGGCCGAGCAGCTCGCCCCAGAGCGCGCACAGCTCCTCCTCCAGCGGCGTCTCCGGCGCGACGTATGTGGTGCCCAGATCGCTGCGGCCGGGCCCGGTGGGCGGCGGCAGCGCGGCGCGGTCGAGCTTCCCGCTCGGGCCCAGGGGGAACTCGGTGACCTGCACGAACGCCTGCGGCACCAGCGCCGGCGGCAACTTGCGCGCCAGCCCGGTCCGCATCTCGTGCGACAGCTGGTTCGCCTCGCCCGTCCAGTCCACGTAGGCCACCAGCCCGCGGCCGCCCGGTGCGTCATCGCGCAGGGCCACGACGGCCCTGCGCACCCGGGTGTCCTCGGCGATCGCCGCCTCGATCTCGCCTAGCTCGACTCGCCAGCCGTGCACCTTCACCTGGTCGTCGATGCGGCCGAGGAACTCCAGCTCCCCGTCGGCGCGCAGCCTGGCCAGGTCGCCGGTGGCGTACAGGCGCGCGCCCGGCGGGCCGTACGGGTCGGGGACGAAGCGCTCGGCCGTCAGCCCCGGCTGTCCTGCGTAGCCGCGGGCCACCTGGACGCCGCCGATGTGCAGGTGACCGGGTACGCCGACGGGCATCGGCTCCAGGTGCTCGTCGAGGACGTGCAGGCGGCAGCCGGGCATCGGGCGGCCGATGGGGATCACCGTCTCGCCCGGCCGGCAGGCGTGCCAGGAGACGTCGACGGCCGCCTCGGTGGGGCCATAGAGGTTGTGCAGCTCCACGCCGGGTAGGCGGTCGAAGAAGCGGGCCACCATCCTGGGCGGCAGCTCCTCGCCGCTGCACACCACGCGCCGCAGGGACGTGCACGACTCGATGTTCGCCTCCTCCAGGAAGAGGGCGAGCATCGACGGCACGAAGTGCATCGTGGTGACCCCGTGCCGCTTGATCAGGTCGCGCTGGTGGCTGGGGTCGCGGTGGCCGCCCGGCCGTACCGGGACGAGGCAGGCCCCCTGCAGCAGCGGCCAGAAGAACTCCCACACCGACACGTCGAAGCTGGTCGGGGTCTTCTGCATCACCACGTCGCCGGCCGTCAGGCCGAACGTCTCCTGCATCCAGGCGAGGCGGTTGACGATGCCGCGGTGCGTGTTGACCACGGCTTTCGGCCGGCCGGTCGAGCCCGAGGTATAGATCAGATACGCGGCGTCGTCCGGTCCGGTCACCGGCTCGAGATCACCGGAGTCGAGGTCGTAGTCGTCCTCCAGCAGCACCGCCTTGATCGACCCGCCGGGCAGCAGGTGGCGCTGGGTGAGCAGCACCCGTGCGCCGCAGTCGGAGAGCATGAACTCCAGCCGGTCCCGCGGGTAGTCGGGATCCAGCGGCACGTACGCCGCGCCCGCCTTGAGGACGGCGAGAAGCGCGACGACCAGCTCGGGCGAGCGTTCCGCGCAGACCGCGACGGGTCGGCCACGTTCGACGCCGATGTGCCGCAACCACCGGGCGAGCCGGTTGGCGCGGCCGTTGAGCTCGGCGTAGGTGAGCGTGACATCGCCGAAGAGCACCGCGGGAGCGTCGGGAGTCGCGGCGGCCTGGGCCTCGATCAACGCGTGCAGGGTCCCGGGCGCATCCTGGGGCGCACCGGCCCCGAGGGCCAACACCTGCTCACGCTCTTCCCCCGCGAGCACCGGAAGCGCGGAAACCGTCCGGTCGGGGTCGGCGACGGCCGACTCGACCAGCGTCCGCAGGTTCGTCTCGAAGCGTTCGATCGTCTCCGGATCGAACAGGTCGGTGGCGTACTCCAGCCGGGTGTGCAGCTGCCCGTCGCGCATGTTGAGGTCGAGCTGGATGTCCACCTTCGCGGTGCCGTTGGCGATCTGCCCCTCGTTGGTGAGTACGGCCAGGTTGAACATCACCTGATAGAGAGGCGGCACGCTCAGATCCCGGGTCGGCTGCAGGTCCTCCACGAGCCGCTCGAACGGCAGCTCCTGATGGTCCAGCGCCTCGGCCACCGTCGCCCGCACGCGGGCGGCGGCCTCGCGGAAGCTGGGCGCGCCCGACAGATCCACGCGCAGCGGCACCGCGTTGACGAACATGCCGATGACCGGCTCGGTCTCGGGCAGCAGCCGTCCCGCGATCGGCGTGCCCACCACGATGTCGTCGATTCCGGACCAGCGCGACAGCACGGCCGCGTACGCGGTGAGCATCACCGTGAACAACGTCGTGTTGAGGTCCTTGGCCAGCCGCTCCACGCCCGCCGACAGCTCGGGGGAGTAGACGCCGAGCCGCATCTCGCCCCGATAGGTACGGCGAGCCGGCCGCGGCCGATCGCCCGGCAGAGCGAGGTCGGCGGGCACCCCGGCCAGCCGTTTGCGCCAGTGCGCCAGCTCGGTCTCCAGGAACTCGCCGGACAACCTGCCGCGCTGCCACACGGAGAAGTCGGCGAACTGGATCGGCAGTTCAGGCAGCTTCGGCACCCGGTCCTCGCCGAGCGCGTCGTAACACTCCCCCACCTCGTCCATGAAGATCATGGAGGAGACGCCGTCGAAGACCGTGTGATCGAAGACGATGATCAGCCGCAGATCGTCCTCGGCCAGCTTGACCTGCCTGGCACGGTACAGCGGCGCCCGCTCCATGTCGAAAGGCAGGACCGCGTCCGTCCTGGCCAGGCGGGCCAGCTCCGCCTCGGCGCCGGCCCGCGGAAGGTGGGTCAGGTCTGTCTCCGTCAGCGCCGTGGGCGGCGCGTCGGGGCTGACGATCTGCACCACCTGCCCGTCCCGGAACTCGAACGTGGTGCGCAACGCCTCATGGCGCCGCACCACCAGATCGATCGCCCGCTCCAGCTGGCGCGGGTCCACCGGCTGCCTGGCCGCCATCGGCATGAGCATCCCGATGTTGTAGACGGCCAGGTCGGGCTCGAAGCGCGAAAGAAACCACATCCGCTCCTGGCCGGAGGATGCGGGAAAGGCATCACTCACTGTTCATCGCCTCTCGCAGGCTCTTCGGCCGCATGTCGGTCCACGCCTGCTCGATGTGTTCCAGACATTCGTCCTTGGTGCCGGAGAAGCCGGCGTCGTACCAGCCGGAGGGGTTGTCCCGGTCGGCGGGCCAGATGGAGTACTGCTCCTCGTCGTTGAGAACGACCTTGGTATCTGCGCTCATGCGGAACTCCGGGGAAGGCGGGGGATGGTCTGGGCGGCGGGCCCAGGGGTGGGCCCAGGAGTGGGCTGAGCGGCGGCGTCGATCAGGGCTGCGACCCCGGCCACGGTCGGCTCCTCGAAGAGGCTGCGCATCGGCAGCCGCACCCCCAGTTCCTTGCGGACGAGGGCGATGAGCTGGACCGCGATGAGCGAGTTGCCGCCCAGCTCGAAGAAGTCATCGTCGATGCCGATGTGGTCGCCGCCGAGCACCTCGCCCCACAGGCGGGCGATCGTGGCCTCGGCGTCGTTGCGCGGAGCGACGTAACCCTCGGCAGGCGCCTTGTCCTGCCGGTCGGCGATCGCTGCCGGATCGAGTTCGGTCTCGACGGTCTCCTGGGTCAGCGAGCCGACGCCGGCGACGAGCTCGGCCACCGTACTGGCTGCCACCACGACCTGAGGGCCGAGCGGGGCGGCGAGCAGCCGGCGCAGGGACACGGCCCCGTCGGCCGGCCTGATGCCGGCCGCGTCGTCGGCCGACGGGGCCGTGGCGGCGCGCTGAGAGTCGGCGCTGGCGACGACCCCGGACACCACGGCATCGGTGTCGATCCTCCGGAGGACGTAGTCGGAGACCTGCACCAGCACAGTGCCATCGGGCGCGATCAACGTGACGTCGACGACCAGCACTTCGTCGGTGTCGGTGCTGGTGATACGCAGGTGGCTCCAGAACGCCTCGGGCAGGCTCCCGCGCACGGTGATGCGGCCGTAGCCGAGCGGCAGGTAGTGACCCTCGACCTGGACCCAGCTGAAGGTGGTGGCGGCGTCGAGGAGGGCCGGGTGCAGCCCCCAGCGGTCGAGATCGACCAGCATCACGTCGTTGGCCTCGAACAGCCCGAGCGCCTCCTGCTGGCCGATATGCGTGGCGGTCAGGGTCCTGCTCCAATGCCCGCCCAGCGTGAGCAGACCCGACAGCGGGACGCCGCCCTGCCCATCCGCCGAAGGCACGCAGCGATCCATGACCGCGCGTAGGTCCACGCGGTCAGCAGGCGGCGGGTTCACCTTGGCCGCGATGCCTCTGGCATGGGTGCGGTGTGACCCGCCGATGATGCTCTGCACCTGGAACTCCGCGCCGTCCGCCTCCGGTGTGAAGATCACCCGTACCTCGGCGGTCGCCCCGTCGGCCACCGACAGCGGTTCGACGAACACCACGTCCCGCAGCTCGACGAGCCCGCTGCCGGGCAGCACCGCCTCAGCCGCCGTCCTGGCCAGCTCGAGGTGACCGGTGCCCGGCAGCACCGGTACGTCGGCGATGCGGTGTTCGTCCAGAACCCAGTGCGTGCTCGGCGAGAGCGTGCCGCTGCACCAGTCGAGTCCGTTGCCTCCCTCCCCGGCGTGCCGCGCGTTGAGGACCGGGTGGTCGATCGCCTTGATCCGGTCGCCGCGCTGCAACGCGACGAATCCGGCGGGCGCCGCGGTCTCCGCCGCCATGCCGACTTCCAGCCACCTGCCCCAGTTGACGCTGACGATCTGGGCCGCGTTCCAGCCTCGTCCGGCGCGGGCGTGCGCATCGAGGAAGTTGTTGGCCGCGCAGTAGTCGATCTGCCCGAACCCGCCGGCCACCGCGGTGATCGACGAGCAGAGCACCACGGCCTCCAGCTCCAGGTCGCCGAAGGCCTCCTGGAGCGCCAGCGTGCCGAGCACCTTGGGGCGGAGCACGGCCTCCGCCGCCTCCCTCTCCTTGATCTGGGCCATGCCGCCGCCGGGCAGGCCGGCCGCGTGCACGAGCATGTCCACCCGGCCGAAGGCGGCGAGCGTTTCGTCCCTGACCCGGCGCATGTCCGCCGGATCCGTCACGTCGGCGGCGAGGGTCAGCACCCGCGCCCCGGCGGCCTCCATCCGGCGGATCGCCTCGACGGCGCGCGCCTCGCGGGCCGACCGCGGCGGGCCGTCGGGCAGCCCGGTCCTGGACAACAGGACGAGGTTGACGCGGGCACGCGCCGCCAGATCCTCGGCCAGCGAGATGCCGATGCCGCCCAGACCGCCGGTGATCACATACACCTGGCCGTCGCGCGGCTCACCCGGCTCGCTCGCCACCTCCACCTGCTCGTATCCGAGCAGCCACCGCTTCCCGCCGCGCAGGGCGACCGGGGCCAGCAGCCCGGCTTCGCCGGGCTCCGCCTCGCGGCCCAGCTCGGCGGCGACGCCACGCACCGCATCCCGATCCGGCGCGTCGATGTGGCGGACCCGCAGCCACGGCGTCTCCAGGGGGACGACCCGGGCGAAGGCGGCCAGCGTCGCGTGCTCCGGCCTGGTCAGATCGTCGCCGACGACGTCCATCGTGCCCGCGGTCACCAGATCGAGCTGCACACCCCCCGGAGGCTGGGCCGCCGACAGCGCTTGAACGAGACCCAGGACACCGAAGAAGCCGCGGTCCTGTGCCGCCCACGTCTGCTCGCCGCCGGTGAGGGCCCAGGCGTGCACGATCCGCTCGGGAATCTCGCCGACCGCTTCGAGCAGCGCGTCGTAGTCCTCCCGTACGGCCGGCCGTACGGTGAAATATCCGTCGGAAGCGCCGGACGCGGTGTCAAACGCCGTGCCCGGCCGTACCTCCAGAACCTCGGCCCCGGAAGCGCGCAGTGCGTCAGCCAGCGCGGCCGAGTCCTCGTCCACGAAGGCCAGGCAGCGCGTGATCGGCGACGGCCCCGCCGTCGCCTGGGCCGGACGGGCGGGTGCCTGGCGCCAGACGGGCACGCCGTACCACTGCTCGGGCGGCAGGGGCCCGTCGGCCTGCTGCGGGCGGGCGACGCCGCCGACGAAGGCGCCCTGCGGGTCGGGTTCGATCCAGGCGCGCTGCCGCTCCCACGGGTAACCCGGCAGCGACACGCGGAAGCCGGGGCCGCCGAAGTCGTCCAGCTCGATGCCGTGGACCCAGAGCGTGCCCACGGCCTGCGAGAAGACCGCGACGTCACCGGCCCGATCGCGCGGGCCGGGCAGCGACGGCAGCGGGGCGATCGCACTGGCCGGCAGTTGGGTGCCTGCCAGGCCGGACAGTTGCCGTCCCGGCCCGCACTCGATCATGATCCATTCGCCGTCGGCCAGGAGCGTCGAGACGCAGTCGCCGAAGCGGACCGGTTCGCGCACGTGCCTGGCCCAGTAGGACGGGTCGGTGGCCTCCGCGGCGGTGATCCAGGTGCCGGTCACGTTGGACAGGAACGGCAGGCTCGGGGCAGCCGGCTCGGTGGCCGCGACCAGTTCGCGGAACTCGCCGAGCATCGGCTCCATCATCGCCGAGTGGAAGGCGTGCGAGGTGCGCAGCGGGGTGCAGCCGATGCCCTCCTCCTCCAGCATCTCGGCCAGTTCCCTGATCGACTCGGACGGACCGGACACGACGCACGTGCCGGGGCCGTTGATGGTGGCCACGGAGACGTCGTCGGGCAGCATCGGCGCGATCTCGTCGGGCATGAGCTGCACGGCCAGCATGGAGCCCGGCGGCATGCCCTGTATCAGCCGCCCGCGCGCCGCGACCAGCCGCAATGCGTCGGGCAGTGTGAAGACGCCGGCGATGGTGGCCGCTGCGTACTCGCCGATGCTGTGGCCGATCATCGCGGCCGGTTCGACGCCCAGCGAGAGCCAGAGCCTGGCCAGCGCGTACTCGACCGTGAAGAGGGCGGGCTGGGTGAGTGAGGTCTGCCTCAGCGCCTCGTCCGCCTCCTCGCCGGTGGCGAAGATCTGCTCACGCACGTCCAGGATGGCCGCGCACTCGTCGATCGCCTCGCGGAAGACCGGCTCGTTCCGGTACAGCTCCGCGGCCATGCCGCCGTACTGAGAGCCCTGACCGGAGAAGAGGAAGGCCACCTGCGGAGGTCGCTTCGGCTTGGCACCGGCGACGATCCGCTTGGGGTCGGCCAGCGCGGCCACCGCGTCGGCCGGTGACGTGGTGACGACGGCGGCCCGGTGCTTGAGCTCGCGGCGGCCCACGCGCAGCGTGAAGGCCACGTCGGCCAGGTCCGTCTCGGGGTGCGCGGCCAGGTGCGCCGCCAGGCGTTCCCGCGCGGCGGCCAGCGCCGACTCCGTCCTGGCCGACAGCTTCAACAGGTGCGCGGGCTGCTCGCGGGGAAGGGGCGGGCGCGGCGGCGCCTCTTCCAGCACGGCATGCGCGTTCGTGCCGCCGATACCGAACGAGCTGACCCCGGCGCGGCGCGGGAAGCTGTCGCGCTCCCACTTCGTCGGCGAGGAGACGACGTAGAACGGGCTCGCCGGGAAGTCGATCTTCGGGTTGGGACTCGTGTAGTGCAGCGTCGGCGGGATCAGCTTGTTCTCCAGCGCCAGCACTGTCTTGATCACGCTGGGAATGCCAGCCGACTGTCCGAGGTGGCCGATGTTGCTCTTGACCGAGCCGATGCCGCACCACTGGGTGTCGGTCGTATGCTCCGCGAACACGCTGGACAGCGCGGCCACCTCGATCGGGTCGCCGAGCCCCGTGCCGGTGCCGTGCGCCTCGACGTAGGTGACCGTACGAGGATCCACGCCGCCCACACCCAGCGCCTGCGCGATCACTGCGGCCTGCCCGTCCAGGCTCGGCGCGGAGAAGCCCACCTTGCTCGCGCCGTCGTTGTTGATCGCGTTGCCCAGGACCACCGCGCGGATGTTGTCGCGGTCCTCGATCGCCTCGGACAGCCGCTTCAGCACGAGGACGCCGCCGCCGCTGCCCCAGATCGTGCCGCCGGCGTCGGCGTCGAAGGAGCGGGTGTGCCCGTCGGGCGAGACGATGCCGTCCTGGTCGTAGACGTACCCCTCGCCCTGCGGCAGGTCCAGCATGGCCGCGCCGGCCAGCGCCATGTCGCATTCGCCGTTGCGCAGCGCCTCGCACGCGATGTGGAACGCCACCAGCGCGCTCGAGCACGCGGTGTGCACGGTGTAGCTGGGACCGCGCAGGTCGAGCTTGTAGGAGGTGAGGGTCGCGCAGTAGTCGACGTGGTTGCCCACCATGACCGCCAGCCAGCCGGCGTTCTTGTGGGCCTGGGCGTTACTGCGAATGTTCCGCCACTGGTAGGCGTCCGTCCCGGTCCCGGCGTAGACCCCGATCTCGCCCGGATAGCGGAACGGGTCGTAGCCCGCATCCTCCAACGCCGTGTGCGACAACTCGAGGAACAACCGATGTTGTGGATCGCGGACCTCTGCTTCCCTGATCGACATGCCGAAGAACGCCGCGTCGAAGTCCTCATGGTCTTCCAGCACCATGGCGGCCGGCACGAAATTCGGGTCGGCCAGCATGCCTTCCGCGACGCCCAGCGTCCGTTGCTCCTCCAGGGTGTAGGTGGTCAGCGACTCCACGCCGTCGGCGAGGTTGCGCCAGAACTGCTGCGCGTCACCTGCTCCCGGGACCCGGCACGACAAGCCGATGATCGCGATCGGCTCAGCCGTGGGCTCGTCCGTCATGGGGCAGTCCCCTTCTCGTTGCGGTTCCTCAACCTGTCTCGTCGTACGGCCAGGCGGCGCGCCGCCCGGTCCAGCCCCGGACTGCCGCCCGCGCCATCGAGATGCGCGGCGAGTGTCCGGATCGTGGGGTGCTTGAACAGCTCCATGATCGGGATCTCGCGGCCGGTCGCCGCCTTCAGCCGCGCCTGCACGGCGGCCATGGCCAGCGAGTGGCCGCCGATCTCGAAGAAGTTGTCGTCGGGGCCGAGCCGCGGCAGGCCCAGCACGGCGTGCCACACCTGGGCGACCGTCTTCTGCGTGGGACCGTCGACCTTCTGCGTGGGACCGCCGAGGCGGCCGTTGGCCTTCGGCTGCTCGAACGGCCGTCCGCGCAGCGCGGCGCGGTCCACCTTGCCGTTGGGCGTCAGCGGCAGCGCGGGCAGCGCCACCACCTCGGTGGGTACAGCGTGCTCGGGCAGCACGCGGCGCAGTTCCTCCAGGATTCGATGCGCCGCCAGCCCCGGTCGGGCGGGCACCACGTAGCCGATGAGCATGGTGCCCTCGACCCTGGCCGCGGCGGCACGCACGTCCCGGCAGGCGGCGAGCGCCGCTTCCACCTCGCCCAATTCGACCCGGAACCCGCGCACCTTCACCTGGTCGTCGGCGCGCCCCGCCGGGGTGATCGTGCCGTCGGGGTTGCGCCGGCCGAGGTCCCCGGTGCGGAAGCGGTCGCCGGCGAAGCGCCGGCTGGTCAGCGCCGGATCCAGGTAGCCTGTAGCCAGGTGGCGGCTGCGGACGACCACCTCGCCGAGCTCGCCCACACCGGCCCGCCTGCCGTCCGGCGCCACCACGATGATCTCGCTGCCCTCGACGGGCCGCCCGATCGGCACGATCTCCGGATACGGCTCCGCGAGCTCGTGCCACGCGTGCACCTGTGGCGTCTCGGTCGTGCCGTAGAACGCGACGAGCCGGGCATGGGGCACGAGCGTGCGCAGCCTGCCCGCCTCGGCACCGGTGAAGCGGTCGCCACCAACGCCGGCCAGCCGCACGTCGGGCAGCGTGGCGCCGGTGCCCGCCAGCATCGCCGCGAGCTGTGGCGTCAGGTGGAGGACGGTGATCGCATGCTCGCGCAGCCAGGTGACGAGCTTGGCGGGATCGCGGGTCAGCTCCTGCTCGGGCACGAACAGCTCGGCGCCCGCCGCGGCCGGGACGAACATGTCGCGCAGCGCCGGATCGTGGGCCAGCCCGGACAGGAGTGCGAACCGATCGTGCGGCTCGATGGCAAAGGTGCGGACATACCAGGAGATGAAATGAGCCAGTGGCCTCTCGGCGGTGACAACCGGCTTGGGATCCCCTGTGGTGCCTGAGGTCATCGAGAGATAACCGGGCCCCGGCAGATCAGCGCTGCCCTCGCGCAGCTCGATCTCGTGGTCCCGGAGGACCGCCCGGGCTCCCGCGGCGGTGATCTGCCTCTCCTGTACGGCAGGAGGATAAGCCGAGTCGATCACCACCCACCGCGCCCCCGCCGCCAGCACGCCGAGCAGGATCCCCGGCAGCTCGGGCA
The DNA here is from genome assembly GCF_043197155.1 of Nonomuraea sp. NPDC049269. Classification (NCBI taxonomy): domain Bacteria; kingdom Bacillati; phylum Actinomycetota; class Actinomycetes; order Streptosporangiales; family Streptosporangiaceae; genus Nonomuraea; species Nonomuraea sp. NPDC049269. Next base: position 779,632 of record NZ_JBICSO010000008.1, read on the forward strand.
CCCGAGAGGCGACGACGGCCACCACGGCTCCCGGCTCGACACCCGCCTTCCGAAGCGCCGCTTCGGTCCGCCGCCGCGCGCCCGCATGCGCGTCGCCGACCAGCTCCAGCAGTCCGGGCCCGGCCCAGCCCGGGAGCTCCACGTCGGGGGAGTCGTGTCCCACCCGCCCCGTCAGCAGCTCATCGAGCAGCTCGACGTAGCCGTCTACCAGAGCCGCCATGCGCTCGGCCGTATAGAGGTCGGGGTTGTAGACCAGCTCCAGCGCGTAACCGTCGCGCTGCTCGCTCACGTACATGGTCAGGTCGAACAGCGCCCCCGGCAGCCCGGGCCGCAACGGCTCGCTCGCGCAACCGGCCAGCTCCAGCCGGGCCTGCGCGAAGTTGTACATGTTGAACATGACCTGCGTGATCGGGTTGCGGCTCAGGTCGCGCGGCTGCCGCAGCGATTCCAACAGTTGCCCGAGCGGCACGTCCCGGTGCCTGATCGCCGCACCCAGCTCGGCCGCGCACGCCGTCACCTGCTCCGCGAAGTCCCCCTGAGGGCGTAGCCGCAGCGGCAGGACCTGCACGCACATCCCCACCAACGACTCGAACGCCACGTTCGGCCGGTCCGCGTACGCCGCTCCCATCACCAGGTCGTCCCGCCCCGACAGCCTGGACAGCTGCCGGCCGAAGGCCGCCAGCAGCACCGCGTACGGCGTGGCCCCCAGTCTCGCAGCCAGCTCGGCCACCCGCTTGGCGAGCGTCGCATCCAGCACACCCCCGCAGGAGGCGCCGTGGAAGGTCTGCGCGGGCGGCCTGGCCCCATCCCTCGGCAGATCCAGCACCAGCGGGGCATCGCGCAGGTGCTCTCGCCACCAGCTCAGCGCCTGGCCGTCGCCGTGCCCGCGCAGCCAGCGCACATAGTCGGCGAACCCGTGCCCTGGCGCTTCGACCTGCTCGCCGCGGTAGGCGACGGCCAGGTCCCGGTAGAGCACATCCTGCGACCAGCCGTCGAACACCAGATGGTGCGCGGTCAGGCAGAGCACGTGCTCGTCCGGGCCGAGCCGGATGAGCCGCGCCCGGAACAGCGGTCCGGCGGCCAGGTCGAAACGCGCCCGCGCCTCCGCCTGCAACGCCTCGGCCAGTTCCTCAGGGGAGCGGTCGTCGATCGGCAGCGGCACCTCGCCCGGCGGCGCGACCGTCACCTCGGGGACCCCTGCGCGCGTGCCCACCTGCCAGCGCAACGCCTCGTGGACCACCACCACGGCCGTGAGCGCGCGCTGGAGTGCGGCGGTGTCGAGTGGGCCGCGGATCCGCTCGGCCATCGCGATGTTGTGCGCGGTGGACGCCGGCGCCAGCTGCTCGACGAACCACATCCGGCGCTGGGCGGGGGAGAGCGCGGCAGGGCTCCCGGTAGGCGGCGCCGCAGCGGTCTCCCGCGGCGCGCGCTCCACCAGCGCACGCAGCTCGCCGAAGGTCCTGGCCGCGTACACGTCCTCGACCGACACCGCCCGGCCCAGCTCCGCGCGTACCGCGGCCACCAGCCGCATCGCCCGCAGCGAGTGCCCGCCGCGCTGGAAGAAGTCGTCTCCGTCGTCCGGGGCGGGCGCCTCCAGCACCCGCGCCCAGATCCCGGCCAGTCCTGTGCCGCTTCCCCGCTCCGGCTGGGACTGCGCCCGGAGCGTGGCGAGGTCGACCTTGCCCGAGGCGTTCAGCGGGAGGATGGCCAGCCGTACCAGCCTGCTCGGCAGCATGTACGTCGGCAGCCGCACGGCCAGTTCCTTGCGCAGCTCGGCCAGGTCGGGCGCGTCCTCGGGCGTCACGTAGGCCACCAGCTCGCCCGCGAAGTCCACCACCGCCTGCAGCACCCTGGGATGCGCGCGCAGCGCCGACTCCACCTCGCCGATCTCCACCCGCTGCCCCTGGACCTTCACCTGGCGGTCGAGGCGGCCCATGAACGAGATCTGGCCGTCCTCCTCCCACACCACGTGATCGCCGGTCCGGTACAACCGCGCGCCCGGCTCCGCCGCGAACGGGTCGGGCACGAAACGCTCGGCCGTCAGCCCGGGCCGGCCCAGGTACCCGCGGCTTACCTGCGGCCCACCGATGAACAGCTCACCGGGCACACCGGGCGGGCACTCGTTCAGTTCCTCGTCGAGGATGTGCGCCCGACAGCCGAGCAGCGGCCGCCCGATCGGCAGCGGCCGCTCCCACACGCCGTCGAACTCGCCGCCCACCACGCAGACGGTCGACTCGGTCGGCCCGTACCAGTTGTGGAAGCGCGCGTGCGCTGACCACCGCGCCACCTGCTCGGGCCCGGGTGGCTCGCCCGCCGTCACCACGTCCTTCAGGTACGGCAGACGCGCCGGATCCACCAGCGGCAGCAACGCAGGCGGGATGAATCCCCAGGTGACGTCGTGCTCCTCCAGGAAGCGCTGCAACCGGGCCGGATCCACCCGGTCCTCGTCCGGTACCAGTTGCACGCAGCCACCGGTGGTCAGCGGGGCCAGCATGTCCAGCACCGAAACGTCGAAGCCCAGCGCGGAGAAGGCGACCGAGCGGCAGCTCGCGTCCAGGCCGAAGTGCGCGGCCGTTGAGGTGACGAAGGCGACCGCGCTGCGATGGCTGACCACCACGCCCTTGGGACGGCCGGTGGAGCCCGAGGTGTAGATGACGTAGGCGGCATTGCCCGGCACGGCGTCGCTCTCCTGAGGTGCCGCGGTGCCGGCCGAAGCCGGGACGAGGGTACGGCCGCAGCCGTCCAGGAGCTCACGGCCGCGCCCGTCCACGACCGCCACCGCGATCCCGGCGTCCTCCAGCACCTCCTCCAGGCGCTTGCGCGGATGACCGGGATCCAGCGGCACGTAGGCACCGCCGGCGAGCATGATCCCCAGCACCGCCACCGGCATCAGCGGGGTACGGCGGGCGCACAGGCCCACCCGCGTCTCCGGCCCGACGCCGAGCTCGCGGAGCCGGCCCGCCAGCGCCCCGGCTTGCTCGACCAGCTGGGCGTAGGTCAGCACGTTCTCCCATTGCCGGACCGCCGGGGCATCCGGGGTCTTCGCGGCCTGGGCCGTGATCAGACTGCTGAGGAGCGTCATCCTCCGGCCTCCACGCTCTGCCGTACCAGCCGGCCTTGCCGTACCGTCTCGAAACGCAGCAGGAAGCGCGGCGCGCGGACGGCGATCGCGGCGATCGCCCGGCCCAGCGGCAGGTGCGTCACCCGCCACTCCGCCAGCCGCGCCGCCTCAGGCGCCGCCTCGGGCGCCCAGGTCGTGCCCGGTCGCTGCCCGGCGAACCCGAACAGCGCCGGATCCACCCGCAGCCCGTCACCCTTCAGCACCGCTTCCTTCGCCGTCCACGTGCGCAGCGCGCTGTGCAACCGCAGCTCCTCGGGCAGCGCGGCGAACTCATCGCGCTCCCGCTCGTCCAGCACGCCCTCGAAGAAGGCCTGCTCGTCGGCCGGCGGGCGGAAGCGCTCGAGGTCGGCGCCCACCTCCCGGCCCGTCGCCAGCGCGACCAGCACGAGCCCGCCCGATTGGCTGAGGCTGTAGGTGAGCTCGGTCCCGGTGTACGGCTTGCCGCCGGGCCGGGTCGGCAGCTCGTCGACGCCCGGCTCGACCCCGTACTCCCTGAGCAGCCGCCGCCGCAGCACCGACCCGCCGACGAACCAGCGCCGGTGGTCCTCCTGCCGGAACCTGGCCGCTCGTGCCACCTCCCTGGGCGACAGCTCGTCGACGGCCGCGCACATCTCGGGCAGTTCCTCGAGGTTGGCCAGCCACACGTGCACCTCGTCCGAGGCTAGGCGCTGCTGAGGGCCCGCTGCGATCGTCCGCGCCACCTGATCGCCGTGCGTGGCGAGGAAGAGGTGCCCGGCGTCGAGCGTGTGCAGGCGGAAGGTCGAGGAGGTGTGGCGGGCCCAGCCGAGCATGGCGGGATGGGTGACCTCTCGGTCATGAGCGCCGGCGAAGGCGACGATGGGGACGTCGAGCGGCTCCTGCCTGGCGAAGCGGTAACGGCGCAGCCACTCCATGTCCGTCCGCAGGGCGGGGATGAGCACAGCCTTGACCTCGGGCTGCGTCCGTAACTCCGCGGGCGCGCCCAGCCGGTGGATCAGCTCTTCGATCAGGTCCTCGTCACCCAGGCCCGTCCACCGCCCCAGCGTCTCCTGGCGCTCCGGCGGGTGCGCGGCGCCGACGTAGAGGCATTCGGGCGCTCGCACGCCCAGCCGCCGCAGCTCGCGCACCACCTCGAAGGCGACCCGGCCGCCCATGCTGTGCCCATAGATCGAGTACGGCGTGCGGTGGTGGGCGGCGATGGACCGTGCGATCAGCTCCGGGGAGAGGGCCCCGGGTTCAGCAACCCGGCCTTCACGACCGGGGAGCATCACCACCCGTACGTCGAAGACTCCGTCGAACGCCTGCCTCCATGGCCAGAAGGCGGAGACGTCTCCACCGGCGTAGGGGAGGCAGAAGAGGAGCGGAACGCCGGGCGGGTATCGCCTCAGCGAGGTGAACGGTGTCTCGGCCAGCACGTGTTCGTCTCGCATTGCTACGCCAAGTCACCCCCCAGACAGGTCCGCCGCGCCGTGCGAGGTCGTCGCGCGGGCAGCAGGAAGTATGGACCGCTCGTCAGGGGTTCGTCCTGGCGAGGACCGGTTAAAGCCACGCCATTCCTATTGGGTTGTCCGAAAGCCAGTCAAGTGGCGAAATTTCAATCTATGACGGAATGGAGGTTTCGGCTATCGGGAAATTTCGCTGCCTGCGGGCGCGTCGGTGGGAGGTGAACCTCTCAGGCTGGGCGGATGATCTCTACCCCACCCCTGCGTCAGGGGCGCCTGTCACGCTGCGTGAGGATCTTGTTCATTTGCGGAATGTCCGTAATCAGTGTTTCGGTCTTTGCGTCATGCGACGTCCGACCGCATTGACTGATTGAGTCGAGTTTTATCCGGCATATCGGTCAGACAATCGGTGATCTTGCTGGCAGTTGCCTTGCGGGATGTTGACAGCCGCCGGTCCGCCCATGCGAGGGGTCGAGATGTGGCCTGATCAGATGCTCAAGAATGAGCACCTCTGCTGCGCCAAGCGCTGCCCTATTCTGGGGACAAGTGAGGCACGCTCCCTCGTAGAAGCGCATGTCAGGGATCCTTCCGCGTCCGGTGCGGGGCGGGGGTGGCGGTGCCTGATCGAGGGTCCCGGTGGTAATAGCGCAGTACCCGACGGCCGAGGGGGCGGGGACCCTCAAGCCCCGTTCCCTTGCCGGGAGACGATGACCGTGCCGGCCTTCCCCCGAAGAGCTCGAACATCATTATGAAGTCATGCGGATCACAGCCATCCTCGCCCTGCTCTGCGCGGTCGCGTGCAGCTCTCCCGTCCCCCGGACGCCGTCCGTACGGCCCTCCCCGGCGCCAGGGGTGCAGGCGGAGGCCACGCGGCTGGTCGAGGCCGGATCGTCGGGCGCGGTGGTGCACGTCAGGAAGGGGGATCAGACGTGGCAAGCGGCGGCAGGGCAGGCGGACACCGGGGTGCCGATGCGGACGGATCATCGGTTCAGGATCGCGAGCATCACCAAGACGTTCACCGCGACGCTCGTTCTGCAGCAGGTCGAGGAGGGGCGGCTGGCGCTCACCGACCGGGTGGACAAACTGCTGCCCGGTGTCATCAAGACGAAGGCGACCGTGGCGGACCTGCTCAGGCACACCAGCGGCATCTCCGACTACCTGCGCGACGAGCGTTTCGTCAAGGACTTAGGCAACGGCGCCCACCTCCGGCACTGGCCACCCCGAGAACTGCTGAAATATGCGGATAAAGAGGCGCAGGGTTATTCCAACACCAACTTCATCCTGCTCGGCATGATTCTGGAGAAGGTGTCCCGCAAGTCGTACAGGGAGCTGCTGAGCGAGCGCATCACGGGCCCGCAGGGCTTGACCGCGACCGAGCTGCCCACCGACGACCTGCCCAAGGATCTCGCGCACGGAAACCACACCGACGGAGTGGACAACGCCGAGCTAGACTCGTCGATCTTCTGGACCGCGGGCGGGCTGATCTCGACCGCGGCCGACGTGTCGAGCTTCTACCACTGGGTGTTCACTCAGGGGGTGGGCAGGCAACTGCAGACCGGCGGGTTCGGAATCTTCGCCGAGACGCTCGGCTGCGGGCGGCGCGTGTTCAGCCATTCCGGGTGGATCTTCGGCTACAGCGGGATGGCGATGAGCAGTGCGGACGGCGAGACGGAGGTGGTCGTCCAGCTGGCTTCCGGCCAACCGGCCGACGCCATCGCCGCAGCCGAACGGCTCATGTGCACTGAATAGCACAGAGCCTGTTCGAGTTCGTGCGCGAACCGGTCCCGGAACTTACCGGTCGTCGCCACCCATGTCTCTGGATTTTCACCAGCGACGACATCCGGGCTATTTCCACAGGTTCGTGACGTCGTCAGAAGAAGCGAAGAGCTCTTCGTACGGGCCTTGTGCGGCGATACGGCCATCATCCATGACGATGACGTGGTCCGCGCGGCGCAGGAGGGATCGGCGGTTGGAGACGACAAGGGCGGTGCGGTCAGGCTCGTGGTCGAGGATGCGCTGCCACAGGAGGGTTTCTGTGGTGATGTCGAGAGCGGCTGAGAGGTCGTCGATGACGAGGAGGTCGGCGTCGTGGGCGAGCATGCGCGCGGCGGGCCCTCAGGTCGACCACCTCTGAGAGTCATGCAGTGGCGGCCTTGGTTCGCGAGCGCGGTGCGGTCGGTGATGGTTGTAGTGAGGCTCGTAGCATGCCGGCACGTGCCGGAGGTGCCGCTCTCCGTAGATGAGGAGATGGTCGAGGCACTCACGCCGCAGGGTGCCGATGACGCGCTCGCAGATGGCGTTCATCCTCGGCGTCCGCGGCAGCGTGGTGATGATCCGTAGTCTTTCGGTTTCGAAGACCGCCCTGAAGGCGGAGGTGGAGAGCGGATCCCGATCGTGGTTCAAGAACCGCAGCTCGGCGATGCGGTCACTCAGGTCCATGGCGAGGTTTGCGGGCCTGCTGCGCCGTCCATGCCCCGGTCGGGTGCGCGGTCACTCCGGCCAGGTGCAGTCGCCGAGTGCCGTGCTCGATGAAGACCAGCACATACAGCCGTTTGAGCAGCACGGTCTCGACCACCAGGAAGTCGCACGCGATGATCGCGTGGGCTTGAGCGGCCAGGAACTGCCGCCAGCTCGGGCCGGCCGGCGGGGCGCCGGATCGATACCTGACGTGTGCAGGATCTCCCACACGGTGGAGGCCGCGATGTTGTAGCCCAGGCGGGCCAACTCGCCTTGGATTCTCCTATGCCCCCAGGTCGGATTCTCCCGCGCCATTCGCACGATCAGTCCTCTGATCGGCCGACGGGTGCCGGGCCGTCCCGGACGCTGCCGGTTGGTGCTGGTCCATTTGCGTGCTGCGAGGTTGCGATGCCAGCGCAAGATTGTCGCCGGGGTGACCGTGAATACCTCCGCCCACCGGCGGCGGTGGACCAATCCTGACAACGCCGCAAGCCAGACCTTGTCGGCGTGATCCCACCGCGGCCGGTCACCGAGTTGACGGCGCAGCACCTGGTTCTCGTGACGGAGCACTAGCAGTTCAATGTCCTTGGACAGGTCCGAGCGGACCAACACCGCCAGCAGGCCGAACAAGCCCTTCACCAACCGGTAGACAAGCGACAACACCACCTTGAGATGGTCGCAGCCGCTGCCCTGATCGCGCAGCGAAAGCCCAGCTCACAGTACGAAATCGTGTTTTCGAGCGGGACAGGACGTAGCGGTGCTGCCTGAGCCAAGGCCTGATGGGCTCGGTGCTCGTTGTAGAAGTGTTCGTACTCGTGTAGGGCATGCCGCAGGTAGCGTTCGTTCCAGAGCAGGCAGCGGTCCAGGAGTTCGCGGTGGCAGGACTGTACCCATCGCTCCATGAGCGCGTTCATGCGCGGCACGCGGACGCCGGTGAGAACCGTGTGGATACCAGCGTCAGCGAGGATCTCCTCCATCAGGGCCGGAAACTTCCCGTCCTGGTCTCGGATCAGATAGTGCGCCCGGCAGCCGGCGTCCTGTAGGTCCATCACGAGATTCTTGAACACCTGACTGACCCAGGCCGCGGTCGGGTGAGGGGTGGTACCGAGCACGCGGATCCGCCTGTTGGGCAAGCTGGATGACCTGCGCGGATGACATTATCGGCAGGCACAGAGTCGTCGTGATCCTTCCGTTTCGGTTGGGTAGCTGAAGGCGTTCGGTTACTCGTTGTCTGCCAAGGCCGGCGAGAAACCGCAGGCGATATTCGGTGTCGCACAGAAGGCTCGGATGGCTAGAGTCCGGTTCTCATGGTGACCAGCCGGCGGTGCCAGGCCGACAGGTGCCCGGCGTCACGGTCCGATGGAGCCGAAGTCGCTTGGGCAATTGCCGTGCCAGCGCCGCCAGCAGCGCCTGGTCGGCCCAGTCCGGTCGCGGCCTGGCGACCTGACGACGTAGGACGGCGACCTCATGCCGCAGCACCAAAATCTCAACATCCTTGGCGGCATCGCTTTGCACGAGGAGGTTCAACCAGCCGAACAACCGGGCCATCAACAGGTAAAGGAGGCGTAGAAACACGAGCGCTGAGCATAGAAGGCCAGGTCAGACGTCGTGTACGAGTTATGGCACCGCACAGGGGGAACCCAGGCCGCTTCTCGTCGATGCTGACGCGAGGGTCGGTGAGCAGGGCCCGCTGGTGGGCGTGACGGGTGATGATCCAGGGTGTGCTGCCGTCCCAGATCCGCACTCGCGCGACCGCCGTCCCGAGACTGCCGCCTTCCACCTACGCGCCTGGTGACTCCGACTTGGACAACGCAGCAGTCACGAAGCGAGCGCGGACGATATCGTCTGCGCGGCAGCTGTCACACGAGGCCGCCAAGCACTGATTGCGTGGCCGTTGAGCCTGGCAGAGGGCGCCGACAGGGTGACGATTCCGACCATGTGGCCCAACTCGTTCTCGATGGGCGCCGCAATTGCGCTCAGGCCGGGCAGGCGCGTGCCATGGGACACGGCGTACCGCTGCAGGTGCGCCTTCTCAACCTGCTCCAGGTGCTGCCCGATGGGTTGAGTCGGGTTGTGCGGTTGCACGCCACGGAGATAGCGCTCGACGAACCCGGAGCCGTAGTGGGACCACATGTCCGCGAGCAGAACAAGGCTGGTAGTGCCGCGGGCGATCGGGATGGGACGATTGAGATGTTCCAGGTAGCGGTTGCGCGCAAATCCGGGGAGCGTCTCGATGCAGACGAACTGGCCAAAGTTGATCTGCGTGTACAGACCGACCGTCTCTCCGCCGCACAACTCGCGGAGCCCGATCATGGCCTCCGCCGCTGCCTGCTTCATCCGGCTCCGTGCGTCGAAAGCACTGGCCAGCTCCTGAGCAAGGCTTCCCAGAACATAGGAGCCTCGAGGCAGACGCTCAACTGCCTTGGACTTCGCAAGCGCGCGAAGCAGGCGGTAGACGCCTGTCTGGCTCATCGCCAGAGCGTTGGCGAGCTGGGCGGGCGTCATCGGGCGACTGGCACGGGCGAGCGCGCTGAGCAGGGCCATCGCCTTTTCAACCGACGCAACCGAGTTCCGATCCCGGCCATCGTCGACACCGAGTTCTTCATTGGGGGAAGTCTCGCGCGTCATGGTGCCCTCGCGATTTACCTCTTGCGGCTGTTGCGCAGCTCGGATGTCGCTTCGACCTCGACCTCGTAGCGGTCGAGCCCGATGGGGACGAGTACGACGCCATACACGCCCTGTGCGTCTTCGAACCGGATCCAGCCTTCTTCCGCGTCACGGCGGACGGCTTCCGCCTCCCGTTCAAGAGGGCGCCCATAGCCACCACCGCCTGCTCCGTAGCCTACCACGTGCTCCCCTGGCGAGAGGTCGACCGAGAACGTGGGCGTGAGTGGATGCCAGGTTCCCTCGTGGTCGACCCGGTAGCCGGCCGTAAGGTTGCCGTCGAGGCCGCCGCAGACGCCTCGGGCAGGCGTCTCGTAGCCGTCCGAGGCCGAGGCGACGGTCATCGGAGCGTGAGTCGGGCCGAACCCGACCTCGAGCGTCGGGGCACCCCGGTGGCGTCCATGGCCTCCGCTTGAAGGAACGATGCGCAACATCTCGAATCGGACGGGGAATCGCTGTTCATCCACCTCGATGCTGTTGCGGTAGAGCAGACCGGCTACGCAGGGAACGGTGTAGGTCAGCCAGCCGTCCGACAGGGCCGAAGCGGGCCCGCCGTTGTTGCCCACGGGAAAGAACGCCAAGTAGTCCTGGCCCTTACGAGGGTCGTAGCCGTGGATCTCCGGATACGAGACACCTAGGTCCACGCCGCCCTCGGCGACTCCCCAGCCCTCTCCGAGCTGGGCGAAGGCAGCCTGCACGAGGTTGATCACGCGACTCGTGGGAACCGACGTCGACATCGCCAGTGATGCGGGGAACCGGGGAATGCCGATGATGCAGTTCTCCCGCAGATGGATGCGCACGCGGCGGAATGAGCCTGCGTTGTGCGGAACGCCCGGGTCGACCGATCCGAAGACGCCCTGCATCACCGCGCTGATGGTGCAGGCGACGGACGCGTTGATGCCGGCGGGGAGGCAGTCGATGTTGTCGCGAAGGTCGACGTCGATGTAACCACTGTCGGGGTCGACGGTGACCTCGGCCTTCAGCGGGATGCCGGCCGGGGCGACTGGCATCGGGTCGAGTCGGTTCTCCGCCATGATGCGGCCGGCGGGCAGCTGCTGGATCTCGGTGATCATCATGCGCTCCGAGTAGTCGAGCCACTCGGTCGCTGCCTGCTCGACCAGTTCGACGCCGTACTTCGCTACCAGGTCGGCGATGCGACGCTCTGCGGTCCGGCCCGCTCCGAGCATGGCGCGGTAGTCGCCGTACCACTGGTCGGGGAAGCGAACATGCCGCCGCACCAGACGGGTGATGTCCTCGATCTCGCGGTAGTTCCGCTCGACCCGGGTTGCCGGGAACGCCAACGATCCCTCGGCGTGGACATCCACCGCGTCGATCGCCTCGCTGCCCGGGTACGGGCCGCCGGAATCGACAACATGGCCCTTGGCGATGGCGGTGAAGACGTGCCGGCCATCCACGAAGATCGGTACGAGGACGCCGAGGTCAGGGACGTGCGGCGCGCCACTGTAGGGGTCGTTGTGGAGAAAGGCGTCGCCGGGCGCCAGGTCGGGGTGGTTATCGACCATTTGGGCGGTCTGCATGTCGGCCCCGTAGTTCTGCACGGGGAGGCCCTCAGCGGAGGCGAGCAACTGGTTGTCCGCGGTCACGATGGCGCACGAAAAATCTCGGGAGACGCTGATCAACGGTGAGAAGGCCGCCTTCTGCAGCGTGTGCGACATCTCGCGTACGACCGCCTCGAAGCGGTTGGCGAGCACGGAGAGCAGAATGGGATCGATCGAGCGAGCGTCTTGTTCCACAGTCTCGGTCACCGGTTTCTCCTTTCTTGAAGTGATCAATGTCCTGAGCCGGATCCGGTGGAGATCGTCATGAGGTAGTGACCTGACGGAGTCAGGTTGACGTCCGCGTCCGGGTAGACGACGATCGTCGTCGTGGGTTCGAGGATGAGTGCCGGCCCGTTGACGTGGTGACCCGGCCGCAGCGCATCGCCCAGATAGACCGGCACGTCGAACGAACCGCCCTCGGTGAAGTAGGCGTGCCGCGTGTGGTGCGGCTCCGGGCCGTCGCTCGCTTCTCCCCCGATGACGCTCGTGGCCGGCCGAGGGCGCTGAGCATCGGCAGTGAGGCGCCCGCGCCAGACAAGTACTTCGACGTCGCCGACTCCGGCCACGGAGAAGACACGCTCGTGGGCCTCACTCACCGATCGACGCAGGATCTCGACATCCTCGTCGGTGCGGATCCGGGAGAACGGAAGCTCCACCTCCAAGTCCCAGACCTGGCCCGGGTAGCGAGCCTCCACGAGGTAGTGGCGCTCGAACTTCTCGAAGCCACGATCACGCAGGCGCCTTTCCTGAACGTCGAGTTCGGCGTCGATGTCGGCGAGCACCTCGTTGACATAGTCGCTGGGCCCATCGGCTGAGGCGAACAGGCGGCTTCGCCACGTCTCGGAGACGATGTCCGAGAACTGTCCACCGCAGGCACTGAACGCTCCGGAAGTCCGGGGGATGAGGACCTGGCGGCAGCCGAGCTCGCCCGCGATCGGTCCGATGTTCAAGCCGGCCGCGCCGCCTCCGGCGACGATCACGCTTTCACGAGGGTCGACGCCCTCGCTGATCGTAATGTCGTGGACTGCCATGACCATCCGCTCGCTGGCCACGGTGATGACCCCGGCCGCCGTGCGCTCCAGAGACTCGCCGAGCTGGTCGGCCAGCGGCTGGAGAGCTCTGCGCGCCGCGTCGACGTCGATGCGCATCCGGCCGCCGAGGAAGTACGCCGGGTCGATGTATCCGAGAACGACGGCCGCATCGGTCACCGTAGGTTGTGTGCCGCCTCGTCCGTAGCAGGCCGGACCAGGCTCTGAGCCGGCACTCTGAGGACCGACCCGCAAGAGTCCCCCCGCGTCGATCCACGCGATGGATCCTCCGCCCGCGCCGACACTGCGGATGTCGACCGAGGCGAGCCCGGTCAGGTTTCCGGTGAACTTGGGCCCGAGCCACGTGTCGCGGGTGAACTTGATCCGACCGCCGCGCAGGAGGCTGACGTCGAAGCTGGTGCCTCCGGTGTCGGCCACGATGAAGTCCGCCGCATCGGTCTCGCTCGTGCCGTACTCGCGCGCCGCGACGGGGGCGAGAGACGGTCCCGACTTCAGTGTGTAGATCGGACGCGCAACGAGGTCTTCGATATGGGAGGTTCCACCGAACGAGGACGCGCCGAGCAGCTCACCCTTGAACCCCGCAGCCAGGAGGTCATCGCGGACATCGCGAAGGTGACGCTGCATGAGCGGCTTTACGGACGCATCGATCGCCGCGGACGATGATCGTGGGTACTCGCCGGTGATCGGATTGAGGTCGCTCGACAAGGTGTACGGAACGTCGGGGAGACTGTCCTCGATCATTCGCCCGATCGCCTGCTCGTGTGCGGGGTTGGCCACGGCGTTGATCAACGAGACCGCGACCGCCTCCACGTGGCGATCCCTGAGCTTGCCGAGCGTCGAGCGGACCGACTCCTCATTGAGCGGTCTCACGACATCGCCCTGCGCGTCGATGCGCTCGTCGATCTCGAACGTCAGTCGCCGAGGTATGTACGGCTCGGGGTACACCTCGCCGAAGTCGTATGCGCTGTGCTTTCCGCCCTGACGAAGGACGAGGGTGTCCGGAAAGCCCTTGGTGGTCAGGAAGGCCGTCGTTGCAACATTGCCGGTGAGCATCGCGTTCGTCGCATGTGTGGTGGCGTACACGAACAAGTCACACCGCTCGAGAATCGTCGAAACTGGAAGGCCGATGTGTTCCGCGGCCATCTCCAAACCCGCCTTCAAGCCATCGAAGATCCGGTGGTAGGTCGTCGGACTCTTGCCGAGCACGAGGCGGCCGTCTTCTCCGGCGACGACGACGTCGGTGAAGGTGCCTCCGGCGTCAACTGTGATCTTGAACGACAACGTGCTTCCTTTCGACTGCGTTCATGCTCGAACGCTCCGAACGTCGCGGCAATCGCGACCTGGGCTCAGCTCCGCGATGCGGATGGAAAGGTCTCGGGCGCCAACGAATCGGACGTCGAAGACATCCGACGTCGCGGCCGCCAGCCAGGACGCGGAATCGACGAGATCAGCCGGCGCGTGTAGTCGTCCTGAGGATCGCTGAGCACGCGGCCGACCTCGCCTCGCTCGACGACGCGACCGCGATGAAGAACGACCACGGAATCACACAGCTGCCGCACCACGGCAAGGTCGTGTGAGATAAAGAGATAGGCGACACCGGTTCGCTCGCGAATGTCGGCAAGCAGATTCAGGACCTGCGCCTGGATCGACACGTCCAAGGCCGCCACCGCCTCGTCAAGAATCAACACGTGCGGATTCGCGGCGAGTGCGCGGGCGATCGCGACGCGTTGGCGCTGCCCGCCGGAGAGCGCGCGAGGTAGGGCGTCGGTCTGCCGGGCATCAAGGCCGACCATGTCGAAGAGTTCGTCGACCCGAGTTTTCCGGGCCGCTCGATCCAGGGTGGGCGCGTGCAGCCTGAGCGTTTCATCGACGGCATCACGCCCTCGCTGGCGCCGATCCAGAGACTGGTACGGATCCTGGAACACCATCTGTACGACGCCGCCGCGGCGGCGCCGTTCGCGCTGGCTCACTCGCGCAGTCGGCCATACCTGACCGTTGACCACGAGTTCTCCAGATGTCGGACGCTCGAGCCCCACGATCATTCTGGCGGTCGTCGACTTCCCCGACCCGGACTCCCCGACGACGGCCAATGAGCCTGCCGCAGCAAGCGCGAACGACACGTCGTCGACAGCGACGAACTCTTCGCGCCCCACCGCGTCGGCGCGTCGAACCCGAAAAGTCTTGGTGAGGCCACGTACCTCCAGCACCGGCTCAGGCATGTGCTTTCCCTTCTTCTCCCTCAGCGAGCGCCTGCTCGGCGAAGTGGCATGCGACCACTGAGGGTCCGACCTGCCGCGGCTGCGGTCGCTCGGCGAAACATCGGTCGACGGCGAGTGGGCACCTGGGGGCGAACGCGCACCCGTCGCCGGCCTCGAAGGCCGAGATCGGCCGACCCGGAACTGTGAGGAGGCGCTCACCTGGGTGCTGATCGATTCTGGGCCGCGCGCCGAGAAGCGCGATCGTGTAGGGATGCGTGGATCTGTCCCGCAGGTGCTCAGCCGGCAGCTCCTCCACGACTCGGCCGGCGTACATGACTACGATCCGATCGCAGACGGCACTGGCGAGCTCCAGGTCATGCGTGATGAAGAGCATGCCCAGATCGCGTTCGCGCCGTTGCTCATCGAGGATTGCCATGACCTCTTCCTGCGTCGTCACGTCCAGGGCGGTTGTCGGCTCGTCCGCGAGGATCAGGCGGGGCTCTGCCGCGAGCACGGACGCGATCATCACTCGTTGCAGGAGGCCGCCCGAGAGCTGCCATGGATGCTGGTGCAGGCGACGCTCGGCATCGGTGATCCCCACCTCGCGCAACAGGTCCACGACCTTGCGGTCCGCGTCCTTGCGGGCAAGGCCGCGGTTGCGGACCAAGCCCTCGGTGAGGAAGTCGCCGATCGTGTGCACCGCATTGATGTGCGCCCTGGGGTCCTGGAAGATCAGCGCGAGCTCACTCGCGCGCAACTTGCGAAGGCCGGCGGCATCAAGCGCGGTGACAGAGACGCCGCCCACTCGGATTTCACCCGAGAGTTGAGCGCCTCGCGGCAACAATCGCATGATCGAACGTGCCGTCAGAGACTTGCCTGAGCCCGACTCGCCGACGAGCCCGACCGACTCGCCGGCGTCGATCTGGAGGTCCACCCCGTGAATGGCGGTCCGAGTCTCCCCTCCGACCCGGAGGTCCAGACGAAGGTCAGTGACCTTGAGAAGCGGTTTGCTGGTCGTCATGTGCGGTCCTCATGTCCGAAACGACGGGCGAGCGCCTCACCCACGAGGTTGAAACTCACGACCGAGACGACCACGACGACGACGGCGAACAGTGACTGCTGCGGATAGCCACTGACAATGGAGGGCTGACCGTTCGCGACCATGACGCCCCAGTCGGGCGCCGGCGGCTGTGTTCCCAGTCCGAGGTACGAGATCGCGGCGAGGTCCAGCAGTGCATAGCCGAAGCCGACGGCGCACTGAACCGCGATGAGAGGCATCAGGTTGGGCAGCAGGTGCCGGATGCAGATCGACCATGCGGAAGCTCCCTGGACTTGCAGCGCTTCGATGTACGGAAGGCTGCGTTCCTTGAGCGCTGACGCCCGTAGTACTCGGGCCAGCACAGGAACGTACGCGACCGACAGCGCCAGGACTGGCGCGAGGAAGCCGGCGCCGAAGATGGCGGCGGCAACAACGGCGAGCACCAGACCCGGGAACGAGAAGGTGACCTCGATGACGCGGGAGATCAGGCTGTCGATCCAGCCACCGTGCCAGGCGGCGGCGATCGCGAGTGCGGTCGCAAGGACGGCCGCCAGGAGGATGACCAGCGCAGGCCCCGCCAGGCTGACGCGTGCGCCGACGAACAGGCGCGAGAGGAGGTCGCGGCCCGAGTCGTCGGTGCCGAGCCAGTGCTGCGGCGACGGCGGGGCGTAAGGGCCGGCCGTGCCGATCTCGACAGGATCATGTGGTGCGATCCAGGGTCCGAAGATCGCAACGAGGACGAACAGGACGCACAGCGAGGCCGCGACAACGGTGACCGGTCCGAGCGATGCCACGCGTCGCAGGGCTGAGCCTCGGCGTTTGTCCAACATCAGTTGCGCCACGCTCATGAACGCGCTTCCTTTCTGGCCAGGCCCGGATCCAGGGCGACGTTGACCACGTCGACAACGGTGTTGGCGACGACGAACACGGTCACCATGAACATCGCCAGGATCTGAACGACCGCGATGTCCTGGCGCTGCGCCGCCTGGACGAGCAGAGATCCAAGCCCGCTCACGCCGAAGGCGGATTCGACGACAGCGGTTCCCGCGACCAGAGTGGCGACCATCGTCCCTGAGATGGCCAGGATCGGTCCCGACGCGTTGCGTAGCACGTGGTGGCGCGTGATGTAGGCCGTGGACAGTCCCCTGCTCCGTGCGGTGTCGACATGTTCCGAATCGATCTCACTGGCCACGGCAGACCCGGTCGTGCGCGCGATGTACGCGATGAAGCCGAAGCTGATGGCCAGAGCCGGGAGGGTCAGGTGGTGAAGCTTGTCGATGAACCCGTCGCCTGAGCCGTAGATCGGGAACCACGACAAGCGCGTCGCGAAGATCCAGATCAGCACGATCGACATGACGAACGACGGGATCCCCATGGCGATCGTGGTCGCCATGGTAATGATGGTGCTCGTTCTGCCACGACGCAGGCCCGCGACGATGCCGAGGGCGACCCCGACACCGATGACGATGATGCTGGAGTAGGCCACCAGGAGCACCGTGTTGGTGGCTCGGCCGGCCAGTAGAGCGGCAACGTCGCTGCGGTAGACCACCGACCTGCCCAGGTCGCCGGTCAAGAGGTTCGACAGCCAATGCCAGTACTGCACCCAGAACGGGTCGTTCAAGTGGTACTCGGCTCGGATCGCGTCGAGCACAGCGGGGTCAGGATGACCGCCGCCGGCCAGTCCCGCCGCCGGATCGCCGGGCGCGAGGGCGAGCGCGGCGAATATCAGCACGCTGGAGGCAAGCAAAGTGATGGCCACGCCGGCGAGTCGCCGGAGCGTGAAGACGAGGACGGTCATTGCTGCTACTTACCGCCCAGGCGCGCAGCCCAGGGCGAGCTAAGGAACGCCGATGACGTCGTCACACCGGTCAAGTCGTTGCGCAGGAAAGTGCGCACATATTGGCCGGCGAGCATCACCATCGGGCGATCCGAGGCGAAGATCGCTTGCGCCTCGGCGAACAGACGTGCCGACTTCTCGGGTTCGACCGCCGCGCGAGACTCCTCCAGCAAGCGGGTCACTTCGGCGTTCTGGTAGCCGGAGTAATTGAAGAACCCTCCGGGCAGCACGTACGTCGGGGCGTAGTAGAGCGTTCCCGGCACCTCTATCCAGCCCGGCGTGAGCACGAAATCCACGCCCGCACGGAGAGCCTCGTCGAAGAAAAAGGCGTCGAAGTCGGTGGGCTGGAGAGGCTTGAGCTTGGTGTCGAAGCCCAGCTTTGTCGCGGCCGCCTGCACGATGTTCGCGGCCTGGAGCGTCATCGCGTCCCCTGCCTTGAACACGAAGGTGAGAGACTTCTGCGTCGGCTTCACCTGCTCGACGAGCTCCTTGGCCTTCTTCAGGTCCTGCGTTTTGTCCGGGAGCGCGTTGTAGGCCTTCCTCAGATGCTCCGATCCGGGGATGCCTTCAAAGACGATCGGCGGGGTCATGGTCTTCAGCGGCTCGCCGTACCCACGAAGCACGTCCCTGACGAACGCCTTCTTGTCGATGCTCAGATCGAGTGCTTCTCGAATCCTGGGATCAGCGGCGGGGCCCTTGGCCGTGACGGGGAAGAAGCCCATGAACATGCTCGACGGCCCCGTGTAAAGGCTGCCGGTCTTGGAATTCCTGAATGCTTCGACGCTGCCGACCGGCGCGTTGAAGGTACCGTCGATCTCGCCCGCGAGCAGCGCGCTCGTCAGAGTCGCGCTGTCGGTGATGAATCGGAAGTCAAGCTTGCTCACCAGGGGCGAACCACCCCAGTAGGTCCCGTTCTTGAGAACGGTGATGGCTTCGCCCGGCGACCATTTGTCGAGCTTGTACGGGCCAGTGCACATGAGCCCACCGCTGAGGGTGCCGAGCTTGTCGCCGGCCGCCACGCTGAATGCCCTCTGCATGATGGTGCCTCCGAAGGAGGCCATCGCGTAGCGGAACTGGGCGTCGTGGGACTTGAATGTGATCGTGACCTGGAACGGGCCGGTCTTCTTGATCTTGTCCACGTAGGTGTAGACGTAACCGTACGCGCTGAGCTTGGGGTCGAGGTTCCGGCTGAGGGAGTAGGCGACGTCATCTGCGGTCATCGGCCGGCCATCCCAGAAGGAGACGCCCTTTCGAAGGTCGATCACGAAGGTGGTGGCGTCGGTCCAGTCGGCCGATGTCGCCAATCCCTGGTTGACCGAGTAGTCCGGTCCCATGCGGAGCAGGCTCTCGCACAGATTCGAGACGACGGTTTCCTCGGATTCACCGAAGGCACGTACAGGGTCGAGCGACAGGGGCTCACCGAACGGGAGCGCCCACTTCACCAGATCCACTGGCTTCGTCGCGGCTGGGAGCGACTCGACCAGGTCAGTCGGGCCGCGATCGTTCTTGGTGCTGCCGTCGCTGCTGCTGCACGCGGCGAGCAGCGTCAATGAAACTGCCGCACAGGCGGCGACAAGTCCGCGTTTCGCAATCATTCTCGTACCTCTCGATCACTCGGGAACCGGCGCGGCGTCCCCCGTGACTCGATCCAGCACCGTCGTGTGGCGGAGGACACATGGTTCTTGCCGTCGGCCCCCGTTGGCAATGAGCTCGTCACTGACTCTCCGCATTGCGGAATGACGCTTTGGCGGCTCGACAGGACGCGCTTGAGTAGCGCCGTGATCGGTATTGGCCTGCCTCAAATTCGCGACGATTTGCCCGTACGCGCCGCCGAGCTCACAACCTTTGTGAGTACCGCAGAACAGGTCGGCTTCGACTCTGTCTGGGTTGCTGAGGCGCCGTGGACCCAGCCGTCCCTGGACCCCTTCGCCGCGCTCGCCGTGGCGGCGACTCGGTCGACGCGGCTGCGCCTCGGCACGGCCGTTCTCGTGCCGCTGAACTATCCTCCGGTCCTGTTCGCACGAGCGGTGGCAAGCATCGACGTGCTCGCTGGAGGGCGGCTGACGCTCGGTATCGGCGTCGGAGAACCGGCAGTGGAGGCCTCCGAACCGTTGTCGCAGCGTGCCGATCGGTTCGAGCATCTCGTCGGCGACCTACGCCACGCCTGGGGCCACGGATCCCCTGATCCTGGCAGGCCACGTATCGGCGTTCACGCCGTGGGCGGCTCGATTCCGATGGTGATCGGCGCACGAGCAGGGCGGGCGCTGCGACGTGCCGCACGCGTCGGCGACGGATGGGTCTGCTCCGCGTGGGCGGACATCGACGGCTTCGTCGCGCAGCGAGCGGTCGTCGATGCGGAGCGCCAGGCAAGCGGTTGCGATGCGACCGAGTTCCGGTACATCAAGCGCTGTTACGTCGCCATCGAGCAACGCGCGCATGACGTGGAGTCGTGGTTCCACGCTGCGTCCGGCAGCGAAGCACCAGGCGGCGGCATCCTCTTACGGGGTTCAGCCGATGCTGTCGAAGTCCAGTTGCGGAGACTCAAGGATGCTGGAGCTGACGAGCTGATCCTCCAGTTCGTGGGGATCGACGAACGCAGGCAGATGGAAGTCCTCGCAGCAAGTGGTGCATTAAGCCGGCTCGCCGGCGGGGAGGGTGGAAAGGCATGAACGTGCTCAGGCCTGAGATGTCAGACGACGATTTGCTTTCACTAGCCAAGCGCGTGTCAAACGTCGGCCGCTGGGGAGACGCCGACGAGTTGGGCACGCTGAACTACATCACGCCGTCCAAACGCCGGGAGGCGGCCGCGCTCGTGCGGAACGGCGAGAGCATCTCCATCGCGCGCGATCTCAGCACGTCGCCCGAACCGCAGACCAACGAGGCGATCGACCACAAAGTACTGTTCTCCGTTCCCGGCCACGACGCGGCCTACGACTTCCTGGGCATCGCTCCGCACGGATTCTCGGTCACGCACCTGGACGCCATCTGCCATTCCACCTGGAACGGCGCCTTGTACAACGGCCGCGAAGTTCGAGACGTCCTCCGCCACGACGGACTGGCCTTCGGGTCGATTCACGCGATGCGTGAGGGGATCTTCACGCGTGGGGTCCTACTTGACGTCGCGGCGGCGCTCGACGTCGACTTCCTTGAGCCCGATCACCTGATCACAGTCGACGAACTCGAGCGTGCGGAGGATCTCGCCGGCATCCGCGTGGGAACGGGTGACGCCCTTCTCGTCCGGACCGGCAGGCGCAGGCTGGAAGCGGCGCGAGCCGGGCAGCCCTACGACGAACGCGCGGGCCTCGGCGCCCGCTGCGTCGAGTGGATGCATCGCCGGGAAGTCGCGGTCTACGGCGGCGACTGCGTCGAACTGATGCCGTACCCCAGCGAGATCATCCGCATGCCGCTGCACCACATCGGCATGCCGTTCATGGGCCTGTGTCTTCTCGACTGGCCGGAGGTCGAGGGACTCAAGGCGGCATGTGAGCGCCACGAGCGCTGGGAGTTCCTCCTCACCGTCGCCCCGGTTCGACTGCCGCGGGGGACAGGCGCCGCGGTCAACCCGATCTGTGTCTTCTGAGGATTCCTCTCATGCCAAGCAGTCCCGACACCCTCAAACGCGACGCTGCATTGTGGTTCGTCGTGGTCCGATTGGTCGCCCTGAGTTGCGTCGGCATCCATGTCCTCATGCTCGTCCTGCGTGCAGATGCCGTCGGTGTCATCATGGCCGTCGTCTCGGTCGCGTCCTCGGAGCGGTGTAAAAGGCTCAACGAGGTAGGTGCCGCGGGTTGATCTTAGGCGGCGGCCGTTTCGGGTGTCGAGTCGGACGCC
>NZ_JBICSO010000009.1:0-506582 GCF_043197155.1 Nonomuraea sp. NPDC049269
CCACGAGCGTAGGTCCTTGCGTAGTGCGAACTTTGGTCGGTTCAGCACGGCAACCTACGCTCGTTCTCTTTTACACCGCATCTCGGACGTGACCGGCACCTGTTGAACCAGCGCGAGTGGCGTTGGTGACCACGGGCGCCGCTGATCGACTCTGAGCGGAAGCCGGCTCGATAGCCGGCTTCCGTTCATTGACGGACCTCGACTCTCGGCTCGTGGCGGCTCTCCTCCCGCAGGCCGAATCGTCCATGGAGTCTGCGCAGCGGCGTGGGGGCCCACCAGTTCGCCTTTCCCATCAGCGTCATCACCGATGGCACCAGCAGGCACCGTACGAGAGTGGCGTCCACCAGAACCGCCGCGAACAGCCCGATGCCGATCTGCTCGATGTCCCCCATCCTCGCCGTTCCGAACGCGCCGAACACCACCAGCATCAGCAACGCGGCCGAGGTGATGATCCGCCCGGTGTCCCGCAACCCCACCCGGATCGCGTCGCGGGTGTCGAGACCCCCACTGACATGCTCACGGATCCGGCCGAGCAGGAAGACCTCATAGTCGATCGAAAGACCGAACGCGAAGGCGAAGATGACCGTGAGTGCGAACGGGTCAAGCCCTCCTACGACGAGCGTGTCCAGCACCCCGGACAGCCATCCCTCCTGGAACACCAGCACCAGCACCCCGAACGTGGCTCCCAGGGAGACCACCGCCATGGCCACCGCCGTCAGCGGTATCGTGATCGACCCGCTGAGCAGGAAGAGCAGCACCAGCATGGCAGTGGCGGTGACGGTCACCGCCAGCGGCATCCCCTCGCGCAGCAGGGTGGTGACGTCCACGAGTTCGGCCGCCTGTCCGGCGACCCAGATCCGGAAGTCGGCCGGTCGTTCCGCGCGCACCCGATCGACCAGCCCAAGGGCGGCCGGCCCCTGCGAGTCACCCCGCACCGCCAGCACCACCGAGGACAACCCCGCTCCGTCCGGCCGAGCCGACTCGACCCGCACGACCGCCGGATCACCGCTCCACCGGGCCACCCACGTGGAAAGGCGAGCCGGATCGGCCTGGGCGACCACGAGGACGGCGGGCCGCTCGGTTCGCCCGTACTTGGCGGCGAGCACATTGGTCACCTGGACCGACTCCAGGTCCGGCGGGAGAATTCGGGTGCCCGACAGCGCGATCTTCGCACCGAGCATCGGCGCGCCCAAGGAGAGCAGCACGACCACGATTCCGACCGCCACCAGCAGCGGCGACCGCTGGACCAAGCCGATCAGCTTCGCGAAGAACCCTCCCACGCGGTCCTCACCACGCAGGGCACTTCGCGAGGGATGAATCCGCCCGCCGAACAGGCTCATCAACGCGGCGGCCATCGTCAAGGCCGTCGTCATGGCGACCAGCGAGGCGGCGACGCCGCCCGCCGCCACCGCGCGCAGGCCCGTGGCGTTGAACACCATGAGCCCGCTCAGTGCCGCGGCGACGGTCAAGGCGCTGAACATCACCGTCCGGCCCGCCGTGGCCCACGTCCGCTCGACCGCCGCGGCGCGTTCGGCCCGGCTGATCCCCTTCCGCCCGGCGGCCGTCGCCCGCCGGTACGGGAGCACCAGCTCCTCCCGGTATCGGCCGACCAGCAGCAGACCGTAGTCGATGCACAGTCCGAGCCCCAGCAGTGTCACCACCGTGGTGACGTTGCCGTCGAGCGGTATCAGCTGGGAGAGCGCGAGGAGCACCACGAACGCCGCGCCGACACTGATGATCGTGGTGATCAGTGGCAGCCCGGCGGCGACCAGCCCGCCGAACACCACCACCAAGGCCACGAACGTCAGGGGCAGCGCCTTGAACTCCGCGTCGCGCATGTCCTTCTGCGCCGTGCCCTTGGTCTCGTACCGGAGCCACGCGTCCCCGCCGATGCGCACCTTCGCCCCGGGCAGGCTGTCGCGGATCATCCGCAGCCGGTCGGCGACACGTACCGCGGTCTCCTCCTCATCGGTCTGCGAGATGCCGACGGCGAGCATGACGCCGCTGCCATCGGATGCGGTGCGGGGCTGCTCGACGCCCGTGACCCCCTTCAGGGTCCGGGCGGCGGCGGCCGTCTCACGCAGCGCCTCCTGGGTCCGCGCCGCCTTCGGATCCACCCCTTCGACCAGCAGCACCACCTGCGAACCACCTTCGCCGAGCAGCTGTCTGGCCTGCAGCGACTCCGGTACGTTCCGCTGCTGGACGGCCGACATCCCGCCGACCACCGAGCCTGCGGAGGCGAACCCGGCCACCATCAACAGCAGCGATGCGACGACCACCTTCCAGCGATGCTCGAAGCAGAACCTGCCTATCGATCTCGTCATGCCACCAACGATGCATCCGTTGATCTCGACCGTCAGTGGAGTGAAACCCCTGACTTGAGGGGGTCTAGGCCTATGCCGCCGGCAGCACGGAATCCCCGCCCTTCCCTAAGCGACGCCCAGCGCGTCTCGTCGATGATGGAAATCAGGAGCCGAACGTGAGCGAGTCACCCTCCTTCGCCGTGATCTCCGGCGCTCAGGTATGCCGAGCCATCGCGCACAAAGAGGCCGAGGTCACCGACGTGGTCCGGCTCGCCTACGAGCTGCACGGCAGGGGTGCGACGATCAATCCGGACTCGTACTTCCTCCGTTTTCCGGACCGTCCGTCGTCTCGGATCATCGCGCTGCCCGCCTCGGTCAAGGGCGATGTCGACGTGCACGGAATAAAGTGGATCTCGAGCTTCCCGGAGAACGTCGCGGCCGGCATCCCGCGGGCTTCTGCCGTACTGATCCTCAACGACACCGAGACGGGCTATCCGTTCGCGTGCTGGAGAGTTCGGTGATCAGTGCCGCGCGCACGGCCGCGTCAGCCGCCCTGGCCGCGGCCGAACTGAGCGACCTGCGCGGTGCGCGGCCGACCCGGGTGGGCTTCGTGGGAACCGGGCTGATCGCCCGCTACATCCACACCTACCTGGCCGGCAACGGTTTCACGTTCCAGGAACTCGGCATCCATGACCTGGCGGCCGAGCACGCGGAAGGCTTCAAGCACTACCTGGAACGTAGCGAACCGGGACGGATCACGATCCACGACACCGCCGACGATCTGATCCGGTCGTACGATCTGATCGTCTTCGCGACCGTGGCCGGCGAGCCGCACGTCACCGATCCCCGTTGTCTCGCGCACAACCCCCTGGTGCTCCACGTCTCGCTACGCGACCTGTCACCGGAGATCATCCTGTCGTCGTACAACGTGCTCGACGACGTCGAACACTGCATGAAGGCCGGCACCTCGCCGCATCGGGCCGAGCAGCACGTCGGCCACCGCGATTTCGTGGCGGGCAGGCTCTACGACGTCCTCGCGGGGGAACTGCGGCCACCGGCCGGTCAGCCGGTGATCTTCTCACCGTTCGGCCTCAGCGTCCTGGACCTCGCGGTCGCCAAGTACGTCTACGACCGGGTGGCCGACTCGCGGGAGCTGCGAACCGTTCCGGACTTCTTTCACGACATGAGCCGCTACGGCTGACCTCGGCCGGTCCGTGCTAGGGGATGCGGCCGACGCCGCCCTGGTAGTCGTACCAGTCGAAGCCCGCGCTGCCGTCCGTGACGTACATGCCGATGACCCGCCCCGTGAAGCCGGTCGCCACCTCGGTGGACAGGTAGCGGCCGTCGAGCTCGGCCAGCAGGACCCCGTCGGCGGAGAAGGCGATGGTGTCCGGGCCTCGGGCTCCGACGCCGACCGGCTCGGCGATGGGCGCGGTCACCGATGGCGGCAGGAGGTCGCGCGTACGGACGTCGATGGCGAGGGTGAGCGGGCCCGAAGAGACCGGATGGTCGGCCACGCACTGGCGCAGCGGGCCGATCCGCGCGAACAGGCGGGCGCGCCCTTCGTGTACCTCCAGGTCGTAGTGGTGCGCCTCGTCCATGCGGACGGACAGTCCGGCCGTGGCCGATCCCGGGTCCAGGCGGGCGGTGACGCGGCAGTCGTGGTGCTGCTGGCGGCGCCCGACGAAGGTGCATCCCGGGCGGTCCAGCGTGGAGCCGGTGGCGTGCAGGGTCAGCCAGCCGGGGCGCTCGGCCAGCGACCAGGAGTCGTCCGGGCGGCCGCGCGGCGAGACCCAGTGCGGTGCCAGAGCGCCGGAGTCGAAATCGTCCCGGGGCGGGAGCTCAGGGAGGGGGTGCCAGGCGGCCGGTGCCGGATGGCGTTCGAGGACCGGGCCGACGACGGGCCAGCCGTCCACCCAGTCCACCGGGGTGAGGAACGTCTCGCGCCCGAGGACCTGGAACTCCGGCGTGTAGCCGCGCGGGCGGGTGCCGAGCAGGATCATCCACCAGGTGCCGTCGGCCGCCTGCACCATGTCGGCGTGACCGGTGCTCTGGATCGGCCGGTCGGTGCCGCTGTGCGACAGGATCGGGTTGACCGGGCCCGCCTCGTACGGGCCGCGCGGCGAGCGGGCGCGGGCGATCGAGACGCTGTGGCCGCGCTCGGTGCCGCCCTCGGACATCAGCAGGTACCACCAGTCGCCCACGTGGAAGAGGTGCGGGCCTTCCGGATATTTCATGCCCACACCGGACCAGGCGTGATACGGCCCCTCCAGCACCTTGCCGGCCACCGGGTCGATCCGCGCCACCTGCGTACCGGAGAAGGCGCACCAGCAGGAGCCGTCCTCGTCCCAGGACAGATGGGGGTCGATGCCCGGCAGGTCGATCCAGACGGGGTCCGACCACGGTCCTTCGGGACGGTCGGCGGTGACGATGAAGTTGCCCCGGCCGCCCACGTTGGTGGTGATCAGGTAGAACCGGCCGTCGTGGTGCCGGATCGTCGGCGCGTAGATCCCGCCGGAGGCGAGCGTCTCAGGGGGCAGCTCCAGTTGCGACGGCCGGTCGAGGACGTTGCCCACCTGCCGCCAGTGCACCAGGTCCCGGCTGTGGAAGATCGGGACGCCGGGGAAGTACTCGAAGCTGGAGCAGACGAGATAGTAGTCCTCGCCGACCCGGCACACGCTCGGATCCGGGTGGAATCCGCTGATCACCGGATTGTCGTACATCGGCACGTTGCGTGGTTTCTTTCTGCGAGAAGGTCAGCCCTTGAAGGCGCCGTCCATGATCCCGGCCACCATGCGCCGGCCCACGAAGACGAACAGCACCAGCAGCGGGACGGTGGCCAGGAACGAGCCCGACATGGCGAGCCCGAGATCGATGTTCAAGCTGTTCTGCAGCGCCTTGATGGCGATCTGCGCGGTGTACATCTCCGGCGACTTCAGCACGATGAACGGCCACAGGAAGTCGTTCCAGGCGGTGACGAAGGCGAGCAGGCCGAGCACGAACGCGGCCGGCCGCACCAGCGGGAACGCAATGCGCCAGAAGATCTGCCAGGTGGTGGCGCCGTCTATGCGCGCGGCCTGGAGGATCTCGTCGCTGATCGTGGTGGACAGGTGCTGGCGCATCCAGAAGATCCCGAACGCGCTGGCCAGGCCGGGCACGATGAGCGCCTGGAGCGTGTCCACCCAGCCCAGCGAGGAGATGATCATGTACTGCGGGATGACGGAGAGCTGCGTCGGCACCGTCATGGTGAGCACGACGATCAGGAACAGCACATTGCGGCCGGGAAAGCGCAACTTGGCGAAGGCGAACCCGGCCAGCGAGCACAGCAGGGCTTGCCCGACCGCGATCGTGCCGGCCACGATGAGGCTGTTGACGATCGAGCTCACGAACGGCACCGTCGTGAACACCAGGTCGGCCAGATGGAAGAAGTTGCCGCCGGGCGCGATCGCGGGCGGCAGCCGCGCGGCGGTCGCGGTGTCGGTCGTGGCCACCACGAACATCCAGTACAGCGGGAACAGGCAGGCGAACACGGCCAGCCCCAGCAGGACGTAAGCCCACCAGCGGACGCGCTCACCCGAGCGCCGGATCGTCTTGGTCATCATCGCTCCGGACGGATGCGGGTGGACAGAAGGTAGTTGACCGTCGCAAGCCCGACCACCAGCACGAACAGCGCCACGCCGATGGCCGCGCCGTACCCGAACTGGTACTGGCCGAAGCCCTGCTCATAGAGGAACAGCGTCAGTGTCTGGCACTGCCGGACCGCTCCGCAGGTCGTGCTGCGGGAGACGAGCAGCGGCTCAGTGAAGATCTGCAGGCCGCCGATCGTCGAGGTCACGATCGTGAACACGATGACCGGCCGCAGCGACGGGATCGAGATGTGGCGGAACTGCTTCCACCCTCCCGCGCCGTCCACGGCCGCCGCCTCGTAGATCGCGCGCGGGATGGCCTGCAGGGAGGCCAGGTAGAGCAGCGTGGTGTAGCCGAACCAGCGCCAGGCCACCATGGCCGCGATCAGCACGTGGCTGCCCAGCACCGACTGCTTGAAGTCGATCGGCCCCACACCGGCGAACCCGAGCAGCCAGTTGAGCAGGCCGAAGTCGCGGTCGAACATCTGGGCGAAGACGATCGCGGTGGCCGCCACCGACGTGATGTACGGCACCATCATCGACATCCGGAAGAACACCGCCAGCCGGAGCCGGGCGTGGTTGAGCAGGTGCGCCAGGCCCAGCGCCACCACCAGTTGCGGCACGGTGGACAGCAGCCAGATGCTGATCGTGTTCCACGCCGCGTTCCAGAACCGCGCGTCGGCGAACAAGCGGGTGAAGTTGTCCACGCCGATGAAGACGTGCTCGCCGATGGGGTTCCAGTCGAACAGCGCCACGTAGAACGTGGACAGCAGCGGCACCAGCCCGAACACCGCGAAGAGCACGAAGAACGGCGCGATGTAGGCGTACGGCGCGATGCGTTCGGCAATGCTCTGCCGCACCGAGGTCGCCCCGGCGGGCACGGCCTGCGCCCGCCGGGTGCTGAGAGTCGTCGTCACGCTCGTCCTACTTGCCGATGGCGGTCTTGATGTTGGCCAGGGCCGCGTCCCACGCCTTGGCCGCGTCGCCCTTGCCCTGCTCGACGTTGGTGATCGCGTTCAGGAACTCCGAGCCGATGGGAGAGCTGTCCGGCCCGATGTAGAACGGCTTGAGCCCGAGCACCGAGTTGGTGTAGATCGTCCCGGTCGGCGCGTCGGAGAAGAACGGGTCCTTCAGGGACGTGAGCTTGGCGTCCTTGTAGACCGACGGGGTGGTGGGCAGCGCGCCGGAGTCGACGAAGTGCGTCAGCTGGCCCTGCGGGGACTGGGTCTTGGTGATGTAGTCCCAGGCGGCCTTGGGGTTCTTGGCGCCCTTGGGGATGGCCAGGTAGCTGCCGCCCCAGTTGCCCGCGCCGCCCGGGATAGTGGCGATGTCCCACTTGCCCTTGGTGCTGGGGGCGTTGCTCCGGATGGCGCCGAGCATCCAGGACGGCGCGGAGATCACCGCGAACTGGCCCTTGCCCATGCCGGCGGTCCATCCCTCGGTGAAGGAGCTCTGCTTGGCGGAGATGCCCGCCTGCACGGCCTTGATGCCGTAGTCGAATGCCGCCTTGACCTGCGGGCTGGTGCTGTAGACGACGTTGCCCGACGGGTCGTAGTACTTCTGCGGCCCCTGGTTGACCGCCTGGTAGAACACGCTGGTGCCGGCGTTGTCGATGAACGCCTTCTTGGTCGCCGCGGTGTACTTCTTGCCGGTCTCGATGAAGGCGTCCCAGGTGGGCCAGAGCTTGCTCACCTCCTCGCGATCGGTCGGCAGTCCGGCGGCCTTGAACAGGTCCGTCCGGTAGGCGACGGCCATGCCGCCCACGTCCGTCGGGATGCCGATGATCGTGCCGTCCTTGGCCACGCTCTGGCTGATCACCCAGTCCAGATAGTCGCCCTTGATCTTGTCGGCGCCCAGTTGCCGCAGGTCGTAGAAGTTCTGCGGCTGCTGGACGAACTTGGGCAGGTCATCGCCCTGGATCAGCACGAGGTCGGGCACCTTGCCGCCGGCCAGCGCCGTCGTCAGCGCCTGCGCCGTCTCCACGGAGCTGCCGACCTCGGTGAGCTTCACCTGGATGCCGGGGTTGTTCTTCTGGTAGTCCTCGACCGAGGCTTTCTGGTTGATCCCGCTGAACGACCAGAAGTCGAACGACTTGCCGCCCTCGGGCGGCGCGACGGCGGAGGTGCCGCCGCCGCCACCGCAGGCGGCCGTGGTCAGGGCGAGGGCCGCGGCGAGGGCGACCGGGGTTACGATGCGGAGCTTCACAGCGATCTCTTCTACTGGGGGCCGATGCTGAAGAGCTGGTACGGAACTAGTTGCCGAAAACTTTCGGATATTTGGCCGATCGTTAACCGGGGACTCTAGGCACCTACCTGGAAACTCGTCAACAATCTGCCGGTAAGACGTACGAAACAATCGCCCTTGTTTCCGAAACCTCTGCGTCTAGACTGCGGCCATGACCGCGACCCAGGAGCCGCCCGGCCCCGGCACCACGCACAAGCAGTCTCTGACGCTCGCCCAGCTCGCCGAGCTGGCCGGGGTCTCCACGGCGACGGTCTCCAAAGTGGTGAACGGCCGTTCCGAAGTCGCGCCGGAGACCCGGGCCCTCGTCGAGGGGCTCATCCGCGAGCACGGCTACCGGCGGCAGCGGCGGCGCGAGAGCCCGGCCGCCCTGGTGGAGCTGGTCTTCCACGCGCTGGAGGGCGACTACCCGATAGAGATCATCAAGGGTGTCGAGCAGGTGGCGCGGGAGCACGACCTGGCCGTGGTGCTGTCGGAGTTGCAGCACCGCCACGTTCCGGGCCGGAGCTGGATCGAGGGCGTGCTGGGCCGCCGTCCCACCGGCGTCATCGCCGTGTTCAGCGGGCTGACCGACGCCCAGCACGACCAGCTCGCCGCCCGTGGCATCCCCCTCGTCCTGCTGGACCCCAGCGGTGAACCCGGCCACCAGGTGCCCTCGGTGGGCGCCGGCAACTGGCACGGCGGGCTCTCGGCGACCCGTTACCTGGTGCAGCTCGGGCACCGGCGGATCGGCATCATCACCGGCCCCGAATACGCGCTGTCCAGCCGGGCCCGCCTCGACGGCTACCGCGCCGCGCTGGACATGGCCGGCGTGCCCGTCGACCCGGACCTGATCTGCCGGGGCGACTTCCTCGTCGAAGGCGGCCTGGCCCAGGCCCATCGGCTGCTGCGGCTGCCCGATCCACCCACCGCGATCTTCGCCTGCAACGACGGGCAGGCCATGGGCGTCTACCGGGCGGCGTACGAGCTGGGCCTGCGCATCCCGGACGACCTGAACGTGGTCGGCTTCGACGACCTCCCCCCGACGCGGTGGGCCATCCCGCCGCTGACCACGATCCGCCAGCCGCTCACCGAGATGGCCTCCGCCGCGACCACCATGCTGGTGCGGCTCGCGCGGGGCGAGCCGGTGGCGCAGAGCCGGATCGAGCTGGGCACCGAGCTCGTCGTGCGGAGCAGCACCGCCGCTCTCGCACGCTAGCCGAAACTTTTGGTTTCCATCCCGTACGTAATCGCTACGGTCTTTCCGGGTGCCGGAGGAGTTGCAGGCTGATGCCGCGGGCGGCGGCCAGGACCGCGGGCACGACGCCGGGCGTGTGCGTGCCCTGCGGAGAGCCGGGCATGGACGCCCCCGGCAGGGCGATGCGGCTGCTCTTCGCGGGCACGCCCGAGACGGCGCCGCCGTCACCGTCGGCGCGGACGACGACGGAGAGCGCGGCCACCACCTCGTTGCCGGCGTCACGCACGGGTGCGGCCACCGAGACCGCGTCGAGGGTGACCTGCCGGTCGCTGACGGCGTAGCCGGTGCGCCGTACCTCGGCCAGCACCCGGCGCAAGGCGTCCGGCGTCATGATGGTCTTCTTGGTGAAGGTCGCCAGCGGGCTGGCCAGGTAGCGCTCCTGGGCCGGCCGGGACGCGTACGCGAGCAGCACGAGGCCGACGCCGGTGGTGTGCGCGGGCCACCGTCCGCCGACCCGGCTGTGCACGCCGACGGCGTCCCGGCTGGAGATCCGCTCGATGTACACGACGTCCAGGTCGTCGAGGACGGCGAGCTGGACGTGTTGACGGGTCGCCACGAAGAGCTCTTCGAGGAAGGGCATGGCCACCTCGCGCAGCCCCAGACCGCGAGGGGCCAGTGCCGCGACCTCCCACAGGTGCAGGCCGATCTGGTAGCGGCCGTCACGGTCACGTTCGAGCGCGCCCCACGAGACCAGCTCGCCGACCAGACGGTGGGCGGTCGTCAGCGGCATCCTGGTCCGCCGGCTGATGTCGGACAGGGTCAGCCGGCGGCGCTCGCCGGAGAACGCGTCCAAGACGCTGAGGACCCGGCTGGCCACGGATCGGCCGGAGTCCGGTTGCTCGGACGGGCTTGACATCGTCGCTGTGGTCATGGTCATGGGCACTGCCTCCGACTGTCGATCGTGCTGCGAAACGCCCACGTCGTCAGATGCACCGGATCCCGGCCTCACCATTTCGTTGAATGTTGTTTGCGGCAACGTAATCCGCGGAGGCGAGCGGGTCTAGCCCCATTTCCGGGCTAATTGGTTGCCGTCGATAACAATCTAGAAACACGTCTGTCATGTGCTGGGTCAGCACGCCGGCGGCGAATAGCGGCGAACGCGCAGGTGACGCGGCATGGAAAGCCGGGCACGGCGGCCTCGGCCACCGTGCCCGGCTGTTTCCGGCCGGTGTGGTCAGAACGGGCAGGTGTCCGTCCACTGGGTCACCAGCGAGGTGTTGGTCCGGTCGGCGTCACGCTGGGTGCCGCACAGGAACGGGGTGAAGCGGGTGTCGTTGCGCAGCCAGCGGCTGAAGAACGACACGAGCCACTTGCCCTGCTTGGCCTTGTTGCCGTAGCCGGTCATCGGGCAGAGGTGGTCGCCGGGAACCTCGATGTACAGCTTCTCGGCCTGCGTCATGCTGTTGTACCAGGGCCTGGCGTAGGTGGCGCCGGGCGCGGCGACGTCGCTCGCGCAGGTCAGGAAGAAGGTCGGCTTGGTGACGCCGGCGAAGTTCGGACTCGTGTGGTACGGGGCCAGGGGCGCGCCCGCCGCGAACCGGCTGTCGTCACGCAGCGCCACCATCGTGCCGCCACCGCCCATGGAGTGGCCCGACACTCCGAGCGTGCCGTTCACCTTGCCCGAGATGGGGTTGCCGGTGGCGTTGCTCAGGTTGAGCAGCTGGGTGCCGGCCGCCCGGATCTCGGTGCCCCGCTGGTCGGGAGTGTCGGTCAGCGTGTTGGTGTCGACGTTGACGACGACGAAGCCCCACGAGGCCAGGCGCGGGCCGAGCCAGCTCAGGTTCTGTTGCGTGCCCTGGTAGCCCGGCATCAGGACGATGCCCGGGTAGGAGCCGCCGGCCGTCGGGTACGTGATGGTGCCGGCCTTGTACCCGCTGGGGCTCGGGACCGTGTACGTCGCGGTGGCCAGCGGACCGGCGGTCGCCTCCAGCGAGGCGATCGTCGGGTCGGGGATGGTGCCGTTCCCCGGCGGCGGCGTGGTGCCGCCCCCTGAGCCGTAGACCTGGAACTCCCGCAGGGAGTAGCCATAGGCGGTCCCGCGGGTGAGGCCGAGCATCCGTACGTACCGCCCGGTCCCGGTCACGGGGAGCGTCTGCACCCCACCGGTGCCGGCGACGGTCAGATAGACGGTGGTCCAGGTGAGAGCGTCGGCGGAGGTCTGGATCTGGAACACCCGGCCGTAGGCGGCCTCCCAGTTCAGCACGACCTGGCTGATGGTGGCGCTGGCGCCGAGGTCGACCCGCAGCCACTGCTGGTCGCTGAAGGCGCTCGACCACCGGGTGGCTACGTTGCCGTCCACGGCCGCCGAAGCCGGCGTGCCGGCGTTCTCGACGGACGACGCGGTCGCCGGCTTGCCCTGGGACAGCAGCTCGTCGGCGGCTCGGACGGTGACGGCGGCCCGGGCGGTGACGGCGCCGCCGGCCAGCGCGGTCGCGACGGCGACGGTCAGCGCGAGTAACGCCGCCGACCAGGCGGATCGGGCGCGGCCCCGCGCTCGATCGAGGGGGGATGTCATGGTCTTACCTCTCCGGAACGGGTTCGGCGGGCATGGCTCCGCCGACACGGGGACAGGAAGGGACGGCGCCGCAGGACACGGCTCTGAGCCGAGCCGGGCCGTGAGAGCGTTCTTGGGGTACATCCATCGATGAATGTCGAGCTGATGCGACGCGCCCCGAACCATATGCGGTGATATGCGGCCTAAAAAGGCATCCAACCGCTGAACGGAAGATAAATAGCGCTCTCCCCCATCGTCTTCCGGACGGCGGAAGAGGCCCTTGCCGGGCATTCGACCTGACCATATGTTGTCGGGCACAACATATGGCGAAGATCATTCCGCCGTCCGCATCGACCAGTCCCACCTCAGGTCATGGTCCCCCGGGCCCTGGCCACCCTCTGAGAGAGGACCTCGCAGATGCCCGGACGACTCCATGGCGCGACCGCCCTGGCAGCCGCCGCCCTCCTTGTGCTGACGGGTGTCGCCCAGCCGCCACCGGCGGCCGGGGACAGCGCTCCCGCGTCGAGCAGGCCGGCAAGGGCCACAACATCGCCCTGGCACCGACGATCAACATCGTGCGCTCGCCGGGCTCTTTCGTCCGCCTCCACCGTCGCGGAGGCCGACGAAGGGTTTCAAGGACCGATCAAGGTCAGAGCGCGTGCCACAGATCGCAGTTGTGCTCGGCGGCCATCTCGGCGACCGGGACCATCATCGACCGTCCGCCCGCGCGCAGCGACATGACGCGCGAGGCGCGGTTGTAGTCCGCCCACGAGGACGCGAACGGCGCCTGCGGCCGGCCGAGCCGGGCGAACGATCCCCAGTAGTGCACCATGTCCGCGGCCAGCCGGCGTTCGGCCGCGTCGAAAGTGGGCGCGATCGGCGTGCCGTTGTCGAAACTCGGCCACAGGTAGGCCAGTTCGGCGGCGTGCCCGGCGCCCCATTCGTAGCCGACCGGCTCGGGGCGCAGGCCCGGACCTGTCCGGTGGTCGAACCGGTAGGCGAACACGCGGGTGTAGGCCGACAGGTCCTTGATGAACGTGAGCGTCGGGCAGCCGCCCAGCCCCGCGATGAACCCGGAGTCGGTGAGGATCGCCGCCGTCAGGTACGCGGAGGTGAACTGGTCCGGCGCCGCCGGCCAGGGATACCGTCCCAGGACGGCGTCGGCCTTGTCGCCGTACAGGCTCCGGACGAAGCCCTCGTACTGCTCCTCGGTCCACCCCAGGTTGCCCTGCGCGAACGTACGGCCCTCATCGCGGGTGGAACCCACGATCAGCGGCACGCGCTGGAAGCGACCCGCACGGACGGCGTCGCCGGGGCCCTCCGGCAGCACCGGACCGCCGTGCGTGAACGAGCTGTACTGCGGCCCGTCGATCAGCCGCGCCGGGGTCAGCGCGCGCAGGCAGGCGACGGCGGTCGCGTCGTCGGCGCAGCCGAGCTGGGTGGCGATCGACGTGCCGGACTGCTCTGCCTGGCTGACGGGCTGGCTGACGCAGGAGCCGCTCTGGATGATCGCCCGCTCGAACAGCCCTTTCGATCCGGGAGCGGTCAGGTGCGCGCAGACGGAGAACCCGCCGGCCGACTCACCGTCGATGGTCACCTGGCGGGGGTCGCCGCCGAAGGCGCCGATGTTGCGCTGCACCCACCGCAGCGCCGCCTGCTGGTCGAGGAGCCCGTAGTTGCCGGATTGGCCGGACTCCCGGGTGAGCGCCGGGTGCGCGAGGTAGCCGAGCACGCCCAGGCGGTAGTTGATGCTCACCACCACGACGTTCTCGAGCCGGGCGATCAGGCTGCCGTCGTGCTGGTTGCCGGAGCCGTTGACCAGGCCGCCGCCGTGGATCCAGAAGAGCACGGGCAGCCGCTGCCCGGCCCGGGTGCCGGCGGGCCGGAACACGTTGAGGTACAGGCAGTCCTCGGTCTCCGAGCGCGGCCCGTTGCCGCTGACCGTGGCGGGACAGCGGTTGCCCCACCCGGCCGCGTCACGGACGCCCGTCCACGGGACGGCCGGGCGGGGCGCTCTCCAGCGCAGTTCGCCGACCGGCGGCTGCGCGTACGGGACGGCCAGGAACCGGTCCACGCGCTCGGCCTCGGCGCCCTTGAGCAGGCCGGTTTCGGTACGCACCACCGGGCGTGACGCGCCGGCGAGAGCGGGGGCGGCGGGGAACCCGCCGAGCAGGGCGACGACCGCGCTCACCAGCGCGAGGACGCGACGGCCTCGCCTCCGGTTGGATAACATCCTCGAATCCAGAATTTCAGGCATGTACGCGACTCCTTCGGAACATCCAGGACGGACCTGCCGATTTCGTGCGCCTGAACCATAGATCTCGCTCGGTCTCCCGGATACCGCTCTCCCCGTCAGATGGAAGACATTCCGGCCTTCTGGAGAACGGCTCGTGCTCGCGCCGCCATGGCCTCGTCCACCATGTCCCCTTCGAAGGTGATCGCTCCAGCGCCGCGTGCCTGCGCCTCCTCCACGGCGGCGATCATCCGCGCGTAGCGGGCGAGCTCCTCGGGGGTGGGTGAGAACGCCTCGTTGATCACGGGGATGTGGGAGGGGTGGATGGCCATCATGCCCTCGTAACCGAGGGAGCGGTTCTGCTCGGCGAACGCCCGCAGCCCTTCGAGGTCGGCGAGGTTGGTCCACAGGCCGGCGATCGGGCAGGGCGCGCCCGCCGCCCGGACGTCCAGCAGGACCCGGGAACGCAGTGTCAGGGTTTCGGTGCCCTGCGGGCTCCAGCGGTAGCCGATCGCCCGCTCGACGTCGCCGCCCTTGCCGGTGACCGCGCCCAGGTAGGCGACGCGGGGAGCGGCCCTGGCGATGTCGTACGCCCCACGCAGCGCGGCGGCGCTCTCCAGCAGCGGCACCAGCGCGAGGTGGCCCTCGGGCAGGCCGTGTTCGCGCTCGCACCAGGTCAGGAGCCGGTCGGCCAGGCGTACGTCCTCTGGGTCACCGACCTTGGGCAGGACCACTCCGGCGAGGCGGGCGTGCGTGATGGCGCGCAGGTCCTCTGCGGCCGTCCAGCCGTCGAGCGGGTTGATCCGGACGAAGAGCGCCATGTCGCCCGTCGCGCCGGCGATGGCGTCGGCCACCCGGGCCCGCGCGGCGGCCTTGCCGGCCGGCGGGACGGCGTCCTCCAGGTCGAGGATGGCCGCGTCGGCTCCGGCGGCCGCCGCCTTGGCCAGCCACTCGGTTCTGGTGCCCGGGACGAAGAGCAGGGAGCGCAGCGGGAGGCGTTCAGATGACACCGCGCTTCTCCAGTTCCGCGAGCTCGTCCGCGCCGAGCCCGAGCCACTGGCGGTAGACGAGGGCGTTGTCCTGGCCGAGCGCGGGTCCGGTTCGCCAGACGTGCCCGGGCCGCTGATGGAAGTGCGGGAGGGCGGCCTGCATGCGGACCGGCCCGAGGTCGGGGTCGTCGACCGTGATGATGTCGCCGCGTTCGGCGTACACGGGATCGGCGGCGATGTCCTCGGCCGTGAAGACGCGTGAGGCGACCACCTCGGCGTCGGCGAACGCGCGCAGGCACTCGGCGGTCCCGCGGGCGGCCACCCAGTCACGCAGCCCTTGGTCCAGCGTCTCCCGTCCGGCGAGCTGCCGCTGCGTCGTGGCGTACTCCTCCTCGGGCAGGCCCAGGAGCCGGACGACGTTCAGCACCGAGCGGACGGTCGCGGAGGTCACGGTGATCCAGTCGCCGTCGCGCGACAGGTAGGTGTTGATGACCGCGGCGGGGGCGACGGCAAGCTGGTTGCCGGACCTGCCGGGTACGACGCCGAGCTGGTCGTGCGTGATGACCTGCCATTCGACGAGCCGGAACAGGGGCTCGAACAGGGCCAGGTCGATCCACTCGCCGTCGAAGCCGGGGTCGTGCGCCCGGCGGTGCAGGGCGGCGAGCACGGCGTAGGCGCCCATCAGCCCGGTCACCGCGTCGCCGTGGGAGAACCCGGTGTGCACAGGAGGACCGTCGGGGAACCCGGTCAGGTGCACCACGCCGCTCCTGGCCTCGCCGACCTTGCCGAAGCCCGGTGCGTCCGCCAGGGACGACGTCGCGCCGAATCCGGAGATCTGCAGCAGGACGGCCTTGGGGTTGATCCGGTGCACGGCCTCCCAGTCGAGCTCCCAGGCCCGCAGCCGGCCGGGGCGGAGCGTGACGATCACCACGTCGGCCCAGGCCACGAGCCGGTGCGCCACCTGCCGGCCGTCGGGGTCGTGCAGGTCCAGGGTGACGGAGCGCTTGTTGCGGCCCGCGACCTTGAACCACAACGGCACGCCGTCGCGGGTGGGGCCCATGGCACGGGCGGCGTCGCCGACGCCCGGGGGTTCGACGTGGATCACGTCGGCGCCCTGGTCGGCGAGCATGGACCCGGCCAGCGGCCCGGCGACCACATGGGCGAACTCCACCACTTTCAGACCACGCAACTGCCCCTGGCCGTGCTGCTGTTCGGTCGCCACGCATGAGCTCCTTCGCACTGTCCGGTCCTGTCATCCTGCCCAAGGCGAGAAATGCGGGTCCAGCACAAAAGATCGATAAATTCATGCTATTTACGCATTAACCAATCCACGAGACCCCGGCCGGCAGCTCCGTACGGAACTCTTCGAGCAGGCCGAGGAACGCGCTCGCCGCCAGCGGCAGGGTGCGGCGCGCGCGGACAACGACGTCCAGGCGCCGCTCGACCACGGGACCGGTCAACCGGCGATGCACGACGCGCCCCGGACCCAGGAGGGGCAGCACCAGGGCGGGCATGGCCGACACCCCGAGACCGGCGGCGACCAGGCCGCCCACCGTCGCCACGTTGCCGGCCTCCGCCGCGAGCGTCGGGCGGGCTCCCGCCTGGGCGAACGCCGCGTCGGTGAGCCTGCGGACACTGGATTCCGGCCCGACGGCCAGGAACGGCTCGGCGGCCAGGTCCTCCCAGGTGACCTCGTCCCGGTCGGCGAGCGGGTGCCCCTCGGGCAGCACGGCGTGGAACTGGTCGCGGATCAGCGGACGATGCTCAAGCCGGTCCGGCGACGCGCCGACCGTGGTGATCGCGAAGTCGGCGTCGCCCGACAGCACCCGGCCGAGCACGGCCCGTTCGAGCCCGTCCATGATGCGGACCGCCACCTGCGGGCGCTGCCGCCGGAAAGCGGAGATCATGCGCGGCAGCAGCACCGCCGCGACCGAGGGCAGGGTGGCCACGGCCACCACCCCCGACTCACCGAGCAGGAAGCGCCGCAGCTCCTTCATCCCCGACTCGTGGGCGCCGACGATCTGCTCGGCCACCCGCAGGGTCTCCAGGCCCGCCGCGGTGAGCTGGACGTTGCGGGTGTCGCGCTCCAGCAGGCGGACGTCGAGCACCCGCTCCAGGTCGGCGACCGCGCGGCTCAACGTCGACTGCGAGACGTGCAGCTTCGCCGCCGCGGCGGTGAAGCTCGCCGCTCTGGCCACGGCGACATAGGCGGCGAGTTGCCGGAGGGTGGCGTCCATGGGACCAACCTATGCATATACCGCATGGATAAATCCTCTTTTGATGGTGGACGCGAAAGGTCAGCGCTCGGAAACTTCTCCGTAACCCTCCGAAAGGTCCTCGATGATCGCGCTCCTCGGCTTTCTCACCATCGGCCTGTTCCTGGCACTCACCATGACCAGGCGTGTCTCGGTCCTCACCGCGCTGGTGCTGGTGCCGGTGCTGACCGCGCTGGCCGGCGGCTTCGGTGCCGAGATGGGGCCGATGATCCTCAGCGGGCTGGGCAAGGTGGCGCCCACGGGCATCATGATCGCTTTCGCGGTGCTCTATTTCAGCCTGATGATCGACACGGGGCTCTTCGATCCGCTGATCCGCGGCATCCTGCGCCTGGCCAAGGACGACCCGCTGCGGATCGCCGTCGGCACCGCCGTCATCACGATGTGCGTGGCCCTGGACGGCGACGGCG
Source organism: Nonomuraea sp. NPDC049269 (assembly GCF_043197155.1). Taxonomy (NCBI): domain Bacteria; kingdom Bacillati; phylum Actinomycetota; class Actinomycetes; order Streptosporangiales; family Streptosporangiaceae; genus Nonomuraea; species Nonomuraea sp. NPDC049269. Next base: position 17,807 of record NZ_JBICSO010000009.1, read on the forward strand.
CCTCGACCTTCCTCATCACCGTCTCCGCCCTGCTGCCCGTCTACAAGCGGCTCAAGATGAGCCCCCTGGTGCTCACCGGTGTCGTCTGCCTGGGCGCGGGCGTGATGAACATGATCCCCTGGGGCGGTCCCACCGCGCGGGCGATGGCCGTGCTGAAGCTGGACAGCTCGCAGGTGTTCACCCCGGTCCTGCCCGCGATGGTCATCGGCATCGTCTGGGTGCTGGTGGCGTCGTACCTGATCGGCCTGCGGGAACGCCGCCGCCTCGGCACCGTGTCCCTGCCCGAGCCGGAGCCCGAGCTGGTAGTCGGAGACGGGCCCGGAACGCCCCTCGCACCGCCGCGCACCCGCCCGCTGCTGACCGCCTTCAACCTGGCGCTGACCATCGCGTTGCTGGCCGGGCTGATCCTTCAGGTGATGCCGCTTCCGGTGCTGTTCGTGATCGGGTTCGCGATCGCCGCGCTGGTCAACCATCCCTCCTGGGAGAAGCAGCAGGAGCTCCTCGACAGGCACGCCAAGAGCGTCGTCCTGGTCACCACGATGATCTTCGCGGCGGGGGTCTTCACCGGGATCCTCACCGGGACCAAGATGATCAACGAGATGGCCACCGCGTTCGTCAACGTCATCCCCGACTCCTTCGGCGGTCACCTGCCGGTGCTGGTCGCGATCACGAGCATGCCGCTCAGCCTGGTCTTCACCCCTGACGCCTACTACTTCGGCGTGCTGCCCGTCCTGGCCCAGACCGCCGGCGGCTTCGGCATCGAGTCCGCCGAGGTGGCCAGGGCCGCCATTCTCGGCCAGATGACCACCGGCTTCCCGCTCAGCCCGCTCACCGCCGCGACGTTCATCCTCATCGGCCTCAGCGGCGTGCAACTCGGCCGGCACCAGCGCTTCATCTTCGGCTGGGCGTTCGCCACCACCCTGGTCATGACCGTGGCCGCTCTCCTGACCGGCGCCATCTCCCTCTGACCGTGTTGGAGCCCCCCATGAAGTACGGCAGGATCGCCGCCGCCCTGTCCGCCGTCTTGACGCTGCCGCTCATCGCGCCGGCCCCCGTACACGCCGACACCGTGCTGCCGGCCGATCCCTTCTTCTCCTACGACCGGGCCGCCACGTACGGCGTGCACACCGAGCGGGTCTCGGTGCCGTTGCGCGACGGCGGTCACCTGGCCTGCGACCTGCACCGGCCCGCGGGCGCGGACGGCCGGCCCGCCGACGGCCGCTTCCCCGGCATCGTCTACGACTACAACGCCTACGACCAACTGCAGGGGCAGGGCCAAGCGGCCGCCTTCTTCGTCACCCGCGGCTACAACGCCGCCGTGTGCAACGTCCGTGGCACGGGCGCCTCGCCCGGACGCCTCGACCCGTTCAGCGCGCAGGAACAACGCGACAACTACGACCTCATCGAGTGGCTGGCCGCCCAGCCCTGGTCCACCGGCCGGATCGGGCAGACCGGCGTCAGCTACGGCGGCCACACCTCCCTGCTGGTCGCGGTGAACAAGCCGCCCCACCTGGCCGCGATCATCCCCGTCGACGGCATCAGCGACTGGTACGAGAACACCATCTACCGAGGCGGCATCTACTCGGCCAGGATCCGCGACTGGCAGCGCGCCGTCGCGCCGGACACCCTGGTGACCTACGCCCAGCACCCGCTCTACGACGACTACTGGCGAGAGCGCAGCGTCAAGGCCCGCTGGCAGAACCTGGACGTCCCGGTCCTGGAGATCGCCGGATGGTACGACAGGTACCGGGCCGCCATGGTGGCGAACTACCAGGCCCGTCCGAAGAACGTGTGGCTGGTCGCGGGCCCGTGGGTGCACGGCTGGCCGTCGGGCCAGCCCGCCGATCTCGGCAACGGCGCCTACCTCGCCTGGTGGGACCGGTGGCTCGGCAACCGCGGTGACGCGCCGCTGCCCGCCGCCAAAGTGACCTCCTACCAGGTTCCGGGCACCGGCTGGCAGCAGTTCACCACCTGGCCGCCTCCCGGCACCCGGCGGACCCGGCTCGGCCTGAGCGCCGACGGTGCGCTGACGACCGGCTGGAGCAAGCCGGCCACCCTCGGCTTCACCGTCAACACCGAGACGACCCCCTCGGCCCCGGACGAGAAGCTCACCTTCCAGACGCGGCCCTACCAGCAGGACACCGTCCTCGCCGGTGACGTCACCGCGAAGGTGCGCGCCGCCTTCAGCGCCACCGACGGCAACATCGCGGTCGTGGTCGAGGACGTCGCCCCCGACGGCACGGCCGGCCGCGTCACCCAGGGCTGGCTGAAGGCGAGCCACCGGTCCGGCCACGAACGCGCGGTCCCCGTCCGGCCGGGCAAGACCTATGACCTGGAGATCCGCACCTGGCCGACCCACTATCGGCTGAGCGCCGGCCACAGCCTGCGCGTGACCGTGTCCAGCGACGACTATCCCGAGATCGACTCCGACGCCCCGGCGGGCCGGGTCCGGCTGAGCGTGGGACACGGCGGGACCGAAATCCGTTTCGGCACGGTCACGCCATGATCCGCCTCAGGACGGTCACCGGGAAGGACATCCGCTTTCGGACGCTTTTGGCCGCGATCGCCGTACTGTCGATGGCGTTCCCCTTGAGCGTTCCCTCCACTGCGGCGGCGGAGAGCGGCACGTGCGAGAGCCTGACCGCCACGACGCTGCCCGACGCGACCGTCACCCTCGCCGAAGCGGTCCCCGCGGGGAGCTACACCGCTCCCGACGGCCGGGTCCTGCCGTCGGTGCCCGCGTTCTGCCGGGTCCACGGCATCGCCAAGCCGGTGCCCGGCTCCACCATCGGTTTCGAGGTGTGGATCCCCCGCCAGGGGTGGAATCAGCGGCTGCTGATGTTCGGCAACGGCGGATACAGCTCGGCCATGGACTTCCCGTCCATGGGTGGTGCCGCGCTGGCGGCCGGGTACGCGACCGTCGCCACCGACACCGGGCACACCGGTGACGACCCTGACGTGTTCCGCCAGGGCGCCGCCAACCCGGAGATCATCGTGGACTGGGGCCACCGCGCGGTCCACGAGACGATCGTCAACGCCAAGCCGATCGTCGCGGCGTACACCGGGTCCAAGCCGCGCTACTCCTATTTCATCGGCTGCTCCACCGGCGGTCACCAAGCGCTGATGGAAGCCCAGCGCTACCCGGGCGACTTCGACGGCATCGTGGCGGGTGACCCGGGAAACAACCGGGTCGCGCTCAACGCGGGATTCCTCTGGCAGTTCCTCCGCAATCACACCGCCGGCACCCCTGACCCGATCCTCCCGGCGGCCAAGCTGCCCCTGCTGACGAACGCGGCCGTCCGGCAGTGCCGAGGCAGGGACGGCGGCCTGGTGACCGACGACTTCCTCACCGACCCGCGCCGCTGCTCCTTCGATCCCGCCTCGCTCCAGTGCCCCGCCGACGACTCCCCCACCTGCCTGACGAAGCGTCAGGTACAGGCGGTACGAGAGATGTACGCCGGCGCCCGCGACCCGCGTACCGGCGAACAGATCTACCCCGGCTGGCCGGTCGGCAGCGAAGCGCCCGTGGTGGACGCGTCGGGCACCGTACGGGTGGGATGGAACGGGTACTGGGGCACCACCGCGCCGGCCCGGGCGAACTTCTGGCGCTACTGGGTCTTCAACGATCCGGACTGGAACTGGTGGTCCTTCGACTACCACCGCGACCTGCGCGTCGCGGAGAAGAAACTCGGCTCGATCATCGACGCCACCGACCCGGACCTGACGCCGTTCCGGCGCGGCGGCGGCAAGCTCATCATGTACACGGGCTGGGCCGACCCGGTCGTCTCCGCCTCCGACACCATCGACTACTACCGCCAGGTGGTCCGCGCCACCGGCGGCGCGCGTCAAGACGTCCGGCGGACACAGGAGTTCGCCCGGCTGTTCATGGTCCCCGGCATGACCCACTGCGCGGGCGGCCCCGGCCCGAACGTCTTCGACACGCTGACCCCGATCGTGCGCTGGGTCGAGCGGGGAACGGCGCCGGCCGAGATCGTCGCGACCAAGTACGTGCACGACAACCCGGCGGACGGCGTCGCACTGACCCGTCCGCTCAGGCCCTTCACGTGTTGACCGGCCGACGCCGGTTCAGGCATTGGGGTCGAACGGGATGCCGGCCGGTTTGGCCTTCGCCAGTTCCCCGTTGAAGGAGGCGTCCTTGAGCCCGAAGACGGCCGAGCCGAAATTGTGCGCCACCAGGAGGTCGCGGAAGCCGGGCGGGTAGTCGTCCCAGCCGACCAGTGCCGGGAACTGCCACGTGCCCTTGTGGTTCTCCGGCTGCTCGTCGAAGTTGGCGAAGCGGAACGCGTGGGTGGAGAGCCCGTCCTTGTGGTAAATGATCTTCGGGTGCGTTCCGGTGTCGTCCCAGGGGAGCTGCGCACGCGGGCGGATGCTGTAGCTGCCGTGCGCGGACGCCGCCACGTACTGCGCGGTGCCGCCCTGGACCCAGACCACGACGTGCTCCCAGTCGTGCCGATGCCCACAGCATCCGGGCAATGCCTGGTCCTTTTCAAAGTAGAGCCCGTAAATGTAGGCACACCACCCGTTATTGCACTTGGAACGTGAATAGGAGTTGGTGTTGTCGAGGTCGGACAGGTCATGGCATTGCCCGTTGACCGCGCCGCCCAGCGCCAGGCCCGGCGCGATGGTTCCGTCGCGTCCGATGGCGGGCGTGGGATAACAGCCGTCTCCGTCATAGTCGAACGCCGGCTGGTAGGTGCGGTCACTCGTCGGCGCGGCCCCGTCGAGGGCGGTCGGCGGGACGGCGTAGGCGATGCCCGGAATGGCTAAGACGATCGCGACGGCGCCCACCAGCACGCGCACGGCGAACGATAATCGCCTTGACCACCCGACCGCCGGATGCCGAGCACTCTGGAGATCTTTCGCATCGATCATGCCTATATCAGACGACGGCTAACCCGACAAAGCAATAATCAGCAGAATTAGCCAACGGCTTTCCCGGCACAATGGAGAAGTGTTCGGACGCATTCGCAACAGGGGCCCACATCATCCTGTAGAGCCGGTCAGAGGCGGTAGACCCGGGTGGCCGTCGCGGTGAACACGTCCCGGAGCTCCGCCGCGGATCTGCCGGACAGCACGTCCTGCCAGGTGGAGAGCAGGGTGGGCAGGTCGGTCCAGAGCTTCTCGATCGGGAAGTTGCTCCCCCACATGCAGCGGCGGGAGCCGAACAGGTCCAGGCAGGTGCCCGCCACCCTCTCGATCAGCGGCCGGTCCACGCGGTGCACGAAGGTGCCCTGGCCGGTGAGCTTCACCACGACGTTGGGCCACCCGGCCAGGAGCCCCAGGCCACGCGTCCACTCCGCGACGGCCGCCGGTTCGGCGCCCACCGGCATCCCTGCGTGGACCAGCACGAACGTCACATCGGGGAAATCGTTGACGAGGTCCGCGGCGTCGGCCATCTGGGCGGGGAACACCTGGAGCTCGAACAGCCAGCCCAGATCGGCGAGCGCGGCGAGGTTGCGCCGGAAGACGGGGTCCTTCATACGATCGGGGGCGGAGGCGAAGCGGAACTCCGGCCGTTCGTGCCAGTGCAGTTGCAGCCGGGTGCCGCGGACGAGCGGCGTGATGGCGGCCTGGTGCCGCAGGACGTCGGCCGCCCCCTCGTCGAACAGGTCGGCGGAGCCCACCACGGCGGTGGGCCAGCCCGTCTCGGCGTGCACGTCGCGCAGCCACCGCACCTCGTCCACGGACCGGTCGAGCGGCCAGTTGGCCTGGACGTAGACCGCCGAGGTGATACCGCAGGCGGTGGCCTCCGCGGCGTATTCGGACACGGGGTAGTCGCGGCGGATCGGCTCGTACGGTCCGAAGATGCGCGGCACCATCTCCCCTTGGAGCCAGGGCAGGTCGGCGGCCCGCCAGATGTGGTGATGCGCGTCGACGATTCCGGTATCGGGGGCGAAAGAGGAGGTCATCGGGTCTCTCCCATCGTGGACCAGCGCCGCGCCGCGGTGTGGCGGGGGCCGGACAGGACGGCGGGCAGGCGGCGTACCTCCGCCAGCGCGGTGGCCAGGTCGCGTACGCCGCCGAGGTGGTCCAGGCTCGGAAGCTGCGCGGCCATGGCGCGCGTGGCGGGGCGGTAGGTGGGCGAGCAGGCCAGCGGGGACCACCAGACGAGCCGGTGGCCGAGCCGCGACAGGCGAGCCGTGGCGCGCACCATGGGGGCGCAGTCGCCGCGTTCGAGCCCGTCGGACAGCACGATCACGAGCGCGCCGCGGGCGAGCGCCGCGAACCGCGGGTTGCCCAGGAAGCGCTCCAGCACGGCGCCGATCGCCGTGCCACCGTCGGCGTCCGTGACCAGCCCCGACACCGCTCGCAGCGCCCGGTCGGCGTGCGGGTGCGACAGCGCGGCGGTGATCCGGGTGAGCCGGGTGCCGAAGCAGAACACCTCGGTACGGGCCGGCGCCGCGCGCAGCGCGGTGTGCGCCACGCGGAGCAGGTCCGGGGTGTGCTGCCGCAGCGAGCCGGAGACGTCGACCAGGATCAGCAGGCGGCGCGGGCGCGGTGGGCGGGTCAGGCGCCGCAGCTCGATGATCTCTCCGTCATGGCGGTGGGCGCGCCGCAACGCGTGCCGTACGTCCAGCCGGTCCCCCGACCGGGCCGGTCGACGCCGCCGTGACGGCGTCGCGGGCAGTACGGCGGGCCAGGCGGCTTCGAGCGTGCGCATGAGCACGCGCCGCCGTTCGCCGGTCCGGCCGAAGTCGCGCGTGCCGTACGTGCTCAGGGTGCTGGCCTCGACACCGTCGCCCGGCCGCACCTCATGAGGCGGCGGGTCGTCCTCGCCGGGTCCGCCGGGGGACGGCGCACCACCGTCGTCGCCTTCGGGCGGCGGCCCGGCGGGCCCGGGGCCGCCCTGCCGGAACCAGGCATCGAAGACCCGGTCGAAGGCGGGCAGGTCGCCGATGTCCTGGAGCAGGGTGATCCGGGCGTACCAGTACAGCGTGGTCAGGTCGGGCGGCGGGGACTCGGCGATCACCCGCAGCAGGTCCGCCCGCTTGGCCGGCGCGGCGGGCACGCCCGCGCCGCGCAGCGCGGTCAGGAACCCCCACAGGAGGTCCGCAGCGAGCGCGACCGGGTCACGCACCACCGAACAGCTTCCGCGCGACCGGTTCACACACCACCGAACAGCTCCTCCGCGTGCTCGAGGAGCAGCCGGGTGTCCTCCTCGTCCTTGATCAGCAGGCCGAGTGCCCGCCGCAGTGCCACCGGCCACGGGCTGCCGCCCTCGGCGAGCGCCAGCGCACCGCGTGCCCACTCCACCGACTCGGCGATGCCGGGCCGTTTGAGCAGCGGCAGCCGCCGTACCCGCTCTACCGCCCGGACGAGCTCGTCCGCCGCCCGGTCCTCCAGCCCGGGGATCGCCGCGCGCAGGATCGCCCGCTCCCGGTCCGGCTCCGGGAAGGCGATCCAGTGGTAGAGGCAGCGCCGCTTGAGCGCGTCGTGCAGTTCGCGCGTGCGGTTGGAGGTCAGCACCACGATCGGCGGCGTGCCCGCCCGCACCGTGCCCAGCTCCGGGATCGTGATCTGGAAGTCGCCCAGGAACTCCAGCAGGAACGCCTCGAACTCACTGTCGGCCCGGTCGATCTCGTCGATCAGCAGCACCGCCCCCCGCTCGGCCCGCACGGCACGCAGCAGCGGCCGGCGCAGCAGGAACTCCTCGCGGTACAGATCGCCGATGTCCTCGCCCCGGCTCTCGGCCACCCGGACGTGGAGGAGCTGCTTGGGGTAGTCCCACTCGTACAGGGCCTGGCCCGAGTCCAGCCCCTCGAAGCACTGCAGGCGGATCAGTTCCAGGCCGGTGACGCGCGAGAGCACCGCGGCGACCTCGGTCTTGCCGACGCCCGGCTCGCCCTCCAGCAGGAGCGGCCGGCCCAGCCGCAGCGCCAGGTGGACGGCCGTGCACAGCCCCTCGTCGGCGAAGTACCCCTCCCCCGCCAGCGCGGCGGCCAGCTCGCGCTCGTGCGAGAGCCAGGAGGCGGCGGGCGTCACAACTGCGCGTGCTCGGTGGTCAGCAGGTGGACGCGCTGGGAGGTGTGCGCGGCGGCGTCGGCCGCCGCGGCCTTGCCGTGCTCGGAGCCGAACGCGGCGGCGCGGGCGTCCTCGTCGTCGAAGTACAGCTCGTTCACCGAGTCGTAGGGACCGCCGTCGCCGGTGGCGACGCTGACGGTGTACTTGCGCAGGCCGGGCAGCCTCCTGGCGAACTCGGCGTGGTCCTCCAGCACCCACTTCGCGAACTCCTCGTGGGACAGGCCCTCGGCGCGCTTGAGCAGCGAGACGACTTTCAGCATGGTTCCTCCGGTTTCAGGTGTCGCGCAGGGCGTCCAGCCCGCGCAGGACGCGTTCGGGGGTGAACGGCATCGACTCCAGGCGCACGCCGCAGGCGTCGAAGATGGCGTTGGCGATGGCCGGGATCGGGGCGTTCGCCGTCATCTCCCCTATCCCCTTCGCGCCGTACGGCCCGTTGCCGGCCGGGCGCTCCAGGAACAGGCTGTGCTGGACGGGAATGTCGGCGGGACCGGGCATCAGGTACCCGGCGAAGTCGTGCGGCCCGTGGTCGCGCGAGGGGTAGTACGGCTCGGTGGTCTCGAACAGGGCGTGCGACACGCCCATCCAGGCCCCGCCCTCCACCTGCTGCGTCGCCATGGCCGGGTTGAGCGCCCGGCCGATCTCGTAGGCGTTGTACAGCTCCAGCACCTCGACCACCCCGGTCTCGTCGTCGACCTCGACGACGGCGGCCGTGCACGCGTGCGCCTGGCAGGAGTCGGGGTCCATCTCCCCGGTCTCGGGCACCGGTGCGCTCGGCTCCTTGAGATAGATGCCGCGGCCGGAGATCGTCCGTCCGTGCTTGAAGTGCGCGGCCAGCGCCAGGTCGGTGATGTGGATGGCCTTCTCCTGCGCGCCCTTGAGCCTGATGTAGCCGGTCCCGTCGGTCTCCAGGTCCGCGGCGTCGACCTCCAATTCCTCGGCGGCCACCTCCAGCATCACGCCGCGCGCCTCGGCCGCGGCCATGATGACGGCGTTGCCGACGCGGTGGGTGCCGCGGCTGGCGAAGGTGCCCATGCAGTGCGGGCCGGTGTCGGTGTCGGCGGTGTCGACCAGCACGTTCCCGATCGGCAGGCCGAGCGTCTCCGCGGCGCACTGTGCGGCGATCGTCTTGATGCCCTGGCCGAGGTCCACCGAGGACAGCGAGATCACGAACGTGCCCGTGGTCGTGGCGTGGATCAGCGCCTGCGAGGGGTCGCCGCCCAGGTTCATGCCGGTCGGGTAGTTCACCGACGCGTACCCGCGCCCGCGCAGCTTCGCCATGGCTACCGCCCTTCCCTGCTCGTGGAGGACATGCGGCGGTACGCCTCGGGCAGCTCGTGCCCCGCCATCTCCGCCGCCTTCTGGATCACTTCGACCAGGGCCGTGCCCTCGGCGACCTTGCGGTGGGCCTTGAGGTCCCCGTCGCGGTAGGCGTTGAGCAGGCGCAGCCGCAGCGGATCCAGGTCCAGAGCGCGGGCGATCCGGTCCATCTGCGACTCCAGCGCGAAGTCGGCGATGGTCACGCCGAACCCGCGCATGGCGCTGGACGGCGTGCGGTTGGTGAACACGCAGTGGCAGTCGGCCCACACGTTCGGGATCGCGTACGGGCCGGGCAGGTGCGCGGCGGCCTTGGTGGTGCCGTACGGGCTGTGGCGGGCGTACGCGCCGGCGTCGACGTACAGCGTGACCTTGCGGCCGATGATCTGGCCGTCGTCCATCACGGCGTCCTTGATGTAGATGCGCTCGGCCGCGCGCGGCGAGGAGACCTGCATCTCCTCGGCCCGGTCGTAGACGAACCTGACCGGGCGGTCGGCCGCCATCGCGGCCACGCACGCGACCGGCTCGACCACCACGTCCACCTTGCCGCCGAAGCCGCCGCCGACCGTCCCGCCGACGATGCGCAGCTTGTTGAACGGCGTGCCCAGGATCAGCGCGGTGTTGTCCAGGGTGAAGAAGCACGCCTGGGTGTCGGAGTGGATGCGCAGCCGCCCATCGGCCTGCGGGACGACGACGCAGCCGGTGGTCTCGGCGGGAGCCTGCTCGATCGGCGCGGACTGGTAACGCCACTCGAAGACGTGGTCGGCCCGCGCGAACGCCTCCTCCACGTCGCCGAAGCGGATCCGGCGGCAGTGGTGGCCTTCGTAGATGAAGTGGTTCTGCCCGTGGTACTCGTTGACCAGCGGCGCGCCGTCCTTCAGTGCCTCCTCGACGTCGAAGACCGGCGGCAGGTCCTCGTACGCGACCCTGATCCTCGCCGCACCTTCCAGCGCGGCGGACTCGGTCTCGGCGACCACCGCGCAGATGGGCTCGCCGAGGTAGCGCACCTTGTCCACGGCCAGGATGGGCTCGTCGTCCGGTCCGACGCCGATCAGCTTGAGCGGGGTGTAGAGGTTGTTCGGGATGTCGGCGTGGGTGAGGATCCGCAGGACGCCCGGCACGGCCAGGGCCTCGGTCAGGTCCACGTCCACGATCCTGGCGTGGTGCCGGGCCGAGCGGTGCATCTTCAGGTGCGCCAGCCGCGGCGGGAGCACGTCCTCGAAGAACTCGGTACGCCCGGTGACGTGCCCGCGCGCGTCCGAGCGCTGGACGACCGAGCCGATGACGGTGAAGTCGCCACCGTCCACGCCCGTGCCCGCGGCGGAGCGTTCGGCGGCGAAGGTGCTCGTGTCGATGGGGGCGAGCCGGTAGGTCATCGCGACACCGCCGCGCGACGGCGTCCGGCCGCCTCCATGATGGCGATCACGATGGGCCGGTAGCCGGTGCACCGGCAGACGTTGCCCGAGATCGCCTCGACGACGTCGGCCTCGCTCGGATCGGGGTTCCGGTCGAGCAGCGCCTCGGCGACCATGATCATGCCGGCCGTGCAGAAGCCGCATTGGGTGGCGAAGCAGTCGACGAAGGCGCTCTGCACCTCGTCCAGCTCACCGCCGGCGGCGACCCCCTCCAGCGTACGGACCGAGCGGCCCGCGACGGTCTCCACCGCGACCAGGCAGGCGGCCTCGGGCCGGTCGTCGACCAGGACGGTGCAGGTGCCGCAGGCGCCCTGCGCGCAGCCGCGCTTGGCCGCGGTGAGCCCGAGCGACTCACGCAGGCTCGCGAGCAGCGTGGCCCCCGGCGCGGCGATGAACTCCCGTCGCTCGCCGTTGACGACGAGCGAGACGATCTGTGACGGCACGGCCCACCTCTCATCTGGCCAACTCATTCAGGGGACGAACGCGCGGCGCAGATGCACCGGCAGGACCCGAGCCCGGTACCACGCGCTGGCGTAGGCGTCGTCGAAGGGGTCGATGTCGCTTTGGGCCGCCACGCCGGCCTCGGTGAGGACCTCGTGGGTCAGCGGACGGCCCAGCAGCAGGCGCTCGGCCGACAGCGCGCGGACCGGACGCGGGGCGACTCCGCCGAGCGCGATCCTGGAGAAGGTGACCAGGCCGTCGGCGGTGCGGGTCACGGAGGCGACGGTCACGATCGCCGCCGAGTTCAGGCGGCGGCGCATGGCCTTGTGGTAGCGCCAGGCACCCGGCTCGGGAGGCGCGGCCCGTACCGCCACGACGATCTCCCCTGAGGCGACCCCGGAGGTCAGCACCTCGGCCAAGGGCGCGTCACGCCGGCCGTCCGGCCCGGCGATCTCGCAGGTCGCGTCGAGGGCGAGCAGGCAGACGGCCAGGTCGCCGTACGGCTGGGCGACGAACAGGTTGCCGCCCACGGTGGCCTGGTTGCGGATGGTCGGGGAGGCGATCGTCCGCAGCGCCGGGCGCAGGAAGGCGAGCCCGGGATGCTCGCCGACGGCGGTGAGGGTGGCCGCCGCGCCGATCCTGGCCACCCCTGCGCGGACTTCGACGCCGTCCAGCCCGGCCCGGCACAGGCTGACCAGCTCGGTCGCGGGCGCGGCCCCGCTGTTCACCAGCGGCATCACCACGGTGCCGCCGCCCATGATCCAGGCTCCCCGTGCCGAGTAGGTGACCGCGGCCTCGGCCGATTCCGGCACGTGCACGGCCTGGATCACCATGTGCGGCCCCTTTCGTTAATTATCGATAATTGATTATCGTGCGGACATCGTCAAGAGGAGCCTTTAGGATCGGTTTCATGACCGAAGAGCCCTCCAAGCTGCCGCGGCTCACGCTGGCGCGGCAGATCCGCGACTCGTTGGTCAGCAGGATCGTGTCCGGCCAGTTCAGGCCCGGCGAGCGGCTGGTGGAGACGCGGCTCGCGGCGACCTACGGCACCAGCCAGGCGCCCGTGCGCGAGGCGCTGCGCGAGCTGGAGGTCATGCGGCTGGTGGAGACCCAGCCGCGCCGCGGCACCTTCGTCCGTCCCTTCGTCCAGGAGACGCTGCGCGAGAGCTACGTCGTGCGGGCGGCGCTGGAGGAGACGGCCACCCGGCTCGCCCTGCTGGCCGGGACCGTGCCGGTGGAGGCGCTGCGGGCGGATGTGGCGGCGATGCGGGCCGCCGCCGAGAGCGGTGACGGCGAGGCGTCGGCGCGCGCCAGCGTGTCCTTCCACCGGCGCATCGTCGAGGCCGCGCACAACGAGCTGCTCAAGCTCTCCTGGGAGGGCCTGCAGATCGAGGCGCGCACGTCGGTCACGATGGTCGCCACCGAGGTCGACCTGCACGACATCGTGCGCGACCACGCCGAGTTGCTGGCCGCGATGGAGGACGGCGACCTGGAGACCGCGTGCCGGCAGGCCCGCGACCACCAGTGGCACTACGCCGACCTCCCGCACGACGCCCACGGCCGCACCCGCGACTCCGCCGCCGGCTAACCGGTGTGGGTGGGTTTCGGTATCTTGCGTAGTTCAAGACGGACCGAAACCTGCGACAGAAGGGATGGCACGTGCTCGACGATGCCGGTCTCCAGGCGCTCCGCGATGCGGCGCGTCTCTCTCCGGACAACCTTCCCCTCCGGCAGCATCTCGCCGGGCAGCTCCTGGCCAAGGGGTATCTCGGCGAGGCCGAGGCCGAATACCGCGCCGCGCTCGTCCTCGCGCCCAAGGACGCGGACATCACGGCCGGGCTGGCGGAGGCGTTCGTCCGGCAGAGCGCCTATGGCGCTGCGCTGGCAGCGCTCGAGCCGTTGCTGACCTCGTCCGCCTACCAGCCCAAGCTGGGTGTGCTGGCGGCTCGGGCACTGCTCGGGGAGGGGGACACGGCCGGGGCTGCCTACCGCTACCACGAGGCGGTCTCCCGTGATCCGTCCGTAGGCGATCCTGACCTCGCCGCGCGGCTGTCGGCCCCACCCGTGTCGCCGTACGCCGCACCGCCGGCGCCCGCCTCGCCCTACCCCGCGCCCGCCCCGCACGCGGCGCCCTACCCGGCACCGCCCGCGCCCGCTCCGGCGGACCAGGCTACTGCGGAGGTCGAGCGTTCCAAGCTCACCTTCGCGGAGGTGGCGGGCATGGAGGCGGTCAAGGAGTCGCTAAGGGTCAAGCTCCTGCTGCCGATCCAGCAGCCGGAGCTGTTCGCCGCGTACGGCAAGCGCGCCGGTGGCGGGGTGCTGCTGTACGGCCCACCGGGAGCGGGCAAGACGCACCTGGCCAGGGCCGCCGCCGGTGAGCTCGGCGCGTCGTTCGTCAACGTCGGGCTGGCCGACATCCTGGACATGTACATCGGCTCCAGCGAGCGCAACCTGCGGGCCACGTTCGATCTGGCCCGCCGCAACCGGCCGTGCGTGCTGTTCTTCGACGAGGTCGACGCGCTGGCCGCCCGCCGCTCGGACATGCGTCAGGCGCACACGCGGCAGCTGGTCAACCAGTTCCTGGCCGAGCTCGACGGCGTGGACCAGAACGCCAACGAGGGTGTCCTGGTGCTGGCGGCCACGAACGCCCCCTGGTACGTGGACGTGGCGTTCCGTCGTCCCGGCCGCTTCGACCAGCCGGTGTTCGTACCGCCGCCCGACCCCGCGGCCCGCGCGGCCATCCTGCGCATCCTGTGCCGTGACAAGCCGCTGGCCGAGATGGACTTCGACGCGGTCGCACGGGTCACCGACCACTTCGTCGGAGCGGACCTGAAGGGTGTGGTGGACCGGGCGGTGGAGGTCAAGCTCCAGCAGTCGATCAGCGCGGGCCGGCCCATCCCGCTGTCGACGCCCGACCTGCTGGCCGCGGCGCAGAGCGTACGGCCGACCGCGGTTCGCGAGTGGATGGCCACCGCGCGCAACTACGTGATGCACGCCAACGACTCCGGCGCCTGGGACGAGCTGATGCCCTGGGTCAAGGGCAAGTGGTGACCGTCGCCGACCCGGTGCAGCGGGCGCGGACACTGCTGCAGATGCGCCGCCCGGCCGAGGCCGAACGGGAGCTGCGCGGCGCCCTCGCCCAGGAACCGCAGCACACCACCGCCCACTCCTTCCTGGCCCTCGCCCTGGTCCAGCAGGGCAACGTGGCCGAGGCGATCGCGGAGGCGCATGAGGCGGTACGGCTGGCGCCCGACCAGTGGTTCACGCACTACGTGGCCGGACAGGTGCACCTGCGCGCCGGCCGGCCCGATGAGGCTCTGACCGCCGTCCACGCCTCCCTGGACCTCGAGCCCGAGTACGCGCCGACCTGGGAGCTGCTGGCCCGCGTCCACGTGTTCAAGGGCCAGTGGCCGCAGGCGGCCGATGCGGCCCGCCGCGGACTGGCCGTCGATCCGCAGGAGTCCGACCTGGCCAGCCTGCTGGCGGTGGCCCTCACCGGGCTCGGCGAGGCGGAGCAGGCCACGGCCGCCGCCGCGCACGCCGTACAGCTGGACCCGGAGAGCGCTACCGCGCACCTGGCGTACGGCCGCGCGGCACTGGCCTTCGGCGACCCCCGGCGGGCGGCGGACGCCTTCCGCGAGGTCCTCCGCCTCGACCCCGGCTTCGACCAGGCCCGGGATCTGCTCGTGCTCGCGCTGAAGCAGCGCAATCCCCTCTACCGGCAGCTCTCGCGGTTGCGGGGCAGGTTCCGCGGGGGGTGGCGGCTGGTGTTCCTGCTGCCCGCGGTCCCGCCCCTCATCGTGGTCTTCATCCTCATCGCGGTCCTGCACTGGGCGGCGTGGGTCGCCGAGGCCTGGACCACGCTCCGGCTGGCGCGCGCCAAGGCCACCCGGCTGCTCTTCGAGGGCGCGGAGTCCCGCGTGGCCGTCCTGTGCTGCGGCCTGGTGATCGCGGGCGCGGCGCTGCTCGCCCTGGGTGTGACGCTCGGCCAGGACGCGCTCGGCACCGCGGGCGTGGCCGTCATGGCTCTGGTCACCGCGGTCCAGGAGGCCGTGCACACGGGCTCGGCTCGCGGGCGGGCGCTCTTGTACGGCTGGACGGCCGTGCTCGTCCTGGCGATCGTCACGTCGGTGGTGCTCGGGTCGGCGAGCATGGCGCTGCTGGGCGTGTATGCCGGGCTGGCCACGATCTGGGGGGCGGCGGGAGTGCGGCGCGTGCTCGGCCACGAGGGGTAGTTAGCTGGTGACGTCGGTCGCCTGCGGTACGGCCCAGCACACACCGTCATAGTCCGGCACGACCGCAGAAGGAGTCATCGGCAGGGCGATAGAGAGCATCGGACTCATAATCCGTGGGTCGTGGGTTCAAGTCCCATCCGCCCTACTCTCCAATACCGCGTTCGACCTGGGGTTTCTCGGTTCCCGTCGGCCTCTGAGCTCGCTGTTGATCATGGTTGGTTGCTCGCTGGTTGCTCTTGTGTACGGACCGTGTATCGCGGTAGATCATCTAGAACGTCACCGTAAGCTCAGAGCCCAGAGATGACCATCCGAAGATCAAGCGGGAACGTCTGCACATCGTTGCTGGTCAGTGGTGGCTTCATGACCGGTCAAACCTTATCCAAGTGGGCTCGTCTCGCCAGCCAGGCCGTTCGTGACCAGCAGATAAAAGATCCGCTGCTTCTCGAAGCGCTTACGCATGGCCGGTTCACGCGAGGCTCAGGATCGATCGGCTACATCACCTACACGACAGCTGCTGAAGACAAAGGCAGGCCCGCCGGAGGATCGGCGGGCCTGTTGGGTTTTGGTGGTTCAGCTGGTGGTGTCGCCGATGTGGGTCGGCAGTGTGATTAGCCGGGCGGTCTGGGCGCCTGCGGCCGCGGTGTTGACCATGGCGGCGGTGGATTCGGCGGCGGCGCGGGCCACCTCCGGGTAGACGCTGGTGTAGGTGTCGCGGGTGAAGGTGGAGGAGACATGGCCGAGGGTCTCCTGCACGACCTTCAGATCGACCCCGGCGGCCAGCATCAGCGAGGCGGCCCCATGGCGGAGATCGTGCAGCCGCACCGGTGGCAGCCCCACCTGAAAGGCCAGCTGGTAGAACTGGTCGCTGACCTGCTGCGGATGCAGCGGCCCGCCGATCTCGTCGGTGAACACGAACCCGCTGTTCGTCCAGGCCTCGCCCGCAGCCAGCCGCTCAGCAGCCTGCCGCTTGCGATGCCCGCGCAGCCCGGTGACGGTGTCTTCGTCGAGGGCGATGGTGCGGTCGCTGGCCTCGGTCTTCGGCGTGCCCTGTACCGGTTCCCAGCCCAGCTGGGTGATCTGCCAGTGCACCCCGGCGGTCCCGGCGGTCGGGTCGACGTCCTTCCAGCGCAGCCCGACCGCCTCGCCCCGGCGCAGCCCGCGCAGGGCGATCAGCCGATAGAGAGCCGACAGCCGGTGGGTGGCTGCTTGGGCGAGGAAGGTGTAGGTGTGGGAGGGCGTCCAGACCATCACCGGCGACGGCCTCCGGCACGGACGCGTACACGTTGATCATGCTGGCGCGGCTGAGCCGGGCCCCGCGCCGCCGCTGCTCGACGCCGAGCCGGTCTTGCAGGTGGCGGTTCCAGTCGGCGACCCGCTCATCGGTCCACACCAGTGCTTTGGGGCGGTCGGCGTCGGGGAGTTCGACCACCGCGGCGGGGTTGAAGTCGATCAGCCGGTCCTGCTTGATCGCGATGTTCAGCGCGTGCCGGAGGATGGCGCGGATGCGGTGCATGGTGGCCGGGCCGACCGGCCGCCGATACCGCACGCCGCCGGCGCGGGCAGAGGTGATGACGTCGTTAAACTCCTCGATCGCGTCGAACATCCCCGCCACATCGGACACCCGCAGCCGATCCAGCCGGATGTCACCCAGGTAGGGGGTGAAGTACAGGCGGATGTGCGCCTCATACGAGCGCCGGGTGGTGGCGTCGATCTTCCGCTTGCGCCGCAGGAACTCTTGCATCCATTCGGCGACGGTGACGGTGGGGTTGAGGTCTTGGCGGGTGCGGACCTTGCGCCGGACCTCTTCCACCGCGGGAAGGGTCTTGGTGTCCTTGAGCATGGCCAGCATCAGCTCGGTGATCTTCCGCTGGATGTGCGGGTCTTCATCCAGCGCCAGCAGGGCGCGGGCGTGCTCCAGTTCGGCCTCGACCTCCTCCAGCGTGGCAAAACCGCGCCGTCGCAGCGGGTTGCGCCGCCGCCCGTCCGCGTGCGCGGGCAACTCGAGTTGGTAGGCCCAGCGGCCGTGGGTGCTGCTCCACCACTCCCCACCGCCCGGGCGGCGCAGCTTCGGGCAGGCCTTGCCCAATTTCTTGCCGATCGCCTCATCCCGGCAGGAACACGTCTTGAAGGTGGTTCCGTTCATCGTCGCTGTCGTACCTTCCCTTGTTCACTGACCTCGCGTCACCGCTTGCTCGGCGTCGCGTCCCTGCGGCGCTCCCCCGCCCCCGCTCCCCCGCCCCCGCGCCCCCGCCGAGCGCCGTCGGTACGGTACGGCCCGTGCAGGACGCCACCGGCGGCGCCGGCGGCATCGCGTACCCGGCCCATCACCGCGGGGTCGCCGTCCGGCGGCCCGGAGCGGGGGGTTGCCGTGCCCCGGGGCCGGAGGGCGGCCCCGTCGGCCCGCACAGGCCCGTTATGGGGGCCGCAGCGGGGACGTGCGGGCCACCGGCTGGCCCGGGGCGGTCGGTATCGACGCCCACCTCCACCACCCATGTCAAGCGATATCCGCTGGTCGCATGTCCCCGGCCCCACTCCGGCCAAGCTCGGGCATCCGGTTACGTACCTCAACCGGAAAACGCCAGCCTTACGCACAAAGGCCCCGCGCTGATCACATGGCGGCCGCCCCATCTGGCGTGAAAGGCACAGCATGAAGAGGCGGCGAAGTAGCTGGACTTTACGGTCACAATCAAACGCCCCGATCCGGCGGCCAACTCATCCCGTCACTTATCTAAATACCGACCAGAAGAGCCGAGTTAGGACAGCGCAATAGGTCAGCCTTTGGTCAAGCCGACATCGGAATCCGCTCCGCAATGGCGGCACCTGGTTGGTCACGGTCTGGGCACTGGCCTTCCGTACGGCTGTTAGCGCCGCGATGCTCAGGCCATGGCGGACTGGGCGAAGTTGATCGAAGCGGTCGCAGGCTTGGTAGGGGCTGTCGCTTGGCCTGCGGCTTTTGCCGTCGCGGTGTGGCTTGTGATGCGACGCCACAAGGATGCCGTTGCCCGGCTCATTGACCGGCTGGAACAGATCATGCTTCCCGGTGGGCTTGAGATTCGCCTAAAAGTGGCCGAACAGCAGGCTCGCGACGAAATTCAATCTCTCGTGGAACGAGCAGCGACGGAACTCGACCCTCACGCGAGAAAGCAAGCCGCCGAAGAACTCGCCGAACGAGCTGAGGAACTCGGCGCGTTGGGAATCATCAGCCGGGGGCCATGGGTGGAAGCAGAGCCAGACATCCGTACAGAGCGACAGTGGGCGAAGTTCGCTGAGTGGGTTGAAGCCGCGAGGAGGAAACGGCGATCTTCTGAGCCCCCTAAAGACGCTCCCGAGTAGCCTCTCGTTCACGGCAGACTGGAGTAGTCCTCACCCTTGATCGGCCCATCCTCGGAGGCAGGCAGGACGATCGGCCGTGCTCTCGTAGTCCGCCCCCTCCGTCCTGCAGTCCGCCCGCCGGGTCGAGACGCCGAGCAGATAGCTGGTGGCGATCACGCTGATCAGCGCCTGCTCGGCCCGCCGCCGTCGTTCCAGCAGCCAGTCGGGGAAGTAGGAGCCGGAGCGGAGCTTGGGGATGGCCAGCTCGACCGATCCTGCGCGGGTGTCCCACTCGCGCTGCGGACCGCAGCTCCCCCTCGCTCACCGTCCCGTCGCTCTCGCGGAAGCGCCGGGGTTCCGCGAGAGCGCGGAACAAGGTCTGGCGCAGCGAGATGTCGGGCCCCTGCCACCTCGGCGGCCCTTGGAGCCGATCGATCATCTCGATGCCGCGTGCGACCATCCGCCGGTAGAGCTCATCGATGTCGAGGACGCGCGGCGTGAGCTCCCGCGGACTGCCCACTCTGATGACTCCGTGCCGCTCGGCGGTGACCCTGGCGATGGAGCCGAGCGGCGCGGCGTCGCCTCCGCGGCGTTCGAGCACGTCGACGTTTACCTCGTTCGAGACCTCCAGCAAGGTCGAGTCCGCCGCGACCTCGGTTCCGTACAGCTCGGAGAGGCGGTGCGCGAACCACGCCCGCAACTGCCAGGTGGTGGCCAAAGTTAACCCCTCCCCGAAGTGTAAATCTAAGACTCTATTCTCGAATTCTCAGCATGATGGCCAGCCAATATGCCCGTCAAGCAACTATTCTGGCATATTTTACTGGAGAATATTTGAGACTTGATTCTCGGTTCTAGGTACCGAGGTCATGTGCGCCGTCCCTGTCAGCCCCTACGCTTGGGCCTGTGATCGCAAACGACTGGGCCGGTGGCGGAGCGCGCAAGGATGCCGTGCGCAACCGTCAACGACTGCTCGAAGCCGCCGGCGAGATCATCAGGACATCCCCGGAAGAGGCGACGATGCCGAAGATCGCCAAAGCCGCCGGGCTGTCCACGGCCACCGCGTACCGCTACTACCCCACTCTCGGCGAGTTGCTCAATCACTACCTGTACAGCGTGCTGGTACAACTGCGCGACTTCAGCCATGACTGCCCCGCCACGGGACTGGAGCTCTACTCGCGCGTCATCGACGAGTGGATCCGGCTCGTGCACGTATACGGGCGTACGATGGTCCAGCTCCGCCCCCGTACGGGATTACTGGCCCGGCTGCGCGCTCACGACTCCGTCATCACCGCCAGCCGCGACGCATGGGAACGCCCCATCCGGGCCGTGCTGCGCAGCGAGAGGCTCGCCGACGACACCTTCGAGCCCGCCTTCTTCCTGCACAACCTGATGTTCGACGCGCGGGAGATCCTCGATCTCAGCGACCTGGGGCTCAGCGACGACGAGATCAAGCGACGCATGGTGAGCGCCTTCAAGGGCGCCATCCGCGGTTGGGCGAACTTCCGCTGACGAGCCGCTAATCTTGCGACTCGATTCTCAGCCTCTCTCGCTTACGCATCCAATCAAAGCTCCTGAGGGCCTTCACCCTTCTGCGGTCGCATGCCATGACACGTCGTCAGCGGATCTCGACCCTGCCGCAGCTGAAGAAGTCGTCGCGGATCGTGGCCAGGACGGCGAAGGTGTTCATCGAGGAGCCGGAGCTCATCGAGGAGACCGACTTACGCGAACGCGGACCTGCCCGGAGAGGGCGGTGGACCGCGACGCTTACGTGGTGTGCGTACTGGCAGCTCTTCACAGGCTCAAGCGCCGCGACATCTACGCCTCTCCTCGCAGCGCTGGTCCGACCCGCGCGCCCGCCTGCCGGGTCGAGAAGATGCTCCCGAAGACCGACCTGCCGGACCTGCTGTTCGAGGTGCACGCCTGGACCAGGTTCCTGGACGCCTTCGTACACCTGGGCGACGGCCGGGCCCGCGTGAAGGACCTCACCACCACGGTCGTCGCCATGCTCATGAGCGAGGCTTGCAACATCGGCATGACCCCGGTCATCAACCCGGACTACGCGGCGCTCACCCGGGCCCGCATGGTCCACGTCGACCAGTACTACCTAGCACCCGCCCTATGAACCCGCTTGAGCTGCAACGCACCTACCTCGGCCTCACCACGCCCCATGTCGCCGATGCGATCATGCGCCTCGGTATCTCCGTCCGACGGGCACCGGCGAACGTCCACCCCGTATGGGGTGGCACGCACATCGTCGGCCGGGTCCAACCAGCGCGCCACTACGGCAGCGTCGATGTCTTGCTCAAAACCCTCGAACACGCCGAGCCCGGGGGACGTGCTCGTGGTCGACAACGCCGGACGAGACGACGAGGCCTGCGTCAGTGACCTCATTACCCTCGAGGTCCGGCACTCCGGGCTCTCCGGCATCGTGATCTGGGGTCTGCACCGAGACACCTCCGAGCTGCGCACCATCCGGCTGCCCGTGTTCAGCCAGGGAGCGCTCCCCGCGGGCCCGCAACGACTCGACGCGCAGGAACCGGACGCGCTCGCCTCCGCGCGAGTTGGGGACCACCTCGTGACCCGGGATGACTTCGTGCTCGCCGACGACGACGGCGTGCTGTTCCTCCCGCTCGACCGTGCCGCGGACATCGCCGAGCCGGCGAGTAGGATCAGAGGCACCGAACGGCGCCAGGCTGCTCGCATGAACCTCGGCGACAGCCTCCGAGACCAGGCCAGGTTCTCCGGCTGCCTCGCCGTGCGAGCAGGATGGCACGACGTTCCGCCAGTACCTCCGTTCCATCGGCGGAGCAGTTGAGGAGCGAACCGGCTGATGCAGCCACGACAGCACCCGTCTGGTCCGGCGCGATGACCACCTCCGATCGCCGCCGGGGCACGCCCGAGCATCCTTGGCGTGGAATTCACCTCGACGTGTACGAGCGACACATGGGCGACCCAGGGGTAGGGCAGCTTCAGCGGCTCCGCGATATCACCGGTGAACAGCTCGCGGCGTACCCATTCCGTGCAATCGGGGTGCTGGGAATCGCGGGAGGCAACGGACTCGACCTCATCCACCCGGAGACCACGGACGCCGTGTACGGGTACGACATCAACCCCGACTACCTCGACGCCTGCGAGACCCGATATCGCGACACCCTCGGCGATCGCCTCCATCTGATCGAGACGAGCATCGACCGCTCCGTGAGGATCGAGCGCGTCGACCTCCTCATCGCCAACCTCATCATCGAGTATGTGGGCGTCGAAGAGTTCGTCGCCTTCGCGGCCGCGAACGCCCGCTCCATCGGCGTGCTGTCGTGCGTGATCCAGCGCAACGACGCGGCAGGCTTCGTCAGCTCGACGGACTACTCATCGTCGTTCGACACCCTCGCCTCGGTGTCATCGGACATCGACCCCGAGACGCTGACCTCAGCGATGTCGGATGCAGGGTTCGCAGCCCTGGGCCGCTGCGAGTACCCCTTGCCGAACGGTAAATCCCTGGTGCGACAGGACTTCCAGACCATCCCATTCCCATAAACAACCAGACCCTTGCGCCCGCGACCGCTGTCGGGCGGTAGCGCGGCTGGAGGAGCTGATCACGATCGAGGACCCCGATACCGAGGGCGCATCGGGCGGCGGAATGCGCAGCTTCCTGCAGGAGTCGAAGGAGAATCCCGGGCCGCGGCAGTTGGAGACGCCGCTGGGCGAGATCGTCAAGCTGGAGCGGGTCAAGGCGATCGGGCTGCCGGAGGGGGCGTCGGAGAAGGTCGTGGAGGCTGGCGGGCCCGGGCGATGAAGATGTACCCCTCCGACTTCGCCGCCGCCCAGCCGCCGGTCCGGGCGAGGCTGCTGGCCGCGCAGTGCTGGTTACGCAAGACCGAGATGATCGGCGGCCTGGGTGGCTGCTGATCCAGCTCGTGCACACGATCAGCATGCGGGCACAGAAGAAGAAGGTCGAAAACGAGATCAGCACCGAGTTCGCCCGGGTGCGCGGCAAGAATGACATCCTCGTACGGCTCGCCCAGGCCGCCCTGGTAAGAGATAAGCCTTGGGTTCCCTGAGGCCACAGTGGCCTCAGGGAACCCAAGGCTTATCTCTTAATCTGCGCGCCGCGTCGTAGCCGATGACGTCCAGTGACCCGGCCACCTCTGGGTTTGGCGGACGGGTCACTGCCCGGGATGGGCGGGGCGCTACGGTCGGGCGTGCCCGCGGACGGAGTGATAAAGGCTACTCGCCTGCATCTCGCTACGCCGGTAGTCGCCATCCTGGAAACGCGGCTGTTGGCAGAGCCGTTGGACGCTGGTAGCGTGCTCCGACCAGCCCGTGAAAGCTAGGTCACGCCGCAGCCGTCGCGCGGGCACCGGAACTGCTGGGAACCCGAGCCGACAGAAGGATCCTCGGCAGCAGGTTGAAGTCCCGCGGTTCGTCGCAGTTACTCCATGCGTGCCGGGCCGTGGTCGCAGAGCCCGTGGTTGGTCCGGCTCGACCCCCACCTGCATGTCCGCGGTTCGGGCTCGTAGACCCACGCCAAGGACTCGATCTACGTCCTGGGCGACGGGTCATCGGCCTGGGGGAAATCCACGGAGCGGGAGACGTTCTCGTGGGCGCGGATCTCGGTGAGCATGGGCTCCAGCTCGCCGATCACCGCGTCGTATCCGGCGCCCCCGAGCACGAGACGGTGAGGCGGGTCGTCCCGGTCGATCGCGGCCACGACGGCCCTCGCGCCCTGGAGTGGGTCTCCGGGCTGGTTGCCGTCCTGCTCGATCATGACCGCGCGGACGTTGTCCAGCATCGGCCGGTAGTCCTCGATGCTCTCCCGCACCGGCTCGTCGGCGAACCCGGCGTACGCACGGGTGCGGAAGGCCCCCGGCTGCACGGCCAGCACCTTGACGCCCAGTGGAGCCACCTCCTGGCGCAGGACATCGGTCATGCCCTCGATGGCGTGCTTGGCCGCGGTGTAGTAACCGAAGCCGAGCACCCCTCTCAGCCCGGCGACGGACGAGAGGTTGATGATCCAGCCGCTGCGCCGGGCGCGCATGCCGGGCAGGACGGCGCGGGTGACGGTCAGCACGGCGAAGAAGTTCAGTTCGAACAGCTGCCTGACGGCCGCGTCATCCATGCCTTCCACCGAGCCGTACCAGCCGCGTCCGGCGTTGTTGACCAGGATGTCGATGCCGCCGAAGTGCGCCTCGGCGGCGGCGACGGCCTGGTGGACCTGCCTGGTGTCGGTGACGTCGAGCCGAAGCACCAGCACCCTGTCGCCGTGCGGTTCGGCCCAGTCGCGCAGTTCCCCGGGCCTGCGGGCGGTCAGGGCGACGCGGTCGCCGGACTCCAGGGCCGCGTCGGCGAAGGCCATGCCGAACCCGCCGGGCGTGCCTCCGGTGATGAACCAGGTCCTGTTCATGGCTCGATGACCAGGCGCTGGATGAGGCCGTCGCGAAGGGTGAAGCGGAAGCGCAGGTCCACGGTGCCCCCGGGGAAGTCGCCGGCCAGGTGCTGGGTGACGCTGTAGTCGCCCTCGCCGGACTGCTCGGCGGCGATCGGGGTGATCGTGTACGTATAGGCGCCGGCGGAACGGTTCATCCACGCGGCGATAGCGCTGCTCCCGACGTGGGTGTGGCCTTCGTCGACCACCGTGGCGTCGGCGGCGAACAGACCGAGCTGGGCTGCGATGGCGCGGTCGCGGTGGGCGGTGAGGTAGGCGGTGATGGTGCCGGGCAGCACGTCAAAGGCGATTGCCTGGTTGTCGGGCATGGCATGTCCCTCGCATGTCGATGGTGGGCGTCGCACAGGCGACCTAGTTACTGCTAAAATGAAACCTACTTACTTCGACAATAGCAGTGACTGTTGGAGGGTTGTCCCATGCCGGCCCGGATCAGGCAAGAAGACCGTGAGTGCCCGCTGTCCGCCACGATCGAGCACATCGGCGAGTGGTGGACTCTGTTGCTGCTGCATGACGCCTTCGACGGCTATACCCGCTTCGACCAGTTCCAGGAAAACCTGCGCATCTCCTCCAGCATGCTCACCAGCCGGCTCAAGACCCTGGTCGCCGACGGCCTCCTGGAGCGCCGCCCGTACCAGACGAACCCGGTGCGCCACGAGTACGTGCTGACGGAGCTGGGCCGTTCGCTGCGCCCGGTCATCGTCGCGATGGCCGCCTGGGGCAATGCCCGCCTGGCGCCCGAGGAGCGCAGCATGATCCTGGTCGACACGGCCACCGGGGAGGAGGTCGAGCCCGTCATGATCGACGCCAAGACCGGCCGCCGCCTGGACGACAGCCGCGCGTACGTCTTCACCGCCGGCCCGGCCGCCGGCCCCGCCATGCGCGCCCGCTACACCCCGCAGCAAGGGGAACGCGGCGACCGATCCCCCGATGATCATCGGTGACATGCTGCACACCGTGCTCCGCCGCCGTGGAGGGGGCTGTCACCCAGGCACCTCCGTAGATCTCCTCGGGCGTGTCGGCGGGGATGCCGATCGACCGAACGCGATCACCGGACCGAGCTCCCATCGATAACCGCCCGGCATCGGATCATGCCAAAGCGATCATTGTTCGCGCAGGTGGCATGGGGTGTGCTGGAGAGGCGGGCCGCCACGGGCCCGCGTCCACAAAGGAATCAGGGGAGATCTAATATGGGTCAGCTCGACGGCAAGGTCACGGTGGTGACGGGCGCCAGCAAGGGGATCGGGTTCGCCTCCGCCCTGCGTTTCGCCGAGGAAGGCGCGTACGTCTACCTCACCGGACGTGGCAAGGAGGAGCTCGACGCGGCGGTGTCGGAGATCGGCGCGGCGCGCGCCACCGGGGTGCCCGGCGATGTCACGGACCTGGCCGACCTCGACCGGCTCTTCGCGTCCATCGACGCCGATGGACGCCGCATCGACGTGCTCTTCGCCAACGCCGGCGGTACGACCTTCGTCCCGCTGGCGGACGTGACCGAGGAGGACTACGAGCGGAGCATGAGCCTCAACGTGCGCAGCGCGCTGTTCACCGTGCAGAAGGCTCTGCCACTGCTCAACGACAACGCGTCGGTCATCCTCGCCTCATCCACCACGGCCGGGAGGGGGTCGGCGGGCGTCGGCGTCTACGCGGCGTCCAAGGCCGGGGTCCGGTCGTTGACCCGCACCTGGGCGAACGAGCTGAAAGACCGGGGCATCCGGGTCAACGCCCTCGCACCGGGTGGTACGGAGACACCGGCCTTCGCGGCCGCCACCCCGGAAGGGGCCAGCCTGGACGAGTTCCGCGCGATGCTGGCCGGACAAGTGCCGCTCGGGCGCGTCGCCGAGCCGGCCGAACAGGCCGCCGCGGCCCTGTTCCTGGCTTCCGACCAGAGCAGCTACATCACCGGCATCGAACTGCTCGTGGACGGCGGCATCAACCAGATCTGACCGACAGCCGATCGTGGTCCCGGCCTGCCGACACCGGGTCGACGTCCGGTCGGCTCCGCGCCACCGCGGCCGCGGCGCCGGTCAGCCGGTCGCGGACGGCCAGCGGGGTGGCGCGTGGCCAGGCCAGAACGAGTCGGCTGCGTGGCGCGCCGGTCACCGGGACGGCCACGACGGACGGCCCGAGCCGGCTGGTCGCGCTCGCCCCCAGTACGACCACGAGGTCTCCGATCGCGACCCGGTCGATGATCTCGTCCAGTCCGACCCGCGGGGGTTGCTCGCGGAACTCGGTATCGGCCCGCACGTCGCGGGCGGTGAGGCTGCCGCGCGCGGCGAGCGGGTGCCCGGCCGGGAGGAGCGCGACCGGGGACTCATCGAGGAGATCGACGGTGTCCAGGCCGTCGAGATCGTCGCTGCCGCACATCAGCGCCAGGTCGGCGGTGCCGTCCCGCAGGGCAGCGGCCAGATCGACGGTGAACAGCACCTCCACCGGCACCGGATCGGGGCCGCTCCGGTACGCGTCCAGCACCAGGGACAGCAGGGCCGCGCCGGTGCCAGGCGGGGCGGCGATCACCAACCGCTGCGGGCGCGCGGCCCGCTGGGCACGACGTACCGCGCCGTCCGCCGCGGCGAGGACCTTGCGGCTCTCGCGCAGGAACACTTCGCCGGCCTCGGTCAGGCTGACCCGTCGGCTGGTGCGCTCGAACAACTGGACCCCCATCCGGCGCTCCAGCCTGCTGATCGCCCGCGACAACGCCGGTTGCGCGATGCCCAGTTGCTCGGCGGCGCGGCTGAAGTGCATCTTCTCCGCCAGGGCGATGAAGTAGAGGAGTTCTCGCACTTCCAGGTGGTCCATAGCCATAAAAGTACAGCCGCGGCAGCGGTGACCGGCTGACGTTCTTCCCGACCTCGTCGGCCGATACGGCTACGAGGTCCGTTCTCGGGGGCGGCGAGTCGGGGGTCAGAGAGCTTTGGAATGGAATCCGGCGCTAGCGCGGCTCCCGCTGGTCAGCGCGCCCGGTCTTCGCCGATCGGCCCTGCCGTTTCGGTGACACGACATGGGCAAGCCTGCACCTCCCCGGGCGCCGGAAACGCCCGTACAGGCAAAGTCAAGGACCGCGGGAATCCGAGACGGGGCCGCTGCGAACGAGCAAGTCCTGGGTTGTCCGAACCGACGCGGCTATCTGCTCCGCCCTGGTCGGCCGACCAACGTCGACGCCTCCCTGGCACGGCGTTCTACAATACGGTTTACAACCGTCATTCTGTTGTATTGTCGCCGGCAGGTGGTCAGTGCATCAGAGCTCTTCTGCCGGGGCACCTGAGGCTGCCTCCCGGAGAAGGAGCCTTCGATGACCATGTCTGCCGAACCCGAGATCCACATCATGAGCGGGACGGTCCGCGGTCGTCGCGAAGCGGGGCCGGCGGTCTTCCGCGGCATCCCTTTCGCGCAGCCGCCTGTCGGACCGGCGCGCTTCGCGGCTCCACAGCCGGTGCGCGGGTGGGACGGCGTGCGTGAGGCGTTCGCGTATGGCCCGCCGCCCCCGCAAGCGTCGATGACCGGGGCGCCCCCTTCAGTGAACGACGTCGTGGGCGACGACTGGCTGACGCTCAACGTCTGGACTCCCGAACCCGGTCCCGGCGCCGGGCTGCCGGTCATGGTGTGGATCTATGGTGGCGCCTACGTGTTCGGCGTGTCGAGCGATCCCGGCTACGACGGGACCCGGCTGGCGGACGCGGGTGTGGTCGTGGTGACCCTCAATTATCGGGTCGGGATGGAGGGGTTCGCCCAGATCGACGGGGCGCCCGCCAACCGTGGCCTGCTCGACCAGGTGGCCGCGCTGGAATGGGTGCGCGAGAACATCACGGCGTTCGGCGGGGACCCCGACCGGGTCACCGTCTTCGGCGAGTCCGCCGGCGCCGGGTCGATCGCCGCGCTGATGGCCATGCCACGGGCGGCGGGACTGTTCCGGCGCGCCATCGCCCAGAGCGTTCCCGGCACGTTCTTCTCCGTGGAGCTGGCCGGTGACATCGCCGCTGTCATCGCCGACGAGCTTGGCCTGTCCGCGACCGTTGACGACTTCTCCGCTGTCGCCCCCGGGCGGCTGGCCGCCGCCGGTGACGCGGCGACCGCCAAGATGCGCCAGTTCGAGGACCGATGGGGTGTGGTCGCGCATACTCCTACGCTGTTCTCACCGGTGGTCGACGGTGAGGTGCTGCCCACCACCCCGTGGCAGGCCCTGGCGGATGGCGCCGGCCGGGCGGTCGAGCTGATCGTGGGGCACAACCGGGATGAGTACCGGCTGTTCGTCGCCTTCGGCGGGCTGCTGGGCCAGGTCACCGACGAGCAGGCGGCCGCGGCACTGAGCGTGTTCGCGCCGGACGGCGGGCGCGCCTACCGCGAGGCCTTCCCCGGCGCGGGCGCCGGGGAGCTGTTCGAGCTGGTCCAGTCTGATTGGTTGTTCCGCATGCCCTCGCTCCACCTCGCCCAGGCGCAGACCGGCGGTGGGGGTCGCGCACACCTGTACGAGCTGACCTGGCCCGCGCCCGGCATGGGCGGGAACCTGGGCGCCTGCCACGGCCTGGACGTCCCCCTCACCTTCGGCGTCTTCGACGCGGGCCTCGGCGCCGGCCTGATGGGCGATCCGCTCTCTCCCGAGGGCCAAGCTCTATCCCGGCACATCCGGACGACATGGACCGCCTTCGCCGCGACCGGCGACCCCGGCTGGGCCGCCTACGACCCCAAGCGCCGACTCACGCAGGTTCTGAACACCGAACCGGCGGTCACCACCTACCCGGAGGAGACCTCCCGTCGGCTCTGGCAGCACCACACCTTCGCCCCTCTGCCCCGTCTGTGACCACAACAGCGGCAGGATTCCCGCGTTGTCGTGCCGCTGTCGGACAGCTCAAGCCGGGCGCCTTGATGTGGGCGGCGCCGGGCCTGCATACGACGTCAGGTCTGCTTTTGGGACAAGCGCCGCCATTCGGCGCGTCCGGGTGTACGCCATCTGGCGTATCGGCGTCGAAACCGCTCCGCTGCCTGGGATCCACTCGAGCCGACCCGCCGAGGCAATACTCGGCCAGGAAGATCCGCGTCCCCGTCCCTCACCGTCGAGGAACACCTCCTGATTGCCGATCGACACCGCAGCCGGGGCCAATGGACGCGGGAACGCGTCTACGAGACGATGCCACGACTCGCCGAGCGCCGGGATCACCTGGCCGCGCAACTGTCCGGCGGCGAGCAGCAGATGCTCGCCATCGGCAGAGCCCTCCTCGGAAATCCCCGGCTGCTGCTTCTCGACGAGCCGTCCGACGGGCTCGCCTCGGTCATCGTCGATCGCATCCAGGACCTGCTGCTCTCCCTGGTGTCCGGAGGGACGGCCATGCTCCTGGTCGAGCAGAACCTGCGCCTCGCTCTGACCCTGGCCTCCCGCGTCCTCGTGATGTCCAAAGGGGTGATCGTGCACAACTCCTCTGTCGCCGACTTCCGCTCCGACGCCGACCGCGCCACGGAACTCGTCATTCGCGGTAGTACCGCTACTCTGCGGCCCCGAAGGCGTCGCGGCCGGTTCAACTGGGGTATGCAACGCCGAATGCGGTCTTCTCCACACGTCGTGGACGTGTGGAGAAGACGTCGCCCTTCGCCTGCACCTGCGACCTGGTCGGTCGGCCAGGACCGCCGGCTAGCCCCAGAACGCCAGGGCCTGCCTGCCGAGCGACTGCTGGCCCGCCGTATTGGCATGGCAGCCGTCGGCGACCTCGTTGCTCCTGAGACGGAACGCCCCAGGGTAGGTCACGTTCTGCGTCGTGTCGGCAGCCGCCTGCCTGGCAAGACCGTCGGTCAGTTGCGGACCGTTGGGGCCCGCCAGGAAACACGTCTGGCCGGGATCGTAGAGCGGCTGACCCGTGATGAAAATCTTGGCGCCGGAGGCCGCGTGCAAGCGCGCGTTGGCGATGAGCCGCTTCACTTCGTCATAGGTCGCGTTGGCGTTGAACACGCAGATCTGCACCCACACCGTCGTCGGCCTGCCGAACCTGCTCACCTGCTGGTCGAACTTCTGCCACGCGCTGGAATTGGGGTCGGTCCACGACTGCACGACCAAGCCGCCCGTCCCGTACGGACCCCACATGCGTCCGCCTCCGACCGCCACATACCCCTGGGCGACGTTCTCCGCCATCGAGCAGCCGATGAAGCCCATGGAGTTCGCTTGCTGAGGTCCGGTCGGGGTGACCGTCGGCGTCGGCTCGCCCGTACCGCCCGTGCACGTGACGCCGTTGAGCGCGAAGGTGGACGGTACCGGGTTACTGCTGTTGTTCCACGAACCGCTGAACCCCAAGCTCGTATTGCCGCCGGTCGCGAGGTTGCCGTTCCACGCGGCATTGCGAGCGGTCACCTGCGGACCGTTCTGGGAGACCGTGGCGCCCCATGCCTGAGTCACCTGCTGGCCGGCGCCAAACGACCAGGTCAGCATCCAGCCGGTGCCTGGATCGCCCAGATTCGTCAGGCTTACATTGGCGGTGAAACCTCCCGTCCACTGGGAGGCCACCGAGTAGGTGACCCGGCAACCGGTCGCGGCATGCGCGGTCGTCAGAACCCCGCTGACAGCGGCGGCCGCTGCTACCGAAACGACGGCTGCGACGAAGAGACGTAACCAAGATAGGCGCATCGCTTCTCCCTCAACTGCGTACTTCCGTGGTGGGCTTACGATCACAGGTCGACGTCCACAGCGACGGTCCTGGAGCATTCAGATACGTCGGGGCGGCGACGAAGTCCCCTTTCGGATATCCGGCGTACGGATGCGCCGAGCCGTGGCCCAGCGCGAGCGCGGCCATTCGGCGACATGGTCGACCGGGCGCTGTTGCCCGACGGGTAGCGGCGCCGGGGTAACGGCGAGCCCGCCCTTCATCGAAGCCATCGCTGCCTCCACCGACGACTGCCATCCGCAAGGGACCGTAAGACATTTCTGCGACGGTGGTCAACGCCTTTGTCAAATTTCCGGGAGATTCGGCTGGTGGCAGCCTTGTCGCAGGGCCGCGGTCGTGAAAGTTCCACGGTCGTACTGACCCGATCTTCAAGTTGGGATGGCGCGGCACCTCTGTCTCGGCCACGCCCGGCTGCGGTCTGCCGTCTTCATCTGGACGCCGGTGTCGGCCGTCGGCGTGGCGCGCCATCCACGGCGAACAGTTCGAACGGCATCACACGCGTCTTCCCATCTGGCCGTGATGATGGGGCACTTGGTGATCGAGTGGCCGGCTACCGCAATACAATCCGCACATGCGCTCTGACCTCGCCCGCAGCTGCACAGCCGGTCGCCGGCATGTCTGAGCCTCGAGACGAAGCGGCGTCGGCCGGCCCGTTCAACAACGCCTCCGAGGAACGGTTCGTCCTGTCCCGCCGCTACGCCGCGGGCACGGGCGGTGTTCGGGGACTGTTGATCACGGTTCTCGGTGACTATGTGCGTCCGGCGGGGCGACCGGCGCCTACCTCGGCCTTCGTCGATGCGCTGGGCCGCTTCGGCGTAAAGGAGGAAGCCTGCAGGCAAGCCCTGGCGCGCGCCTCCGCGGACGGCTGGCTCCTTCCCGAACGTGAAGGGCGATACACGTGGTGGCACCTCAGCCCGGCGTTCGCCCAATTCCTCAACCTTGGCACTGAACGGATCTTCGGCTTCACCGCGACTCAGCCGGAGTGGGACGGCCGGTGGCTGGTGGTGCTGGCACGAGCCGCGGAAACGAACCGGGCCGGACGCCACCTGCTGCGCACGCGACTGCGGTGGGCTGGGTTCGGGAACCCCGCGCCGGGGGTGTGGGTCAGCACGCACACCGACCGGGTCGGCGAGGCGGAGTTTATACTGGACGAAGCCGGGGTTCGCGAGGATGCGCAGGTCTTCCTGTCCGAATACCTCGCCGGCGGTGAAGTGTCGACCCTCGTCCGCCAAGCGTGGGACCTTGACGATGTCGCGCGGCAGTATGAGGTGTTCCTCGCCGAGTTCAGGCGGCCGCCTTCCAATGATCCGTTGGTCAGGCACACACAACTCGTGCACGCCTGGCGCCGGCTTGCGCTGATCGATCCCGCACTGCCTGCGGAACTGCTGCCTTCGGGGTGGAGCGGCGCTCGCGCCGCGAAGCTCTTCCATCGGCAACATGCGAGGTGGGAGCCGGACGCGATGCGCGAGTGGGAACGCATCAGCAGACCGTCTGGATAGACCTCGATTCGCCGGCAGTGGGTCAATGCCACGGCCAAAGGCCCCGCCTGCGAACCAAGGACGCAAAGCGGGCTTCTTGGCGAAGATCGCCGCGCGGTCCACCGCGTCGGTCAGCCCCTGGCCGCCGCCCTGCTGCGGTCCACGGTGACCACCAGTCGATCCAGCGCCCGATGGGCAGGGTGGTGTTCAGGCCAACGTTCGCGCCGGCACCGATGAAGCGCAGGGTGTTCGACGGGGTTACGTCGACGAGCACGCCGTCGGTGCCAGGATTGCCGGATGGTGGGAGTCGGTCCCGCCGCTGACGGTGGCGTCGCGTCCGTTACCTGAGGAGTTGGTGACCGTGCCTCCCTGCTCGGGGTTCCGGGCGACCAGGACCGAGCCGGACTCGTGCCCTAATGCGGCTTGAACTGCGTGGATGAGGTTTCGGCAGGCACACAGTACCGGCCGTTCGAGATCGAAGTGAGGGAGGCACATGGCTGACACACTGACCGGCGTAGCGACTTCACCGCGACCGATCTCTTGACCGGCGGCGAAGTGTGATCCATCACCTCGAAGCCGGTCTTCACCGCCACGATGACAATGTCTGGCACCACGAGTTGGGGCCGAGACCGCCACCGCGCTGCGCCACTACAGCCGGCAGCAGGTTTCTGTCAGTCGTTGGAGCAACCGCAGGTTCCGCCACGCCACACCACACACGCGAGAGTTTCATGACGGCTCGCGTCTTCGTTGCCCTCGAGGGCTTCGAGGAGGATCCGCACCGCGACCCGCCCGACGTCCTCCATTGGCTGTCGCACCGTCGTCAAGTGCGGTGTGATCAGCCGTCCCGCCAGTATTCCATCGAAGCCGGTCACCGCCACTTGGGCCGGCACGTCCATGCCCTGTCCCCGAAGCGCGTCGATGGCGACGATGGCCTCCTGATCGGTCGCGCACACGAGAGCCTGCGGGAAGGAAGGTCGATCGAGAAGGCCGCGGACGGCGTCGATAGTCGACTGATCGTCGCCGGGATGGCTTCTCACCGGGGGCGGAGGGGCGATGCGCGCCTGCCGCAGGACTTCGGAGAAGCCCTCATAGCGCGCCACGAACTCCGGGGTGCCCAACTCGCCGAGGTACGCGAATTCGCGATAACCGTGATCGATCAGCAAGTGCTCGGTAAGACGGGCCATGGCGGCGCGGTTGTCGACGAAGACGGTGTGCATCCCCTCTCGCCGGATTTCCCCGCCGAGTTCGACGACGGGTATACGGGCTGAGATCTGTTCCAAAAGAGCGCCCGATGCGGCACCGGCGAACGCTATGAGGCCGTCCACGCGCCCCGCGACATCGATCACGCTCGGCAAATGTCCAGGATTATGGCCGGAACCGAGCATCAGCGCGTAACCGTGCCGCCGGCACTCCAACTGGACGCCCCGCTGGACCTCGTCCGAATACAACGGGAAAAGCCGTCCGTCAGGAACGCGAGTCAAATCAAGCGGAGCGGAATCCGGGAAATCCGCAGCCGGCTCGAGCAGATAGTCGAACGCATACAGGCCCAGCGCTCCGGTCTTTCCTTTGGCAAGCCCACGGGCATTCGCACTGGGCACATAGCCGATGGAGTCGGCAGCGCGCAGAACCGCTTGCAAAGTGTCCGCCTTCACCCGCTCTGGCTTGGTGAACGCAAAGGAAACCGTTGCGATCGACACTCCGGCAAGTTGCGCGACATCGTATACCGTCGGTCGACTCGTCACGTCCGCCCCAATTCACGTCAGGAACCCATCAAGAGCACTCGTACAGTACCGGTTCGCCGGCGCTCCAAGGCGCTCCCTTCGATTGTCGCCCGGCGACCGGAAGGCTCAGCCTTGGCACGCGACCGCGCGGTGGACACAGTCAGCCGGGACCCTCATCACGATCATGTCCCGCACGAGGAGAGCCGCCCCTGGAAAACGCGGCCGCCATACGGAAGCCGCGCGCCCGGGATGACGAGCAGACCGCGTCGATCTTGAGATCCATCCCTTCGACCAGGACTTATCGCCGCACGGATCAAGAACGGCGATCCGCGTCGGGCGTGCGGCGCGCGCATCACCGTGCGAAGAGTTCAGCAGTGAGCATGGTTGCGCCACCCCATGTTATGCGCTTAGATGCCGGAACGGAGTCGATCCGGCACGACCTGTGCTCGCAGTGGAGCACCGTTCGCGCACCCCGCAACCCCCCATGCACGAAGGGGAACGATGATGATCCGACGGAATATGGCGACGGCCACAGCCGTCACCGCGACGCTTGCACTCATGCTCAGCGGTTGTGGGCGTTCGAACGACCGCCCACAGAACGACGTGTCAGCAAGTCGCCTGACGAATGGTCCGGCCACAGGCACCGTCACTATCTGGGCGCAAGGCACGGAGGGTGAAGCGCTCGCCGACTTCCTCAAGCCCTTCAAAGAGAAGAACCCCGGCATCGAGGTCAAGGTGACCCCGATTCCGTGGGACTCGGCGCAGAACAAATATCAAACGGCGATCGCCGGCGGAACGACTCCAGATATCGGCATGCTGGGGACCGACTGGATGCCGACGTTCGCCTCGGCGCTCCGTCCGACGCCCACCGAGATCGACACGAGTGACATTTTCCCGGTTTCGCGGCAGACGACGAACATCGGCGGAGCGCAGCTGGGTGTGCCGTGGTACGTCGAAACGCGAGTGATCTTCTATCGTACCGACTTGATGAAGAAGGCGGGGTTCGACAGCTTCCCCAAAGACTGGCCGGGATTCAAGGCGCTCGCCAAGTCGTACCAGGACAAGGCCGGGGCGAAATACGGCGTCGTGCTTCCGTCCGGCGGCTGGAACGGTTTCTTGAGCAGTCTGCCGTTCGCCTGGTCGAACGGAGCCGACGTCATGAACTCCGACCAGACGAAGTGGACGTTCGACACCCCGAAGATGGTCGAGTCCCTCGAATACGTCAACAGCTTCTTCAAAGAAGGCATCGCCAACAAGAATCCCGATTCCGAGTCGGCGTCCACAGCCTCGGCCTTCGTTGACGGTACCGTCCCGATGTTCATCAGTGGCCCGTGGGACATCCCGGGGCTGAAGACCGCGGGCGGCGCCGGTTTCGAGGACAAGTTCGCGGTGGCGCCGATCCCGGCCCCGCCGGGCGGCACGTCCACCTCGTTCGCGGCCGGCGCCAACCTCACCGTGTTCAAGAACTCCAAGAACCCGGACGCGGCATGGAAGCTGATCCAGTGGCTCACGCAGCCCGAGGTCCAGGTCGACTGGTTCAAGGCGGTCAACGACCTTCCCTCGCGGCAGTCTGCGTGGAAGGACACCGCGCTGACGAGCGACCCGAAAGTGTCGGTGTTCGGTGAGCAGCTCAAGAGTGTCAAGACGGCTCCTGCCCTCACCACGTGGACGCAGGTGTCGGCGGCCGCCGACACGGAGATCGAGCGGATGGCCCGTGGCGGCAAGAGCCCGCAGGACGCGGTCAAGCAGCTGCAGTCCACCGCCGATTCGCTGGGAACCGGCGAATAGGCATGGCCGTGACACGAGTCGCCGGCGCCGGAGCGTTGTCGCGCTCCGGCGGCGACAGCACCACCAGGGCGCGTCGTCGCCGGATGACGGTGGTGGCCTACCTCTTCGCTCTGCCGTTCATCCTGAGCTTCGCCGTCTTCATGGTGTTCCCGCTCGTCTCGTCGTTCCTGATGTCCTTCACCGACTTCAGGAACAGCGACATCGAGAGCCCGCTGGCCGTCAAGTTCGTCGCGATGGACCAGTACCTCCGGCTGTTCGAGAACCAGCAGTTCGTGCGGTCGCTGCTGAATACCGTGTACTTCGTCGCAGTGGGCATCCCGCTCACGATGGTCGCGGCTCTCGCCCTCGCCGTGGCGCTCAACAACGGGATCACGCGATTCCGCACGGCATTTCGCGTCGGTTTCTACGCCCCCGTGATCACGAGCATCGTGGCGGTCGCGGTGGTGTGGCGGTTCATCCTCCAACCGGACGGCCTGCTGAACACCGCGCTCGATACCGTCGGCATCCAGGGCCCGGACTGGCTCAATGACCCGCTCTGGTCGATGCCTGCCATGATCCTCATGGCCATCTGGCGCAACATGGGCACCCTCATGATCATCTTTCTTGCCGGGCTGCAGAACATCCCCGCGAGTGTGCTGGAAGCGGCCGCCGTCGACGGCGCCACCGCCTGGCAGCGATTCGTCCGGGTGACGCTTCCGATGCTCCGCCCGACACTGCTCCTCGGCGCCGTGCTCCTCTCGGTCGGGTATCTGCAGTTCTTCGAGGAACCGTTCGTCATGACGAAGGGAGGCCCGCTGGACTCCACGCTCTCAATCAGCTATTTCACCTACAACCAGTTCGGATTCGGCAACTACGGCACCGCGTCGGCGGCGAGCTACGTGCTCTTCATCGCCATCGCGCTGCTCAGCATCGTGCAGTTCCGAGCCTTCCGCCCCAAGGAAGCGCCATGAGAAAGCCCATCATCCCGGGCCGGGCCCTGGTGTACATCGTGCTCGTCATCGCCGTTGTGGCCACGCTCATCCCGTTCGTCTGGATGTACCTCGGTTCGGCGAAGACGCAGTCGGAACTGCTGAGGCGACCGCCCACATGGTGGCCCGAGACTTTCACGTTCGAGAACTTCGCCACGTGGTTCGGCCGTCTGAATTTCCAGACGTTCTTTCTCAACAGCGTCATCGTGGCCGTCTTCACGGTCCTCGGAACGCTGTTGTTCTGCTCCATGGTCGGCTACGCGCTCGCGAAACTCGACTTCGCCGGCAAGCGGGCCCTCTTCCTGCTCGTTCTGGTCACGCTCATGGTTCCGGGCGTCGTCACTTTCATCCCGCTGTTCGTCGTGGTGAGCAAACTAGGGATGGTCAGCACCTACCCTGCGCTGATCATTCCGTTCCTCACAGGGCCGATGGGCGTCTTCCTCATGCGCCAGTTCATCAGTGAGATCCCCGACGCGCTCATCGAAGCCGCCCGCATCGACGGCGCGGGCGAGGTGCGCATCTTCACGCGCATCATCCTGCCGCTCTGCGGGCCGGCATTGGCGACGCTCGCCATCCTCACCTTCCTCGGATCGTGGAACAACTTCCTGTGGCCGCTCGTGGTCGCGCAGACCGAGGACATGTACACCCTCCCCGTTGCGCTCTCCCTGTACTCGGTGGGGCAGAACGCGACCAACTACGGAGTCCTGCTGGCCGGCTCCGTGCTGGTCATCACCCCCGTGCTGCTGCTCTTCGTGGCCCTGCAGCGCTACTTCATCCAAGGAATCGCGGCGACCGGAATCAAATGACCTTCGAAACGCGAAAAGGCAGGCGCCGCGAGGCCGCCGGCGTGCATCCCATCATCGGCGGCTTCTACCCCGACCCGAGCGTCTGCCGCGCCGACGCCGACTACTACCTGGTCAACTCCTCCTTCGAATACTCCCCCGGCGTCCCGGTCTGGCACAGCACCGACCTCACCCATTGGACCCAGATCGGCAACGCCCTGGCCGGCACCGATGGGTTCCAGGCGGGAAAAGCCGGCGCCAGCAAGGGAATCTACGCTCCGACACTCCGCCACCACGCGGGCCGCTTCTGGCTGATCACGACGAACGTCTCCACCAGCGGCGGCCAACTGTTGACGTCGACGACGGACCCGGCCGGCCCGTGGGCTCCGGCCGTGGTGATCGACGGCCTGGCGGGCATCGATCCCGACCTGGCCTGGGATGACGATGGCACCTGCTACGTCACGTACTGCTCGACACGCCCCGGCCTGGAGGGCATCGCCCAAGCCCGCGTCGATCTCGAAAAGGGGGTGACGCTGGAGGAGCCGAGGCCCGTATGGCAGGGAACCGGACTGGCCTTCCCGGAGGCTCCACATCTCTACCGCCGCGACGGGTGGTGGTACCTGGTGATCGCCGAGGGCGGCACGGAACGTGGCCACGCCATCACCATCGCCCGATCCCGAAACCCCGACGGCCCCTTTGAGCCCGCCCCCGGCAATCCCGTCTTCTCGCATCGCAGCACCACGCATCCCGTGCAGAACACGGGGCACGCGGACCTCGTCGAAACCCCCGACGGACGGTGGGCGGCCGTGTATCTCGGCGTCCGCCCGCGCGGGATGACCCCGATGTTCCACGTCAACGGCCGCGAGACATTCCTCGCCGGCATCGACTGGATCGACGGGTGGCCGCAGTTCGACGAGGGGCACTTCGTGTACGAGATCCCCGACCGCTCATTCTTGGATCGATTCGCCGACCCCTCACTCCATCCTCGCTGGGTCTCCCCCGGCGCTCCCCTCGGCGAATTCGTCTCACCCGCCGAACCCGGCATTTCGCTGATCCCTGCCGCCTCCGCCAGCGGGAACGTCAGTGCCCTCATGACCCGTGTGACCGACGAGCGCTGGCGCTTCGACGTCGCACTACGGACGGCCGACGGCGCGGCGGGCGTCCTGCTCCGACTCGATGACCGCCACTGGTGCGAGGTGCGCGTGAACGACGGCTCGGCGCACGCGGTCCTGCGCATCGGTCCGCTCGAATCCCCCATCGGCGAGGCCGCGACCGGCCTCGGGCCGACGCCGACGGTACGGATCGAGTCACTGCCCGCCACCCACGACGGCCCAGATGACATCGCCTTGTCAGTGATCCGCAACGGCCACACCGTGATGCTCGCGCGCTTCGACGGCCGATACCTCTCCACCGAGGTCGCCGGCGGATTCACCGGCCGGGTCGCCGGCGTCCGCGCCATCAGCGGCACGGTCGAAGTCGCCTCTGTGCGGTACGAGGCGGATGACGCCTACGTCGATCCCCGGCCGTGACGCCATGACTCAAACCTTTCGCGAGGAGCTCCAGTGAGGTTTCCCCACGAGTTCGTCTTCGGGTCCGCGACGGCCGCGTACCAGATCGAAGGCGCCGCCACCGAGGACGGGCGCGGCCCGTCGATCTGGGACACCTTCAGCCACACGCCCGGTCGGACGTTCAACGGCGACACCGGAGACGTCGCCGACGATCACTACCACCGTCTCGACGCCGACCTCGACCTGATGGCCGAGCTCGGACTCGAGGCTTACCGGTTCTCCATCGCCTGGCCGCGGGTCATTCCGACCGGCGTGGGCCCGACCAACCACAAGGGCGTCGATTTCTATTCGCGCCTGGTCGACGGACTTCTCGAACGCGGCATCCGCCCGGTGGCGACGTTGTATCACTGGGACCTCCCCCAACCCCTGGAGGATGAGGGAGGGTGGACCAGCAGAGCCACCGCCGACACGTTCGCCGAGTATGCGCGGGTCATCAGCTCCGCGCTCGGGGACCGTGTCGACACCTGGACCACGCTCAACGAACCCTGGTGCTCGGCCTACCTGGGCTACGGCAGCGGCGTGCACGCGCCCGGACGCACGAGCAGGCTGGAGCCGCTGCTGGCCGTGCACCATCTCAACCGCGCGCATGGCCTGGCCATCCAGGCGATGCGTTCGGAGGTCAAACCCGACGCAAAGTTCTCCGTCACGCTCAACCTGCACGCGTTCCGCCCGGACGGCCCGAGTGGCGAGACCGCGCGCTCAAAAGTGGAGGCGCTGTCGAACGACGCGTTCCTGGGGCCGATGCTGGAGGGTCGTTACACCGACCGGCTCCTGGAAACGACGGCCGACATCACCGACTGGTCCTTCGTCCAGGATGGGGATCTGGAAATCATTCACCAGCCCATCGACGTCCTGGGCGTCAACTACTACAACACCAACCGGGTGCGGATGTCGGACGGGTCAGGCGGTCGGGAGCGGTCTGACGGACATGGCCGCTCGACCGCTTCTCCTTGGCCCGGTGCCGAAGGCGTCGAGTTCCTCACCCAACGGGGCCCTCTGACCGAGATGGGCTGGAACATCGATCCAGACGGCCTCCGTGACCTCCTCACCGAACTTCATGAGCGATACCCGAACCAACCCCTCATGATCACCGAGAACGGCGCCGCCTTCCCGGACACCGTCGACAACGGGATGATTCACGACGAGGACCGGATCGACTACATCCGGCGGCACCTTCAGGCAGTATTCGACGTCATCGAAAAAGGTGTCGATGTGCGCGGCTACTTCTTGTGGTCGCTCATGGACAACTTCGAATGGGCGTATGGATACTCGAAACGCTTCGGGATCATCCGCGTCGACTACGACACCCAGGTCCGCACGCTGAAGGACAGCGGCCGCTGGTACGCCAACGTCATCCGCTCGCGCGAGCTCTCATGACCATGCTCAGCCGCATGGCCCTCCACTCCGGATAGACCGTTGAAGCTGCCGCCGACCGGATCCCGCCGGACCGCCGAACCCGTGGCCCCATTCCGGCGACGGTTCCGGCAACGGTGCATTCGGACCTGCTCGCGGCAGGGTTCATCGGCACGCCCACCGCGATCGCCCCCACCGCGAAGAGCGAGCTGATGGACAGGTCCAGCCCGTCCTGTCGGTGTGGCGGGCAAGATCTTCACAGCGGCCAAGGGTTGCATGGTGGAGAGGACGAGGCCGTTTGGGGTCCCAGCCGACGTAGCGGATGAGGTGACAGAGCACCAGCAGCTCAACGTCCTTGGACAGATCAGCGCGGACCAGCACCGCCAGCAGGACGTACAAGCCTCGCACCAACCGGTAGACAAGCGACACCAACACCTCGCGATGGTCCCAGCCGCCGCCCTGATCATGCAGCAAAACACCAGCTCAGAGCCGAAATTATATTTCCGAGCGGGACACGGCACCAGGAAGTTCCCAAACCCCGAACGCACGCGTATCGGCCAGCGCGCCACCGACCAAAGGAGGCTGTCAAGTCGCCGACCCGCCACACAACCCGCGTGGCAGTTCCACGACCCTGATCATGCAATCCCGGCACGATGGGCCACTGAACCACGCATCCCGTTGTCGCTTCGGCCGACATCGGAGCGTACGTTCATAACCGAAACCACGTTCGAGATGGTGATGATCATGACCACTCCGATACCTGCTCCCGAGCAGATCGGTACCGTCGACCTGGCCTCCTGGACCGTCGTCCCGGGCCAGTCCAACCCGGACAAAGACGACCACGGCGCCTGGGCGGTGACCGCTGGCGATGAGGAGCAGAACGCCCTGTACTTCGAGATCGCCGACGCGACGCACCCTCGGCAGGTGGCCGAGTTCCTCGTCGAGGCGGTACAGGCGCACGCCACCAGGATGCGGCTGGGCGCCGCGTTCGACGATGTCCTGCGCGAGCGTGAACGGGGCCGCCGCGCCCCCGTCGGCGCGGACCTGTACGAAAAGGATCGCGGGCGGCTGG
Source organism: Nonomuraea sp. NPDC049269 (assembly GCF_043197155.1). Classification (NCBI taxonomy): domain Bacteria; kingdom Bacillati; phylum Actinomycetota; class Actinomycetes; order Streptosporangiales; family Streptosporangiaceae; genus Nonomuraea; species Nonomuraea sp. NPDC049269. Next base: position 59,375 of record NZ_JBICSO010000009.1, read on the forward strand.
TGGCGCTGATGGCCCAGCTTGGCCAGGTCGCCGCCGAGGTGTACGAACCGGCGCCAGCGCCTGAGCGCGACGAGCAGCGGAAACGGGTCTATGACGGGGTTACTCAGGTCGCGGCTCTGGCGGTGGCCTGGCTGGAGGCCATTCACGCCCGCTATGGAATCGACGGCGCGTGAGAGTCACTCTGTGCGTGCCCCGTTGAGGGAGTCCACGACGGCGGCCAGGTGGTGCGACAGGGAATACGCCTTCCACTGGCTACCGCCGCCAGGGCCGCCGTCGCCGCGGGCCGCTCTGGCAATCTCGCGGTCGCCCCAGGAGAAGTCCGGCCCAGCCGACGGCCAGTCAGGAGATCCGACCAGGGCGTTGCACAGCTTGAAGAAGGAGGTGTGCTTGCCGCCCTCTTTCGGCCAGGCATACACAGACCACTGCTGGCCGGTGGTGTAGCGCAGATTGGGGTCGGGCCTGGCCCCGTCGTCGACCGGTGCGCCGCCGGGGTAGTCAACTCCGTAGTCGCCGTAGCCCACCTCGGGCCACCGCTCCCTCACTTGGGTCCACAGGTCGGCCTCCAGCCTCGGAATCCGGCTCACCCGAGGTTGCCGTGCCGGGATGAAGGGTTTCGGAGGAGGCGGCGGGAATGAGCCCGCCGCGACGGTGACCTGCCAGTCATGCTCACGCAAATGCAGCAGCGGGCCAGCCACCCCAGCGCACGTGTCGGCGGCCGAGCACACGTGGCCGCAATCGAGCACCACATCGGCACGCCCCGCCGATTCGCCGACCGCGTGAAGCTGGTCCAGAAGAATACGTGAGTCGCTCAGCTTGCACGCGAAGGGCTCGGCCACGCGCAGACATACACCCTTGTGCTGTTCGGCGGCGGCGTGCCTCACCTCATCAAGATCCTCGGGCGGGTCGTCTGTGTGGATGACCGGGCGAAAGGAGTACGCGTCGAACTCATCGGCGAGAATCCGCAGGGCCTCTCTCGCCCCTGACTCGCCGAACCTCGGCGCGAGAGGTCTGGTATCGAATGCCAGATCGATACCGATGTGCGCGTCAAATTCGTCGACCTGCCCAACGAGACGATTCACGACATCGTTGATGTGCGCGTCCGTGGGTCGGGCAACTACTTCGATAATGGGCCGTATGACTTCTTTGACAAGCTCGCTCGCCTTTCCGAGCGCCTGCAAGTTCGGCCTGCGTCCTCTGAGAATTACGACGTACACCGTCATGACCTGGTTCTCCGTGCGGTTGGCGAACCTCATGACCGATGGAGCAGCCGTCCACGCCTATCGGAGAGCCGCCCACCTGTCCGACACCTTTGACGGTGAGGGGGACAGGAAAGCCCGTCAATAACCATGCCGATAGACCTTGCGCTGTAGAGGCCGTCAATAGATGTTCGCGCGCATCTCGGCCTTACGATCGAGTCAGCAGCCGAGCACATCAGCACCAGAGACCAAGCGTTGACGGCCCTCACTGACGCTGGTGCCACTCGCCTGATAGACGCGCCTCGCCCACGCACCCTGAGCGGCCTCGGCCTGCCTTTTTACGTACTCGCGCCCGCCCCCAGCGTCGTGGCAGCCCTCGGCCTTGAACCCACGGAGGGCATCTGCGGTTTCAGCCTCAGCGACGCCGCAGGCCAAGCACTTGTCTGCCGCCAGTGGCACGGTCACCTCGTCCACGACGGTAACTACGAACCGCTCCTGCCTGCAGCCGAAGGAGCGGATCTACTTATCCGTCCCGACCTGTTCACCCGTCTGCACGACACGATCGGCGACCCCCGCTGTCGATCCGGCGTCAAGGTCCACCACATGTCAGGGGACGGAGATGACAACCTTCGATGATGAGTAATTAGCCGGGGATACCCAGGTGGAAATGCGCATCTGGCCTTCCGGCTCACCGATGTCTTCGGGGCGGTCACCAACTGGGCCACTGACTCAACTACTCAGCAGCCACTCCTCGTATGTCTTGACACTGCGCCTACCGAAAATCACATCCATGCACATCAAGCAGGATCTCTGCATCGCCTTCGAAGCGACTACAAGTCATCCTGGCGAGCAGACGCACATCGCTTACCGATGACTGCTCGTTGGTTGCTCGTACGCGTTCGACCTGCCGTGGGGCTGGGCCTCGTCACGGACACCTGGCCCACCACAAGCGTGCCGAGATATGAGACAAAGGGCACATAATGGCGACGGTCACGGACGCATGGTTGCTCGATGGTTGCTCGCGTTATGCGATACAGCGCGGCAGGCATCGGCACAGGCCGACACGACGATGGGAAGAATCCCGGCCACAGCAACGGTCCGATCGGCCCAGTCCAGCTTCGGGAGCCCGGCCTGCCGCCGCAGCACCGCCACCTCGTGGCGCAACATCATGATCTCCGCGTCCTTCGACGCTTGGCTGCGGCTCAGCGTAATCAGCCGGCTGAACACCCGGAGCATGATCAGATAGAGCAGGCGAGCAAACACAAGACGTGATCTTGTCTGCAGGTACGGACCGGCAGGCGTATCACGCGTCAGCGGTTCGAGGAACGCGGATGGCCTCGACCCAGGCGGGCGGGGGCGGTGGGTCCGCGCCTATGAGCGCGGCAATGAGGCGGGACGACGACGGTGCCTCGGGCCATGGAGTGAAGCCATCGGTCAGCACGATCACGACGCCGGGCCGTTCGGGCAGGGCGAGGGCTGCCCTGATGCCGACCCGCATGTCGGTGCCGCCCCCACCGGCGAGATTCACCTGCTGCGCGGACGTCACTCGCGCAGCGGTCCGCACGTCGGCATCGCAGGCGAGCACCGTGACCCGATTGCCGCCGACGCCGACCTCCCGCAGCACGCCGGTGACCTCGGCGAGGGCCGCCGCGAGGTCGTCCTCGCCCATGGACCCCGAGGTGTCGATGACGATCGCGACGACCGGTAGTGGGCGGCGCAGGCTCGGCAGCACGACGCCGCGCAGTGCGGCGGTGCGGCGGGACGGGCGGTGGTAGGTGTAGTCGACCGCCCCGGTGGCCCAGGCGACCGCCTCCCGTACGGCGCCCGCGAGCACGCGGCGCCAGTCGACCGTCGGTTCCAGGATCTGGTCCGCCCAGCGTTGCCAGCCGGCCGGCAGGCTGCCGCGGTTGCGCCGGTGGGCGCGCATCGCCTCGGCGGTATGCCGACGCAGAGCCTCGGCCTCGACCGTGTTGACGCCCGGTCCGCCGTCACCGGTGATCTCCCAATCACCCGGTGAGCCGTGGGCGCCGGAGCCGCAGTCGGAGCAGACGGCGGACGGTGGCAGCTGCGGGAGATACTCTTCGAACAGCCGTCCGGTCGCCAGCCCGAAGGTGCCGGGTTCCACCCGGCCTTCCGGCAGCGTCAGGCCGTCGGCGAGCAGGTCATCGTTGATCTCGCAGTCCTGGGCGACGTTCACGCGCAGCCGGTCGAGCTGGTCGGTGGCCGGTAGCCGGTCCGCACGGCCGTGGTGGTCGCGTAGCACGTGAGCCAGCTCATGGATCCATACGCCCGCGAGTTCGGGAACGGACGTCGCCGCGACGAACGCCGGTGACACGTAGCACCGCCAGTGCCGGTCGACGGCCATCGTCGGCACGGCGCTGCTCGGCACAACCGTCAGCGAGTAGAGCGCGGAGGCGAGGTACGGCCTGTCGCTCGCGGCGAGATACCGCGCGGCGAGCAACTTGACCCGGTCGAATTCGGCCATGGGTCAGGAGGCGCTCGGCAGCGCGCCGGACAGCTGGAGCAGATCGAGGAAGGCGTCGATGCCGCTCGGCACCGGCCAGTCGGTGTCGCGCAGCGCCGCGAGATCCGCGGCGGCCCGGGCCGCGACGTCGGGTACGCCGGCGTCGACGGCCTTGGCCAGCACCGCCCAGCCGGCCTCCCAGCGCCGCCGCGTGAGGTCGCTCTGCACTGCTGAGACCACGGCCGTCAGGAAGGCGAGCTGCCGGTCGCCCCTCTCCGGTAGTGCGAAGGCGGCCGGATTGGCCAGAACGCGGTCCGGGTCGGGCAGGTCGAGCTGTTCGAGGTAGGCCAGCAGTTCCAGACCCGCGCCGTCGCCCACCGCGCCGATCACCGCGGCCGCGACCGCCTTCTGGTCGGCGCCGGCGGCGTACCCGACCGCCAGCAGGCGCAGCGCCATCTCCCAGGTACGCGGCGACGGCCAGGCATGGCCCCGGCTCTCCGCGTCGCCGGGCAGGTGGTGGGCCAGGCCGGGCCGTGCGGTGAGGAACCCGGAGACCACCCCGCGGGCGCGGGCGACCGCGCTGGGCACCCGGGCCGGGTCGATGAGCGGCAAGGGCACGGCCGGCCAGGTTCCGGCCATGCCTCGTGCGACCGTCCGCGGGTCGTGCGTCCACTGCAGGTGGACGAACCGGTTCGCCAGTGGCGGGCTGAGGTGCCAGCCGTCCGCGGCGCTGGACGGCGGGTTGGCGGCGGCGACCACACGGACCGACTCCGGGAGCGGCAGGCTGCCGACCCGGCGTTCGAGGACGACCCGCAGCAGCGCTGCCTGGACGGCAGGGGGAGCGGAGGACAGCTCGTCGAAGAACACGAGCCCGCGCCCGGCCGCGGTCAGCCGCACTGCCCAGTCCGGTGGGGCCATCGGCACCCCGGTGGTGGCCGGATCATCACCGATGATCGGAAGGCCGGCGAAGTCGGAGGGCTCGTGCACGCTCGCGATCACCGTCTCCAGTGGGAGGCGGAGCCCGGCGGCCAGTTGCTGGAGGCCGGCGGACTTGCCGATTCCCGGCTCGCCCCACAGCAGCACGGGGAGGTTCGCCGACACCGCGAGCGACAGCGCCTCCAGCTGCGGGTTCGCGGCCGGCTCCGTTCGCTGGGAGCCGAGCCGGCGGACCAGTTCGTCGGCCGCGGCCAGCGGATCCGGTGCGAAGTCCTCGTCGGTGACGTTCACTGTTCGTCGTCCTTCCACGTCATCCAGCGGGGCGGTCCCGGTCCAGCAGGGCCAGGAGGAAGTCCAGGTCGGTGCGCTCGTAGAAGCGGATGAGCTGGGAGAGCGACTGGCCCGCGTCGTCGGCGACGTCGGGGTTCGCTCCGGCGGCCAGCAGCGCCCGTACCAGCGCGACGGAGCCGTTGTCCCCGACCGCCACGTGCAGCGCCGTGCGCCGGTTGTGGTCCACGGCCTCGAGGTCGACCCCGGCCCCCAGCAGGCGCGGCAGCAGGACCTCGTGGTCCAGATGGATCAGCGCGTGCAGGAGCGTGCGGCGCCGACCGTCACGGAACCGCGGGTCGACCCCGGCGTCGAGGAGCCTGAGCACTCCCGGCGTGTCACCGTGCTGGGCGCGGCTGTACAGCTCCCGCCGCTGCTCCCGCAAGTCCTTCGGCAGCCGGCCCTCGCCGGAGGACACTGCCCGCGCCACGGCGAAGCAGCCGGCGACCGCGCCGCCGAACGCCCGCATCGCCTGCTCTCGCCGCTGCTCGTCCGCGCTGTGCGGCACCCGCAGCGCGCCGTCCTGGAAGCACACCTCGTGCCACTCACCGCGGCATCTCACCCGAACCGGGGACGGGAGCCGCGGTTCTGGCGGTCCGACCGGATCGGCGGGGTCCGCACGCAGCGGGAAGAGCGCGTCCCGGACCAGCGGATGCAGCCGGTCCGGATCCGCGTCGCCATGCCGGAGTACGTCGAGGTCCGGCAGCCGCCGCCAGCACGCCTCGGGCAGCACCGGGGTGCCGGTGATCTCCTCGGGGTCGATGATCCGGATCCGCAGTTTGCCGGCCCACCTGCTGCCTTCGAGCAGCAGGGAACTGCCGTAGGGATGCGGAATCTGGAAGCGACGCCCGAAGCCCTCGCGGATGAGCAGCCGGGTCTCCGGCTCGAGCCTGGTCAGCGCCAGCGGGAGTTTTTCCACAACAAGCAACGGATCGATCGTGGCGCCCCAGCGGGTCTCGAGCGGTGACGGATCCAGCGCGATCCCCGCCGCGGCGAACGCCGCCTCGATCTCCCCTCGCTCATGCAGCAGGGTCACCCATTCGGCGTGGGCCGGCGGGTCGGCGGGACCGGGGTCAGCCGTGGGCAGGTCCTCGGCGGCGCGCCGGGTCCCGTCCGCGTTGAAGAACGGCGGCCGGTTTCCGCCACCATGGCGTTCCAGCAGCGCGCCGGTGTGCCGTACATCCCACAGGTGCCGCAGCACGGTCCAGTTATGGACGGCGTGCCGATGAGCGCCCGAGCTGACGGCATGGTCGATCCGGCCGAAGCACAGGCGTAGCCGCTGCGGCCCGTCCACCATCGTCGGCGTGGTGACGTGCAGATACTGCGCCACCTTGGCCGCATCCGGGTAACGGCCCAATGTCACCGTCTGACCGTTGCGGATCGTCGTACGTCCCGCCAGGACGCGCGGCAGATGCCAGCGCAGCAGGTCCGGTGCGAAATGGAGGAGGTCGTCCTCGACAGAGACCGCGACGGCGCCGCCATGCTCCCGGGCGATGTCGGCCAGGTCGAACGCGACGTCGACGTTCGCGGCCGCGCAGGCGCCGCGCCAGTCTCCGTCGAGACGTCGTTCGGTGGCCCGCTCGATCATCCACCGGGGAACGGCGTACCGCAGGATCCGCCGTCGGCTCGACGCCTCGTCCGGTGGGTACGACGGCGTGCGGCGCGGCGCTGGTGCACCGGCTGTGGGGGCGGGAACTGGCGTGCTGACGGCGTTCACTCTTCCTCGGCGAGTTCCGGATGCTCGCGTTCGATCCGATCCGTGATGAAGTCCAGGTCATCGCGTTCGAGCCAGTCGATCAGGCGGTGGAGCGAAACGGGCTCGCCGTGGATCTCGCCGGTCAGGTCGATCCGCGCCCCTGCGGTGAGCAGCGCATGGACGAGCGCCACCGAACCGTCCCCGCAGATCGCGGAGAACAGCGGCGTGCGCCGGCTCTCATCCCTGGCATCGATGTCCAGGCCCGCCGCCAGGAGCCGCCCGAGCAGACCATCGTGGTCGAGGCGTCGCAACCGGTCCGGCGCCCTTGGATCGACGCCCGGCTCGAGCAAGTGCAGCATGTGGAGCAGGGTGCGCCGTCGGCCATCACGGACGCGTGGATCCACGCCGGCGTTCAGCAGCCGTAGGACTCCTGGGAGGTCGCCGTGCTGGACCAGCGAGAAAAGCTCTCCTCGCTGGTCGCGCAGGGCCTTGGGCAGCCGTCCTGTTCCGGACGTCCACGCGTGCCGTGCGGCGAAGCATCCGGCGATCGCGCCCCCGAACGCCCGCATGGCGCTCTCCCGCTGCTGCTCCTCCGCGCTGTGCGGGATGTGAAGGACGCCGTCACAGAAGGAAACCTCGTGCCACTCGCCGCGGCAGCGGATCCGGACCGGCTTCGGGAGTTCCGGGCCGGACGACCCCACAGGAACGCCGTGCGCGGCGCGGCTCGGGAACAGGGCCTCGCGTACGAGCGGATGGAGCCGCTCCGGCGGATAGCCGTCCCGCAGCAGATCAAGGTCGGGCAGGCGGCGCCAGCACGCTTCGGGAAGCACCGTGTCCGCGGGCTCCGTGCCCATCTCGAATTCGACGACTCGGACGCGCAGCCCCACATCCAGTCCGTCGGTCTCGAAGAGGAGCGCCGCGTACTGTCGGTAGGGAAGCCAGAAACGGTCGGTTCCCACTGAGGCCGCGAGGCGACGGATCTCCGCCTCCATCCGGGTCAAGGCAAGGGGCATCCGCGCGAGAACGTCGAGCGGATTCACCTCGTAATAGGGCTCGATCTCGAGCGGCACGGCGTCCAGATCGATGCCGACGGCCGCGAACGCCGCTTCGACCTCGCCGCGTTCGTGCAGCAGCGTGACCCACTCGGTGAGCGACGCCGGGTCCGCGCGGCCAGGGTCGGCCGTGGGAAGCTCTTCCGCCCTGCGCGGTGTGCCGTCGCTGTGGAAGAACGGAGCCCGAGCCTTGTCGCCGCCGCAGCGTTCACGCAGGTCGTCGGCATGGCGCACATCCCACAGGTGACGCGACGAGCTCCAGTCCTGGACGACATTGCGCCAGAACGCGCTGTATGCCCAGTCGGTCTCCAGATAGGTGTCCGGTTGGTGAACCGGCCCGACGCGCAGGCGCAGCCGCTGCGGACCGTGCACCATCCAGCGGGGCGTCTCGAGGTACAGGTACGGGGCGTCTGAGGCCTCACCCAGCCGCCCCAGGACCATCACCTGGTCGGGCACGATCGTCGTACGCCCGCGGTCCAGGCGGGGCAGGTGCCAGCGCAGCAGGTCCGGGGCGAAGGTGCGCAGGTCGTCCTCGAGCGCCGTAACGACAGCGTCGCCGTGCGCGTTCGCGATGTCGGCCAGGTCGAAGGTGACATCGACGTTGGCGGCGGCGCAGGCGCCACGCCAGTCGCCGGCGAGCCGTCGTTCGGTCGCCTGATCGACCATCCACGGGGGCACCGCGTACCGCCGGATCCGCCGCAACCGGGACGCCTCGTGCGGCGGATACGAACGGGACGGCGTACGAGGTGGCAGATCGGCCGATGGGGGCGCCGCGCTCACCGGTAGAGGCTCCCGATCGCGTGCAGGTCCGGATGGGTCCGGGCGGCGGGACGGAGCCGTGGCGCCAGCACACGCTTCACCCGGCGAGGCACGCCGGGGCCGAACCCGACGTATTCCAGGCAGGTGTCGTCGGGAACGGCAGCCAGCAGGGCCTTGGCGCCATGACCGGTGATCCCGGTCCGGCGCAGCTCCAGCCGACGCAGTGGGCTGCCGGGCAGAGCCGCGGCCAGCATGGCCGCGCCCGTGTCTCCGGTGACGTTCGCGGGTGCGCCGAGGCTCCGCTCCGATGGCGGACGTCCCAGGTCGAGTGCCTCGATACCGCTGAGTGCGTCGGCCAGCGCGCGTGCACCGTCCGGCCCGATGCCGTTGCCACTGAGGCCCAGGCGCACCGGCTTGGCGGGGTCGGCCACCGCGGCGAGCGTGGCCGCACCGGCGTCGCCGAGATGGTTCGCCGGAAGGTAGAGCTCGCGTACCCCGGCGTCCCGGATCAGCGCGGCCAGCAGGTCGCCGGACTCCGGGCCCAGCCCGTTCCCGCCCAGGAACAGCCGCTCGACCGGGTTCGGCCGCTCGGTGAGCACGACCAGCAGCGCCCGCAGTCCCTCCCGTGTCAGCCCGGTGTTGACCAGGTCGAGAGTGCGGATCGTCGTGTTCTGGCGCAGCATCGCGGCGAGGGCGCGGACTCCGTCGTCGCCCACCGGGTTCCGCTTGAGCCACAAGGCGCGCACGGTGGTGTCCGTGGCCAGTCGACCGGCGAGCGCCTCGGCGCCTGCCGCGTCGATGCGGTTGCAGCCGAGGTAGAGAGTCTCCAGGCCGTGGCCGGGAACGAGCGCGTCGGCGATGGTCCGGGCTCCGTCGTTCCCGATGGCGTTGGTGCCCAGCAGCAGATGGACGGCGTGCGGCGAAGCCACCGCGGCCGGGAGCAGCCGCGCCGCACCAGCCGGGCCGAGGCCCTGCTTGCACAGGTCGACCCGGCCATCGGGCCGTACGGTGCCAAGCGGGAAGGTCTCGTCGGCCGCCACCGGGGCCGGTGCGGCCAGCCGGGAGACCAGCGGACCCAGGTCCACCGGATCGGCCGGCGGCACGTCAACGTGCTCGATCGCGGGGCAGCGTACGGGCGTTGGCTCCATCATCACCAATCCACCGGTCGGTAGTCCTTCAAGAACAGGCCGGACACCCGGTTCCCGCCCACACCGCGCACGATCGGGTCGTAGACCCGGGCGGCGCCGTCGATGACGTCCAGCGGCGGGCGGAACCCCGCCTCCCGCTGAGCGGTCTTGTCCGGATGGGGGCGTTCGTCGGTGACCCAGCCAGTGTCGACGCTGTTCATGTAGATGCCCGAGGCCGCATAGTCCACGGCGGCGGTGCGGGTCAGCATGTTCAGGGCGGCCTTGGCCATGTTGGTGTGCGGATGGCGGACGGTCTTCTGCTCTCGGGAAAAGCTGCCCTCCATCGCCGAGACCTGCACGACGTACCGGTCTGGCCACGGCGAGGCCTCGAGCAGACCGCGCAGCCGGGACGTCAGCAGGAAGGGCGCGAAGGAGTTCACCCATTGGACCTCCAGCCACTCGGCCGGGTCCACCTCGTGTAGCCGGAGACTCCAACTGTTGCGGTCGCGCAGGTCCAGCGGCTGACCGGTCTCGTCCGTCCGCCCGGCGGGGAACAGCGCCTCCAGGGCGTCCCGCCGCGTGACGGCCTGCCCGGAGTCCGAAGGAGCCGCGACCGCCGGCGCGGGTCCCAGCCGCGCGGCGACGGCGGGCGCGGCTGTACCCGATACGTCCGCCACGTCGATCCGCGCGGCCAGGCCTCTCAGCGGCGCGCGCTCCGCCGCGCGCACTTCGCGGTGGTACACGGCGGGCCGGCGGATCGTCTGGGCCGCATTGTTGACGAGGATGTCGAGATGACTGGAACGCCGCTGAACGAACTCCAGCAGACCCGCGACGGCCGCCAGATCGAGCAGGTCGACACCATGGACGTGTACCCGGTCCAGCCACGCTTCGGCGTCGGGCACGGCCGCGAGCCGACGGGCGGCATCCCGCGGGAAGCGGGTGGTGACCAGGACGTCCGCGCCGTCGCGCAGCAGCTTCAGCGTCAGCTGGAAACCGATCTTCACCCGTCCCCCGGTCACGATCGCCCGGCGGCCACGCAGGTCGCAGTGGGCGTGCCGACGGGCCAGGTTCTCCTCTGCGCAATCCGGGCACAGCAGGTGGTATTCCGGATGCACCTGCTGGTAGGCGGACTTGCAGACGTAACAGCGTCGCGTGCCCACCAGCGTGCGCCGCATCGGCGCGGACCGGTCACCCGGCGGATCCGGCTCTGCGGAACCGACCTGATCCCGGGGGTCTGTCGAGGCTGCCGGCGGGACGAGCTCGGGGGATGGATCCTGCTCTTGATAGCGCGCTGCGGCCGCCGTGACCTCGCGGTCGCGTCGCCTGCGCTCGGCGTGCCGCGACGCCTTCCGTGTCTTCTTCCCCGTCCGGTACAAGTGCGCTGCGGCCTCGTGCACGACCGCCCATTGAGGATCGGCCGGATCCGCCGCGCGTGCCTGGGCCATCACCCGCAGGCAGGTCTCGATCTCGGCCTGGTTGGGGAGGGTTTCTGATCCGAGCGACGGAGTCCCGGTCAAGTCAGGATCGACGACCGACACCCACACCCCCACCGATGACTTCCCCGATTTGGGGCAAGGCTGGTCGGATTCGAACCGACGTCCTCCAACCTGCTGTAAGGCGCGACGACCTCTGCGCTACAGCCTTGCCGCTGAAGATCTTAGCGAAGAGCACCGGCATTAAATGACCAATATGGCCGCATGGGACCTATCCGGCGTATGGGGATGCGAGCCGCGTTCCGGCGCTCGGTGAGCAGGGTGCTCCGCCCTGGCGGATACCCCTGAAGTCCCGCCGCTCAGCCGCCGACCTACCTGTGCGATTGTCGGCAATTTTTGCCGGGTTATTGACGACATTTTAGCAACTGGACACACTCGCCGCAGGCCGCGCTGATGTGAAGGACGTGACTGATGACTGGTTCCGAGAACAGGTTGAACGTGAACCGACGGTCCCTGCTGGCGGGCGCCGCCGGCGTTCTGGGAGCGGCGGCACTGCCCGCGACCGCCGCGCAGGCGGCTGCGACGGGATACCCGTCGAACTGGCCGGACCCCGAGCCCTACGACCTCGCCGACACCCGGCTCGACCTGTGGCCGCGCAAGGACAACTCCTTCATCCTGCCGCTGGAGCTGCGCCCTCGGGACAAGGAACTCGGCCGGGTCTGGATGCGGGACACGTACGTCAACTGCTTCGTCGTCAAGGGTCGCCCGATCTACGTCGCCACCGGCACCACCCGGTCGGCCGGGCTCGCGGGGGCCGCCCCGTGGAACGACGGCGTCTTCGTGTGGACGTCCCCGTCCCTGCGCGGGCCGTGGAGGCTGGCCGACACCACCGGCATCCGCCCCGGCGCCGAGAGGGGCAAGGTGTGGTCGCCCGAGTTCGCCGACGAGAACCGGGCCGGGCGCACGGTCGTCGCTCCGTGGCAGGAGTACTGGACCGACGAGGGCCAGTTCGGCAAGCGCGGCGATGTCTGGGCCCCGGAAGTGCACTATTTCCGGGGCAAGTGGTACATCGTCGCCTGCATGGGCGATCACTCGCAGAAGGTGGGCTCGTTCATGCTCGTGAGCGAGGGCGGGGTCGAAGGCCCGTACCGCGTCGTCCGAGGCAACCTCGAAAAGCCCTTCGGCGACTCTTTCATCGGCGGGCCCGCCTTCATCAAGCCCGGCGCCTACCACCATATCGACGGCGGCCTCTACTCCGAAGGCGACGAGGCCTGGCTCGTCCTGCACAACAACCTGTACGCGAAGTTCCGGGACGACATGGAGGACATCGTCCCGACCACCAACCTCCCGATGTTCCAGCAGACGCCCTACTCACCCGAGCCGTATCTGGAAGGCGCGTACGTCTTCAAGCACGGCGGCAAGTACTACCTCCTGCACGCCGCCTGGAACCGATCCTCGACCAACGCCGACGGCAGCACCCGCTACGCCTACGACCCGGCCGGCGCCGGTCGCGAGCAATACCACTACGACGCGGTCGTCGCCGTCTCCGACCACTTCGAGGGACCGTATTCGCGACGGTGGACCCTGGGCGTCGGGGCCGGCCACAACAACATCTTCGCGGATCGCAGCGGCCGGCTGTGGGCGACGTTCTTCCGCAACCCCAGATTCGGCTACTGGGCCGACCCGTCGCGCGTCGCCGACACGGCGGTGCCCGGGATCGTGCGGGTGGAATGGACAGGGCCGCAGGGCAACCGCCTGTACGTCCAGCGCCGCAACCACGGGAACACGATCAACGACTGACAGCGCCTCCATGCAGGGTCTGACCCAGCGACTGACTGACCTCGGGTCCTCAACGTGATCTGTCGACCATGACCGGGAAGCGGGCATGCACACACCGGACATGGCGCCTGATCACCATGAACGGTGCGGGCCCCGACACCGCTGGGCAGCTCCTGGTCACCACCGGAATCAGGGTCCGGTTATGGAGGGCAGCAGGTAGTCGCGAAGGAACGCCCTTGAGTCGATCTCCTTGTTGATGCTGTTGTTGCCGGTGTTCTCGCTGGTCACGAGCACGATGTCCGCGCTGGGGATCACATAGACGAACTGCCCGCCATATCCCCAGGCGAAGTACGTCGAGCGTCCGGAGATGGTTTGCCTCCACCAGCCCTCGGCATAGGCGAATGTGTCATCGACCTGTGTCGTCCGGGCTTGCGCCGCCTGCACCGCGCTCTGTGGCACGAGCGACTCGCCACCCCACTTGCCGTCGTGCAGATAGAGCAGGCCGAACTTGGCCATCTCCCGTGGCGTCAGGTAAAGGTTGTACCCGCCGGAGAAGACACCGCGCGGGTCTCGGCCCCAGTGCTCGGCCGTGATGCCCATCGGCCCGAACAGATACTGCTGGGCGAACTGGCAGGTGCCCATGTGAGTGGCCTTCTGCAGCACGGCCGAGACCACATGCGTATTGCCGGTGCTGTAGTTGTACGCCGTTCCGGGGACGGACACGAGCGGACGGCCGAGAATCGCCTGAACCCAGTCCGATGCCTTCTCGACCTGGCTTTCGGTCGAATCCTCCGTCCAGTCGAGACCCGACCTCATGGTCAGCATGTGGCGGAGGGTGATCTTCTTCTTGTCCGGCGACGCGTTGCCGAAGTACTCCGGCAGGTAGCCGACCACCGGGTCGTCCAGGCTTCCGATGTAACCCTTCGCGATCGCGATGTGCACCAGCGCCTGCAGAACACTCTTCGACGCCGAGTGAATGTTGTTGCTCCGCTGCGCGCCACTGCCGTGGAAATATCGCTCGGTCACGAGCCGGTCGTGTCGGATGACCAGCGCGCTGAACAACGACGCGTTGTTCCCGAGCTTGGTCAGCCCCACACGCAACGTAGCGGAATCCATCCCCTGCTCCTCCGGCGAGGTCGGCGGCCAGTCCGCACCGTCGTCCAGGGGATCCGTGTACGTCGGATTGCTCTCATAGAACGTCCGACCGCTACCTCCGATCCGGCCGCAATCGACGGTCACTGTCCTGGCGGCCTTCGGCGATGCCGCCTCGGTGCAGCCGGCCAATGCCAGGAGCGACACCACCCAAGTGACCCACCGCCGACCTTGCTTCGGCGATCCCATGACTGACTTCATTTCCCGACAGTGTGGCCGACAGCACGGCAACCGGGCGAGGCATGTCCTGATCTTCCGGCAAATGTCTGCGTAATGCCCTGTTGCCGCCCTGTTCAGTCCAGCCGGGGTTGACGAGTGTCCCCCACTCGCCGGAGGCGACCGCGTGCACGATGCCCATGTGGGGCCCAGACGGCCTACACTGCGTCGCGGGCCAGAGTCTCAAGAGCTCTGAATGTGATACAGGCAGGTACGGTAACCGCACGAGAATGGCCGTGTGAGGACCGCGTATGGCGAATCACGCCCGGGCGCACCGGCCGAGACGGATTCCTTGCGCCACACATATCGATGCGCAAATAAATTTCAGCCGGGCGTGGAACCGCTCCCACAGCACTGGCCACCGGCTATTCGGCACGCGTAATCTTCTTATTCCGTTCCAGGAAGTACCCTTCCAAGGTCGCTTCCGTCGATCATTGGTCGCGGCAAATCAAGATCCGTGTGCAATCGTGCGGTTCCTGTCGGTGAAGGCCGCGCACTGCAGGGTGGTCGTATGGATTTCAAGATCCTCGGGCCGATCGAGGTTCGTACCTCTCATGGGAGGCCGATCGCGCTCGGACGCCGAAAACAGCGGGTGCTGCTGGCCGCCCTGCTGCTCAACACCGGCAAGGCGATCCCCAGCCGGCGCATGCTCGACTGGCTGTGGGGCGAGTGCGCTCCCGCCACCGCGGAGTCGAACCTGTACACCTACATCTCCGCGCTGCGTAAGGCGCTCGGCTCCCCCTCCCGCATCGAGGCGGGCTCCAACGGATACGTGCTGCGCGTCACGCCTGGCGAGGTCGACGTCACCTTGTTCGAGGATCTCGCCGCGCAGGGGCAGCGGGCGCTGTCCGCCGGACGCCATGACGTCGCGCTCGAACGGCTGACCCGGGCCCTCTGCCTGTGGCGCGGCGAGTCCGTCCTGGAAGAGCTGCCCCTGCCCACGCCGCTGCGCTGCGAGACGGCGCGGCTGGAGCGGCTGAGGGCGAGCGTCGTGGACGCCTCGCTGGAGGCCCGGCTGGCGCTCGGCCGGCACGGCGAGATGCTCGCCGATCTGGAGGTTCTGACCCGCAAAGACCCGCTGAACGAGCGGCTCAGAGCACAGCTCATGCTGGCCTTGTACCGCTCCGGCCGCAGGGCCGACGCGCTGACGATCTATCAGGACGCGCGGATGACGCTGGCCGCCGAGGTCGGCATCGATCCCGGCCCGGACCTGATCCGCATGCACCAGCGCATCCTCGCCGACGACCCCGCCCTGACGCCGCTGCGTGCGGTGGCCGCCCGCCGGGCCCCGGCCGAGCTACCCATCGGCCTGGCCGCCTTCACCGGCCGGGCCACCGAGATCGCCCGCCTGCGTACGATGCTGACCTCGGCCTCCGACACGACCGCCGTCTCGGCGATCACGGGCGCCGCGGGGATCGGCAAGTCGGCGCTGGCCGTGCACGTCGCCCATCAGGTCGCGGGCCGGTTCCCGGACGGGCGGCTCTACGTGGACCTGCACGGCTCCACACCCGGCGTCGCGCCGCTGAACCCCGCCGACGTCCTGGCACGCCTGCTGCGCTCGCTCGGCGACGACCTGGCCGGGCGGCCCGACCTGGACGAGGCCGCGGGCCGCTTCCGCTCGCTGACCGACGGCAGGCGCCTGCTGCTCCTGCTCGACAACGCCCGCGACGCCGCGCAGGTGCGCCCGCTGCTGCCCGCGAGTCCCACCTGCCGCGTGCTGGTCACCGCTCGCAGGATGCTGACCTCGCTGGACGCCGCCTCGCACTTCCGTCTCGGCGTCATGGCCGAGGACGAGACCTCCACGCTGCTCGGCCGCCTGATCGGGGAGGAGCGCGTGGCAGCCGAGCAGCAGGCGGCGCGCGCGATCGTGCGGCTGTGCGCCGGGCTGCCGCTGGCGATCAGGATCGCCGCCGCCCGGCTGATCGCCCGGCCGGGACTGTCGCTGCGCGCCCTGGCCGACCGGCTGGCGGTCGAGGACCGCCGCCTGTCCGAGCTCCAGGCCGACGACCAGGCCGTACGGGCGTACTTCATGATGAGTTACCGGAGCCTGGACGCCGAGTCCTCCCGGATGTTCCGGCTGCTGAGCCTGCTCGGCGGCACCGGCACCGGCGGCGGCATCAGCGTCGCGGCCGCCGCCGCCCTGGCCGACCGCCCCGAGCCGCGCACCGCCGACCTGCTGGACCACCTCGCGGAAGCCCAGCTTCTGGACGCGTACGGCCACGACCGGTACCGCATGCACGACCTGCTCCGCCTGTTCGCCCGCGAGCGGGCCAGGGAGGAGGACACCGAGGAGGACCAGGCGCAGGCCGTCCGGCGGGCGCGGCGGGGCGTCTGGATCCCGCCCGCCTACATGACCACGAGGGGCCTGCCGCCCCGCACGTGGGAAATCATCCACGTTCACCGCGAGATCTGACTGATAAATATCCGGCGATCCGCCCCCGGCCGCTTTTTCTCCTTCGCCGTCGCGCAGCCCGCCGCCGACCTACACAAATTTGTATGGTTCGGGGTATAGGCGGATTCGACATTGTTGGCGACATGTCTCACCTTTTCTCACCGCCGAGAAGAAGGCCGGGCACCAGCCGAATTCGCGCGAACGGGGAAGGGCGCACGTGTCTGAACTGATCGGCGTGGACGAGTGTGAAAGTTTCACGGTAAAACAGGTCCAAGAGCTGTACAGAAAGTACGTCAGCCGCAGTCAGGTCAACCTCATGACCTCCTTCGGCTTCGGCCGGGAACTCGTCGAGAGCGCCGAGGGCGCCTGGATCCAGATCCGCGGCGGCCGCAAGGTACTTGACGTCACCGGCGGCGTCGGCGTACTCAACCACGGCCACAACCACCCCCGCATCCTTCAGGCGCGGCGCCGCTTCGCCGAAAGCCGGCGCATGGAGGTGCACAAGGCGTTCTTCTCGCCGTA
This sequence comes from Nonomuraea sp. NPDC049269, assembly GCF_043197155.1. Lineage (NCBI taxonomy): Bacteria > Bacillati > Actinomycetota > Actinomycetes > Streptosporangiales > Streptosporangiaceae > Nonomuraea > Nonomuraea sp. NPDC049269. Next base: position 76,426 of record NZ_JBICSO010000009.1, read on the forward strand.
CGTGGCCGCCCTCAGCCACAACATCGCCGAACTGCTGCCGGGCGACCTGAACATCTCCTACTTCCCGAACTCCGGCGCCGAGGCGAACGAGGGCGCCGTCAAAATGGCGTACAAGTACCATGAGGGGCGCCGCGACACCATCCTCCGCTCCGACATCAGCTTCCACGGCAAGACCCTGGGCGCGGGCAGTCTGACCGGATCGTCCGAGAACTCCTTCCGCTTCCCCGGTCTCCCCGGCATCGTCGTCTACCCCTACGGCGACATCGCGGCCGTCCGCGCGGCCGTCGAGGCCGCCCGCACCCCCGACGGCGGGTGCGACGTCTACGCGATCATGGCCGAGCCGTTCAGCGCGTCCAGCATGCGCTGCTGGTCGGAGAGCGACCTGTACGAGCTGCGCCGGCTCTGCGACGCGAACGACATCATGCTGATCTTCGACGAGGTCTACACGGGCTGGGGCAAGACGGGCAGCCTCTTCTACTTCATGCGCTACCCCGACCTGCTGCCCGACCTCCTCGTCTACTCCAAGTCCCTCGGCGGCGGCAAGGCGTCGATCGCCGGGTACACCGCCCGCGAGCCCGTCTTCCGCAAGGCCTACGACCGGCTCTCCGACGTCATCCTGCACAGCACCACCTACTACGGGTTCGGCGAGGAGACCGCCACCGCCATCGAGGCCGTCAACATCGTCGTCGAGGACGACTATCCCGCCAGGGCCCGGCAGATCGAGCGCATCCTGGGTCCCGGCCTGCAGACCATCCACAAGCGCCACCCCGACGTGGTCGGCCGGGTGAGCGGGGTCGGCGCACTGTGGGGCGTGTTCCTGTGCGGCGGGCCCAAGGTCCTCGACCTGGCCGCCAAGCTCGCGCCCGGCTTCTCCGGCGACCCGCAGTTCCGCACCAAGCTGATCACGCTCTCGGTCATCGCCGACCTCTACCGCGAGCACGGCATCGTCTCGTACTACAGCCCGAACGCCGACAACCCCCTCGTCGTCGCGCCGACCCTCGCCATCGAACAGGAAGACGTCGAGTACTTCCTGGACAGCCTCGACAAGACGCTGGCCAAGGGCCTGCCGCGGCTGCTCGCGGGATTCGTGCGAGAGAAGGTGGGATCGCGATGGCCCGCCGGGTCGTAGTCACCGGCAGCGCCGGGATGCTCGGCGGCCACCTGGCCCGCCGGCTCGTGCTCGACGGCCACGACGTGCTCGGGGTGGACCTGCGCCCCCAGGAAGACCCGCTGCTGACGGCGGGGCACCGGATCGGCGACGTACGCGACCTGTCACTGATGACCGAGGCCATGACCGGGGCGGAGGCGGTCGTCCACTGCGCCGGCGCGCTGCCGAGCTACCCGGCCGAGCAGATCCACGACCTGATCGTGGGCGGCACCCGCACCGTCCTGGAGGCCGGGCGCCAAGCCGGCGTGGCGCGGCTGGTGCACATCTCCTCCACCGCCGTGTACGGGCTGCCGACGCTCGTGCCCACGCCGGAGGAGCATCCGCGCGCGCCGGTCGACCCCTACACCAGGGCGAAGGCCGCGGCCGAGGAGCTGGCGGAGAAGTACCGGGCCGACGGCATGTGCGTGCCCATCCTGCGCCCCAAGACCTTCCTCGGTCCCGGACGGATGGGCCTGTTCGCGATGCTCTTCGAGTGGGCCGAGGAGGGCCGCAACTTCCCGGTGCTCGGCAGCGGGGACAAACGCATCCAGATGTTCGCGATCGAGGACCTGGTGGACGCCGTGGCCATCGTGCTCGACGCGCCGGCCGACGTCGCCGACGACACCTACAACCTGGCCGCCGCCGAGTTCGGCACGCTGCGTGAGGACTTCCAGACGGTTCTCGACGCGGCCGGCCACGGCAAGCGGGTCGTCTCGCTGCCCGCTGGACCGGCCCTGGCCGGGCTCCGGCTGCTGGAGCGCAGCCGGCTGTCCCCGGTGTACGGGCGGCTGGCGCGCAAGCTGCTGGCCGACTCCTATGTCAGCATCGACAAGGCCCGCGAACGGCTCGGCTTCCGTCCACGGCTGTCCAATCAGGACGCCATTCTCCGCACGTACGCATGGTGGCGGGAACACCGCACGGCCGCCTCATCGAGCAGCGGTGCGACGAGCCGTGACGCGTGGCGGCAGGGCGCGCTGTCGCTGGCGAAGGTCTTCTTCTGAGCTATCGGGGTAAAGCATGCGCCTTGTCGAATCGGCTGACGTCCCAGAGAGCCCGCAGCGTCCGGAAGCGACGCCGGACCGGCCCGTGGAAACCCGCACCCGCCTGGTCGCGGACCTGGCCGCCCTGATCCGCCCGTCCCACGCGGCCAAGGCGATCCTTCTCGTGCCCGTGGCGCTCATCGGCGCGCCCTCCCCCACCCTGGCCGAGGTGGTCGGGATCATCTGGGCCACGGTGGCGTTCATGGTCGCCTCCGCCGCCGTCTACATCCTCAACGACATCGTCGACCGGCACCGCGACCGCCTGCATCCCGTCAAGCGCGACCGTCCCGTCGCGTCCGGCCGGGTGGGGGTGCTGACCGCGGGCGCCTGTTGCGCCGTCCTGCTGGCGGTGCTCGCGGCCATCGTCGCCCGGGACCCGGTGTCCTCCTGGCCGGTGCTGGTGTATCTCGTGCTCAACGTCGCCTACAGCCGCCTGCTCAAGCACATTCCGCTGGTCGACGTGGGCACGGTCGCGGCCGGCTTCGTCCTGCGCGTCGTGCAGGGGTACGAGGTGACCGGGGACCGGGTGCCCTCCTGGCTGCTGATCACGGTGTTCTCGATGTCCCTGCTGCTGCTCATCGGCAAGCGCCGCCAGGAACTGCTGGAGGGCGGGGCCGTCCACCGGCCCGCGCTGCGCGGCTACTCGATGGAGCTGACCAACTGGCTGCTGCAGATCGCCTCCGTGCTCGCCCTCGTCTCCGGCCTGATGTACCTGCGTGACGAGGGGCCGTTCGGCCCGGAGCACGGCCAGACGGCGATGATGCTGTCCACTCCCTTCGCGCTCTTCGCCCTCTTCCGGTACCTGCAGATGCAGCTCCTGGACAAGGAGGGCGGTGACCCGGTGCGCGTGCTGCTGCGCGACCGTGTCATGGTCGCGAACTCGATGTTGTGGGCCGCCACCCTGGGTGTGACGCTCGTGCTCGTCCACCACCCGTCTCTGGCGACGGCCGTCCACCTGTGACAACGATTGTGAGAGGAAGGCGATGGACGTCCGCTTACTGGGACCGGTGGAGGTGACCGTCGGTGACCGCCGCGTCCCCTTGGGTCCACCGCAGCGACGCGCGGTGCTGGCCGCCCTGGCGATCGACGCCGACCGCCCCGTGTCGCTCCGCACACTGATCGAGCGCGTCTGGGACGATCCGCCGGACCGGGCGACCGACTCGCTGTACGCCCACATCACCCGCCTGCGGCAGGCGCTGACCGCGACCCGGATCTCCATCGAGCGCCGGAACGGCGGTTACGCGCTGGATGTGGACCCCGAGCGGGTGGACGCCTACCGGTTCCGGCGGCTGGCCAAGCAGGCGCAGCTACGCGCCTGCGACGACTTCACCCGGACCCGGCTGCTGACCGAGGCGATGGAACTGTGGCGCGGCGCGCCGCTCACCGGCATCCCGGGTGAGTGGGCCGCCCGCATGCGGTACGGCATCGAGCAGCAGTTCGTCGGCGCCATCGGCACCTGGGCCCAGGCGCACCTGAGCCTGGGCCGGCCCGACATCGTGGTCACCGAGCTGACCCCGCTGGTGCCGCGTTACCCGCTCGCGGAGCCCCTGGCGAGCATGCTGATGCGCGGCCTGTACGCCCTCGGACGCGGCGCGGAGGCGGTGGCCCTGTACGCCCGCCTGCGCGGCTACCTCGCCGACCACCTGGGCATCGAGCCGGGTCCGGAGCTGCGTGCGCTGCATCTCACGATCCTGCGTGCCGGCCCGGACCCGCTGACCCGGCCGGCCGGGCGGCCCGGCCTGCTGTACGCCCAGGTCACCGGCTGAGCGAGAGGACCAGCCGCTGCCCGCTGTGGTCGGACAGGCCGTCCGAGCGGACCAGCCGATACTCGTGGACGGTGATCTCCGGCGTGGTGTACGCCCAGTCGATCCGCCACCACGGCCACCGGTCGTCCCAGGTGGCGGGGTAGAGCGAGCGCAGCGCCGGGGTGGCGTCGGCCATCCGCCCCGGCACCAGGCGCAGGATGCCCATCGCGGGCGAGGCGTTGAAGTCCCCGGCCAGGACGGCGGGCAGCGGGTTCGCCTCGATGTCGGCCGCCAGTGCGCGGAGGTTGGCCTTGCGTGCCTCGTGCTGCGTGCGGTTGAGGCTGAAGAGGTCGAGGCCGCCCGCGGACGGGTCGACCGGCGAGTTGATGTGGGAGTTGTAGAACGAGACGGTCCGGTTCCCGACACGCAGGTCCGTGCGCAGCGTCTTCACCGTGTAGAAGCCGGGCCAGCCGGAGCCGGGCGGCACGGGCGTGTCCCGGCTGTCCTCCGCCTCAGGACGCAGGTCGAGGCCGCGCTCCAGAACGATGGGGAACCGCGACAGCGTCACCATCTCGCTCGCCGCGGCGATGTGGAACCCGGGGAACTCCCGGCGCAGCCGGTCCAGGTCGTTCACCCGAATCGGCCGGGAGTCCGCGCCGAAGTAGACGTACTCCTGCAGCAGCAGCACGTCGGCGTCCTGGGCGCGGAGGTAGCGGTAGAAGGCGGCGACGTCCCGTGGGGGCGTGCCGGTGGGCGGGGGCATCGCGCTGGGCACGGACTGGTCCCAGTACCAGGTGTTCCAGGAGAACACCTTGATCGCGTCCGATGGAGCCGGGGCGGGGCGGTGCCACAGCGAGGCGAGGTTGAGCCCGCTCGCGCCCCCACCCAGCATCAAGGACGCCAGCGCCACCACGGCGGCCGCCCGGCGCGCGCGGCGCGCCGCCAGGGCCGCGACGAGCAGCACCACGGGAACGACCGCCAACGCCAGCGGCGGGACGAGCTCGGGGATCTGCCACCACCACACCCGGCCGGACAGGACACGGTGCGACACCACGAACACCAGCCAGGCGATCGCCGCGCACAGCACCAGCGGGATCTTCCGCCGCTCCCGCCGAGAATCGCGGCGGCGCGTCGCGGCCTGCGTGGCGTCGGGCGCCCGGAGGGGAGCCGTCACGTGGCCGCCTCGCCGGTGGCCGAGTGGCGCATGGTCAGGTCGGGGTCGTAGAGCCGGCGGAACCTCGCCGAGCACAGCCACCGGACGACCCCGGCCGCCACCCCGGCGGCGATGGTCACGTTCACCAGGAAGTGCACGGCGCCGAAATAGAGCAGGAACAGCGGCCCGCGCCTGCGCAGCACGAAGCGGTACATGCCGAGGTCCGCCAGCAGCGACACGGCCAGGGCGAGGACCGCGAGCGCGGCGCCGGCCGGGCCGAACGGGACCGCCAGCGGCAACGCGGCCACCGCCGCCAGCGCGGCGAGGCTGCCGCCGGCCCGGCTGGAGGTCTCGAACCCGCGGGCGAAGCGCCGCCGGCGCGCGTACAGCGGCACCCGGGCGCGCCCCCGCCGGTACAGCTTGCGCAGCAGCTTGAACAGCTTGTCGTCGTGATCGTGCCGCGACCGCACCGCGGTGGTGAGCACCATCTCGTACCGCTGGGTGAGGCGGTGGCCGTAGTCGACCTCCTCGGTCTCGCGCAGCCGGGTGTTGAACGGCCCGATGTCGTCGAACACGCGGCGCGGCATCGCCATCAGCGCCGGGAACAGGAACGAGATCGGCCCCTCGGAGCTGGCCGTCCAGTAGTGGTACTGCAGCGCCCGGTACTCCTCGACGAGGCTGTCGCGGATCAGCGGCTCGGGATCGTGAATGCTGCACACCGCGCCGAGCCCGGGATCGGCGGCCAACATGCCAACAGCCACCTCGACGGCGTCGGAGTAGGGGGCCACGTCGGAGTCCACGAATATCAGGATCTCCCCGCTCGCGTGCGCGACGCCGAGGTTGCGCGCACCGGCGACGCCCATGTTGCGTTCCGTGCGGATCACCCGCACGCCGAGCCGCCGCGCGACCTCGACCGAGTCATCGGTGCTGCCGTCGTCCACGACGATCAGCTCGATCGGCCGGTAGGTCTGTTCCCGCAGCGCGCCCAAGCACAGCTTCAGTGAGGCGGCGTAGTTGTAGTTGGGTACGATCGCCGACACCAGGGGCCCTTGTTCGGTCATCGCTCACACCTCGGCCGACGTGAGATCGTACGTGCGACGGAACCTGCTGGACAGCAGACACTGGGCCGCGCCGGCGAACACCGCCACCGCGACGGTGACGTTCACCAGGAAGTGCACCGCGGTGAAGTACAGGGTGAAGCGCGGGCCGGCGTAGCGCCACACGAAGCGGTACATGCCCAGGTCAGCCGCTATCGAGCCGGCCAGCAGCACGACCGGCGCGGCCAGCCAGGCCGGGCCGAGCACCACCGGCAGCGGCGCGGTGAGCACGGCGAACAGCGCGGCGAGCGAGCCCCAGCCGCGGCTGCTGTTGGCCGGGCCGCCGTTGAAGTCCGGGCGGCGCAGGTACAGCGGGATGTGCAGGCGCGCGCGGTGGAAGAACTTCGACAGCACCACCTTGAGCCGGTCGTCATGGTCGTGCCTGCCCCTGATCCTGTTGTCCAGCACGATGCGGTACCGCTGGGTGACGCGGTGGCCGTACTCGGCGTTCTCGCTGTGGCGCAGCGCGGGGTTCAGCGGGCCCACCTCGCGGAAGACCTCCGCCCGCATGGCGAACAGCGCGGAGTAGATCGTGGTGATCTCGCCCTCGTCACCGGAGATCCAGTAGTGCAGTTGGAGGCTGCGGTACCGCTCGACGAGGCCGTCGGGGATGAGCGGCTCCGGGTCGTAGGTGCCGCACACCACCCCCAGGGTGGGATCGGCGGTGAGCAGGTTCACCGCGTGCTCGACCACGTCCTCGGCCAGCGCCAGGTCCGAGTCGAGGAAGAACAGCACCTCGCCGCGCGCGTGCTCGACACCGAGGTTGCGCGCCGCCGGGGCGCCGATGTTGGTGCCGGTGACCACGACCCGCACCCCGTGCCGGTGGGCGATCTCCACCGAGTCGTCGGTGCTGCGGTCATCGACGACGATCACCTCGATGCGCGGGTACGTCTGCCGCTCCAGCGCGCTCAGGCACAGGTCGAGCGTGCGGGCGTAGTTGTAGTTCGGCACGATGACCGAGACCAGTGGCCGTACCTGCGGCGTCATCAGCGCTCCTCTCCCCTCGTCCGGCCGAAGCCGATGATCCGCATGGCCGTTCAGTCCTGGGCCGCGGGAATGCGGGCGGGCTTCTCCAGGCGGCGGCCGAGCGCGAAGCGCTGCAGGACGCCGAGCGCTCCGCCGAGGGCGCCGGTGAAGGTGACGGCGAGGTGGACGCCGGCGAAGTACAGGCCGAACGCGAGTCCCCGCTGGGTGTAGGCGGCGCGGTAGGTGCCCGCGTCCAGGGCTATGGCGGCGGCGACCAGCGCGGGCGGGACGAGTGCGCCGGCGCGGCCCGCCACCACGGGCAGGGCGAGCGCCGGGACGGCGGCGAGCAGCAGGACGCCGCCGACCGCGCGGGGCACGGAGTCCCCGGGTGTCTCCCCCTTGTGCCAGTCCAGCGCGCTGATGCGGGCGCGGCGGAGCACCTTGCGCAGGATCGTCCCCACGGTGGCGTCGTGGTCCTTGCGGCCGCGTATCGCGTCGCTCAGCTTCACCTCGTACGACCGCGTCACGCGGATGCGGTAGTCGGAGGAGACGGTCTCACGCAGCCGCGGATCGAAGGGGCCGATCTCGGCGAAGACCTTGGCGGGGACCACGAGCACCGCCGCGTGCAGCTCGAGCGTCGGCCGGTGGGCGGGCATCCACCAGCGGTGCATCTGCAGGGCGCGGTACTGGGCGGCCAGGCTCTGGGAGACCAGCGACTCGGGCCCCAGGATGCCGCCCAGGGCGCCGATCCGCGGGCGGGACTCCAAGATCCGCACAGCGTTCGCCACGGCGTCCGGGTCGAGGGCGATGTCGGCGTCGAGGAAGAACAGGATCTCCCCGGTGGCATGCTCGGCGCCCAGGTTGCGCGCGGGGGTCGGACCGCCGTTGACCTCGGTGCGTACCACCTTGGCGCCCTTGGACGCGGCCACCGACGCAGCGTCCTCAGTGCCGCAGTCATCCACCACGATGACCTCGATATGCGGATAGGTCTGTTCTTCCACCGCATCCAGGCAGAGTCGTAACACGTCGGACCGGTTGTAGCTGGGGATGATGACCGAGACTAGGGGGTGCTCCCGACTCATGATGCGCTCCATTGGCCGTGTCAGACCTTGCGTCCGGTTCACGCTAGGCACGGCGGCTTGCCCCTTTCTTGTCGCGCCGAACTGACAAGGATGCGACAAGAACTCCTCAGTACGTTCGACACCGGCCCACCCACCGAGGATGGTGTTGATGAGCGACGGGGACGCGGTGACCGAGCAGCGGCTCACCGCCATGCCGCCCCAGCCGGAAAGGTCCTGGGCGGAACGTGTCAGGCGTTTCATCCGCCCGCGGCGGCGCTGGTGCTGGGGCACCAAGCTGGTCGTGACCGCCTCGGTGGCGTGGCTGCTCTTCGTGCTCTGCCACCTGCTGGCCAGCGGGCGCACCTCGCTGTGGGCCCCGATCGAGCTGATACCGCCGCCGCTGTTCCTGGTGGTTCCCGCGCTGCTGCTGGTCGTGGCGCCGCTGGCCCGGCCGGTGCGCTGGCGGATCATGTCGCTGCTGGTGGTCACCGCGGTGCTGGGCGCCGGGTCGAGCGGGGTCAACTACGCCACTCTCTGGTACACGCCGCCGCCCGCGGGCCCGGGAGCCATCACCGTGGCCGCCTGGAACACCGAGTTCTGGGACCAGGACTGGCGCACGGCCGACGGCGACCGGTACTCACCCGAGTTCTATGGCTACCTCCACAAGCTGGACGCCGACGTCTACCTGCTGACGGAGTACCTGTACGTGAACACCCAGGCCGGGGACATGTGGTCCCAGCGCTGGACCGCCGACCTGGCGATGCGCATCGACAAGCTGGCCGAGCTGCGCCGCGAGTTCCCCGGCTACCAGGTCGCGGTGTCCGGCGAGCAGATCACGCTCTCGCGGTTCCCGATCGTCGTGCATCGCGGCCTGGACCTGCGCCCCTGGCTGCCGTCCGACCAGAAGGAGATCCCCGAGGCGCTGCGGAGCTGGCCGGAGGGCTACACGGTCGAGACGCTGCGCACCGACATCGACGTCAACGGCACGGTCATCTCCTTCTACGACCCCCAGATCGCCCAGCCCCCGCTCGAATGGCGGCTGTACGACGCCGAGTCCCGGGACGTCGCCTTCAGCAAGACCCTGCGGCGGGAGGCGAGTTACCGGGCCATCGGCGCGGACGTCGCGGCCAACCCCCATCCCGTCGTGCTCGCCGGCGACCTGAACACCTCCCCGGCGATGGGCATCCGCCGCCTGCTCCCCGAGCGGCTGATCGACAGGACGCCCGCGCTCTCGTCCCTCTATCCGGCGACCTACCTGGCCGGGACCGCCGAGCTGTGGCGGATCGACTGGCTGTACACCAGTCCCGACGTGACCGTGCACAGCTACGAGCTGCCCGGCGCCGAGCGGCTGTCCGACCATCGGGCCCAGCGCATGGTCGTGTCGGTGTCCTGACCGGCACGACCCGACCGACGAAAGGGAACGGATATGCCTGACGAGATGGCCTGGCGGGGTGACGTCGCGGTCATCGTGCCGAACTACAACAAGCGCAAAACCCTGCGGGCCTGCCTGGAGTCGGTGTACGCGCAGACCTACCGCCCGGTCGAGGTCATCGTGGTCGACGACGTCAGCACCGACGGCTCGCTGGAGATAGCCCGGCGCTTCCCGTGCACGATCGTCGAGTCGCCACGCAACCAGGGGCCGGCGGGGGCCCGCAACCTCGGGGTGGCCGGCAGCACGGCTCCGCTGCTGTTCTTCGTCGACTCCGACACGGCACTCGCCCCTGACGCGATACGCAACGCGGTCAAGGCGTACCGGGAGACGCCGGACTGCGGCATGGTTCAGGGCATCTACGACATCGAGCCGCTGTACGACGACGGCCCGGTCGAACGCTATCGCGTTCTGTGCGAGCACTACGAGCGCAGCCAGACCACGGCGACGTTCCTGTCCTGCACCCTGATCCCGCGCCACGTCTTCGAGGAGGCGGGCGGGCTGGACGAACGGCTGCGCGACGGCGAGGACTTCGAGTTCGGCACGCGCGTCCCGGCCCGCTACCGGCTGGTCGTCACCACCTCCGTGGTCACCAAGGCCGACGACGAGGACCGGTTCTGGGGGTGCCTGACGGAGCGGTTCGTCCGGTCCACGACGCTGCCGGTGATCATGGTACGGGCGCGGCGGCTGCGGGGTGAGGGCAAGGTCGGCTTCCAGCTCAGCATGATCGGAACGGGCCAGAGCAAGCGCAAACCGCCCCGGGTCTCCTCCGCCTCGGCGACGGCCACGTTCCTCACCCTGCCGCTCGCGCTCGTCAGCCCCTGGCTGCTGGCCGTGCCGGCGGCGACGCTCGCGGTGTTCCTCTGGATGAACCGCGCCTTCATCGGCTTCGCCCGCCGCTACCGGGGCGCCCGCTTCGGGCTGTGGGTCGGCTGGATGCAGCTCTGCTTCCACACGGCCTTCTTCCTCGGCGCCAGCGTGGGGCTGCTGCGCGTCGCCTACGAGCTGAGCCGCCGGCGGGGAGAGCCGATCAGGACGGGCCTGTCCCCGGCACCGTCGGCCGGGACGCGCGAGTGAGATCGATCAGGCTGCCCCGGCTGCCGCGTCCGGTGAAGCTGGCGCTGGTCGCCGCGTTCGCCCTCGCCGTCGTGACCGCGATCGCGTGGACGATGTCCCGGCTGGACTGGAGCGTGGTCGGCGTCCTGCTCACCCAGCGCGACGCCGGGCAGATCAGCCTCCTGCTCGGCGGCTCGCTGCTGGCGAGCATGGCGGGACTGTCGCTCGGGTTCCTCGGCTGGCGCGTCGTGCTGCTGGAGATCGGCCCCCCGGTCAGCGAGCCGCGCGTGGTGCGGATCTTCTTCGTCGGCTTCCTGTCCAAGTACGTGCCCGGACGGGTGCCCGGCATGATCGCCACCGCCAAGGTGGCCACGGCCAACGGCGTCACCTTCGGCAGGCTGATGACCACGGCGGCGCTGGTCATGAGCCTGGTGCTGCTGAGCGGGTTCACGGTCGGGCTGCTCGCGGGCGTGCAGCTCCTGGGCGCGCGGGCGGCGTGGCTGGGCGGAGCCGCCGTGCTGATCGTGCTCGTCCTGGTGCGCCCGCAGATCGTCAACCAGGGCTCCGCGCTGTTGCTGCGGCTGCTGCGCCGCCCCTCCGCGGCCACGGCCGCCTCCGTCCGGGGAGTGCGGCTCGCGATCGTCTGGCAGAGCCTGTCATGGGTGGTCACCGGGCTGCACCTGTGGCCCCTGGCCATCGCGATGGGGGCGTCTCCGCCCCGCTCACTCATGCTGTGTGTCGGCGCGTTCACGCTCGCCACCTCGATCGGCATCGCCAGCGTGTTCATCCCCGACGGGATCGGCGTCCGCGAGGCGGTGCTCACGGCCGCGCTGACCGTGGTACTGCCCGCTCCGGCCGCCGCGGTGGTGGCCCTGGCCAGCCGTCTCATCTCCACTGTCAGCGAGGTACTGCTCGGTGCCGCCGCCCTCGCGACCGCCGAGTACCTCATCCGGCGCAGGCGGGCCGATTCGCCGGAGATCCCGCAGCCCGCGGCGTCGCCCCGGCACCCGTGAGCCTCATACTTCGGTGCCGCTGACACGTACAGGGCATTGACGCGCCACGTTCGCGAAGTTACGGTCATGACCGTAATCGAGCACAAACGAACACACCGTGGAGGTGGCGCTGTGCAGATTTCCGAGGAGGGCCCCTTAGCGTGGCGGATCAAGCCGCACGCCAGACGGCGGCCCGACCGCAGGACAGGCGGAGGCGCGTGAGGCGCGCCCTGCGCGGGGCGGTGGCGGTGGCGTTCCTCGTGACGCTGCTCGCGGCGCCGTTCGCACCGGCGTCCGCGGCCGACCTGCGGATCGCCAACGGAGGCTTCGACGACGGACTCACCGGCTGGAGCGGTTCGCACAGCCCCGGCGGCGTCGACGCCGTGGCCTGGGACGGGCGCACCACCGCGCGCGTCACCGACACCGACCCCGCTGCCGCCTACGGTAGGGAGAGCCTGCCGGGCCTGCCCGCCGCGGCGGGGACGCGCTACACCCTGAACGCCGTCGTCTGGGCCGACAGCGGCACGGCGCAGCTGTATCTGCGCTTCAGGGACGCCTCCGGCAAACTCCTGTCCGGTGGCGCGAACGCGGCGGTGACGGGCCGGCGGTGGAACCGCGTCACGGCCTCGGGGGTCGCGCCCACCGGCACGGCCACGGTCTCGGCCCTCATCTACTCAGGGGTGGCCGACGTGGGCACCGCCTACTGGGACGAGGTGCTGATCACCAAGGACGTGACCGATCTGGGCGTGCAGATCGAGAGCAGCGTGCCCAACGCCACCACGTTCGCGGGCGGAAGCGCGTACGCCCTCTACACCGGCACCGAAGACGCCAACCCGCAGCTCGCGGTGATCGACGTGGCCACCGAGAAGGTGACCCGGAAGATCACCATTCCCGACTCGGCGGACACGCCCACCGTCGGCGGCTGGGCGGCGGCCACGGCCACCGACGGCAGCGTCTACCTGGGCACCTATCCCAACTCCAAGCTCTACCGGCACGTCCCCGGCCAGTCCACGGTGACCGACCTCGGGCGGGCGGAAGGCGGCTACTCCTTCATCTGGGACCTGGAGCCAGGCGCGGGCGGGAAGGTGTACGGCGGCACCTACAACGACGGTCGCTACTTCAAGTACGACAACGGCGCCTTCACCACGATCGGGAGCGTGCCCATCGTGACCGGCGCGCAGTACGTGCGCAGCATCGCCCACGACCCGGCCGCCAACGCCACGTACCTGGGCACCGGCACGAACGCCGCGCTGGTCAGGTTCGACAACGTCACGGGGCGGGTGGACAGCCTGCTTCCGGCGGCCTACGCGCACAACTCCATGGTGGGCGGGCTCACCTGGACCGGCGGCAGGCTGTTCGCCTGGATCGACCGCACGCTGCTCGTCCTGCGTGTCGCCCGCAACGCCGACGGCTCGTACGCCGCCACCACCGACGCCGCGATCACCGACGTGGACCTGCACCACTCGCCGGCCCGCGACGGCAAGGTGTGGTTCGTCAAGGACGGCCTGCTGCACTCCTACGACGTGGCCACCGGATCCGTGCAGGCGACCTCCGTCCGGCCCGGACTCGACGTCACCGGCTACACCTGGGCCGACGGCACCCTGGTCGGCCTCGGCGCCGCCTCGGACGGCACCAGGATCTTCAAGTACGACACCGCGAGCGGCGCCTGGAGCAGCAGAGTCGTCGCCGGCACCCCCGTACTGCCCGCCGCGATCAACGCGCTCGGCGCGGGACCCGACGGCCGTGTCTACACCGGCGGCTACCTGACCGGCGGGACCGGCATCTACGACCCGCTGCGAGGCGACGGCGACGACAACCGGCCGGACACGAAGACCCTCAACGGGCTCAGCCAGACCGACAGCCTGCTGGCGCACAACGGCCTGCTCTACATCGGCGCCTATCCCTCGGCCAAGCTCTACAGCTACAACCCCGCAAGTCCCTGGCCGCCCACACTCCGGTACACCGGCGGCGAGGCGGGCGACAAAGCCGACGACTGCGAGCCGGGCAACGGGCCGCCGCCGCAGGACCGGCCGTACGCGCTCGCCGGCGGGCCGGACGGCACCGTCTACATGGGCACGGTGCCCAAGTACGGCAAGCGCAGCGGCGCCCTGACCATGTGGAAGGAGGGCACGGCCGGGCGGACGATCTGCGTGGTGCCGAACCAGGCCGTCGTCTCGCTGGCCTACGCGGGCGGAAAGGTGTTCGGCGGCACCTCCACGCGCGGCGCCCTGGGCGTCGACCCCGTCTACGCGCCGGGAGCGTCGGCCACGCTGTTCTCCTACGACCCGGCCACCGGTGCCGTGCGCCCGTATCCGCTCCCGTTGACGGCGCCCAAGGCCGTCACGGCCCTCACGGAGGTGGACGGCGAGCTCTGGGGCCTGGCGGGCGGCTCACTGCTCACCCTCGATCCGGCCCGGCCCGAGGCGATCACGGCGACGCGGTTGTTCCCCGACCCCGACTACGCCGCCAAGTCCAGTCTGGCCTGGCGTGACGGGGAACTGCTGACCGTGGCCCAGGATCCCGGCCACGTGTACGGCACGGCCGGCGACCAGATCTTCAAGATCGACAAGTCGACCAAGGCGCTGACCGTGCTGCTGACGGTCTCGGGTGCGGAAGGGCTGACGGCCGACGGCTTCGGCAACCTCTACTACAAGATCAACGAGCGGCTGTACCGGCTCGCCATCCATTAGCCCTGAGCATTTCGGCCTGAACCGATATACGAGGAAACATACCCGTGCAAAGAATGATCAGAGCGTTACTCACGATCCTGATGGGAACGGCACTCGCGGTCATCACCGTCCCGGCGCTCCCCGCGCAGGCGGGGATCTGGCACGAATACCCGACCACGCTGAACACCACCTGCAGCGAGACCCGCGTCCACAACGGCACCGCCTACCAGGTGTGCCTCGAGTTCAACGGCAACCGCACCCAGGTTCGCGCCGTCGCCTTCATCAATCCGGGCGCGTACACCAACTTCCAGGTCAACCTGCGGCTCTGGTTCGGCGGCGACGGTCCGGACATCTCGGACTCGTGCCCGACGATGACCACGAACGCCAGCCGGGCGTGCTACACCGCGTTCACCGACCTCAGGCGCCCCTACGTCGTCACCGAGGCCAAGTTCGGCATCGCGGGGACGTGGCAGCTCCCGGTACGGGCTCTGGACATGAGACTCTCCGCCAAGCAGCAGGAGCGCGGCAACTGGTGCGGCCCGGGCGCCGTGCAGACCACGCTCGCCACCATCGGCATCTCGGCTCCGCCGCAGTCGGAGCTGGCCGACAAGCTGCAGACGGGCGAGACACTGTTCGGCGCCACCATGCCGGGCAGGATCCCCGCCGTCATCAACTCCTACATCCCGGCCTCCGACTGGCAGTACAAGTGGGAGGAGATAGCGGTCTCCAACGGCCAGACGTATGAGGCGGGCATCAACCGGATCGTCACGTCCCTGTCGCGCGGCAGACCGGTGATGGTCCTCGTGATCCCCGGCAAACTGCCGTGGTGGAACAGCTCGACGCCCACCCTCCGGCACTATGTGACCATCACCGGTTACGGCGGTGTGGTCCACGCCGACGGCTCCGTCCATCCCACGACGTTCAAGGTCGCCGACCCGGCGGACGCCAGCGAGCACTCCATCGACGTGGACAAGCTCCTGCTGGACAACGCCAACCTCGCGTGGAACGGGATCGACAGCGCCGTCATCGTGCGAACCTGACCACCGGGAGCGCCTGCCGGAACATGAACAGACGGGGCGGCCCTCGCGTGGGCGGCCCCGTCTGCTGGTCAGGCTGGTCAGGCTTGGTCAGGCGATCGCTGGTTCGCCGGAGGTGCGCGGCGCGCTCGCCGGAGCCTCGTCGAGCGGCTGCGGCGGCGCGTTGAGCACCGCCTCGTCGATCCGGCCCTCACCACGGGCCACGAGGACCGGCACCACGATCTGTCCCGCGACGTTGGTCGCGGTGCGGATCATGTCGAGGATCGGGTCGATGGCCAGCAGCAGGCCGACGCCCTCGAGCGGCAGGCCCAGCGTGCTCAGCGTCAGCGTGAGCATGACGATCGCGCCGGTCAGACCGGCCGTCGCGGCCGAGCCGACGACGGAGACGAACGCGATGAGCAGGTACTCGCCGACGCCCAGGTGGACGTTGAACACCTGCGCCACGAAGATCGCCGCCAGCGCCGGGTAGATCGAGGCGCAGCCGTCCATCTTGGTGGTCGCACCGAACGGCACGGCGAAGGAGGCGTAGTCGCGGTCGACTCCCAGACGCTCGATCGTCACCTTCTGCGTCAGCGGCAGCGTGCCGACCGAGGAGCGGGAGACGAAGGCCAGCTCGATCGCGGGCCAGGCGTTGCGGAAGAACGTGATGGGGTTGACCTTGCCGACCAGCGAGAGCAGCGCCGGGTAGACGGCCAGCAGGACGATGAAGCAGCCGACGTAGACGCCGAGACCGAACTTCGCCAGCGGCGCGAGCAGGTCCCATCCGTAGGTGGCGACCGACTTGCCGATCAGGCCGGCGGTCCCGATGGGGGCCAGGCGGATGACCCACCACAGCGCCTTCTGGACCAGTTCGAGGATCGAGCGGCTGAAGGTGAGGAACGGCTCGGCCTTCTCGCCGATCGCGAGGGCCGCCGCACCGAGGACGATCCCCAGGAAGACGATCTGGAGGACGTTGAGCTCGGTGAACGCCGTGACGATGTTCGTCGGGATGATGCCGGTGAGGAAGTCGACCCAGGATCCGACGTGCTCGGGCGCCTTCGCGCCCGCCGTGCTCAGGGTGACGCCCTGACCGGGGTTGATGATCAAGCCGAGGCCGATGCCGACGATGACGGCGATCAGCCCGGTGGCCAGGAACCAGAACAGCGTCTTGCCCGCCAGCCGAGCCGCGCCGTTGACGTTGCGGAGGTTGGCGACGCTGACCACGACGGCGGTGAACACCAGCGGCGGCACTGCCAGCTTGAGCAGCTGGACGAAGATCGATCCGACTTCGGTCAGGGTGGTGGCCAGCCAGGCGAGGTCCCAGATGCGGGCGGCGAAGCCGAGGGCCACACCCACGACCAGGCCCAGCAGCAGCTGCAGGGAGAAAGAGAATCTCTTCACGATGAGGAAGGCTCCGAAAGACGGCATGCCTAAGAGGGCATGCAGAAAGGGGGTGGTACGGGGTCGAGGGGATCAAGCGCTACGTCAGAGCGCGATCAGCGACAGATGGACCCGGTCAGACGGCAGAGATCGATGTGCAGCCGCTCAACCAGCCACACCGACAGGACGGAAAACCTCACAATGCCTCTAAGTCGTATGAAAGGTGCATCATTCCGACTATAAGAGTGATCTCCTTCACAAATCAAGACCTTCCAGATCGGGAATGGGGACTTCGGCCCGGGCGTGGTCTACCGTCTGCTGAGCGACTACTGACCGATAGGATCCCTTGCGTATGGAACCCCAGTACGCCACCGGTGGCCCCCGATGAGCGGCGGCGAGGAGTTGGCCGAGCGGGTGCACGCCCTGTTGGCGGCGCCCCGCCCCTGGTCCATCACCCAGGCCGGCGACCCCGTGCTGCGCCGCACGACCGAGCCGTACGACGGCCAGCTCCCCGACGGCCTACTGCGCGAGCTGCTCGACGCGATGTTCCGGCACCTGCCGGGCGTCGGGGTGGGGCTCGCCGCGCCGCAGATCGGCATCCCGCTGGCGCTGGCCGTCATCGAGGACCCCGCCGACGTGCCGCCGGAGATCGCCACGGCGCGGGAGCGCGTGCCCCAGCCTCCGCTGGAACTCGTCAACCCCGTCGTCACCCCTCTGGAGTCCCGCTACCACGCGTTCTACGAGGGATGCCTGAGCGTCGAGGGGCTGACCGCCGTCGTGCCGCGCCACGCGCGGGTCCGGCTGTCGGCTCTCGACGGCGGCGGGCGCGCGTACGACGTGGAGCTGTCCGGCTGGCCGGCGCGGATCGCCCAGCACGAGACCGACCACCTGAACGGCGTCCTGTACCTCGATCGGGCCGAACCGCGCTCGCTGTCGACCGTCGGCAACTACGAGCGCTTCTGGGCTCCGCCGCAGGCCGAGCGCTCCCCGGGCTGACGGCCACCGACGTCCGGCATCCGCCCGCACCGAACCACACGAGCACGCGACCCCGGCGGCGTCGCCGGGGTCGTCACCTCTTCGGGCGGAAGTAGTGGCCGGCCATGTAGGCGGTGACCTGGCCGCCGATCTTCGCGCCCTGGACGTCGGCCGTGCGGGTATGGATGCCGCCCCACACGCGGGCGTTGACGACCTCGGCGAGCGCCTGCGAGAAGCCGCGGAAGTGCCGGGTGGTGCCCGAGTCGGCGCTGTACCCACTGAAGGAGATGTCGTCCCGGCCGAAGAAGTAGGCCAACGCCGACATGCTCGCGGCGGTGAAACAGGCATGTCCGGACGTGAAGTCGGGGTGCGGCGGCGTGACGAGCAGCGGCATCCAGTTGGGATCGGCCACCGTGTCCGGGTTGCCGTCGGTGTCGGCCAGCTGGATCGCGGTGACCGGCCGCCAGAAGCTCCACGCCGCCTTCTCGTTGAAGCAGGCGATCGTGGCGTCGGCTTCGGCCAGATCGACCATCGCGAACATCCGCGCCGTCTGGAGCGTGTTCAGTCGCTGCGTCGTCGCGAGCTGACGCTTGATCTCCCATTCGGCCAGATGCCGATCGTGCCAGAAAATCGCGGCCTGCGTCTGGTCGGCCGTCCTGAGCGTGCTGGTCGCCGAGCCGATCGTCTTGACCTCGTTGAAGTCCCGGGCGTACCGGCGGCTGGTGAGCGATGGCGGGCCGGACGTGCGGAACATGGACGCGCTGGGGATGAGGAACGGTTTGACGTAACCGACCCATGCCCCGTCGGAGGCGAAGGTGGGAGGCGCCGGGCGCCACTGGCCAGGCTGGGTGCCGACGGTCCAGGTCTGGCTGCCGAACGCCCCGTCGTTCTCCCGCGCGGCGATCATCGCGTCGGCCGCCTGCGCGCCCACGGTGATGCCGCGTCGTTTCGCGCCGCCATCGGGAATCGCGGCCAGCGACTCGTCGTACTGCGTCGTCAACCTCGCCCGCTGAGCCGGGAACAGCGCGTCCAGCACGCGGAAGGCCGCGGTCGCGACGGCCGCGTCCGTCGACTCGGCACCGTTGGCGGCCGGTGCGATCAAGTAGGGCTGGTAGGGAGTGCGGGCGATCGCGTTCACCGCGTCGTAAATGGCTCCGTGCACCATCGCGAAGCTGCGCGCCTGAACTTGCGGCTGCTGACCGGCGATGTCCCAGATCGCTGTCTGGGCGTTGCCGTCCCAGACGATGACGGAGTTACCCGAATCAGAGGCGTACGCGAACGACGAGCCGAGTCCGACCGGCGACCCGGCGGCGACGACTCCGGCGACGGCTAACCAAACGACCTTACGTCGTAGGCATTTCAGCACTGAAGCAACCTACTATGCGAGCCACAGCCGCTACAGCGGCCGATCGGTCGAAAGGTTGATAACGACATAGCCGAAAACAACCCCCGCCCATACATTCTGCGGCGACGATTGACCGGGCCAAAAACGTGATTCATAGTCACGTCATCCGGTTCGATCAGTGAGGACGGTGAGAAAGTCGTGCGACTGCTGCGTCAGGTGGCTGCCCGCCTTGTCGGCAAGGCTCGGGTCAGCGGCCGATACATCTACTGGCCCTACCACCACGGCAAGTAAACAGACCCCGTCAGTTGGACACGGCACGCCCACCAGGGCCTCGCGGCCACTGGCTGCTGGGCAACGTCGTCGCGTACGACAAGGACCGCATTTCTTTTCTCCGCCGCCACCATCGTGAATACGGCGACGTGTTCTCCTTCGACGAGCGGGTCGTCTTCACCATCGACCCGCGGCTCACCCATCAGGTTCTGACCGCCACCAATCACGACTACGTCACGGAGCTGACGCCGTTCGCCGGCTCGTCGGCGCTGCACGCGGCCGGCGAGATGATCAGCCCGTGGATGCGGGCGCGCCGCGTGGTGCGGCCCGCCCTGGGCGATGCCGCGGCCGCGGGCATGGACGGCCGGACAGTCGCGATTCTGGACGCCGTGCTCGACCGGACGGCGGGCCGCGACGTCGACGTGCTGCCGGTGATGCTCGACTTCGCCGGGCACGCCGTGGCCGACCTGTGCCTCGGCGAGGACGCGCCGGGCATCCCCGAGTTGCTCGCGGCCAACCACGCGGCGTTGCTGCCGTTCGAGGACGCCGACTACCAGCTCCCCGCGTGGGTTCCGTTGCCGCGCAACCGCAGATTCGCCCGCGTTCACCGCCGCACGATGGAGACGCTGACCCGGCTGGTCTCCGCCAGACGCGCCGAGCCCGCTCGGCGACGTGGCGTCGGCCGGGTCGCCGACCACGACGTCGACTTCTACCGCCCACATCGCGACCTGCTCGACGTACTGCTCAGCGCACATCCGACGATGACCGACAAATCGGTGACCACCACGTTGTGGAGCATCCTGATCGGCGGGCACGGCATTCCCGCGGCGGCGTTGACCTCCATCGTCCGCGAACTCGCCATCCGCCCGCGCCTGGCCGCCGACCTCGCGGACGAGGCCGGCCCGCCGGCCGGGGCCGCGCCGCACGGGCGGCTTCCGCTGGCCGAGGCCGTGGTCAAGGAGACCCTCCGGCTGTCTCCTCCGGCGTGGATGATGACCAGGGTCGCGCGTACCGCCATCACGCTCGGCGAGTGGCGGTTACGACCGGGAGACGAGGTGCTGTGCACTCCGTACCTGATCCACCGCGACCCTCGCTGGTGGTCTCAGCCGGACGAGTTCGACCCGGCTCGATGGGAGACGGCGCGGCCGGCGCCTGGCACGTACCTGCCGTTCGGGTCCGGCTCTCGCTACTGCCTCGGCGCCGCGGTGGCGATGCGCCAGCTCACCCTCACCACCTCCCGTATCGCCCAGCGCTTTCACCTACACGCGCCGAACGCGGTCGCCGCGGAACCCGAGTTCTGCGGACGCCTGGCACCGGCGGGCCTGCGGGCCGAGTTCCGCTTGGCGAGTAAGTCGCGTTCTTGAATATCACTGCCGTCGGCGGGGAGTGACTGGTATGGCTGGAACCATGATCTTCTTGAGGCGGCCGATCCAAGTCGCCGCACTCACCCTTCTGACCATCCCGATCGCCGCTGTCACCGCTCCCCCGCAGGCGTCCGCCGACGCCGGCAAGCGGCCACAAGCCGGCGCCGAGGCGGTGGCCCGCAGGATGCTGGCCCAGCTGAAAGTCGCCAGGCCCCTGTCGATCCGCGGTTACAGCCACCGGCGCTTCCAACCCCGATGGGCGCACCACAGGGGCAGGTGCGGGACACGAGAAGTGGTCCTGGCCCGTGACGGGCGACACGTGCGCAGGAACGCGGCCTGCCAGCCGGTCAAGGGCGTCTGGTACAGCCCGTACGACGGCAAGCGGCTGAAGAGCGAGAAGCAGGTGGACGTCGACCACGTCGTACCGCTGTCGTACGCCTGGCGCTCCGGCGCCAGTAAATGGAGCCAGGCGCGGCGGCGCGCGTTCGCCAACGACCTCACCCGCCCCGAGCTGATAGTGGTCAGCCATTCCGCCAACATCGCCAAGGGCGGCCAGGGGCCGCAGAGCTGGCGGCCGCCGCGCCGCGGCTATTGGTGCCGGTACGCCACCTCATGGATCACGGTGAAGCATCACTACCGGCTCTTCGTGACGCGGAAGGAGAAGGTGAGCTTGCTCAACATGCTCCGCACCTGCCGATGACAGTGATTCGCGACCTGCTCGGCATCGGAGGCCTCTACGATGCCGCGTGTGAATCGTGATCATATTCTCCTGACTCATCCCGGTACCTCGAAGCCCAAGTACCTGGAACTCCGGACCGATGGGGCCGAGCTGCACCGGAATTGGTGGACCGGCACCGGGAAGCCTCAGGGGCGCGCGAAGCCGTTCGATGATGCTCGCGCGGCGCGCGAGGCCCTGGAGAAGGTCGTCGCCGAGAAGATGCGTGACGGGTACGCCCTGCTCCGCGACGTCGCCGCGACCGCACCGGGCGACGTCGTCGCCCAGTGCGCGACGCGGGCGACGAACGGCGTCGTGACGACCGCCCTGCACCCGGACGGCCACACCGTCGCGGTCGCCCGCGGCATCCCCGGCCAGACCGGTCAGGCCGGCGCCGATGTGCAGACAGTGGACCTGCGGACCGGCGCCCGCCGGGTGCTGTACACCGAGGCGTATCAGTACTCACTCATCCATACCGTGGCCTTCGCACCGGACGGATCGCACCTGACGTTCACCGTCCGCAACACGAGCAGCATGGCGGAGGTGAGCTACACGGTGGCGCTCGCCACCGGCCATGTCCAGCCCCTGCCCCACACCCGACCAGGGTGGGACACGGCCCGCCGGCGGATGGTCGTGGTCGACAGCGATCATGCGCTGCGCGTGCTGGGCCCGGACGGCGGTTCGTGCCTCGATCTTCCAGCGGGCAAGCGCTTCCAGACCACCGCCGCGCTGTCGCCGTCGGGCCGGCTCCTCGGCCTCACCCACGACCCGGACAACCGCGATACGGACTATGACCTCGAGATCTGGGATGTCGACACCGGTCAGCGAGTGCTCGCCGCCCGGTTCCCCTACCCGGCGGGATTCCAGGGGATCAACCGCCGGTTCGACAAACTGGCGTTCGACAGGACCGAGCAGATCCTCGTCGCGAGCGGTGCGATGTCAGGGTGCTTCGGCGTCTCGGTGGATTCCGGCGCCCTGTGCTGGGCGATCGAGGACAAGCGGGACGGATTCGAGCGGTTTCAGGACTTCGCGCTGTCACCCAACGGGACCCTGCTCGCCGGGGCCCGCGATGGCGGCCCGGTCATCGTCCACGACGTCGCGACCGGACAGCCGCTGGAGCCGCGCTTCGCCGTACCCGGTAGATGGTCGGCCTGGTACCAGGCGGTTGGTTTCTCCGCCGACGGCCGGCTCCTGGCGGTCGCCGACTACCCCGGTCGCGTCACGGTGTTCCGGTTCGACGGCGTGGAGTTGACCAAGCCCGGCGGCTGACGGCCGGCACCTTGTCATCACCTACCGGCGACAAGCTCGGCCAGGTGGTGCAGCGAGTTGGTGAGATGCTCAGGGCCGAACGGCGGGAACTGGATGAACTCCCGTCTGAACTGCGGCACCGCCGACCAGTCGTAGGTGAGCGTGACCTCGGTCTCGGACGGACCGAGCGGCGCAAGGTCGTAACGCCAGATCCAGCCGCCGAACTCCAGATGACCGTCGCCCTTGTCATACCCCGTCAGCCAGCCGATGGCGCGCGGCGGGTCGAGCACCTGGACCTTGTTGACCACCTGGTAGTCACCGTCTGGATGCTTGGCGTGATACATGGCCATCCGGAAAATCTGCCCCACTTCGGTCAGCGGCGCCTGGTTGACAGCTTCCTGAACCCAACCGGTGCCATCGATCGCGGAATGGGCCGTCGGGTCCGCCAGCACCGCGAACACCTTCGCGGCGGGCACGGCGACGGTCAGGGTGGCGCTCACGATCTCCTGGTCCACGGTGTGCACGCTCCTTGCCAGGTGAGTGGCGACCGGCCCGTTGCCGGCCTCTCACCTTGGCTACGAACGCGCTCGACGCCATCCGACACACCCGCGGAAAAAATTTAGACGACCGCGTACGAGACGACAGGACCTACTCATCGATCACACCCCGATGCGGATCGGGAGGGTACGTGGCCCGCGGACTTGACCCGTCGCCCAGGTCACGGCCGCCGGGTCGGCCAGGTTGAAGGCCGGGATCCGCTCCAGCCAGACCTCCAGGGCGACCCGCAACTCCATGCGCGCCAGATGCGAGCCCACACAGCGGTGGATGCCCAGCCCGAACGCGACGTGCCGGTTCACCTCACGGTCGATGACGACTTCACCCGCCCGTTCGAACTGCGCGGGATCGCGGTTGGCCGCCGGGAACGACAGCAGGATCCAGTCGTCGGCCTTCATGTCGCCACCGCGCCACTGCATGTCCTCCTTGACCAGCCGCGCCATCGTGACCGGGGCGTAGGCCCGGAGGAACTCCTCCATCGCGGTCGGCAGCAGTCCAGGCTCGGCGACCAGGCGTTCGCGGTCGGCGGGAGTCTTGGCCAGGTGCCACAGCGACGCGCCGATCGCGCTCCACGTCGTGTCGATGCCGGCGATGAGCAGCAGCGCCATCGTGCCGGCCACGTGGGAGGGATCGAGCTTGTGGCCACCGAGCTCGGCGTTGATCAGGTAGGTGGTGAGGTCGTCACGCGGGTGGTCGACATGGTCGCGGATCTGCGTGAGCAGGTAGTCGAACAGCTTCTGCGCCCGGACGAGGCGTTCCTCCGGCGGCAGGTTGACCCCTTCGAGCGCGTTCTCGATGAACACCCGGAAGCGCGCCCCGTCCTCGGGCGGGAAGCCGAGCATCTCGGCGATGACCCGCATCGGAATGTGCTGGGCATAGTCACGGGCGGCGTCGACGACGTCCTGCCCCTCCAGCGCGTCGATGAGGGTGTGGCAGAACGCTCTGGTGGCCGCCTCCCGCTTGGCGACGGCGGACTTGGTGAACGCCGGCAGCAGCAACTTGCGCGCGTGGTGGTGGAAGGGCGGATCCGAGGAGATCGGCGGCGTACCCCCCACGGGCGCCATCTCGGGGGGCGGACGGAAGTTGCTCATGATGATCGCCCGGGACGAGAAGTGCTCGGTGTCGTAGGCGATGGCCGCCACGTCCTCGTAGCGGGTCGGCAGCCACCCGCCGCCGAACCGCTCGGTGTGCGCGATCGGGCAGCGCTCCCGCAGCTCGTCCTGGATGGGGTACGGGTCGGCCGCCCATTCGGGCTCGGCGTGGGAGAAGTCGGTCGCCCAGTCCGTGACCGGCCCAGTGATGATCTCGTTGCGGGCACCGTGGGACCGCTCTTCCAGCGTTTCCCGGTAGTCCTGGCCGAAGCGGTCGTCGACGGTCATGCGAGCCTCCTAGAGGATCTCTATCGCGCGTTCGGGACAGTTGGACGCCGCCAAGCGCGCCGCGCGCTCCTTGTCCGGCGGCACGACGCCTTCGCCGATGACCTGCCCGTAGCCCTCGTCGTCCTCACCGAACAGGTCGGGGGCGAGGTCGTAGCAGCGACCGTGCCCCTGGCATCGCTCGGAGCTGATCCGCACTTTCACTGTTGTGCTCCCCTTTGTGCTGTGGGCTCGGTGGGCGCGAGCGCGGCGACGACACGGGTGAGCAGCGCGGTCCACTCCTCGTCATTCACCGCGTGCAGATCCGGGCTGATGAGCGCGCTGCCCATCGCGATCAGGAGGCAGAAGTGGGCGAGCGCGTTCGGCGACAGCGCGGGGTCGAGCTCGCCACCGCTCTCGGCGACCCCCACGAGCCCGGCGAGCCAGTCAGCGCGCTCGCCGACGTAGTCACGCATCGGCTGGGCGACCTCCTCGTCGCGGCGGGCCGCGACCAACGCCTCGACGATGAGATACCCGCAGGCTTCGCGACGGCGAGGCAGCCGGCGGCCGACGGCGACGAGCAGCTCCGCGATCGACCGGTCGGGATCGGCGGCGAACAGGTCCGCCATCAGTCGAGGCCCGTGCGCGCGCAGCGCGGCCACCATCAGCTCGGCCTTCGACCCGAAGTGCGCATACAACGCGCCGTTGCTCACTCCCGCGGCCGCGGCGATGTCGGCCACACGCGTGCCTTCGTACCCGCGCTCGGCGAACACCTCGGCGGCGGCTTGCAGCAGCCGCACCCGCGTCTCAGCGGCGGTGACGCCAGCGATACGCCCCATGAGTGAATTAAAAGACCATTCATTTGATTCGTCAACGGCCAGGTGGAGCTGGTGCACCTCGGCCTACTTCGGGTGTCTGTCCGCTTTGTGCCGGGGATACAGGTGACCCGCATGCGGTCGAGTTTCAAGGTCACGCATTTCGCGGTGGCCCGCCGAGGCGCTGTCCGTCAATCTATCCCGGCCCCCGGCAGGACTTCCGCTGTAGCGTGATCCGGATGCGAGCCATCCTCCCACTGCTCTTAGCCATCTTCCTCGGGCTCACGGCCTGTTCCCCCGCTCCTGCTCCCGCTGCCGGCGCGGCCCCGCTCCCCACCTGCGCCAGGACCTCGACTCCTGCCCCTGCCCCGGCCAAGGGGACGACCGCCAAGGAGGGATGGCGGATGATCGCCACGCTCGCGGACAACACCACGTTGAACGACGTGGTCGCCTTGGAGGACGGCACCGTTTGGGTGGTCGGCACGAAATCCCTGCCCCCCGAACCCCACTGCCCCACAGCAGTCGGGGTGGTGTGGCGCAACGACGGCACGACCTGGCAGGAAATTCCCGCCCCTGCCTGCGCCGAGACGCTCACCCAAGTGACCGCCTCCCCTGAGGGGACCGTCTGGGTGACGGGGAAGAACGAGGGAAAACCGGTGATCGGGGGGTTCGTCACGGAGCCGCCCTGCATGGCACGGTGGAACGGCGGTGACGGGGCGGCGGGCAAGTGGGCGGAGACCAAGTTGGAGGGAGAGCCGGGCACCGCAGCGGCGACGGCGGGCGACGAGCTCTGGCTTCTGACCCGGTTGGAGCAGCAGGAGAGGTCCGTGCTCACACAGTGGACCGCAGGAAGGCCGAGCATACGGAAGCTGGAGATGGAACCGGCTGCTGTCGCGGCGGGCGGGGACGGCGAGGTGTGGGTTGCCGGCACCAGGCCGGGTGCCGAGGAAGACCACTCAGCCAAGAGGTGGGCGCCGAGGCTCGCTCGCTGGGACGGCGTGCGCTGGCACGACCTCCCCTCACCTCAGATCCCTCTGCCGCGAATCCCCTACGCCGACCAGTATGAGCCGCAGCCGTCGCTGAGCATCTCCGACCTCGCGGTGCTCGGCCCGCGCGAGGTATGGGTGGCAGGTCAGCTCGTTTGGTGCGGACAGGACTGCGACGACTTCCACGTCCAGCCACTCCTGATGCGCTGGAACGGATCCGGCTGGTCGTGGCGGTTCGGCGCGGCGGAAGACGAGCCCCAGGGCCGCGAACTGGTCCCCGACGGCCGTGGCGGATTGTGGCTGAACAACTGGCCGGCGCGGCGGCTCACGCATGTGTCCGGCCGGCAGCGGACCACCCTACGGCTGCCGGCGGACCTGGCGGCGATCGCCCGGCAGCCCGATTCCACCACGGTCTGGGGCGTGGGAAACGACGACGGACTCGCCGTGGTGTGGACGACCGGACGAGACACCTGACAGCCGGGGTCTGCACCCACCCCGAAACCGTCGTGCCAACGTCATGATCACCCTGCAGCACCTTCGTCGGCTGGTCCTTGGCGCCGCGGCACCCGGCGCCTACTGACCACGCAGGGCTTGGATCGTACTGTCATTTTGAACGTCGTTCAGTCGAACAAATGAGATGCTGATCTAAATGACAGTGCCCAGGTCAGCCCGCAGGCTCCGATGTCATGTTCAGTGACGCCAGACAACCTCTGTCCGGACGCCTTGACGTTGGCAGTAGCGCCTTGTACTACTGTCCGTTCCCATCCAAGGTGACGTGTCTCATGTCGCTGAGCACGCTAGTTGGCCGATCTGAGACCGTAGTTGGCCTCGGACCTTCAACCAGGTGCCCCCAAAATGGGCCAGCGGCGATCCGGCAGATCGTACGCTTGCTTGCGCCCGATTTGCCTGGCAGGAATGGCTGTCCCATGTCGGGCAGGACTTCCCCTACGCCCTGCCAGGTGAATGAGCTGGTGGCGCTTCGGTTCGAAAGGTGTGGTGCGGGACAAGCCCGGCGGAGCGTGGCCGGAGGTCGAGGACGGTGGCCGTGGTGGTCAGTTCGAAGGCCTGGCGGGCGGCCTGCTCGTCGCAGATCGTGAGGTAAGCGTCGACGATGATCGTCTCGGGACCCATCTGGGTCGTGGCCGGCGCAGGCATACCGTCGGCATCTCGCACCACGTTGCCGGCAACGACCTATGCGGCAACCTGGGAGATCAGCATCCACTGATCGATGGCGGTATCCTGCTGCCAGTCCGCCATCCCGTCGACAGGCCGAACCGGCCGTTCAGGTAGCCCTCGGCCTGGGACACGGTCGACCTCCCTCGCAGCCGGAGTTCAACCACGGTGAACGGCTTGACCAGGTGGGCGTAGCCGCCCGCGACTCGCGCCTTGTCAACGGGGTCGCGCTGGAAGAAGGCGGCGAGGACCCTGATCGGTGCCAGTCGCTCGGCGTGGATCCGCGCGGCGGCGCCGATCCCGTCACAGATCGGCAGCTTGATGTCCATGATCACGATATCGGGAAGCCAACGGCCTGGCGAGGTAGACCGCAGTCTCGCCGTCGCCCGCCTGGTAGCCGTCGTCGGTGAGCAGCTCAGCGAGGTCCAGCCGGATCAGGGGGTTCGTCCTCGACGATGAGGATTTGCGGCCGCCTGCAAATCGCACCTCCTGGGGCGTTTCGCCGGACGATATGCGGTCCGCAGTCCCGTTAGGCCGCGCCCATAAGGACGAGCCTGTCAGGGGGACGGTAGCCATTGGCCGCCGCCGGGCGCCCGCACCCACACCTCCGGCGGCCCAATGACCGAATGGGCGTCGAGTGCACGTCAGGCATCGACGTCAAGGCCGGCCCTCGGTAGCGAGGCGTGCGCGAATCCGAAGCTAATGATCACGAACTGTGCTTGCTTGGCAGGCTCAGGTGCGGAAGGGGTGCCGGGGTGTGACTGCTTGCCTCCCTTTAACCAGAGTCGGCAGCCTCGTCGAGGAGGGCTTGAGTGCTCGTCGAGGATCGTGTGCGGCGGAGACGGTAGAAGAAGCCGGGGACTCGTGGCCCGTCGCGGCGTAGCAGGAAGGCGGCGTCCTGGATCTGGCGACATTCCGTTACAGGCAGGGGGTCATACGACCGGGATATGGAAAACGGAGGCTTCCCATTCCCGACGATCAGTGCTGATCTGAAGGTGTCCTCCCACCCCGGCCGTCGAGGAGCCTCCGTGAAGATCCGTGATTTATCCGCCGCAGCCCTGCTCGCGACAGCTCTGGGCGCCACCGTCCTGGCCGGCGCCGCACCCGCGTCCGCCTCGGCCGCAAGGCACGTCCTGGCGCCGCTGCCGCCGGACTGGTATTACTCCAGTCACTACACGACCATGGACGACTGCGAAGTGGGCCTCCTGGACGCCGCCGAGAACGGCCAGTACACCGGGCTCGCCTCCTGCCGCTGGTACGAAGGTGACCGGTACCGTCAGGCGGGCTACTACTTCCTCATCTACATCCCCTGAACCGTAGGTGAACAGGGCGTCTGCGGCCGGGCCGCGGACGTCTCTCGGCTCCAGGAAGCTCCATGCCAAGGCGCCCGCTTCGACGCCCCACGCAGCAGTTCCTCCTCCCTGGCCAGCAGCTGCGATCGTTGTCTGGACAACGGTGCCGCAGGTGCACCTCCATGTCCTTGATCCATCGGGACGTCTGCTCGCCCTCGGCGCAGGTGTTCTCGATGCGCTGGTGCTTCATCACATCGGTGATGATGTTGTCGAAGAACGTGTCGACGAACCACCGCGTGTCCACTTCCGGCAGCCTGACGCGTGCGGAGACGCCGATGTCGGCGAGTTCGCGGGAGAAGACGTCCAGGGCCCGCCGGGCGTGCCAGGCGACCTCGTCGGCGAAGCGCAGCCGGTTGTGCTCGACGGGCGTCGGCGATCAGGCCGCCTCCCAAAAGGTCCCAAGTGGAGGCGCCCTTGGCCGAGCCGAGGAAGCCGAGCACTTGGGCCAGCGCGTGGAGCGCGGCCTGTCCGACCTGGTAGATCGCCCGCGCGTCCGCACCTCTCAGATGACGATCGGACGGCCCCGGACGTTCCAGCCGGACGGTCACCGGAGGCACAGGGCGTCTCAGCCCGTCGTCAGCACCAGTACCGCCTTCTTCTTGGACACCGACAGGTCGTAGATGAGGATGCCGTTGATCGTGCTCGATCCGCCTTCGTCGAAGTACCCCGAGCCTCGCACGCCCGGCCCGCTGTCCTTCACGTAGACGCGGCCGGCCTTGAAGGAGAGGGTCAGCCTGGTGATGCCGAAGCTGGGGTCGACCGGGAACGAGACCTTCTTGGTGATGGTGATCTTGCAGTTGCCGTCGTAGCAGGCACGCAGGTTGGGCTTGGCGGCGGCGAAGGCGGCGGGAGCGACGGCGGGGACGAGAGAGAGGGACGCGGCCACCGCCAGGGCGGCGATCCTGATCGTGGCGGACATGATCCTCCTTGAGTTCCGCTTGCGGATGGGACGGAATGTCCTGAGCGCGCCCAGTATGCGCCCATTCCTCGGGGACCGGTCCCGGAGCGGTGGGCGGGGTGGGCGCTGCTCCTCTTCGCGCTGGACTCAGCGAGCTTGATCAGGTCGCGCTCGGCCGGTGCCGGGTTGGCGGCGATCACCCCGACGCGTCGCAACAGGAACTCGCGCGGGCGCAAGAGCTCGTCGGCGGCTCGCTGCCGGCCCTGATCGAGCCGGCCGGGGACCCGACCACGTCCTCACCGTCTCGGACTTCGCCGCCGCAGCCGGGTTGGGTGTCCGGATCACCCAGATCGACCTGCGTTTCGACCTGCTGGGCGAGTTCGCCCGGCTGGCCGGCGAAAGATCCTGGTCGTATCGGTCGCCCGCACCTACACCCTCGACCAGATCCAGGAGGCGGCCGAGCTCCGCCAGTCCCGCCGGCCCGGCGGCAAGCTCATGCCCATCATGTGATCGCTTGCCGGCCTGGCTCGACCGGGTGTGGTCGGCCGGGGGCCAGGCGCCGTGTCTGTAGTCAGAGCTGGACGCGGACTGGAACCGGCCTCCTCGGAGGCCTCTACCTGGGAAGAGCACGGGCAGGCCAACGGCGTGTCCGCCACCTACGGCTGGGCGTCGCACCGGTCAGTATCGAGGCCCAGCGTTGTGGCCAACTATCGTGCCCAAAGGCCAGATATCGTGCACAGCCACATCTCAACGGATCGCCCGGAGACGGCCTGGTCCTGCGCATCCCACGGACCAAGTCGACTTGGCCGGGGTGCCCCACACCGGCGTCCCGGCCACCCTCGACGGCTACCGTCAGGCGACCGGCGAGAGGACCGCAACGAGTACACCGGTGTAGAGAGCTCGCGTGCTGCGCTTCCGCCTCACCTGGACTCTCGGACGCCCGGCGGACCCCCGCGCCTGGGGAAACGCCACTGGACTACTCCTCCGGCCGGTCGGCTTCTGGGGCACTGCTCCGCTTGTTCACCTCAGCCACGATCTGGCCTGATCCAGCGTTTACCGGCGCCGTGGGGGTTCAGAACTCGATGAACCCGTACAGCGCGAGATGGTTTGACTTCGTACTGCCGACCGTGTGATCAACGCTCGACGACCGCACGGTGCCCTTGACGAAGAGGTAGTCGATCTTCCTGGACCCGTCGGTCGCCTTGGCTCCATAGCCGGTCATGCCGAAACCGCCGAGTGTTGTGGCGGCGATGCCCGTGCGATTCGCGTCGATCCCGATCACACGGATCGTTGACGCGTTCATCAGAGTGGTGGCGTCCGCGCCGACGTGGATGCCGGAATTGGCGATGCCCGTGTAGCCATCGCCCGCGCAGGCGTTCCCCCCGTTCTCCTCCGGGAGGTGCATGGTCGCGGCGAAGACGGTCGTCCCCGTTTCCTTGAGCGTGAACTTCGCCGCGATCGCGCTGGTGCGCTTCCATTTGTAGTCGTTGGTGGCGCCGTCGTCGTTGTCCGGCGGCTTGTACAGAGTGCACCCGGCCCCGCCGTTGTACGGTGTTCCAGGCTTCAACCAGCCCGCACTCCAGTACTTGGAGATGTCGCCTGCCGCGAGGCTCAGCGTTCTGGTGTTGTAGATGATCCCGTTGGTCTGCTTCTTCTTCAGGTCGCCGAGCGCCTGTTGGCTGCACTTGTGCGTACTGCCCCACTCCTCGGGGTCGTCCCAGGCCACGAGCGCCTTGTAGGTGCCCGCCGGATAGCCGAACTTGGCCCCGAGCTGGTCGGCGTATGCCGTGGCCTGTCCAGTGCCACGCACCTGTTGCACGATCAGGAGATCGGGAGCCTTCACGTCAGAGGTGCCCGTCTTACCGTTGTCGTCGACGAGCATCGACGTGAGGTGGTCCGGGCCCGAGATTCGGGTGCATGTGCCGTCGGCGTTGTTTCTCACCAGGTTCTCGATGTTGTTGTCGTAGACCCGTAAGACGCGATCCTCCGCGACCGTGGGCGCTTGGTGCGCCTGCGAGATCGAGGGTGTGGTGAGCAAGACGATTGTCGCGAGCGCTACCACGCCAAGCGATCGGTAAGGGGATGACATTGTCGAAGGGTAGCGATGATCGTCGGGCCTGTCGCGAGTCGATGATGTTGACCCGCGGCCGCCTTGAACGCATTTCATGATCTTCATGGAGAACTTCCTCCGTCCGTGGCGTCCCTATTCCCCCGCGGCCTCGAAGGTGGCCTGGTGACCGTGCTGAAGCCCGACACCCGGCTCTCCCTGACTGCCTGGCGATGACCGACATCGCCAAGGTCCTCTCCCGCGCTTGGGGAACCGAGCTGACCACACCCGACATGACCATGGAGGAGGCTGTCGCCGCGGGCATGCCAGGCTGGGGCGTCACATCACACGAATTCCTCAACGTGGTCGGCCAACCCGCCCGCCCGGAGTACGCGCGGGCCTTCGGCATCCCGCTCACGACCTTCGAGGAATGGGCGTACGGACACCCGCAGGCCACAGCCTGACGCTCTTGGCTCTGACCACGTACCTGGTCACCCGACTTACCGACATATCCACCCAGATCCCAGTGCCGGCGAGCCATGTCGATGCCGAACGCCTCGATTGCCGCCAGCTGTCAGCGGACCTGCCATAGGCGATGATCACCAATGCGGCGCGCGAACTCCTGCAACGAGCACAACAGGCGGCCGCCGTACGTCCCGGCGTTCTCTCCGAAGACCTGCTCTCGCTCATCAACGCCAGCTCACTGGCCACCGAGCACCACGATGACGACGAGCAGGCTTGCCGGCTGCTGGACATCGCGATCGAGGACATCCGCCTCCATCGGTGACCGTGGCCGACCATTCTGAGTTGGCCGCGGAAGTCAGGCGTCGAAGCGACGGCGGGCGGCCTCTATGTGACCGAAGTACCGGCGGGTCC
Source organism: Nonomuraea sp. NPDC049269 (assembly GCF_043197155.1). Classification (NCBI taxonomy): domain Bacteria; kingdom Bacillati; phylum Actinomycetota; class Actinomycetes; order Streptosporangiales; family Streptosporangiaceae; genus Nonomuraea; species Nonomuraea sp. NPDC049269. Next base: position 109,151 of record NZ_JBICSO010000009.1, read on the forward strand.
AGCCGCACATCCCGTCGACCGTCGCTCGCAGGGCCTGGCCCGGCTCAGTGAGGGTGTATTCGACCCGCGGCGGGACGGTGGCGTACACGGTGCGCTCGACCAGGCCGTAACGCTCCAGCATGCGCAGGTTCTGGGTGAGCATCTTGTGGCTGATGCCCTCGACCTCACTCCGCAGCTCACTGAAGCGCAGGGTGCGATCACCGAGACCCTCGACGATCAGGAACGCCCACTTGTTGGCCACGTCCGAGAAGATCTCCCGCGCCAAGGAGCCCGCACGCGCCAGGTCCGCATCCTCGGGCGAGCCTGTGAGCTGCTTGGTCACCATGAGGTTCTCCAGTCACGAAAAAGTGCGTTCTTCCACGTCAGCAGCCAGTCTCCTATAGTGCCTGAGTAACCACAAGAGAGCAGGAGAGACAGGACCATGGCCATCACCTTTGCCAACCCCAGCGGATTGCCCACGATCGATGTCTACCGGCAGGTGTCGATCGCATCCGGGTCGAAGCTGATCTTCATCGCCGGACAGGTCGCCTGGGACGCCGAGGGAGTCACGATCGGCGAAGGCGACCTCGCCGCACAGGTCGAGCAGAGTTACCTCAACATCGGCACCGCCCTGGCCGAGGTCGGCGGGACCTTCGACGATGTGGCGAAACTGACCTTCTACGTCGTCGACTGGACCCCCGACAAGATGCCCCCACTCCTGGAAGGCATCTCCCGGGCAGCCGCGAAACTGGGAGTCACCCCGGCCCCGCCGGCCACGCTGATAGGCGTTGCGGCACTGGACGTCCCCGACCACCTGGTCGAGATCGAAGCCACCGCCATCCTCGACTGAACAGCCGGCCTTCGCTCACTGAGCACCGACGTGCTGACCCGGAATCAGCCGTCCGGGTCGCCCGCCGTACGGGGAAGGTCCCTTCCCAGGCGGGCGAGCGGAGACCGGGCCATGAACAGCGGAGAGAGTGCCAGCGTGACGGCGGTCAGTAACAGACTCGTACGCAGCCCCAGCGCGCCCGCCAGATAGCCACCGAGCAGGGAACCGAGCGGGGTCAGGCCCATGCCGATGAAGTTGATCGTCGCGACGATTCGGCCCTGGATCGGGATCGGGGTGACGGCCTGGCGGACCGTCGTGATGGTGACGTCGACCAGCTGGCTGAAGACGCCGAACAGCAGGTTGACCGCCATGAGCGCGGCGATCGTAGCGGCGGAGGAGCCGCGTAGCGCGGGGACGCAGAGCATCACGCCATCGGCGATCAGCGCGGCGGACACCAGCACGACGCCGTAGCCGTATCGCCTCGGCAGCCTGGCCGACAGCAGGGAGCCCACCAGCGCGCCCGGACCCATCGCCGCCAGCACGAGCCCGACAGCGGCGCCCGGCAGGTGCAGCGTGCGCGGCAGGAAGAGCAGATAGATGGTCATCAGGGCGGCGAAGGAGAACTGGAAGAGAGCCGAGGCGATCCCCACAGCGCGCAACAAGGGGTTGCTGACGATGAGCTGCAAACCCTCGTGGATCTGCCGCCACACGCGGTCCTGCCGTACGGCGGGACCGGGCATCGACTCGATCCGGCGGATCCGCCGGATCGACAGGAAGGACAAGGCGAAGAAGAACGCGCTCGCCACGATGGCGATCGGCGCGGTGAGGAGCGACACCAGCGCGCCACCGAGCGCGGAACCGGTGATCTGCGCGGCGGACCTGCTGCCCTCCAGTGCGCTGTTGCCCTGAGCGAGCTGGCCGCGTCTCACCAGTCGTACGAGGGAGGCCTGGTAGGCCACGTCGAAGTACACGGTCAGCGCACCGACGAGGAAGGCGACCAGGACAAGCAGCGGCATGTCGAGCAGGCCGAGGAGGTGGAGCACGGGTACGACGGCCAGCACCATGGTCCGGCCGAAGTCGGCCAGCACCATAACGTCACGGGAGCGCCGGCGGTCCACCCAGGCACCGACGAAGAGCGAGAGCAGCAGGATCGGCACCTGCTGGACGGCGCGGAGGATGCCGACTTGCTGGGTGTCGGCGCTGAGCGCGACCACGGCGACGAGCGGCAGAACGACCTGGCAGGCCTGAGCTCCCAGTTGGGAGGCGGTCTGGCCCATCCAGAGCCGGCGGAAGTCGCGGTCATGCCACAGGCTCGGCGGAGGCGGGTCGGATGCCTTCATCGACGGCCTCGCGCCGGCGGGCGCGCGAGCACGGCAGGAGAAACGAACGGCACAGGGTGTCCTTGAGTCGCTGAGAACGCCCACAGAATCTGGGCAGGGAAAGGTGCGCTGTGCCGCAGTCGGAATGCGGCACGCGGTGACAGGCCGGGGTGGCCCAGAACGTCAGCGCGTGCTCGGTTGACCGACCATCTCAGCTCCTCAAAAGGATCATCCGCTGTCAGCGAGCCTAGCCGCTGGCCGTCGTGCCGGACAACGCGATTCTCCGCATGCCGGGGCATGTGAGCGGGCGCCTGGACAGCGACCTGAATCTATATGATCATCATCTCGCACCCTTGACTGACCGTGCGACGGGTCCTGGCGTCATCGCCGGATGGACCGGAGGATGCCATGACCGATGACAGGTCGGCCGCGAGGGGATCTGTCGGGCAGCCGTGGTCCGAGCTGGTCGGGCGGTCCCATGAGATGGCCCGGATCGAGGAGGCCATCGCCGGTGCGGCGGCCGGTGAATGCCGGCTGGTCCTCATCGACGGTGAGCCGGGAGTGGGCAAGACCCGGCTGCTCAGGTACCTGATCGAGCGGGCGCACGCGGCCGGGCGGACCGTGCTCGCCGGCAGCGCCACCGAGTTCGAGCGTCTCGTCCCGTTCGGTATGTACGTAGACGCCTTCACCCGGCTGTCCGACGAGCACGACGCACCGGGCGGCGCTCCGACCGCCGATGCCGGACCCGGTGAGCTCGCCGAGGCGGCGCTGCGTACCTTGCTGTCGGCGGGAGAAGCGGGCGCGGCGGGCGCGGCGGGCGACACCGATCGCGGCAGGTTGGACCGCTATCACACCTACCGAGGCATTCGAGCGCTCCTGACCCACCTGGCCGCCGACCGCGGCGTCGTACTGGCGCTCGACGACCTGCACTGGGCGGACGGGCCGTCGCTGGAGCTGACCGAGTTCCTCCGTCGTCGCCCGCCGGCCGCCGGATTCCTGCTGGCCATCGCCTGCCGGTCGAGCATGATCCCACCGATGGCGGGTGATGCCGTCGCCCGGCTGAGCCTGGCCCCGCTCGACGAGGACGCGGTCGCGTCGCTCATGCCGTCGGACGCGGACCCGCGCAGGCGGCGGTTGATGTACCAGGTCAGCGGGGGCAACCCGTTGTTCCTGCGCGCGTTGCTGGACGCCGACGACAACACCCTGACGGAACTGGCCGACGGCCGGCCCGGGGCGGCGCTCGCCCTGGAGCAGACGCTGCTGGCGGTGCTGCGCGAGGAGCTGGACCGGCTCACGCCGACGGCCCGCCGGGCGGCCCATGCGGCGGCGGTCGCCGGGGAGCTGGCCTCGCTCGTCGTCATCGCCCATATCGCCGAGCTCGACGCCGCGAGCGCCGCCACCGCCGTGGACGAGCTGTGCCGGCACGGTCTCGGCACGCTGGCGGGCGCGCGGTTCACCTTCCACCATCCGCTGGTACGCGGCGCCGCCTACGACACCTGTGGCCCAGGCTGGCGCGTCGCGGCGCATGCCCGGGCCGCCGGCTACCTGCGCCGCAACGACGGCTCGCTGGCGTTGCTCGCCCATCACACCGAGCGGTACGCCGAGCACGGTGACGAGCAGGCCGCCCGGACGCTGGGCGACGCCGGCATCGCGTACCTGGACTCGGCGCCGGCGACCGCGGTGCGGCTGCTCCGCGACGCCCTGCGGGTGCTGCCGGAACGCGACGACCTCGTGCCGTACCGCGGCCACCTGCTCACCTGCCTGGCCAAGGGCACCGGCGTGATGGGCTCGCTGACCGAGAGCCGGCGCATCCTGCAGGAGGTCATCCACCTGCCGCACGAGGTGGCCACGGCGGCGGTGGCCTTCTCCTCCGTGATCTCGCGGCTGCTCGGCCGGCTGGACGAGGCACGTGCCCTGTTGGGCGCGCGAACCGGACAGACCGGGCATGACCGGCGGTTACGCGCCCAGCTCCTGCTGGAGCGCGCCTCCGTGGCGGTGTTGCGGGCGGACCCGGGCGAGGCGCGCGGGCACGCGCTCGAAGCCGTCGGGCTCCTGTCGGAAACGGCCGATCCGGCGCTCGGCGCCGCGACGCACGCCGTGCTGGCCCTGGCCTGCCTGCAGGACGGCGACATCACCGCGGCGCGGGCGTACAGCAGGCGGGCCGGATGGCTGATGGACAGCGCGTCGGACAACGCCCTGATACCGCACGTGGAGCTCATCGCGCCGCTCTCCTGGGGCGAGACCTGTCTGGAGCGGCCGGGCGAGGCCGCGCGCCACCTCGCCCGGGGGGTCGACCTCGCGACGATGTCCGGCGGCAGCTACGCCATGCCGTACCTGCTCATCGCCCAGGCCCACCAGAGGGCCCGCGCCGGCCGCCTGGCGGAGGCCATCGAGACCGCGAGGCACGCCGTCGCGGCGTCGGAGTACATCCAGAGCAGCGAGACGCTGGCGATGGCCCACTGTGTCATGCTGCTGCCGGTACTGTGGCGGCACGGCACCGGTCCCGCCATGAAGCTGGCCGGCCAGCTCGCCGAGGCCGCTCCCGGTTCGGCCTGGTGGCAGGCGATGGCGCACGTGTCGGCGGCCCGGGTGCACCTCGCCGCCGGCCGCGCCGAGCCTGGTCACGCGCCACCGCCATCGGTTCTCACCCGTGACACCGAGGTGGAGCGGCTGGCCGTGCAGTCGATCCAGGCCGGGGCCGAGGGCGACGTCGGCACCGCGCTCTACCGGTCGGCTGCCGCGATCGCCGCCGCCGCCGACGGTCCCGCCTACCGTCTCGGGATCGCGTACGACGCCCGCGCCCGCGCGTTGTGCGGCCGCGACGACCTGGCCGGAGCCGCGGTGGCCGCCCGGATCGCCACCGAGCGGTTCGCCGAGAGCGGCGCCGTCGGCGAACGCGGCCTGGCTCACCAGCTTCTCGCCACCATCTTCGGCCGCATGGGAGACGTGGTGTCGTCCCGCGCCGAGATCGGCTGGGCCAAGGCCGCCTACCGGGAGTCGGGCGCCGACTGGCTCGCCGGTCAGCTGGCCCGGGTGGAGCGGCAGCTCGCCGCGCGCGGCCCCCGGCACACGGCGCGGGAAACAGCGCTGACGGCGCGGGAGCGGCAGGTGGCCGAACTCGTCAGCCAAGGGTTGACCAACCGGGAGGTGGCCGAGCGGCTCCAGGTCAGTCAGAAGACGGTGGAAACCCATGTCGCACGCATTTTCAGCAAGTTCGACGTGCGCTCCCGGGTGGCGCTGACCAGACGTATGGCCGGCCGAGGCGACGGCTGGAACCACCGATAGCCGCGATCTCTAGCGGCGCTCTCCCAGCAAGGAGGAGCTGAGCCCGTAGATGGCCGTGATCAGGTTGTCCCCCAACCGGCGCCAGGACCGCTCCGCGGCCGCGTGGTCGGCTCGGCCGTTGGCCAGTTCGGCTTCCAGTTCGGCGCTCATGTGGACGATGAGCTGCCGGATCATCGCGCCCTGCTGGACGACCAGCTCGCGATCCTTGTCAGGCCCGTACGGGTAACCGAGCTCTTCGATGCGGCGGAACGAGGGCATCTTCAGGTGCGCCTGGATCGTGTACTCGCGCAGAGTGGGCTCCACCACGGTCTGCGCCAGGAAACGGCCGTACCAGGACGGCGTGCCCAGGTCGATGTGGTGTTCGATGCTCGGCTGGACGACGCAGGCGATCCAGTCCCGGAGGGACAACGCGCCCGGCTCGCCGAGCGCGGCCACCATCGAGATGCGGTGCTTCTCGATGGCGGCCATGTGGCGGGCCAGGATCGCGTGGATGAGCTCGTCGCGGGTGCTGAAGTGATACTGCACCACCGACTTGTTGCGCTGGCCCGCCTCCTCGCCGATCCTCCTGATCGACACGTTCGCGAACCCGTGCTCCGCGTAGAGCCGCTCCGCGGTGTGCATCAGCTTGTCCCTGGCGAGTGCGGAGCGGGGAGAGATCGTGGCGGCCGTCTCGGAGAGTGTCATCCAGCACTGACCTTCATGACCGTTCCCTGACCTCGTTCTAGTTCACCGCGCGCTGGAGGCGGCATCAGCCGCCACCGAGGCCAGGCTACCCGCATCGCGCCGACCAGGGATGAACGCGGCGATCAGGAACGCGGCCAGCGCGGCGCCGCAGCCGATGAGCATGGCGACCCGGAAGCCGTTGAGGGACGGCAGTTCGACGGGGCCGAAGCGGGTGACCATGTTGGCCAGCACGACCGAGATCACCGCGCTGGAGGTGGAGGTGCCGATCGACCGCATGAGGGCGTTCAGCCCGTTGGCGGCGCCGGTCTCCGACGCGGGCACCGCCGACATGATCAGCGCGGGCATCGCGGCGTACGCGATGCCGACCCCAGCGCTGATGACGCAGGTGAACACGATGATCTCCCAGACCGCGCCGATGAGCACGACGCCCAGGCCGTACCCGATGGCGATCACCAACGCGCCCGCCATCAGCGACACCTTCGGGCCCCGCGCGGCCGACAGGCGCGCCGCGAACGGCGACGTGGCCATCATCACCAGCCCGCCCGGCGCCATGCACAGGCCGATCACCAGCAGCGACTGACCGAGGCCGTATCCCGTGGCCTTCGGCATCCCGAGCACCTGCGGCAGCACCAGCGACATCGCGAACATCGAGAAGCCGGCCATGACGGAGGCGAGGTTCGTCAGCAGCACCCGGCGGCCGACGGTGATCCGCAGGTCCACCAGCGGTCGCGGGGACCGCAGCTCCCACCGGCCCCACAGCAGCAGGATGACCCCGGCGGCGGCGAACAGCCCCAGAACGGTGCCGCTCGTCCACCCCCAGTCGCCGCCCTTGGAGATCGGCAGCAGCAGGCACACCAGTCCGGCCGACAACCCGACCGCCCCGAGCACGTCGAAGCGGCCACCAGAGCGAAGCGGCGACTCCGGCACCACGGCCACCACCAGGACGGCGACCACGGCACCGAGCCCCGCCGAGACCCAGAACAGCACATGCCAGCCGATGTGCTCCGCGAGGAGCGCGGCACTGGGCAGACCCAGCGCGCCGCCCACGCCCAGCGAGGAGCTCATCAGCCCGATCGCCGAACCGAGCTTCTCGGCGGGTAGTTCGTCACGCATGATGCTGATGCCCAGCGGGATGACACCGGCCGCCGCGCCCTGCAGGGCCCGGCCCACGATCATCGGGGTCAGCGAGTCGCTGAGCGCGCAGACGACCGACCCGACCACCAGCAGCCCCAGGCAGAGCACCAAGATGCGCCGCTTGCCGAACATGTCGCCCAGCCCCCCGAACACCGGAGTGGCCACGGCGCCGGCCAGCAGGGTGGCGGTGATGGCCCATGAAGTGTTCGACGGGGAGGCGTGCAGCAGCGTGGGGAGCTGCGGGATCAGCGGTATGACCAGGGTCTGCATGAGCGCGACCACGATGCCGGCGAACGCCAGCACGGCCACTGTCAGGCCACTGCTCGGCGCCTGTTTCTGGGTCCCGGGGACCACCGTCGTCATCGACGTCCTGTCTCGATCGTTGCGGAATGGGGTACGCGGTCCACTCGGTGATCTGCGGAATCAGGCGGCGGCCGGGATAACCGTAAGGTGACCGCCTCAATCGAGTCAAGCAGTTGACTTAATCGAGGCGGTCACTCTAGGTTGCTGCCACTACCGTGGGAAGGTGATGGTGACCACGACCAGGCCCGATCGCGGCGGCGAGACCCGCGAGCTGCTCCTGACGACCGCCGAGCGGCTGTTCGCCGAGCACGGCGTGGCGGCCGTGTCCAGCCGGCAGATCAGCGAGGCGGCGGGACAGGCCAACAACTCCGCGGTCGGATACCACATCGGCACCAAGACCGATGTCGTGCTCGCGATCGTCCGCCGGCACTCCGCGCCGATGGAGCGGCGCCGCGCCGAGATGCTCGCGACGCTCACCGAGGCGTCCGGCCTGCACGAGTGGATCGCCTGCCTCGTACGCCCCGTCACCGGCCACCTCGCCGACCTGGGCAATCCGACCTGGTACGCCCGGTTCGCCGCCCAGATCACCACCGACCCCGCCCTCCGCCAGCTCGTCACCGACGACACGATCACCTCGCCGTCGCTGCGGCAGACCCTCGAGGGGATCTCCCGGCTCGTACCCGCCCTGCCCGAGCAGGTACGACGCGAACGCAGCGACATGATCCGCCATCTGCTGGTGCACATGTGCGCCGAGCGGGAACGCGCGCTGCACGAGGGCACGGCCACGCCGCACCCGACATGGGACGGCGCCGCGACCGGGCTGATCGACGCGATAACCGGGCTGTGGCTGGCCCCGGTCAGCGCGCCGGAGTCGCCCTGACGTCACTCCGACAACTGGATGGCCAAGGTGGGGCACGCCGCGGCGGCGGCGCGGACCGCCTCGTGTTGATCCAGCGGTGGCGCCTCGTCCAGCACGATGACGACGCCGTCCTCCTCGCGCTGGTCGAAGACCCGGTCGGCCTTCATCACGCACAACCCGCTGGCGCAGCACAGGTCCTGATCGACGCTGACCTTCATGATCCCGGTCACCAGGTGACCCAGACGTCCTGCAGCCCGCCGGAGATCCCTCCAGTACGGAGCTGAAGGTCCTCGGGGGCGTCCCGCAGCCGCAGGCTCGGCAGCCGCCGGGCCAGGGTGCCCAGCACGACCTGGAGTTCCATCCTGGCCAGGGGCTGGCCGAGGCAGAAGTGCGGGCCGGCGCCGAAAGTGAGGTGCTGGTTGTTCTCCCGGCGCGGGTCGAACCGCTCGGGCTCGGGGAACTTGCGCGGGTCCCGGTTGGCGGAGGGCGTGTTGGGGATCACGGTCGTCCCCGCGGGCACCTCCACTCCGCTCAGGTTCACGCCCTCGGTGATGAACCGGGGCACCCCGCCGATCGCGGACAGCGTGCTGTCCAGACGCAGAACCTCCTCGACCGTGCCCGGGATCAGCTCGGGGTCGTCGATGACCGCCTCGAAGCGCTCGCGCTCGGAGAGCAGCATCGCCGCCATGATCGCGATCATGTTGGAGGTCGTCTCATGCCCGGCGAGCAGCAGCCCGCGTACGGTGGCGATGAGCTCGGCATGGCTGAGGCGGCCGTCCTCGCTGTCGGAGATCTGCGTCAGCTCGCTGAGCAGGTCGTCTCCCGGGTTCGCCCGGTTCCGGTCGACCAGGTCTGAGACGTACTCGTTGAAGCCCTGGTACGCCTCGTCGACCTCTTCCTGGGTGTTACGCGTCAGGGTCAGCATGGTGCGCGACCAGTGGGCGAACTTGTCCTGATCCTCGCTGGGCGCTCCGACCAGCGCGCAGATGACGCGCACCGGCAGCGGCAGGCCCAGCCCGGCCGACAGGTTCCCCGGGGAACCCTTGGCCACGAGGGAGTCCAGCAGTTCGTCGGTCATCGCCTGGATCCTGGGACGCCACACCTCCATCCGGCGGACCGTGAACGAGCGGCTGAGCAGCCGCCGCCATCGCAGGTGCCCCTGCCCTTCGCTGATGTCCTCGCTGCCCATCCGGCGCCGGCTGAACAGCCCGCCGTCCTTCGTGGTGGACAGCCGGGCGGCGCCCTCTCTGCGAAGGTTGCGGCTGAAACGCGGGTCCGCCATCACCGCTCTGGCGTCGTCATAGCGGGTCACCAGGGCGGCGGTGTCCCCGCTGGGCAGCCGGACGTGCGCCACCGGGCACTGCTCACGGAGCTCGGCCAGCTCCGACGGAGGCTCCAGGGCCGTGGCCCGATCGAAGGGAAAGTCTGGGATCGCCTCAGCAGTCATCGTGTCCTCCAGCTCGGGAACTTGACCCGACTCACCCTAAGTCGCCTGCCTTATTAAGGCAACCTCCTTGAAACCGACCCGCCAAGGCGCATCGCCATGATCATGCCACTCAACCCTTGGAGATGAGCGAGAGCGCTGGGTCAATCACAAAGGGTAATTGTTGATAACTTTAAGTAGTGTTAATGTGCGGGTGCCCATACACCCACCCCATGGAGGAGAGCCGTGTCCTTCGCCGTACCCGACGTTCTCGCCCGGAAATTCGACAAGAGATTCACCTTGTTCGACGCCGACGCCGACAATGTGCTCACCAGGGACGACTTCCAGATCGCGGCCACGAGATTCCTGGCGGCGTTCGGCGTGCCGATCGACTCCGCCAAAGGCCGGGACGTGGTGGCCGCCTACGCGAGCATGTGGAACGCCCTGATCCACAGCGCCGACAGCGACAGCGACGGGCAGCTCACGCGCGCGGAGTTCACCGCCTACCTCACCGGCGAGGAGTTCCGCACGAGCGGCTACGCGGCGACGGCCGGTCGGATCGCGGAGTCCGTCCTCACCGTCTGCGACACCGACGGCGACGGCCAGATCTCCTTCCAGGAGTTCGCCGCCATCCCCGGCATCTCCTCCCTGCCCGACGACGAGCGGCGCGAGGTGTTCGACCGGCTCGACACCGACGGCAGCGGGCAGCTCGACATCAGCGAGATCCACGCCGCGCAGCGCGACTTCTACCACAGCACCGACCCGGACGCGCCCGGCAACCTGATCTTCGGCCGACTCTGAGGAGCAGACGTGGAGCACCCCCCGCAGCCGGACGGCCACTGCCGAGTCATCCGTTCCGCCCTGATGTACGAGGGCAAACAGCACCTCCAGTTCTTCGCCGGCATCGCCGCCGAGACCGTGGGCGCGCGCAACATCTGCATGCACCTGCAGACCATCCCTCCCTCCGGCAGTGGCCGAGCCCACAAGCACGACCATCACGAGACCGCCATCTACGTCATCAAGGGAGCCGTCGGCGCCTGGTACGGCGACGACCTGCAGCACTACCTCGAAGCACGCCAAGGGGAGTTCATCTACATCCCCGCCAGCACCCCGCACATGCCCGTGAACCTCAGTGACAGTCAGCCCGCCGAAGTGGTCCTCGCCCGCACCGACCCGCGCGAGCAGGAGAGCACGGTGCTCCTGCCCGACCTGGAGAGCCGGCGACCCCTCTCGACGGACTGAGACGCCGACGCGGTGAAGGCCGGTCACGCCCGCGGGCAGGCGGCGAGCAGGGTTTCGACCTGGTCGTGCCCGCGGGCGTGGCGGCGCCGTGCGGTGGGGTGATGTGGTCGCCCGGGAGCTAGTCTCGATAGATCGGAATGTGGCAGTGAAGGGACCCGATCATCGCCAACGACTACTCTCCCCCTTTCGGAGACCCGCCGCGATCGGCGCGCCGTCGCGTGACCGAGTCGGCGATCCTGAGCAGCCACGATCAGAGCCGGGCCGACATCGCCCAATGGACCTGCCCGCACGGGCAGCACGCCGGGCACGGATGCGTCTCATGCTATGAGCTCTCGGCCGAAGCCGATCCGGCGTTGCCGCTGTGGGAGGTCGCGGTCTGGTTCACCTCGGCGCGGCCCATCCCGATCAGGGCCCTGCACGACGTGCACCGCCATGGCCGCCGCTTCGCGCTCGACCAGCCGTCGACTCCCCTGGTCTACCTCCTGAGCGGACAGATACGGGCCGGTCTGGGTTCGGAGGCGGTGGCGGGCATGGTCGGGTTCCTGCTGCAGAACCAGCACATCGTCGACGAGTTCACCGTCACAGAGATCCGCGCCGTCCACTCCTGACGCCCCTCGGAGGTCGCTGGCCGACCGGGCGACTACGTCAATTACGGGATAACAGGCTAGCTCTTATCCCCCCATATGGCAGCGCCCGAGACGGCACCGAGCGCATAATCGCGCCGGACTTATCCCATCGCGCTCGGACCCATAACCCGCCGATGGGCACCCTATCCAACCAGGAAAATGCCCCTTTCAGGCACACCTGACGAGCACTCGCTATAGAGCTCAGCCGTAATACCAAGACGGCAGAAATTCACTTGACATGCGTCGATAACCCCCGCCGATCGCCTTTCCCTATCACGTGGCGCGCAAAGGGCCAATTCGCCCGCAAAAATCAAGAACATTACTCTTCCCAACCGGCGAATCCGTACTCAATATGTAAAAGTTCGTCGAATTCGCTTTCAGAAAGGAAGATCATGCAGCCACGCTCAAGGCACGCCGCAATCGTCTTAGCCACGTTGCTGGCCGTCTCGGGGATGAGCGCGACCGCCTCCACACAGGCGTCCGCCGCGGCGGAGAAGCCATCCGCCCCGGCGACGGGGGTGGCGAACAAGGCCCGCGCCCAGAGCCTGCTCGACTTCTGGACCAAGGAACGCATGAGCGCGGCCACACCGGAACCGGTGCCGGTGATGGACGCCAAGCAGGCTCAGGAGCAGGTCGAGAACGTCCTGCCGGGCAAGGCTTCCGAGGGCTCGCTGCCCACGAGGAAGCTCAGCCCGCCGGCGAGCCCGAAGACCGGCCTGCTGGCCGGCCAGCGCGCCGAACGCTGGGGGCGGCAGTACAGCATGCCCGCCATCACCATCGGCAAGATCTACTACACGCGCAACAACGGCACCGGCGGCTACTGCAGCGGCAGCGTCATCAACGCCGGCAACAGGGGCACGGTGTGGACGGCCGGCCACTGCATCCACGCCGGAGGCGGCGGCTCCGGCAACTACTTCAGCAACTTCATCTTCGTCCCCGACGCCGACAACAACCTTGAGCCGTGGGGCCGGTGGACATGGAAGTACGCCAACACCACCGTCGGCTGGCAGAACAGCGGCAACCTGCACTATGACGTCGCCGCCATCGCGTTCAACGCGCAACCCGCCCACGGCAACCTGCAGGACTGGACGGGCTCGCAGGGCTACAAGTTCAACCAGGGCCAGGCGTGGACCGGCGTCAACACCTTCGGCTTCCCGCAGGACGGCTACCAGCGCACCGACTTCACCGGCAACGACCTGTGGTACTGCTTCGGCAACACCAGCCGCGTCGGCACCTTCGACGACCTGATCCAGATCAACTGCGACATGCACCACGGCGCCAGCGGCGGCCCCTGGCTGCAGGACCTGCAGCTGAGCCGGGGCTGGGGCTACATCATCGGCGCCTACAGCCACCGCGCCTTCGCCAACAACGCCCCCACCGACATCGTCGCGAAGTCGGCGAACCACGGTGACGGCGCCATCAACGTCTTCAACGACGTCTCCGTCCGCTGACCCCGTAGCCCTGAGCGGGGAGCCGTGCGGGCTCCTCGCTCAGCCGGGATCGCCGGCGCGAATGATCATGGCGGTCGCCGCCGCCAGCACCAGCGCGGCGGCGACCGCCATCGTACGTAGCGCCCTCCTTCCACTCCTGCGACCGCGCCACCTTGACATATTGACCTCAGGTCAATTACTAATGACCTGAGGTCATTAACCACGCACCCAGGGAGCGTAGATGTCAGAGGCGCACGACAAGAAAATGTCCGGCTCTCAGCTGATCGGCAAGTTGCTCGACCCGGCGTCGAGAGCCGACCCGTACCCGATCTACGCCGATCTCCGCGACCTCGGCGGCCCGGTGTGGATCGAGGAGATGACGACCTTGGTGGTGGCCGGATACCACGAGTGCGAGACCTTGCTCCGGGACCCGCGACTCAGCGCGGAGCGCTGGCGGCGCGGCGGCGACCAGGCGGACCTCCTCTATCCCCCCGACGCGCCGTCTTCGGTGCACCAGCCCTGGTTCCTCTCCCAGGATCCGCCGGACCACACGCGGTTGCGGCGGCTGGCCAGCAGCGCGTTCACCGCCCGCACCGTCGCCCGGATGGAGCCGTACATCACCCGGTTGGTAGACGATCTCCTCGACCGGGCGTTAGAACGTGACACATTCGACGTGCTCCACGACTTCGCCTACCCGCTGCCGGTGGCGGTGATCTGCCGCATGCTCGGCGTCCCGGTGGCGGACGAGCCGCTGTTCCAGCGGTGGTCCGCCCAGCTCACCCGCCTGGTGGACGGCCTGTCGGCCACCGGCAGCGACGGCGAGACGCCGGAGTGGGTGCCTGGAATGACCGAAATGCATAGGTACGTCAACGAGCTCATCGCCGAAAGGCGCACGAGCCCACGCCAGGACGACCTGATCTCCGACCTCCTCGCGGCCAAGGACGGCGCGGACGCGCTCAGCCACGACGAACTCGTCTCCACCATCGTGCTGCTGCTGGTGGCCGGCCACGAAACGACGGTCAACCTCATCGCCAACGGCGTGCTGACCCTCCTACGGCACCCCCGCCACCTCACCGCGCTCAGCGCCGATCCGAACCTGGCACCCGCGGTCGTCGAGGAAATTCTGCGCTATGACCCGCCTGTCCAGCTCACCGCCCGAATCGCCGCCGAGGACATGCGCATCGGAGAGGTGGACGTCCCCAAGCTCAGCATGATCATCCTCCTGCTGGCCTCAGCCCAACGGGACCCGGAAGCGAATCCGGACCCGGACAGCTTCAACCCGCACCGCACCCAGGCGCGTCACCTGTCCTTCGGTTTCGGCCCGCACTTCTGCCTCGGCGCGCCGCTGGCCAGGCTGGAAGGCCGCCTGGCCCTGGCCGGATTCGCCCGACGCGTCCAGGATCCCCGGCTCATCGCCGACCCGCCGCCCTACCGCGAGCACCTCAACCTGCGCGGAGTCAGCGAACTCCGCATCTCCCACAGAGGCGCGGTCTGACTTGCCGCTGACGTTCGGTTAGCCTGTCGCCGTGGTCACTTCCAGGAGTCGTCGGCGTCTTTCTCCCGAGGCCAGGCGCGGCGAGCTGATCGACGCCGCCATCCGGCTCCTGGAGTCCGGCCAGCAAGTGACCAACTGGGTCCAGGCCGTGACGGCTGAAGCGGGTTCGGCCAAGGGGACCTTCTACGTCTACTTCTCCTCCTGGGAAGAGATGCTGGTCGCCGTCCGGGACCGGGTCCTGCGCAACTACGTGGACCGGTTCCGGCAACTCGCCGAAACCACCGACCCGATCGACTGGTGGGCCACCGTCGACGCCGAATGCGATGCCGCCCTCAACTCCATCGCCCAGCCCGGCGGCCTGCACCAGGCCATCTTTCACACGGCCGTCAGCCCGCCCGTCGACGACAGCCTCGATATCATCACCGCCATCGCGAGGGTGCTGGACCGCGGCGTGGCAGAGGGCGTCTTCCGCCCCGTATCCCCCGAGATCGCGGCCACCTTCCTGTTCGCCATCCTGCACAGTGCCGGCGACGCGATCTCCTCCGGCGACCAACCCCAGCCATGGCGCGAAGCCATCCGCGACCTCACCCGCCACTGGCTCGCTCCGCGACCCACCCGCGGATGATGGCCGTGCTCTCCCACCAAGCGCGCGTCAACCTCTGTGCAAGCGGGTGTCGTTAGCGTCCCGGTATGTCACGACGATGGTTATTCGGTGCGGGCGCGGCGACCGCGGTCGCCGCGCTGCTGGTCACATCCTCTCCGGCGAGCGCGAACGCGAACACGGCGGCCCCGGCGGCCACTCCGGCGAAGGTGTCCAACACGTTGTTCCACGCATGGCTGCGGCGCGACCGCGCGGCGGCCGCGAAGGTGGCCACGCCTTCGGCGGTCAAGTCGATCTTCTCGTACGTCTACCGCGCACCCGACGAGTTCGCGGGCTGTGCGGGCAACACGTGCCGGTTCATCCACACCAGCGTCCGGGTGCCGGGCGGGCTCAACGGCCTGCTCATGATCGTCTCCGGGTCGAAGGTGACCACGGTCTACCAGTCGCGCCTCATAACCAAGCCGGCGGTGGTCGCCAAGCACCTGCTCACGGCGTGGCAGAAGGGCGACCGCAACCTCGGCCTCGAGGTCGCCACCCAGAAGGTGGTCACCAGGCTCTTCCGCACCAAGTACGACCCCAAGGGCGTGACGTACTACTTCCAGGGCTGCACGAAGGAGACGAAGGGCTATTCCTGCGCCTATTCCTACGATGGCGGCGCCATGCTGATGCACTTGAAGGGCTCGGTCAACCGAGGGTACGACGTCCAGTCGATCAGCTACCTCGCCGACTGACACAACGGGGGCCACCGACTTCGGTGGCCCCTTGCGCGTAGCGGGTCACAGCGCGATCGGCAGGCTGCGGTCCAGGCCGGACACGTGCAGGAGGCTGATCATGTGCGGGCGTGGACCGGCCAGGACGAGTGTGACGCCCTGCGCCCGGGCCCGGTGCTGGATGCCGACCAGGATGCCCAGGCCGACGGTG
This sequence comes from Nonomuraea sp. NPDC049269, assembly GCF_043197155.1. NCBI lineage: Bacteria > Bacillati > Actinomycetota > Actinomycetes > Streptosporangiales > Streptosporangiaceae > Nonomuraea > Nonomuraea sp. NPDC049269. The sequence goes on from NZ_JBICSO010000009.1 coordinate 125,281, forward strand.
TCGCAGAACGACACCTCCGACAGGTCGATGATGAGCGTGCTGGTGCTCGTCAGCAGGGCGGCCATCAGGCTCTGGCGCAGCGCCTTGCTGGTGAAGATGTCGATCTCGCCGGCCAGGTGGACCGTGGTCTCGGCCGATTTTCGGCCGGCCCTGGGAAGCGGGATGGTGTGAGTGATGGTCATGATGTTCTCCCGCGTTGGCGTCATGGTGGCCGGGCCTGCCCAGGCCTCGAATGAACCCGCGAATGGTCGATCGCCGTGGGCGACGCTGACCTGAATGCCAACGCACGAGATGTCCTCGGTCACTTAAGTTTACCGCAATTCCAGTCCGGCATCCGGAATGAGATCCTGGCGCGCATCTTTCCGCAGGTGCACGCCATCGATGGCGAGGGCGAGCAGCCGGTCCGCCTCGGCCGTGCCGTCGGGTTCCTGTTCGACGGCCAGGGAGATGGCGTTGACGAGTTTGAGCAGATCGGCGATGGCGATGTCGGGGCGTACTGCGCCTGCCCGGCGCGCGCTCGCGAGGAGTTCGTCGCCGGCGTTCACGATCATGGTGTGACAGGTGGCGCCCCAGGCCGGGTCGCCCTCGTGGGCACCGCGGATCAGTGACGCCGCCAGCCCCCGGTTGGCGGTGGCGTGCGCGGCGACGGCACGGAGCCAGGCGACCAGCGCGGGCCCGGGGTCGAGGTCGGCGGCCAGGTCCCGCGACTTCGCGCAGAGCTCGGCCACCCGGTCCCGGAAGACGGCCTCCAACAGCGCCTGACGCGAAGGGAAGTGCCGGTGCAAGGTGGCCGAGCCGACCCCGGCGCGCCGGGCGATCTCCTCCAGGGAGGCCTCGGCCCCGTACTGGGCGATGGCGGCTCCGGCCGCGGCGAGGATCCGGTCGTGGTTGCGGCGCGCGTCAGCGCGGGGCGACCGTCCGGTGCTGGGGTAGGACACGGGTTCCTCCAGCCGGGGTGCCAAATGGGGTGGTCCTCCATATTGTAACGCCACAGAAACGGGGGGCCTGGTGGTGGGGGGGACCGGTCTGCAGGGCCGCGCGGTGACGAAGCGGCTGCTCGCCGACGGCTGACGGGTCCGGGCGCCGACCCGAGACCCGGCGGCCGCACCGGCGCGGGCCGGCACGACAGCGAGGTACTGCCGGTGAACGTGGTGAGCGAATGGCGGTGGACGACCTCGGCCTGTTCACCGCGCGGGCCTTCACGGTGATCCGGCAGGCCGGCGAGGATGTCGGGTACGCCTGCGAGTGGCTCAACGAACGCGGCTACCGCGCCGACATCTCCCTCGCCCGCCGGTTGCACCCCGGGCTGCTGGACTTCCGCACCTGGCTCGCCCACACCGGCGCGGCGCGGATCGCGCAGTTCCTGGACGCGCCGCGCGCCGGACAAAAAGTGATGGTCACTTGCCGAACCCGGCCATCAGGCCGCTGAGGAGCTGGCGGCGGCCCACCACGTACAGGGTCAGGATCGGCAGGGTGGTGAGGACGACCGAGGCGAGCACCGCCGGCACGTTGATGCTGTACTGGCCCTGGAAGGACCAGAGAGCCAGCGGCAGGGTCCGCTTGTCCGGGCTCTGCGTGAGGATCAGCGGCAGCAGGAAGTTGTTCCAGATCGTCAGGGCGTTGTAGATCGTCACCGTCACCACGGCCGGCCGGGACAGGGGGAACGCCAGGCGCCAGAGTGTCCCCCACTCGCTGGCGCCGTCCAGCCGCATCGACTCGAACAACTCCTTGGGGACGTCGCGGATGAAGTTGGACAGGACCAGCACCGACAGCGGGATCGCGAAGGCTATCGACGGCAGGATCATCGCCAGCAGGGTGTCATAGAGGTGCAGCCGGATGATGATCAGGTAGATCGGGATGACCGTCGCCTGCAGGGGGATGGCCAGGCCCATGAGGAACAAGGAGTTCACCGACCGGAGATACCGGCCGGAGCCGCCCCGCACGATCGCGAAGGCCGCCATGAAGGAGACGGTCACCGCGGGGACCACCGCGCCGATGGTGACGATGAGGCTGTTGACGAAGTACTGCACGAAGTCGGACTCGATGACCATCCGGTAGCTGGCCAGGGTCGGCTCCGCTGGCGGCGCCAGCGGGTTGGTCGCGTAGTAGTTGCTCTGTGTCTTGAAGCTGGTGATGACGATCCAGTAGATGGGCACCACCACGATCACCAGCCAGAGCCACCCGGTCACGCCGCCCAGCCAGTTCCAGTGGCGGGCGACCGTGCGGCGTTCGTGCCGGGGTTGCTGGGCACTGGTCCGCGCAGGGCGTGTGGTCAGGGTCGTCCCCATGTCAGGCCCCTTCCAACTGGCTGGTGTCGGACTTGCCGCCGCCGATCCGGCGGAGCAGCAGCGAGAGGGCGAGGCCCACGAAGACGAGGATGAGGGCGATCGCGCTGGCCGGGCCCATGAGGTTGGCTTGGAATCCCCGTTTGTACATGTCCAGGGCGAGCACCCGGGTGGCGTCGCCCGGACCGCCCGCGGTCAGCACGAAGATCAGGTCGAAGAAGGTCAGCGAGCCGACGACCACGAGGGTCGAGGACGTGATCATCGTGTACTTCAGCTGCGGCAAGGTGATGCTGAAGAACTTGCGGATCCGCCCCGCGCCGTCCAGCTCGGCGGCCTCGTACATCGACCGCGGGATCTGCCGTACGCCGCCCTGATAGATCAGCGAGTGGAACGGGATGAACTGCCAGGACACCACGAAGACCACGACGCCGACGGCGAGGACGGGCCGGCCGAGCCAGTCCTGGGTGAGCAGCCCGATCTTCAGTCCGGCGCCGAGCCCGAAGTTGGGGTCGAGCAGCGCCTTGTAGGTGATGGCGATGGCCGCCGAGCTGAGCAGGAGCGGGATGAAGTACAGCACCGACAGCAGCGCGCGGTAGCGCTGGGCGCCGGCCAGGAACACCCCGAGCAGGATGCTCGCCGGTGTCTGCACCAACCAGGACAGGGCCATGATCAGGAACGTCACATACAGCGCGTGCGGCAGGCCGGGGTCGGCGAGGACGGCCTGCCAGCTGGTGAAGCCCGAGAAGTGGATGTCGCCGATCCCGTCCCAGGTGGTGAAGCTGAGCATGAGGACCCCGAGCAGCGGGACGACCCCGAAGCCGACGAAGAACACCAGAGCCGGAACGGTCAGCCACGCGAGGGACCCGTTGCGGGCCCCTCGCGTGTCGGCCTGCGGCGTCCCTCGCCCGTGGGAGGTCGGGAGCGCGGTCACTTGCCGATGACCGCGTTCATGTTCGACGTGAACTGCTGCGGCGAGATCGACAGCTGGAACAGCTTGGCGATGTTGTCGAGCAGCACCTCAGCCGCCGTGGGGCTGAGCGCCTGGTCCCAGGACTGGGCGAACGTCTTGGCATTGCTGGCGATGCCGTAGACGAACTTCAGCCACTCCGCGTCCTTCGAGGAGCCGAACGCACTGTCAGCGCCCTTGACGATCGGCACCGAACCGACGCCGACCCACGCCTTGACCTCTTCGTCCGAGAGCACCGAGGCGAAGAACTTCTTGGCGATCTCCTTCTGCTCCGGGCTCGCCTTGGAGGAGATCGACATGTACTGGCCGGGGTTGCCGACCGTGTCGCTGGGATCGCCCTTGCCGCCGTCGACCGGCGGGAAGTTCATGTAGCCGAGGCTGCCACCGGAGACGAAGTCGCCGCCGTCGGCGGACATGCTCCCGTACGTCCAGCCGCCGTGGAGCATCATCGCGGCCTTGCCGGTGTACAGCAGCGCCTGGTCGGCGTTGGAGTCAGCGGTGATCGAGGAGAAGCCCTTGATGAACCCGTTGGCCTTGATCAGGGCCTGCATCTTGGTCAGGGCGTCGATGGCGGCCGGGTTGGACCAGGCGTCCTTCTGACCGTCGAACACGGCCTGGAACACCTCGGAGCCGCCGATGCGGTCGAAGAGGAACTCCAGCCACATCATGTTCGTCCAGCGGGACTGCCCGCCGAGGGAGAACGGCGCGATGCCCTTGGCGTTGAACTTGGGCACCAGGTCCATGATGTCGCCCCATGACTGGGGCGGCTGGGCGCCGATCTGCTCGAAGAGCTTCTTGTTGTAGTACAGGACGATCGGCTGCACGGTCTCGCACGGCATCGCGTAGATCTTGCCGTCCACCGTCGCGGCCCCGAACGAGGACGGGAACAACCGGTCCTTGACCGCGGCGTTCTGCCCGAACCACGACGTGAGGTCCTCGACCTGGCCGGCCTGTACGTAGCTGCGCAGGCCGCCGCCACCCCAGCCCCAGATGATGGTGGGCGCCTGGCCGGCCCCGATCGCCGTCTTGATCTTCGTCTTGAAGGCGTCGTTCTGGAAGGTCGTCCCGGTGATCTGGCCGTTGGGGTTGGCCTTGTTGAACCGCTCCATGGCGGCGGTGCGGATGCCTTCCTGCGGCTGTGTGGAGAGATACCAATAAGTGGCCTTGGCGCCACCACCGCTGGCGGTACCGGGGCGGGTCGGGCCGGAGCTGCCGCAGGCGGCGAGCGCGGCGCCCAGGGGCAGGCCCATCGAGAGGCTGAGGAAGGTGCGGCGAGAGGTGTTCCTGGACTCCACGCTGATCTCCGTACTCGAATGCCGGGGGCTGCGCCGCGGCTCGTTGATCATCGGATGCGGTGGCCGGCGGTCGTGGATCAGCACCCCCGGATGCCTCTCCTCCAACCCGCCCATAAGTAGGTTCTCGAAACATTTGCGAAATGACCGCGCGGCCGTCAATCTAGATTTCGGCTGTTGACGTGTCAAGACCCAGTAATCCGCCTGCGACCCCTACGCGTAAAGATCATTCGACGGCGTCGAAACATTGCGAAACAATTGCGGGACTAAGGAGAGCGCCAGATGACAGCTGTAGATCGGACCCCCGCGGCGGACCGGATCCTGCGCCCGTGGCAGGACCGAACCCTGCCGGTGGCCGAGCGCGTCGAGGCCCTCCTTGCGGAGATGACCCTGGAGGAGAAGGTCGGCCAGCTCGGCAGCCGGTGGGTCGGCAACGACATGCGCGTCACCGACCAGCCTGATCCCGACCCTGAGGCGAGCATCAATGTGGCTCCCATGCAGGACGTGTTCGCCGCGTCCGGGACCATCCCCCTTGAGGAGGCGAGCCGTCACGGGCTCGGTCACCTGACCCGCGTCTTCGGCAGCGCGCCGGTGACCGCGCCGGACGGCGCCGCGGAGGTCGTCCGGCTCCAGCACGTGGTCGTCGAACGCTCCCGGCTCGGCGTTCCGGCGCTGGTGCATGAGGAGTGCCTCACCGGGTTCACGACCTACGGCGCGACCGTCTATCCCGCGGCGATCGCGTGGGGCGCGACGTTCGACCCCGAGCTCGTGCAGCGGATGGCCGCCGCCATCGGGCGGGACATGCGGGCCGTGGGCGTGCACCAGGGCCTGTCCCCCGTGCTGGACGTCGTGCGTGACTACCGCTGGGGCCGGGTCGAGGAGACGATGGGCGAGGATCCCTATCTCGTCTCGATGCTCGGCTCCGCCTATGTCCGTGGCCTGGAGAGCTCCGGGATCATCGCCACCCTCAAGCACTTCGCCGGATACTCGGCCTCGCGCGCGGCCCGCAACCACGGTCCCGTCCCGATGGGCCGCCGCGAGCTGATGGACATGATCCTGCCTCCGTTCGAGACGGCCATCGTTCTGGGCGGCGCGCGTTCGGTGATGAACTCCTACTCCGACGTGGACGGCGTCCCGGCCGCGGCCGACACCTGGCTGCTGACCGACCTGCTGCGCGAGGAGTGGGGATTCACCGGGACCGTCGTCTCGGACTACTGGGCCGTCCCGTTCCTCGCGACCATGCACGAGGTCGCCGCCGACACCGACGAGGCCGGCGTCCTGGCGCTCACCGCGGGCATCGACGTCGAACTCCCCGACACCCTCGGCTTCGGCGGGCACCTGGTCGAGCGGGTGCGGCGGGACGAGCTGCCGGAATCCCTGGTGGACCGGGCGGCGCGCCGCCTGCTCACCCAGAAGGCGGAACAGGGGCTGCTCGACCAGGACTGGACGCCCGAAGGCTCGGTGTCCGCGGCGGCCGCCGTGGACCTGGACTCCCCGGCCAACCGGGCGCTGGCCCGCGAGCTGGCCGAGCGGTCCATCATCCTGCTCGACGGCGGCACCACGCTGCCCCTGGACGGAACGGAGCCGCGCCGCATCGCGGTCGTCGGACCCTCCGCGGCCGAGCCGCGTGCCTTCATGGGGTGCTACGCCTTCCCCAACCACGTCCTGCCCCGCTACCCGGGCCTCGGGCTCGGCGTCGACGCGCCCAGCCTGCTCGACGCCCTGCGGACCGAGCTGCCGCAGGCCGAGATCGTCCACGAACGCGGCTGCGACGTGCGGGGCGAGGACCGCTCGGGCTTCGCCGCCGCGACGGCCGCGGCTCGCGAGGCGGACCTGTGCATCGCCGTCGTGGGCGACCTGGCGGGCCTGTTCGGGCACGGGACCTCGGGCGAGGGCTGCGACGCCGAAGATCTCCGGCTGCCCGGGGTGCAGGAGGACCTGCTGGCCGGCCTCGCCGCCACGGGGACACCGGTCGTCGTGGTCGTCGTCTCGGGCCGTCCGTACGCGCTGGGTGAGGTGCACGCCGGGGCCGCCGCGCTCGTGCAGGCGTTCATGCCCGGCGAGGAAGGCGCCGCGGCGATCGCCGGCGTGCTCTCCGGCCGGGTCCAGCCCGGTGGCAAGCTGCCCGTGCAGATCCCCCGCGGGCCGGGCGGGCAGCCGGGCACCTACCTGCAGCCGCCGCTGGGCGCGAACAGCCACGGCATCAGCAACCTCGACCCGACGCCGCTGTTCCCGTTCGGATACGGCAGCTCCTACACCTCCTTCGAGGTCGGGGACCTGCGCGTCAGCGACGCCGAGGTGCCCACCGACGGCGAGTTCACCGTGTCGGTCCGCGTCCGGAACACCGGCGGCAGAGCGGGTGAGGAGGTCGTCCAGTTGTACCTGCATGACGTTCTCGCCCAGGTCACCCGGCCGGTGCGGCAGTTGGCCGGGTTCGCGCGGGTGCGGTTGGAGGCCGGTACGAGCGCGGAGGTGCGGTTCCGCGTGCACGCGGACCGGACCGCCTTCACCGGCCGTGACCTGCGGCGGATCGTCGAGCCCGGGGACCTCGAGGTGCTCGTCGGCACGTCCGCGGCCGACCTGCCGTGCCGCGCCGTCGTACGGCTGACCGGCCCGCTGCGGGTCGTCGGACGGGGCCGGCGGCTCGTCACGCCCGTGGAGGTGAGCCCTGCCATGGGCGAACAGGAGGGCCGAGATGCCGGACAGTCCTAGGCGGGCCACGCTGGCCACCGTCGCGGCCTCGGCCGGCGTGTCCGTCGCGACCGTCTCCAAGGTGCTCAACGGCCGCAGCGACGTCGCCCCGGCGACCCGCTCGCTGGTGCAGTCGCTGCTGCAGCAGCACGCCTACGTCGCCCCGGCACCGCGCCGCGTCGAGGCGACCGCGTGCGCCACGATCGAAGTGCAGTTCGACACGGACTTCACCGCGTACTCCACCGAGATCATCCAAGGCGCGGTCGAAGCCGGGGCCGAGGTCGGCGTCGGGGTCGTCCTCAGCATCCGGCGGGGTGAGGACCGTACCGCCGCGTGGGCGCGCGACCTGATCTCCGCCGGGCGGCGGGCGCTGATCGCCGTGACCAGCGAACTGACCTCCCCGCAGTTGGCCGCCCTGTCCCGGGCCCGCCTGCCACTGGTCCTGATCGACCCGCTGAACCTGCCGCGCACCCGCGTGACCAGCATCGGCTCCACCAACTTCGCCGGCGGCCTCGCCGCGACCCAGCACCTGCTCTCCCTGGGGCACCGGCGCATCGCCTACGTCGGCGGGCCGGCGACCGCGGCCTGCAACCAGGCGCGGATGCACGGCTACCGCGCCGCCATGGAGGCGGCGGGGGTGCCCGTGCCCCCCGGCTACGTACGGGCGGGGCACTTCCGCTACCACGACGGCGTGGTCAACGGCGCGGCCCTGCTCGACCTGGCCCAGACGCCGACGGCGATCTTCGGGGGCAGCGACGAGACGGCCCTCGGGATCATGGAGGCCGCCCGCGCGCGAGGCCTGCGCATCCCGGAGGAGCTCAGCATCGTGGGCTTCGACGACACCCAGCTCGCCCGGATGGCCTCACCGCCGCTGACCACCGTCCGCCAGCCGCTGCGCGAGATGGGCGGCGTCGCCGTGCGTACGGCGCTGCGACTGGCGGCCGGGGAGAAGATCGATTCTCACCACGTCGAACTCGCCACCGAGCTGATCGTACGGGGGTCGACGGCTCCGGCACTCTGAGAACGGGTCAGCTCATGACCTTGACGGTGGCGGTGTGGCCGCCGGGCACCGGCACCAGGGCGACGGTGTACCTGACTCCGTCGATCACCTTGGGCAGGCCCGGGACGCGGTGGCCGTTGACCTCCAGCCACGGACGCCCGCCCTCGAAGCGAGCCTCCCAGATGCGCGGCGTACGCGAGCCGTGATCAAAGTTGATCAACGAGGCGGCGGCGCGGTGGACCCCCGGACCACCAGCTCCGGGGTGAACAGCAGCTCACCCTTGGGCACCTCGCGGTTGCCCACCAGCGCGATGACGCTCCGCGCCACCTCCTTGGCCAGCCGGTCGATCGGCTGGCGCACGGTGGTCAGCGGCGGATCCACGAACTCCATGATCATCGACCCGTCGTGCCCCACGACGGACACGTCCGCGGGCACCCGGAGCCCCTCCCTGCGCACCGCCCTGATCGCCCCGAGCGCCATGAAGTCGCTGGCCGCGACGACCGCCGTCACGCCCCGCCCGAGCAGCTCGGCCGTCGCCGACTGGCCGCCCTCGATCGTGTAGTGCTGCCTGACCACCAGCGAGCCGGTGTCCTCGACGCCCCGGCGCTCCAGCGCGGCCCGGAACCCCGCCACCCGCCGGTCGGCCGGCCGGTTGCCGGCGGGGCCCGAGGCCAGCCCGATCCTGCGGTGGCCCAGCGACCAGAGGTGGTCGACGGCCAGCTCGGCCGACAGCTGGTCGTCGGTCGACAGCACCGGCATGTCGTGCCCGTCGAAACCGCCGTTGACCCCGACGAACGGGATCCGCCGCGCGGCCAGCACGTCGCAGGTCTCGGGATCGGCGTCGTCGAGCGTGTTGCTGGCCGACAGGAACACCACCGCGGCCACGCCGTGCTCGGCCAGCGCGGAGACGAACTCGCGCTCCTGGATGCCGCCGGGCATAGCCGGGCAGATCACTCCCTTGAGCCCGTGCGGTGCCAGCGCGGCCTCGATGAGCTCGGCCACGTCGGTGAAGAACGGGCTGGACAGCCCCGGCGTGATCACCGCGACGAGCTGGCCGCGGGTGGAGCGCTCGTAGCCCAGCTCGGCCATGGCCCGCTCGACCGCCTCGCGGGTCTTGGCCGACACCCCGGCGCGCCGGTTGACGACCCGGCTGACGGTGGCCTCGCTCACCTCGGCCATGGCCGCCACCTCGGTGATGCCGATCTTCACCGCGTCACCTCCAGATCAGCCTGTCCCGAGGGCGGGACGTCGAGCACGCACAGGCCCGGCCCCAGCCGCCGGTCCGACCGCTCGATCCTAGAGCCGGAGTCGTCCACCCTGGAGCCGTCCGCGGCGAAGATCGCGGCCACGTCGAAGGTCCCGCCGCCGACCTCCAGCACGAGCCGATCCGACGCGGTGCCGTTGACCACGGTGATCTTGGCGTGCCGGGCGGCATCGACCGTGACCACCCGGTCGGCGGTCACGCTGATCACGCACCGGTCGCCGAGCGAGGCGCGCACGACCGGGTAGAGCTCGTCCGGGCGGCCGGGCTCGACCTCTCCGTCCAGCAGCACCGGCCGCAGCTCCCGCCAGCGCCGCAACCAGAACGCCACCATCCGGCGGTGCTCGCCGCTCAGCTCGCCCAGCCGCGCCGAGATCTGCGGCACGGAGTGCAGCGCGCCGATCAGCTGGCGGGCGGCGGCCCGCGCGGGGGCGGCGGGGTCCCACATGAGCATGTCCGCGTGTACGGCCCCGGCCCCGGCCAGGAGCCCGATGTCGATGGTCCGCACCCGGTTGGCCACCGCGTCGGCCGGGCAGTCGTTGGCGCGGAGCATGGTGCCGAACGGCGTCATGCCCGGCCCCACGTACGGCTGGCGGAGCTCGATCAGCGCGCCGGGCCGCACCGCCTCGACCTCCGCGACCAGCTCGGCGAGCAGGGCCCGCATGGCGGTGCCCACGTCGGCGAGGTCGCCGGGCGAGGGTGTGCCCGCGTAGGTCATCGCCGTGTCCAGGAAGTCGATCTTCAGCCCGTCCAGCCCGTACTCCCGGACGAGCCTGACGCAGGTCCGCACGACGTGCTCGCGTACCTCGGGGATGCGCGGGTCGAGCACGTGCGCGCCGGGCACTCCCCCGGTCTCGGGGGCGTACGCGGCGAGCGCGGGGAAGCACTCGGCCTCCGTGCCGAGCAGCAGCGGGGCCACCCAGGCGACGTAGTTCAGCCCCAGCTCACGGACCCGGCCCACATGCCCCGCGAAGTCCGGAAATTTCGTTGGATCGGGGCGCCAATCACCCACGCCGTGGTACCCGCGCCGGTTGCCCAGCTCCTGCCACCCGTCGTCCAGGATGATCGTCCCGCAGCCCAGCTCGGCCGCCAGCCGCGCCTCCGCCTCCACGGCCGACGCCTCGACCGCCTGGTTGAAGCCGTACCAGGTCGAGTAGACCGGCACCCGCGCCCCCTCCGGCACCGCGACCGGTCCCGCCCCCAGCGCGCCGCGCACCTTGCGCAGGGCGGTCGCGACCGTCGGCGAGGTGCGGGCGAAGGCCATCCGGTACGGCGAGCGTCCCGCGGGCACGCGCAGGTGGACCACGAACGTCTTGTTCTCCTCCGACACCCCGTAGCGCATGGTGGTCTCGGGCACCGGGTCCAGTGCGGCGAAGGTCAGCATGGACGCGCCGCCGCTGTCGTACAGGCAGCCGGCCACGGCGCCGCTCACCAGCGAGATCCGCGCGAGCCCCGCCCAGTCGGCGACGATCGTGCGGCTCCACCCGGCGTCAGGGTGCCAGAAGCCGGCCGCGTCGCCGAGCGGGACCGACAGCCTGATCTCCAGGTCGCCGTCGGAGTGGATCTCCAGCACATCGGCCGACCACTCGTGACGAACCACGGCGCCCGGGGTGTGCGTCAGGACGGCCAGCCGTACGTCGTCGAGCAGGGGCTCGGTGGGCGCGGGCGCGAGCCCGGCGGTCGTGACGCTCACTCTTTCACAGCTCCCGCGAGAAGTCCGGAGATGAAATGGCGTTGCAGCAGCAGGAACAGGACCGCCATCGGGATCGCGGCGACGGCGGTGCCCGCGAGGATCGCGCCGTAGTCGGTCTCGTTGGCGCCCTGCATGGACGCGATGGCCAGCGGGATCGTGTAGGCGTCACGCGTGCGCAGCGCGATGAGCGGCCAGACGAAGTCGTTCCACTGGTAGAGGAAGAGGTAGATGCCGAGCGCCGCGAGCGCGGGCCGCATCGGCGGCAGCACCACCCGCCAGAACAGCCGCAGCTCGCCGCAGCCGTCGACGCGCCCGGCCGAGAGCAGCTCGTCGGGCAGCGCCGACATCGACTGCCGCATGAGGAAGATCCCGAACGGCAGGGCCAGGTTGGGCAGGATGATCGCCTGGTAGGTGTTGAGCCAGTCGAGCGCCAGCATCATCTTGAACAGCGGCACCAGCGTCACCTGGCTGGGGATGACCAGGCCCAGCATGAGCAGCCCGAACATCAGCTCCCTGCCGCGGAAGCGGTATTTCGCGAAGCCGTACCCGGCCATGGTGCACACCAGCCCCGCGAGCAGGGTGTAGACGGTGGCGATCAGCGTGGAGTTGAGCACGACCCTGCTGAAGCCGATGGTCGACTCCAGCGTGGCCAGGTTGTCCAGCACGTGCCCGCCGGGCAGCAGCGGCGGCGGGTTGCCGAACACCTCGGCGGTGCTGTGCGTACTGGCGACGACCAGCCAGTAGAACGGTGCCAGGACCACGGTGACCGTGATCAGCAGCGACGACGTGAGCATCAGCCGGCGGGTCACGACCGGTCTCCCAGGAAGCGGAACTGCGCCATGCCGAGCAGCCCGATGATCACGGCGAGCGCGTAGGCGATGGCCGAGGCGTAGCCGAAGTCGAAGTACTTGAAGCCGTTGTTGTACAGGTACAGCCCCACGGTCAGCGTGCTGTTGACGGGGCCGCCGTTGGTCATGACGTACGGCTCGTCGAAGAGCTGGAGGGTGCCGATCGTGGACAGGATGAGCGTGAGCAGGATGACCGGGCGCAGTCCCGGCAGCGTGACGTGCCGGAACTGGTGCCAGGCGCCGGCTCCGTCCACGGCGGCCGCGTCGTAGTGGTCCTGCGGCAGCGACTGCAGCCTGGACAGGTAGATCACCGCGTTGTAGCCCGTGTAGTGCCAGGTCAGCGCGAGGCCGATGGCGATGCGGGCCCACAGCGTGTCGGTCAGCCACGGGATCGGAGCGACGCCGACCAGTCCGAGCGCCCAGTTGACCAGGCCGAACTGCGGGTTCAGCAGCACCGCGAAGAGCAGCCCGTACGCCACCAGACCGGTGACCATCGGCATGAAGAACCCGAGCCTGATGAACCCTCGGAACCTCAGCAGCCGCGAGTTGAGCGCCACCGCCAGCCCGATCGCCAGCGCCAGCATGATCGGCACCTGGACGAGCAGGATGACCGCGGTGTTGCGCAGCGCGGTCCAGAACAGCGGGTCGGCGACCAGCCGCTCGTAGTTCCCCGCTCCCGCGAAGGTCTGCAGCGCGCCGTCCGTCCTGAACAGGCTCAGCCAGAACGACCACACGATCGGGTACAGCTTGAACGCGGCGAACAGGGCCAGCGCGGGCAGCACGAACAGGTACGGCGCGAGCCTCCTCCCCTGCCACCCACGGACGGGCACGCGACGGCCCGGCGGAACAGTGGCCACCCGCTCGGTGACGGCGGTCACCGCAGCACCTTGCGCCCGGTCTGCTGGGCGATCAGGTCGGCGGCCTCCTTGAGCACGGTGGCCGGGTCGGCGCCCTTGAGCAGCACCTTGGTCTGGGCGTCCGTGACGGCCTTGAGCGCGCGGGGGTAGTCGGCGGAGTAGTTGGTCACGTAGGAGGGCCGCTTGAGCGCGTCGAGGAAGACCTCGCCCTTCTTCTGGCCGCTGAAGAACGCGGACGTCTCGTGGAAGATCGGGTCGTCGTACGCCGACATGAGGGCGGGCGCGATGCCTTTCCCGCGATAGATCGCGACCTGGCTCTCCGGCCGGGTGAGCACGAACTCGGCGAACGCGTACGCGGCCTCCCTGACCTTGCTGGTGCCCGCCACGGCCAGGTGCGTGGAGTTGACCGTCGCCGACACCTTGCCGCCCGCCGTGACGGCGGGTGGGAGGCGGACCTTCCACTTGCCCTTCTGGTCGGGCACGCTCTCCTCGACGACACCGCCGAACCAGGTGGGCATGGACTGGACCGCGACCTTGCCGCTCTTGAGCTGGCTGATCATCGTGTTCCAGCCGCCCGACATGTCGGCGAGCAGGCCGGCGTCGTTGAGCCGCTTGATGATCGTCATCGCGGTGACCGCCTGCGGCGAGTCGAGCGTGACGTTGCCCTGCATGTCGAAGTAGAAGGTGTCCTGGAGCTGGAGCAGCATCTGGAAGAAGTTGGCGGAGTCGGCCTGGGAGGCGGGCTTGTCGATGCCGAGCAGTTGGACGCCGGTTTTCTTCTTGAGCTCGACCCCGGCCTCGATGACCTCGTCCCAGGTCTTCAGGGCCTCCGCGTCGATCCCGGCCTTCTCGAACAGGTCGGCCCGGTAGTAGAAACCGGCCGAGTTGGCCTCCCACGGCAGCGCGTAGACCTTGCCGTCGCGGCTGACGGTCTCCCACATCCCCTGGGCGAACTCCGTCTTGTGCCGGTCGGCGCCGAGCGGCACGAGGTCGGCCAGGCCGCCGGGGAACTTCTCGATGTAGGCGGGCAGGTAGTCGACGCCGATGTGCAGGACGTCGCCGAGCCCCTGACCGCCCGCGGCCATCCCGGCGGTGATCTTGTCCCAGATGGCCGGATTGCCGATGTCCTGGACATCGACCTTGATGCCGGGGAACTGCTTCTGGAAACCGGGCACGAGCTCTTTCATCATCGCGGCCGGGCCCTGCCAGCTCCAGACGGTGACGTTGCCCTTGGCGGCCGTGCCGGTCGGACCCGCCGGAGCGGCCGCCGGGGCGGCGCCGCCACCACCGCAGGCGGACATCGCGGCCCCACCGGCGGCCAGGGCACTGAGCTGGAGGAATCGGCGTCGGTCGAGGTGGGCCATGGTCGAACTCCTGGGGGGATGAGGAGGTTTGGCCTGTTGCCGCGTGACGTTACATCCGTGTTTCGGACGCTTGCAATACTTCAGCGAAAACTTTCAGGCAGAAACCGGAAGTCCGACGCAAGCCATGGACACCCTGCCGCTCTCCGCCCTCAAGGCATGAGGACGGAGTGACAGGGAACGGAGCAGGTCAGAGGGCTGCGGACGGCGAGGGAGCGTCGATGGCGCACTGCCTGGTCACGGGGGCGACCGGTTACATCGGGGGACGGCTGGTCCCCGAGTTGCTGGCCGCCGGTCACGACGTCCGGTGCATGGTGCGCTCGGCGGCGAGGCTGCGCGACCTGCCCTGGGTCGGGCGGAGCGAGGTCGTCGAAGCGGATGCCACCGATCCCGAGCGAACGTTCCAGGCTCTGCGAGGGGTCGAGGTCGCCTACTACCTGATCCACGCCATGGGCACCGCCGGCCGATTCGCCGACCGGGATCGTCTGGCCGCGCGCACGTTCGCGGCGGCGGCCGAGCGGGCGGGCGTGCGGCGGATCGTCTACCTCGGCGGGCTCACCGGCAACCCCACCGCCGGACCCACCGCCGGACCCACCTCCGACCTCACTGACGATCTCACCGCCGGCCAGAAGCTCTCCCCGCACATGCGCTCGCGCGCCGAGGTGGGCGAGATCTTCCTGCGGGCGGGCGTACCGGCGGTGGTGCTGCGCGCCGCAGTGATCATCGGTTCCGGTTCCGCGTCGTTCGAGATGCTGCGCCATCTCACCGAACGGCTGCCGGTCATGACGACCCCACGCTGGGTACGCAGCTCCACGCAGCCCATCGCCGTACACGACGTGCTGCGCTATCTCGTGGCGTGGGCGGCCGTCCCCTGCAGCGTGAACAGGGGCTTCGACATCGGCGGCCCCGACGTGCTGACCTATGCCGACATGATGCACGGCTACGCGTCCGTGGCCAGCCTGCCTCCGCGAGTGATCATCCCCGTGCCGGTGCTCACCCCCAAGCTGTCCAGCCTCTGGGTCGGCCTGGTCACCCCGGTGCCCGCGGGCATCGCGCGTCCGCTGGTCGAGTCCGTGCGGAACGCGGCCATCTGCCACGAGCACGACATCGCCCGTTACGTACCCGATCCGGAGGAGGGGCTGATCGGGTTCCGCCAGGCCGTCTCCCTGGCCCTCATGAAGATCAAGGAGGCCGACGTCGCCACCCGCTGGTCCTCGGCGTCCACCCCGGGCGCGCCCAGCGATCCGCTGCCGACGGACCCTGGCTGGGCCGGTGGCAGCCTTTACATCGACCGCCGCGGCACCCCGGTGGACGCGAGTCCCGAGGCCCTGTGGCGGGTCATCGAGGCCATCGGCGGCGAGAACG
Source organism: Nonomuraea sp. NPDC049269 (assembly GCF_043197155.1). Classification (NCBI taxonomy): domain Bacteria; kingdom Bacillati; phylum Actinomycetota; class Actinomycetes; order Streptosporangiales; family Streptosporangiaceae; genus Nonomuraea; species Nonomuraea sp. NPDC049269. Next base: position 140,901 of record NZ_JBICSO010000009.1, read on the forward strand.
GCTGGTACTCCCTGCCTGTCGCGTGGCGCCTGCGCGGCCTGCTCGACCGGCTCGTCGGCGGCGTGGGGCTGCGGCGCGGCCGACGCGACCCCGACCGGCTGCGCGTGGGCGACTCGGTCGACTTCTGGCGGGTGGAGGAGCTGCTGCCGGGCCAGCTGCTGCGCCTGCGCGCCGAGATGCGGCTGCCCGGCCTCGCCTGGCTGGAGCTGGGTGTCAGCGTGGCGCAGGGCCGCACGTTCTACACGCAGCGGGCGATCTTCCATCCGCGCGGGCTGCTCGGCCACCTGTACTGGTGGGCGATCTCGCCGTTCCACGGGCTGATCTTCGGACGGATCCCGGTCAACATGGCCGCCGCGGCAGCGCGGTCGGAACGGTTCAGCTCCAGGTAGCTCGCCCCGCCACCAGCGACAGGCCGGTTAACGGTACTCCAACGTTGACCGGCCCGGCGGCGGCGCCATGACGACCAGTGTCAGGAATAGACCAACGCCCGCTTTGCCGCTCGGCAAACCTGGCCATTTATGGACCAACCGGACGCTGTCACCGTCAAGGTGCCCGCCCTCCTCGCCCCCGACGAGGCAGTTGCTCCCGTCCGAGGACGGCGGCAGAAGGGCCACCCCCCATGCACCTCAAGCGTGCGTTATCGGCTGCCTTCAGCATCACCTGCGCGACCGTTCTGACCCTATCCATCACCACTCAACCGGCTGCGGCGATCCCGCCGAACATCCCGTCCGCCGCAACTGCGGCCTCCCGGCTCGAGGCCCTGACCGTGGCCGCCGAATCCCACAGCAGCACCTACGATCGCGACCTGTTCCCGCACTGGATCACCCAGAGCGGGACCTGCAACACCCGCGAAGAGGTCCTCAAGCGCGACGGCACCAACGTGGTGACCAACTCCGCCTGCGCGGCCGTCTCCGGCAGCTGGTACAGCCCCTACGACGGCGCGACCTGGACCGCCGCCTCCGACGTGGACATCGACCACATGGTCCCCCTGGCCGAAGCGTGGGCCTCGGGTGCATGGGCGTGGACGACCGCGCAGCGCCAGACGTACGCCAACGACCTGGGCGGCCCCGAGCTGTGGGCCGTGACGGACAACGTCAACCAGTCCAAGAGCGACCAGGACCCGGCCGAATGGCAGCCGCCACGCACCGCCGAGCGCTGCCGCTACGCCCGATCCTGGATCCAGGTCAAGTGGTACTACAGCCTGAGCCTCGACAGCGCGGAAAAGACGGCGCTGAGCAGCATGCTCGCCTCCTGCTGACCCTCGGCCTTCTACGGCACAACGCCTCCGAGGAAGCGGGGGCGTTGTGCCGATCTTCGGGACCCCCGCGAAGGAGCGCGACGTATGCCCCCCTAATCTGCATGGTAGACAGCAGCATTGGGTGAAAGAGGTCAAGCGTGAACAGCCGAGGCGTACTCGTGACCGGATCGTCGCGCGGAATCGGCCGCGAGGTCGCCAAGATCTTCGCCGCCGGAGGCGACCGGGTCGCGGTCCACCACCGCAACTCCCCCGACGAGGCGGAGAAGACCAGAGCGGCGCTCGACGGCGACGGCCACACCGTCGTCCAGGGCGACATAGCGGATCCGGACGCCGTCGCCGCGTTCGTCTCGGCGGCGATCGACGCCCTCGACGGCATCGACGTGCTCGTGAACAACGCCGCCGTCTACCTCTTCCACGACCCGCTGACCGTGGACTACGCGGACTGGCAGCGGATCTGGCGCGAGACCGTCGAGGTGGACCTGATCGGCGCCGCGAACGTCTCCTGGTGCGTGGCCCGGCACATGGTGGAGCGTGGCCGTGGCGGCCGCATCGTCAACGTCGCCTCCCGCGGCGCCTACCGGGGTGAGCCGCAGGCGCCGGGATACGCCGCCGCCAAGGCCGGCCTGACCGCGATGGGCCAGTCGCTGGCCATCGCGCTCGCCCCGCATCGCATCGCGGTCTCCTCGGTGGCGCCGGGGTTCGTCGAGACGGACATGGCGGCCACCCTCCTGACCGAGGAGAACCGGCCCGGAGTCGAGGCGCAGAGCCCGTTCGGCCGGATCGCCCAGCCGGAGGAGGTGGCGGCGGCGGTGCGCTATCTCGCCTCGGCCGAGGCGGAGTTCGTCAGCGGCACGGTGCTCGACCTCAACGGCGCCTCTTACCTGCGCTGAGAGCTCAGTCGTCCTCCTGCGGGGTCAGGAAGTCCTGGAGTTCGCGGTGCCGGAACTGGTAGGTGGCGCCGCTGACGCGTAGCAACCGTGCCTCGCAGGCCCAGTCGAGAAAGGTCCACAGCCGCAGCGGAAGCACACCACGAGCGGCCGAGACGATCAGGCCGATCATGGTGCGGGACCAGGCGATCGCGCCGAAGGCGAGGCCGAAGGTCACACCGCCGATGAGCGCGCACGCCAGCGACTCGACGACTCCCCGGTTCATAACGAACACGAGGAAGGCGGCGACACCGCCGGTGAGGCCGAAGGCCACTCCGATCATCGGGTTGCGGCGCAGGGCCTCTCGCGGGTGGGCCAGCTCCGCGTCCTTGCTCCAGCCACCCGTGGCGATCTTGAAGATTACCCCGAGCGCGAAGGCCGAGGCGAAGGCCCCCATGATCTCCGCGGCCAGGGGGAGCGGGCCGGCGTCGGCCAGGCGCAGCGGCGGCAGTCCGGTGAGGGCGCCGCACAGTCCGAAGCCCAGCAGGATGACCGGCTCGGCGCGGACCGCCTCGGATATGGACATGCGCTCGGCTCCCCGCCGTGCGGCGGCGGTCAATCCGAGGACCGCCCCGAACACCCCGCCCCCAGCCGCTCCCGCGGCGACGGCGAAACCGGGGTCGAAGACCTTGCCGCCGGTCAGCACGTACCCGGCCAGGCCGCAGAGCACGCCGACCGGGCTGCCCACCAGAGCGCCGAGCAGACCGCCGATCATGCGCCGCCGGTGCGGAACGTTGGCCCGCCCACCGGCGGCGGCCGGCCACGGCGACAGCGACAGGCCGGTGGCGATGCCCACCCAGCCCGCCATGAGCGCCAAGGTGAGCCCCTCCCCCGCGTCGAGCCAGTCGCGCGGGTCACCCGGGCGCTCGGCCCCCGACCCCGCCCAGAACGCCAGCATGGCGATGACGGCGAAGATCACGCAGAACAGACAGTGCAACGCCCGGACCCGCCGCCGGCCACCGATCGGCCACAGCAGGTGCGGGACGATGTCGATCGGCGTCAGACCTGGCGGCGGCCGATCCGTCCCGGCGGTGTAGGCGGCCTGCCACCGCAGGTGCGAGGCCAGGTTCTCCAGCCAGGACCGCACCTGTTCGGGACGGTACGGGGTGCCGTGGGCGGTGCGTGGGGTCAGGCCGGTCGCCGCCGGGACGTACGCGTCGAGCAGCCTCCGGGCGATCCGCGCCGCCGCCACCCGCGGGTCGGGGTCCGGGCCGGCGCGGAGCAGCTCGGCCGGATCGGCGCCGGACTCCACGGCGGTCACGGTCAGCAACAGCCGCCACGGCGTGGCCAGGGCGGTGCGGATGGCCGTCCCCGATGGTCCGGACAGTGCCGCGTGGATGCCGTCGCGGTACGTGTCGCAGGGATGGCCGTCCGGCCAGCGGGTGCGCAGGTACGCGTTGATCTGTTCGATGGTCAGGTCACGCAGATGGATCCGGGTGGCGTTGTCGAGTCCGGCGCGGGCTTCGGACAGCTCGGTGTAGCGGTCAGCGCGGCAGGTCACGACGACCGCCCCCGGTCGCCGTCCGGAAAGGTCGCTGTACCGGTTGAGCGCGGCCAGCAGGCCGATCGCCCGGCGGGGCGGCCCCGTTGACGGCTCGGGGTCCAGTTCGTCCAGCCCGTCCAGCACCGGCAGCACCTGGCGGTCCCGCACCAGCCGCTCCGCGTCCTTGGCCGCGAGTCCGAAGTCCCGCACCAGCTGTTCGGCCAGCCAGGGTTCGAACGGGCTGCCCAAGGTCCATCGTGCGGCGTTCAGGCGTACCGGCACCAGCTGCCGGTGACCGGCTCGTCCGCCGGTGGTCAGGAGGGGCTCCAGCAGTTGCAGAACCAGTTCGATGGCGAGCACCGTCTTGCCCGCTCCCGACTCGCCCACGACCAGCAGGCGCTGCGGGTGCAGCCCGCTGAAGAACGTCCCGATCGAGTGCAGGTCGTCCTTCACCTCTCCGGCGGCGTCGGCGTGGCCGATCGGGTCCGCGTACGGGGCGAACGAGACCGGCGCGATGCTGTAGCCGCCGAGCAGCCCTTTACGTGCCCGGTCCTCCTCCCGGGCCACACGCCGCGCCAGGAGTTCGACGGCATGGTCCCGGTCGGCGGGAGCCGCCTCGATCCCCGCCGTGTCACCCTCCGCGACCGTCTCCGCCGGGGTCTCCGCATGAGCGACCGGCTCGGTCAAGGCGGCCCTGGCCACCCGCCAGCGTTCGAGCTCAGCGGGGATGAGCTCGCTCGGATAGTCGCGGTAACGCAGGCAGGCGGTGACGAAGGCCTGCACGAAATCCCACCGCGGCAGCCTGTCGGTCTGCCGTAGCACCTGCGAGGTCGTGCTTTTGGGCAACGCGTCGATCGTGACGCCATCCGAGGTCACCGTCTGGCCGCCGAGAGACCGCAGCCTGCTCAAGGATGGCTCGCCAGCCCACTGTTTGAGCCGGACCAGCGACCGGACGAAGTCCGCGGCGCTGCCGGCCTCGGTGGGATCGGGTGGACGGGGGTGATCCGCGGTCATCAGCGCGTCGTCCTCACCAGCGACCACTCGAACACCGCCCTCCCGTGCCGGGGCCACCGGCCATCCCTGCACGTGCCTACCAGTGTCTGGACATGACGTGATTCCATCAGGAAATTGCGCGCCTCATCGGACTCCACCAGCTCCCGGCCGACCGCGATGGGCACGAACCCGTGCCGGGGAATGTAGACCCATCGGCCACGGTCCCAGTCATAGGGATCGAACCAGTGATGGCGCACCGTACCGGACGCCCGCACCTCCGGTCCGGTCCGGGTCAGGACGAACGAGCCCTGCGAGCGCAGCAGGCTCATCCTGCTGACGTAGAAGAGCTCCGTGCCGATGAACGCGTTGACCCGCGCGTCCCAGTAATCGTGTAACCAGGTGGAGTCGCCGTCCCGCAGCAGCCCCGCCTCTCGCGTGAGCTGCCGTTCGAAACGGCGCTGGTTCTTGCGCTCGGCTTTCTTGATCACTTTGAACGAGCGGAGCCAGCGCAGTGACATCGTCCTGGAGGCACCGACGCCGTCCATGAAGTGTTCCAGGAAATCCGACGCCATCGGGTGGATCTGCCGGCCGTCCGCGACGATCGAGCGGAACAACGCGGCCAGTTCCGGGACGGGCTTGCCCGTCCGTCGCCGGAAACCTCGCAGGAACATGCTCGCTGCCTCCGTGGTGGGGTCCAGGGTCACGGACACGTCTGCTGGTAGTCCTCCTCCGGCACGTAGTTCTCCCATTCGTCGCGAGTGAGGGAGCGGCCCGCGTTGGCGCAGGCCGCGGCCTCCAGATTGGCGGGTGTGGCGACGTTCCACAGCCGCGCGGTCCCGTCGTTGGCCACCGTGGCGACCGCCTTCCCGTCCCGGCCGTAGGCGAGCGCGGTCACGCCGCGGGTGTGGCCCACCATCAGGGAACCAAGCGGTCGATAAGTCCGCAGGTCCCAGAGCTGTACATCGCCGCCGGTGGCGCCGGTGGCGAGGATCTGGCTGTCCGGGCTGAACTCGAGCGCGTTGACCGGGCCGTCCTCGACGATCAGGCCGATGCCGATCTGACGGCGGCGCGCGACGTCCCACAGCCGGACGGAGTAGTCGCCGGCTGTGAAGGCCAGCCGCCGGCCGTCGGGGCTGAAGGCCAGGTCGTTGATGAATCCGCCGTCGGCCGCTGCCGCCGGGCCCGGGAGCTGGCGGCGGGTGGCCACGTCGAAGAGCCGCACCCGGTTGTCGTAGCCCGTGCTCGCCAGGGTCGCGCCGTCGGGGCTGATCGCCATCGCCGTGAGCAGGTCGGTGTGGTCGGTGACGCGAATGCGCGGCCCGCTCTCCCGGCGGCGCGCGACGTCCCAGAACGCGATGGCCTTGTCCTGCTGTACGGCGACGAATCTGCCGTCGGGGCTGAGCTTGGTCACGCCCGTGAGCGTTCCGTCATGGACGAGCTCGCGGCGGCTCGCGAGGTCCCAGAGCCGCAGGCCGTCTGAGTGGGACGTCAGGAGCGTCCGCCCGTCGGGGGTGAATCCGATCGTGGCCACGGAACGGCGAGCGCCCTTGGGACGCAGCGGGGGGCCGATGGGACGCTGGGTGGCCACGTCCCACAGCTGGATCGCGGGGTCCTTGTCGTCGCTCCCCGCACCGGCGGCCAAGGTCCGTCCGTCAGGGCTCAGCGCGACGGCGCCCTGTGCTGGCATCGGGGTGCCGATCTGCAGGTGGACCTGCGGGTCGGCCAGCCGTACCACGCCGTCGTCGCTGGCCGCGGCGAGCAGCTTCCCGTCCGGGCTGAACGCCACGCGCGCGACACCGCTGAGATTGTCGGCGAGCGCGACCAGCTGTTGCCGGCTGGCCGTGTCCCACAGGACGGTTCGACCGCCGGATCCCGCGGTGGCGAGCCGAGTGCCGTCCGGGCTGAAGGCGATCGCATTGAAAAGGGCAGAGCGTTCCTTGAGCACACCCGTCTGCTTTCGCGTGGCTATGTTCCACAGCCGGGCGGTTCTGTCGTAGCCCACGGTCGCGAGGGTGGCACCGTCCGGGCTGATGGCGACACCGGTCACACCTTTGGCGTGCCGGGCGAACGGGGTGCCGATCTGGCGGGATGTGGCGGTGTCCCAGAGCCGTGCGGTCACGTTGCCCGCGGTGGCCAGGGTCTTTCCGTCCCGGCTGAAGGCCACCTCTTGGATGATGCTGGAGAGTTGCGGCCCGTTGTCGGGGCGGCCCATGGGAGTCCCGTGCGGACGGTGCGTGGCCACGTCCCACTGCCGGACGACGCCTCTGAAGTCACCGGTCACGAAGGTCTTCCCGTCCGGGTTGTACGCGATCGCCGACACGACCTCCTCGTGCTTCAGCGGGGCGCCCAGCTCGTGATGGGTGGCCACGTCGTAGAACCGGATGGTGCTGAGACATGCCGTGGCCAGTGTCCGGCCATCGGGGCTGAAGGCCAGCTCGACGTCTGAGCATTCGTATTTCGGACGGGTGATCGGGGCGCCGAGCTGCCGCCGCGTCGCCGTGTCCCAGAGCCGCGCGGTGCCGTCGTCGCTTCCGGTCGCGATGATCGAACCGTCGGGGCTGAATTCCAGTGCCATGACACCTCTCGTGTGCCCGGTGAGGGTTCCCCGGCCGGTGCGGGTCGCCGCGACCAGAACGCGGTTGCGGGCTTCGTCGGTGTGCGCGATCCGCCAGGCCGCCATGGCCAGCATCGAGGCCAGGGTGGTGTCACCGGTGACCTCGCTCGCCGCCGCCACCCGGCGCGAGACCGCCGTTGTGCGTTGCCGAACGGCGTCGTTCGCCGCGTTGACGGCGGCGCCGGCCGCGATGAGGGCGAGCACCGACAGCGCCGCGAGGCCGGCCATGACGAGGCGTCGGCGGCGGCCGGCCCGCCGGGCCGCCCCCGTCGATGCCGTGATGAAGCGCTCCACGGTAGGGCCGGGCGGCGGGAAGCTGTCGGGGTCGCGGTCCCAGCGGGGCCGGGTGTCCTGGACCGCCAGCAGCCGGGCGCCCCGGTAGAGGAAGGCGGGATCGCAGTGGTGCTCGGCCCACTGGGCGGCGTCGTCGATGAGCTGGTCGTACACCGCTTGTGCGGTGAAGTCGGGTTCGAGCCATTGGCGGAGCGTCGGCCAGGCGATCAGGAGCGCGTCATGGGCGATCTCGACGGTGTCCTCGTACAGGGTGAGCAGGCGCTGGTCGGCGAACGCGGACAGCAGCGCCTCCGCCCGCTCTCGCCGCTCCGCCGAGTCCGCCGACGCGGCGGCGTGGATCTCGGTCAGCGTCGCCCTGCGCCGCGCCACCCGCCCGCCCGCGGTGATCAAGGTCATGCGCCGGAAGATCCGGAGCGCGGCCTTGCGGTCCTCGGCCGGCAGTCGCTCCAGGACCTCGTCGGCTGTACGCCGCACGGAGTCGCGGACCCGGCCGGACTCCTCATAACCCCGGACGGTCAGCCGGCCCTTCTCCCGTCTCCCCCAGGTGTTGCGCAGCGCCTGCGAGAGCAGGGGCAGGGCTCCGGCCTCGTAGCTGTCGCCGTCGTCCTGGCCGGCGCGTAACTCCCCCAGGATGGTCTCCACCAGGCCGGGCTCGATCTCCAGGTCCACCGCGGCCGCGGGGCCGGTGATGGCCAGCCGCAGATCCGACTCCGCCATCGGCTCGACGATGACCTGACCGTCCTGGATGGCCTCGGCGAACTGCGGGTAGGCCGCGCAGCGGTCCCAGTAGTCCGCGCGCACCCCGATGATCACTCCGGCGCCCCGCGGGCCTTCGGCCAGGGCGTCCAGGACCCGTACGAACGCCTGGCGCTCCTGCTCGTCGGTCACCAGGACGAACAGTTCCTCGAACTGATCGACCACCAGGAGGAGACGGCCGTCCGGTGGGAGAGCCCCCGACAGCGTCCACCGCGGATCGTCCCGCAGGTGCTCGTACACCGTCTCGACACGCCCGCCGAACACCTCCGCCCACCCTTCGGCCAGTGCCTGCAACGGCCTTGAGGTCGGCGTGACGAGCAGCCGCGGCCAACGCCGCGATCCGGCGACCGGCAACATCCCCTTCGCCAGCGCGGGCATCAGCCCCGCCCGTAACAGCGACGACTTGCCCACGCCCGAGGCACCCGAGATCAGCAGGATGGACCCGTGCTCGTCCAGGCGCGGTCCCAGGCGGTCAAGAAGGCTGCGGGTCGCCCGCGCACGTCCGAAGAAGAACTCGGTCTTCTCGCTCTCGAACGGCACCAGACCTTGGTAAGGGCACACCTCGCCCCCATTGCCGGACGGCGACAGCAGGGCACCATGGCTGCTCAGCATCCGCGCGCCACCCTCGTCACCCTCACCCATGGCCTTCATTCTCGCTAATCGCGCCGAGGCCGATCAAACGCATTGAAACGCGATGATCCGGCCCCCTCAGGCCGTCCGATTCCGTTCGCTTTCGTCTGACCAGTGGCTTGAACAGCCCGGACGCGCTTTTGATGTATCTGCGGATCTCACCGGTCTGGTCCGGCGATAAGAGCGGGGGTGTCGACCGGCCATGAGTATCAGGCACAGACCTCCAAAGGCGTGCAGACGTAAGGACGACCTTATCCAACCTGATGAGCCCGGAGCCGCTTCCCGGCCGGCCGAAGTCATACGGTGTCCCGACGCCGATTTCTCTTTGGGAACGCTGCTGCGCACGTGGCGGAAGCGGGCGTTGCTGACCCAGGAGCAACTGGCCGAACGGGCCGGCCTGAACGTCCGGACCGTTCGCCGGTTGGAACACGACGGACTCCAGCAGCCGCGTACCAGGTCGATCCTGCTGCTGGCGGAGGCGTTGGGGCTGGACGGTGAAGAGCGCGCGACCCTGGTCGCCGTGGCTCGCGGTCCGTCGGCTTCCGCCGAACGCGACGATCCGGCAGTGACCGGCCCACCACCCATTCCGCGACAACTACCGGCCGGCGTGACGGAATTCGTGGGCCGACGGCGTGAACTGATGGCATTGGCAGATTACTACGAAAATGCGAACACGATGACGGCCGTCGCCATTGACGGCATGGCCGGAGTCGGTAAGACGGCACTGACCGTTCATGCCGCCCATCGTCTTACGTCTCGTTTTCCCGACGGGCAGCTGTTCGTCGACCTCCATGGCCATACCGAGGGAATGTCACCCGTCTATCCAGGTGACGCGCTCGCCCGCGTCCTGCGCACACTCGGCGTCGTTGACGAGTACATCCCCGAGCACCTCGATGACCGCGCCGCGTTGTATCGCAGCGTGCTGGCCGATCGCAAAGTCCTGATCGTGCTGGACAATGCCGCCGACGAAGACCAGGTCCGCCCGCTGCTTCCGGCCGGCCCGGGCTGCGGGCTGATCGTCACCAGCCGGCACCGGCTGATCGGCCTGGACGACACCCGGACCCTGTCGCTGGATGTCCTGCCGCCGGAGGAGGCGGTCGCTCTGTTCACCCGCACGTCCGGGAAGGAGCGGGTCGCGGATGCGCCGGCGACCGTCCTGGTGGAGATCGTGGAGCGGTGCGGGCTGCTCCCGCTCGCCATCCGCATCGCCGCCGTCCAGCTTCAGGCGCGTTCCACCTGGAGCGCCGGGCATCTGCTGCACCGGTTGACGGATGATCGGCTGGCCGAGTTGACGGCCGGGCCGCACAGCGTCGGCGCCGCCCTGGACCTGTCCTATCAGCGGCTTTCCGAGGAGCAGCGACGTGTGTATCGGCTGCTGGGTTCGCACGTCGGCACCGAGTTCGGCGCCGCCGAGGCCGCCGCCGCGCTGGACACGACCGTGGTGCGGGCGAGACGGCTGCTGGACCAGCTGCTGGACGTCCATCTCCTGCGGGAGTCCGCCCCCTGCCGGTACCGATTCCATGATCTGGTCCGCGACCATGTTTCGGCGCTGCCGCACAGGACGGATGCCGTTGAAGATCTCCAGGGCGTGGAGGGCGGCGTCCGGTTCCGAGTCGTCAAAGGGCTGGTCGGACGGGTTGACCGGTCGTGCGTGTAGCGGTGTTCCGGTGCGGCCGGGCCGAAAACCCGGGTGCGTTCGGCCGGGCGGATCTCGTAGGCTGCGCCCGTGCTCCCCGACGTGCCGTGGCCTTCGATGACTCACCGCGAGGCCACCGCCGAGCTGGTGCTGGCGGGCTGGACGCCGTGCGGCGTCGGCGACTGGGCGATCGGTCTGCGCTCTCCCGACGGGCTCTGGGCGGCCAGGGTGTGTCCGTTCGATCCGGCCTACGCCGCCTTCCTCGAACTGTGTCGCCGCCGGCGCGGTAACCCCTACCTGCCGCGCGTCGCCGTCGACAGCCCGCTGGACGGTGGCGGCACGCTGGCCGTGCTGGAATTCCTGGCACCGCTCGAGACGGTGCGGGCCGAGGAGGTCGCCCGCCAGTGGCGCGCGGGCGAAGGCGACGTGGCCCTGGCCGACGTGCGGCAGGCCGCCGCCGCGGTCGACGCCGAGTTTCGGGCCCGGACGCCCTGGTGGGACGGCATCGACCTGAACCCCGGCAACCTGCGGCAGGCCCTCGATGGGCGGGTGGCGGTCATCGACGTGTTCTGCATGGACGGAGCCTCCGTCTACGCGCAGGTCCTCCAGGACGCCGCTGTGGTCCGCGCCAAGCTGCCCGGCAGCCGCCACATCCTCGACATCCCGTACATCGCCCGGGAGAGCGCCCCCGAAGAGATCGAGGCCCTCCGCGCCGCGTGGTATCGCTGAGGCGAGCACAGCCTGCCGTCACGGTAAGTGTCGTGGTGATTACTTTCCGTACATGATGGGTGACGTCCTGCGGTGAGCCCAGCTCGCCGAGCAGAACTTGCACTCAAGGAGCATTGTGAAAAGAATTCTCCTCGTCCCCGCCCTGACCGCCGGAATCATCGCGCTCACCGCCAGTGCCGCCTACGCCTCGCAGTACGTCGCCTACGAAGGCCGGGGCTTCACCGGCAGGTCCGTCGTCCTCGACGCGTGCGGGGTGTCCAACATCCCCTTCCACGGGTCCTACAAGTGGTACGGCGACGGCCAGTCAGGGCGCATGTACAACCAGCCCAACGCGCAGGGTGTGATGCACTTCGAGCTGCCTTCCAACCGCAACGCGGAGCAGCGGACACCTGTCGGCTGGCAGAGCATCTTCATCGTGTGCTGATCGTGACCGTATAGAAGAGCATCGGTGCCCGGTGAGATCTCACCGGGCACCGATTCATGTGCGGAGCTAGTCCACCTCCGCGACCGCCTGGGCGAACTGGGCCGAGTACAGTCGGGCGTAGGCGCCGTCCGCGGCCAGCAGCGACTCGTGCGTGCCCTGCTCGACGATCCGCCCGTTCTCCATGACCAGGATCAGGTTGGCGTCGCGGATCGTGGACAGCCGGTGGGCGATCACGAAGCTGGTACGCCCCTCGCGCAGCGAGCTCATCGCCCGCTGGATGAGCACCTCGGTCCGGGTGTCGACCGAGCTGGTCGCCTCGTCCAGGATCAGGATCGCCGGCTCGGACAGGAACGCCCGAGCGATCGTGATCAGCTGCTTCTCTCCCGCGCTGACCGTCGCGCCGCCCTCCTCGTCGATCACCGTGTCGTAGCCGTCGGGCAGCGTGTGCGCGATGCGGTCCACGTGGGCGGCCTCCGCGGCGGCCTCGATCCGTTCGGGCGTTGCGCCTTCCGCGCCGTAGCCGATGTTCTCCGCGATCGTGCCGGCGAACAGCCAGGTGTCCTGCAGCACCATGCCGATGTTGGCGCGCAGCTCCTCCCTGGACATCTCGGCGATGTCGACGCCGTCGAGCGTGATCCGGCCGCCGGTCACCTCGTAGAAGCGCATGATGAGGTTGACCAGCGTCGTCTTGCCCGCTCCCGTGGGGCCGACGATGGCCACGGTCTGGCCGGGCTCCACGGTCAGCGACAGGTTCTCGATCAGCGGCCGGTCCGGCGTGTAGCGGAAGGACACGTTCTCGAACGCCACGCGGCCCCTGACCTGCTCGGGTCGTGCGGGCTTGGCGGGCTCCTCGGACTGCTCGGGAGCCTCCAGCAGCTCGAAGACCCGTTCGGCCGAGGCGACACCCGACTGCACCAGGTTCGCCATGCCGGCCACCTGGGTCAGCGGCTGGCTGAACTGCCGCGAGTACTGGATGAAGGCCTGCACGTCGCCCAGCGAGATCGAGCCCGAGGCCACCTTGAGCCCGCCCACCACGGCGACCAGCACGTAGTTGAGGTTGCCGATGAACATCATCGCCGGCTGGATCATCCCGGAGATGAACTGGGCGCGGAAGCTGGAGGTGAACAGGGCCTGGTTGTGCTCGGCGAAGATCTCGGCGGCCTCCTTCTGCCTGCCGAACACCTTGACCAGCGTGTGCCCGCCGTACATCTCCTCGATGTGGCCGTTGAGCTTGCCCGTCGAGGACCACTGCTTGATGAACTGCGGCTGCGACCTCTTGCCGATGATCGTGGTGACGTAGACGGACAGCGGCACCGAGACCAGCGCGATGAGCGCCAGGATCGGCGAGATCCAGAACATCACCACCAGCACCCCCACGACCGTCAGCACCGACGTGATGAGCTGGCTCATCGTCTGCTGCAGCGTCTGCGCGATGTTGTCGGTGTCGTTGGTGGCGCGGCTGAGGGTCTCGCCGCGCGGCTGGCCGTCGAAGTAGCTCAGCGGCAGCCGCGCCAGCTTGGCCTCGATCCGCTCACGCAGCCGGGACGCCGCCCGCTGCACGATGGTCGTGGTCAGCCGGAACTGCGCGATCCCGAGCAGCGACGCCAGCAGGTAGATCGCCAGCACCCAGCCCAGCACCATGGCCAGCGCGGTGAAGTCGACGCCGTGACCGGGCACGACGTTCATCGACGACACCATGTCGGCGAACGTGCCCTGGCCCTTGGCGCGCAGCCCCGCCACGGCCTGCTCCTTGGTGATCCCCGCGGGCAGCCGGGCCCCGATGATGCCGGAGAAGATCAGGTCCGTGGCGTGGCCGAGGATCTTGGGACCCGTCACGCTCAGCGCGACGCTGGTCGCGCCGAGGGCCAGGACGATCCCCAGCAGCGCGCGCTCGGGACGCAGTAACCGCAGCAGCCGGCGGAGCGAACCGCCGAAGTCGAGCGCCTTCTCGGCGGGCCCGGACATCATCCGTCCCGGGCCGAAACTGGGCTGTGGGCGGCGCGGGGGTGCCTGGGTAGTCATGCTGCCTCCTGTTCGGTGAGCTGGGACAGCACGATCTCCCGATAGGTCGGGCAGCTGGTCATGAGCTCGGCGTGGTTACCGCTGCCGACCACACGGCCCTCGTCGAGTACGAGGATGCGGTCGGCGTCGCGGATCGTGTTCACCCGCTGGGCCACGATGACGATCGTGGCGTCGGTGATCTTCTCGGCCAGCGTGGCGCGCAGCCGGGCGTCGGTGGCGTAGTCGAGAGCGGAGAAGGAGTCGTCGAACAGGTAGATCTCGGGCCGGTGCACCAGTGTCCTGGCGATGGCCAGGCGCTGGCGCTGGCCGCCGGAGACGTTCGTGCCGCCCTGGGAGATCGGCTCGTCCAGGCCGCCGGGCATCGCCTCGACGAACTCTCGGGCCTGGGCCACGTCAAGGGCCTGCCACAGCTCCTCGTCGGTCGCGTCCGGCTTGCCGTACCTCAGGTTGGAGGCGACGGTGCCGGAGAAGAGGTAGGGCGACTGCGGGACCAGACCGACCGCCCGGGAGAGCGCGGCCGGATCGAGGTCACGCACGTTGACGCCATCGACCAGCACCTCACCGGCGCTCGCGTCGAACAGGCGGGGGATGAGGTTGAGCAGCGTCGTCTTACCGCTGCCCGTACTGCCGATGATCGCGGTGGTACGGCCCGGCCGCGCCACGAAGCTCACGTCGCACAGCACCGGCTCCTCCGCGCCCGGGTAGCGGAAGTCCACCGAGCGCAACTCAAGCTCGCCGATGTGTCTTTCCGGGATGATGGGAGTGGCCGGCGGGTGGACGGTCGGCTCGGTGCCGAGCACGTCGTCGATGCGCTCGGCGCAGACCTCGGCGCGCGGGATCATCATGAACATGAACATCGCCATCATGACCGACATGAGGATCTGCATCAGGTAGGAGATCACCGCGGTCAGCGCGCCCACCTGCATGGTCCCGTCGGCGATGCGGTGGCCGCCGAACCACACCACGGCGACGCTGGACAGGTTCACCACCAGCATGACCGAGGGGAACATCAGCGCCATCAGCCGCCCGACCCGCAGCGACACATCGGTCAGCTGCTCGTTGGCCACGCCGAAGCGCTCGCGCTCGTGCCGGTCGCGGACGAAGGCCCTGATGACCCGGATGCCGGTGATCTGCTCGCGCAGCACCTGGTTGATCCGGTCGATGCGCTCCTGCATCGCGCGGAACAGCGGCCGCATCCGCATCACGATCAGGCCCACGATGACGATCATCACGGGCAGCACGACGAGCAGCAGCGACGACAGCGCCACGTCGATGCGCAGCGCCAGCACGATGCCGCCGACGCACATGATCGGCGCGGCCACCATCATCGTGAACGTCATCAGCACGAGCAACTGGATCTGCTGCACGTCGTTGGTGGTCCGGGTGATCAGGGACGGCGGCCCGAACCGGTTGACCTCCTGGGCGGAGAAGTCCTGCACCCGGTGGAAGATCGCGGCCCGCAGATCCCGGCCCAGGGCCATCGAGGTCCAGGCGCCGTAGTACACGGCCACGATCGAGCAGGTGATCTGGATCAGCGTCACACCGAGCATCACCAGCCCGATGCGGGCGATGTATCCGGTGTCGCCCTTGACGACGCCGTTGTCGATGATGTCGGCGTTGAGGGTGGGGAGATAGAGCGTGGCCAGCGTCTGCACGAACTGGAAGAGGACGACAAGCGTGATCTCTTTCCCGTACGGCCTGAGCTGGACCCGCAGAAGACGGAGCAGCATCACGTAGGGCTTTCTGTAGGAGGAGTGGAGGACGGCCGGACGAGCAGCCCGTCGAGCAGGACGGAGACGATCTCCTCGTCGTCCATGTCGCCGAACTCGCCGTCCAGGCCGAAACCGCGGTACACGCTCACCGCGATCAGCATGAGGAGCAGGTGCGCCGCGCCCTCGGGAGAGCGGCGCAGCCGGTCGCGGTCGGGCGCGACCAGGGCGGCGAGCGCCGACCCGATCCGGCGCCGGTTGTCCAGCATCCGCTGGCGGAACTCGGGGTCGTCGACCAGCGGGTCCCCGGGCGCGGCGGAGAGCTTGGCGTTGGCGATCATGCCCGCCCGCAGCATCGCGACGGCCTCGCGCAGCCGGGCGCGCAGCTCGGTCCGCGTGCCGATGGCCGCCAGCGCGTCCACCGCCGGCTGCGGGTCGAACGCCTTCATCAGCGCCGCCCGCAGCAGCGAGGCCTTGTCGGGGAAGACGCCGAAGATCGTGCCCTCGGCCACGCCCGCGGCCTCGGCGATCTGCCGGGTGCTCAAGCCGGTGCCGTATTCACGCAACAGGGGAACCGTGGCGGCGATGAGCGCGGCCCGGCGGTCTTCTGGCGCCATTGCCGGCACCCTGCGCCTCTTTGTCACAGGGCGAGCATAATGAGCGAGTACTCACTCGTTCAAATGGTTATCTGTGGCGATCCTGTTCTCCAGGGCGGACGAGGCCGCTCTCATAGGCGAAGACGACCGCCTGAACGCGCGTGGTCAGGTCGAGCTTCATCAGGACTCGGGACAGGTGGGTCTTGACCGTCGCCTCTCCCAGGAAGAGCCGGGCGGCGATCTGGGTGTTCGTCAGGCCCTGGGCCAGCAGCTTCAGCACGTCCGTCTCCCGGCCGGTGAGCGAGTCCAGCTCGGCTGCCCGGCTGGTGGCGCTGGCGGGATCCGGCTGGCCGGCGAACGCGGCGATCACCCGCAGGGTCACCGCCGGGTCGAGCAGCCCGCCACCGGCCGCCACCGTCCTGACCGCCTCGACCAGGTGCTCGGGCGGGGCGACCTTCAGCAGGAATCCGCTGACGCCCGCGCGCATCGCGGCGGCGACGTGCGCGTCCTCGTCGAAGGTGGTCAGCACGACGACCTTGCTCTCGGGGTGGTCGCGGACGAGCCGCCGCGACGCCTCCAGCCCGTCCATCTTCGGCATCCGCACGTCGATCAGCACGACGTCGGGCCGCGTACGCGCGACCAGGTCGAGGGCCTCGACACCGTCGGACGCCTCGCCGACGACCTCGATGTCCGATTCGCTGCTGAGCACCAGCCGCAGGCCCACCCGGATCATCGCCTCGTCGTCGACGAGCGCCACCGAGATTGTCATGCCGCTTTTCCTACCATGTGCGAGGAATGGGGAACCGGGCGCGGACCGCGAACCCGCCGTCCGGCTCGGCGGCGGCGTGCAGGCTCCCCTGCACCATCGCCAGCCGTTCACGCATGCCGACCAGCCCGTGGCCGCCGCGCCCGGGGACTCGCCGCACCGCTTGTCCGGGCTCGTTGCGTACCTCAAGGGTGAGGGCCTGGTCGGTGTATCCGATGGTGACCTCGGTCGGCACCTCTCCGGCGTGCCGCAGCACGTTCGTCAGAGCTTCCTGAAGCACCCGGTATGCGGTGAGGTCCAGGACCGGCGGCAGCTGGGGCGGCTCGGCGGGGGAATCCAGGGTCACCTTCAGGCCGGCGGCGCGGACATCCGAGATCAGCTCGCCGACGCGGGCCAGTGACGGCGCGGGGGCCGGCCGTTCGCCGTCGACGTGCTCGCGCAGGATGCCGACCAGACCGCGCATCTCCTCCACCGTCTGCCGTCCGAGCCGCTCCAGCCCGGCCACGATCTCCTGCTCGGCCGGGCGTCCGTCGAGCAGCCGGCGCAGGCCGCCCAGTTGCAGGGTCATCACGCTGACCGAGTGCGCGACCGCGTCGTGCACCTCCCGTGCGATGCGCGTACGCTCCTGCGCGACCGCGGCCTGGGCGTTCGCCTCGCGTTCCGCGTCGAGAGCGGCGGCCAGTTCGGCGAGCTTGGCCGCCCGCTCGCCGCTGCGGCGGGCGAGCAGCCCCATGCACAGGCCGGGCAGCAGGATCGCCGGGATGAAGAACAGCTCCCACAGCGACAGGCCGGCGACCATCTGGGCGCTCGCGAAGGACACGGCCGCGGCGCAGAACGCCAGGGCCGAACGCCGGGGCGGCTCGCGCCAGCCGGCCCATGCCACCACCCCGATCAGCCCGATCATCGCCGCGCCACCGACTCCTGGCGCGTCGAACGCGACCACGGGGATCGGCAGGCAGGCGGCCGCGATGACCGTACCGGCCAGCGGGTACCAGGCCGCGACCACCACCCCGGCCCCCAGCAGAACGCCCCAGATCCAGGTGGCGGTGGCGCTGGCACCGAAGAAGTCGTCGAGCCGCGTCTCCATCACGGCCAGGAAGCCGATCAGCGGGCCGGCGAGCAGGGGGATGAGGCGGACGTCCCTCAGCCGGGTCATCGTCATGGCCACCGATCGTAACCAGGCGCGCCGCCTGCCGACTCCCCCGGACGGCGGACCGCCGCAGGCCGCGGCATCCGCCGTTCGGTGGACCCGGCCCGGATGCCGTCCGCCGGATCGGGGATCGATCACGGTGCGCGATGGCTGACGCGCCACCGGGTGCCGCGGCGGAAGAGTTCTCACCGCAACGTTCCACCCCAGCGACACGGAGGTACGACATGACCCCCCTTACCCACACCGCCCCGGCCGCCTCGGAGGTGCTCCCCGAAGGCGCCGACCGGGCGAGCCGGTTCCTGCGGCGCGCCGGCGGCACCGCCCTGATCAGCAGCCCCCTGCTGATGTTCGCCGGCATGATGGCGTGCCCGCCCCAGGACTCGAACTCGACGATCGACTACGTCACCTCGCTGGCCCGCGACTCGTTCCTGACGGAGCTGTCGGCGATCCTGCTGCACTACGGCCTGATCGTCGGCGCGCTCGGCGCGCTGGCGGTGCCCGGGCTGGTCCGCGGCCGCAAGGGCCGGTGGCCGGTGGCGTTCGGGGTGCTGGCCACCGCGCTGGGACTGCTGAACGTGTCCGGGGCGGTGCGCGACGACTGGTGGCGGATGGTCACCGGGCAGCAGCTCCCGATGGACGTCGCGGTGCGGATCTCCGACACCGTGGACGGGTCGGCGTTCATGCCTCTGTGGAGCGGGACCGAGATGTTCGCCTTCCTGGGCCTGCTCGCGCTCTGCGCCGGGCTCGCCCGGGCGGGTGTCGTGGGCTGGTGGCTGACCGCGGTCTATCTCGGCGCCTTCGTCGCGATGATGTTCATCCCGGTCGACCTGACGTATGTGATCGGCACCGCGTTCGCCGCGCTGTACCTGCCCCTCGGGGTGGCCGGCGTGCGCGTCTTCCAGCGCGAGCGCGCCGCGGCCGCCGCGGCGTGACGTATCGAGCGGGTTTGCCAATACGGCAACGCGATTCGTGATGCTCTCACCGGCCGCCGGATGCTTGGCGTGGGTGCCGTCGGACGGCGGGCCGACCCGGTCACGACGCCCGCGGCTCCCCCGAAGCTTTGGAGGATTGATGTCGCAGCATGATCCGGTCGCGGAGATGACGCATCGTCTGGTCCTGTCTGGCACCGGCCGCATCCACCTGGTGGAGCAGGGCTCCGGGCCGCTGGTGCTCCTGGTACATGGGTTCCCTGAGTCCTGGTACTCCTGGCGCCACCAGTTGCCGGTGCTGGCCGCGGCCGGCTACCGGGCCGTCGCCGTGGATGTTCGTGGCTATGGCCGCTCGGCCAAGCCTGAGGGGGTGGCCGCGTACCGGATGCTCGACCTGGTCGAGGACAACGTCGCGGTGGTGCGCGCCCTGGGCGAGCGGACGGCGGTGATCGTGGGCCATGACTGGGGCGCGACCATCGCCGCCGGCTCCGCCCTGGTCAGGCCCGACGTCTTCCGCGCGGTCGGGCTGCTGAGCGTGCCGTACGCCCCGCGCGGCGGGCCGCGGCCCAGCGAGGTGTTCGCGCGCATGGGCGGGGAGGAGGAGTTCTACGTCAGCTACTTCCAGGCGCCAGGGCGGGCCGAGGCCGAGATCGAACCCGATGTCCGCGGCTGGCTCGCCGGCTTCTACGCCGCCTTCTCGGCCGACACCATGCCGGCCGCCGACGCCCCCGATCCGCACTTCGTGTCCCGGGGCGGGACGCTGCGCGACCGTTTCCCCGTCGATCGGCTGCCCGCCTGGCTCGGTGAGGACGACCTCGATGTCTACGCCGCGGAGTTCGAGCGGACCGGCATGAGCGGGGCGCTCAACCGCTATCGGAACATGGACCGGGACTGGGAAGACCTCGCCGGTTTCGACGGCTCCCCCATCACCCAGCCGTCCCTGTTCATCGGCGGGGCGCTGGACGCCTCCACCACTTGGCTGGCCGACGCCATCAAGGCATATCCCGCCACCCTGCCGGGCCTGCTCTCCTCGCACATCCTCGACGGCTGCGGCCACTGGATCCAGCAGGAGCGCCGCGAGGAGGTCAACGAAATCCTCAGCGACTGGCTTGCCTCCCTGAGGTAGCGGCCTCCTGCGGCTCGCCGTAGCCGAGGGCCGGCGAGCCGGCAGGAGGTCGCGCCGATCAGTGCGCCGGCGTCTTACCCACCAGCCAGGTCCCCGGCTCGTCCGGATCCGAGCTGGTCAGCAGCGCCTGTGTGCCCGCGATGAGCTCCTGGCGGGAGATCGTGCCATCGCCGTCGGTGTCGAGCTTGTCGAAGGCGATCGAGATGGCTTCGTCGGGGATCTCCACAGCGTGGTAGAAGCGGGCGAACTCCTCGCGTGAGATGGTGCCGTCCCCGTCGCTGTCGGCGGCGTCGAAGACGGCGGCGGTCGCCCGGTCGGTCACCGCGAGGAAGCGTGGGTCGCGGCCCGCGCCCGAGAGCATCGCCGCGACGAACTCCTCCCGGCTCACCCTGCCGTCGCCGTCGCTGTCGATGTCGTCGCGGATCTGCTCCCACCAGGCGGCGAAGGCGGACTGAAGGGCGTTGTGGTGGGGGGATCCGGCCTCTGGCGCCAGGGCGGCGCAGAGATGACCGGCCCGCGATGTGAAGTCCGACCCGCTGATGTGGCCATCGCCGTCGCTGTCGAAGACCGCGAAGACGCCGGCGATGTTCGCCTCGACCAGTTCCTGGGACACAGCTGCCTCCTGAACGCCTGCCAGCACTGTCGCTACCTACAGTACCTAGACGAATACTTTGCGCAACCATGGGAATGTGGTGCGGTGTCATCCGGCGGTGAGCGCGGCGATGAGTTCGTCGCGTCCGCCGGCGCTCGTCTTGCGGTACACCGCTTTGAGGTGCGCATGGCAGGCAGATCAACGAGCGCTCGGTCTGCGGGTCGCGGTGGAGTCCCCTGGCGACGAGCGAGGGTTCTTGCGACAGCCCGTACGCGATCAGCTCTGGCGGCCGGACGTCCTCCGGGAAGAGCTGAGCCATCCATGCCCCCCCCGTGGCGGACCAGGATCTCCCGCGCCTGAGGGAAGCGCGCCGGCCCCCGGCCGGCGGCGTACACCATGCCAGCCGGCACCTGTCTGCGGGCCAGCTCGGCGACTCCGCACGGGTCGTCGCCGAGATGGGTGTTGTGCACCTGCCGGTACAGCAGATCGCACGGGTATTGGTGGAAGAATACGAAGGAACAAAGGCCGGTGACAGGATGCGTTCCGGCCACACGGAAGCCGTCGTGTGCGACCCAAGGGGTGATCGCGCGCGAAATCGCCGCACCAAGCTCGGTCGGGCTGGGATGGTGCGCCAGCAGTGCCGTCAGCTCGCGTTCCAGACGATCTCGGCAACGAATCATAACGGCGATTCTCTCGGAGAACATCAGAACGTTCAGCCGTTATCACAAATGACCCCGGCAGTCGGCGATGAAGTGAAATAACTAATATTGGGGATTATCGGGAACCGTTTGCCACATTTACGTGCGCCGTCTGACCCGATCGGGCCGTTGGGGTGCCGCCCCGCCGGCGGTCGCGTCAAGGGGCACAATCTCGCCGCGAACCCTTGCCCAGAATCGGGTTCTAGAAGCAGGGTTGGCCCCATGATTATCGAGTACGCCGACCGCGTGTGGCGCGGCGAATCGGACGACAGCGTCGTGGACGCGGGCATGCAGGGCAAGGGCGTGCAGTCGATCACCGAAGGTCTTGGCTGGTGGCCAGGGTTCGGCAACGTGACCGCGTTCGAGACCGAGGGCGAGTTGGTGCTGTTCGACACCGGCGGCTCGTTCTCGGCGGCGAAATTGCACGAGGACGTCCGGGCCTGGACGCGGGCCCCGCTGACCACCGCGTTCTACTCGCACGGGCACATCGATCACGTCTTCGGGACGGGGCCGTTCGAGGAATCGGGGCCGCCGGCCACGATTTACGCCCATCAGGCGGTTGTCGAGCGGTTCGAGCGTTACGTACTGACGAATGGCTACAACTCGGTGATCAACCAGCGGCAGTTCCAGGCCGCCGGGCTCCGCTGGCCCACCGACTACCGCCGTCCGGACGTGACCTACACGGACGCGCTGACCGTGCGGCGCGGTGGGCTCACCTTCGACCTCGTGCACGCCAAGGGCGAGACCGACGACGGGACCATCGGCTACGTACGCGAACACCGGCTGCTGTTGCCCGGAGACCTGTTCATCTGGGTGACGCCCAACTGCGGCAACCCGCAGAAGGCGCAGCGCTATCCCCGGGAATGGGTGCACGCGTTGCACCGGATGGCCGCCATGAACGCCGAAATCATGCTTCCCGGTCACGGCGCCCCGATCTTCGGCCGCGACCGCATCCGGCAGGCGTTGCTGGAAACGGCCGAATGGCTGGAGTCGCTCATCACGCAGACCCTGGAACTGCTCAACGCGGGTGCGCGACTCGACGAGATCGTCCACTCCGTGAAAGCGCCGGAACGGCTCGCCGACCGGCCCTATCTGCGGGCACGGTACGACGAGCCGGAATTCGTCGTACGCAATCTGTGGCGCCTCTACGGCGGCTGGTACGACGGCAATCCGGCCCAGCTGAAGCCCGCCCCCGAGGCGGTGCTGGCGAAATCGGTCGCGGAACTGGCGGGTGGGGCCCGAGCCCTCGCGGACGCGGCACTCAAAGCCCTTTCCGAAGGCGACGAGCGACTGGCCGGGCATTTGGCGGAAATGGCCGCCCTGGCGGCTCCGGACGACACGGGGGTGCATCGCGTACGCGCGGAAGTGTTCTCCGCCAGGGCGGCCGGCGAGCTGTCCCTCATGGCGAAGGGCATCTTCGCCTGGGCCGCCACGGAGTCCAGGCAGCGCTCGTGAGAGCGCCACCTTGTTCACCGGCGTTCACCGGCGCACACCGGCGCTCGTCCAGGCCGCCTCCGCGTGAGTCAGCGGCCCTTGGCGACGGTCAGCATGTGGCGGGCGCCGCGCTGGAACTCGTACGGGACCTCGCGGACCGCGCACGCGAGCCCGTCGGCCCGCAACTCCGCTCGAAGCGCGTCGAGAAACGGGACCGGCTCGCCGTCGCCCATGCGGACCAGCGGGAAGATCCTCACCTCACGCCGGCTGACCCGGCTCATCTCCATGATCGCCGCCCGGTGCCATTCCTGATCCAGCCGGTCGGCCCAGGTGAACAGCAAGTGTGAGCAGAGCACCAGGTCCACACTCCCCTCGGCCAGCGGGAGGTGTGGCAGGCCGGCGGCGAGGTACGCGCCGGGCCGCCGGTGGATGTCGGTGATGAAGGCGCTCCTGGCGCGCAGCCGCATCTCCCGGCGGCGTTCGGCCGAGCCGTACCAGTCCCATACGAACCGGTCGGCGTTCGCGCTGATCATGGAGTTGCCCTGCTCCAGGTCGGCCGACAGACGCTCGGCGAGCACGGTGGCGCCATGCGCGTAAAGCGGGTCGGCCGCCAGAGCCCGGACGCCCATCGCCCCGGCCTCGGCGACGAAGCCGGAGGCGCCGCCGGCGCAGTCGAGACTGACGCCGTCCAGGTCGCGATCGTCGAGCGCGAACATGGCCCGGTATTCGAGGAAGGAACGAGACGACATGATCATGTCTGCGTGAACCACAACCCGATGGTGCCAGGACGCGGGTCACCATAGTTCGATCGAGCGGGCGAAGATGCCCGCCACGTCATCCTCGCTCACCGGCAGCGGAGCGGTCGCGAGCAGGCGTTGCTGTCTCATCGTCCCTTCGACGAGTGCGTCAATGTCGCCTGTGCCGTACCCGACGGCGCCAATCCCGTTGGGGAGGCCGATGTCGCGCATGAGGTCGATGAGGACGGACGGCAGGAACTCGGCCGCCTCGGCCGGTTCCCGCCGGTCCGGGGCGAGCAGCCGTGCGGCGCGCAGGTGCCGTTCCGGCGCCGCCCGGAAGGTGAACCTGAAGGCCTCCGGCGCCGTGAGCGCGACCGACATCCCGTGCGGAACCATCGGCTCGTGCCCGGGATACCCCTTCGGGTGGAAGTCGCGCACCTGTCCGGCGATGGGATAGGCATTGGCGTGCGGGATGTGCACGCCGGCGTTGCCGAAGCCCATCCCGGCGAACGTCGCGGCCAGCGCCATCTCGCCGCGGGCCGCCGCGTCGTCGCCGTGACGCACGGCGCGCCGGAACGACCTGGACAGCAGCCGCATGGCCTGCTCGGCCCACATGTCGGAGATCGGGTTCGCGCCGCAGTAGGGCACGCGCTGCTCAGGGCGTTTACGCTCGCCGCCGGTGTACCAGCGGGCGGTGTAACTCTCGACCGCGTGACAGAGAATGTCCATGCCGGCTGAGGCGGTCACCTGCGCGGGCTGGGTCAGTGTCAGGTCGGGGTCGACGACGGCGAGCGCGGGGCGCAGCCTGGCGTGGCTGATGCCGGTCTTGACCTGGAGTGACAGCACGTCGAGCACGCAGATGGTGGTGCTCTCCGCGCCGGTTCCGGTGGTCGTGGGTACGGCGATGAGCGGCTTGAGCGGATTGACCGGGGCTCTGCCCAGCCCGACCGGGGCGTTGACGTAGTCCATCAGCTCGCCGGGGTTGGTGAGCATCAAGTTGATCGCCTTGGCGGTGTCGATGCTGGACCCGCCGCCGACGCCGACGATCGCGTCCCAGGGGCCGCCGGCGCGGGCGTGCGCGATGGCGGCGTCAAGGCTGGCGTCGGTCGGTTCGATGTGAACCTGGTCGTAGACCTGGGCGTCGAGGCCGTGGCCGCGGATCTGATCGGCGATCCGATGCGGGGTGCCGGTGGCGGCGACGCCGTGATCGGTGACGATCAGGACGCGCCGGACGCCGTCGTACCGGCTGAGGTCGAAGCCGATCTCGTCGGCGGCGCCGTTGCCGAACTTCAGCTGAGGCGCGCCGTAGGTGAAGACGGTCTCGGGGTTGACCGGAGGCGTGGTCGTCATGTCGGTCCCCTTACCCGCCCTGGCGACAGAGGATAAGTTTGCTCGCCATGCGACACTTCGAGCTGGACATCCTTGTCGTCGCCGACGAGCTCACCGAGGCATATGTCGAGATCTTCACCGCCCCGCCCTGGCAGCACCGAGAGACCGAGGCGACCCGGGCGGCGTTCCGGGAGCGGCTCGAGTCGGACGCGCACCGTCCCGGTTTCCGGGCCATGCTGGCGATGTCAGACGACGGTGAGATAGATGGCTTCGTCACGGGCTGGATCACCCAGGCCCCGTTCCGCACCGATCGCGCCTATGGGGAGGTGACCAGGCGGCTCGGCGCCGACCGGGTGAACGAGCTGCTGGTGGGCGCCTTCGAGGTCGACGAACTGGGAGTACGGTCACACGCCCGCGGCACCGGTCTAGGGCGGCGGCTGCTGTCCGCCCTCACCGCCACCGCGCCCGGCGGTCGGGCGTGGCTGCTGGCCTGGAGCCAGGCGCACGACACGCTCGCCTTCTACCGCCGCATCGGCTGGCAGGAGCCCGAACCCCTGCCGGGCAACGAGACGGACGTCGTCGTGTTCCTGTCTCCAAGCTGATCCCTCGATCGCGGTCGTGGCCGGCAGCCGTCAGGGGCTGCTCAATGACCCGGTCGTGGCATGTGGAGGGCGGCTGTGCCGCTGTCGCTCCGCCCAGCGGACGGCGAGTGGTGCCGCCAGGCCTGTCAGGGCGAACAGCCCGCCGACGACGTACCAGCCAGGGGCACCCCATGTGATGCAGAGCGCGATGAGCAGGGCGGGGCCGAGACCCTCGGCCAGCCCGGCGCCCAGGCCGAACACGCCCAGGTACTGGCCGGTGGCGTGCGCCGGCGCGAGGGCGAAGGACACCTCGAAGCCCGCGGCGGAGTGCCACAGCTCGCCGACCGTATGGATCACCACGGCGGCGATGAGCAGCGCCGCCGCGGCCCATCCCGGCAGGCCGGCGGACAACGGGACCAGCGAGCAGGAGATGAGGAAGGCCACGCCCGCTCGGCGATAGGCGCCCCCGCCGGCCACCGGGGAATCGATGCCGCGGCTGGCTCGTACCTGGAGCGCGACCACCATGACGGTGCTGATCAGCATGGTCCCCGACACGAGCCAGCGCGGTGCGGCGGTGGCTCCCACCAGCCACAGTGGTATGGCCACGGTCAGCACCTTGAACTGGACGGCCATGATGCCGTCGAGCCCGGTGAG
Organism: Nonomuraea sp. NPDC049269; assembly: GCF_043197155.1. Lineage (NCBI taxonomy): Bacteria > Bacillati > Actinomycetota > Actinomycetes > Streptosporangiales > Streptosporangiaceae > Nonomuraea > Nonomuraea sp. NPDC049269. Next base: position 166,967 of record NZ_JBICSO010000009.1, read on the forward strand.
CAGCAGGTAGGGCCGATCCCGCAGGGCGATCCAGCGAGGCCCCCGGACGACGGGTCCGGGCGGGACCGGCGGCAGGCGGACCAGGATGATCGCGGAAGCGGCGAAGGCGACGGCATTGCCGACCACGAGCAACCGGTACGCCATGAGAGTGTCGACCTGGACGGCCCAGCCGGCCAGCATGGGCACCGAAGGAGACACCGACGTTGGTGACGGCGCGGAGATACGCGCGGAACTCCTGGGGCCGGTCGCCACCGTAGTGCCGGATGAGCGGACTGCGTGCCGCCAGCCCGGCCGCCTTCGCCCCCGTGGCCGTGCACACGGCAAGGAGGAACGGCCAGAAGCTGTCCGCCAGCACGAACCCGGCCGTCGCCAGAGCCTGGACGACGAGCGTGACCGCGTACACGCCGCGTGCTCCGTACTTGTCCGCGAGATGACCTACGGCGATGCCCAAGGCCAGCGAGACGAGACCGGCGATGCCGAGCCCCAGACCCACCTGGCCGGCCTGAAGGTGGACCCCCTCGGTGAAATACAGCACCCCGGCGGTCAGGTAGAGGCCGCTGCCAAGGGTGTAGACGAAGTTGGAGACCGCGAGGACACGCTGCGGTCCGGCATCCGGCATCAGGTGAGGCATCGAGGGGCTCCGCGTGCCGCGAACGTTAGGACCACGTCAGCTTGCTGCACATTTCTTGCAATAGCAATACTATTGCGAGAAGCGTGGCCGCTAACGTGACCTGACGACCTGGGAGCGCCGTCCCAGAAGGACGTCGAGCCCAGCACGATCAGCGTGATGAGCCCGGCGGCCACCCCCATGAGCAGGATCTGATTCACCAGGTAGGGACTGCCGGCCTCCGTCGGCCAGACGATCTCCAGCGGGCCGGACAGACCCTTGCTCGCCGCCACCTGGGCGACCCGGTCGGCACTGATCGCGGCGGTGGCGGCGTGCTGGTGGCCGCCCGAGGTGTGGGCGGGTGAAGACCTGGCCGCCGACGTCGGCCACGGCCGCCAGGAACCGGTGCACCGCCCTGAAAGAGGCGGATCTCGGGCCAGGCGGCGCCCGCCCGGCCCGGCGGACCAAGCATGGGCTGGTGGACGGACACCGCGGTCATGAGGGTCAGACGCCCTTGGCCGCTTCGAAGCGGGCGATGACGTCGTTCCAGTTGATCAGGCCCCAGAGCTTCTCGACGTAGTCGGGCCTGACATTGCGGTACTGCAGATAGTAGGCGTGCTCCCAGGCGTCGAAGACGAGCAGCGGGGTGGTGTTCATGCCGACGTTGCCGTGGTGGTCGTAGATCTGCTCGATCACCAGGCGGCGGCCCAGCGGCTCCCATGCCAGCACGCCCCAGCCCGACCCCTGCACGGTCGCGGTGGCTGTGGTGAGCTGCTTGGCGAAGGCGTCGAAGGAGCCGAAGTGCTCGTTGATCGCCTCGCCGAGGGCGCCGTCGGGGCGGTCACCGCCGTCCGGGGACAGGTTCTGCCAGAAGATCGTGTGCAGTACGTGGCCGGACAGGTTGAAGGCGAAGGTCTTCTCCAGCCCGACGAGGCCGCCGAACTCACCCTTGTCGCGGGCATCGGACAGCTTCTCCAGGGTGTCGTTGGCGCCCTTGACGTAGGCGGCGTGGTGCTTGGCGTGGTGCAGCTCCAGGATCTCCCCGGTGATGGCCGGCTCCAGCGCCGCGTAGTCGTACGGCATGTCCGGAAGGGCGTACTGGCCCATCGCTGTCTCCCATGCGGTTGATTAGTTATTGCAATATCTATGTAATAACTAATACCAGGCAATTAGTGGGATCGGAAGCACTGACGGCGGTCGGGGCAGTGGCCGGCGATCAGCGGGACATCGGCAGGAGGCGGGCGCCGGCGCGTTTGATGTGGCGGGCGATCAGCGCGGTCTCCACCTTCAGGACTCCGGGCAAGGCGCCGATACGGGTGGCGAGGTAGTCGTACAGGGCATCGGGGTCGGCGCACACCGTGAAGGCGATCATGTTGGGATCGCCGGTGGTGGCCGCCGCGAAGGCGATCTCGGGGTGGCCGGCCAGCGCCTGGGCCACCTCGGTCAGCTCGGAGGGGGCGACGGTCAGCCACAGCACGGCCTCGGTGGCGTACCCGAACAGCATGGGGTCGATCTCGACCTCGAAGTAGAGCACGTCGTTGCGGCGCAGTTCGTCCAGGCGGCGGCGGACGGTGGACTCGGACCATCCGGTGGCGGCGGCCAGCGCCGGGTAGCCGGCGCGCCCGTCCGCGGCCAGCACGGGCAGGAGCCGCTGGTCGGCCTCGGTCAGCTCCATGTGGCCGTTCAGAGTGGGTGGCTGAGGGCTGAGGGTCTCGATCTGCTGGGGGTTCAGGGCGCTGGTACGGCCGGGCCAGCCGCTCGTGCCGGCGACCGCGCGCAGCAGGCAGTGCGCGGTGACCGCGGTGATCCGTGCCGTACGGGGCAGCTTCGGCAACAGCACGTTGTCCTGATCGGACCTGATGTGGGCGCGGATGATGCAGGTGACCTCGGTGGCGCCGGAGGTGAGCGTGACCCAGGAGGTGTCCTCGCGGCGGGCCAGCGCCGCCGCGACCGTGGTGACGGCATCGGGCGTGCACCGGATGCGCACGAACCAGTCGACATGCCCCAACGGCCGAACCTGGGGCAGACCGACCACACGGAGCACTCCCGCCGAACGCAGCCGGCGATAACGGCGGGCGAGGGTCCGATCGGACGCGCCCAGCACGGCGGCGATCCGGCTGAACGGGGCACGGCCGTCGATCTGCAGGGCGTGCACCAGCTGCCGGTCGAGGTCGTCAAGAGTGAGTGGATCCACCACGGAATGGTAGCCGCCTGTCAGAAAACGCCGCATGCCGCAGATTCCGCGTCGGTGGCAGTCGGTATCGGGAAGTCTCGTCCGCGTAGCCCGCGAACGACGCAAACCGTTCCGGGGCCGTCTTCCATCATTCGGAGCCATCGATGCGGAAATGGTTTCCTCTCCTGACCGTCTGTCTGGCCACGCTCATGTTGCTGGTCGACATCACCATCGTCAGCGTGGCCGTACCGGCCATGACGACCAGCTTGCACTCATCGCTTTCGGCCCTGCAGTGGACGGTCGATCTGTACGTTCTGGTGCTGGCGGCCCTGCTCATGGCGGCCGGCTCCGCCTCCGACCTCGTCGGCAGGCGCCGGGTCTACCTCGTCGGCCTGGTCGTCTTCGCCGGGGCGTCGCTCGCCTGCGGCCTGGCGCCCACCAGCGGTCTCCTTGTCGTCGCCCGCGGCGTTCAGGGGCTCGGCGCCGCCGCGATGCTCTCGACCAACATCGCGCTGCTCGCCGGAACCTACAGCGGCCGCGACAGAAGCGTGGCGTTCGGCATCTGGGGAGCGGTCAACGGCATCTCGGCCGCCGCCGGGCCGATCCTGGGCGGGCTGCTCACCCAGCACATCGGGTGGCGGTCCATCTTCCTCGTCAACCTGCCCGTCGCGGCGCTCGCATGGGTGATCGCCCGGCGTCATGTGGCCGAGTCGAAGAACCCGGTCGGCGGACGCGTCGACGTGCCCGGCGCCATCACCTTCACTCTGGCCGCGACACTGTTGATCTTCGGGCTGATCCGGGTCGGCGACGACGGCTGGACGGCCCCGGTCCCCGTCGCGCTCTTCGCGGCGACCGCCGCCGCGCTGGTGGCGTTCGTGCTCGTCGAGCGCCGCCGGCGCAATCCCATGCTGGACCTGGCATTGGCCCGTACCCCGTCTTTCGCCGCTCTCATGCTGGGCGCGTTGATCCTCAGCGCGTCCGCGTTCGCCAACCTCGTCTTCGTGTCGATCTGGGCGCAGTCGGTGCTGCGCTTCGACCCGGTCGCGGCCGGACTGGTGCTGACGCCTCTGGGCGCCATGGCGTTCGTGGTGTCCGGTTTCGCCGGGCGATTCATGAACACCATCGCCCCTCAGTGGCCCATCGGGATCGGGTTGCTGCTCATCGGCGCCGGCGGGCTGTTGGACATGCTCGTGACCGGCGACTCGGAGTGGACGGCGCTGCTGCCGGGACTGCTCGTGACCGGGGCCGGGGTCGGGATCTCCTCACCGACGCTGGCGGCGGCCGCTGCCGCCGCCGTCCCGCCCGGCAAGGCCGGCATGGCCGGTGCCGCGGTGAACACCCTGCGCCAGTTCGGCTTCGCGCTGGGCATCCCGATCATGACCACCGCGATGGCCGGCGCGGTCCGGCCCGTGCTGGCCGGCAGCGGCTACTTCCCCGACCTGGACCCGGCGACCGCCGCGGTCACCGGTGGCCAGGCGGACACCGTCCTGGACGGCCTGGCCACAACGGTCCACGACGCGGCCGGCCACACGGTGCGATCCGCCTTCGTCGCCGGCCTCGACCAGATCTTCCTGCTCAGCGGAACCAGCGCCCTGATCACCGCCGCCGTTGTCCTGCTACTGGTCCGCAGGGCCACGCCGGATGGCCACCAAGCCCCTGAAGACCATCGCGCTCTGAGAGCACCAACCAGAAACATGCCTTGACGCTGACCGTTATTTGAGCGATCGTTCGACTACTTAAGAACTGAGGGGCAGCGGTACACCCTTGGCACGATGGGCGGTTTCAGATGCAAGGCTGGCGGAAGCGGAGTATCGCCACCGGAGTGGTGGCGCTGGTGATGGTCACCTCGGGCTGCTACCGGGACGGCGGCGGCGTCGCGGGCACGGCGGCTCCGGGGAGCACGCCCCAACGGGAGCTCGTCACGACGACCCCCGCCGGGGTCGGGCAGGTCGACAAGGTCACCTGGGCGCTCTACCGGGGCACCACCTCGATCGACCCGATCACCGCGGGCGACTATCCCGAGATCACCGTGACGAGCCTCCTGTGCGAGTCGCTGTTCCGCCAGGCGCCGGACGGGTCGGTGGAGCCCGGCCTCGCGACGCGGCTGGACTTCCCCGACCCGAAGACCGCCGTCCTGACGCTCCGCAAAGGCGTGACGTTCTGGGACGGCTCCCCCATGACCGCCGAAGACGTCGCCTTCAGCATCGAGCGCAACCGCGACCCCAAGGGCGGCGGCTACTGGGTGCCCGTCCTGAACCGCGTGACCTCGGTCGAGGCCACCGGCCCGCTGGAGGTCACCCTGAAGCTGAAGCGGGCGGACTACTGGCTGCGCAACGTCCTGTCGTACATGCCGGGCATGGTGGTCTCGAAGAGCTACGTCGAGGCCAAGGGCAAGGACTACGGCACGGTGAAGGGCGGTGCCATGTGCACCGGCTCCTTCGAACTCGGCCAGTGGCGCACCGGCGACGTGCTGTCCGTCGTACGCAACGACGGCTACTGGAACCGCGCGGAGTCCCCGCTGGTGCGGCAGATCGACTTCAAGGGCATCCCCGACGAAGCCACGCTGACCGCGGCACTGCTCACCGGAGAAGTGGACGGCGCCTACCTCGAACTGCCGCTGTCGACGATGGAGCAGATCCGCGCTAGCGGGACGGTGAAGGTCTACCACGGCCCGTCGTACCTCATCGACGCGCTGATCGTCGCCGACGTGGGCAGGGGGACGCTCTCCGACGTACGCGTCCGCCGCGCCCTGTCGCTGGCCATCGACCGCGAGGCGTACATCAAGACCCTGTACAAGGACAGCGCCCGGCCGGCTCGCGCCCTCGGCACCCCCGGCACCTGGGGGTACGAGCAGCAGACCTTCCAGTCCGCCTGGGACGCCCTGCCCGACCCCAAGACCGACCTGGAGACCGCGCGCAGGCTCGTCCAGGAGGCGGGCGCGACCGGCAAGACCGTGACGTTCGGCATGAGCAACGAGCTCAACAAGCTCGCCACCGAGGCCAACCTCTTCAGGACGGCGGCCGAGAAGATCGGCCTCAAGGCCCGGCTGAAGGCGGTGTCCACCGACGCCTACAGCGGGTTCTTCCTGGATGCGAAGGCCCGCGCCGACGTGGACGGGTTCTTCACCACCAACTACCCCAACTGGGCCGATCCCGGAGCCCTCTACGCGACCCTGTCTCTGCCGGGCGGCCCGCAGGACTACGGCCACTACCGCAACCCGGCGGTGGCCGACCTGCTCGAACGAGCCCGCGGCACCGAGGACACCCGGCAGCGGGCCGAGAGCACCGTACAGGCGCAGAAGATCGTGACCGCGGACCTGCCGTGGATACCGATCGTCGCCCCCGACACGGTCCTCGTGCTCAATGCCAAGCTCACCGGCGCCACGGTGTCCTCTCAGCACCTGTTCGCGCCGTGGGCCGGCAAGCTCGGGGCGGTGGGCTAGGCGCATGGCCGCTTACCTCATGCGGCGGGTGATCATGCTGGCGGCGACACTGCTCGTGTCGAGCTTCGTGGTGTTCGCCGGGCTGTCGGTCGCACCGGGCAATCCGCTGGCCACCCTCTCGGGCGGCCGCTCGCTGCCGCCGGAGAGCGTCGCGCTCCTCGTGCAGCGCTATCACCTGGACGAGCCGTTCCTCGTGCAGTACGCCGCCTGGCTGGGCAACGCCGTCCGGGGCGACCTGGGCATGTCGATCGCTCTCCGGCAGGACGTGTCGGAGCTCATCGGCTCCCGCTCCGGGACGACCATCGCCCTGATCCTCTACGCGGCCCTGATCGTGCTGCTCGCAGGCGTGTCGCTCGGGCTGCTGGCGGCGCTGCGGCCAGGGATCGTGGATTCCCTCGTGGTGATGTCGACAGCGGTGGTGGTGGCCGTTCCGCCCTTCGTCGCCGCGATCGTGCTCATCGGGATCTTCGCCGTGAACCTGCGGTGGCTGCCGGCGCTCGGCAACGGCTCCGGGCTGTGGGACGGTATCCGCCACCTCACGCTTCCGGCCTTCGCCCTGGCAGCGGCCTCCACCGCGGCCGTCGCCCGGGTGACCCGGACCACCGTGCGCGCGGAGCTGGGCCGCGAGCATGTGCAGACGGCGGTCAGCCGCGGCATTCCCTACCGGGCCGTGGTACGGCGCCATGCCCTGCGCAACGCCGCCGTCCCGATCAGCACGCTGGCCGGCATGACGGTGGCCTCGATGATCGCGCTGGCGGCGGTGGTGGAACGCGCCTTCAGCCTCAACGGCCTGGGCTCGTACCTTGTCAGTGCCGCGCTGTCCAAGGACTTCGCCGTCGTGCAAGGCATCTCGCTCGTACTCGTCACGTCGTTCGTCCTCGTCAACACCCTGGTCGACGTCATGGCAGCGGTCCTCGACCCCCGGATCAAGCTGGGGAGGCGAGCATGACCGCGGTCATCGCGCTCCTGGGGAGAAGCCGCCCGAGCAGGTTCGGGCCGCTCGGCACGACGGCCGCCATCGTGATCGTCGCGGCGGTCGCCCTCTCGGCACTCGGACCGGCGCTGTCGTCCGCCGACCCGAACGCCAGCGACTTCGCCAGCGCCTACGCCGCCCCCGGGGCGGGACACCCGCTCGGGTACGACGGCCAGGGACGTGATCTTCTGGCCCGCCTGCTGACCGGCTCGCGAACCTCGCTGCTCGGCCCCCTCTGGGTCGTCGCACTGAGCATGACGGCAGGAACGATCATCGCGATCGCGGCCGCCTGGATCGGAGGATGGCTGGACTCCGTCGTGTCGGCGGCCCTCGACGTGGTGTTCGCCTTCCCGGGAGTCCTGCTCGCGATGCTCGTCGCCGCCATCTTCGGTCCGGGCCTGAGCGCGGCGGTACTCGCGCTGTCCGTGGCCTACGTCCCGTACATCGCCCGGCTGCTGCGCAGCGCGGCCCTGGCCGAGCGCCGCAAGGCCTACGTCCAGGCGCTGGAGGTGCAGGGATTGGGGGCGGTGGCGATCTGCCTGCGCCACCTCGTGCCCAACCTCATACCGCTCATCGCCGCCCAAGCCACGCTCTTCTTCGGCTACGCCATGGTGGATCTGGCCATCGTGTCGTACTTCGGCCTCGGCGTGCGGCCGCCCGACGCCGACTGGGGCGTCATGGTCGCCGGCGGGCAGTCCGGTGTCCTCCAGGGGTACCCGGCCGAGTCGTTACTGGCGGGCGGCTGCATCGTCGTCCTGGTCGTGGCGTTCAACGTGCTCGGCGAACGGCTGTCCGACGGCTCCGGGCAGGGCGGGACGTTCGGCCCGTCGCGCTGGTGGCGGCCCAGGCGAGGAGGTGCCGCGTGAGCGACCTGATCGACATCAGCGGCCTGACGGTGCGGCTGCCGCTCGACGGCGAACCGCGGACGGTTCTCAACGACGTGTCGCTGAGCATCGCCGCCGGGGAGGCGGTCGGCCTGGTCGGCGAATCGGGGTCGGGAAAATCCATGACCGCCCGCTCGATCGTGCGACTGCTCCCTCCGGGCGCGCTCGTCGAGGGGACGATCCGCTTCCGCGGGAACGACGTCCGATCGCTGCGCGGGCAGACGCTGCGCGACCTTCGCTCCAGCGTGTCCATGGTCTTCCAGGACCCGCGCGCCCACATCAACCCGGTACGTACGGTGGGCGACTTCCTGACCGAGGCGCTACGCGTCAACCAGCGGGTTTCCCGGCGGGAGGCCGAGGGCCGCGCGATCCGCGTCCTCGACGAGGTGGGCGTGGCGGACGGCCCGCGACGGTTGCGGCAGTACCCGCACGAGCTCTCCGGAGGCTTGCTGCAGCGCGTCATGATCGCCGCCGCGCTCCTCACCGAGCCGCGCCTGCTGCTGGCCGACGAGCCCACCACCGCGCTCGACGTCACCACACAGGCCGAGGTGATGGCCATCCTCGACGAACTGCGCCGCGAACGCGGGCTGGCCATGCTGTTCATCACCCACGACCTCGAACTCGCGGCGGCCGTCTGCGACCGGACGGCGGTGATGTACGCGGGCCGTGTCATGGAGGTCCGCGCGTCGGCGCTGCTGCACGACCATGCGCTGCACCCCTACACGGCGGCGCTGGCCGCCGCTCGTCCCTCCCTGGAGCGGCGGGCCGAGCGCCTGGTGACCACACCGGGCCGGCCGCTGTCGGCGTTCGAGGCGTCGGACGGCTGCCCGTTCAGCACCCGGTGCCCGCACGTACGGCAACGCTGCCACGACGAACGACCGGCCCTTCGCCCCCTGGATGGCGGCCAGGTGGCCTGCGTACGAGCCGAGGAGCTGGCGGTGTCACATGACTGACGCGATCCTCGAGGTCGAGGGGCTCCGCAAGGACTTCGGGGACGCGACCGCCGTACGGGATGTGAGCTTCTCGCTCCCCCTGGCAGGCGCGCTGGCCATCGTCGGCGAGTCGGGATCCGGCAAGACCACCGTGGCCCGCATGATCGTGGGCCTCGAACGGCCGACGGCCGGGCGCGTCACCGCCTGCGGGCGCGACCGTTCCCAGCCGGCCCGCTCTGCGCGGGAACGCCGGGACCGCGGCGGCGAGGTCCAGATCGTCTTCCAGGATCCGTACTCCAGCCTCGACCCCCGCCAGAGTCCCGCCGTCGCGGTGGAGGAGGTCCTGCGGTTGCACACCCGGCTCGATCGAAGGCGGCGGCGCGCCAGGGTGGCGGAGCTCGCCGACCTCGTCGGGCTCGACGAACGCCAGCTGGCGGCGCTCCCGTCGCGGCTGTCCGGCGGGCAGCGCCAGCGGGTGGCCATCGCCCGGGCACTCGCCGCCGAGCCGCGGATCCTCATTCTCGACGAGTCCGTCGCCGCGCTCGACGTCTCCATCCAGGCGCAGGTGCTCAACGTGCTGGCGGACGTACGTGAACGTACCGGTGTGGCCTACCTGTTCATCAGCCACGACCTCGCCGTGGTCCGCCAGGTCACCGACGACGTCGTCGTGATGCGGCACGGCGTGATCGTCGAACGCGGGCCGACCGGCCGGGTGCTCGACGCGCCCGAGCACCCGTACACGCGGCTGCTGCGCGCGAGCGTCCCCCGCCCCGGCTGGCGGCCCGCCCGCCGGTCTGCCTGACGATGGTGTGGTCTGAAACACGCCGGTGCCCGCTGCTCCGTCACTGCTTGGCTGGTTGCCCTACTCCACGCCTCCGGCTGAACGGGAACCATGTCCACGATCACGCCCATCCGGCCACGCTCACCACTCATCGACTGGCTGGCGGTCGCCTCGCTCACGCTGGGCATCTTCGCGATCGTCACCAGTGAAATCCTGCCCATCGGCCTGTTGACCACCATCGGTGCCGACTTCGGCCTGTCCGACGGCATCGCCGGGCTGACCATGACCCTGCCCGGCATCGTCGCCGCGATCGCCGCGCCCGCCGTCACGCTGGCCACCGCCCGTATGGACCGGCGGGCCATGCTCTGCGCCCTCATGGCGGTACTCGCCATCGCCGACGTACTGGCGGCCGTGGCCGGGTCCTACTGGATCATGCTGATCTCCAGAGCGCTCGTCGGCCTCACCATCGGCGGCTTCTGGTCGATCGGGGCCGGACTGGCCGCCCGCCTGGTGCCGCCGCCGTCAGTCGGCACCGCCACCGCCCTGATCTTCTCCGCCGTGCCGCTGGGCTCCGTACTCGGTGTGCCGGCCGGGACCTTCATCGGCCACCTCGCCGGCTGGCGAACCGCCTTCCTCACCCTGGCCGCGCTGGCGATCCTCGTCCTGATCGCCCTGCTGGCGCTGCTGCCACCGCTGCCCGCCCACCAGGTCACCAGCCCCCGCGTCCTGCTCGACCTGCTACGCGAACGGGGCACGAAGATCGCCTTGCTGGCCACCTTCCTCATCGTCCTTGCGCACTTCGGCACCTACACCTACATCACGCCCTTCCTCCAGCACATCACGCACCTGTCCCCCACGGCCATCAGCGCGGCGCTCCTGGCGTACGGCGTCGCCGGAATCGCCGGCAACTTCCTGGCGGGCAAAGCCATCGCCATAAGCCTGCGCGGCGCCTTCGTGGTCACCGGCTGCTTGATCGCGCTCACCACCCTGATGCTGCCCGTGGCCGGCACCACAGCCGTCGGCGCGGTCGTACTGCTGGTGCTGTGGGGTCTGGCCTACGGCGGCGTGCCCATCTGTTCCCAAGCGTGGTTCCTCGACTCCGCTCCCCGAACGCCGGAAGGCGCCACGATCCTCTTCACCTCCTCGTTCCAGGCGACTTTCGCCCTCGGCGCGCTCGTCGGCGGCGGCATCGTCGACGCCTTCACGGTCTCCACCGTGATGATCTGCGGCGGGCTGACCGCTCTCCTCATGGCGGCATCCTTGTGGTCACTCACCAGGCCGCGCTGATCCGGCGGGCGCGGTCCAGCGTGAGAAGACTTCATCTTTACGTGTCGCCGCAGTCACTCTATGTAGCGAAAAAACTACAGTGAGTGCTGGCTTTGGAACGGCCGGCAGCTCATCGCCCGGCCCGATGAGAAGCCTGTCCCGTACAGTCCCTTACTCGGAAGAGAGCCAGCATGCCTCGCGTCAAGAAGACCACCATGGCCATGGCCGTGACCCTGACCACCTGCGCCGGCGCGCTCGGCGCCTTCGCCCTCCCGGCACTGGCGGATCTCGGCGGCGCCTCCGGCCCGGGCGTCCGCGCCGCCGCCGTCGTCAACGCCAACGGCTCCGTCGTCCGCTCCAAGGGCGTCACCGCCGTCCGCAGGATCGCCGTCGGTCAGTACTGCATCCGGCTCGACGCCGACATCAACGCCATGAACACCGTCCCGGTCGCCACCAGCCAGTGGACGGGCGCGCCCTGGGACTCCAGTATCTTCGTCCGCCCCGACGGCAGCGTCCCCTGCGGGGACTCCCGCGACGTGTTCGTCGGCACCGGTACCGCCGCCGGCGCCCGCGACACCGGCTTCCACGTCATCATCCCCTGACCGAAGCCGTCCCCAGTTCGCCCAGGCGGCCCACCGCCTGGGCGACTCTTTCCGTCCGGTCAGCGCCAGATGCCGGGCACCACGTCCGGCAGCTTCTCCCCGAGCTCTTTCCTGTCGATCACATCGCCGTTCAGGGGCAGGAGTACGGTGACCTGGCGCCCCCACGCGGAGTAGCGGGTGTCCGAGTCGATCCGGATGGAGCCGTCGTAGAAGGGCAGCACGGCGATGGCCGACAGCCGCTCCACCAGGCCGGTCGAGCCCAGCCGGATGGTGTAGGAGACCTTGCCGACGCGCCCGCTCTTCGAGCGACTTCCGAAGTGCGAGACGAAGGAGGGGGACACCTTGGCCAGCCTGTCGGTCTTGATCGTCCCTTTCAGCACTCCGTCCCGCCAGGACGTGCGGTGTGCCAGGAGGGCCTTGAGCGTGGCGGGCTCCAGGACCTCGAGCACCAGGTCGCTGGCCGGCAGATCAGTATCCCGGTAACGCACCCACCTCGTCCCCTGAGGCAGCGCGTCATCCACCAGGGGGCCTGATACGTAGTCGTCATACGCCGAAGAGATCATTCTGAGGGGCGTCTGCCACAGGGCGGCGTCGTCCTCTTTCGAGATGCTCATCAGTTTCTTGCTGTACCGCATGGTCTGGGACAGATCGGAGGCGATCTCGCCCTGGGGGCCGAACCCGATCGTGCCGTCCATGTCGACACTGATGGACAGGCCGCGACCGTAGTTCACCTTCACGGTGGACACGACGTTGACGGCCTTGCCGCGCGTCAGCTCGGCCTTGAGCGCCTTGACCGGGTCGACCCTGGGTGCTGCCTGCGCCGGGGTGGCGGTGAGCTGCATCAGGCCCGCGACCACGGCGAAGCCGACGATGGTTCGCTTCATTGGGTTCCTTGGATGGTCCGAAAAGACGCGAACAATCTCGTGCACCTGTGATCAACAGTCAAGCCGAACCATGAAAGCCGATATTTCCCCATACGGACGGCGGTGTCCTCCTCCCTCTCCTCCGGGTGGACCTACGAGCTTGCTTGATGGTTTTGGAGGGCGCTCACGAATGCCTCGACGATCTGCGGATCAAAGGAGTTGCCCGCCCCCTTCTGAAGTTCCGCCACTGCTTCCTGAAGGGAGCGTGCACCCCGATACCTGCGGTCGGTCGTTGGCCGGCGTCCACATCACGGGCAACGTAAGTGGGCAGGTCACCGGGCGCGCCATCTACCTTGATCGCGGCGTGCACGCCAAGTCGGCGCTGATCGGCATGGGCCACGCGCACGGTGTCCGGCAGTCCCTGAGGAGCGCTCGAGGCTATTCGCTGCCTGGCGGCGTACCAGGCCGAACGCTGCTCGCGCGGCACCCCGCACGCACGCAGGTACCGCTCCAACGTCTCCTGCGTCGGCAGCGTCGCGCCGGACAGCAGATTGTTGAGAGTGCTCGACGGCAGCTTGTCCGGTCTCACCGCCTTGTCCAGTTCGGTGTAAGAGCGGCTCGCTCGCAGTTCATCAAGGGCTTGGGCGAACTCGGTCAACGTCTCGACCGTGGTGGGGTCAGGTGTAGAGGCCATCGCGAGCTCCGCCGGGTCGGCTCTGTCCGCAACGCGGTCGGCGGCGGCGGACGCCTACACCTCGCAGTATGACGCGCCGGCGACCGTCACGCCGGTTGACCACGATGGCGGTGGCCAGGTTGAGGGTGGCCACGGCCAGAGGAAGGAGGGAGAGCAGGAGATCCATCGCATGCGCTCCAGGGTTTCGGCCGAGCCGGGTGCACGGCGCTTCGCCCTCCAAGCACAGCCCGGCGAGGATGGGTCCGGCACCCCATCCGGACCAGGTCGGACGCACCCTTTCTAATGATCTCGAGTTCGGGCAGGCGGGAGCGGTTGCCGACGCGCGGATCTACGTGGGGGAACGGGCGAGTCCGGTGCTGTCCGTCGCGTGTCGCCGAAGACTTGGTCGCGCCGCCGGATCGATGACCGCTGACCCCCGCCTGCGGCGCTCGCCTTCCCGTCATTCCCTGACATGTCACACAACCGCCACGCGGCCGTTCATGTCCTCGGGCGATCATCCGGGTGTGTATCGCTTCCCCATGGCCGTCGTACTCGCGGTGGGCATCGGCCTGACATCCCCCGTCCAGGCCACGACCGTCCGCGACGCCGGCTGGCGGATCGGCTACCGCTCCGGCCCGGACACGGTCGTCAACGACCTCGCCGCCACCGGACCGAGCGACGCATGGGCCGCGGGCGCGCGCGGCACCAAGGAGCGGGATCCGCGTACCGGCTCGTTCTTCACCGCTCCCCTGATCATGAGGTGGAACGGCCAGGTCTGGACCGAGATGCGCTCGGCCCCGTCCGGCCCCCAAGGATTCCCGCTCCGCGAGCTCTCCCGCATCGAGGCCTCCTCACCGGCCAACGTGTGGATCGCCGGCACCGCCGAGGGCGACCGCTCCGTGCTGTCCCGCTGGGACGGCGGCCGCTGGCGGCTCATGGGCTGGGGCCGCACCACGATCACCGATCTGGACGTCGCCGGCGCCGACCACACCTGGGTGGTGGGCCACGACGAGCGCTCCAGGGGAACGTTCTTCAAACACTTCCACCACGGCCGCTGGACGAGCCTGTCCGCTCCGGCCGGCCTGAAGGAGATCAGCGTACGGTCGGCCTCCGACATCTGGGGGCTGGCCCCCGGCACGATCACGCACTGGAACGGCAAGACGTGGCAGCCGGTGAACCTGCCCGCCATCACGCCGCCGTCCGCGCCCGACCCCGCCTACGGCCCCGTGCGGCCCACCTTCAACGAAGTGCTCGTCACCCGGCGGAACGAGGTCTGGATCGCCGTGGGCTTCCAGCAGGGTGACTGGTCGCAGCCGGGAACCGTGCTCCTGCACCAGCAGGCCGGCACCTGGCGGCAGATCCGGCTGCCCGGCGACGTCGTCACGGCGCTGTCCTGCGATGGCGACGGGCCTGTGTACGCGGCCTCCACCCGCCAGTCGATCACCGCGACGCCGGAAGGGCAGGACCCCTACGCCTACACCACCGTGTCCATCGACACGCTGCGGGTGACCGGCGCGAGCCTGACCCGGCAGAACGTCACACCGGTCACGACCGGATTCCAATGGTCGAACGTGACCACCATCCCGGCCGCCGGCACGGCACTGGCCGCCGGTTACGCCTGGAGACCGCCCCAAGGCAGCGTCATCCTCCGCTACGACTCTCCATGACGCCGTCAAGCAGCGACGGGTTGCGGGGAACAGCCCTTCCGGCTCCGCGTGACGCCCCGGGCGCGCTGACCGACTTGACGCAACCAGATGGTTGCCATAAGTTTATAGCAACCGAATGATTGCCATAGATGGAGGTGCGTCATGGGTTTTCCCGATCGGATCGAGCGCAGCATCAGCGTCGCCCAACCGCCGGCGACGGTGTGGGAAGCGATCACGACGGCTGAGGGACTGGGCACGTGGTTCGGCCACAAGGCGACCGTCGACCTGCGCGTCGGCGGCCTCGCGCAGCTGACCTTCGAGGGCGGCCACCGTGCCGACCTGCGTATCGAGCGCCTCGAGCCGCCACACGTGTTCGGCTACACCTGGGGCATCTACGGCCTGCCGGCCGACGATCCGCGCCGTACCTATGTCGAGTTCACCCTTGAGCCGGTAGGTGAAGGGACGCGGCTCACCGTGGTCGAAACCGGCTTCGCGCAACTGCCCGACGACCTCTACTCCGGCGCGTACGGCGGCAACGTCGAGGGCTGGCAGAAGGAGCTGGGCGAGCTGGTCGAATACCTCGATGCCCGCGCGTGACCCGGAGGCCGTCGCGGAAGAGGTCTTCGCCGCGCTGGCCGATCCCAGCAGGCGGAGCATCCTGGCCGCGCTCGCGTCCCGCGGGCCGGCCACGGCGACGGACCTGGCGGCCGACCTGCCGATCACCCGGCAGGCGATCGCCAAGCACCTCGCCCTGCTCACCGAGGCCGGGCTGGTCATCGCCGAGCCCGGCGAGCGGCGCCGCGTCCGCTACCGGCTCCAGTCGGCCCCCATCCAGGTCGCGCAGCAGTTTCTCGCCGCGCTGGCCCGTGACTGGGACTCGAACCTCGACGCCCTCAGACGCCGGCTGGATTCGTAAGGGGTACCGACCGGGGCGTACCGGAAAACGCCGAGGGCATGCCCCCGATGTAGCCCTGTGTGTTCCTGGGCTCACGAAAGGAGAGAACAATGACCGATCACAAGACCGGAACACGTGAAGAATGGCTCGCGGCCCGCCTGGAGCTGCTCGAAGCCGAGAAGGCCCTGACGCGGCGCGGCGACGAGCTGGCGCGGTGGCGCCAGGAGCTGCCCTGGGTCCGTGTCGACAAGAAGTACCACTTCGAGACCGACGAGGGCGCGGCGTCCCTCGCCGAGCTCTTCCGAGGACGCTCGCAACTGCTCGTCTACCACTTCATGTTCGGGCCCGACTACACCGCGGGGTGTCCGTCCTGCTCGGCGATCGCGGACGGCTTCGACGGCTCCGTCGTCCACCTCGCCAACCACGACGTCACACTCTGCGCGGTGTCGCGGGCGCCGCTCGCCAAGCTGCAGGCGTACAAGCGGCGGATGGGCTGGAGCTTCCCCTGGGCCTCGTCGTACGACAGCGACTTCAACTACGACTTCCAGGCGGCGCACACCGAGGAGGAGTGGCGGTCGGGAGCCGTCGAGTACAACTTCCGCAAGAGCGACTTCCGGCCGCCGGCCGGTCAGGAGGGTGCCGGGCTCGACGAGTTCGCATCGAGCATCGTCGGAACGGACTGGGTGACGTACCGGCGAGAAGGGCCCGGTGTCAGCGCGTTCGCGCTCGAGGACGGCGTCGTCTATCACACCTACTCGGCGTACGAGCGCGGGCTGGACGGCCTCTGGGGCATGTACCAGTGGCTCGACCGCGCGCCGCTCGGCCGCAACGAGAACGGCTTCTGGTGGCGCCGCCATGACGAGTACGACAGTCAGTGACACGTGGAAAAGGCCGCCAGCCGGTTGCGCCGCTCCAGGCGGCTGACGGCCGCCGCCGAGGCCAGGCCGGCGGCGGCCAGGAGCAGCCAGGGCAGGTTCGCCCAGCCGGAGGAGCGGGCCACGTCGACCAGGGCGCCGGCCAGCAGGTTGCCTGTCAGGATGCCGGCGCCGGACAGCAGGTTGTACACCCCGTAGTAGGTGCCGATCAGCCGGTCTCCCGCCATGTCGGCGATGGTCGCCATCTCGAAGGGAAAGGCGATCATCGTGCCGAGGGTGAGCAGGATCGCACAGGCGACCGCGGGCAGCAGGGACCACGGCGCGGGGACCGCCACCGCCATCGGCGCGAAGGCCAGCCCCGTCAGCGCCAGCCCGCGGGCGATCGCCTGGCCCCGGGTCCAGCGCGCGGCGCACCAGGCGGTCAGGCGCACCTGTCCGGCGATGCCGAGCAGGGCCGACAGCGCGTACAGCGCCGTCACTCCCCGGTCGCCGCCGCCGGTGCGCTGCACCTCCAGCGGCAGCCCGAGGTACATCTGGTAGGACAGCCCGTAGGAGGCGATCATCGCCGTGGCGAAGGACAGGAAGGCGCGATCACTGAACGCCTGTTTCCAGTCACGCAGTACGGGCTGGCGCTCATCTCTGTCCATGACGCGACGCTTGGGCAGGTACCTCCCCTGCAGGACCGTCAGCGCCGCGAAGATCGCCGCCGCTGACAGGCACACGGCGGTGAAGCCGACGCTCAACAGGACCACGCCGACGAGCGGGCCCAGCAGGATGCCGGCCTGGTAGAACACGTTGAACACGGCGAACGCCTCGACCTTGCGCTCCCCCGCCTCGCAGGCGAGGTAGGCGCGCGCCGCCGGGTTGAACAGCGCCCCGGCGAAACCGGTCAGCACTGCGGCCAGACCCAGCAGCGGAAGCGAGGTGGTCAGCCCGAACAGGGCGAACCCGACGGTCCGCAGCGCGCACCCCATCATGATCATCGGTTTGTAGCCGAGCCGGTCCGACAGGCTTCCGCCGACCAGGAACATGCCCTGCTGGCTCATGTTCCGCAGTCCCAGGATCAGCCCGATCGCCCAGGCCGCCAGCCCCGCGCCGGTGGCCAGGTGCTGGGCGAGGTAGGGCATGAGCATGTAGAAGCCGAGGTTGATGCCGACCTGGTTGATCTGCAGGAGCTGGATCGGGCGGTCGAAGGAGCGGAACTGCCGCAGCGCGCCGATCACCGCATGCTCCCCAGCGGGTCGCTGATGTTGGCGCAGCGTGTCCACCGGTGCACCTCGCGGTCGGTGGGGGTCTCCAGCAGGTCCGGTTCGTCGTTCGGGACGGTGCCGAGCAGGGCGTTGGCGTGGCAGTAGTCGTCGTCGTAAATGGTGTCCCAGTACCGCCACGGCCCGTCGGGGAAGACGGCGACGATGGTCTGGCCGGCGGTGACGCGGGCGAGCCAGCCGGCCACCAGTGTGACCGCGCCGGTGCTCCATCCGCCGGAGATGTAGTGGCGGGCGGCGAGGGTACGGCAGGCCCACACCGCCTCGGCCGGGCTGACCCAGTGCACCTCGCTGAAGGAGTCGTAGGCGACGTTGCGGGGGTGGATGCTGCTGCCCAGCCCGCGCATCAGCCGTGGCCTGCCGGGCTGGCCGAAGATCTTGGACCCGACCGTGTCGACGCCGACCAGCCTGAGGCCGGGGAAGTGGCGGCGCAGCACGTTGAAGATGCCGGCGCTGTGCCCTCCGGTGCCGACCGAGCACACCAGGACGTCGATGTGGGGCAGCCGGGCCAGCAACTCGTGTGCCAGCCCGGCGTAGGCGTCGACGTTGTCGGGGTTGTTGTACTGGTCGGGGCAGTAGGAACCGGGGATCTCCGCCAGCAGGCGCTGTACGTGCTCCCGGCGGGCCTGCTGCCATCCACCGACGGCATGTGGCCGGGCCACGATCTCCAGGCGGACGCCGTAGGAGGTGAGCAGCCGCCGCATGAGCGGCTCCATGCCCGGGTCGCCCACCAGCACGACCGGGTGGCCGAAGACGATGCCCGCCAGCGCCAGGCCCAGCCCGAGCGTGCCGCTGGTGGACTCGATGATGGTCGCGCCGGGTTCGAGGTCTCCTCTGGCGCGTGCCTGGCGGACCATGTGCAGGGCGGGCCGGTCCTTGATCCCGCCCGGGTTGAAGCCCTCCAGCTTGGCCCAGAACCCGCTGCCTCCTGACACGCGGGGATCGGCGATGAATGCCAGCGGGGTGTTCCCCACCGCGAGGGAGAGTGATGAATATCCGGCTGATGGCGCGCTCGGAAAGCGTACGGAAGTTGATGGCGATGGCATGTGGTTGGTCCCCGATGCGAATGATGCTGTCCGGGCATGACGGAATAACCGCCGGGCCAACGGAAATGGACGACGACGAATGAAAACGCCGACGTCCTATATGCGCAGGGCGCAGAATTCCGCGAAAGCGGTCAAAGCCGGTGGCGACCTGTCCCCCCAGGTCGCCGGAGATCTCCCGGCGAGCCGCGCCGAGGAAGCGCAGGAGCCCGCCGGCAGGTCGAAGGACACCGACACGCCGGCCGGGCAGTCCTCTTCGGTCCCGTGATGATGGCCGACCGGCAGTTCGCGATGCAGACACCGCGCATCCGGCGAGCTCACCGACATGATCGGGGTGAACCGGACGCCGTGCTCAGCGTGCGCGCCCGCTTCCGACAGCATCACGGCCGCGCACCCGCCGCCATGAGCGAACACCACACCAATGATCATGACGAGGACGACCAAGGCGTTCGCGAACAGCCGGCCGGCGCTCCATGGGGCCGGACGGCGAGAACGAACTGATCGTGTCGCGAGCATCACTGGCAATGATGCCCGGCGCGCGGCAGGACGCGCCCAGCGAAGACAAAGGTTTCCGTAAAGCGGGATTCCCTGTTCGCGACATGCCACATTCAGCGAAATACATTTGGTCATCCTGCCGACTTACGTGGAGTCTTTCTATGAGCCTGTCCCGACGCAGGATGGTGGCCGGGCTGGGCGCGCTGGCCGCCGGCCCCGCCCTCACCGATCCGCTGATCGTTCCGTCGGGCATCGCGCCCGAGCTGCTGGCCCGCGATGAGCCCTTCTGGGCCGCGGTCGCACGGCAGTTCCGGGTGAGCACGGAGTTCGTCAACCTGGAGAACGGCTACTACGGCATCATGCCCGAGCCCGTACGACGGGCCTATCACCGCAACGTCGACCACCTCAACGAGGTCAGCTCCTACCTGCTGCGCACCACGTACAAGAGCCAGGCCGACCAGGTCCGCCGGCGTATCGCCGCCCTGCTGGGCGTCGCGATGGAGGAGATCGCGCTGACCCGCGGCGGCACGGAGGCCCTGCAGAATCTGATCGCCGGCTACCGCGGGCTCCGCCCCGGCGACGCGGTCATGTACGCCGACCTGGACTACCACAGCGCCCAGTACGCGATGAACTGGCTGCGCGAGCGCCGCGCCGTGCGGGTCGAGCGGCTCGTCATCCCGGAACCGGCGACCCGGCAAGCGGTGCTGGACGCCTATGCCCAAGCACTGCGCGAGCGGCCGGGAGTCAAGCTGCTCCTGCTGTCGCACATGAACAACCGCACCGGCCTGGTGCTGCCGGTCAAGCAGATCACCGCGCTGGCCCGCGCCCACGGTGTCGACGTCATCGTCGATGCCGCCCACTCCTGGGGACAACTGGACTTCACCATCGCCGACCTCGGCGCCGAGTTCGCCGCCTTCTCGCTGCACAAGTGGATGGGCGCGCCCTTGGGATCCGGATTCCTCTACATCCGTCAGGATCGCCTGGCCGACATCGACCGCGTCTTCGCCGATGAGACCTATCCCGCGCAGGACATCCGCTCCCGGGTCCACTCCGGCACCATGGACGTCGCCCCGATCCTCACCGTGGGCGCGGCCCTGGACTTCCACGACGCTCTCGGCTCGGCGCGCAAGCAGGAACGCCTGCGCTACCTGCGCGACCGGTGGGTCCAGCAGGTGCGTGACGTCCCCGGCATGGAGATCCTCACGCCCGAGGACCCTGCGATGTACGGCGCCCTCACCGCGTTCCGGGTGAGCGGGCGTACCAGCGAGGCCGACAACGTCGCCATCACCGACCATCTGATGAGCCGCCACCGCATCTTCACCGTCCGCCGCGGCGGCGTCAGCGCGGGCGACTGCGTCCGGGTGACTCCCGCCCTGTTCACCTCTGCGGACGACGTCGACCGGCTCGCCCTGGCACTGCGCGACCTCACCGGATCGCACCTATGGTTGACGCATGAACGCATCTTCAGCTAATCAAGTGACGGACGTCGACAGCTGCAGCACCAGGGTGGTCGACGCGGAGCGGGTCGCGGCCGTGAACGCGCGCATGCCGGCCGACACCGACCTGACCGACACCGCCGACGTCTTCGGACTGCTCTCCGATCCCGGCCGGTTGCGGCTGCTCATGGCGCTGCTCGAGGGAGAACTGTGCGTGTGCGATCTGGCGGTGGTGAGCGGGCTGAGCGAGTCCGCCACCTCCCACGCCCTGCGCCTGCTCCGAGCACATCGCGTGGTCTCGGTACGGCGGGCCGGCCGGATGGCCTACTACCGGCTCGACGACGCGCACGTCCGCATGCTGCTGGACCTGGCCGCGGCTCACACGGCCCACACGCAGGCGATCCACCCCGAACGAGAGGCGTAGGAGAACGATTGACAGATCGACAGCGGTCCTGCGACCCTCACATCTGAGCATCTGTTCATGTATTAGATTGAGAGGACATCATGGCGGAAGACCATCACCACGGCGGACAAGGGCATGGGCACGGGCACGGGCACGGGCACGCCGTCAGCGTGGACGCCGACCGCCGTTACCTGGGCGGCGCGCTGGCGCTGATCGTCGGCTTCATGGCGGTCGAGGTCGTCATCGGCCTGGTGGCACAGTCACTGGCGCTGATCTCCGACGCCGGGCACATGCTGACCGACGCGGTGGCCATCGTCTTCGCCCTGATCGCGATGCGCATCGCCGCCCGGCCCCCGCAGGGTGGCTTCACCTACGGGCTGAAGCGGGCCGAGATCATCTCGGCCCAGGTCAATGGCATCACGCTGCTGCTGTTGAGTGCGTACTTCATCTACGAAGGCGTCCGCCGGATCCTTGAACCCTCCCAGGTGGAGGGCCTGTACGTGGTGGTGACCGGACTGGCCGGGATCGCCGTCAACCTGGCGGCCACCTGGCTGCTGTCGCGCGCCAACCGCTCCAGCCTGAACGTCGAGGGCGCCTACCAGCACATCCTCAACGACCTGTTCGCCTTCATCGCCACCACGATCGCGGGCGCGGTGGTGTGGCTGACCGGCTGGGCGCAGGCCGACGCGATCGCCGCCCTGGTGGTGGCGGGGCTGATGCTCAAGGCGGGCTGGGGGCTGGTGCGCGACGCCGGCCGGGTGTTCATGGAAGCCGCGCCCGTGGGCATGAACCCCGCCGAGATCGGCCAGCGGGCGGCCGCCCTGGACCACGTCGTCGAGGTCCATGACCTGCACGTCTGGGAGGTCACCTCCGGCTACGCCGCCCTGTCGGCGCACATCCTGGTCATGCCGGGCGCCGACTGCCACGCCGTACGAGTGGCCGCCGAGCGGCTGCTGCACGACTCCTACGCCATCGAACACACCACCCTGCAGGTCGACCACGCCCCGCCCGAACTGCTGACCATCGGCGAGGCGGACGCGCACTGCGCCGACTCACACGGCCCCTCGCACAAGGGAACCTCGGTGCCACAGCCGAAGGATCTGCCTGTCGACCCGTGATCAAAACGTTGAGGTTAGTCAGAGATTGCCGCCCATATCCCGACTTACGCTACGACGGACGGCGTACGGGGTGAGGGGATCGCATGGGGACGTTGATGACGCGGATGGCCGCCGCCCTCAAGGGAGAGGTCCGGGCCGACGAGCTCGAAGCGTACCGGCGGGCGGGCGGGATCGTGTACACCGAGCTGGAGCAGGCTGAAAGCCTCCGGCGCCGGCTGGCCCAGGACGGGGTGAACCTGTGGCACGGCCCGCAGGGGGCGGCCGGGCAACTGCTGTGCGTGTGGAACGCGTTCGTCCTCCAGGCCATCGGCGAGCACCTGCTGGACGCCGACTACGCGGCCGACCCCCGCACCTCCGGATTCGTGCCGCCGGTGACCGCCCAGCAGGTGGGGGCGTGCTTCGCGCAGGTGGAAGGCTGGGTGTCGCGGGCGCGGCAGGCGGCGGGCAACCCCGGCTACCTGGTGGAGCAGGAACTGCTCCTCCCGGCCGACCTGCCGGAGTGGGCCGAGGCCAGCCCATGTCCGCTGCCGCACCTGCATGGCATGCTCGCCGCGTCCCGCTCGATCCGCCAGCACGCCGAGGTCGCCCTCGGCGTCTTCGAGCAGACGGTCGCCGACGCCGATCGGCACCTGAACGCGTTGCGGCGGCTCAGGCAGCTCGTCGCCGAGGCCGCGACCGCCGCCGACTACGCCGAGGGGCTGCTGGACACCAACCCGAACTCGCGCATGCACGAGGCGATCGAGCAGCGGCTGCAGCGGGCGCTGGAGATCTACTACCACCTCGGCCAGCTGACCGCGATGCCGCAACTCATCGCCGGCTACAAAGGGGTGGACGCGAGACGGGCCGCGCCGCCCGTCGCGGTGCCGCCGGTGAACACCCGCGATTTCGACCCCTGGTGCCTGACCGACCCGCAGAAGCGCGGTGTATGGCAGGCCGATCCCCGCGCCCGGCAGGCGATCAAGGAGATGTGGGAGTACGACCCCGACCCGGCACGCACCCTGCGCATCCAGGCCGAGATCGACGCCGCGTTCACCGGTGGCGCCATCACCTACGCCACCGACGCAGGGGGCAATCCGTACGGCAGCTACTACTGCTGCCCGTGGGCCGCCATCTACCTGGTCCGGCGCCCGGTCGTCATCGGTGGCACCCGGCTTCGGACGATGCAGCAGTTCACGTACGAGGTGTCGGCCGAGGACGTGCCACGGGGCGGCCCGTTCAAACGCGAGATCATCGTGTCCAACTTCAAGCCGACGAACCGGGTCGACTACTGCGACCCCGACGGCCTGCACGGCTGATTACGCGAGCGTCCCAGGGCCTGTCGGCCTCGGGGCGCAGCTCGTCCTCGCCGTAGACACCTTAAATTGAACACACATGTTCAAGTTGCTCGTAGAGTCGTCTACGATAACTCGTACATTGCTGTTCAATTTAAGGAGATCTTGTGGCTCACGGCCATCATCTCGCTCTGTCGCCGGACCAGGCGGAGGCGACGGACCCGCAGCGCTGGAAGGCTCTGGTCCTGCTGTGCGTGGCGCAGTTCATGCTGATCCTGGACGTCACCGTGATCAATGTGGCGCTGCCCAGCATCGGCGCCGACCTGCATCTCGACCGTGTCCCGCTCACCTGGGCGGTCACCTCGTACACGCTGTGCTTCGGTGGGCTCATGCTGCTGGGCGGGCGGCTCGGCGACACCTTCGGGGCCCGCCGCATCCTGCTGACCGGGCTGATCGTCTTCGTCCTCGCCTCACTGGTGACCGGCTTGGCCACCGGTGGCCCCATGCTGATCGGCGGCAGGCTCGCCCAGGGCGTCGGCGCCGCTCTGCTGTCCCCCTCGGCGCTGGCCACGCTCACGCGGACCTTCCACGGAGCCGAGCGGAACAAGGCGCTGGGAATCTGGGCTGCTCTGGGCGGTGTGGGGTTCGCCGTCGGCGCGATTCTCGGCGGCGTGCTGGCGGCGGGGCCGGGCTGGCGATGGGTGTTCTTCATCAACGTGCCTGTCGGGCTGGCCGTACTGGCCTTGCTGCCCCGCCTGGTCGCCGCCGACCGGCCCCAGGTGCGGCGGCGGGTGGACCTGCCTGGCGCCGTGCTGGTCACGGGGGCGACAGCGGCGCTCATCTACGGTCTGGTCAACGCCGGAGAAGCGGGCTGGGGAAGCATGGCCACGCTGGTCGCGCTGGTCGGGGCCGTGGTCGGTTACGCCGCGTTCGCACTGGTCGAGCGGGCTGTCCAGGAGCCGCTGATGGACGTGCGCGTTCTGGCCCGCCGCCCCGTCGCCACCGGCGCGTTCCTCATGCTGGTCGGCACCGCCCTGCTGCTGGGCTTCGTCTTCCTCGGTTCGCTGTACCTGCAGCGCGTACAAGGGCAGTCCGCGCTCACCGCCGGGTTCCTGTTCCTGCCGGTCGCGGTGGCGACCGCCGTCGCCGGGCATCTGGCGGGTCGCCTCATCGGGCAGCTCGGCGCACGCGTGACCGCGGTGGGCGGGCTCGTCCTCGCCGGGGCCGGTGCCGTGGTGCTGGCGCTGTCGGAGGGTACGGCGGGCATCGTGATCGGGCTGACCATCGGCGCCGCCGGAGTGGTGCCGGTGTTCGTGGCCGCCACCACCACGGCGCTCGGGTTCGTCGCGCACGACGAGGCCGGGCTGGCATCCGGTGTGGTCAACACCTTCCACGAGGTCGGCGGGTCCATCGGCACGGCGGTCTTGTCCACGATCGCCGCCGTCGGCATCGAGCAGGCTTCGACGGCCGGATTCGCCGCCGCCTACACGGCCTGCGCCGTCGGCGCGGGGGCGGCCGCGATCATCGCGCTAGCGCTCGTGCCCAGGGGCAAGGCCCAGCTCCCCGCCGGCGTACACGCCCACTGATCCGCAAGGTAAGGACGGTCATGGACGTTTCTGTCCAGTTGAGAGTCAATGGCATGTCGTACGAGCTGGATCTGGATCCCCGGGTGAGCCTGCTCGACTGCCTGCGCGAGCACCTCGGCCTGACGGGCACGAAGAAGGGTTGCGACCAGGGCGCCTGCGGTGCCTGCACGGTGCTGGCCGACGGTCACCGGATCAACTCCTGCCTGGCGCCGGCCGTGCAGTGCGAGGACATGGAGATCACCACGATCGAGGCCATGGCCGCTCACGAGGTGGGCAGCCGGGTGCAGGACGCCTTCCTGGCCCATGACGGATTTCAGTGCGGATACTGCACGTCGGGGCAGATCTGCTCGACCGTCGCCATGCTCGCGGAGCACCGTGCCGGAATGCCGAGCGCCGTGTCAGCCGAACCCGGCGGCCCCGCGGCGCTCACCGACGCCGAGATCAGGGAGCGGATGGCGGGGAACCTGTGCCGCTGCGGCGCCTACAACGGCATCGTGGCCGCCATCCGCGAGGTGGCGCGGTCATGAAGGAGTTCTCCTATGTCCGGGCCGCGACCATCTCCGACGCGATCGACCAGGCAGCGGGGTCTGCCAGGTATCTCGCAGGTGGGACGAACCTGATGGACCTCATGCGGGAGGAGGTGGAGCGCCCGGAGCGGCTCGTGGACATCACCCGGCTGCCGCTCGCCGGCATCGAGGACCTGCCCGGCGGCGGCCTGCGGCTGGGGGCGCTGGCGCGCAACTCGCAGGTGGCCCATGACGACCGGGTCCGTCGCGGCTACCCGCTGCTCGCGAAGGCGATCCTGAACGGCGCCTCGCCCCAGCTCCGCAACAAGGCGACCGTTGGCGGGAACCTGCTCCAGCGGACCCGGTGCGGATACTTCTACGACGCCGCCGCGGCCTGCAACAAACGCGCGCCGGGCACCGGCTGCGACGCTCTCGACGGCTTCAACCGCACGCATGCCGTTCTGGGGTCGAGCGAGAGTTGCATCGCGGTGCACCCGTCCGACATGTGCGTCGCCCTGGCCGCCCTCGACGCCGTCGTCAACGTGCAGGGACCTGGCGGGGTGCGACGAGCCGTACCGCTCACGGATTTCCACCGGCTGCCTGGCCGCACGCCCGACGTCGAGACGGAGTTGCGGGACGGCGAGCTGATCACGAGCGTGGACCTGCCGCCCGGCCGGCCGGGGCAGGCGGCCTATGTGAAGGTCCGCGACCGTGCCAGCTACGCGTTCGCGCTGGTGAGCGTCGCCGTGCTCCTGCGGGTCGAGGAGGGCAGGACGGCGGCGGTACGCATCGCGCTGGGCGGGGTGGCGCACAAGCCGTGGCGGGCGTACTCGGCCGAGAAGCTGCTGACGGGTGCGGTGGCGGAGGCGCCGGCGTTCCGTCTGGCCGCCGAGGAGGCGGTCGCCGAGGCGCGCCCCCGGCGGCACAACGGCTTCAAGGTGGAGCTGGCCGAACGCCTGATCCGTCGTACGCTCACCGAACTGGCAGGTCTGTCATGAGCCTCACCTCACGTGGATTCGGCCTCGGCCTGAGAGCCGTGGGCAAGGTCGCCAGACTGCTTCCTGACGGCCGGCACGATCCGCTGTCGACGGAGAAAGGCGAGATCGGCCGTATGGTCGACAGGGTCGACGGACGCGCCAAGGTCACCGGCGCCATCCGCTACACCGCCGAGCACGACCTCCCCGGGCTCGCCCACGCGGTCGCGGTCGGCAGCACGATCCCCAAGGGCCGCATCATCGCCATCGACTCCTCCAGAGCGGCCACGGCCCCGGGTGTCGTCCTGGTGATGACCCACCAGAACGCCCCGAGGATGAAGCCGACCGCGGCGTACGCCACGGTCAAGGGAATGGTCGCCGCGGCCGCCATGAGCCTGCCGATCCTCAACACCGATGAGATCTTCTGGAACGGCCAGCCGGTCGCGGTCGTCGTGGCCGAGGCGCGCGAGCAGGCCGAGCACGCGGCCAGGCTCGTCGACGTACGGTACGCGCCGGAACCGGCCGTGTTGTCGATGACGCCCGAGGCGGCCTTCACCCCGGCCCACGCGGTGCTGGAGGAGGCCAGGACCCTCGTCGGCGATCCCCGCGCGGGCCTGGCGAACGCGCGGGTCAAGGTGGAGCACGTCTACACCACGCCGCTCGAACACCACAACGCCATGGAACCCCACGCGACGCTGGCGCACTGGGACGGCGAGGACCTCACCGTCTACGACGCCACGCAGTACCCCTATGGCGTCAAGGAGATGCTCGCCAAGAAGTTCGGGCTGCCGAAAGGGCGGGTCCGCGTGCTCGCGCCCTATATCGGCGGGGGCTTCGGCGGCAAGACCACGGCCTGGCCGCACGTGTCGCTGGCGGTGGCGGCCGCGAAACTCGCCGGTCGTCCCGTCAAGCTCGTCCTGTCCCGGGCACAGACCTTCCACATGACCGGTGGGCGCGCGCCCACCCGGAGCCGGATCGCTCTGGGCGCCGACGCCCAAGGGCGTCTCACCGCGATCACGCATGACGCGCTGTCCACCTGTACGACGGACGAGTTCGCCGAAGCCGCCATCGCCGTCTCCCGCCACCTGTACGCCTGTCCCAACATCGGCGCCCACCAGCGGGTGGTGCGGGTGGACCGCATCCAGAACGCGTTCTTCCGCGGGCCCGGCGTGGCGCCCGGCTCATTCGCGATGGAGTCGGCGATGGACGAGCTCGCCTGGCGGCTCGCCATGGACCCGCTCGACCTGCGCCTGCGCAACGAGCCCGACCGCGACCCGGTCTCCGGCAACCGCTTCACCAGCCGCCACCTGCGCGAGGCGTACGCGATCGGCGCGGAGGCGTTCGGCTGGCGCGCCCGCCCGCCCGCGACGCGCGCCATGCGCGATGGGCACCACCTCATCGGGTACGGCATGGCGGCGGCGATCAACCCCGACGCCATACTCGTCGCGGCCGTCAGACTCCGGCTCGCCGCCGACGGAACCATCACCATCCACAGCAGCACGAACGAACTGGGCGCCGGCACCTCGACCGCGCAGACCCAGCACGCCGCCCAGCGCCTGGGCCTGCCGATGGACAAGATCCATTTCCTGCACGGCGACTCGAACGTGGCCAAGACCCGCATCCCGGGCGCCTCGGCCGCCACCACCACCATCGCCTCGGCCATCTGGTCGGCCCGCGACAACCTGGTTCGGGAGTTGCTGGCGCTGACCAAGGGCACCGGCTCACCGCTGGCCGGGCGCGGGCCCGAGGAGGTGGAGACGCGCGACGAGGGAGTGTTCCTGCCGGACGGCCGTGGCATGACGTACCAGCGGATCCTCGCCGATGCCGGCCGGGAGTCGCTCGAGGTGACCGGCTCGTCCGCGCTGCCGTACCAGACGATCAAACGCGCCACCAACACCTACGGGGCGCACTTCTGCGAGGTGCGGGTGGACGAGGACACCGGCGAGGTGCGCGTCGTCCGCTGGGTCGGCGCGTTCGACGGCGGCCGCGTCGTCAGCCCGAAACAGGCCACGAGCCAGATGGCGGGCGGGATCATCATGGGCATCGGCATGGCGCTGACCGAGGAGACCCTGTTCGACGAGGGCACCGGCCGGATCGCCAACCCGAGCCTGGCGGAATACCACGTGCCGACCCACGCCGACGTCCCCGACATCGACGTGCGCTTCGTCGACCGGCCAGACCCGCAGACCCCGCTCGGCGCCAAAGGGATCGGCGAACTCGGCATCGTCGGGGTGGCCGCGGCGATCGCCAACGCCGTCTACCACGCCACCGGCAAGCGGCTACGCGATCTTCCCATCACTCCGGACAAGCTGATGTGATCTATGAGCGACCTCTACGTGGACACCTCCATCGCCCGCTTCCGCTACCACAGGACCGGATCCGGCCCTCCCGTGCTGCTGCTACCCGGCAGCGGCGGCTGGCGGCTCTCGTTCCACGCGATGATCGAGGTGCTCGCCGGGCACCACACCGTGTACGCCCTCGATCCTCCCGGCCAGGGAGGCACGGTGGTTCTCGACGCGACGTTCCGCCATGACGTGGACGCGATCGCTCACTCCATCGCGGCGTTCCTGAACGCCCTGGACCTGCCAGAGGTCGCCATCGTCGGCCACTCCTGGGGCGGCGGGTTCGCCCTGCGTTTCGCGGAGCTGTTTCCGGCCAGAGTCAGCCGCCTGGCGCTGCTGGCTCCCGGAGGGCTCGACGTCGGCGATGTGTGGGAGTTCCGGCTCATGCGACTGCCGCTCATCGGCGAACTCGCCGTACGACTCATGCCTCTGTGGTCGGTACGGCACCTGCTGCGTAAATCCTTCGTCCACCGTGATCGCGTTCCCGATGCCCTGGCGCGCGAGGCGGCCGCGGCGATGAGATCGCCGCACAACCGGGCGACCATGCTGAAAGTGGAGCGATCCGTACGATGGACGGCCACCGAGCGGGACCTGCACCTGGTGACGGCACCGGTGCTCCTCCTGTGGGGCGATCAGGACCGCTTTCTGCCCGTCGATCTCCTCCATCGGTTCACCGACCGGCTGCCCGCGGCCGAGGCCCACGTCCTGACCGGCTGCGGGCACTCACTGCATGACGACTGCCCTGATCAGACGTATCGACGATTGACCCCGTTCCTGCTGCCCAGGCGCTTGTGACGCCTGGGCAGTTCCCTGGATCAGAGTCGGTCGAGGATCTTCTGC
The DNA here is from genome assembly GCF_043197155.1 of Nonomuraea sp. NPDC049269. Classification (NCBI taxonomy): domain Bacteria; kingdom Bacillati; phylum Actinomycetota; class Actinomycetes; order Streptosporangiales; family Streptosporangiaceae; genus Nonomuraea; species Nonomuraea sp. NPDC049269. The sequence continues at coordinate 196,858 of NZ_JBICSO010000009.1, forward strand.
AGCTGCGCCACCTCAGCCTGCTGGGTGGTTTCGATCCTCTTGGCGAGCTCCTTCGCCTTCGGGTTGGAGCCGGCGGCCTGCTCGGTACGTCCCATTTCGATCGCGCCCTTGTGATGGGCGATCATCAGCTGGGCGAACAGCTTGTCGAAGGCCTTGCCCTTGGCCGCTTCGAGCTTCTTCATGTCCTCCTCGGACATGATGCCGGGCATGTCATGCCCCACACCGCCGGAGGGTACCGGCTTGCCCCACTCGGTCAGCCAGCCCTTCATGGTCTGGATCTCCGGATCCTGGGCGGACTTGATCTTCGCCGCGAGCTCCTCGATCTCCGCGTCGCTCGCGCGCATCAGCGCCAGGTCGGCCATCTCGACCGCCTGTTCGTGATGCGGGATCATCATCTGCGCGAACATCACATCCGCATCATTGAAGGTGGGCGACGGTTGCGCGCTGGGCGTGGTGGCGGCGGGCTCGGTGCTGCCCATACCGTCGTGTCCGGCCATGGACTCGCCGTTGCCCCCGCACGCGGTCAGCAGGGCGAGCGCGCCCGTGGCGATGATGAGCGGGATCTTGCGGTTGATACGCATGGTTGCTTGTTCTCTCTGTTGTCAGAACGGCCGGCCTTCGCGGACGACCTCGGGGCCCATCCGCGCGTCAACGGCCTATATGCGCAGCAGAGAGACATGCCAGGCGCAGGGAGGTGGGCTCCGGCGGCGGCCTGGCGACCTGCCGGACAGGTGAGAGAGGTCCGTCGATGCCGGTGCTTCCCCGCCTCGATCGAACCCAGGCGACCATCAGCACCAGGAGCAGAAAAGAGGTCAGCACCGCCAAGCACACGCCCAAGGAGAGAACGACGAGCAGGGAGCCACGCGCGACCCGCAACGCGAGGCCCTGCCGCAGAACTCCCACTGGCTCCCCTGGGGTGAACCGGAAACTGTCCGAGTCCCGCCAGCTTACTATGATGGGTCGTAGGTGCGGCGGCAAGCGCGCCGGTAGCATCAGGCGGACGACAGCCGGAGGAGATGGTCAGATGGTGCGCCGCCTGGGCGAGCTCGAGTCCACGATCATGGATCGTATGTGGGCCACCAACGCGCCCGCCTCGGTCAGGGACGTCCTGGAACATCTCCAGCAGGAACGCACCATCGCCTATACGACCGTGATGACCGTGATGGACAAGCTTCACACCAAGGGCCTGCTCAAGCGCGAACCTGTCGGCCGGGCCTACGTCTACGAGACGGTGTCCTCCAAGGAGGCCTACACCGCCGAGGTGATGCGCGACTCGCTGTCCAGGAGCGGAAACCGGGCGGCCACGCTGGTGCACTTCATCGAACGACTCACACCCGAAGAGGCGAACGCCCTGGATGCGGCACTCCAGGTCTACCCGCCGAAGGGACGCCGGTCATGATCGTGGCAGCGATCCTCGCGCTGTACTGCGTTTTCGCCGCTCTGGTTCTGCCGCGCTTCCTGAGGCGGGCCACCTGGGCGGACCGTGCGCCGCGACTGGCGATCGCGATGTGGCAGGCGGCGAGCATCTCGGTGGTCATCTCGGCGCTGCTGTCGGCGTTCGCCGTGGCCGTGCCCGCCTCGGTGGTGGGGCATGAGCTCGCCGAACTGTTCGAGGCCTGCGCCGCCCTGCTCGGCGACGGAGCGACGCTGAGCAGCACGAGCACGCGCGTGGGCCTCGCCGCCGCCGGGCTGCTCGTGGCGCGGGTGCTCTATACCGGCGGGGCGGTCCTGCTCGGCGCACGCCGGGAAAGGCTGCGGCACGCCGAGGCGCTCGCCCTGCTCGGACGGCACGACGGCGAACTGGGCGCGGTCGTGGTCGACTACGAGGAATGCCTGGCGTACTGCCTGCCCGGCAGGAACGGCAAGGCCGTCATCACCACCGGCGCGCTGCGGTCCCTGGCTCCCGAGCACGTCGCCGCCGTGCTCGCGCACGAGCAGGCCCACCTGCGCGGGCGGCATCATCTGGTCCTGGCCGGCACCGAGGCCCTGCTGCGGGCCTTTCCCGGTGTCCCGCTGTTCGTCCGCGCGCAAACCGAGATCGCCCGGCTGGTCGAACTGCTGGCCGACGACGTCGCGGCCAGTCGCCATCCACGCGTGCACATCGCCGCGGCCCTGGTCCGGCTCGCGACCGGCCGGGTTCCGGCCTTCGCCTTGGGCGCGGGCGGCCAGACGGCCCTGACCCGCGTCCGCCGGATGTTGAACCCGGAGGCGCCACTCGCCCGGCGGGAACGCCTGGCCGGGCGGGTCGCGGTCACGCTGCTGCTGGCGGGCCCTGCCATCTTGGCCGCCATCCCGGGCGTGAGCGCGTTCCTCGCCCACCACTGCCACTCCTTCTTCAACCTCTGAGCCCTATCTACGATAAGCAATAGTAGCAATCGGGCATCACCCGCCCCCTCTTGCTCATATACCCATGGGGGGTATAACTTCGAAGCAAGCCAGTTAAATCACGACCTTGGGAGTACCTCATGAGCGAGCAGCACCATCAGCACGAGGCGCATGAGCACGCCGCGCAACCCGGCAAGGTGTCGTGGTCGACGGCGGCGTCGGCGACCCTGCACTGCCTGACCGGGTGCGCCATCGGCGAGATCCTCGGCCTGGTGATCGCCACCGCACTTGGCTGGAGCACGGCCCCGTCGATCGCCGTGGCCGTGGTGCTCGCCTTCTTCTTCGGCTACCTGCTGACCCTGCTACCGCTCCGCCGAGCAGGGGTGAACTGGGGCACCGCGATCAAGCTGGCACTGGCCGCCGACACCGTGTCGATCATCGTGATGGAGATCGTGGACAACGGCGTGATGCTCGTCATCCCCGGCGCCATGAACGCCACACTGGCCTCCGGGCTGTTCTGGGGCGCCCTGGCACTGTCCCTGCTGGTCGCCTTCCTGGTCACCACTCCGATCAACAAGTGGATCATCGGCCGGGGCAAGGGCCATGCGGTGGTGCACGCCTACCACCACTGAGTCACCACGTCGACGCCGACGAGCCCCCGACCTGCATCGGAGGCTCGTACTGAACACCTCTCGATTACGCTAAGCGACGATGGTTATCGACACCACCGGTGTGGTGAAGGTCCGAGTCGTCCCCGTGCGCGGGTCGTACATCGTGACCCGGCCGCGCAGCGTGTCGATGCCGGAGTCAACGTTCAGCAGGCCTCCGGGACCCTCGGCGCGGGCGCCGACACTGTATCCAGCGTCTGGTGAAGCGCCCTGGACGAAGATGGGCGTGACGAACAGCGTTCTCAAGACCCCGCCGTCGTCGTCGAGCACTGTGGCGCTGACGGGGTCACCGATGGCGTCGATGATCGTCTGGGCGTCGTCTTGGCCGATGCGGTAGTCCAGGCCGATTTCGGCGGCATATCTACCGTTGCCGAGTGCGGTGATGGTGAGGCACACATTGGATTCGACCTGGCCGGAGCATGATTGCACCGCGGCGGAGGCGGGCAGAGCCGTGACCCCCATGGCGAGCAGGAGCGCCGCGATGGTGCCGAACACCTGCAGGAGGCGGAGTCTGGTCCGGCCTCGCTTTTCCGTGGAACCGACAGACATGTGTTCTCCATGCTTGGGCCGTCATAGAAGGACAGCCGGTCACCACTAAGGCGTGCCATCCCGTTCCATGCGGAACGGTGAAATGGAACGGCGCCCCCAGTAATCGTGCCGTCACGGGTGGCTCGGGCGGGTGGTCGGGCGGCACCACCACCACTCTCCGCGGTATTGGTGAACGCCCCGACGTCACGGCATGCCGGCGCGGTGGCCGCGGAAGGTGGCCTCCAGGGCGATGCGCCAGTGGCGGTCGGCCTGATCGCGGTCCGCCAGGGCGCCCTTTAGCTCCAGGCTCGCCAGTCCGTGCACCAGGGCGTTGAGGTGGACCGCGACATCGTAGGGGTTCGATGGGGCGAACCGCCCCGTATCGATGCACCGCGCGACGGCGCCTATCAGGGTGTCGAACGTCCCCTGGATCTGCGCCAGGGCCGCCTCGTCGGGCCGGAAGTCCGCGATGGGCCGTCCGAACATCAGCTCGTACAGGTGAGGGTTGGCCAGGGCGGCGGCCCGATAGGCGTATCCGAGGGCCATCAGATCGGCCTCTGGGTCGCCATCGCGCGGCACCGTGGCGAACTGCTGGGCGAGCCGGGCGAACCCTTCCAGGAACATCGCGCGCAGCAGGCCGGCCTTGTCGCCGAAGAGGTTGTACACGGCCGTGGTGGACGTACCGACCTCCTGGGCCACTCGTCTGGTGCTCAGCGCCTGCGGGCCTTCCTGAGCGAGCAGCCGCCCGGCTGCGTCCAGGAGGTCTCGGCGCAACTCGTCGTAGTCGCGGGTGCGTGGTCGGGCCATTTGACAATCATAGCGTAACGCTGTTTCATAACACCATTACGAAATCGCTTCGCTCCCCGCGGCCGATCACCCGGCTCTGGGGAGAACCACTTGAGGAGGCCGCTGTGCCCGCTGTATCCGACCTGCATGTCGTCCTCGGCGCCGGCGGCGCCGCGGGCAGCTCCGTGGTCCGCGAGCTCGTCTCCCAGGGACATCGCGTCCGCGCGGTCAACCGCAGCGGCCGGGTCCCGGCCCTGCCCGGTGTCGAGGTCCACCAAGGCGACATCACCACACCCGCCGGCGCCAAGGCCGCCTGTGACGGCGCCCACGTCGTCTACCACTGCGCCGCCCCCGCCTACGACCGGTGGGTGCAGGAGTTCCCCCACCTGACCGACACGGTGTGCCAGGGCGCGGCCGCCGCGGGGGCCAAACTGGTATTAGCTGACAACCTGTACATGTACGGCCCCGTCGACAGCCCCATGACCGAGGACATGCCGTATGCCGCCCGCAATCCCAAGGGCCGCGTCCGCGCCGAGATGGCCCAGGCGCTCCTGGAGGCACACCGCTCCGGTTCCCTGCGCGTCGCCATCGGCAGAGCCTCCGACTACTACGGCCCAGGCGGCGTCAACACCGTCGTCGGTGCGACAGTGTTCGCCGCCGCGCTCGACGGGAAGGTCGCCCGCTGGATGGGTCCGCTCGACCAGCCCCACTCGCTCAGCTACCTGCCCGACATCGCCAAAGGGCTGGTGATCCTCGGCAACGACGGGCGGGCCGACGGCCAGGCCTGGCACCTGCCGGCGGCACCGCCCGTGACCGGCAAGCAGTTCCTCGACCTGGTCTCCGCCGAGCTGGGCCGACCCGGCAAATCGGCAGCTCTCGGCCGCCCCATGCAACGCATCCTCGGGCTGGTGAATCCCACGGTCCGCGCCCTGGGCGAGACCTGGTACCAGCGCGACCGGCCCTTCGTGGCCGACACCTCGAAGTTCACCCGCGCCTTCGGCCCGTTCGTCGCGACACCGCATGCCGACGCCATCGCCGCCACCCTCGACTGGTACCGCGCGAACCTCACGCCATGAACGGCGGCAGCACGGCCGCATCGTGACCGCGCGAACTTCACGCGGCTGCGCGGCGGCGGCGTCGACCAGAACCTCGACAGTGCTGACGTCGCGGGAGAAGCATCAGCCGACGCCGAGGGCCTCGCGCAGCCCCGGGCTCGGCGGCGAGGCCTCGTCGGGGGAGCCGGGCGTGCGCCGCAGGAAACCGTCCACCACCTCGTAGTGCCCGATGCCGCGCAGCGGCGGCGAGTAGACGTGGATCGTGATCGCGCCCGCCTCGTGATCCATCCGGTGGATGCCGGTCCCGGGAAAGGAGAACGACTCCCCCGCTCCGTAGAACCCGACCCGCCGCGTGCCTTCGATCGGAAGGCCCTCGTTGGACACCCTGCCCGCCAGGACGTACACGCCGACCGCCGATCCGTCGTGGTCGTGGAAGCCGGTGTCGCGAGCCTCCCACCAGGTGTTGAGCCAGGCGATGGAGTGCTCGCCCGACCACAGCAACACATAACCTCCGGGCCCGCTCCGCGGCAGCGCGCCGATGTCGACGGACTCCGCGGCCTGACGGGCGAGCTCGGCGCACTCCTCCGGCGTGTACGCCCGGTGGGTGGCGGCGAGGGCGGCGAGATCGGCGCTCATAATTCCCACTTTCCCTACTAGGAAGATGCAGAAAAGCTAGCACGGGATCCCGCGAGGTGGAGTGAGATGCGACTGCCGATCACGCGTACGACCGGACCGACGTGCACGAGAGGGCCCGTGGCATAACCGCTGGTCGGCATAATTGTCGGCATGTGCGAAGCCGGGGGCTGTTGATGTGGTTCGGGGTGTTGGGACCAGTTGAGGCACGTCTGCCCGATGGGGGCCCGGTGGCGGTGGGCGGGCCGCAGGTGCGGTCACTGCTGGCGATGCTGTTGCTGGAGGCCGGCCGGGCAGTGAGCGTCGGCCGGCTGGCCGCGGGACTGTACGGCGAGGACGCGCACGCCGACGTAGCGCACGCGCTGCAGTCGCAGGTCTCCCGGCTGCGGCGAGGGCTGCGGGACGGAGCCGCGGTGGAGTTCGGATCGGCGGGCTACCGGCTCGCGGTCGGCCTCGACACGGTGGACGCGCACCGGTTCGCCCGGCTCGCCGGCCAGGGCAGGCAGGCGCTGGCCGGCGGGGACCCGGCGGCTGCCGCGGTGTTGCTGGGTGAGGCGTTGGACCTTTGGCGCGGACCGGCGCTCGCGGACGTCTTGGACGCGCCGTTCGCGGAGGCGGCGGCCGCCCGGCTGCTGGAGGAACGGCTGGCGGCGGTGGAGGACCGGGCCGAGGCCGCACTGGCCCTGGGCGAGCACCACGCGGTGGCCGCCGAACTGGCGGAACTGGTCGAGGCGCACCCGTTACGAGAACGGGCACGGGCGCTGCTGATGCGAGCCCTCTACGCCGGTGGCAGGCAGGCGGAAGCGCTCACCGTGTTCGAGGAGGCCCGCCGATTCCTGGGCGACGAGCTGGGCGTCGACCCGTCCGCCGAGCTGGCCGAGGCGCACCTGTCCATCCTGCGCGCGGAGCCGGCGGCCACCCCGGCGCTCCGGCGGGTGCCGGCCCAGCTCACCAGCTTCGTCGGACGGGCGGAGGAGCTCCGCCGGCTCGCGACGCTGCCGGCCGGGTCACGGCTGGTCACGCTGACCGGTCCGGGTGGCACCGGCAAGACCCGGCTGGCGGTGGAGGCGAGCGGCCGAATGTCCGGGGAGGTGTGCTTCGTCGACCTGGCCCCGTTGAGCGACGGGGCGCAGGTGGCGCCGGCCGTGGCCGCCGCGCTGGGTCTCCGCGAGTCGGGGCCGCCGGAGGATCGGCTCGTCGCGGCACTGGCCGACCGGCCGGTGCTGGTGATTCTGGACAACTGCGAGCACGTCGTCACGGGCGCGGCCGGGCTCGCGCACCGGCTTCTGGCCGCCTGCCCCGCGCTGCGGATCCTGGCCACCAGCCGGGAGGCGCTCGGCATCACCGGCGAGGTCCTGTTCCCGGTCGGGCAGCTGGCCGTGCCCGGACCCGACGCCACGCTCGCCGAAGCGCTGGCCGGTCCGGCGGTGCGCCTGTTCGCCGACCGGGCCGCCGCGGTACGGCACGGGTTCGTCGTGGACGCGGCCACGATCGGCGCGGTTCGGCGGATCTGCGCCGCCCTGGACGGGCTGCCTCTGGCCATCGAGCTGGCGGCGGCCCGGCTGCGCTCGTTCACCCTGGAGGAGGTGGACGCGCGGCTGGCCGACCGGTTCCGGCTGCTGTCCCGCGGCGAGCGCACCGCGGCGCCCCGGCATCAGACGCTGCGCGCGGTGGTCGACTGGAGCTGGGGGCTGCTCGACGCACGTGAACAGGCGCTCGCACGCCGGCTCACCGTGTTCGCCGGCGGCGCCACCCTGACGGACGCGGAGCAGGTCTGCGGCCTGGCCGGGCCGGTCGGGTACGACGATGTGGCCGGTGTGCTGGCCGGCCTGGTGGACAAGTCGCTGGTCGAGGCGCACGACGGCCGGTACCGGATGCTGGAGACGGTGCGCGAGTACTGCGCGGAGCGGCTCGCCGAGACCGGGGAGCGGGCGGAATGCCTGCGGGCGCACGCGGAGTGCTTCACCGCGCTGGCCGAAGCCGCCGACCACCACCTGCGAGGGCCCGACCAGCTGAACTGGCTCGCCCGGCTGGGCGCGGAGCACGGCAACCTGCTGGCCGCACTGGGCTGGGCCGTCACCGCCGACCCGCCGCTTGCGTCGCGGCTGCTCGCGGCCTTGTCCTGGTTCTGGTGGCTGCGGGGCCTGCGTGGCGAGGCCGCCCCGCTCGCCGCCCAGCTGCTCGGCGAGCTGGGTGATGGTTCCCCGGCCGAGGTGGCCGAGGTAGCCCAGGTAGCCCAGGCAACCGAGGTAACCAAATGGGCCGAGAGGACCGAGAGGACCGAGAGGACCGAGGTAGCCGAGGAGTACGCGTGCTGCGTGGTGACCGCCGCCGCGACCGGCAACGGCAGCGACGCCGGCTTGCGCGACCACCTGGACCGCGCCGCCGCCGGCCTCGCCGCGTACGATCGGCCGCTGCGGCGGCCCCACGTCGTGTTCCTGCTCGCGATGGCCGGACGCCTGGTCGACGTCGCCCCCGCGCGGCAGCACCGGCTGTTCGACACCGACCCGTGGTCACAGGCGTTCCTGCACATGGGCGACGGCCTGCGGTTGCTGCTCGGCGGGCAGACCTCAGCGGCCGAGGCTGAGCTCACGACCGCGCTGGCCGGTTTCCGGTCGACGGGTGATCGCTGGGCGATCGCGAACGCGCTGGACAAACTCGCCGGGATCGCGGCCTCGCGGGGTGAGCGGGCACGCTCGGTGGCGTGGATGGATGAGGCCATCATGCTCATCGAGGAGCTGGGTCGTACGGAGGACACCGCTGACTTGCTCACACGCCGCGCCGACCTCCTGGCCGAGGGCGCCGACCTCTCGGCCGAGGGCAGCCGGCTCCCGGCCGAGGGCAGCGGCCTCCCAGCCGAGGGCAGCGGGCTCCCGGCCGAGAGCGGCGGGCTCGCGGCCGAGAGCGGCGGGCTCGCGGCCGAGAGCGGCGGGCTCGCGGCCGAGAGCGGCGGGCTCGCGGCCGAGAGCGGCGGGCTCGCGGCTGCGCGAGCCGGCTACGAGCGGGCCGCCGAAGTCGCCCGCGCGGTCGGCGCGCCGGATCTGCTCGCCGATGCCCGCCGGGGGCTCGCCGACCTCGCGCGGCGATCCGGCGAATCGGGCACGGCCCGGCAGTTGTACGAGGCGGCGCTGGCCGACTGCGGGGATGCCTCGATCACCGGGCAGCGGATCCGGGCCCGTATCCTCACCGGGCTCGGCTGGACGGCCACCATGGACCGGGACGCCGCGCAGGCCCGCGCCCACCACCGGGCCGCGCTCGAGACGGCTGTACGCGGCGGGAACCTGCCGGCCGCCGCGGACGCGGTGGACGGTCTGGCCGGGGCCGCACTGCTGACCGGCGACGCAGAGCGGGCCGCGACACTCGTGGGCGCTGCGGCGTCACTGCGCGGGGTGGAGCTGACCGCCGACCACGAAGCGGCCTCCTCGACGGAGGTGGCCGAAGTGGCCGGAGCTGCTGAGGTGGCCGAGGTAGCCAGAGCGGCTGCGATGGCCGAGGTGGCCAGGGCGGAGGCGGCCGGAGCGGAGGCGGCCGGAATGGCTGTGGTGGCCGGGGTGGCTGTGGTGGCCGCCGCGGCTGAACGCGCGCTCGGGTCCGATCGGTACGTCGAGGCGCGGCGGCGAGGTCGCGGGATGACCGCCGAGGAGGTGCTCGGGCTGGCCGGTTAGTGACGGTGAGCGCGTGGTGAGCCCTCGGTAAGCGGGCCCGGCGACGCTACTGCCATGACACAGCATCTCGCGAACAAGACGGTCCTCATCGTTGGCGCCAGCGTGGCCGGTCCCGCCCTCGCGTACTGGTTGCACCGGTACGGCTTCACCCCCACCATCGTGGAACTGGCCCCGGCGCTGCGGGAAGGCGGCTACAAGGTCGACCTGCGCGGCGTCGCGATGGACGTCGTCGACCGGATGGGCCTCACCCCGGACATCACCCGATACAGCACCCGGATGCGTGGCGGGGCGTGGGTGAACGAGGCCGGCAAGCCGCTCGCGACCCTGGGCCCCGACCTCATCGGCCTGCGCTCCCCCGGCGACGACGAGGTGCTGCGCGGTGACCTGGCCCGCATCGTGTACGACGCGACCAAGCACGGCGTCGAGTACCTGTTCGGCGACTCCATCACCGGCCTCACCCAGAGCGACGACGGCGTGATGGTCACCTTCGAGCGCTCCGCGCCGCGGATGTTCGACCTCGTGATCGGCGCCGACGGGCTGCACTCGAACCTGCGGGCCCGGGTCTTCGGCGACGAGGCGAAGTTCGTGCGGCCGCTCGGCATGCACGCGTGCGTGTTCACCGTGCCCAACCACCTCGGCCTCGACCGCTGGGAGCTGATCTACGCGACGCCGGGCAAGGTCGTGAACCTCTACAGCACCCGCCAGTCCGCCGCCAAGGCCCAGTTCATCTTCCCCAGCCCCGCCGTACTGCCCGACCGTCGCGACGTCGCGGCACAGCGGCGCCTGGTCGCCGAGACCTTCGCCGGCGCCGGTTGGGAGAGCGCCACCCTGCTGGCCGCCATGCCGCACTCCCCCGACTTCTACTTCGACTCCGCGAGCCAGGTCCATCTGGACCGCTGGTCGGCCGGGCGGGTGGCGCTGGTCGGGGACGCCGCGCACAGCCCGTCCCCGCTGTCCGGGCAGGGCACCAGTCTCGCCCTCGTCGGCGCGTACGTGCTGGCCGGCGAGTTGAAGGCCGCAGGTGGCGACCACCGGGTGGCGTTCGCCCGCTATCAGGAGGAGATGCGGGGATATGTCGACGTGAACCTCAGCCTTGGCGAGAGCAACGCCAAGCAGATGGTGGCCGGCAGCACCCGCCAGATCCGGATGCAGACCACCATGATGCGGCTGGTCAGCCGCCTGCCCTGGAAGGACCTGGCTCTGCGGCCGATCCTGAAGCCGCTCAACGCCGCCGCGAACGCCATCACCCTCAAGAACTACTGAGTCGCCCCGAGCGCAGCAGGCGCGACAAACCCAGGGCCGCGGTGCGTACGGCGGGAGCGAGCTGAGCCGGACGGAACCGCGCGCGCGGCACGGCCACCGACAGAGCCGCCACCGCCACCTGTCCGTCGAAAACCGGCGCCGCGATGCAACTGACACCCATCGCCGCCTCCTGCTCCTCGTAGGCCAGGCCCGACACCTGGGCCTGTTCGATGGCGGTGCGCAAGCGCACCGGGTCGGTGATCGAGTGCGGGGTGAGCCGGGCCAGCGGCCCAGCGAGCACCTGCTCGGTCAACTCGGCATCCGAGAAGGCCAGCAGCGCCTTTCCGACCCCGGTACAGGTAAGAGGGAGTCGGCCGCCGATGCGGGAGGGCAGCGGCAGGACGTCGTGGCCATGGATCCGCTCGACGTACACCACCTCATGTCCCTCCCGGACCCCCAGGTGCACGGTCTCGCGGGTGGCCTCGAACAGATCCTGCAGGAACGGCAGCGCCGCCTCGCGCAGATCATGGCGGCGCGGCACCAGTGAGCCCAGTTCGAACAGGTTGCCGCCGAGCCGGTAGGTGTCCGCCTCCCGTTCCAGCAGGCCCAGGCGGACCAGATCCGCGCAGAGCCGGAACACCGTCGTCTTGGGCAGTGACGTACGAGCGGAAAGTTCTGTCAAGCGGAACGACCCGCCGTCCGGCCGGTAGCAGTCCAAGATCGATACCGCCTTGTCGAGCATATTTCCCGCAGCGCTGTTCCGTGTCACGGAACATATTTTGCCGCCCCACTGACCGGTCGCCTATATCTGGGGGCACCCGGGCGCCCCAAGTGCCCGGCTCCCCCACCTTTTCTGGAGGTACCCGCAGTCATGAGCCTGCCCGATGCCGTGGCCAAGGTGGCGACCCTCCTGGCGGAGGCCGCCCTCACCGGTGTGGCCCACCCCCCGGTCCGCGACCTGTTGCCGGAGGCGGACATCGAGGCCGCCTACGCCGTGCAGCGGCTGAACGTCGAGCGCGGCCTGGCCGCGGGCCGACGGCCGGTCGGCCGCAAGATCGGCCTCACCTCCCCCGCCGTGCAGCGCCAGCTCGGGGTGGGGCAGCCGGACTTCGGTGTGCTGTTCGCCGACATGGCCGTGGCTGAGAGCGGCCAGATCGCCGCCGGCCGGCTCCTGCAACCGAAGGTCGAAGCGGAGGTGGCCCTGGTCCTGAACGAGGACCTGCCGCACCGTGACCCCACCGTCGCCGACCTGCTGCGGGCCACGGCGTTCGCGCTGCCCGCGCTGGAGATCGTCGACAGCCGCATCGCGAACTGGGACATCACCATCGTCGACACCGTCGCCGACAACGCCTCCAGCGGCCTGTTCGTCCTGGGCGGCACCCCCGTGCCGCTGGACCGGGTCGACCTGCGCGGCGTACGGATGAGCATGACCAAGAACTGCCAGACCGTCTCGGAAGGGACCGGCGCCGACTGCCTGGGCGGCCCCCTCAACGCCGCCCTGTGGCTGGCCGCCACGCTGGCCAGCCTGGGCGACCCGCTGCGGGCCGGCGACATCGTCCTCACCGGTGCTCTCGGGCCGATGGCGGTCGCCGCGCCGGGAGACGAATTCGTGGCACGGATCGAGGGCCTCGGCACGGTCGGGGTCGGCTTCGCGGCCTCGGAAGGAGTGAAGGCATGACCACCGCCACTGAGCGGACCAAGGTCGCGGTCATCGGCTCGGGCAACATCGGCACCGACCTGATGATCAAGATTCTGCGGCTGTCCGGGTCCCTGGAGATGGGGGCGATGGTCGGCATCGACCCGGACTCCGACGGCCTGGCTCGCGCGCGCCGCATGAAGGTCGCCACCACCCACGAGGGTGTGGACGGTCTGCTGGCCCTGGACGAGTTCGCCGACGTCCGCATCGTCTTCGACGCCACCTCGGCGGGCGCCCATCGCCGCAACGACCAGGTGTTGCGCGCCGCCGGTCGTACGGTGATCGACCTGACGCCGGCCGCCATCGGCCCGTACGTCGTCCCCCCGGTCAACCTGGACGCGCACCTGGACGCCGACAACGTCAACATGGTCACCTGCGGCGGCCAGGCCACCATTCCCGTCGTCGCCGCCGTCGCCGCCGTGACCCCGGTGCACTACGGGGAGATCGTGGCCTCGATCTCGTCGCGCTCGGCCGGCCCCGGAACCCGCGCCAACATCGACGAGTTCACCGAGACCACCGCCGCGGCCATCGAGAAGGTCGGCGGCGCGGCCCGGGGCAAGGCGATCATCGTCCTCAACCCCGCCGAGCCGCCGCTGATCATGCGGGACACTGTGCACTGCCTGGTCGGCGAGTGCGACGACGCCGCGGTGACCGCCTCGGTGGAGGAGATGGTCGCCCGGGTGCAGGCCTATGTACCGGGCTACCGTCTCAAGCAGAAGGTGCAGTTCGACCGCGTCGCCGCCGACGACCCGCTGCGCGCGCTGCTGCCGGCCGGCAGCCGGTCCGGCGAGGCCGCGAAGGTGTCGGTGTTCCTCGAGGTCGAGGGCGCCGCCCACTACCTGCCCGCTTACGCCGGCAACCTCGACATCATGACCTCGGCGGCGCTGCGTACGGCAGAACGTATCGCCGCGCACCGCTTCACGGAGGTGATCTCCCGATGACCGCTGACCTGTACGTCCAGGACGTGACCCTCAGGGACGGCATGCACGCCGTCCGCCACCGCTACACCGTGGAGCAGGCCCGCACCATCGCCGCCGCCCTGGACGCCGCCGGGGTCGCCGCGATCGAGATCGCCCACGGCGACGGCCTGTCCGGCTCCAGCATCACCTACGGCGTCGGCGCGCACACCGACTGGGAGTGGATCGAGGCCGTCTGCGACGTCGTCCGCGATGCCGTGCCGACCACGCTGCTGCTGCCGGGCATCGGCACCCTGCACGATCTGAAGCAGGCTCACGCGCTCGGCATCCGCTCGGTACGCGTCGCCACCCACTGCACCGAGGCCGACATCTCCGCCCAGCACATCGCGGCCGCCCGCGACCTGGGCATGGACGTCGCCGGTTTCCTCATGATGTCCCACATGGCCGAACCGGCCGAGCTCGCCCGGCAGGCGAAGCTGATGGAGTCGTACGGCGCCGCCTGCGTGTACGTGACCGACTCCGGCGGCCGGCTGACGATGGACGGCGTGCGCGACCGGTTCCGCGCCTACCGTGACGTGCTCGACGACCGCACCGAGGTGGGCATCCACGCCCACCACAACCTCGCGCTGGGCGTCGCCAACACCGTGGTCGCCGTCGAGAACGGCGCCAGGCGCGTCGACGCCTCGCTGGCCGGGCAGGGCGCCGGTGCCGGCAACTGCCCGCTGGAGGCGTTCGTCGCGGTCGCCGACCTCATGGGCTGGAAACACGGGTGCGATCTGTTCGAGCTGATGGACGCGGCCGACGACGTGGTCCGCCCGCTGCAGGATCGGGACGTGCGGGTGGACAGGGAGACCCTCACGCTCGGCTACGCCGGGGTGTACTCCAGCTTCCTGCGCCACGCCGAGGCCGCCGCGGCCCGTTACGGCCTCGACACGCGGGCCGTTCTGGTGGAGGTCGGACGGCGCAAGATGGTCGGCGGCCAGGAAGACATGATCACCGACATCGCTCTCGACCTGGTCGCGGCCCGCGACGCCGCGACCGCCTGACTCTCGCCCCGCCCAGCGCCGACGTGGTCCCTGCCCATGTCGGCGCTGAGCAGTCAAGGGCTCGTGCGTCTCGGGACGTCCCGGTCGTGGCAGCGCGCCGAAAATCGGACCTGAATACCGGTCACAAATCGGTACTGTCTAGACATCCAATCCATCGGCAGCATGGGACTCGATAAAACTGCTGCGAAAGAGTGACGGACCATGGGACAGACCAGCGTGACCACCAGCCCATCCCCGCAGGCCCGCAGGCCGGCGCCGGTCAGCGGGGCGACCTGCCCCAACGCCTCCCGCCGCGCCCACCGCGTGGGCCGGTGACCGGCCATGCCAATGGCAATCCTGCTCGCGCTGGCCGCCGCGGCCCTGTACGGCGCTTCTGACTTCCTCGGCGGGCTCCTGTCGCGCCGAGCCCACTACGGCCTGGTCGGGCTCATCGGACAATGCGCCGCCGCGGTCGGCGGTCTGACCGCCGCACTCGCCGTCGGCACTCACCCCACCCCGAGCGCGATCGCATGGGGGATGGCCGCCGGAATCGGCGGCGCGATCGGCACGCTGGCCCTGTATCGCGGCCTGTCACGGGGACAGATGAACGTGGCCGGGCCGCTGTCGGCCGTCGGCGCGGCGGGCCTGCCCATTCCCGTCGACCTGCTGTCCGGCCACGAGTTCACGACGCTCGCCCTCCTCGGCCTCGGCCTGGCCATCCCCGGGATCTGGCTGGTCTCCACGCAGTCGGGCGGACGCGGCTCCGGTGGCGTCGGCCCGGGGCTGCTCGCCGGGCTGGGCTTCGCCGCGCTGTTCATCTGCCTCGACCGGGCCGGCGACGGAGCGGGCCTGTGGCCGGTGGCGGCGAGTCAGCTCAGCGCCGTCGTCGTCCTGGCCGCGGCTCTGGCGGTGTTCGCGCTGGCCGGCAGGCGGTCCGGAGCCGACAACGCGACCCACCGGAAACCGCCATGGGCCGCGCTCTGGACGGGAGTTCTGGGGGTCGGCGCCACGCTGATGTACTTCCTGGCCACCGGCCAGGGGACACTCGCCGTCTCGGCCGTCATCACCTCGCTCTACCCGGCCTTCACCGTCGCGCTGGCCACCGTCGTCCTGCGCGAGCGCACCAGCCCGGTGCACGCCGTGGGACTGCTCCTGTGCGCGGTCTCGGTCGGCGCCTTCGCCGCCGGATGACCGTAGTGGACAAGCGGGCGGCCGTTACCCTGCGACGGTGAGTACGGTGAATTCGAGCCTGGTACACGACCTGCTGGTGGACCTCGACCGGACCGGCACCACCCCGTTGCACCGCCAGATCGAGGCGGCTCTGCGCGACGCCATCCGCGCGGGCCGGCTGCGCCACGGGGCCTCTCTGCCGGCCTCCCGCCGCCTGGCCACCGAGCTCGGGGTCTCGCGGGGTGTCGTGGTCGGGGCCTACGACCAGCTCACCGCCGAGGGCTATCTCACCAGTACGCCCGGCTCCTACACCCGCGTGGCCGCCGTACCCGGGCAAACCACCCCCACTCCCGACCCGCCACCGTCCCCCGGCCCGCTCATCGACTTCGGGTACGGCCGCGCGGACCCGGCGAGCTTCCCCCGCGCCGCCTGGCTCCGCTCACTGCGGCGGGTCCTCACCGACGCCCCACACGACCGGCTCAACTACGCCGACGGATACGGCCTGCCCGAACTGCGCACCGCCCTGGCCGACTACCTCAACCGCTCCCGCGGCACCTGCGCCGACCCCGCGCACGTGCTCATCACCAGCGGCTTCGCGCAGGCCGCCATGCTGATCACCAGCGTGCTGGCCCATCGCGGGGCGCGCCGCGTCGCCGTGGAGGACCCCTCCGCCCACGACGACATACGGCAGCACGCGCGCACGCACAACCTCGACCTTCTCGGCCTGCCGGTCGCCGATCATGGCATCGACCTGGACGCCCTCGAACGCGGCGACGCCGACCTGGCCGTCCTCACCCCGTCGCACCAGTGGCCGCTCGGCGGCGTCCTGCCCGCCCGTGCCCGCATGCGGGCGGTTCAGTGGGCCCGCGACCGTGGCGCCCTCATCTTGGAGGACGACTACGACGCCGAGTACCGCTACGACCGTGCCCCCATCGGCGCCATGCAGGGCCTCGCCCCCGACGTGGTCATGTACGCCGGCTCGGCCAGCAAGACCCTCGCCCCCGGCCTCCGCCTCGGCTGGCTCGTGTTACCCCCGCACCTGACCGACGCCGTCGCCGAGGCCAAGCTCCTGGCCGACCGCGGCTCACCGGCCATCGAGCAGCTCGCCTTCGCCGACTTCCTGCTGCGGGGCGAGTTCGACCGTCATCTGCGCCGCATGCGCCCCCTCTACCGGCGCCGCCGCGACCTCCTCCTCACCCGGCTGGCCCAGCAACTGCCCGACTTCGAACCCACCGGGATCGCGGCGGGCCTGCACGTCGTCGTCTGGCTCCCGGACGACCTCCAGGAGGAGGACGTAGTGGCGGCGGCCGCCGCCCAAGGCGTCCGCGTCGCCGGCGTCGCCCCCTACCGGCTGACCACACCGGGCCGCCAAGGCCTCATCCTTGGCTACACCAGCCTGAACGACAACCAGATCACCGACGGGGTCGCGGCCCTGGCGGCAGCAGTACGCCATATGCGCGCGGGCCTGAAACAAGCCGGTCCGACAGGAGGTCGGATCTTTGCATAAACAAGATCCGCATATTCGGCAGGCGCCTTTACAAAGTAAATCAAGACCTTTCGCCCATCTTTCCCATGCGTATTTCTCCACATTCCTTCGTTGAACCCAGCCGCTGCCGCACCCCGTACAACCGTGCGTCAACAGCTAAAAGAGCCTCACCCTCGAGGCATCTGAAAGGGTCATCATGACGAAGCGCACCCTCACCGTCCCCGGCCTGGTTCTCGGTACCATCCTGGTCGCCGGCGCCCTGGCACCCACCGCCGCGCAGGCGAGCACGAGCTCCGACGTCTACCTGGCCGCCTCGCTGCTGGGCAAGAACGAGGTGCCCGCGGCGGGTCAGAAAGTCGGCGACAAGAACGGCAGCGCGATCGCCGTATTCCATATCCACGGCAACCAGGTCGATTACGCCATCCGCTGGCAGAACGTCACCGCCCCGACCGCGTTCCACATCCACCAGGGCAAAGCCGGCAAGAACGGCGACGTCAAAATCCCGTTCTTCGGCGAGGCGCTGCCCGGCAGCCTCAGCGCCGTGAAGGGCACCGTCAAGGTCAGCGACTCCGGCCTGCTCAACCGGATCACCAGCAACCCCAAGAAGTGGTACGCCAACCTGCACACCAGCGAGTTCACCGGCGGCGCCGTTCGCGCCCAGCTTTACCGGATCCGCCCGGTGGCGCTCGAGTCGGTGCTGGCGAACGGCTCGCACTCCACGCTCACCGCGTCGGCCGACGGTCGCCAGGAGGTTCCGGCGCCCGGCACGAAGGTCGGCGACAAGGACGGGCGGGCCGCGTGGCTCGTCTGGGTGAAGGGCACCCAGGTGCACTTCGCCACCGCGTGGAAGAAGATCGCCGCGCCGACGAACGGGCACATCCACCGCGGCAAGAAGGGCAAGAACGGCCCGGTGGTCGTGGACTTCTTCAGTGCCGCCAACGGCCTGCCCGCCGGGATCAACGGCATCGCGGGCTCGGCGAGCACCTCCGCCAAGGTCGCCGGCGGGATCAAGCACAACCCGAAGAACTGGTACGTCAACCTGCACACCGGTGAGTTCCCCGGCGGCGCGGTGCGCGGCCAGCTCCACGGTGGCGGCTGGTAGGCCGATCCACACATCGCGCGGGCCGGCCGATCATGGCCGGCCCGCGCGATGTGCGTTTCGGCCAACCCTGCGGACCGCCACCACGGACCGTCAGCGCGGACCGTCAGCGCGGACCGTCAGCGCGGCCGGGCGGAGCGGAGGCCGTCGAACACGATGCCCAGGGCTCGCTCCCGCAGGTCTCGATCCCAGCCGGCGCGCTCCGCGGCCAGCGTCATACCCGCCAGAATCGCCATCACCTCAGTGATGCCGGCATCGTCACGTACCGCACCCGCGCCCTGCGCTCGGGTCAGAAGCCCGCCGAAGGCCTGTACGAGCTTCCGCCCGCTCGCCGAAGTGGCCGCTTTCACATCGACACCGGCACGGACCAGCGTGTCGGCGAACGCCTTCTTCGTGGCCGCCTCCTCCACCATCCGCGTGAACAACCCGAAGAAGGCCGCACCGGCGTCCGCCGCGGACGCCAGCGCGTCCGCTTCCTCGGCCAGCCGCTCGTAACGACTGACGACGATCGCCTCGAACAGCGCTTCCTTGGTCGGGAAATGCCGGTAAATGGTGCCGACGCCGACTCCGGCGTGCCGGGCGACCTCCTCCATGGACGCGGACAGTCCCGCCGCGGCGAACACGGCCTCCGCCGAATCCAGGACGCGCGCCCGGTTGCGCCGGGCGTCGGCGCGCAGCGGTTTGGGGTCGGCCATCACGACGTCCGGACGTTGACAAGCGGAATCGATATTCCGTATCGTCTAAGCGGAATCACAATTCCGGATTCTACCAGGGGAGACACTGTGGACTACGTGACCATGGGCCGGTCCGGGCTGAAGGTCTCGCGAGCCTGCCTGGGGACGGTGAACTTCGGCACCGCCTGGGGACTCGGTGTCGGGGAGAGCGAGGCGCGGCCGATCATCGACGCCTTCCTGGACACCGGGCACAACGTCATCGACACCGCCGCCAACTACGCCGACGGCCAGGCCGAGGAGATCGTCGGCCGGGCGGTGCGCGGGAGGCGCGATTCGGTGGTGATCGCCACCAAGGCGTTCATGCCGCAGGGGCCGGGCCCCAACGACCGTGGGTTGTCCCGGGTTCATCTGACCCGCGCTCTCGAAGCGAGCCTGCGCCGGCTCGGCACCGACTACATCGACCTGTACCAATGCCACATGTGGGACGCCGACACGCCCATCGAGGAGACAATGGCCACGCTGGACGGCTTCGTACGTTCGGGCAAGGTCCGTTACCTCGGCTGCTCCAACTTCACGGCCGGTCAGATCGTCGAGGCGCAGTGGGCGGCCGAGCACTGCGGCGGCACGCCGTTCATCAGCCTGCAACCGCAGTACTCACTGCTCGCCCGGGACATCGAGGCCGAGATCCTGCCCGTCTGCGCCCGCCATGGCCTCGGCACCCTGGTGTGGGGCCCGCTGGGCGGCGGTGTCCTCGCCGGCCGCTACCGGCGGGACGCCGCTCCGGAGCCGGGCACCCGGATGGGCCGCCTGCTGGCCAGCGGCCGGCCGGCGGCGCGCGAGTGGGCCGCCGGCCAGCTCACCGAACGGAACCTCGGCATCGCCGAGGAGGTCACCAAGATCGCCGCCGAGCTCGGCACGACCCCCGCCGCGGTCGCGCTGGCCTGGGTTCGCGGCCGTCCCCATGTGACGACCGTGATCGTCGGCCCCCGCACCATGGAGCAGTACGAGCAGAACCTGGCCGGCCTTCATCTGACCCTGCCCGGGGAGCTGGTGGCCCGCCTCGACGAGGTCTCCGGTCCGGTGCCGGCCGCCGTCACCGGACACACAGCTCGCCGCTGAGGGGGCGACCCGCCCTCGGCGCACGTTCTGGGCGATGGATACGGTGTGTCGGATGCTTACGGTAGTGACGGCGTTCACCCCCATCTGGATGATCGGCGCCCTCGGCTGGCTGACCGGGCGTTTCCGGGTGGCGAGCGGGCAGTTCCAGCAGGCGCTCACGGGATTCACCTTCACCATCGCCATGCCCGCCGTGCTGTTCACCACGCTCAGCCGGACGCCGCTGAGCCAGATCCAGCCGCGACCGCTGCTCGCCTTCGCGATCAGCACCGTCCTGGTCGGCCTGCTCGCGCTGGTGACGCTCCGGGGCAAGCTGCCCGACCGGGTGATCGGCGCGATGTCGTCGGCCTACGTCAACGCGGGCAACCTCGGCATCCCCATCGGCCTGTACGTCCTGCACGACGCGACCTTCGTGGTGTCGGTCCTGATCTTCCAGGTGCTGGTGATGTCTCCACTGATCTTCCTGGGCCTGGGCGTCGAACGCTCATCCCTGCTGGCCCCGCTGCGGATGCCGATCGTGGTGGCCTCGGTACTCGGCCTGGCCATGTCCGCCCTCGGCTGGCGGCTGCCCGAACCCGTGATGCGACCGCTGGACCTGCTCGGCGGCGCGGCGGTGCCCTTGGCGCTGTTCGCGCTGGGCATGTCGCTGAACGGCTCGGCCGTCGCCTGGCGCCGGGTCGCCCCGGTGGTGACGCTCAAGCTGCTGGTCCAGCCGCTGATCGCCTTCCTGGCCGGGCGCTACCTGCTGCACCTCGAGGGCCACGCGCTGTTCGCGGCCGTCCTGTTCGCCGGGCTGCCCACCGCGCAGAACACCTACGTCTACGCCGCCGAGTACGGCCGGCCCACCGAACTGCCCCGCGACACCATCCTGGTCTCCAGCGTCCTGTCGCTGGTCACCCTCTCGGTGATCGCCCTGCTGGGCGGGATCTCGGGCCCCCTCGCGCCGGGCGGTCGCTGACCGGCGATCTTTGCGATAGAAGGTACTCGTGAGGAGACTTCTGCGCCTGTTGACCGCCCCGCTGCTCATCGCGACCCTCGTCCTGACCGGCACTCCCGCCCGCGCCGACACCGACCCGGTGCTGGCCGCCCAGTGGCAGCTCGCCTGGGACACCTACC
Source organism: Nonomuraea sp. NPDC049269 (assembly GCF_043197155.1). Classification (NCBI taxonomy): domain Bacteria; kingdom Bacillati; phylum Actinomycetota; class Actinomycetes; order Streptosporangiales; family Streptosporangiaceae; genus Nonomuraea; species Nonomuraea sp. NPDC049269. Next base: position 218,059 of record NZ_JBICSO010000009.1, read on the forward strand.
GGTTCTACGAGCACCTGACCGGGCCCCTTCCTGTGGACGGCCGGACCGCGGCCACCCGTGACCTCTCGATCGACATCGACGCCCCCATCGACCACGTCTTCGCGGCGTACTCCGACATCAACCACCACATCGGCCTGCATCCCTTCCTGAAGCGCGTCGCCACCCACGCCGACTACGTCCAGGACGGCCTGCGCTACGTCAACTTCACGGCCGTCGAGGACGTCCCGGTCACCGACGGGGTGCCCATCACCGTCAACACGCACGCCCAGCAGCGCATCCACGGCGCGGACTATTTCTACGAGACCGACACCTGGACCATGCCCAACGTCGTCACCCACCAGGTGATCGTCTTCACCGATCTGGGCGGCGGCCACACCCGGGTGACCGAGCACCTCACGTTCGAGGCGAACGTCCTGCTCATCGACTTCACCGTGACGAACGGCGTCTCCTCCCACCAGCAGACCCAGGTGGCGTTGAAGGAGGCGATCGAGAGCGGCCGGCTTTGACTGAGATCCAAGAATCCCCTAATTTCCTATTGCTTTTGTGGGGAATTTAGCGCAGGATCTGGACTGTGAAGAGCAGCGAGCTTCTGGTGGCTCGCCTCCACGTCGATCTCAGACGGCAGGCGAGCGCGCTCTGTGCCATGCGGTGACCTCCGGGTCCCGCTCCCCGTCTCCCCTTTTCACACTCCACCATCTCAGGAGCGCTTCAGCATGCCCACGACCAGCATTCTGACCGTCAATCGCGTGGCCGGGCACATCGGTGCCGAGATCACCGGCATCGACCTCGCCCATCCCCTGGACCCCTCCACCGTCGAGGAGATCCGCCAGGCCCTGTTCACCCACAAGGTGGTCTTCTTCCGTGGCCAGACCCTCGACCACGCCGGCCAGATCGCCTTCGCCCGCCAGTTCGGCGAGCTGACCCATGCCCACCCGCACGAGGACACCCCGCCGGAGGATCACCCGCAGATCCTCACCATCGACCCGCGCCGCTACGAGGAGCGATACGGCCCCGACTACCGCGAGCTGAACCGCAAGCGGCGCTACTCCTACAACTCCGGCTGGCACACCGACGTCACCGCCGCCGTCAACCCGCCGGCCGCCTCGATCCTGCGGGCCGAGACCGTGCCGGCGTTCGGCGGCGACACCCAATGGACCAACCTGGTCGCCGCGTACGAGGGCCTGTCCGCGCCGCTGCGGGCGTTCGTGGACGGCCTGCGCGCCGAGCACCGCTTCCTGGCCGGATATCGACCGGCCGAGAACGACGGCAAGCTCGTCAAACGGATCAACGACAACCTGCTGGTCTCCGTCCACCCCGTGGTGCGGGTGCATCCCGAGACCGGCGAACGGGCGCTGTTCGTCAACCCCGGCTTCACCGATCACATCGTCGGCCTGTCCGCCGTGGAGAGCCGCCGCGTGCTGGACCTGCTGTACGAGCAGATCACCCGTCCCGAGTACACCGTCCGGTTCCGCTGGCAGCCGGGCAGTCTGGCCTTCTGGGACAACCGGGCCACCGCCCACCTCGCTCCGTCCGACCTCGACCACCTGGACGTCCAGCGCACCCTCCACCGGGTCACCCTGATCGGTGACCGGCCCGTGGGTCCCGACGGCTTCGTGTCCGAGATCGTCGCCGGTCGGGAGTTCAGGGCCGAGTCCCTCGTCGTCGCCTGACGGCCCGAGCGCGTGCGGGCGTGATCGGGGCCGCGCCCGCACGCGCTCTGTTATCCGTCTCGTCGACCGGCCCACGGGAGCCGGCCCTGAGTGACGGCGAGGACGGCGCCGACGAGGAGCACCGCCGCTCCCACCGCCTGCACCGTGCCGAACGACTCCCCCAGGAACAGGGCCGAGCAGGTGGTCCCGACCACGGGCACGAGGAACATCATGATCGACGCGGAGGCGGGGCCGACGGCGTGGATGCCCCGGTAGTAGAGCAGATTGGCCACCGCGGTCGGACCGAGCGCGACAAAAACGACGTTCAGCCAGACGTGGGCGGGCACGTTCTGCCAGGCGACGTCGACGGCCGATGGCACGCTGTACACCGCCAGCAGCACCGCCCCGCTCAGCGTCGCGTACGTCGTCGCCTCCAGCGGTTCGATCCCCGCGAGCACGCGGCGCCCCGCCAGCGTGAACGCCGCCCAGCAGCAGGCGCTGAGCAGGAAGAGCAGGTCCCCGGCGAGCCGGCCCTGCCCACCGCCCGCCGCCCCGCCCGAACCCGCGAAGAAGATCAGCGCACCGGCCGCGCCGACGGCCAGACCCGCCACGCGCGCCGGGGACGCCTTCTCCTTCCCCGTCAGCAACAGGAATGTCGTCGTCAGCACGGGGCTCATGACCGGCACGATGGTGCTCCCGTCGATCGCCGGCGCGAGCGACAACCCCCAGAAGAACAGCACGTTGTACACGAAGACACCGAGCACACCCGCGCCGGCCGCCCGCGCCCGGTCCCGCCAGGACGCCCGCCGGGCCTCGCCGCCCCGGCGGAAGAGTCGCAGGGCGATCAGCAGAGCCACGGCCCCACCGCCGAACCGCAACGCCGCCACCACAGGGTGCGGCAGGTAATCGACGATCACCTTGGAGCTGCCGAAGCCACTCCCCCACAGCAACATGGTCGTTCCCAGCAGCAGGTACGGCCTCGTCCGTACAGGGTCACTCGTTGCCGTGCTCACCATGAGGTCACCTCCGTCACATGCCACCGCCCTCGGCGGCAGTGACCAGCCTGCGCCGAAGCCGGTATGCCGGTCTTGTACGCTCGTGCACTCAGTGAGGAGCCGAACGGAGGTGACGAGGAGTTGAGCGGCGCGGCCGGCGAATGGACCCGTTACTGGCGTTCGCCCGACAAGCCGCTCGAGGCCATGTACGCGCATTTCCTGCGCCATCGCTACCACCGGCACAGCCACGAGACCTACTCCTTCGGCGTCACCGAGCACGGCGCGCAGACCTTCACCTGCCGCGGCGCCGGGCACACGAGCTCGGCCGGCATGGTGATGGTCTTCAACCCCGACGAGGTCCACGACGGGCACGCGGCCCACGAGCTGGGCTTCATGTACCGGATCGTGCACATCGGCCATGAACTGATCGCCGACGTGCTCGCGGACGTGACCGGGCGTCCGGCGGGGCTGCCGCTGTTCGCGGCCCCGGTCCTGGACACGCCTGTCCTGGCGGCGCGCCTACGCGACCTGCACACCGCCCTGCTGCGGGGCGCAACCCCGCTTGAGCGCGACGAACTCCTCTCCTCCGCGATCACCGCCTTCGTACACGTGGCGGCACGAACAGCGCCCCCGCCGCCCGCCGCGCTCCACTCGCCCGCCATCACGCGGCTGGCGGCGAAGGCGCGCGAGCTCATCCACGACCGCTACGCCGAGCCGATCAGCGCCGACGACCTCGCTGCCTGGACCGATGCCAGCCGGTACGCGGTCTACCGGGCCTTCCGCGCCGCCTACGGGGTGACGCCGAGCGAGTACCAGCGCCAACTGCGACTGCGCGCCGCCCGCCGCCTTCTCGGCCAGGGGCATCCCGCGGCCCGCGTCGCCGGCGAGACCGGATTCACCGACCAGGCCCATCTCACCCGCTGGTTCACCCGCTCGTACGGGGTCACGCCCACGCGGTACCGCCTGTCGACCGGCCGAGATCAGCCGACCGCGTGACCACTGCACGGTTCTGAGCAGCGGCCAGGCGACCGGGCCACCGGCGGCGTTCACCCCAGGGGAAGGAAGCCATGAGGACATGTCGCTATGGCCGCCTGCGGTGCTGGCCGAAACGATGAGGGAACCCCTGATACGGATCGACCGCCTCGACCACCTGCCGAAGGCCGCGCATGCCGTGCCCGGCAGCGCTGACCTCTGCCTGATCAGCGCTGCCCCGCTGGAGCAGGTCATGGCCGAGTCTTACCGAAGGCTTGTCGAGGTTTCTGGTTGCCCGTTAATCGCCGTCCTCCTCGATTCAGAACAGCCCTGTGCCCGGCTTCATGTCGCCTCCCCCGTGACAGGGCGTTTGGCTATGGTGAGCGCGCTGTCTGTACAGGAGACGATAGTGAGCTCGAGCGGCGTAACGTGCCCTTGGGGAAAAGTGATCTGGATGCGGTCATCCCCCTCAGATCGCCAGCGGCCGACCATCGGCCGTGGACGATCGTCCGGGCCGGGACGAAGCTCGACGAATGTCCCGTCCGCCCGGAACTCCAGCCCTCGCCGCCCTCGCCGCGAGGGAGGGAACGAGTAGTCATAGGGCCGGTACACCGCCGTGGTCTCGGTGTCCTCCTCGTGGGAGTGGAGCCAGGCACCGATGATGTCCAGCGGTGTACAGCTCACTCGTCGGCCTCCGTCGGGTGCTTGTCGTAACCGGTCATCCGCTTGAACGGCCGGTGACCATGCCGAGCGCCGAGCGGACGTCGTTCAGGATCTCCCTGGTCAACCGCTCGGTGTCGTGAAGCAGCCGCTCCACTTCTCCGTTGTGCGCGGGGTGGGCCCCGTTGTGACCCACCGCGGCAGGCACCCGCACCTCCTGCGCGACCAGGAACGAGGCTCTCGTCCCCTCCAGGCAGGCGTTCATCCGTGTGCCCTGACCTTTGGTGAACATGAACATGGACACGTCGTCGGTGTAGTCCATGTAGTTCATGAACATGTCACCATCGGGCGCGTTGCCGCAGGTGACGCGCGGGAAGGTGGGGACTCCCGTGTTTGAGCCCGCCTGGTTGGGCGTATCGGCCACCTTGTCGTCGGTGGTGCACCCGCCATCATCGTCGCCCCAGATGTGGTAGAGGTTCAGCCAGTGGCCAATCTCGTGCGTCGCGGTACGCCCGCCATCAAAGGGAGGCGCCGCCGTGCCCGTGGTCCCGAAGGCGGAGTGGAGAATGACCACGCCGTCGGTCTGCGGCGGACCGCCGGGGAACTGCGCGTAGCCGAGGAGGCCGCCCCGCAGCTGGCAGACCCATAGGTTGAGGTATTGATCGCTTGGCCATGGATCGGCGCCTCCGCCGGCACTGGCCTTCACGGCGTCGTCCCAGGTGAAGCTGGGCTGATCGGTCTCGACCCGGATGATCCCGTCAGTCGGATCGCCGTTCGGATCCCGCATCGCGAGCTGGAACTCGATCAGAGCATCTGTCACGAGCGGCTTCCACACCGGCGGCACGTTCCCCACATCGGGGTTGGTCGCGCGGAAGTCTTGGTTGAGAACGGTGATCTGGCTGTGGATCTGCTCGTCGCCGATGTTCTGCTCTGGCGCGTCCGGGTTGTGGACCACGTGGACGACGACCGGCAAGGTGACCACGTTGGTGCGTACAGGACGCCGTCCACGCTCATACTGCAGCGCCCGATTCTCGATCGTATTGCGCCGGGCGCGGTAGGTCATGCTCTCGTTGAGCAGTCTGCGATGCACGAGCATGGTCCCGCACAGGTCACGGGTCGGCGGCTGTGAAGCGCCGTATTCGGACATGGAAATCCTCCCATAGGCGAATAGGAGTACGTCACCTCATCCGAGCGAGCGCACCCCTAGGCGCGTTAGAACGCTTTGCACCTTTCGTACCCACGCCCGAATTCCTCCAAGCTCATAAAGTCGCAAATAACCCCATAATGAGCCCATTGCGCCCTGTTCATTCACGGAACGGAGTCTCCTGAACAATGCCCGAAAAAAGGGCTTAATGCGGCAACGGCGATGACATGGCCCGCAGCAAGGATGTCGGCGCGCCCCGCTGGCATACCTACCGTGACCTTGCAGTGGAGTCACGTCAGCGGTGACGGCCGCCGCGGCTCCTCCTTCGTGGGCGTCACCTGCTGCCCGCGCGCGAGATGCTGCTGCAGCTCGATGTGCCGGAACTGGTAGTAAGGCCCCTCTGCACGCAGCAGGCCCAAGCGGTGAGCGTCGTCCAGGAAATTCATGGCCCGCAGAGGCAGCATCCCCTTGGTGGCCAAGCGTGGCACCGTCAGGCTGTAGGCCAGCCAGGCGTGGTGGCTGCCCAGCATGAGCCCGACCAGCAGTCCGAGCACCAGCCCGCCCACGATCGCCATGGGCAGGTATGCCTTCAGCACGATGGCCCCAGCCATGAGCCCGACCACGAGCCCGCTGATGATCCGGACGACGGTCAGTTTCCGGTCGGCCTGCCAGGTCGAGCGGGGGGATCTCGCGGTCGCGGCGGTAGTGGGGCGCTCAACCCAGCGGATCAGGCCGGGCACGACGACGAACCATATGAAGGACAACAGGCCGATATCAAGCGCGCCCATCCCGATGACCTCCAGCCCTGGCATCCGGTTGTGCTTGAGCCAGGAGGCGATGAGAACCCCTGTGCCTCCGACGAGAGCCCCCAGGACTCCCACGAGAAGCCCGTTCCTGAGGACGCGGAGGACCTCGGAGAGCCTGCCGCGGAGCTGGAAGTCGGCGTGGCCCGGCGACTCGGTGAACCAGGATCCGGTCCTGATCATGACTAGAAGCGCGGACAGCAGGCCGATACCCGCGCCTACGTCGGGGCGTTTTGTCAGCTGCATGAAGGCCAGCCCGACCACGACTCCGATCACGATGCCGGCCCACACCCGAACCAGACCGCTGGACGTGTGACGGGCCAGGTGCCACCACGCCATGTCGCGCGGGTCGTCCTCCCTGAGTGTGAGGTGGCGGGACAGGTACGTGAGCCAACGACTGACCTGCTCCGAGGTCCACGCGTGCTGCGGACGGAAGGGCAGGGCCGGGCCGTGGGCGGGCGGGCGCGTGCTCACCAGGGCGGGGATGAGCTGATCGCACAGATGGTCGTGCAGCTCGGCCGCACTGCCGCGCCCGAGCTCCAGCAGCGGCGTCGGATTCACCCGGGGTGCGATGTAGGTGACACGGACCAACCAGAGCCCCAGAGAGGTCGAGGCGACCTTGGACAGGGCTGGGGCGGCACCCGTGCGCAGCGCTTCCAGGACCTCGGGCCAGACAGGGTGAGGCACGGGGGGAAGGCACGCCCGCAGGTAGTCGGTCGCCGCGGCGGGGGACATGGGCTGCGGCTCGATAACCGCCGCCGCTGTGATGACGTCGCCGATCTCCTCAACGGACTCGGCGAACTGCGTCGTGCGGCAGGTGAGGATGAGCTGGTCGGTCTCGCACATCGAGCGGTTGAGCGCGGTGAGCATGGCCGCGCGGGCGGCCTCCGGCAACTCGTCCAGCCCATCGATGACGGGCAGCACCTCGCCGCGGGCCACGAGCGTCTCCGGGATGTCGGGGCCGAGGCCCTCGGCGCGCAGCGCGGGATAGTCCTCCGCCAGGCTCGCGGCCAGCCAGTCCTGAAGTTGCGGATGCACGCGGTCGTTCCAGCGCGCGGCCGACAGCAGCACCGGGATGGGCTCCTCTGGTTGCCGCGTACGCAGTAGTTCGAGCACCAGCTGCACGGCCAGGGTCGTCTTCCCGGTGCCAGGACCGCCCAGAATGATCAACCGGCGGCAGCGCAGGGCGCGGAAGTTGTGCGCTATGTCCGCCATGTGCACGTCCAGGCCGGGGAACGCCACGGCGCCCTTGGCGATGATCTCGGGATGGTCGGCCAGCTCGAGGCGTTCGGTCGAGCGCCAGGCCAGCGGCATGGGCTCGGGATCGCCCAGCGAGCGCAGCACCGCCTCGTCGCGCCACTGCTGAGCCACCAGGCCGGCAAGGATATCCTGCGCGGTGCCAATGTCGGCGGACGTCGGCGCGGACGTGGGCGCACCGCTCTTGTGCCACCGGGACAGGCACTGCAGCCACGTGTCGCCCAGCGCCAGCGCGCCGCTCGCCGCCGTCATGACAGAGACGGTTCCGATTTGCATCCCCGCACCCGGGACAATCTGGGACACGAATATCAATATGGCGGACAGTGCCAGGAGCAAAACGCCCAGCCTCACCAACGCCTTGGCTTTGCGATTCTTTCGCGAGTATTGTACGGACATAAATCCATTGTGCGCATATTTCATATGAAAATAGTCCCGAAAACCCCAAACGCAAGGTCGATAAAACGGAAAGACCGGCCGCCCCATTGATGACACCGTCAATCGAGCGGCATCGATTCGGAAACTTCCTCAGGCGCGAGAAAGACGTCTGCTCCGCCGGTCGCGGCGGCCTGCCCCCTGCGGCCGGGGAGGACGAGGTTGCCGTTGGTGACCAGCATGAACCGCTCCAGGGCCGGCACGATCACGTGCACGGCGGTGACCGCGCCGGGGAGGGCGCACACCGTACGGTGGTAGGCCGGATAACCCCGCGCGGCCAGCATCGCGGCCACCTTCCGCAACTGGCCGCCGGGAGTCGCGGCCGCTTCGACGACCTGCGGGAAGGGGACCACACGCGCCTCGCGCAGGAGACCGGTGAGATCGAACCGCCCGCACGCGTGCAGCGCCGGGTGCCCCGCCAACCCGGCCAGCTCGTTCTGCGTGGGGGCGCTCGACAGGCTCTCGCCGAGGGTGGTCTGGATCAGTTCAGTGAGGGCGCGCCAGGCGGCGTAGGCCGGGCTCAGCGAGGTCCCGGCACCGCGCCGGTGCGGATGGAGGGCGGTGGGGGCCGTGTACGCCAGCATGGTCGGCACTCCGACATCGCTGGTGATGTCTAGCAGATGCACCGGTGATCCGATCAGCTCTCCCGCCGTCGCGTACGCCCGCGCGAGCCCGTTCAGCAGCGTGTCCGGATCGATCAGCCGGAGCCGCAGACCACCCGCGCCCAGGAAGGCCCGCGCCAGGAGCAGGGACAGGGCGTCCCGCTCGATCGCCTCGTTGAGGGCGTGCAGCAGTGCCTCGGCGGCGGTGACGCCGACGGCCGAGCCGCTGTTGCAGCTGTAGCGCGTCAGATGGGCGTAGTCGCAGTCGTCCCCGGCCAGTCGGCGCAGGCGCGCGGCACCGGTCTCGACGTACCAGGGCGCGAATAGGAACAGCGGTACCAGCGCCTCCGCTCCCCCGCCGAGGGCTCGATAGCGCAGGCAGGCCATTCGCCGGCCGGGCATCCGGGCCAGCAGCAGTGCGCAGACGTCCTCACGCAGCGGTCCAGCGGCGATCTCGGCCGGCGCGGCAGGTTCCATGCCGATGGGGTCGAACCCCGCCGGGCCAGTAAGGAAATGCTCGACGGCCTCGAACAGCGCGCCCACGCGGGCCTCTTCTGGGTGCCCCTTCCCCATCCCGCACGCGACCAGGGAAACCTCCCCTGCGCCGCCGAGCAGCTCGCACCACCAGGCGGTCGGATCGCGGCCTCCTCCCGCGTCCGCGAGCTCCGCCCGCAGGCCCAGCGCGGCCAGCGCCGCCTCCACGCGCCTTCCGGCCTCGCCCAACGGCACCGACCGCTCCACCTCGCAGAACGCCCGCTCCACCGTCTCCGCGCCGTGCGGCAGGGCGCAACCCCATGCCCACCGCTGAGATTCCGGATCCCGATATGGCCTACTGCTCGCCATCGCCGGACATCGCGGACGACAGTTCCTCCAGTCGGTCGAGTTCGGCCTGAGTCAGATGCTGATTCGGCCTGTCCAGCGACTCGACCGGCACATAATCGACGACATTTCCCATGAGACTCCCCCTCCACCATCATCTTGATTGCCGCTCCACCTCGACAAATACCATAAAAATGAACATAAGTCGTTTAATGACATATTTACGCATGCAGGGGCTTAACTTAACCTCGGATTCCGCGATGAGGGGACATGGTCGGACTCTTTCGCATCGGGTCACGCGGGAGCAAAGGCGTACTTGTGGTGACGCCTCCTCCCCGGCCGAGCCACGGCAACATGTGGCCTTCCGTCTCCATGTCAGGTTCAAGCGACCTATACAGGCGGTCAATTTGCCCATCGCTCCCTGGACGCTAGCTCGGCGCAACACGCATATTTATTGTGATATGCCCGTTTTAGTGGGATCGTTGAAACTTGGAGTGGCGGGTCGCTATGGATATATCAACAAAAGTCCGGGAAAATAAGCTGGAGCGGACGAAGGCGGCCGCCGAGCACTACCGCTGGAGCGGGTCCGACCGTTATGACGCCTGGCGGAGGCAGAAGCGGGGGGAGGCGTTCCCCGACTCGCCAGAGATGCTCGCGGCCCGCGCCGCTCGCCTCATCCAGCGCAATGGGGTGCCGGTCGAGGCGGCGATGGAGGCCATCCGTGCCGACGGCCTGGATCGGCCAAGGATGTACGAGCGCGTCCTCGGAGTGGCCAAAGACCTGCAGGCGTGGAGCTTCCTGCCCCGTGGCGTGCGGGCCGCACGGACCGTCGCACGGATCTCGGTCAGCGAGAACGGCCGCGAGATCCCGCTCGGCACCGGCTTCCTGGTCTCACCGAGGCTGCTGCTGACCAATCACCACGTGTTCCCCGACATCACGGCGGCACGGTCGGCCTTCGTGGAATTCGACGCTCAGGTCACCATCGACAACGCCCCTGACGTGTCCAAGCGGTTCGCCCTCGCCCCGGACACTCTCTTCATCGCCGACTACGATCTCGACTTCGCCCTGGTCCTGGTGAGCCCCGATTCCGATGGCCGACCCTCAGGGGAGACGTTCGGCTGGAACAGGCTCAGTGTTCAGACGGGCAAGCTGGTCATCGGAGAGCCGGTGAACATCATCGGGCATCCCGGCGGCCGGCTCAAAGAAATCTCCATCCGCGAAAACCGGCTGGAGGCGCGGTTGGACGACTTCATCCAGTACCAGACCGACACCGAGCCCGGCAGTTCCGGCTCCCCGGTATTCAACGACCAGTGGGAGGTGACGGCACTCCACCACAGTGGCGTGCCCAGGACCGACGACCAGGGACGGATCCTGCGGCGCGACGGGCAGATCTGGCAAGAGGGCGACGGGGACGACGCCATTGACTGGATCTCCAACGAGGGCGTGCGCATCAGCGTCATACTCAAGCATCTGGCCAGGCTGCCGCTCGACGACGCTCGCCTGACGTTGCTGGCCGAGATGGGGTCAGAGTCGGGGCTCCAGGACGGCACCGCCGCTCGGGCCGTCGTCATCGGCTTGGTCCCGCCTCCCGCGTCTTCGGTTGACGGGCTGTCCGTCGAGACAGACGTACGAGTGGCTGCCACGCACGTCCGGACCGCCGCGGCCGGCGTCGGTCTGGCCGCCGACCCGACCGCGTTCGGCGGATCCAGGCACCTGGTCTTCCTGCACGGCCGCGGCCAGCAGGGACACGACCCCGAGCGTCTGCGCCGGTACTGGACCGCCGCGTTGAACGGCGGACTCACCCGCGCACAACTGCCCACAATCGCGCCAGCCGACGTCTGGTTCCCCTTCTACGGGCCCCAGCTCGTCCAGGCCATGCAAACCCGGGAAGGCATCCCCTACTCGCCGCGGGAGATCGCCGGCGATCTCGTCGAGGCGGCCGCACCGGGATCCGGTACCACGCGTCGGCTGTACGAGCAGATGATCATCGAGGCGGCGGCCCGGACAGGCCGGCCCGCTGAACAGCCGGCCAGGGAGGAAGGGCTGAGCGATGCCGTACACCAGGGATTGAGCTGGCTGGCCGACACCACCAACCTGGATCGGCTGTTCATAGCCGCGATCTTCGCCGATGTGGCCGCCTACCTCGACAACCAGCGGATCCGGGATACCGTTCTGAACTGCGTGCTCCAGACGATGCCGCAAACCGGCCAGTTGGTCCTGGTCAGCCACAGCCTAGGCACGGTGGTCGCCATGGACCTGCTCACCCGGCTCGACCCGAGTGTCGAAGTCGAACTTCTCGTCACCGCCGGCAGCCCGCTCGGGCTGGACAGCGTCTATCAGCGCCTGCTCACCGGCGGGCCCCAGCGTCCAGACCAGGTGGCCCACTGGTTCAACGCTTGGTGCCCCAGCGATCCGGTCTCCATCGGCTGCCCGCTGAGTGACCACTGGCAGGGGGAACTGGTCGAAACCCCGGTCGCCAACCCCGCAGGCCATACCCACGACATCGAGGAGTACCTCGCTCACCCGGAGGTCGCCCAAGCGATCGGAGCCTCGCTCACCTCGCCGACCCCGGTATGACGCCCGGCGGCGCCGCAACGGGACGGACGTCCCTGCAAAGGCCACCATGCGTTCGATGAAAGGAGAGACGGAGCCATGACGACACTCAAGGTCACGACGGTCAACGGCGAGTGGATGAACGACTGGTTCACCCTCGACGCTCAGCCAGCGGCCTTCAAGCCGACATTCTCCCGCGATGGAGAGCAAGGAGTAACGGCGGAGGCCGCCGGCCGCCTGGCCGGACTGATCTCCGCCATCAACGCGGACATCGTCGCATTGGTGGAGGCGCCGAGCCGCACGGCAGAGCTGGCATTGTTCATCGAGGAGTATCTGACCGTCGACGGCACCGCCACGTATGACTTCGTGCAGGGCGATTCTGGTGGGAGCCAGAAGCTGGCCCTGTTGTTCAAACCCGACCGTGTCGCGGGCGCCCTCAGCCCCTCGGACGAGGTGGCGCCGTTCATCGAGCCGTGGCTGGCCGACGTCGACGGTGACGCGGTTCTCGACGAGTACGCGTTCACCAGGAACCCGCTGTGCTGCACAATCGATGTCGCCGGTATCAAGTTGCAGGTGGTGGTCGCACATCTGAAGTCGAACTTCATCAATCAGGGCAGCGAGATGTGGCATGACCCCGCGCGGCGGCCGGAGTTCATCCGGGCCGCGTTGCGGAACCGGCGGCGGATCGCCAACGAGGCGATGCGCATCCGCCGGGCCACGGAGCAGCGCATGGACGCCGATCCGGCCTCGGCGATCATCGTGCTCGGAGACCTGAACGACGGGCCCGGCCAGGACTACTTCGAGGAGCTGTACCTCGCGCACAACGTCACCGACATCCTCGTCGGCTCGCCGTACCGACCCGAGCGACTCTTCGGCCACGCCCAGGCCGATGTCCCTGAGGACCAGCGCTACAGCGCCGAGTTCGACGATTTCGTCACCGACGAGGCGCACCGGCGCGTGCTGCTGGACCACGTCCTCCTCTCGCCGGCCCTGACGAATGGCGTCTCACCACTGACCAAGGTGCCAGGATCCGGTCTCGTCGAACATCACGCCTGGGCCGCTCAGATCGCCGGCGACGGATCCGCACGGGACCATCGGGCAACCGATCACCGCCCGGCCAGCGTCACCCTCACCCACTCCTGAATCGATACCGGCCACCAACACCACCGACCGCGTGACCGCTGCACGGTAGCCTTGCTCCGCCTGCCGCCCGGCCGATCTCCGGCGCGACGGCGACACGAGCGAGCGGTTGCCGCGAGCGGGCACCGGCCGGCCCGTTGACGAGACACCTCAGGTAGAGCCGGTCGAGATTTTGCGAGAAGCGTTCGTCTTACCCGGGCCTTGTCGAGGTTCCATACTGACTCCTTGACATGAGCGTCGGGAGGCCGGATGTTGTACGGACGCGGGGCCGAGCAGGCCGAGGTCGACGCGCTGCTCGAAGCCGCCCGGGCCGGTCGCAGTGGCGCGGTCATCGTCAAGGGCGAGACCGGCATCGGCAAGTCGGCGCTCCTCGACTACGCCGCTGAGCAGGCCGCCGGTTGGCCGATGCTGCGCACGCTGGGTGTGGAGTCGGAGAGCGAGCTGCCGTTCGCCGCCCTCCATCTGCTCCTGCGGCCGGTGCTCGGGCACGTCGAGCGGATGCCGCCCGGCCAGGCGGCGGCGTTACGCGGCGCGATCGGGGCGGCGCCGGCCGGGGTGGCCGACCGGTTCCTCGTCGGGCTGGCCGCGCTCACGCTGCTGTCGGACCTGGCCGGAGACGGGCCGATCCTCTGCCTGATCGACGACGCGCAGTGGCTCGACGACGCCTCCGCCGACGCGCTGCTGTTCGCGGCCAGGCGGCTGAACGCCGAGGGGGTGGTCATGCTGTTCGCGTCCAGAGACGGCGCGGCCACCCCAAGGCCCGGTCCGATGACCGCGCCGGGTCCCGGAACGGTGACCACGCTGGGAGAGACTTCGCCGCGGATGGGAGCGTTCGCCGCGCCCGGAGTGGCATCGTCGCGCATGGAACCGGTGGCCGCGCCCGGAGTAACCCGGCCGCGGCTGGAGGCGCTTGCCTCGACCGGGGTGGCCGAGCTGCGGCTGGGGCGGTTGGAAGAGGTGGCGGCCGAGGCGTTTCTGGCCGAGCGGGCCGCTGATCTGGCGCCGCAGGTGCGGCGTCGGATCCTCGACGAGGCGGCGGGCAATCCGCTGGCGCTGATCGAGTTCGCCGCCGTGCTGACCCCCGAGCAGCGCGCGGGGCGGTTGAGCCCGCTGCCGTTCGCGGGTGAGTCGGGGCCGCTGTCGCAGCGGGTGCGGAACACGTTCGAGGCCCATATCGACCGGTTTCCCGAGCCGGCCAGGGCGGCCCTGCTCGTCGCGGCGGCCGATGACACCGGGGATCTCGATCTGGTGCTGCGGGCCGCCGCTCGTCTCGGCGCGACGGTCGCGGACCTGGCGCTCGCCGAACGCGAGGAGCTGATCCAGCTCTCGGCGGCCGGGCTGTCGTTCCGGCATCCGCTGATCAGGAGCGCGGCCTACCGCGGCGCCCCGTACTTCCGCCGGGTCGCCGCTCACCTGGCACTGGCGGAGTCACTGAGCGACCAGACGGCGGGGTGCCTGGGCGACCCGACGGCCAGGTCCCTGACCGGCCAGGTGGCCAGGTCCCTGAAAGCCCGGCCGGCCACACCTCTGCCCGGCCGGGCCGCCGCACCCCCACCTGACCGGACGGCCCCGCCTCTGGGCGGTCAGGCGGCCCCGCCCCTGAAAACCCGAACGCCCGCACCCCTGCACGATCGGACGGCCCCGCCCCTGGGGGGTCAGGCGGTCGAGTCTCTGGGGGGTCATGCGGTCGAGTCTCTGGGTGGTCAGGCGCGGGCCGATCGGCGGGCCTGGCATCGGGCCGCCGCCGCTACCGGTCCGGATGAGGAGGTTGCCGGAGATCTGGAGCGCGCGGCCGTACGGGCGCGTGACCGGCAAGGATCGGCCGCCGCGTCCGTGGCGTACGAGCGGGCCGCCGACCTCACCGCCGACACCGCCCACACGGCGCGCCGGCTGATCGCGGCGGCGGAGCTGGCGGTTCAGGCGGGGCAGCTGAAGCGGGCCATCGGGCTGGCCGACCGGGCGGCGCCGTTCGCCACGACTCCGACCGAGCACGCCGGACTTGCCCGGGTACGTGCTTGCGTGGAGGTGGAGCAAGGCTCGCCGAGCGCGGCGGGCCGGCTCCTCACCGAGGGCGCCGACCACGTACTGACGGCCGACCCCGCCCTGGCGGCCCGCATGCTGGCCGAGGCGATCCACTACGCCTCCTTCGCGGCCGACCCGAAGCTCGCCCACGACGCCGACCTCCGGCTCGCCGCGCTCCCGCTACCCAAAGAACCGCTCCTCGCGGGAATGGCGGTAGGGGAGGACCTACCCGTGGGAGATGACTCCCCCGCCCGCACGACGTCCGAGCTGCAGCCGCTGGCGACGACGGTCGTGGCACGGCCGGTGGAGGGCGTCTCCCGCACAACGGCCGAGCTCGCCGCGGGGATGGCGGTCGTGGCGCGACTCGTGGCGGGGCAGGCTGTGGCGGATGTCTCGCCCATCCGGGCGGTCGGCGCGCTGGCGGACGAGTTCGGCGAGTTGCTGCAACTCGCCACCTCCCTGAGCGTCGTCTCGGGCGATGAGGTGACGGCACACCGGCTGGCCGGGGCGCTGGTCGCGCGGTGTCGGGAGCACGGTCTGATCGGTGTGCTCCCCCAGGCGCTGGCGCTGCTCGCGCAGGCTCAGCTGCTGCGCGGCAGGCATCGCGAGGCGTCGGCCGCCGCGTCGGAGGCGCTGAGCGTGGCCGCCGACATCCATCAGGCCCATCGGGCCGGCCATGTGCACGGCCTGCTCGCCTGGCTGGCCGCGGTCGGCGGTGAGGAGGGGCGCTGCCAGGAGCTGGCGGCGAAGGCGGACGGCGACGTCGAGGCCACGCGGGCGCTCGCCGCCTGGGCGCTGGGGCTGTCCCAGTTGGGCTGGGGGCGGGCCGGGGCCGCTCTCGACCAGCTCCAGACGGCCGGTCAGCGCCATCCCGTGGTCGCGCTCTACGCGGCGCCCGATCTGGTCGAGGCGGCGGTCCGCGCCGGGCGGGAGGATCTGGCGGTGCGGGCGGCGGCCGGGTTCGAGGGGTGGGCGACGGTCGTGGACCGCCCGTGGGCGACCGCCGTCGCCGCCCGGCTCAGGGGGCTGCTGGCCCAGGGCGACGAGGCGGGCGAGCACTTCGCGCGGGCTGTGGACGTACCCGCTGATCAGCCCTTCCAGCAGGCGCGCAACGAGCTGCTGTACGGCGAGTGGCTCAGGCGCGCGCATCGGCGTTCGGACGCGCGGCTACGGCTGCGCGCGGCCCTTGAGGGGTTCGACGCGCTCGGCGCGGTGCCGTGGGCCCGGCGCGCCCATGGCGAGCTGGAGGCGGCCGGTGCGGCCGCCGTGTCCAGGAGCGGCGGCCTGCTCGACCGGCTGACGCCGCAAGAGCGCCAGGTGGTACGGCTGGCGGCGGCGGGATTGTCCAATCGGCAGATCGGCGCGCGGCTGTTCCTCAGCCCGCGTACGGTGGGACATCATCTGTACAAAGCGTTTCCCAAGCTCGGCGTGGCCTCCCGCGCCCAGCTCACCGGCCTCGACCTAAGCAGGTGATCGCGGCTACTTAGTCGCGAGCCGGCATGACCGGGGCGGTGCCGTCCACCGACCGATTCGCAGGTGATCGTCCGCGCTTTACCGTGCTTCCGACCTCACGGAAACGGAGAGCGTGGATGCACAGATCACTCAGATCCGGTTTAGCCCTGCCGCTGGTCGGGGCCATGATCGCAGCCGCCCTGATCGCCACCGCACCGGCCGCCTCCGCCGCCGCGCCCGCGCGGAGCGACGGGCACCGGATCACCCTCATGGTCCACGGGTTCGACCGCGAGGCCGACACCAACTGCGCCAGCTCCTGGAAGGACGCCGAGAACCTCCTGAACGCCAACGGCTGGGGCGACGTCGTCACCTTCGGCTACTACAACAAGGCCACCAACTGCGACCTCAGGCTCCAGGGGACCACCGACACGCGCATCCAGGAGATCGGCCGCCAGTTCGCGTGGACCGTCTGCTACCTGTACTCCAGCCATGACGTGGCCATCGACGTCGTGACGCACTCCATGGGCGGCCTGGTCGCGAAGGCGGCCATCGAGGGCGTCAACAGGTACGGCGTGGGCAAGACGCCGCCCGACCTGAGCGGACTGACGGTCGACAAGAACAACATCGGGGCGACCGTGTGGCCCATCGCCTGGCCTCCTTACCTGTACATCGAGGACATGGTCACACTCGCGACGCCGCACCAGGGCATCGGCAGCGCCCTGGTGACCGCGTGCGCCATCACCCACGAGCAGTGCAGCGACATGCGCCCGGGCAGCGGCTTCCTGAGCTGGCTGGGGAAACAACCACTCTCCCAAATGGGTACGGACTACACCTTCCTCGCCTCTAGCCACGACGACACGGTCAGCGCGGACTCGGCGACCAACAAGCGCACTGCCCACCATTGGGCCCTTTATGACAAGAACGCGGACGGCGGGACGCTGAGCCACACCGCCATGCGGACCACCTCGACCGGCGCATGGCAGGCCTCGTGGGGCGGGCAGCTGAGCGACGCGGGTACGGGCTCATACCCCGCGCCGCTCCTGCGGATGATGGACGGCCTGTACGACCAGCAGGCCCAGTAGTCCGGAAACGACGATCGGCACGCCGTCACGAGGACGGCGTGCCGATCTGCTTGCGGGGCTACTTGAGGCCGTAGGCCCGGGTGATCGTCTGGTCGATGGTGTTGCCCTCGGCGTCCACGCCCTGGGCGCGGATGCCCACGGTGCCGTTGGTGGCGGACAGGGCGGGGTGGGCGATGGTCGCGGTGTAGGAGGTGGCGTTCTTCTTGGAGGTGGTGACGGCCTTCCAGTGGGCGCCGTCGTCGTAGGTGACCGAGAGCTTCAGGCTGCCGAGGCGCGCGTCGGGCACGTCGTAGGAGCCCTGGTAGCCGGTGACCGTGATCTTGTGCGGTCTGGCCGCCGCGGTCTTGTTGTCGAGGTCGAGGTCCAGGTCGTAGCGGAGGTTGAGCCTGCGGACCGGCTCGCACGGGGTGAGGGTGCTGGCGAAGAACCAGCCGAGGCACAGGCCGTCGTTGAGCGTCTGCATCCCACCGGTCGGGCGCTTCGACTTGAACGTCCACTCCGTCGCCACGTCGGTCGCGTACTGCTGCGCCGGCTGCGGAGTGTGGAATTTGTCGGTGAGGCGATAGCGGGACTCGCCCTCCGGCAGGTTGAACCTCGGCATCTGGATCAGGATCGGGCCGCTGGTCCCCGATTCGACCATGGGGATCTCCTGGCCGTCACGGTAGAGGTGCAGCTCGTCCTTGCCGCCGCGCGTCTCGTCGAACCGCGCGTTCCAGGTGAACGCCTCCTGGTGGTTCGGCCCCGGGCCCAGGATCGGCAGGGCGGCCACGAACATGTCGCCGGTGCGGCAGGGGAAGCACGTCGTGGTCCCGGTGGCGCGGGTCAGGTCGGAGAACACCGGGGTGCCGGGCACGCGCGGCTGGGCGCCCCACTCCTCGGTCTTCTCGCCGGCCGACGGGTAGACGTCCACGGCGGTCGCCCACATTCCGAAGGTCCGGCCGTTCTCGCTGCCTCCGTCGGAGTAGGCCAGCTGCGTCTCGCGGGTCCACGACACGTCCGGCGAGACCGGCCCGACGTACTCGGTCACGGCGGTCCGCGCGGGCCAGGAGTAGCCGAACCGAGAACCGAGCAGCCAGCCGGGGTGGGTCACCACGGTCGCCCCCCAGAACATGGAGGCGGTGGCGGGCCGGTCGGAGTGCAGGCGGTTCTCGATCTCGTAGAGGTTCCGCTTGCCGAGCTCGTAGTCGACCTTGGCCGGGACCCGGCCGCGCTCGTGGAGCATCAGCGAGTAGATGTACGGGGTGGCGGTGATGCCCTCGGCCTGGACGCTCACCGGCCGCTTGGCGAGCTGGGCGGCCAGGGCGCGGCCCTCGTCGGCGGTCAGGCTCATGGTCGGGATCGGGTAGACCGGCCAGGACTTCGTCAGTTCGAGGAAGGCCCGGTTGACCGCCCCGTAGCCGAGCACCCCGGCGGCGCCGGCGTCGGCCGCGGCCTTGACCCGGTCGAGCGCGTTGCCCGTGCAGGCGTTGCCCGGGCACAGGTCGGACAGGTCGAGCAGGACGAGCTTGCCGCGTACGCCGGCGCCGGCGAGTTCGGCGGCCTGGCCGCGACCCCCGGACACCAGGGTGAGCGTGCTACGGCCGTCGAGCTTGGGAACCACCGGATCCAGGTTCTGGTAACGGGGATGCAGGGTGAGCCGGTCGGTCTTCATGCTGATCACCGGGGCGCCGCGCAGGATCTGTCCCGCGACGTCGAAGGTGCCCTGGGTGACCGAGCGGGTGGGCAGCAACCAGTAGTTGTGCAGCCCGTAGGCGGGGGTGGACTCGAACCGGACGGCCCCGATGCCGTTGGCCGCCTCGCGCTCGTAGAAGTACTGGGAGTCGTAGACCTCGGTTGGTTTCGGGGTGCTCTGGGTGACCTGGCGGGCCTTGCGCAGGTCGAGGGTGATCGTGGTGTCCTTGGTGGCCGTGAACTCCGGCTGCGACGGCAGGGCGAGGTTCCACTGGCCGTCGGTTCCGCGCCAGCTCACGCCGGAGTTCACGCTGAAGGTGCCGGCGTAGACCTGCGTCTCGGACTCGGTGCCGCTGTCGGGGTAGTAGACGAAGTCGAGGTCGTCGCGGTCGTCGGTCCGCAGGATCGCCCACGGGATCGGCTGCACGTCGGTCGCGCCGTCGGGGAGCACCATCTTGGTCCGCACGGTGACCTTCGCCGGCTCCACGAACGCGCCCACCGCGGTGCTCACCGTCACGGCGCCGCTCGCGTCGGCGGCGTGCACGAACCCCTCGTACCAGGTGGCCGGGCCCGACGGGTCGAAGGTGACGGCGACGGGCGCGGTGCCGTGCGCCGGGACGGTGACCGTGTCGTGGTCCAGGGTGAGCGTGCGCGCGGGCGCGTCGCCGCCCTTGTGGGCCGTGACGCCGGACTTCAGGGTCAGCGTCACCGGCTGGTCGCCGCCGTTGGTGTAGGTGATCGTCTTGGTGACGGGGTCCTTGTGGGGGTAGGCCAGGACGCCGAAGTCGAGGTTGCCGGACGCGCTGACCGCCTGCCGTACGGCTCGCGCCACGTCCACGCGCCCGGAGCCCTGCTCGTACGCGCCGAAGCCGTCGTCGTGGGCGGTGCTGACGAGCGCCGCCTTCAGTTGGGCGCCGGTCCAGTCCGGGTGCTTCTGGGCCAGGAGCACCGCGGCGCCGGACACGTGCGGCGTGGCCATGGACGTGCCGGACGCGCCGGTGTACTTGTCGTTCACCACCGAGCCCATCGACGTCCCTGCGGCCCTGGCGGCCACGATGTCCACGCCGGGGGCGACGAGGTCGGGCTTGAGGCTGTAGTCGCGCAGCACCGGGCCCTTGCTGGAGAACGGGGCGAGCTTCTCCGACCCGTCGACCGCGCCGACGGTGAGCGCCGACGCGGCCGAGCCCGGTGTCGCGATCTTCCGGTTGTCGTAGTCGTTGCCCGCCGCGATGACGAACAGCGACGTCGACTGCGCGCTGAGGTTGTCGACCGCCTCGCTCAGCGGGTCGGGCCCGGCGTAGCAGCAGGCGCCGGCGCTGATGCTGATCACCCGGGCCTGCTGGGCGACCGCCCACTCCATGCCGGCGATGATGCCGGACGAGTCACCGCTGCCGGCCTTGTTGAGCACCTTGCCGACGAGCAGGGACGCCTTAGGCGCGACGCCGGTGTACTTGCCGTCGGAGGCGGCCCCGTTGCCGGCGATCGTGGAGGCGACGTGGGTGCCGTGCCCGTGGCCGTCCTGTACGTCCGCCTCTTCGGTGAAGTTCGCGGTCGCCGTGATGCGGCCGGCGACGTCGGGGTGGGTGGTGTCGATGCCGGTGTCGAGGACCGCGACCTTGACGCCCTCGCCCTTCAGGCCGGCGGCCCACACCTCCGGGGCGCCGATCTGCGGCACGCTCTTGTCGAGTACGGCCTTCACCTTGCGGTCGAGCCAGATGGCCGACAGCCCTCGGTCGAGCGAGGCCGTGACGCCCTTGTCCGTCGCCGGGCGGTCGACGGCGGTCCAGAACTGCCCGACCGCCTTCTTGTCCACCCGCACGGCGGCGCCGCCGACGCTGGGCAGGCCGAGCGGCTCGGCGGTGGCGGGCAGCGCGTCGGCCTGCTGCGACAGTGTCTTCGCCGCCTGCTTGGCCTGGCCGTACTGGACGATCAGCGGCAGGCTGGCGCTCTCCTTGTCGGTATAGCCGTTCGCCGACAGGTAGGCGACGTCGAACAGGGCCTTGTCCAGGCGGCCCGAGGACACCAGGCCCATCACGTCGGAGGGGTAGACGTAGTAGGAGTTACGATCGCGCACGGCGATGAAGGTCACCGGGGCGCCGTCGGGACGCCGGGCGGGGGTGACCCGGTGGCGTGGGCTGCCGTCGGGGGCGGTGTCGTAGGCGACCACGTCGCCGGTGATCAGGGTGATCTTCGCCGCGTCCGCGGCCGGTGTTCCGGACGACTCGACGGCGGCGGCGGTCTGGCCGGAAAGGGCGGGTGCGGGGGTGGCCGAGGGCGATGGCTGTACGGCCATGCCGGTCGACAGCACCAGCCCCATCGCTAAAAGCCCGATGGACGGGCTTCGCCATCGTTGACGAGTCATGGTTCTCCTCGCGGGATAGCAGGCATGATCGACTCTCCCGAACCATGACATGTCAAGAAATATCCTGAAAAGATGACTCGTCGTCCTATTCCCGCCAATGACGGGAAAAGGACGACGAGGGCGCCGGGTTGTGGGTGATCATGGTGAGATGCTGAGCATCCTCGGCCTGTCAGCGGCGGAGCAGGCCCTCTACGAGGCTCTGGTCGAACACTCCCCCGTCACCCTCGAAGAGCTGGAGCGGCTCGGCGGCACCTCGGGACTGGCCGTCGGCCTGGAGGAACTGGGGCTGATCGCCCGCCTGCCCGAGGATCCGCCCCGCTTCATCGTCGTACCGCCGGAGATGGGGCTGGACGCGCTGATCCGCGAGCGGACCCGCGCGCTGGCCGAGGCCAGGCTGCGGGTGGCCCAGCTGTCCACGCGCTATCACCTCACCACACCCGACCAGGAGTCGGCCGGGCTGGTGGAGGTGGTGATCGGGCGGGAGGCGGTGCTGCGCCGGTTCGAACAGCTCCAGCGCGGCACCCGGCGCGAGATCCGGATGTTCGACGCGCCGCCGTACGCGGGCGTCGTGGGCGGCAACACGCAGGAGTTCGACCTGCTGAACCGCGGCGTCGACTACCGAGTGGTCTACGACAGGCGGGCCATCGAGATGCGCGGCACGCTGAAGACCATCGTGGACTACATCGCCGCGGGCGAGCAGGTGCGCGTCGGCGACGTCCCGATGAAGCTGGTGCTCAGCGACTACCCCATGGCCCTCGTGCCGCTCCGTCACGACCTGCAGATGGTCGAGTCGGCGCTGGTCGTGCACGACTCGACGCTGCTCGACGCGCTGGCGGCGCTGTTCGAAATGTACTGGGAACGCGCCGTGCCGCTGCACGTCAGCCACGGGCGCGCCCACCTGCCGGAGACCAGGAGCCCGACCGACGCGCAGCGTGACCTGCTGGCCCGGCTGGTGGCCGGCCAGACGGACAAGGCCATCGCGGCCCACCTCGGCTGGAGCGACCGCACGGTACGGCGTCACGTGCACGCGATGATGATCCAGCTGGACGCCCAGACCCGCTTCCAGGCCGGTTACCAGGCCGTCCTGCGCGGCTGGCTGGCCGACGAGAAGGGCGTACACGATGACCCGGAGTGACGGGAACCACGCGGGAGCGCTCGGCGCGGCCGGTCTCACCCCGGACGAGGAGGCGGTGTACGAGCTGCTCATCGACGGCTCGCCGGCCACCGCCGCCCGGATCGCGTCGCTGGGCACGGCGATCGGCCTGCGCGCCGATCAACTGCCCGCCCTGCTCGCCTCGCTGGAGGCCAAGGGGCTGGTCACCCGCTCCGACGGGCCGGCCCGCTACGCCGCCGTCGCCCCGGAGGCCGCCCTCGACGTGCTCCTGGTCACCGCCGAACGGCAACTGCTGCGGGCCCGCGAACGCGCGGGCGAGCTCGACCAGGCCTTCCAGCGCCGCCGGGCGACCGGGGAGACGCCGCCGGCGGTCGTCGAGGTGGTGACCGGCCAGCGGGCGGTCCAGCAGCGGCACGCCCAGATCCAGCGGGCCGCCTGGCACCAGATGCGCTGCTTCTCCAAGCCGCCGTACTTCGACCCGCCGGGCAGCGTGACGGCGCAGCGCGAGCTGCTCGACCGGGGCGTCACGAGCCGCATGATCTACGAGCGGGAGTTCGTCGACCGGCTCGGGGCGCTGCGGCAGATCGAGGCGATGGTCGGGGCGGGCCAGCAGGCGCGGGTGCTGCCCAGCCTGCCCATGAAGCTCTACCTCATGGACGACCGGTTCGCCCTGTTGCTGCTGCGCCACCACCCGGACGACCCCGACGCCGACGCCGCGCTGGTGGTCCACCCGTCCGGGCTGCTGGAGGCGCTGAGCAGGCTGTTCGAAGGGCTGTGGCAGCGGGCGCTGCCGCTGCGCCTGCGGCCTCCCGTGCCCGGCACCGCACCGCCCGCGCGAGCGCGTCCCTCGGCGCACGACGACGAGCGGTTGATCGCGCTGCTGGTGGCCGGGCTGACCGACGAGGCCATCGCCCGCCAGCTCGGCGTCGGCTACCGTACGGCCGAGCGGCGCATCGCCGATCTCATGAGCCGGCTGGGCGCCCACACCCGCTTCCAGGCCGGCGTCCAGGCCGCCTTCCGCCATCCCCCACCGCCGGAGGGCTGAGGCTCAGCGGTCCAGGCATTCGGGCGAGGGGGCGAGGCGGGCGGACATGTTGCGCTCCATCATGCGCAGGGCCGCCTGGCCGAGGTCGTGGTGGATGGCGGCCACGCAGTCGGGCGGCACTCTCAGCGCGAAATGCCGTACGTAGGCGTCCAACGCGCTGTAGAGCACGCACTGCTCGGTCACCTGGCCGGCCAGCACGACGGTGTCGACCTCGGTCCGAGCCAGGAGGTACTCCAGCGCGGTGCCGTAGAAGGCGCTGTGGCGGACCTTGGGGAGGAACGCGCACTCCGGCGGCGGCAGGAGCGGCTCCACCAGGTCCGGGCGGCGGCCCTCGCGGGCCCGGGACTCGATCTCCCGCCGATCTCTGGTGAAATCGCCGTAGTTGTCGTTGACGTAGACCAGCTCGACGTCGTCACGGGCACGCGCCTGCGCTAGCCGACCGACGCCGGGCAGACGGCACTCCCGGACGAGGGAACGGAGAAGCTCCATGGACGCCATCGTGTTGCTCAAGGACGACCACAAGACCGTCGAAGGGCTGTTCAAGAAGTTCGAGCAGGCCGGGGAGAAGGCCTACGCCGAGAAGCGCCGCATCGTGGACAAGTTCACCAAGGAGCTGGTCACGCACGCCCACATCGAGGAGGAGAAGGACTGGTTCCCGCAGGTCCGCGCTGCGATGGGCCGCAAGGAGCTGCAGGAGCTCGGCGAACGCATGGAGGCCGCCAGGGCCGAGGCGCCCGCCGAGCCACTCGCCGTCAAGAGCGCCGCGCAGTAGGCCGCCCGCTTCCCCCCGTGACGAGGTGCTCGACGAACAGGGCCGCGGCCGCCGTGGGAGTGGGCAGCGGGTCCCAGGCCAGGCCGATCGGGCGGTGCTGGGACGGGACGAGCGGGAGGTAGGCGGGGTCGTCGTGCTCCAGCGAGGCGGGGAGCGGCAGGACGCCCACGCCGAGCCCGGCGCCGATGAGGCCGCGTACGGTGGCGATCTCCTCGCTCTCGAAGGCGATGACCGGCTCGAACCCCGCCTCCTCGCACAGCCGGTCGATGACCCGGCGCAGGTCCGTGGTCGGGGCGAAGGCGACGAACGGCTCGTCGCGTACGTCGGCGAGCGTCAGCCCCGGCGCGGCGGCGAGCGGGTGCTCGACCGGCAGGGCGAGGCAGAGCCGCTGCTCGCGTAGCGGGTGCCAGCGCGCGGTGTTGCCCTCCGGTGGCGGGGTGACCAGGGCGGCGTCGATGTCGCCCTGGGACAGCCGGGTGAACAGCTCCCTGGCGAAGCCCTGGTGCAGCTCGAAGCGGATGCCTGGCGCGACGGCCCGCAGGTCGCGCAGAACCTCCGGCACCAGCCAGCGGCCCACCGAGTGCAGGAAGCCCAGCCGGATCAGACCGGTGTCCGGGTTGGCCAGGGCGTCGATGCGACGGCGCGCGCCGCCCAGCTCGTCCACGGCGCGGGCGGCGTGCTCGCGGAACAGCAGGCCGAACCGGTTGAGCGCGAGCCGGCGCCCGTGCCGGTGGAACAGCTCGACGCCCAGGTCGGCCTCCAGCCGGGCGAGCGCCCGCGACAGCGTGGACTGGTTGATGCCCTCCATCGCGGCGGTGTCGCGCATGTTCTCCGTGTCGCACAGCGTCAGGAACCAGCGCAGGGTCTGCAGCTCCATCTCATGATGATGCTCTCCACGCATCAGCTCCGTCAAATTCTGCATTTTGCGCATCAGGAATGATCGGGCACGATCGACGGGTGATCTCGCCTCTCGAGTCAGGGGATCGCGCCTCCCTCCGGATCAGGTACGGGCTGATGTTCGGCGGGCTGGCCAACTTCCTGGCGCTCTACTATGTCCAGCCGCTGCTGCCCGGCGTCGCCGAGCGTTTCGGGGTCTCGGCGTCGGCGGCGACGGCGGTGCTGTCGCTGGCGACGATCACGATGGCGGTGGCGCTGCTGTTCGTCGGGCCGATCTCGGACCTGGTGGGCCGCGTGGTGATCATGCGGTGGTCCTTGACCGCGTCCGCGGTCCTGGGCATCGCCACCGCGTTCGCGCCGAGCTGGCACTCCCTGCTGGTGCTGCGGGGGCTGCAGGGCATCGCGCTCGCCGGGCTGCCCGCGGTGGCCCTGGCCTACCTGCGCGAGGAGGCGCCGCCCGGCACCCATCTGCGGGCCAACGCCACCTACATCACGGGCACGGCCCTGGGCGGGGCGGCCGGCCGGCTGCTTCCCGGCCCGGTCCAGGCGGTGTGGGGATGGAGCGGCGCCAGCGCCGTCGTGGGCGTCGTCACCCTGCTCTGCGCGATCGGCCTGTGGGTCCTGCTGCCGCCCTCGCGGCGGTTCGACCGGTCCAGCCCGCGGCTGCGCAGCGTGCTGCGCAACACCGTGCTCACCCTGCGCGACCCGGCCCTGGTGGCGTTGTGCCTGGTGGGGGCGGCGACGATGGGGGCGTTCGTCGGGCTGTGCAACGCGCTGACCTTCCGTCTGGAGGCCGCGCCGTATCTGCTGGGCGGCGCGGGCGCGCTGGTGTTCCTGGCCTACCCGGTGGGCGTGCCAGGACCGCTCGCCGCCGGGCGGCTGGCACTGCGGCGCGGGCTCGGCCTGGCCGCCCTGCTCGGCGTCGCCCTCCTGCTGACCGGTACGCTGCTGACCGCCGCGCCCCAACTGCCCGCCATCGTGATCGGACTGGCCATGGTGACCTTCGCCTTCCTCGGCACCCACTCCCTGGTCAGCGGCTGGGTCTCCGACCGCGCCCACCGGGTCGGCGTCGGCGTGGGCCAGGCCGCGGGACTTTACCTGCTGGCCTACTACGCCGGCAGCTCCGTCTTCGGCTCGGTGGCCGCCTACCGGTGGCAGACGGGCGGCTGGCCGAGCGTGATCACCGTTTCCGTCGGGCTGCTCGTCGGCGCCGCGTTCCTGCTCGACCTGGCCCGCCGCTTCGACACGCGATCATGCCGGTAGCCGTCGCCGGGGACGGCGTCGCCGTCTCGTACCAGACCCGTGGCCAGGGCGAGCCCCTCGTCCTGCTGGCCGGGCAGGCCAATTCCCACCGCTGGTGGGACGGCGTCAGGGACGACTTCGAAGGCCGCCACACCACGGTCACCCTCGACTACCGCGGCACCGGGGACAGCGACAAACCGGACGTGCCCTACACCACCCGGGGGTTCGCGGCCGACGTCGTGGCCGTCCTCGACCATCTGGGCGCCGACCGGGCCCACGTGTACGGCACGTCGATGGGCGGCCGCGTGGCCCAGTGGCTGGCGGCCGACCATCCGCACCGGGTGGGGTCGCTGATCCTCGGGTGCACCTCGCCCGGCGGCGCGCACGGCTTCGAACGGGACAACACGGTGAAGAGGTCACTGGCCCAGCCCGACAAGCAGGCGGCCCGGCAGGCGCTGCTGGAGCTGATGTACACCCCGGCCTGGCTGGCCACGCACCCCGGCCCGTACACCACCCTGGGCGATCCCGGCATGCCCGCCTTCGCCCGGCGGCGGCACCTGGCCGCCAGCGCCGGGCACGACGCCTGGGACGCGCTGCCCGGCATCACCGCGCCCACGCTGATCGTCCACGGCACCGATGACGTCTTCAACCCGGCGGCCAACGCGCCCCTGCTCGCGGGCCGCATCCCCGGGGCGGGGATCCGGCTCATCCCCGGCGCCAGACACGCCTACTTCGAGGAGTTCCGCCAGGTAGCGGGCCCCGCGGTTCTCGACTTCCTGGCAGGCCGCTGATCAGTCGATCATGACCACCGTGTTGGCGGCCAGGTCGTGCAGCGCCTGCTTGCGGCTGGTGAACACGATCCAGACGAGATCGATCACGGTCACGCCCACCGCGACGAAGAAGCCGGACATCAGCGCGCGACCCGCCGCCACGGCGGGGGTGAGCCGGGCGCCGTCCTGCCGCACCACGCGGATGGCGAACGCCTTCTTGCCGACGGTCCGTCCGTTGCAGTAGCCGGTCAGCAGCCAGTGGTAGGCGTACCACACCAGCGCCCCGGCGATCAGCCGGCGCCAATCCAGGTTGACGACGTAGTCGGCGAAGCCCTTCGGCTCGAAGACTCCCGACCGCGCCAGGAGAGGCCAGGTGAGCACGCCCACGAGGACGACATCGTAGATACCGGCGAACAGCCGCCGCCAGCGTCCCGCGATCAACTCCGGCACGAGATAGCCGTACGGCGGGCCGTCCTCCATGGATCCACTCCCCCGAAGTGAGTAGCGGTCTTTCCCCGAAGGGCGTTCCATCTCGTTCCACAGACCCGGCATGCCAGAATCGAGCTGCCAGAACGCACCTGAAAGGACGATGACCATCCCCGCCGACCGAAACGCCGAGCCCACCGCGAGCCGGACGGCCGTGGTGAGCCGGACGGGCCCCAAGCGTAGCGAGAGCATCCGGCTCGCGGTGCTGAACGCCGCCGACGATCTCCTGGTCGAGCGGGGGTTCAACGGGGTGACCATCGAGGGCATCGCCGCCCGGGCCGGTGTCGCCAAGCAGACCGTCTACCGCTGGTGGAAGTCCAAGGTCGACATCCTCCTCGACACCCTCGCCGACGACGCCCGCGACGCGCTGGCCTGGCCGGGCGGCGAGGGGGACGCCGAGGAGGAGCTGGAAGCGCAGCTCCGCCGGATCGCGGGGTTCTTTCAGGAGCCGGCGGGCCAGGTCCTGCGGGCGCTGCTCGGCCATGCCCAGACCGACCCGGACACCGCGCTCGCGCTGCGCGAGGGGTTCCTGCGCGAGCAGCGCGAGCAGGACCTGGTGGGGCTGCGCGCCGTGCTCGAACGCCACACCGGCCGGCCGGTGGCCGAGCAGACCGTGGACACCCTGCTGAGCGTGCTGCTCGGGCCGCTCTACTACCAGGCGCTCGTCCTGGGCGACCCGCCCACGCCGGAGCTCCTGGACGCCACGGCCCGGCACGTCCTCGACCTGGCCCTCATCAGCCCCTGAACATGGCTGTTGCGCACCAGCGTCCGGTCATCTCCCCACGTCCGCGGGCTGCTCACCTCTTGATCTGCTCGGCGATCTTCTCGTCGATGTAGTCGGCGAGCCGTATCTCAAGGACGGTGTACTCGCGAATCTCGCCGTCTTGCTCGTACGTCCTGATGCCGTCGCCGATGCGGCGCCGCACCGCCTCCAGCGCCGGTGCGACCTCGCGGGAGGCCGCCAGAGCCGCGGGCGGCATGCCCAGCAGCACCTCGAGCAGGAGGCTGAAGCCTTCCGTCTCGCCGTCCTCGCCGTCCTCGTCGTGGACGACGAGGACGGCCCGCCGCCGGACCTCGGCGGCGATCGTGTCCGCCGTCTCCGGGAGGCCGATCCCCTGCAGGGCCACCTCTGCCTGGTGCCGGGTGTCCCGGTAGATCTCGTCGTCCTCCAGCACGGCCAGCAGGGTCGGCGTCGCGGGCGCCGCGGCCCCGCCGACCTGCCTGAGGACGTACATCAGCCGGTACTTGGTCGACTCGTCACACCACCAGTTGTCGGCGTCCGCCCGAGTCGGGAAGGGAAACGCGCCCAGCGCCGCGTGCACCGCCGGGACCGCGGCGGCGCCCCGTTCGCCCAAGGCGGCCGAGGTGAGCACACCGAGGAAGTTGCCGATCCCGGGCAGGCTCGCGACGAGTTCCTCCGTCGCGGGCTCGTCCTCACCGGTGAAGTACGCCAGCAACCGCCCGGCGGAACCGTGCCCGTCGTGACGATCGAACATCCGGTAGAGGGCGGTGGTGGCCTTGTCCTCGTCGATCTCCGCCAGCGCGATCACCGCGGCCTCCCGGGCCGCCGGGTCCGCACCGTTGACGATCAGGTCCTCCAGCGCGTCCACCGCCGTACCGTGCCAGGATTCGTCGAGGTCGCCCGAGGCCAGCTCACGGACTGCGGCCAGACCTGCCGGGCCGTCGTCCCAGTGGTGGCGGATGTCGTCGAGCAGGGTCGCCACGTCGCCGCCGTCCATCGCCCAGGAGGGGCGGCCGACGCGTTTCTGCACGAGCCCGGCATGGCCGGACCAGTGGAGAACGTGGACCTGGCCGCCGCGCCCGCCGATCAGCCAGCATCGCCCGTCCGGCGTACCGGCCACCTGGGTCAGCTCCCTGGGGCCGGAGGGCGTGGGGGGCGTGAAGCGGCCGACGGGCTCACGGCCGTGCAGCCGCCAGAGCGCGGCTGTTCCATCCTGGGAAACCGACATCACCAGGTCAGTGCGGGTGGCGAGCGCCAACGCCCGGACCCGGCCGCCATGCGCCTGAACGCGCCCGAGGCAGTGCCCCGAGCGGGCATCCCACCACGACAGCGAACCGTCCCGTCCGCCGAGCACCACCAGCGGCAGGTCCGGATGCGCCACGATCGCCGTCGGCCGGGCGGGCGGGACGAACGTGGTCACGACCGTCCCGGTCTCCGCGTCGAGAACGACCACCCGGCCGCGCCGCGGGGACACCACGAGCCGCCACCGGTCGCAACAGCGCGTCAGCCGCTGATCCGCCGCGTCGTCCTTGCCGCCGAAGGCCCACACGACCTCGGTGTCGGCGTACGGTTTGTCCTTGGGAGGCCGTCGCCAGGCCTCGATCAGTCCTCTGTCACCGCTCACGACGATCAGTCCGGAGCCGGTGCGTCCCAGCGCCGCCGGGGAATCCGACGTGATGCGGCCGGAGAGGGGGCCGAAGACGCCCAGCCAGCGAAGGTCTCCACACTGCCTGAGCACCGCCTCCCGGTCCGAGGACGTGAGGAGCCGCCCCCCGTCCCAAGGGAGTTGCCGCCATTCCAGGGCCTCGGCGGTCACCGTCCATAGCGAGGCCGATGGGCCTGTGGTCAGCAACGTGGGCCGCTTGGCGTCGCCGATGAACACGGCGCTCTCCACAGGCCCGCCTTGCAGCCCGCCCACATAGGCGGTCAGCAGGCCATGGCGCAGATCCCACAGCCGGACCTCGCCGCAGCGCGCGCCGGTCGCCCCGATCCGTCCATCCGGGGAGACCGCGACCGCGGTGACGGCGTCGCCGTGGTCCTCCGACGCTCCGATGTAAAGATCACCTTCGTCGGGCATCCCCGAGAGGTAGCACATTTCGAACGGGTCCGGCGACTCGAAATCCGGCGAACGGCCGCGAGCGGCCCGGTAAAACCAGAGGTAGGAGCCCTCGCGACCGCGTTCTGACGCCGTTCAAGCCGCTCCCAGACCTGTGGACACTTCTATTCAGACCGGAGTGCATGGTCTTATTTGCTAAATTGCTTGCGCAATGGGGCAGATCTTGCCAACGGGGAGGTTTAATGCGCAGGTGGACTGCTCCATCCGTGATCGGCTGGACAATCGCGTCGATCGTTCTGCCGGGTGCCGCGCATGTGCGCGCCGGACGCAAGCGCACCGGTCTGATCATGATGGGGATCTTCGGTGTGCTGCTGATCGGTGCCGTGATCGCGCTGATCAACGTCAAGGCGCTGGCCGGCCTGCTCCTCGACCCGACCTGGCTGACCGTGATCATGAGCCTGTGCGTGGTGGGCGGGCTCGCATGGGCCGCAGTCGTGATCAGTTCCTACATCGTGCTGCGTCCCAGCAAGCTCGGCAGCCGGGGTCAACTCGCTACGGGCGCGGTCGCGGGCCTGCTCGCGGTAGCCGTGGCACTGCCGTTCGGACTGGTCGCCACCACTGCCCACACCTCCGACGACGCGATCGGCTCCGTCTTCAAGGCTTCACCGTCCCAGCCGATCGATCACAAGGATCCGTGGCGAGGACGTGATCGGCTCAACATCGCGCTGCTGGGCGGCGACGGCGCGGCCTCCCGCAAGGGGGTGAGCATCCGCACCGACAGCATCAACGTGGTCAGTATCGACGTCCACACCGGCGACTCAGTGGTCTTCGCGCTACCGCGGGAGTTGGAGAACGCACCGTTCACGCCGGGCTCCGCACTGGCCAGGCGATTCCCGCCGCCGAAGAACTTCTGGCTGCCACCGGGCCAGGGCCGCGGCTCCGCCGACCTGATCAACGGCATCTGGGCCTACGCCGACATGCACCCCGAGGTCGTGGGCCACTCCCCCGACCGCGCCCCGGAGGCGACCAAGAACGCGCTGGGCCAGATCCTCGGCATCAAGATCGACTACTACATGCTGGTCAACATGTGGGGCGTGGCGCGCCTGATCGACGCTCTCGGCGGCGTCACCATCAACGTCGAGCAGGACATCTGCTACGGCGTGGGCCGCGCCGACGGCGGCGTGGTCAAGGCCGGCAACCGCACCCTCAACGGCACCCAGGCTCTCTGGTACGGCCGGGCCCGCGACCATCCGGGCAGTACCTGCGCGGGCGGCGACAACCGCACCCGGATGCGCCGCCAGCAGTGCGTGATGAGTGCCATGCTCAACCAACTCAACCCGAGCAACGTGCTGCTGAAGTTCAACGCCCTGGCCAAGGCGGCCAAGGAGACCTTCCGCACCGACGTCCCGCGTGGCCTGCTGCAGGACCTGGTCCCGCTCGCCCAGCAGGTCAAGACCGCCCGGGTGTCCAAGCTGAACTTCGTTCCGCCCGCCTACAACCCGGCGTACCCGAATTATCCGCTCATCCTCAAGACAGCGAAGGCCGCCATCGCGCGCTCCCGCGGCTCGAACCAGACTGTCCGCGCCGAAGGCGCCACCCCTTCTCCTTCCAGTACGGCTACCGCCACGCGCTCGCCGCGTCAGGGCGTCAAGCAATCCAGTCGGCTGGACACGCTGGGCTCGTCATGCGTGCCCACGAACAAGGGAACCTAGCCGGCCTGGCAGGTGACCCGGCCTTCCTCTACAGCCTGTAGAGTATGCGCGATATTCGGGTGAAGGGTGGAGCATGCTGCGCTGGTTCCGGGTCGTGGCGGTGGCCGAGGCTTGCTCGTGGGCGGGGCTGCTGGTCGGGATGTTCTTCAAGTACGTGGCCGCGACCGGCGAACTCGGGGTCAAGGTGTTCGGGCCGATCCACGGGGCGCTGTTCGTGCTGTACGTGGTCGGAGTGCTGCTCTCGGCACGAGAGGCGGGCTGGAGCCGAGGCGCGGTGGTGCTGGGCCTGGCGTGCGCGGTGCCGCCGTTCACCTCACTGTGGTTCGAACGGCGGATGGCGGCGCGCGCGATGGCCGGTCAACCCGCCTGACCCGGACCGGTGGCGTAAAGACGGCGTGATCATGGCACGAGCAGGGCGTTCAGTTCGTCGTCGATCAGCAGGCCGGGGTCGATCTTCATGCCGGTGAAGTGGCCGGCGAGTTCGAGCGAGAGCACGCCGTGCAGGCGGGTCCAGAAGGACAGGGCGCGATGCAGCGTCGCGGCGTCCGCCGGGTGGCCGGAGGCCCACTCACGGTGAGTCTCCAGGTGGGCGTCGAATGGTGTCGCCGGCTTGTCCGCCGACACCGCGCCGCAGACCTCGAGCAGCACCGTCATGACCTCGAATGAGATCTTGGTGGTGTCGTCGGGTGCCTGGTAGCCGGGGACGGGCGTGCCATAGATGAGGAAGTACCGCTGTGGGTCGCTCCGGGCCCATTCCCGGATGACGCGGGCCAACCCGATCAGGTCGGCACCGGAGTCGGACGCCGCCCGGACGGTGTCGGCGATGCTTCGGTAGGCGTCGCGGATGAGTGCGGTGATCAGCTCGTCCCGGCCGGCGAAGTACCGGTACAGGGCGGGACCGCTCATGCCCATCTGCTTGGCGATCGCGTTGAGCGAGAGCGCGGCCACCCCCGCTGTGGCGATCTGTTCCCACGCCTGGCCGCCGGGAGGACTGGCCGGCCTGGCAGGAACCCGTCACCAGCGCGAAGCGGCTGGACCAGGGACCGCTGCGGAAGGACTCGCGGTTCCGGTGGACCACCCCGGCACGCGCGACGCCCACGACCCCCGCCACCACCCTGGTCATCACCTCCACCGTCAAAGACGTCCAGCAGGGCACGTGCGTCCGCTGGAGCGGACCGGCGATCGGCAAGGGGCTGAGCATCGACGAGGGCGTCCACGTCTGGAACTTCATCAAGGTCAAGGGCGGTGTCATCGTCCGCACCGAGGAGAGCTGGACCGGCGATCAGATCGAGGCAGACCCGGAGACCTCCATCAAGTACCTCGCGCCAGGTCTCGACTTCTGGCTGGCCGCCCTCAAGGCCACCGCCGAGGCCCGCGACCGCCGCAACTGAGCCAACGGTCGTCCCGCCACCGCCAGAGGACTCCACATGAGCAACGCCGCTTCGCGCGGATCGCCGCCCAACGGCGGCACCTGCTCGCCGGTCGACGAGCGCACCGTGCGAACCTCTTACACGAAAGCGGGCCCGGTGCCCGTCCGAGTGTGAGGAGCCCCCCGACGTGTCCCCCGTGATTCTCTCCGCCGCAGGCGCCTGTCTCGTCCTTGACGTCACGGGCTCCGGCCTGCCGCGAGTGCGCCATTTCGGCGCCGACCTCGGCGTGGTCGCCGAGCCGCACCTCCTGCCCGCGCTGGCGTCGCTGACGCCCGCACCGCCACTGGTGCCGGTCCAGGGCGACAGCTGGTACGGCAGGCCGGGCCTGGCCGGAGCCCGTACGTCCGGGAACTGGCCGGTCAGGTGGAGCCTTGAAACCCCGGTCGAGGCGCGGTCCGTGCCCGGTTCGGGCGGCAGCGTGACCGTGACCGCATCCGACGAGCGAGCCGGACTCCGGCTGGTGAGCGAGCTGGCCATGGACGCCCAGGGCGTGGTCACGATGCGGCACGCGCTGACCAACACCGCCGCCGACCCGTACCGCGTGGACGGGTTGACCTGCGCGTTGCCGCTGCCCGCGCGGGCGGATGAGCTGCTCGACTTCACCGGGCGGTGGGCGCTGGAGAAGGTGCCGCAGCGCAGGCCGCTGGCCTACGGCGTCTGGTCGCGGGAGAACAGGCGCGGGCGCACCGGCCACGACGGCACGGGCCTGCTGGTGGCGGGGACCGGTGGGTTCGGGTTCCGGCACGGTGAGGTGTGGGCGGCGCACGCCGGGTGGAGCGGCGACCACGTCCACTACGTCGAACGGCTGCAGGAGGGCGTGACGCTGCTGGCCGCGGGCGAGCTGCTCGCGCCCGGCGAGATCATCCTGGGCGAGGGCGAGACGTACGAGACCCCGCTGGTCTATTTCACCTGGTCGGACGCCGGGCTCGACGAGGCCGGCGGGCGGCTGCACGGCCACCTGCGCGCGCGTGGCCCGCGCCCGGCCCGCCCGGTCACCCTGAACAACTGGGAGGCCACCTACTTCGACCACGGCCTCGACCGGCTGCTGGCGCTGGTCGACCGGGCCGCGGAGGTGGGGATCGAGCGGTTCGTCCTCGACGACGGCTGGTTCCGCGGCCGCCGCGACGACCACGCCGGGCTCGGTGACTGGTACGTCGACGAGCAGGTGTGGCCCGACGGGCTGCACCCGCTGGCCGCGCACGTGCGCAAGCGCGGCATGCAGTTCGGGCTCTGGTTCGAGCCGGAGATGGTCAATCTCGACTCCGACCTCGCCCGCGAGCACCCCGAATGGGTGCTCGGCCGCGCCGACCGGCTCCCGCCGCCGCAGCGCAACCAGCACGTGCTCGACCTGGCCCGGCCGGAGGTCTTCGACTACCTGCTGGAACGGCTCGACACGCTGGTGGGCGAGTACGCGCTGGACTACATCAAGTGGGACCACAACCGCGACATCGCCGAGCCCGTCCACGACGGCGTGGCGGGCGTACACGCGCAGACCCTGGCGGCCTACCGGCTGATCGACGAGCTGCGCCGCCGCCATCCGGGGCTGGAGATCGAGTCGTGCTCGTCCGGCGGCGCGCGCGTCGACTACGGCATCCTGGCCCGCACCGACCGGGTCTGGACCTCCGACAGCAACGACGCGCTCGACCGGCAGGCCATCCAGCGCTGGACCGGCCTGCTCGTACCGCCGGAGCTGATGGGCAGCCACGTCGGCGCGCCCCGCGACCACGTCACCGGCCGGTCACTGCCGCTGTCGTTCCGCTGCGCCACCGCGCTGTTCGGGCACATGGGCGTCGAGTGGGACCTGACGTCGGCGAGCGACGCCGAACGCGAGGAACTGGCGGAGTGGATCGCCCTGCACAAGCGGCTGCGGCCGACGCTGCACGGCGGGACCGTGGTCCGGGCCGACCATCCCGACCCGGCGGTGCTGCTCCACGGTGTCGTCCGGGGTGGGCACGCGGTGTTCGCCTGCGTCCAGCTCGCCTCCCGCGTGGCCACGGGCCCGGCCCCGCTGCGCCTGCCCGGCCTGGACCCCGAGGCCGTCTACGAGGTGCGGGTGGCGGGCCGCCTGCCCTCAGGTGTCGCGCTGCCGGAGTGGACGGCCGCCCCGGTACGCCTGCGCGGGTCGGTCCTGGCCGGGCTCGGGCTGCCGTCCCCGGCGTTGAAGCCCGCTACGGCACTGGTCATCGAGCTGGAGCTGGTGCGCTGAACCTGGCCCGGTAGTCGGACGGGCTCATCGCGAAGGACTGCCGGAAGCGGCGGCTGGCGTAGTTGGGGTCGCTCCACCCCACCTGCCTGCCGATCGCCGCGACCGGCAGGTCCGTCTCGATGAGCAACGCCGCCGCGCGTTCGGCGCGCAGCCGGTTCAGGTAGGCCATCGGGGAGATCCCGAGCTGGGCGGTGAACGTCCTGGCCAGGTGCGCGGACGAGACGTGCGCGAGCGCCGCCAGGTCGTCCACCGACCAGCTCCGCCGCGGGTCGCCTTCCAGCTCCTGTACGGCCAGCAGCACGGCGGGGTGCGTCCCCGCGCCGCGGGCGGCGGGTTCGCCGAGCGAGGCCGCGGCGCCGCCCAGCAGGCACAGCAGCGCTCCGACCTGCGTGATGTGCCCGCCAACCGCCGCGGGAAGCGCGGCCTCCACCACCGCGAGCGCCCCATCGTCCAGCCGCGACACGTGTCCCGAGGTGTGCAACAGCCGGCCGATGTGCGGTTCGGCCCGCAGCCAGGCCAGCTCCCGCTGGAACATCTCCGGACCGACGTACACGTTGTGCACCACCAGGTCGCGGCACGCGCGGTAGCCGTGCCAGTCGCCGGGTCGCAGCAGCGCGACCGAGCCGCGGCTCAACTCCTGCTCCCCGGTGACGGAGACGTGCGTGGCCGTGCCGCCGACGACCACGGCCAGCTCCAGGAAGTCGTGGCTGTGCGCGCCGTTGTCGGCCGCCAGCTCGTGCCGCTCGGCCACCACGGCGGGCCGGTCGGGGGTGAAGACGTCGTCGCGTCGTACTCGGTGCACATCAGGATTGTGCTATGCACGAGCACCCCCGTCCTAGCCCGCCCCCCGGTCGCCCCGAGAGAGTGGAGGCACATCGACAAGGGAGAAAGACATGCTTGACGACGCTCAGGTGGCCGCCTACCGGCGTGACGGTTTCATCCACGTACCCCAGGTGATCTCGCGGCCGGAGGCCGAGCGGTACGCCAAGGCGGCGCTGGCCGCGCAGGAGACCGTGCGGGACAACCGCGAGGGTGCCATCTTCGTCCAGCTGCTCCAGCTCTGGCAGCAGGACGAGACGCTCCGCGAGCTCACCCTGCACCCGGGGCTCGCCGCGCTCGCGACCCGCCTGGCGGGCGTGCCGTTGCGGCTCTGGCACGACCAGCTGCTGATCAAGCAGCCGCACAACGGCGCGGCCACCGAGTTCCACCAGGACCAGCCGTACTGGCCGCACTCCGGCTCGCGACACGCCCTGTCGGCCTGGATCGCGCTGGTCGACGTGCCCGTCGAGCGGGGCTGCATGACGTTCCTGCCCGGCTCACAGGACCTCCAGGACCTGCGCGCCCAGGACCTGTCGGACGAGCAGGATCTCTTCCGGGTGGCGCCCGAACTGCGGTGGCGGCAGCGGGTGACCGTCCCGTTGAAGGCGGGAGACTGCACCTTCCACAACTCGTACCTGGCGCACACCGCCACGCCCAACTTCACCGACGACCCGCGCATCGCGCACGTGGTCATCTACATGGACGCCGACGCGGTCTTCGCCACCGAACCGGCACACGTGCTGACCGATCCCCTCGGCCTCACCCCCGGCCTGCCCCTGCCCGACGAGCACTTCCCGCCGTTTTCCGCCAGCACGTCGACGTCCTGACCCGCCACCGACCAAAGACCAGTAAGTCCCAAGTCGTCTAGGGCGTTGCCGCGCCCTGCTCCGTGATTCCAGCCTTGGCCGAAGCGGGCTCCAGGGCGAAGCTTCAGTCACATGACTCAAGACCGCGACGTCGCTCCCCACCTAGAGTCCTGTTAGCGATCGCCACCCAAAAGTGAGAGGCAGGACCGCGATGGATCTCGGGCTACAGGGCAAGGTGGCCGTCGTCACCGGCGCCAGCAGGGGCATCGGGCTGGCGGTTGTGCGCGCCCTGGCCGGTGAGGGCGCGCGGGTGATCGCCGGAGCTCGCAAGTCGTCCGCCGAGCTGGACGAACTGGCCGCCGCGCAGGGGGTGCGCGTCTTGCTGGGTGACCTCACCGGGCCGTCGGGGCCGGCCGAGCTCGTCGAGGTCGCCGGTGACCGGCTCGACATCCTGGTCAACAACGTGGGCGGGGCGCCGGCGCGGACGGCGGGATTCCTGAGCGTCACGGACGAGCAGTGGCTGGCCTCGATCAGCCTCAACCTGATGCCGGCGGTCCGGGCGACGCGGAGCGCGCTCCCGCTGATGCTGGCCGGGGGCGGCGGGTCGATCGTGAACATCAGCTCGGTCAACGCGTCGCTGCCCGATCCGGCGGTGATCGACTACAGCGCCGCGAAGGCCGCGCTGTCCAACTTCTCCAAGGCGCTGTCCAAAGAGGTCGGCGGCCGGGGCATTCGGGTCAACACGGTCAGTCCGGGGCCGGTCGAGACGGCGCTGTGGTTCGGCGAAGAAGGCGTCGCCGCGACCGTCGCCCGGGCCACCGGATCGGCGGCCGGGGACATCGTCGCCAAGGCCGCGCACGACTCGGTGAGCGGCCGGTTCTCGCGTCCGGAGGAGGTCGCGGACCTGGTGCTGCTCCTGGCGAGCGACCGTACGGCGAACGTCACGGGCGCCGACTTCACCGTGGACGGCGGCCTGGTGCCGACCTGGTGACCACCCGCCGCAGCCGGACCGGGGGTCAGAAGCTCGACCCGCTCACATCGGCCGCTTCGAGGGCACCGAGCGCTTCAGGCGCTTCAGGTGCTTCAGGCTCCGGGCGCTTCAGGGCCTTCAGGGCCCGAGTGGACCAGTGGATGGGCGACATCGTGGGTGCGGAGTCGGCCGCACATGCCCCAGCGGGCTTCGGGTGGCGCTTCGAGGAGGGTGGCGCCCTGGAGGTGCGTCCCGTCGCCGCGCTCCAGCGCGTCGAGCACCTCGGCGGTGCGGCGGGTCTCTCGGGCGACGGTGTCCTCCCAGGTACGGCGCCAGCCCGCGACGGCGGGGCGCACCAGCGCGACCGCGCTGTCATAGAACGCCTGCAGAGGTCCCGGGTCGCCGTCGGAAAGGCTCTTGGCCAGGCGCAGGAAGCCCTCCACGGCCAGGTCACGACGGCGCCGGACAGCGTCCTCCGCCTCTTCCCCGACCGGTAGGGTGGCCGCCTCCCGGTAGCGGGCCGCGTCGCCCACGATCTCCGGCGGGAACGTCATCACCGCGTCACCGGCCTCGGGCAAACCGGCGTTCTGCATGACCACGACCACCTCCAGACCGCCGCGGTTGATCGCCCGATGAATCGTCCCCGGCGTGAACCACACCGTCGAACCGGTACTCAACTCCGTCTCACGGAAACCGTGCACATCCAACGTCTGCAACGCGCCACGCCCGCCGATGACCACATAAGCCTCGGTGGAAGCGGTGTGCATGTGCGGGGTGCCGCCTTCGAGGCCGTCCTGGCACGTACCGGAGTAGACCGACAGGCGGGTGACCGACGTGCCTCCGGGAAAGGCGGGTGCCGTCATTGCTCTCCTCCGTGGGGGCGCGCGGTGCTGCCTCTGACGATGAGGGATGTGGCGAGCTCGATCCGGGTGCCGGCCGAGCCCTTGCGGTGAGTCAGCTCTTCGGTGATCAGCCGGACCGCCTCGTTGGCCATGTCGTCGAGTGGCTGGCGGACCGTGGTGAGCGGCGGGGACATCATCTCGCACACAGGAGAGTCGTCGAAGCCGACGACGGACAGCTCGTCGGGGATCCGGATGCCGCGCTCGGCCGCGGCCTGGTAGACGCCGGCGGCCTGCAGGTCGGAGCCCGCGAAGATGGCCGTGGGGCCGTCGGGGTGGTCGAGCAGTTCGGCGCCGAACGTCTTGCCGCCGGAGACGAGGAAGTCACCGAAACGCGTGAGGCCCGGCCTCGGCTCGACGCCGAAGGTGCGGTGCGCGGCGAGGTAGCCCTCGTGGCGGTCGAGGCTGCACTGCGTGTCGAGCGGCCCGCCGATGAAGCCGATCCGCTCGTGCCCCAGCTCGAGGAGATGGGTCGTCGCCATGACCCCGCCCGACCAGTTCGTGGCGCCGACGGTCGAGAGGCGGGGGTCGCGCTGGCCGACCGGGTCGAGGAGGACCAGCGGGACCCGCAGCAGCTCCTCGACCGCCGCGATCTCCTCCTGGTTGGCGCGCGAAAGCACGAAGACGATGCCGTCGGTGCTCCGCTTCCGCACGATCCCGATCCAGCGCCGCAGGTCGAAGTCGGGCCGCGCGGACGAGGTCACGACGAGCGAGAACCCCCAGCGCGCGGCCGCCTGCTCCGCGCCCTTGACGAGAACCTCCGCCCAGGGCGAGCCGAGCCCGTCGATGAGCAGGTCGATGAGGCCGACCCGGGGTGTGCTGAGCGGGCGGAGCGCTTCGTATCCGGAGGCCCGGACCGCTTCGAGGACCTTGTCGCGGGTGGCGGCGGAGACGTGCTTCTTGCCGCTCAGCACCTTCGAGACCGTCGGCACCGACACTCCGGCCGCCACCGCGACGTCGGAGAGGGTGGGTCGGGGCACAGGACCTCCCGGTGGGCGTGATGACACTTTCGGAAAATCTGTCAGCCCATGGCTGCTGGCCGACCTGGGCTGTTGAGGGGCGGTTGACACCCCTACAGGCCGGAGCCTAGCGTAACCGCACGGCAATGTCACGGTAATTTATCCGAAATTCAGCCGAAAATTTTCTGCTGCAATACCTCGGCACTATCAACAGTGAGGGTGCGTGCATGACGATCGATGAGCGCCGAGCGCGGCGCGTCGGTGACCTGCTGGCCGACATGTCGCTCGACGAGAAGCTCGCGCAGCTCGTGGGCGTGTGGCTGAACGTCAATCGCGAAGAGGGGGTCGTCGCGCCGCTGCAGGATTCGATGCAGGGAGAGGACGTCGCCTTCGAGGAGTTCGCCCGCCACGGCCTCGGGCAGATCACCCGCCACTACGGGACCCGGCCTGTCGATCCGGAGTGGGCGAGCACCCTGCTGGCCGCGCGGCAGCGATGGCTGCTCGACCACACCCGCCTCGGCGTGCCGGCGCTGGCGCACGAGGAATGCCTCACCGGTCTGGCGGCCTGGCGGGCCACGACCTATCCGGTCCCGCCGGCGTGGGGCGCCTCGTTCGACGCCGAGCTGGTCGAGCGGATGGGCCGGCAGATCGGGGCGAGCATGGCCGCGCTCGGCATTCACCAGGGGCTGGCCCCCGTGCTCGATGTGATGCGCGACCAGCGGTGGGGCCGGATCGAGGAGTGCGTTTCCGAGGATCCGTACGAGGTCGCGACGATCGGGGCGGCGTACGTGCGGGGACTCCAGTCCGCGGGCGTCATCGCGACGTTGAAGCATTTCGTCGGCTATTCGAACTCCCGCGCCGGCCGGAACCTGGCCCCGGTCCACGCGGGGCCGCGTGAAGTGTCCGACGTGCTGCTGTTCCCCTTCGAGGTGGCGGTCCGGGACGCGGGGGCGGGCTCGGTGATGAACTCCTACGCGGAGATCGACGGGATTCCGGTCGCCGCGGACGCCCACTACCTCACCAGGATTCTGCGCGACGAGTGGGGCTTCGAAGGCACCGTCGTCGCGGACTACTTCGCGGTCGCCTTCCTGCACACGTTGCACGCCGTCGCGTCCGACGCCGAGGACGCGGCCGTGCAGGCGCTCACGGCGGGCATCGATGTCGAGCTGCCCACCGGGGTGGCCTATCTGGAGCCGTTGAAGCAGGCCGTGTCGAGCGGGCGGATCGCCGAATCGCTGATCGACCGGGCGCTGCGCCGCGTCCTGCTGCAGAAGGCGGAGCTCGGGCTGCTCGACGACGACTATGAGCCGGCCCCTTCGGGACCCGTCGACCTGGACGGCGCCGAGTCCCGGGCGCTGGCGCGGCGGCTGGCGGAAGAGTCCATCGTGCTGCTGACCAACAACGGCCTGCTCCCCCTCGGTGACCGCGCGGGCCGGCGCGTCGCCGTCATAGGCCCGAACGCGGACAGCGTCACCGCGCTGTTCGGCTGCTATTCCTTCGTCAATCACGTCCTGCCGCACTTCCCCGGCGTCGAGCCCGGCATCGAGTCGCCCACGCTGCTGGACGCCCTGCGGACGGAGTTTCCGGACGCGGTGCTCCAGGTCGAACCCGGCACGGGTGTCGATGACGGCGACCGCACGGGCATCGCCGGCGCGGCGCGTCTGGCGGCCGACTCCGATGTGGTGATCCTCGTGCTCGGCGACCGCTCGGGCCTGTTCGGCCGGGGCACCTCCGGCGAGGGCTGCGACGTGGACACCCTCGACCTGCCCGGGGCCCAGCAGGAGCTCGCCGACGCGGTCATCGCCACGGGCACACCGGTCGTGGTGGTCCTGATGACCGGCCGCGCCTACGCCGTACCGGGCATCCTGCGCGAGGCCGCCGCCGTGGTGCAGGCGTTCTTCCCCGGAGAGGAGGGCGCGGGGGCCATCGCCCGGGTGCTCAGCGGCGCCGTGAACCCGTCGGGCCGGCTGCCGATGAGCATGCCCGGCTCGGTGGCCGGCCAACCGTACAGCTATCTGCATCCCCGGCTCGGCGCGGCCAGCTCGGTGAGCAACGTCGACCCCGCTCCGGAGCTGGGTTTCGGCCACGGGTTGAGCTACACGAGCTTCGCCTACGACGACGTGGCCGTGGCCGGGACCGCCCCGGCGGCGGACGGGTCGATCCGCTGCTCGGTCGTCGTGCGCAACGCGGGTGACCGGGCGGGCGCGGAGATCGTGCAGGTGTACGCGTCGGACGTGGTCGCCTCGGTCACCCGGCCCGTCGCCCAGCTCGTCGGGTACGCGCGCGTCGAGCTCGACCCCGGTGAGCGCGCGTCGGTCGGCTTCGAGGTGCCGACGCGGCTGCTGGCCTTCACCGGGCGCGACGGCCGGCGCGTCGTCGAGCCCGGCGAGGTGACGGTGACCGTCCGCCGCTCCGTCACCGAGGTCGTCGCCGAGCGGCCGGTGACGCTGACCGGGCCGGTGTACGAGATCACCGGCGCCGAACGGCGGTTGACCACGGTCGACGTACAGAAGCCACATCACTCCGAGAAGGGACATGCGTCATGACCGTGGTCGTTCAGACGAGGGTCCTCCTCTGCTGAGCGGCCCGCCGCCATGACGCCAGCCGTACCGCCGACGCCCCGAGCACCAGGATCGCGGCGATCAGCACCGTCAGCCCGGCGGCCCGCTGATCGGCGGACAGGTCCGACACCCCCGGCGGCGACACCAGCGTGAACCAGTCCAGGCCCACCCCCGGCCCGAACAGCAGGACCAGCCCGAGCGCGAGCGGCACCACGGCGACCACCGCGAACAGCCGCGCCCGCGTCACCCAGGTGACCGGGCGCGGCAGCGGATCCACCCCGGTCAGCACCCAGAAACACACCATCCCGGTGCAGAACAGCAGGGCCAGGGTGAGCAGGTGCGCCGCGTAGCTGTACAACGACTGCCCCAGCCAGCCGGTCCCGTACAGCAGCGCCACGGGCACGACCTGCAGCGCCGCGACGGTCACGGGGTGGGTGAGGCGCGCGGCGAGGCAGCTGTCCAGGATCGCGCGGGTCACGTCGCCGTACTGCGAGCGGTCGGTGGTGGTCTGGGCGGCGAGCGTCAGCGGCGCGCCGAGCGCCAGCAGCAGCGGCGCCACGAGGGCGACCAGGCCGTACTGCAGCGCCTGCGCGGACAGCATCGCGCGGGCGTAGCCGCCCACGCCGCTGAGCAGGGCGAACGCCAGCACCGCGAGCCCGGCCAGCCACGCGGCGGTACGGCCGGGCGGCCACGGCACCCCGTCGCGGGCCAGGCGGCGCAACCCGATGAGGTAGCCGATCGCGGGGAGGGCCAGCAGGAGCAGGATCAGCGGGTCCAGCCGGACCTCGGTGACCAGGTTGCCGATCGAGAAGGGCGGCAGGTCGAACTCCAGCAGGAGGTGGTCGTGACCGCCACCGCCCTCCGAGGGCGGCGGCGGGGTGCGCGACAGACCCACGGCCAGCCCGACGGCCGCCACCATGACGATCGCCTCACCGGTGGCCAGC
Source organism: Nonomuraea sp. NPDC049269 (assembly GCF_043197155.1). Classification (NCBI taxonomy): domain Bacteria; kingdom Bacillati; phylum Actinomycetota; class Actinomycetes; order Streptosporangiales; family Streptosporangiaceae; genus Nonomuraea; species Nonomuraea sp. NPDC049269. Next base: position 262,104 of record NZ_JBICSO010000009.1, read on the forward strand.
CGGATGAACGTGTGCCGCACCGGACGTTCGGCCAGGCCCGCGACCGTGCGGCGGCGATGGTGCCGGCCGAAGGCGCCCAAAGCCACCAGCGCGGCCGTCTTGGCCAGGATGAGCAGGCCGTAACGGCTCTGCCAGAGCTGGGCGACGGCGTCCAGCCGTACCCAGGCACTGGCCACACCGGACACGGCCACCGCGGCGAAGCAGGCCAGCGCCAGCGTGCTGAACCTGGGCACCACCTCCGCCAGCCGGTCCGACCGCCGGAAGTGGACCAGCACGGCGACCAGGCCGCCCACCCACACGGCCACCGTCACCAGGTGCGCCATCAGGGCGGAGATCGCGATGTCGTGGTCGCCGGCCGAGGCCGCGTGACCGACGTAGGCGGGCGGCAGCACCGCGAAGGCGGCGACCGCAAGCAGGAGGCCGTTCCACCAGGTCGAAGGCCCGAAGCTGGTGCCGATCGCCACCACCCCCGCCGCCGCGGCCACGATGAACAGCGCCTGGGTCTGCGGGACGGTGGTGCCGAACGTCAGGATCGACGGGTCCTCCAGCAGATCGGCGAGCGGCAGGCCGGTGACCTCCGAGATCGTCAGCAGGTACATCGCGGCCGCGGCGACAGCCCAGCCCAGCGCCCACCGACTGGCGGCCCGCAGGCAGGCGGCGGCCTCCGGCGTGCCGCGCGGGGCCAGGAACACGGCGGCGACCAGCGTTCCCACGGTGGCGAAGGCGCACAGGTCATAGACGAACCGGGCCAGGGGCAGGCCCCAGTCGGTGATCGGTCCCGCCTTGGGCAGGCCCGGGATCTCCTGCGCCGGCAGGCTTCCGCCGAACAGCAGGGCCGCGACCAGCACCAGAAGTCCGGCGGCCACGGCGACAACGGCGTAACGGCGGGCCGTCGACGGCCCGCCTCGGGAAATGGACACGGCTGCTCAGGTGCGGGCGGGCAGAGGTCGACGGCATGCGAGGGTGGACGTCATGGTGTTCTCCACGTGGCTGCGGGGTGAGGTTTTCAGAGAGCAGCCGGGAGCGGGGGCCCACGCCGGACGACCGCGTGACGCAGGACAACGCTTTCGTACGGAATGCCGGGCGCGCGGTAAGCGGGCGCCGACGGAGCGGGCGGGCGGATGGGGCACGGCGCAAGGAGCAGCACCACGCGTACGGCCAGGCGCCGCAGCACCGACCACAGCGCGGTCTCGCCCCTGGCCACCCACCATCCGGTCATCAGCGTGGCGGTGAGGTGGCAGAGCTCCATCTCGACGTCAGAGGCCAGCCCATGACCGGGCGGCATGGCGGTGGGGGCGGCGTGCCAGGTGAACAGGCCGTGCAGGAGGAGTTGCGCCGCGCCGAGCAGCAGGGCGATCAGGACCGGTTCGCGCTCCCGACCGGCGGCCACGGCCGTGATGGCCGTCACGACCGCGGCTCCGAGGGCGAGCCGGGCGGGGCTCGGCAGCGTGCCGCCCGCGAACCAGTGAGCCAGGGCGGCCAGCGTCACGCAGACGGCCGCGAAGAGGGCCGAGCGCGCTAATCGCAACGGCAGCATGGCTCGCATGGTGCCCAAATGCTCCCACACCAGGAGCCTGTCGGGAGGCCCGTTATAACCTATGACCCTTTAGCCCGAAATTTCGTGCCTTATCGTGGTGCGGTACGTTATAGCCGTGACGAACGGGACGTCGGCCGAGCTCTCCACCACCAAGGCCGACCACGCGTACCTGCGGGTCAAGGAGCTGATCCTGTCCGGAGTCCTGCCGCCCGGCTCCGTGATCGCGCAGGTCACGCTGGCGCGTGACATCGGCATCAGCACCACGCCGCTCCGCGAGGCGCTGCGCCGGCTGAAGAGCGAGGGCCTGGTGGCGCTGGACGCCCATCGCGACGCCCGAGTGGCGCCACTGTCCGCGGAGGAGGCGCGCGACCTGCTGGAGATGCGGCGCTCCCTCGACCCCCTGGCCGTCGCCCTGGCCGCCGAGCGCAGGACCAGGTCGGACATCGCGGGCATGCGCGCGGCCGCCGAGGGGCTCAGCCCGCTGCCCGGCGATCCCGCGTACGAGCAGCTCGTCGCCCATCGCCGCTTCCACGCCGCCCTGTACGGCGCCTCGCACAACGACCTGCTCATCGGCACGCTCGACGGCCTGTGGGACAAGTCCGACCGCTATCGCCGCCTGGCCCTGGAGGTCGAACGCGGCCAGGCCGCCCGCGACCGCAAGGCGGGCGAGCACGAGGCCCTGCTGGAGTACGTGATCGCCGGAGACGCCTACGGCGCGGCGGCCGTCATGCGCGAGCACATCGACACCAGCCTGGGCGCGCAGGCCGCCCGGCGGTTGCGCGCGCAAGCCGACTCCGCCCGCGCTGATTTCGACCAGGCCGATTTCGACCGCGCTGGAGCCGAGCGGGCTGGATCTGAAGTGGACGGGATCGATGTCTGACGGCTGGCATCGGCGCCATCGGACGGCTCTGTTGCTGGCGCACTCCATGGGGACGCAGGTGGTCACGTTCGTGCTGCGGCCGACCATGTCGTACGGGGCGATCGAGCTGCACGTACCGGCGGCGTGGCTGGGCGTGCTGGGCGCCAGCTTCGCCGTCGCGCCGCTCGTCCTGGCCATCCCCGCCGGTCAGGCCGCCGACCGGTACGGCGAGCGGCGCATGGCCGTGGCGGGGGCGATCCTGCTCACGGCCGCCTGTGCCGCGTTCCTGGCGTTCGGCCACACGATCCCCGGGCTGATCGCGGGCGGCGTCCTGCTCGGCACGGGACATCTCGGCTGCGTCATCGCCCAGCAGGCGCTGGTGGCGAACGTGACCGTGCCCGGCCGGTACGACACGGCCTTCGGGCACTACACGTTCGCCGCCTCGCTGGGCCAGGCCGCAGGGCCGGTCCTGATCACCGTGTTCGGCGGCGCGCTGGCCATTCCCGACACCGGCCGGATCTACCTGTGGACCTGCGGGCTCGCCGCCGTACTCGTCGTACTGTCGGTGCTCCTGACCGCCAGCCCACGGGCCGCCGCGCAGGTCAAGGGCGACGGCACCGGAGTGCGGTCGCTGCTGCGGCTGCCGGGTCTCGCGCACGCGCTCGTGACGAGCTGCGTGGTGCTGGCCGCGGTCGACATCACGCTGGTCTACCTGCCGGCGCTGGGCACCGAGCAAGGGCTCGCCTCAGGCGTGGTCGGCGCCCTGCTGGCGATCCGTGGCGTGGCGTCCATGGGGTCGCGGTTCTTCCTGGGCCGCCTCTCGCGCGCCTTCGGCAGACGGCGCCTCCTGGTGGTCAGCACCGTCGCGGCGGCCCTGGCCATGGTGGTCACACCGCTGCCCATGCCGCTGTGGCTGCTGGCCTGTGTGCTGCTGGTCATGGGGTTCGGGCTGGGGGTGGGGCAGCCGATGACCATGTCGTGGCTCGCGGAGTCGGCACCCGCCGGTCTTCGGGGGCGGGCGATGTCACTGCGGCTGGTGGGCAACCGTACCGGGCAGATCCTCATCCCGGGCGCGGCCGGCCTGGTGGCGGCGGGAGCGGGGGCCGCGGGAGTACTCCTGATCACCGCACTCGGCCTGGGCTGGGCAGGCGTGGCCGCCCGCCGCCTGCCGGTCGACACGTGAGCGCCGTCAGTCGTCCAGGCCGCGGGCGCTGAGGGCCTCGCCGAGCGCGTCCGCGTGTCGCAACGCGCTCACCACCAGTGGTACGGCGAAGGCGCGCATGCTCCACTCCACTCCCCTGGCGCGCTGGGCTTCCCGTACCCGGGTGGCCAGGTCGGACATGACCGGCACGCTGCGGATCGTGAGAGACAGCAGCAACGACAGCCGGAACGGGTCCAGCCCCACCCACCGCGCCGGCGACAGGCAGCGCTCGAGGAAGGCCATCATGGCGACCGTCCGCGTCGTCAAGGTGACCAGCCCGGCCAGAGCGACGGCCAGGACGACCCGCGACACCGAAGTGATCGCCGACGGCAGATCCGCGAACACCACCTGCATGACGAACAGCGCGACCGCGAACCAGCGGACCGGCCGTACCTGCGCCCAGGCCGCCGCCGCGCCCACCCCCGAGACGGCGAACAGCACGCCCACCACCAGCGCGGCGACCGCCATCGCCACCGGCGCGCGCAGGAGGACGAGCACCGTGCACAAGGCGGCCAGACCCGCGAGCTTGCCCCCTGCGGGAAGGCGGTGCAGCGGCGAGTCACCTGGGACGTAGGCGCCGGTGAGCCCGTTCACGACATGAGCTTCCGGTAGTGGCCGATGGCCGCCCGCGGCGCGGCGTCGGCCACGATCCGGCCCTCGTCCAGCACCAGCAGGCGGTCGAAGTCCGCCAGCAGGGCGAGATCGTGGCTGACCACGACCACCTGCTGCGGCAGGTCGCGCAGCACGTCGGCGACCAGCCGGGAGTGGCGTAGGTCCAGCAGGGTCGTGGGTTCGTCCATGACGAGGATCTCGGGTTCGAGCACCAGGACCGAGCAGAGGGCGAGCAGCTGTTTCTGGCCGCCGGACAGCTGGTGGGCGGGGTGGTCGGCGTGGCCTGCCAGGCCGTACCTCTCCAGGACGTCGGCGACCCTGCGCTCGACCTCCTCGCGTGGCAGCTTCCGCCGGCGCAGGGAGAAGGCGACGTCCTCGGCCACGGTCGGCATCACGATCTGCGCGTCGGGGTCGGTGAACAGGAACCCGACCCGCCGCCTGATCCTGGCCGCGTGGCGGCGGGTGTCGTCACCGAGGACGGTGACGGTGCCGGAGCTCGGCAGGACCAGGCCGTTCAGCAGCCGGGCCAGGGTGCTCTTGCCCGATCCGTTGGCGCCGATCACGCCCACCCGCCGCTCGGGCAGCGCGGCCGTGACACCGCACAGCACCTCACGCTGCCCGAGCCGGACCCGTACGTCGTCCAGCTCGATCACGCACACCACCCATACATCTCAACACCTACAGATCCCACTCCGATCCCGCTCATACCACCTCGAACAGGGCGGCGACTCCGAGGCCGCCGCCGACCGCCGCCGTCGCCAGCCCCAGCGTCCCCGGCGGCGCGCCCGACCGCACGAGCCGCGTGAACAGCCGCGTGACCACGACGGCTCCGGTCGCCCCCCACGGATGACCGAGCGCCAGCGCGCCGCCGTCCGCGCAGACCCGCTCTCTGTCGGCGCCGAGCGGGTCGAGCCCGAGCGCGTCGGTGACGGCCAGCGTCTGGGCCGCGAACGCCTCCACGATCTCCACCGCCGCGATCTGTTCCATGCGTACTCCCGTACGGCCGAGCAGCCGCCGTACCGCGGGCACCGGACCCCAGCCGGGCAGGGCGGGATCGCAGCCGACGACGGCTCCGCCCCGCAGCCGGAGGCCGGGCAGCCCGGCTCTGGCCCGCAGTCGTTCCGAGGTGAGGGCGATCACCGCCGCCCCGTCACTGATCGGGGACGAGTTCCCGGCCGTCACCGACCCACCCGGGACGAACGCCGCCGGCAACCGCGACAGCGACGCCGGCCGCATCAGCCGGGGACGCTGGTCCTCCGTCCGGCCGCCGACCTCGACGATCTCCGCCGCGAACCGCCCCGCCTCCCGCGCGGCCACCGCCTTGGCGTTGCTCGCGCCCGCGTAATCGTCCTGGCGTTCCCGCTCGACGCCGCGCGCCGCGGCGAGTGCCTCGGCGGCGGCTCCCATGTCCGGGTCCGGATGGCCTGCCGGGGTGAAGGGCGCCCGGTCGTACGGTGTGTCGGGGCTCCCCCGGTGCGCCCGCAACGGCGCGGTGGAGGCGCTCTCGGCTCCACCGGCGATGACCAGCTCCATCTCCTCGCTGGTCACGGCCTGACCGGCCATCAGGATCGCCGCCAGCCCGCTGCCGCACTGCCGATCCACCGTGACACCGGGAACCGCCTCGCCCAGCCCCGCGCCCAACGCCGAGATCCGCGCCAGATTCCCGCCGGGACCCATGCAGTTGCCGAGCACCACGTCGTCGATCGGCACACCGAGGCAGGCGACGTCACGGGCCACCACCTCGATGACCGGCGCGGCCAGCCTGTCGGCCGTCACCTCCTTGAAGGCGTGCCCGGCGGTCCCGATCGCCGTACGGCGTGCGGCCACGATGACCGGTACGGCCTCTGCTGGGAGTCGCGGCATCAGGAAAGCCGCCAGAGGTAAGGGTCGCCGTAGGCCCGGCGGGCGGCGTCATCGTCCGCCAAGCGGGCGGTGAGGAGGCCGCGGGCCGGCTTGCCTGCCGAGGTGCGGGGCAGGGTGCCCATCGCGTACCAGCGGCGGGGCCGTTGCGCGGCGGCCAGGCCGCCGCGTGCCACGGCCTCGAGCGTGGCCCGCGACGGTGGCGTCCCGGCGCCCACCTCGACGATGGCCGTGACCACCGCGCCCAGGTCCGGGTGCGGTGAGCCGACCACCACGACGTCGCCCACTCCGCGCACGCTCCTGAGCACCTCCTCGACGTCCTCCGGTACGACCGTGGCCCCGCCGGTCTGGATCGCGCCGTCTCCCCGGCCGCGCAGCCGCAGGACCTCACCCGGCAGGTACGGCTCCGCCACGTCGCCGACGCTCATCCACCCGTCGGCGTCTACCCGCAGCGGGCCCGACGCTCCCGCCAGGTAGCCCTCGGCCAGCCAGGGCGAGCGCACCCACACCTCGCCGAGCGACTGGCCGGGGGGCGTTCTGACCTGGAGTTCGGTACCCGGAAAAGGGCGCAGCCCCGCGCCGTCCACGTCGATGGCCACGAAGGACAGCTCGGTCGCGCCATAGTAGGACACCACTCGTACCCCGGCGCCCACCGCCCGCTCCCGCAGCTCCGCGGGCAGTGCCGCCCCGCCGATCACGACGGTCCGCAGCGGGGCCCCCGCTGGCAGGGCGTCCAGTACGGTCGGTAGGCAGTGCGGCACCAGGTGGGCCACGGTCGCCCTGCCGAGCTGCGCGCCCAGGGAGCCGGGTGACCAGCGGCCCGGCACCAGGGCCGTGGCACCGACGGCCAGCGCGTGCACGGCCGCGAAGCCGTACAGGGACGAACTCAGGGGCCCGGGCACCAGGACGACGTCGCCGGGGCCGATCCCGGCGAGCTCGCTCACCCGCGGGAACGACGCGGTCCAGGACGCCCGGCTGCGGACCACGGCCCGCGGCCGGCCGGTGCTCCCGGAGCTGAAGCACGCCCAGGCCCGATCCCCGGCCTCCGGCCGCGGCCACGCCGCCGGGGCGGATGGCCGTGCGCTTCCCGCAGCGGGTATTGCAAGGCCGTCCGCCCCAAAAGCAGCGTTCCTCTCCCCGGAAGGGCGGCCATCGAGGCCGCCGAGATGACCGAAGTAACCAGAGTAGTCGGGGTGGTCGGGGTGGTCGGGGTGGTCGGGGTGGTCGGGGTGGTCGGGGTGGTCGGGGTGGTCGGGGTGGTCGGGGTGGTCGGGGTGGTCGCGGCGACCGGCGTGATCGGGGTCGGCGTGGTCGGGGTCGGCGTGGTCGGGGTCGGCGTGGTCGGAGTGGTCTAGGTGGTCGAGGCCGTTGAGGTGGAGGTCTGCTGGGATCGCGGCCCGTACGCGCTCGTCCCACCCCGGGTCGCACAGCAGCGGCGTACCCCCCGCCAGGTCCGTCGCCAGTGCGGCGGTGAGCTGGTCCGCCGGGTCGGCCAGGCTGATCGCGACCAGTGCGCCGCGGCCCATCCCCAGCGCGGCCAGGTGCGCCGCCGTGCCGCGGATCCGTCGGGCGAGCTCCGCGTAACTCAGTTCGCCCGACGGACCGCACAGCGCAAGGCGGTGCGGGTGGTCGGAAGCATGTCGCAATACCTGTACGGCGACCGGCATGACCGGGTCAGCCCTCCTTGCCGGCGCGGAGCCGTTCGCGATGTACGGCCGGGACGGCGTCAGGGTATGCCCGTTGCGTCCCCCTCGTCACAATCGACGCCAGCACCGCCTTGATCAGGTCACCGGGCAGGAACGTGAGACTGAGCAGCGCCGCCTTGCCCAGCGAGATCCCGGTGACCAACGCCTGCACCGGTAGGCCGACCAGGTAGATCACCCCGATGCCACCGACCACACAGGCCACCACCAGCCGTACGACGCCCGGGTGATGGCCGCCGCGTTCGACGATCCAGCCGGTCACGGCCGCGCCGGGCAGCCAGCCGAGCAGGAATCCGGCCGACGGCCCCACGAACACGCCCAGCCCCCCACGCCCGCCGGCCAGCAGCGGCAGGCCTGCCGCCACCAGCACGAGCAGGACGGCTACGGCCACGGCGGCCCGCCACGACCCCAGGATCGTGCCGGCCAGCATGACGCCGAACGTCTGCAGCGTGATCGGGACGGCGTTGCCGAAGACGTTCAGGGTGCCCGGCAGGCCGAGCGCGGCGATCAGCGCCGCGAAGACGGCGATTCGGGCGATGTCGCCGGTGGGGAACCCGTTCCCCAGGTTGAACTTCGGCATGTCGCCTCCTCCACTCTTGTAGGTGCGCGGATCTGATCTCACACCACAACGTCGCAGGGCACGCATGGAGGGATGCCACAACAATCGCCCACGATAGATGTCGCACCTGGAGAGGCGGCATTTGAGTAGGGACTTACTCTCGCCAACAGGCGCGGCTGATCAGACCATCTGTTCATGACGTGGTTCCGTTGGAGACGCGATGAACGGGCGACCGCTCCCCTATCCCGGGCGGAATTCGACACTCTTCCGGCCGAGGAACGCGCTGAGCTGCACAGCGCGGCCCGGGACAGCCGACGCCAGTTCGTCGCCACCCTGCTGCAGGTCGGCACGACCGTCGGCGTGCTGGGCGGACTGCTGCTGACCGCGCAGGGACTGGCTCAGACCGCGAAATCGATCGACGCCTCCCGCGAGGAACTGCTGATCGCCAGGAAGGGCCTCGAGGTCGCGCAGAAGGGCCAGGTCACCGACCGATTCGCCAAGGCCGTCGAACAACTCGGCCACAAGAGCGTGGACGTGCGGATCGGCAGTGCCTACGCCCTGGAGGGCATCGGCAGGGACGTCCCCGCCTACCAGCAGACCACCGTCGACATACTCGCCTCCTATGTCGTGGGGAACGGCCGTACGTCGACGAACAAGCAGTTCGGGCAAGCGAGAGATGTCCAGACCGTACTCACCATACTGGGCCGGGTCCGGCCGGTCCGTGTGACGGATGGCTGGATCAACTTGTCCCATGCGCGGCTCGGCGGCGCCACCCTGCAAGACGCCTACCTGCCCCGAAACAGGATGTTCGGCACCGTTCTCGCCGAAGCCAATCTCATCGACGCAGACCTGTCCGACAGCCTCATGCCCTTCGCCGACCTCTCCGAAGCTTTCCTGACGAAGGCGAACCTCGCCCGCACCAATTTCAATCTCGCCGACCTGTCCAAGGCCCACATGTCGGACGCCAACCTGACCGGCACCATCTTTTACGTCACGAACCTGAGGGGCGCCGACCTGGAGGGCGCCACCTTGAAGGACGCCAACTTCCAGCACGCTGACCTGACCGGTGCCACCGGACTGCCGCCCACCGCCCAGCTCAAGAAGATCGTCAAATGGGACAGCCACACGAAGTGGCCGTGACCAACTGGATCAGCGCGAAGCCAGGCCCAAAAGGCCGTGCTTCCGCACAAGGAAAACTGATCAATCTTGTACGGGAAGGCAGACCATCAACAGCCCACGGCATCGTGCGACATTCCGGATCTGAAAGCTTAGGCGATATCTGTCGAAGGCCATCCGCGGCGCAAGGGAGTTGCTCGATGGGGAAGAAGAAGCGCAATCGGCAACACGACTCGGACGACGCTACCGGCTATAGCAGCCGTACCACGATCGGCAACGGCGCAGTATTGGATCACCAGACCACGATGAGCAACAGAGCATTCGAGGCCCGTCAGCGCGCGAACACGGAAATCGGCAAGGCCATCGCCGACAGCGTCCGGATCGATCCGCTCGGCGGTCTGATGGACACGGTATCCGAAACCATGACAAAGGCATTTATCAAGGGCGCCGCCCGTGCCGCTGCTCCCAAGCAAATCGAGCAGTAGCCCGCCAAGTCTTCAAGCGTCGAACGCCCCTTCTCGTTTCGTGCGAGAAGGGGCGTTCGACGATGTGCGGTCTTCATCGCATCACACTGGTTCAGTCCCTCGATGTGCTGAGGGCGTCGAATCCAAGGTCGTCGGCACTGTCGTGTGGGCCGATGATCCAGCTTTCTCCGTCGCAGCTACCACCTCTCCATGCCCGGTGCCGGTAATTCGTATTGTTGATTATCGATCTGTACGGAAATCCATCACCACTTGTGTTCCAACAGATACCGGTCGGCGCCGACGTGACAAACAGCGAACGCCCTCCGAAGTCGGTGTCGCTATAGAAGCACAGCCTGGACCTCGGGCACGCTTCGGCGGTGCTCGATTTTGCGCCTGCCATGGCAGGGCCGACAGAAAGGCCGATGAGCGCGAGGGAAACGATGCCGATGAATTTCGCGTTGCAAAACATTATTCTTCCTCTGCTCTCGTGTGGTTGCGCGCCCCAGGCGGAATTCGTCGAGGCTGCCGATTCTTTCCGTTCGGTGAGGGGCGTGGGTGCTCCTCAACCCCCGTTACCGCCACCACTGCTGGTTCCAAGGGCCGCAGTCCCACAACTGAGCCTTGCCGCCGTTACCGCCAGTGTTCGTGTCCGCATCCAGGCATCGCTGGAAGCGCACGTTATGGAAGTGCCGCACTGACAGCGCCGCCTTGGCAACAGGGGTCTTCGCGGACTGTGCCAACGCCGTACCGCTACCGGCAATGAGCAGCGCGAGCGTTGTACTGAATACACGAGTTGTCAACCTCATGCCATTTCCTTTGAACGGACCGATGGGAGTCGAATGACGCAATCCACATATTGGTCCGAGCGCCACCAATCCCGATTGTTAGGGGTGGCGGATCGACGTCCGGCGTTCAGCTCTTCGACCGGTCCCGGCCGCCGCTCGCCAGGCCCGCGGCCGCACGGGGTAGGTCGGCTGCATGGCGCCGATCGCGGGCCGGTGGCCCTGAAGGCGGCAGCGCTTGCCCGCAACCCCGCGATTCCTCCACAACCAGTCCGAACTATCACTAAAGTGATCAAGTCAAAGATCAAGGAGGAAGCACCATGAAGCAGACGACCGCCCTGCGGATCGGCCGTTCAGCGCTTGTGGTGGCGCTGGCGGGAGGTGTCGTGCCGGTCGCCGTCGCGCCCGCCGCGTTCGCCGCCCAGAAGGCGACACTGGGGCCGTACGGGTACGGCAACCTGAAGCTCGGCATGACCGCCACGAAGGCCAAGGCGACCGGGCGAATCGTCCGCAAATCAGTCGGGGACTCCGCCAGGTGCACGGGCTGGGACCTCAAGGAGAGCCCGTACGGCGAATACCGGGTGGGGATGTACATCTCCAAGAAGCACGGCGTGGCCATGATCGTCGCGCCCGCCGGCCTCAAGACGCCTCAGGGCATCAGTCTCGGCTCCACCAGGACGCAACTGAAGGCCGCCTACCCCAATCTGCGGCGCGGTCCGGGTGGGTACCCCACCGCCGACGTGCCGGGCAAGAAGGCGTTCTACATGTTCTACGTGTCGAACAACAACAAGGTCTCCGGGATGAGCCTGGTTCTGGCCAAGCAGGACTGCGTCAGGTACTAGCACTCCACACGACCTGGGCCTCAGTTACCCCCTCCGCGCCAGGTGGGCAGGGGCCGGTGGCCGGCGGCGACCTCGTACGCGGCGACGGCCATGAGGCGGGTCGAGTCGAGCGCCGGCAGCGGCGACACCGCGGGTGTCACCAGGAGCGGGATCTCGGTGCAGACGAGCGCGACGGCGTCACACCCCCTGTCCGCCAGTCGCGCGATGACACGAACGTACTCCTGCCGCGACTCCTCGGTGAACACGCCGTTCACCAGCTCAGCAAAGATGATCTCGTTGATGATCCGCCGGTCGTCCGCCTCCGGCACCTCGGCCGCGATCCCGCGCGCGGCGAGCGCCTTCGGATAAAGCCCGCTGTCCATCGTGTACGACGTACCGAGCACAGCGACCTTCGTACGCCCGTCGCGAACCGCCTGGTCGGCAACCACCTCGGCGATGTGCAGGCCGGGCAGGGCGAGATCCTCGCCGGGCCGTTCGAGCGCCAGGTGGGCGGTGTTGTCCGGGCAGGCGAAGAAGTCGGCCCCGGCTCGGGCGAGGCGCTCGACGCTGACGGCCAGCCTGGCCCTGATCGAGTCGTGGTCACCCGCGTCCCAGGCGGGCATGCTGTAGCCGAAGGCGATGTAGTCGAGGGTCACGTCGGGATGCTCGTGCCGGCCCACCTGCCGGAAACCCTCCTGGCAGTAGGCCAGGAAGCACAGAGCCGCCCCTTCGGTGCTGTGGGCGAGGATGCCGAGATGCCGGATGGTGATCACTCCTCCAGTGGCGGGAGCCTTCGCAACCACGGCTGTCGCTACGACCACCGTGGAGCGATGTGATCGGTCATATCTTCCCAGATTCGGGGGAAAGCGCCGTGTGGGCTGCAACTCGCTACTAATCGTTCATCGAGCCACTGGCGATTAAATCACCGCAACATTTGCGCTCAAGTAGCGAGAGGAAATAGTCATGTCATCAAGCGAACAACGACCCGACGACCAGCCGGCGTTATCCGACGACGGCGACGGAGGCAGGCGATCCCCGGCGGACGTCGTCATACCGGAGCTCTCTCGCCGGGCCTTTCTGGGGACCAGCCTCGGAGCCATGGCGTTGGGCTCGCTGTCCTGGGCCGGCGCGCCCATCCCGACGTCATGGCACTGGGGCTCTCGCGGCAAGCCCGGCCCTGGGGTGACGTACGGGATCGGTGCGGTGGCGGTCGTGGACAGGACGGCCTCGCAGACCACCCGCCCCTTCGTCTTCGTACGGGCGGAGGACAGTCATCTGTGGATTCTCTGGCAAAAGCCAGACGGCACCTGGGAATGGGCTAACCAAGGAGGAAAGGTCGACCGACCGGTCGGCGTCATCGCCCTCGACGACACCGCGCAGGGGAATCGACCTTACGCGTTCGTCCTACGAGACCAGCATCTCTGGGTGAACTGGTGGAACGGTACAACGTGGATCTGGTCCGACCAGGGGCAGCCACCGAGCGTCAACCTTTTCCGAGGCCTCGGCGCGGTGACGATCGCGCTGAAGCCGACGATGAGTCCCGCGCCCTTCGCCGTCGTATTCGGCAGCGACGGCAATGCGTGGGTGAACTGGTGGAACGGGTCGTCCTGGCTCTGGTACAGCATGGGTTCGCCGCCCGGCGTCTCGATCGGCCGCTCGATGGGAGTCCTCGCCGTCACGGACGAGAGGACCGGCGAGCAGACCCTGCAGGTCTACATGTGGGGCAGCGACGGGCAGGTGTGGCTCGGCGTCACGGACATGGTGTCCTCACGGTGGACCGGTCTTGGCTACCCCCCGTACCCTGAGGTGATCACTGGACCGGCCGGTGCGGCGATCGTCAAGCGCGGCCCCGGGCAGCTCTCACAATCCTGCTGCTTCGTCATGACCGCAGCGACCGTCTGGGTCTGTCAGGACGACTCCTGGCTCGAGGTGGGCGCCCCGCTGAGCGACCATTACGCCCTTGCCAGCCTGGGTGCGATCAGCGTCCCGGACATCAACAACGACTCCCAATACGCGCTGGTCTTCGTGACCGACGGCAACAACTCCGTATGGGCCTGCCGGTGGGACGGCAGCAAGGCGGTCTGGGAGGACCACGGGAATCCGACTGGCCACACCATCGACGCGGGCGTCGGCATCACCAACACCACCTATGCCTCGCCTGGAGGAGCTCAACTGCCCCATGCTTTCGTGCGAACCACCGACGGGCTCGTATACGAGAACTGGGAGCAGTAAGCCCGCGCGGGAGTCCGGGCTGGTCACGCGGTTTCGAGCAGGGCGGTGATCCGCCGGCGGATCGCGTCGCTGACCGGCACCTGTACGACCATCACCAGGTCAGGGCGCTCGACCAGGCGGAGCTGGAACATCTCCAGCTCGACCCGCCCGGCCCCGGGGTGATCGAGTTCGACCGTCGCGGGTCTGAAGGAGCGGATCGGATACTCCTTCCACCACTCCCTGAACTCCGGACTCGCCGCGGTCAGCCCGGCCACGATGTCCGCGAACCGCGGGTCGTCCGGGCGCTGCCCGGCCATGGCCCGGAACTGACTGAGGACGGCCCGCGCCGCCGGCTCCCATCGGGTCATGCGGGCCCGGTTCTCCTCGTCGGTGAACATCATCCACACCAGGTTGCGCCGGTCAGGCGGAAAGCTATCCGGATCGTGGCGGATCAGCGCGTACGGCCGGTTCCATGCCAGGTAGTCGAAATGGCCGTCATAGATCGAGGCGATGTTCGGCACCGCGGCGTCGACCAGGCGGCGCAGTCGGGGACGTACGTCATCGGTGGAGGTTTCCCGGTCCGGGGCGGCGAGGCCGGCGAGGTCGCGGAGGTGGCGGTGCTGGTCCGGGCCGAGGCGCAGCGCGCGGGCCAGCGCGTCGATCACCTGAGCCGACGCGGAGATGTTGCGGCCCTGCTCCAGCCAGGTGTACCAGGTGACGCCGACGCCGGACAGGTCGGCGACCTCCTCGCGCCGGAGGCCGGCGGTCCGGCGTCGCCCCGGTATGCCGTCTTCCGGCAGCCCCACGTCGGCCGGCCGCAGCCGGGCCCGGCGCGCGCGCAGGAAGGCACCCAGCTCGGCGCGTCGCGCCGGCTGTCCGCTGTCGTGGCCGTTTCCCACAGCGCTCCCGTGGACGGTGAACCGATCGGCAGGCTAGCAGCATCTGTACCAGGATCGACCGCTTCTCCGTGGCTAGCCTGATCATTGTCACCGCCGGGCGAAGGAGAGCACATGACACAGCGAGAGGTGCTGGTGATCGGGGCCACCGGTCAGCAGGGGGGCGCGGCCGCGCGCCAGTTACTCGATCGTGGCTGGGAGGTTCGCGCCCTGGTACGGGATGTCGGCTCGCCCGGCGCCGAATCGCTGCGGACGGCGGGGGCCACCCTCGTCACCGGCGACCTGGACGACCCGGCCTCGCTCCGGGCGGCGATGGACGGCGTGTACGGCGTCTTCCTGGTGCTGACCATGCTCACCGGCGCCAAGGTTACCCCTGAAGGGGTGGCGGCCGAGGAACGGCGCGGCACGGCGGTGGCCGAGATCGCCAAGGAGTCCGGCGTCGAGCACCTCGTCTACAGCTCGATCAGCGGCGCGGGCCTGGTGAGCGACATCCCGTACTACGACAGCAAGGCCCGCATCGAGGAACGCATCGGCCTGCTCGGGCTGGCGGCCACCGTCCTGCGGCCCGTCATGTTCATGGAGAACTTCACCTCCCTCACCCGCCCGGTCGTGGACGGCGACGAGCTGGTGGTCAACCTCGCCGTACGCCCGGAGACACGGGTACGGCTGATCGCGACGCGGGACATCGGGGCGTTCGCCGCGGTCGCGTTCGACCAGCCCGGCGCGTTCATCGGCCGGACCCTCGAGATCGCCGGAGACTGCCTCTCCGCCGAGGCGATCGCCGAGGCCTTCGGCCGGGCCTGTGGCCTGCCCGCCCGCTTCCATCAGGTGCCCATCGAGCAGATCCGGGCCTTCGACGAGCAGGTGGCCAAGATGTTCGCCTGGCTCGGCGAACGCGACGACGACGAACCCGACTTCCCGGCGCTGCGAGCCGCCCACCCGGACCTGATGACGCTGGAGACCTGGCTGGACACGACTGGATGGAAGCCATGACCGACGGACTGCTGCTCCCGCCCGGCGCCGGATCCCGGATCCAGACCGCCGGTATAACACTCAAGGTGGGTGCGGAGCGATCGGCGAGCTGGTCGGTGTTCGAGGCCGACGTCGCACCGGGATTCGACGTCGGGGCGCATCTGCACCATAACGTCGAGGAGGTGTTCTACGTCCTCGAAGGGGAGCTCGAACTGCTCGCCTTCCATCCCCGCGAGAAGACTGACGACGACTGGCGGACGTGGGAGTCGGACACCGGCACGCCGGTGTTCAAGGGCGGTCCGGGGAGCGTCATGTTCGTGCCCGCCGGCTGCCCGCACGCCTTCTTCAATCCCGGACCCGAGCCCGCGCGGATGCTCTTCCTCGTCTCCCCGTCCGGCCACGAGCACTACCTGCGCGAACTCGCCGACCTGATAGCCACCGGCCGGCCACCGGATCAGGAGGCGATCGCGGCACTACGGACCCGCCACGACATCCACCAGCTGACGCCCCTCGCGAACCGCCGATAGCCGCTCTACTGCAGCAGCTCGGAGATCCGGGCCTGGTCCCGGTCGGTGGGGGTGAAGGTGACGAGTTTGTGCTCGGGTTCGTCGGCGAGCTGGAGGACGACGTGGTGCAACTCGAGCTCGCCGAGGACCGGATGGCGTAGCCGCTTGGTGCCGGAGGCCAGAGGTACGACCTTGTGCTGCGGCCACCACTCCCGCACCTCGGGGCTCGCCGCGCGCAGGCGGTCGAGCAGCGCGCCGAAGGCGGGGTCGCCGGGGTGCCGGGCCGCGGCCGTGCGGAAGCGGCCGAGCAGCGCGGAGGCCTCGCCCGGCCAGTCGACCATGACCTGCCGGGCGCCGGGATCGGTGAACATCCACCAGAGCATGTTGCGAGCCTCCGGTGGCCGGGCCGGCCAGTCGGTCCACAACGCCCGGGCGGCCCGGTTGGCGGCCAGGACGTCGAAGCATCGGCCGGTGACGTAGGTCGGGCACGGGTCGAGCCGTTCGACGAGTGAGACGACGACAGGTGAGAGCGATTCGGCGACGGCGGGTGTCTCGGCGGGCGGGGCGCCGTGGATGAGCTCGTGGACATGGCCGCGTTCGGCGGGGTCGAGGCGCAGCGCCGCCGCGAGCGCGTCGAGCACCTGGCGCGACGGACGCACCTCGCGGCCCTGCTCCAGGTAGGCGTAGTACGTCGAGGAAATGGCCGCGAGCTGGGCCACCTCCTCCCGGCGCAGTCCGCGGGTTCGCCGGCGGATCCCCGCGGGCAGGCCGACGTCAGCGGGCTGAAGGCGCTCGCGGCGAGAGCGGAGCAGGTCTCCCAGCTCTCTCGCCCGGATCGCCGAGCTCTCGGATCGCGACATCCTGGTACTTCCATTGCTAGGAAAAGCCTGCTGTGGATACCAGAATAAGTCGTGGTTACGGTGAAGGACCATGAACGTACGAACCCTCGGGCCGGAAGGTCTCACCGTCTCGGCAGTCGGCCTCGGCTGCATGGGCATGTCACAGGGCTACGGGCCGGCCGACGACGCCGAGTCGATCGCCGCCCTGCACCGGGCCATCGACATCGGCGTCACCTTCTGGGACACCGCCATGAGCTACGGCCGTGGCCACAACGAGCAGTTGCTCGGCCGGGCGCTGGCCGGGCGCCGGGACGAGGTGGTCCTGGCCACCAAGTTCGGCATCATCCGCGGCGACGACGGCGGACGACGGGTCGACGGCCGGCCCGAGAACGTCCGCGCCTACTGCGAGGCGTCACTGGCCCGGCTGGGCGTCGGCCACATCGACCTGTACTACCAGCACCGCGTCGACCCGCAGGTGCCGATCGAGGAGACCGTCGGCGCCATGGCGGAGCTGGTCGCCGAAGGCAAGGTCCGCCACCTCGGGCTGTCGGAGGCGAGCCCCGACGAGCTCGAGCGGGCGGCCGCCACCCATCCGATCAGCGCGGCGCAGTACGAATGGTCGCTGTGGTGGCGTGACATCGAGGACGATGTGCTGCCCACGGCCCGCCGGCTGGGCATCGGGCTGGTGCCCTACAGTCCGCTCGGCCGCGGCTTCCTGGCCGGCACCGTCACCACGGACGCCCTCGGAGCGGGCGACTTCCGTCTCGGAGATCCGCGATTCCAGGACGAGAGCCTGGAGCGCAACCAGGCGCTCGCCACCGAGGTGCGGCGGCTGGCCGCCGAGCGCGAGGTGACCCCGGCTCAGCTCGCGCTCGCCTGGCTGCTGGCCCAGGGCGACGACGTCGTCCCGATCCCCGGGACCCGGCGCGCCGCCCGGCTGGCGGAGAACGCCGGCAGTGCCGAGATCGTCCTGTCCCCCGCCGACCTCGACCGGCTGGAGGCGGCCGTACCCCGGTCGGCATGGTCGGGAGACCGCCAGTCGTTCGCCGCCCATCGAACGGTCCGGACCTCGGCATGACCAGGTGAACGATGTGCCGCGCCGCCACGGCGCCTAGACTTCGCGACCGTGGCAGGCATTGTTTTCAGGCAGCTCACCGGCGTGCTGGCCGGGCTGGTCACCGGCGCGGCGGCCCTCGCCCTGCTGGCCTTCGCCTGGCCGTACCGGAGCAGGTGGGCGCCGCGGATGGTGGAGCTGGAACGGGCCCGGCTGGCCGCCTGGTTCGGGCAGGAGACTGACGGGTCCGCCTCCGGTCACGGCTACCTGGCGCTGCGTGCGCTGGTCGGGGTGTTCGGGGGCTACCTCGCGCTGGCGCTGCTGTTCCTCGCCCTGCTGTTCCTGGGCGGCAGCCTGTGGGTGGTGTTCTCCGGCGAGTACGCCCCGGTGGCGCTGGACCTGCCCGGCATCAGGCTGTCGATGCACAGCTGGGCGGTCGGCCTGGCCTGCGGGGTGCTGATGCTGGCCCTGGGCGCGTTCTGGTGCCGCCTGCTGGTGGCGACCGAACGGCGGCTGGCCGTACGCTTCCTCGGCCCCGGTCCACAGGAGCTGATGCGGCGGCGCATCGCCGAGCTGACCGTCACCCGCTACGGCATCGTGCGGGTGGTCGACGACGAGCGGCGCAGGATCGAGCGCGACCTGCACGACGGCGTGCAGCAGCGCGGCGTGGCGCTGGCCATGCTGCTCGGGCGGGCCCGGCACAGCCCCGCCGGGGCCGCCAAGCTGCTGGACCAGGCCTACGCCGAGTCGCGGCAACTGCTCGACGAGCTGCGTAGCGTGGCCTGGCGGATCTACCCGACGGCGCTCGACGAGCTGGGCCTGCGCACGGCGCTGGCCGGTGTCGCCGAACGGTCCTCCGTGCCGGTGAGCGTCGAATACGGGCTGGCCGGGCGGCCCGTCTCCGAGGTGGAGACCGCGCTCTACTTCGTGGCCAGGGAGGCGATCACCAACGCGGTCAAGCACGCGCGGGCGAGCGACATCCTGGTCGTGCTGAGCGAGGACGAGCGGGCGGTCCGCCTGGTGGTCTCCGACGACGGACAGGGCGGCGCCGACCCGGCGGGCGGCGGGCTGTCGGGGCTGGCCCGGCGGGTGCTGGCGCTCGACGGCCGGTTCGAGGTCGACAGCCCGCCCGGCGGCGGCACCAGGATCTGCGCGACCCTCCCGAAGGAGGGACAGTGCGGCTGACCGAGACCCGCGATGTGCCGTGGCCGGAGGAGGGGACGTGCGGCTGATTCTCGCCGACGACGCCGTGCTGCTCCGTGAGGGTCTGATCAGGCTGCTGGAGGACGCCGGGCACGAGGTCGTGGCCGCGACCGGCGACGCGGAGTCCCTGATCGCGGCGGTGGCCGAACACCAGCCGGAGATCGCGGTGGTGGACGTCCGGATGCCGCCCACCCACTCCAACGAGGGGCTCCGCGCGGCGCTGGAGATCCGCGAACGCTGGCCCGCGGTGGGCGTGCTGGTCCTGTCGCAGTACGTGGAGAAGACGTACGCCGCCAAACTGCTCTCCGGGGCCACCGAGGGCATGGGCTACCTGCTGAAGGACCGGGTGTCGGAGGTGGCGGACTTCCTGGGGTCGCTGGAGCGGATCCGCGAGGGCGGGACCGTCATCGACCCGGAAGTGGTCAAGCAGCTCCTCGCCCGCACCACCCACGTGGACCCGCTGCGTACGCTCACCGAACGCGAGTCGCAGGTCCTACGGCAACTCGCCCAGGGCTACACCAACGCCGCGATCGCCACGAACCTCCACATCTCCCTGAGCACGGTAGAGAAGCACGTCAACGCCATCTTCGACAAACTCGGCCTGCCCGCGACCCCCACCTACAGCAGACGGGTGCTGGCGATCCTGCGCCACCTCGACGGCTGAGCTCTGGCGGCGGTTTCCACGTCCCCGATGACGGAAGGAAACCATCATGTTCGAGAACACCAGAGCCTTCAGCGGCTTCTCCACCGACGACATCCCGGCCGCCAAGCGGTTCTACGGCGAGACGCTCGGCCTGCGCGTCTCCGAGGACCACGGGATCCTCACGCTGCACATCGCGGGCGACCGCGACACGATCGTCTACCCGAAGCAGAACCACACGCCGGCGACGTTCACGATATTGAACTTCCCCGTCAGCGACATCGACCAGGCGGTGGACGAGCTGGTGGCGCGCGGGGTCGTCTTCGAGCGGCTTGAGGGCACGGACGACAAGGGCGTCAACCGTGTGAGCGGCCCGCTGATCGCCTGGTTCAAGGACCCGGCGGGCAACTGGCTGTCGGTGATCCAGCAGGACTGACCTCACGAACTGTTCAGATAGGCGAGTACGGCCAGGACCCGGCGGTGTCCGCCGTCGGCCGGCGGCAGGCCGAGTTTGGCGAAGATGTTGCCGATGTGCTTGTGCACGGCGTTGTCGGTGACGAACAGCCGCTTGCCGATCTCGGTGTTGCCGAGTCCCTGGGCCATGAGGGTGAGCACTTCGCGTTCGCGGTTGGTGAGTGCGTCGATCCCGCTCCCGCCGCCCCCCGCCATGAGCTGGGCGATGACCTCCGGGTCCATGACCGTGCCGCCGTCGGCGACCCGGCGCAGGTCGCCGACGAACTCGCTGACCCGGCTCACCCGGTCCTTCAGCAGATAGCCGACACCGCCACGACCGTCGGAGAGCAGCTCCCTGGCGTACACCTTCTCCACGTACTGCGACAGGACCAGCACCGGCAGGCCGGGGTGCGCGCGCCGGACCTCCAGCGCGGCGCGGATGCCCTCGTCGCGGAACGACGGGGGCAGCCGCACATCGGCGATGACGGCGTCGGGCCGGTGCTCGTCCACGGCCGCCACCAGGCCCGGCTCGTCGGTGACGATGGCGGCGACCTCGATCCCCTTGCTGCCCAGCAACAGTTCCAGCCCGGCGGAGAGCAGGACGTTGTCCTCGGCGATCACGACGCGCACGGCAGCTCCACGGTGATGGCGGTGGGGCCGCCGGCCGGGCTGAAGACGAGCACGGTGCCGTCGAGCGCGGCGACCCGGCGGCGGATGCCGATGACGCCGGTGCCGAGCGCCTCGTTCACGCCGCCGATCCCGTCGTCGGTCACCTCGACCAGCAGCCGGCCGCCGTCGCGGGTCAGCCGGACCAGGACCCGGGTGGCGCCGCTGTGCTTGGCGGCGTTGGTGAGCGTCTCGGCCACGATGAAGTAGGCGGCGGCCTCCACGGAGGCGGGCAGCTTGCCCAGCTCGCCGGCCCGGGACGCCCCGGCGCTCAGGTCCTGGAGCTCGACCTCGGCCGGGACGCCCGCCCGGGCCGTCAGTGCGGCCAGCGCCCCGTCGAGTCCGCGGTCGGCCAGGATCGGCGGGTACATCGTCCTGATCACCTCGCGCAGCTCGGTCATGGCCTCCTCAGCTCCTTCGTGCGCCTCCTGGAGCAGCTTGGCGAGGGCTCCGGCGTCGTCGGGCAGCGACTCCCTGGCCACGCCCAGCCGCATGGCGATCGCGACCAGCCGGGCCTGCGTGCCGTCGTGCAGATCCCGCTCGATGCGGCGCAGCTCCGCGCCGTGGGCGTCGAGTACGCCTGCCCGGCTCTCGGTCAGCTCGCCGACGCGTTCCGTCAGCAGTTCCTCGGCCGTGGGCTCCAGCGCGGCCACGCACCCGCGCGCGTGGAACCCCGCCAGCCGCGGCACCGCCCACCAGGACAGCGCCCCGAAGCCCGCGACCGACACGGCGGCCAGCCCCAGCGCGCTCCCCCACCCGGTGACCGGGATCCCGGCCAGCAACCGCAGCGGCTCGTCGGCGGGGAAGAGCCACCACAGCGGAGCCGCCACCACGCTGAACACCGGGGTGCCGACGAGAGCCAGCGCGGCCAGCCCGGCCGGGATACCGGTGGCGATCTGGCGCAGCGTCCAGCGGGCGTCGCGCCTGACCTCGGGATCGTCGAGCACCTGCCGCCACTGGGCGCGCAGCCCCTTGCCGAGCACCAGGTCTCGCGGGATCACCGTGACGCCGAGGTACGCGGCGGCGCGGCGGCGGTGCCATTCGGCCCAGCGTCGCAGCACGACCGTCGCCCGGGGGAACGCGAAGAGCCCGAGCCCGGCGATGCCGGACGACAGCGCCACCATCGCCAGGAGCGGTGGCGCGAACAACGTGGCAATGGCGGACGGCAGGCCGCCCAGGAGGTATCGGGTCCCCCGCAATAGCTCTCGCATGCCCCAAAGTGTCCTCAATCACGGACACGTTCCGCACTACAGCACACTCCACCTTCCGCCGTACTTCGGCTGAGGTCCTTCTGAGGAGCGGGAACGGCGATCGCTCGCGGTGTCGGTGACGAAGCGGTGCGTGCGGAAGCGCGGCTACTCGAGGCGGGGGACCGCGTCCACCAAGGCGCGGGTGTACGGATGGCGGGGCTGCTGGAACACCTGCTCGACCTCGCCTTCCTCCACCACCCGGCCGTCCTTCATGACGAGCACCCGGTCGCTGACATGGTGGACGACGCCCAGGTCGTGGGAGATGAACAGCATGGCGGTCCCGTACTCGGCCTGGATCTCGGCGAGCAGGTCGAGCACCTGGGCCTGGATCGAGACGTCGAGCGCCGAGACGGGCTCGTCGCAGACGAGCACGCCGGGGCGGGGGCCGAGGGCTCTGGCGATGGCGACCCGCTGGCGCTGGCCGCCGGACAGCTCTCTGGGGTGGCGGGTGGCGTACGCGGCGGGCAGGCCGACACGCTCCAGCAGGTCCAGTGCCCGCGCCCGGCGTTCCCGGCGAGGCAGGGCGAGCGGCTCGGCGACCAGGCGGCCGACGGTGTGGCGGGGGTCGAAGGAGTCGAGCGGGTTCTGCGAGATGAGCTGGACGCGCCGGCGCATCGGCCGGCGCTCGCGTTCGGGCAGCCCGCTCCACTGCCGCTGGTGCAGGCGCACTTGTCCGGTCTCGGGTTCGAGCAGGCCGAGGACGAGCCTGGCGACCGTGGTCTTGCCCGAGCCGGACTCGCCGACGATGCCGAGCGTCTCGCCCTCGTGCAGGGTGAAGGAGACGTCGTCCACGACGCGGCGCGGACCGTACGACATGGACAGGGCAGTGGCGGCGAGCACCTGCGCGGACGACGTCGAGGCACGGTGCGGAAGCGGCTCCGACGAGTTCAGGACCGGGAGCGGAGACGAGTTCAGGGCGCGGCGCGGGAGTGGCGTGCCGTCCGACAGGCGGGTGCCCCTGGAGGCGGCGGAGGGGACGGCGGCGAGCAGCGAGCGCGTGTAAGCGTGCGCGGGCGAAGCCAGCACGCTCCGGGCGGGCCCCTCCTCGACGACGCGGCCGTCCTTCATGACCAGGATGCGGTCGGCGATCGACGCGACCACGGCGAGGTCGTGGCTGATCAGCAGCAGCGCCGTCCCCGCGGCCTTGCGCTCGGCGAGCAGCCGCAGGATCTGGGCCTGCACGGTGACGTCGAGCGCGGTGGTGGGCTCGTCCGCGATGATCAGCCTGGGCTCGGCGGCGATGGCCGAGGCGATCAGCACCCGCTGCCGCAGCCCGCCGGACAGCTGGTGCGGGTGCTGGCGGGCGCGGGCGGCCGGGTCGGGGACGCCGACCGCGTCGAGCAGCTCCAGCACCCGTTCCGGCCGCCGCGCACGGGGCACGACCTGGTGTACGGCCAGCACCTCGCCGATCTCGGCGGCCACGGTACGCAGCGGATCGAGCGAGACCAGCGCGTCCTGCAGCACCAGCCCGGCGAACCGGCCGCGCATCCGCCGCCAGTCGGCCGGGCGGAAGCCGCGAACGTCCCTGCCGGACAGGTCGAACGACCCGGCTTCGACCCGGGAGCCCGGCCCGGCCAGGCCGAGCAGCGACCGGGCGGTGACGCTCTTGCCGGAGCCGGACTCGCCGACGATCGCGACGCACTCCCCCGCCGCGACCGACAGCGAGACGCCGCGCACGACCTCGGTCCCGCCGAAACTCACTCTCAGGTCCACCACGGAGACCAGCGCGGCGTCAGAGGCGACGGCGTCACTTTCCGTGCGCTCTTCTCGGTACGTGGTCACGGCGTCCTCCCCTCGAAGCGGTGTTGCAGGCGCCGCCCGATCACGGTCAGGCAGATGACGGTCAAGGTGATCGCGACACCCGGGAACAGCGCCTCCCACCAGGCGACCCGCAGATAATTGCGTGCCTCGGCGAGCATGGCGCCCCACTCGGCGGCCGGAGGCTGCGGCCCCATACCGAGGAAGCTGAGCCCCGACGCGCCGATGACGGCCTGGCCGAGCCCGATGGTGGCCAGCACCGGGATCGGGCCCAGCACGTTGGGCAGTACATGCTGGGCGGTGATGACCGCCCGGGATCGGCCGAAGGTCACGGCCTGCTCGACGTACCCGGCGTGGCGGACCACGAAGGTCTGGGCCCGGATCACCCGCGCGTAGTTGGGGATCTGGGCGACGGCGATCGCGAAGATCACGTTCATGGTGCCGGGGCCGGTGATCGCGATGACGAGCAGCGCCAGCAGCAGCTCCGGCAGGGTCGACAGCACGTCGAACGACCGCGCCAGCGCCTCGTCCAGCCACTTCGGCGACAGCCCGGCGGCCAGGCCGAGCAGGATGCCCGAGGTCACGGCCACGGCGGTGGCCGAGACGCCGATGCTGAGCGAGTGCCGGGCGCCGTACACCACCCTGGACAGCACGTCCCTGCCGAGGTGGTCGCTGCCGAACCAGTGCGCGCCGCCGGGCGGGGTCAGCGCGCGCAGCGGGTCGGCCGACAGCGGGTCCACGCCGGTGAGCAGGCCGGGTACGGCGACGGCCAGCGCCAGCAGGATCAGGAACACGACGGGTACGAGGATGCGCGCCGGCACGGTCAGCCCCCGATCCTGGGATCGATGGCTCGATAGGCCAGGTCGAGCAGCGTACTGATGGCCACGTAGACGACCGCCGACAGCAGCACCACGGCCATCACCACCGGCATGTCCCGGCCCGTGACCGCCTGCATCGCCACCTGACCGAGCCCCGGCCGGCCGAACAGCGCCTCGGTGATCACCGTCCCGCCGAGCAGCGTGCCGGTGAACCACCCGGCCAGCGTCACGGCCGGAATCAGCGCGTGCCGGAGCGCGTGCCTGGCGACCAGGGCCCGCTCGGTCAGCCCGCGCGCTCTGGCCGTGACCGCGAACGGCTGCTCCAGCGCGCGTTCCAGCCCACCGCGCAGCACCTGCCCGAGCACGCCCGCGATCGGCAGGCCCAGGGCGAGCGCGGGCAGCACGAGCGCCTGCGGCCCCGACGCGCCGGACACCGGGAACCAGCCGAACGTGAACGAGAACACCGACAGCAGCACGATCCCGATGAGGAACGGCGGCACCGAGACCGACACCAGCTCGGCGGCCGAGGCCGTGCCGCGCAGCCAGCGGCCCCGCCCCGCGGTGGCGAGCGCGATGATCACGGCGAGCGTCACCCCGGTCGCCGCGGCGGCGAGCGTGAGCTGGAGCGTCGGACCCACCTGGGTGGCGAGGATCTCGCCGACGCCGCGCTGGAGCTGGTAGGAGCGGCCGAGATCGCCGTGCAGCAGCCGCCACAGATAGGACAGGTACTGGACCACCTCGGGACGGTCGAGCCCCCATTCGGCGACGATCTTGGCTCGGATCTCCGGCGTGTCGACGCCGTTGCCGATCAGGATGTCGATGGTGTCGCCCGGTGCGAGCAGCAGCGCGACGTACGACGAGGTGGCGGCGGCCCAGAGCACGGCCAGCCCGGTGCCCAAGCGTTTGATCATGTGCCGGCCTGGACGTCGTAGGCGTTGCGCGGCGTTCCCGAGCCGGGGTCGAAGCCGAGGCCGCGCACGGTCTTCTGGGCGGCCAGCTGGTCGGCGGGCACATAGATCGGGAACACGATGGCCTTCTCCGTCACCACGGCCCGCTGCACCCGGGTGTAGAGCTCCTTGCGTCGCGCCTGGTCGGCGGTGGCGGACGCCTGGGCCAGCCACTTGTCCACCCGCGGGTCGGAGAAATGGCTGCGGTTGATGGCCCCCTTGCTCGGCAGGATGAGGTTGAGCGCGGCGCCGACGTCGGAGTCGCCGCGGGAGTTCTCGAAGATCTCGTACTGGTTCTCGTCCAGGGCCTTCTGCGCGGTGCCCTGGTCCACGATCTTCACCTGGAAGTCGATGCCCGCGCTCTGCTTGACCTGGGCCTGGATGGCCTGGGCGAGGATGTCGCGGCGGTCCCTGACGAACGGCGCCGAGGAGACGCTGCGTACGGTGAGCCGTTCGCCGTCCTTGACCCTGAAGCCCTCGCTGTCGCGCCGCGTCCAGCCGGCCTCGTCGAGCAGCGCGTTGGCCTTGGCCGGATCGCCGCCGAACGTGTGCTCAAGGGACGGGTCGTAGAACGGGCTCGCCTTGCCGACGACGCTCCACGCCCTGGTGGCGGTGCCCTGGTAGACGGAGGCGAGGACGGCGTCGACGTTCACGGCCTCGCGGAAGGCCTGCCGTACGCGCTGGTCGTCGAAGGGGGCGTGCGAGGTGTTGAAGTAGTAGGAGAAGGAGGTGCCGGAGTTGAGCGCGGTCTGGAAGGCGTGGTCCTTCTTGATCAGGTTCACCTCGGTCGCGGGGACGCCCTCGATGACCTGTACCTGGCCGGAGGTGAGCGCGCCGACGCGGACCGCGGCCTCGGGCAGGAAGCGGTAGGTGAGCTCCGAGAGGTACGCGGGCCCCTGGTGCCCGGCGCTCGGCGGCGCCCACTTGTAGGCGGGGTTGCGGTGGTAGTGGATCTCCTGGCCCTGGACGTACCGGTCGAGGATGAACGGCCCGGTGCCGACCAGGTCGAGGCCGCCGAACTTGAGGTTCTTGGCGCTCTTCAGCGACTTGGGCGAGACCTGCCCGCTGTACGGGGAGGCCAGGAAGTCGAGGAACAGCCCGTCGGGCTTCTTGAGCGTGACCTTCACCGTGGTGGGCGACACCACCTCGGCCTTGTCGAAGGCCGCGAGCTGGATCGCCGCCACGGCCGCGTTGTAGCCCGGCACCAGGAACTGATCCAGGTTGGCCTTGACCGCCGCGGCGTCGAACTTCGTGCCGTCGTGGAAGGTCACGTCGTCGCGCAGCTCGAAGGTGTAGGTCAGCCCGTCGTCCGACACCTTCCACGACTTCGCCAGCCACGGCTCGAAGGTGCCGTCGCGGCCACGGGAGAGCAGCGCGTCGAACTGGTTGAACACGAGCAGCCTGACCTTGTTCTGCGCCCACTGCTGCGGGTTCAGGGTGATGGGCTGCGTCTCGATCGCCCAGGTCAGGGTGGCGGCCTGGGATTGCTGGGCGGACGACTGGGAGCCGCAGGCGGCCAGGGTGAGCACGAGGACGACGAGGATCCGCTTCATGAGCGGCCGTCCCAGGCGCCGGCCAGCAGCTCGTAGGAGCGTACGCGGTCGGCGTGGTCGTGCGTGATGGTCGTGACCAGCAGTTCGTCGGCGCCCGTCACCTTCCGCAGCACGTGCAGCCGCTCGGCGACGGCGTCGGGCGTGCCGACGAACCGCGTGTCGATCCGGTCCTTCACCAGCGCCAGGTCCCCGGCGCTCCAGACGTGCGCGTCGGCTTCCCCGGGCGTCGGGTACGTCCTGGCGCCCTCGCCGGTCCTGATGCTGCGTACCCACAGTCCGTACGGCTTGGCCAGCTCCCGCGCGGTCGCGTCGTCCGCCGCCACGACGACGTCGGCCGACACGATCACGTAGGGCTCGGCCAGGGCCTTCGACGGCTTGAACGCCTGGCGGTAGGCCTCTACTGCTTCGAGCACGGAGGACGGGCTGACGTGGTAGTTCGCCGCGAACGGCAGCCCGCGTTCACCCGCCACCTGGGCGCTCTGTCCGCCGCTGCTGCCGAGGATCCACAGCTCCACCTCCGCCCCCTCGCCGGGGACGGCGTGCGCCTCGTGCGTGCCGGTCAGGAACGCGATGACGTCGTCGATCTGCTCGGCGAAATCGGGCGTACGGGCGCCGGGCTGCTGGAGCAGCGAGGCGTGGAAGGCCAGGTGCGGATGCGCGGCGAGCCTGGACCAGTCGAACGGCGGCGGTATGAGCAGCCCACCGACGACCCGCCCCGCCTCCCCGTCGGCCGTCGGTGGCGGGGCCTTGGCGGCGAGTTCGGCGCGGCGTTGACCGGAGCGGCCGATGCCGAGGTCTATCCGGCCCGGGTACAGGGCGTCGACCAGCCCGAACTGCTCGACCACCGACAGCGGCGTCTGATGCCCGAGCTGCACGGCTCCGGATCCGACCCTGATCCGGCTGGTGGCCGCCGCCACCAGGCCGATGAGCACGGCCGGGGCCGAGCTGGCCACGCCGGGGGCGAAGTGGTGCTCGGCCAGCCAGTAGCGGTGATAGCCGAACGACTCGGCCCGCCGGGCCAGGTCGAGCGTGTTGAGCAGCGCGTCACGCGCGGTTCCGCCGGAGGATATGGGGGCGAGGTCGAGGATGGAAAGCGTCATGGCGTCCTCTCCGGAAACGGCCTGCTGGGGATCTCCCGGCGCAGTACGGGCGCGATCTCCGCCTGGAACAGCTCCAGCGCGCCCCGGTGTTGCTTGGGCGTGAGCCCGTCGGCGTCGGCGTGCAGGTGCATGACCTCGTGCCCGAACCGCTTGTGATAGCGCGACACCTTGTCGATGATCTGCTGCGGGCTGCCGACCAGGATCGAACTGCGTTCGATGGCGTCCTCCAGCGTGCTGAACACCGGCTTGAGCCCGAGCTTGGCGAACAGCGCCAGCCGGGCGTCGAAGATCGGCCGGTAGGTCTCGATCGCCTCCTGGGAGGTGCGGGCCGCGTAGTAGCCCGCCGTCCCGGCCCCGATCAGCGCCTCGGCCGGGTCGTGCCCGTAGTGGGCCCACCGCTCCCGGTAGTAGTCGATCAGCTCGGCGTACGGCTCGATGGGGTTGGTGACGTTCGCGGAGAACAGCGGGTCGCCGTAGCGCGCGGCCAGGTCCACGGACTCCTTGCTGGTGGCGCTGCCGTGCCACACCCTGATCGGCCGCTGGAGCGGCCGGGGCCAGGTCTCGGCCTCGGTCAGCGAGGGACGGAAGCGGCCCTCCCAGGTGACCTTGTCCTCCCGCCAGAGGCGGCGGAACAGCTCGTACCCCTCGCGGTTGCGGTCCCACTGGTCCTCGGCGGTGACGTGGAAGAGCTGCGCCTGCGCGGCGCCGTTCCCCTTGCCGATGATCAGCTCCAGCCTGCCGTCCGAGAGATGGTCGAGCGTGGCGTAGTCCTCATAGGCCCGTACGGGATCGAGCAGGCTCAGGGTGGTGACCGCGGTGAACAGCCGGATCCTGGACGTCTTCGCCGCGATGTGACTCAGCACCACCGGCGGCGAGGAGGAGATGAACGGCCGCTCGTGCCGCTCCCCCACCCCGAACCCGTCGAAGCCCAGCTCCTCGGCCAGGACCGCGTTCTCGACGACCTCGCGGAACCGCTCGGTGTGCGACCTCTCGTCGTTATGGACGATCAACGTGATAGCCAGAAATTTCATGACACCTCCGCATAGCGGCTGGCCGGGCGCGGCAGGCCGAGCAGCCCGCGCAGCGTCGTGGCCTCGTACGATCGCCTGAACACCCCGCGCCCGCGCAGCTCCGCCGTCAGCCCTCTGGTGATCGCCTCCAGGTCGTACGGCAGCGCGCCGGGGCGCAGCCGGAACCCCTGGATCCCGGCCCGCCGCCACTGGAGCAGCAGCTCGGCCAGCTCCTCCGGCGTGCCGGTGAAGATCGCCGCATCGGAGCGCAGTTCGGCCCCGTCGAGCCGGTCGAGGCGGGCCTTCCGCTCGGCCGCGCCGTCGCCCAGGAACACCACCAGGTCGGCGAAGACGGTCAGCTCCGCCGACAGCTCCCTGACCTCCTCGACGATGCCGCGCGCGTGGTCGGCGGAGTGCGGCGTGACGTACACGACGTCGGCGCCGCCCGCGGCGAACTCGTACGGCAGCCGGGCATGGGCGAGCGCCGTGACCACCGGCTGGCCCTGCGGCGACCGGGGCGTGATCGATGGCCCCTTCACCGAGAAGAACCGCCCGGCGAAGTCGATGTAGTGAAGCTTGTCCCGGTCGATGAACCGCCCGGTGGACAGGTCGCGAATCTCCGCGTCGTCCTCCCAGCTGTCCCAGAGCCGCCGTACGACCTCGACCGCGTCACCCGCCTCCTCGAACAGCGCCCGCACATGCTCACCATCGATCTGGAACGGCCACCCCAGATTCCCCTCACCACCAGAAAGACCCGCCCCCTCCCGAGAGCCTGCGTCCTCCAGGGGGCCCGCGCCCTCCCGAAGGGTCGCGTTGTCCAGGGGTGGGAACTGGCGGCGGCCGAAATGTGCCGCCTCGGTGCTTCTGGCCGAGATCTGCGGTCGCCATCCGGCCCGCCCGCCGCTGATGTGGTCGAGCGCGGCGATACCGATCGCTACGTGGAACGGCTCGGTGTGCGTGGTCGTGGCCGTCGGCACCAGCCCGATCCGGCTGGTCAGGGGCGCGAGCCGGGCGGCCAGCAACACGGCGTCGAACCGCCCGCGCACCTGGTCCGCCCGCGAGTCGGGCCCGTCCGGCAGCGTGGACTGGAGGCCGAGCGAGTCCTCGATCGTGACGAAGTCGAGCAGCCCCCGCTCGGCCTCGGCCACGAGCGCCGCCCAGTAGCGGGCCGAGAAGATGGTTTCCGGCCGCGCGGACGGCTCCCGCCAGGCGGCCGGATGCCAGCCGGCGCCGTCCAGCGCGACGGCGAGGTGCAGGGTCATGACAGCTCCAGGTGCTCGCGCAGGGTGGTGCCGGTGTAGTCGGTACGGAAGGCGCCGCGTTCCTGCAGCAGCGGCACCACGCGGTCCACGAACTCGTCGAGCCCGCCGGGCGTCAGATGCGGCACCAGGATGAACCCGTCGGCCGCATCGGCCTGCACGTGCTCGTCGATCTGCCGGGCCACGCCGGCCGGCGTCCCGACGAACGTCTGCCGTCCGGTCACCTCGATCACCAGCTCGCGGATCGTCAGCTTCTTCTCCTCGGCCAGCGCCCGCCATTTGGCGGCCACCGCGACCCGGTCGCCGATCGGCACCCGCCCCTGCGAGACGCCTTCCGACAGGTCGGGCTCGACCTCCGGCAGCGGCCCGTCGGGGTCGTAGGCCGACATGTCACGACCCCACACCTGCTCGATGAAGGCGGTCGCGGTCTGCGGGCCGACCTGCTGGCGGCGGATGGCGGCCGCGTTCTCGGCGGCCTCCTCCTCGGTGTCGCCCAGCGCGTACGTGGCGGCGGGCATGATCTTCAGCTGGTCCGGCTCGCGCTGGTAGCGGGCCAGGCGGCGTTTGACGTCGGCGTAGAAGGCCCGGCCGTCCTCCAGCGTGCCGTGGCGGCTGAAGATGACGTCGGCCGTGGCGGCGGCGAACTCCCTGCCTTCGTCGGAGTCCCCCGCCTGGATGATGACGGGATGCCCCTGGGGGCTGCGGGGCAGGGTGAACTGTCCCTCGACGGTGAACTGCGGGCCCTCGTGGTGGACGGTCCCGATGGCGCCGGGGCGTACGAACTGGGCTTGGTCCTTGTCGGCGAGGTGCGCGCCCGGCTGCCAGGAGTCCCAGAGCTCCCGCGAGAGGCGGACGAACTCGGCGGCGCGCGTGTAACGGTCGGCGCGGTCGAGGTAGCCGCCGCGCCGGAAGTTCTCGCCGGTGAAGGCGTCGGAGGTGGTCACCACGTTCCAGGCCGCCCGGCCGTCGCTGAGGTGGTCCAGCGTGGACAGGCGCCTGGCCAGTTCGTACGGCTCGTTGAAGGTGGCGTTGACGGTGCCCGCCAGACCGAGGCGCTCGGTGACGGCGGCGAGTGCGCTCAACAAGGTGAGCGCCTCGGGGCGGCCGACCACGTCGAGGTCGTGGATGCGGCCTTTTAGCTCGCGCAGCCGCAGCCCCTCGGCCAGGAAGAAGAAGTCGAACTTGCCCCGCTCGGCCGTCCTGGCCAGGTGGACGAACGAGGCGAAGTCGATCTGACTGCCGGATCGGGGGTCGGCCCAGACCGTGGTGTTGTTCACGCCGGGGAAGTGGGCCGCGAGGTGGATCTGCTTGCGCGTCACTGGTCGAAGGGGTTCGTGTGGGCCGGTGCGTCGGCGAAATCGGGCATCGCGCCTCCTCCTAAATGCCTACACAAACAGTAGGAAAATAGGGTTTTTATGTCAATGCCCTCACGGAGTCACGCCGCCCTCCTTCTCGTACGGCCAGGCACACCGCCCACACGCTCCAAGCGACGTACCCCGCGAAGTTCACCAGGTCGGCACCCACCACCCCGGCCGCCACGAACAGCGCGGAGAGAGCGCCGAGCGCCCCGAACCAGAGCGGCACGCGAGGCAGCGCGATCAGCACCAGCAGGGTCCACGCGGCGGTGAGCAGGTATCCGAGCTTCTCTCCCACACCGGTGCCCAGGTAGCCGTGGAGCGCGGCGAAGATGGTCTCGGCGGCCCGGGGATCAGCGGCGTCCGCCAGCGCGGGGACGGCGAAGGGCCAGCGCAGCAGCCCCAGCACCTGCACCACCCCCGCGAGCACCCCGGCGTGCACGGACAGGGCGGCGGCGGGGCCGTCCGGCAGCCGCCTGCCGAGCAACACAGCGCCGATCGGCTGCTCGGCGAGGCCGATGTCGGCGTGCTGGAAGACGAGGACCGCGAGCCGCACGAGCGGATCACGGCCTTCGCGCTGAACCTGCGCCAGGTGCTCATGCGCCACCCCGCGGCGATGCCGTCGATCCTCGGCGCGGCCTTCAGCGGGCCGGTCGCGGCGCGGGTGGGCGAGAGCCTGCTCGCCGCCCTGCCCGACCCGCGGGCGAGCTACACGGTCATGGTGTACGTGCTGGGCGCCATCGCGTTGGAGGCCGCGGAGCTGGAAGGCACCGGCCCCGTGCCACCGGAGGACGAGCGGATCGCCGCCCGCCGGGCCGTCTTCGCCGTCGACCCGGCGCTCGTCCCGCGCACGCACGCCGCGGCCGACGCCATCGCCGCCTACATCTCGACGGACCAGTTCCGCTGGGGGCTGGAGCGGCTCCTGTCGAGCCTGTGACCTGCCGGCGGGCGCGTCAGCCGGGTGTGGTCAGCAGGCCGCGCAGGACGCGCGCGAGCACGGCCGCGTCGTCCGGCGACAGGCCGGCGGCCAGCCGGGTCAGGTTGGCGGCGTGCTCGGTGAGCGCGGCGTCGATGACCCGCCGCCCCTCCTCGGTGAGCGCGATGCGGAAGCTGCGGCGGTCGGCCGGGTCGAGACTCCGCTCGACCAGCCCCGCCGCCTCCAGCCGGTCGAGGCGGTTGGTCATGCCGGCCCGCGACATCATCAGCGTCGCCGACAGCTCCGACGGGATCAGCGTGTACGGGGACCCGCGCCTGCGCAGCGCGGACAGCACGTCGAACTCCCCCTGACGCAGCCCGTGCCGCGCGAACACCTGCTCGACCGCCGCCTCCGCGACCCGCGACACCATGGCGATCCGGCCGAACACCTCCATGGCCGACAGATCCAGGTCGGGCCGCTCGCGGCGCCACTGCTCCACGATCACGTCGATAGCGTCCCGCGACTGGTCGGGGGCCTGCTCCTCCGGCTCGCCGTTCATGGGGTCGATCCTATTTGGACCGCGCGTACTAACCATGCGGCGCGATCCACAGGATCCCGTCGGTCACCTCCTGGGCGATGTCCAGGAGCTTGCGGTTGCGGGCGCGGGCGTGCTCGCGCAGCACGCCGAAGGCGTCCTCGATACCGACGCCCAGGCGCGCGGCCAGCATGCCCTTCGCCTGCTCGATGAGGACGCGGCTGTCCAGGGCGTTCTGCAGCGTGTCCGCGAGCTCGACGAAGGCGCGGCGGGCTCGTCGGTCGTCCATCCCGGTCCTCTCCTCGTCTGAAGACGTGGAGGCCACAAGGGTCTGGAGCGGCATTCGGCTTCACAGCTTAGTGTTGCCTATCCTTCCCGCCGCCATCCCGGGGAGAAATCCCCCTCCCCCGGGTGCGATCTCGTACACCGGCCGAGATGCGCAACTTTATTTGCGCAAATTTTCTTTCGCTTCTATGGTGGGGTCATGGCCCAGCATGAGACCCGCCGCATCAGCGATCTCGACGAGCTCAAGGCGTTCACGCACCCACTGCGACTGAAGCTCTACCGAGCCCTCGCCGTGGCCGGCACGGCGACCGCCTCCCAGTTGGCCGACCAGGCCGATGAGGCCGTCTCCCTGATCAGCTATCACCTGCGCAAGCTGGCCGCGCTCGGCCTCATCGAGGAGGCCGAGCCGCAGAGCGGCGACGGCAGGGAGCGCTGGTGGCAGGTCGTCTCCCAGCACCTCAGCGCCAGAACCCAGGACCCGGCGGACCCCCCGGAGACCGTCGCCGCCCGCACCGCCCTGGCCCGCGTGGCGTACCAGGTTCAGGGCGAGCTGTACGAGCGCTACCTCGACGAACAGCCCGCCTGGTCGGCGGCGTGGCGCACCGCCGCGTTCAGCTCCGAATACATGACCACGCTCACCACCGAGGAGCTGCGACTGCTCGGCCAGGAGATCGACGCGGTCATCGAGCGTTGGTGGGCGCACGGCAGGGCCGCCCAGGAGGCGGGCGACACCGAAGGCCGCGAGCACGTGGCCCTGCAGTTCTTCGGATTCCCGTTCCGCGCCTGAGACTTCCAGGAGGTCGGCACATGCACCCCGACATGCATCTCTACACCGAACGACACAGAGCCGCCGAATTACGGGCCGAGGTGACCAGGTGGCGCCTGCACCGGGACTGCCGGCGCGAGCTGCCGCCCCGGTGGGCGGCCGGTGTGACGGCGCTCGGCTGGACACTCGTGTCAGCCGGCCTGCGCCTGATCAGCCTGCCCCAGCGGCCACCCACGCACCGTTCCGCGCTCCGGTGATCAACGCTGATAGCCTTATGGCGTAAGGAATTACCGCGTCCGTGAGGAGTCGTCAGGTGGTGGTCTTCGCCGGCCAGGGAGACGCGCGCCGCTCGATGGGCCTGCTGTGGCGCGCGACGGCGCCGGAGGAGCCACGTACCGGTCCCGGCCCCAAACCGGGGCTGAGCGTGGACATGATCGTGGACGCCGCGATCGCGGTCGCCGACGAGCAGGGCATGGCCGCCCTGTCCATGCGCGCGGTGGGCGAACGCCTCGGCCGCACGGCGATGGCCCTCTACACGTACGTGCCCAGCAAGAGCGAACTGATCGACCTGATGTACGACCATGCCCTGGCCGAGCTGCCCACCGGCTACGACCTGGCAGGCGGCTGGCGGGCGGCCGTGACGTCGTGGGCCGGGGACGTCTGGGCGTTCTACGTCCGCCACCCGTGGGTGTTGCAGGTGTCGCAGGCCCGGCCGGTGCTGGGGCCCAACGAGTTCGTGATGCTGGAGACGCTGGTGGGCCTGCTCCGCGCCACCGGGTTGCGCGGCGGCCGGCTCCGGGGCATCGTCTCGCTGCTCACCGACTTCATCCGGGGTGCGGCCAGGACGGTCGCGGAGTCACGACAGGCGCCGGCGGCAACCGGGGTGTCCGACGAGGAGTGGTGGTACGCCCGATCGGCCCTGCTAGAAGAGGTCGCCCCCGGCTTCGCCGAACGATTCCCGATGGTGGCCTGGATCGAGACCGACGACCCTGCCCCGCCGTCCGGCGCGGGCCCGCAGCCTGACCAGGCAGCGACCTACCTGGAGGTCAAGGCCAGACCGGCCTTCGCCGCCGGGCTCACCGTCGTGCTCGACGGGATCGAGGCGGCCATCGACCGCGCGGGCGTCACCCCAGCAAGCTGACCTCCGCGTCGCCACCGGCGTCACCTCGAGCCAGATGCAGGCGGTCCTGGCGCCCGCGTCGGCGAACCGGGCGAGCGTCCCACCGGTCCACAACGCCTCCGCCGCACACCGTACCGGCGGAAAACGCGTTGATCGGCCTCCCCCGCTGTGGCAGCGTCGGCCGGGACGGTTTCCCGCGATTTATCAGGAGGTGTGGCACATGGCCACCAAGGCCCTCGGCGAGGTCTCGGTTCACACTCCGACGCGAGAGGTCGCCTGACGCGTACCGGGCTCCTCGCGTTGGAGTGATCTTCCATCACGATCACGAGGAGCAAGAGTGACTTCCCCATCATCCTTCGAACCCCTGCTGGGGGCCGAGGGCAATCCCACGCCGGTGGTCCGGCACGGCGACGTCGTGCTGCGCCCGGCCGGGCCGTGGACGGACAGCGTCCACGCGTTGCTGCTGCATCTGGAGAACGTGGGCTTCACCGGGAGCCCGCGCCTGGTCGGCGACGGTTACGACGAGGAGGGACGTGACGCCGTCACCTACATCGACGGCGACTTCGTCCACCCGCACGCCTGGTCCGACGAGGGTGTGTGGCAGGCGGGCCGCCTGCTGCGCGCGCTCCACGACGCGACGGCCGGATTCCGGCCGCCGCCGGACGCGGTGTGGCAGCCGTGGCCGTTCGAGAGTTCCGCGTCCGATGCGATCATCAGCCATCGCGACACGGGACCGTGGCACACCGTGGCCCGCGACGGCCTGCCGGTCGCCTACATCGACTGGACCAGCGCCGGTCCGATCGATCGGCTGGACGACGTGGCGGGTGCCGCGTGGTGGAACGCCCAGTTGCACGACGACGACGTCGCCGAACGGCAGAGCCTGCCCGGCGCGGAGGCACGCGCGGGTCAGTTGCGCCGCTTCCTCGACGGCTACGGGCTGACCGCCGCCGAACGCGACGGCTTCGTCACGCGGATGATCGAGTTCGCCATCCGTGACTGCGCGTCCGTGGCGATCAGGTCGCGGATCACGCCCGAGACCAGGGACCCGGGCCCGCTGTGGGCCCTGGCCTGGCAGGCACGGGCGGCGGCCTGGATGCTGCGCCACCGACCGCTCCTGGAGAACGCCCTCCCGGCGTAGCCCGACAACGGTGGCTGCCGTCTTCGGACGGCAGCCACCCACGCGGCTGCGATCGGCTGACGGCTCGGGTCTCGCGAACGGCTGACAGCTGACGGCTCAAGCCCTGCGAACCGCTGTCGGCTCAGGTTCCGCGCGGTGCGCCCAACCGGCCCAAGCCGTTGGCCAGCAGGGCGAACGCCTGCTCGGCCTCGCTCACCGCGCCCGCGTAGCGCTCGTCCGCGCCTTCGCCGGCCGCCAGCAGCCTGGCGTTGTCCAGCATCAACGCCCAGAGGACCGCCACGATCTGAACGGCCGCCAGGCGCGCGGCGGACTCATCGACAGCCGCCGTCTCACGCAGCGCATCGGCGAGCGCCCGCTCGGCCCCCGCCTGGAACCGGTACATCCGGGCCACCAGCGCCGGCGTCTCCAGGACCATCCGGTAGAGCGCCACGATCGGCGGCAGGTCATTGAGACCGGTGATCGGGTCACGCCTGGCCAGCCCGTCGAGGTAGTGCACCCGCAGGGCCTCCAGCGGCCCCATGCCCGCCGGCCGGGCCCGGACCACCTGGCCGGCCTCCGCCTCATGATCGGCGAACCGGTGCACCACGAGGTCTTCCTTGGCCGGGAAGTAGGCGAACAACGTGCGCCTGGACACCTCGGCCGCCTCCGCGACCTGGGCCACCGACACCTGGTCGAACCCATGCCGCAGGAACAGGTCGATCGCCGCCTCGGAGATCGCCGTGTGCGTCCGCTGCTTCTTGCGCTCGCGCAGCCCGGGCTCGCTGGTCACGTTCGCCACCTTACCAGAAATCTGCACTTGGACTTTTTCTGCACTGGGTATACATTCGCACTCAGGCGACGGAAAGAGGAGGGGCCTTGAGGGACACCGAGGTGATCATCGCGGGTGCCGGGCCGACCGGCCTGACGCTGGCGTACGAGCTGGCGCTGGCCGGGGTCGGCACGCTGGTGCTGGAGCGGCTGCCCGAGCGCATCGAGCAGACGAAGGGCGGCGCGATCCAGCCCCGTACGGCCGAGCTGCTGGAGCTGCGTGGCCTGCTGGAGCCGCTGCGAAGCCGGGCCATGGAACGCGCGCCGGGGGGCGGCCATTTCGCGTTCCTGCCGGTGCCGCTGGACTGCGAGCCGTGGCGTACGCGGCATCCGTACCCGATCGCGATCCCGCAGTGGGAGATCGAGGAGGTCCTGGAGGAGGCCGCGACCGCCCACGGCGCGCGGGTCCTGCGCGACGCCGCGGTCACGGCGGTCGAGCAGGACGACGGCGGAGTGACGGTGAGCGCCGGCGGGCAGCGGTTCCGGGCCGACTATCTGGTCGGCTGCGACGGTGGCCGCAGCACCGTTCGCAAGCTGCTCGGGCTGCCGTTCCCCGGCGGGGACGGGACGTTCGTGGCGGTGCTGGCCGACGTCCGGCTGTCCGCCACGTCGGCGTCGGTCCCCCAGACGATAGGCCACATGAGCGAGTTGGTCCGCGAGGGCGGCGGCTACTGGGCCATGCTGATTCCGATCGGGGGCGAGCGCTACCGGCTCACGTTCGGCAGCGAGGACCAGGGGACCGACCGCGACGCGCCGGTCACGGAGGAGGAGATCATCACCGCGCTGCGGGCCGTCTACGGCGAGGAGATCGTGCTGCGCGCGGTGGACAACTCCTCGCGCTTCACCGACGCGACCCGGCAACTGGCGGACTACCGGGCGGGCCGCGTGCTGTTCGCGGGCGATGCCGCGCACATCCACCCGCCGTTCGGCGGTCAGGGCCTCAACATCGGCGTGCAGGACGCGATCAACCTCGGCTGGCGGCTGGCCGCGACCGTCCAGGGCCGGGCGCCCGAGGGCCTCCTGGACCGCTACCAGGCCGAACGGCATCCGGTGGCGGCCGGGGTCCTGCACCACACGTCCGCGCAGCGGTTGCTGGGCATGCCGCGGCCGAGCCAGGATGTGCTCGCGCTGCGCGACATCTTCACCGATCTGCTGCGGCTGCCGGACGCCAACCGCCACATGGCGGGCCTGATGTCCGGCCTGTCGCTGGGCTACGACCTCGGGGGCGAACATCCGCTGGCCGGGCAGCGGGTGCCGGACGCCGACCTGCTCGTCGGCACGGAGCCGGTCCGGCTGTCGGCGCTGTTCGGGGCCGGGCACGCGGTCCTGCTCGACCTGGCCGGGATCGTCCCGGCCGAGCTCCGGCTGCCCGCCCGGGTGGATCTCGTACGGGCCAAGTGTGCGACCGACCTGGGCGCGGCGGCTCTGCTTCTGCGCCCCGACGGCTACGTGTGCTGGGCCGCCGACGACGCCGCCACCTGCGAGCGGACCCTGGCGGCCGCGATCGCCGACCACATTGCCGCGCATTAGGGAAATCCAGCGGCGGTTGCCGGGCGAATACCTGGCGGGCCGTGCACCGGCACGGGAAGGAGCGGCGGCACGACTCGTTGGCGGCGGTTCGTGCCGAGCCTGATCGTGACGGTGTACGCGGTGCCGGCAGCGGCATCCACTCCGGTCGCCGGAAGTCCGGCGACCGGAACGGATGGTGCGCCGCGCGGCCGGGACGGCTGGACCCCTGCCGGCCGTCCCGGCCGATCACCCAGCCGCGAAGACGCGGTCGAGCCAGGCGTGCCAGGCCGGTCCCTGATCGTCGGTGCCGGTGTAGAGGTGGTGCGCGGCGACCATCGAGCCGCCGATGCCCTGCAGGAAGCGGTAGATGGCGTCCGGGGTCCGTACGCCCAGCGTCTGGGCGTTGGCGAAGTAGACGACGCCGTCGATCGGGGCGAGCCCGGCGGGCGTGAACCGTACGGGATCGCCAGGCTTGGGGTGGTCCGGGAGGCCGAGCTCGCGGTGAAGGACCGCCCAGGCGCGCGGCCAGTCGGCGACGTGCGGCCCGAACTCCGTGACGGGCGTCGCGGTCCGGCCGCTGAAGTGCGTCAGGTAGGCGACCAGGGTGGCGAAGAACATCGCCAGGCCCAGGGACATGGCCTCGAACTCGGTCTCCCAGTCGTCACCGGGCAGGAAGCCGCTGGTCACCATGCGCAGCGTGGTGCTGCCCTGGTCGCGGCCCTCGACGAGGAACTCGTAGGCGACGAACCGGCCGTCCTCGGCCGTCGGGCTGGCGTGCGCGAACCGGGCGGGCGGCTCTGAGGTGGTCACGGTGGATTCGGGGGTGTACTGGCCGAAGACGGTGCGTACCACGCCGTCGGCCACCTCGTTACGGCCCATGAACCACGAGTCGATGCCCGGGCCGGTCGCGATGGCCGCCCACACCTCCTCGGGACTCGCCCCGACCGTGGCCTCCTGGGGAAGCTCGAAGGACTGTCCCACCTCAGCGCTCCTTCAGCGAAGGGTGCACCGCGACGACCAGCCGGTGGTCGCGACCCCCCTCCGCCGTCTCGTCGTGGTACTTGCTCACCAGCGCGGTCACGGCGTCGGTCAGCTCCTCGGCGAAGGCCGCGCGGTCGGCCGCCGAGGCGAACCGCACCTCGCCGTCGATCGCGAACGTCGCCACCCGCTTGCGGGCCTCGGTGGCGCCGGTGATCAGCGCCCCGACGTCGCGGACGAGCTGGGCGGCGACGGCGAGCAGCCAGCGGGCCGACAGCCGGTCGGGCGACCTGCCCGGGTCGGGCTGCACCGCGGCCAGCGCGATCGGGGAGATCACGAAGGACGCGGCCGTGGCCTGCATCACCCGCTCGGTGACGTTGCCCTTCTTGCGCTCCTCCACGAGCTCGACCAGCCCGTGCCGCTCCAGCGTGCGCAGATGGTAGTTGACCTTCTGCCGGGCCAGGCCGACCCTGGCCGCCAGCGACGTGGCCGAGCCGGGCTCGACCAGCTCGGCCAGCAGCTTCGACCGCATCGGGTCGAGCGACGCCTCGGCCGCCGCCGGGTCTTCGATCACCGCGACTTCGTACATGGATAAAACGATCGCACCGAAAAAAGTTACTGTCAAGAAAGGTGAGCTGCTCGGTCCGCGAGCGGCAGGAAAGTGTCCAGGGCGTCGGCGACCAGCTCGGGACGCTCCAGGGTCTGCATGTGCGGGGTGCCGGGCAGTTCCTGGTAGACGGCGCCCGGGATGCGCCCGGCGAGCGCGGTCATGATCTCCGGCGTCGTGGAGGCGTCGAGCTCCCCCGCGAGCACCAGGACGGGCGCCTCGAACCTCGCGAGCCCGCCCTGCACGTCCAGCCCCTTGAAGGAGCGCCACGCGGCGGCCCAGTCGACCGGGTCGCCGCGCAGCACGCGCTCCCGGGCGTACCGGACTCCCCATCCGTCGGTGGCGAGCGCTGCGGGGGTGAACCACCGGGTGAGCGACGGCACGATCTGGGCCCGCATGCCGTCGGCCTCGGCCGACCGCGCCCTGTCCTCGAACGCGCCGAACGGGAAGTCGGTGGTGGCCAGCAGCGACAGCGAGGCGAACCGCTCCGGGTGGGCGATCGCGGCGGCCTGCGCGATCCCGCCGCCGTAGGACAGGCCGACGACGTGCGCGCTTTCGAGCCCGAGTGCGTCGAGCACGCCGATGAGGTCCCGGACCGTGTCCGCCATCGTGAACGGCGACGGCGACCCGGCCGCCGCCCCGTGACCCCTGATGTCGTAGGCGTACACACGGCGTCCCGCCGACAGCCGGGTCATGACCGGCTCCCACATCCGCCAGTCCAGGCCGAGCCCGTGGAGCAGCACCACGGGCGGTCCGCTCTCGCCACGCTGGGCGACCACCGTCCGGTGATCGGCCGGCCGCACCTCGCGCAGCGCGGCCGGGCGCGGCACCGCGGCTTCGGCCAGGACCTCGTCGATGACGGTGAGGGCGTTCAGCGCCCGGGGGAAGCCCGCGTACAGGGACACATGCTGGGCCAGGGCGCGCAGTTCGTCGGGCGCGATGCCGTTGTGCAGGGCGGCGCGGGCGTGGGTGGCGAGCTGCGCCTCCGCCCCGCCGATGGCGGCCAGGATCGCGACGGTCGCCGTCTCACGGGCGGCGCGGCCCAGCTCGGGGCGGGCGAGCGTACCGCCGAACGCCCCCTCGACCAGGGCGTCGTACATGTGCGGCGACCTCAGCCGCACCTCCCCCAGCGTCTCCTCGGGGTCGGACCCCATCAATCCTTGGAACTCCCTGCGACCGTTCATGCCGACACTCCTTCTCAGCGCTTCTTGTGATCAAAGCCTGCGGGAGCTGCGGCTATATGTCCAAGACATGATCCGCCTTATGGTTATACATCGGATATATCACCACCAAGCGCGGCGAGCTCGGGGTGCTCGGCCACGAAGGCGATGAACGCCGCCAGCGCCGCGGCCGGACCTCGGGCCGCGGACCAGGCCAGTGACGGCGTCCAGGACGGTTCGGGGTCGAGCCGGACGATGGCCACCGGCATCCCGGGCTCCTCGGCCACCGAACGCGGCAGCACGGCGGCGGCGAGCCCGACACTCGCCAGCGCGCGGGCCGTGCGGTAGTCGCGGGTCTCGAACCTGACCCGCGCCTTGGCACCCGCCGCCACCAGCGCGGACAGGACGATCTCGCGCACCGTCGACCCAGGCGGGTAAAGCACCAGGTCGGCCCCGTCCAGCTCCGCCACCGGCAGGCGGTCCCGCCCGGCGAAGGGCGTGGCTGGGCCGGTGATGAGCACCAGCGGCTCGGCGCCGAGTGGGTGCCAGGCCAGCCGCGTGTCACCGGAGCCGGGCCGGGTGGCCAGGGTCGCGGCGTCGAGGCGGCCCGCGTCCAGGTCGTCGAGCATGTCCTGGGTGGTCTGCTCCTTCAGCTCCACCGTGACCGCCGGGTAGGCGGCGGAGAAGGCCGCAAGTACCCGCGCGACCTGGGTGGCCAGCCCTCGGGCGGTGCCCAGCCGGATCCGGCCGCGGGTCCCTTCGGCCCAGCCGAGCATCTCCTCCTCCACCGCCGCCAGGTCCGACAGGACGCGGTCGGCGTGCTCCAGCAGCGCGCGGCCGGCCGGGGTGAGCTCTACGCGGTGCCGGTTCCGTTCGAACAGGGTCAGGCCGAGTTGGCGTTCGAGCTTGCGTATCTGCTGCGACAGCGCCGGCTGGGCGATGCGCAACGCCTCCGCGGCCCGGGTGAAATGGAGCTCCCGGGCCACGGCCTGGAAATATTCGAGCTGACGAGAGCTGATCATCGCCCGATTGTCCCAGCGCGCCCGCGGCCCGTGCGGGACGCCGTACAGACGGCCGATCCCAAGACGCCACCCGCGCGGCCGGGGCGCCTCGGGGACCGTGTCCTTAAGGCGTCACGCGGGTGACAGCCACGTGTGGAGAGCCGCCGTCAGGGTGGTGGTGTCGGCCGGGCCCGGGGCGGATGCCCAGGCGACCGTGCCGTCGGGGCGGATGAAGGCGGCCGACAGGCCGTCGCGGTCCTCGACGGTCGCCTCGGCGACGTCCAGCGAGCCCTGCCAGGCCGCCGCCGCCTCCGCCACCTCGGGCTGTGAGGGGGCGTGGACGAGCAGCGGCCGGCCGGACGCGGCGAGGTCCGCGAGGGTCCGTGTCTCGCCGGAAGACAGCGTGAGCCGCAGGTCGGGGCAGGGGCGGCCGGCCAGGGGGTGGGTGGCGGGGTAGGGGAGGTCGT
Organism: Nonomuraea sp. NPDC049269; assembly: GCF_043197155.1. Lineage (NCBI taxonomy): Bacteria > Bacillati > Actinomycetota > Actinomycetes > Streptosporangiales > Streptosporangiaceae > Nonomuraea > Nonomuraea sp. NPDC049269. The sequence goes on from NZ_JBICSO010000009.1 coordinate 305,397, forward strand.
AGCGGGTGCCGAGCCCGTTCAGCAGCCGCCCGAAGTAGCGGTTGGCCTCCGGCAGGTCGAGCAGGTCCGACACGATGTCGCGCATGGCCGCCGCGTGCGCGCCGGGTCGAAGCAGCGCCGACTGGGCGCGGGTGTTGTGCAGGACGGCGGCGCCCACGGGGTGGCGTTCGGCGGTGTAGGTGTCGAGCAGGCCCTCCGGCGCGCGCCCGGCGACCGTGGCCGCGAGCTTCCAGCCCAGGTTGACGGCGTCCATCAGCCCCAGGTTCAGTCCCTGGCCGCCGTTGGGAGAGTGGACGTGGGCGGCGTCGCCCGCGAGCAGGACCCGGCCGAGCCGGTAGACGGCCGCCTGGTGGGCGACGTCGGTGAAGCGCAGCGTGTCGTGGACCGCCGCCACCTCGACCTCGACGCCCGTCATCCTGTACAGGCTGTCCCGCATCTCCTCCCCGGTCAGCGGCGCGGCGCGGTCCTCGGGGAAGTCGTCGAACTCGACCGTCGCCACCATGCCGGGAGCGCACATCAGCATCCCCGTCGGCAGCCAGCCGGGCTCGGGCAGCCGCTCCATCCCGGAGATGTCGCCCCTCAGCCGCCGGACGACACTCGTGGGAGCGGTGCCTGGGAAGTCGAACCCGGCCAGCTTCCGCACCGTCGATCGGCCGCCGTCGCAGCCGGCCACGTACGCGGCGGAGATGTGCCGCTCCCCCGCCGGGGTTCCTACGGTCACGGTGGCGCCGGAGTCGTCCTGGGCCAGGGCCGTCACCTCGTGTTCGCGCCGGATCGGGACGTCGAGCGAGGCCAGGTGCTCGGCGAGGATCCGTTCCAGGTCCGGCTGCCAGATCAGCGCTCCGGTCCGCTCGGGTTCCTCCTGGAGGTCGGGGTCGATCTTGTGGATCTGGGCGAAGTGCCCCTTCTCGCTCCCGTGGTCGCGTGCTTTGTCGGCGAGCCCCTGTTCGTGGAACTTCGCCAGGGCCTCCCCCAGCCCGCGGCGGCGCAGCGCCTCCGCGGCCAGCGGTCCGATCCCGCGCGCCTTCTGCTCGCTCGTCGGCTGGGCGAGCCGGTCCAGGACCAGCGGCGTCGCCCCGGCCAGCCGTAATTCGGCGGCGAGCAGCAAACCCACCGGTCCGGCCCCGACCACCACGACATCGGCGTTCATACGCCCTCCAAACTAGACTAGACGGTCTAGTCTCGTAGACTAGTCCCTATTCGGAGAGAGTGGGTACAGACCATGGCCGACCACGGCCCGCGACGCTCACCGGCCAAGCGCCGGGCCATCCTCGACGCCGCCATCCAGGTCTTCACCGACCTGGGCTACGCCCGCGCGAGCGTCGACACGATCGCCGCGCAGGCGGGAGTCGGCAAACAGACCGTCTACGGCCATTTCGGCGACAAGGAGCAGCTCTTCCTCGCCGCGATCCAGGAGGCCAGGTCGGCGGGCGGTCGGGAGGCGTCGGCGAAGGGCGGTCCGGCGGGTCGCGGGGGAACCGCGGGGGCGGCCGTCGTTTTCACCGGCGATCCGCGCGAGGACCTGACGGCACTCGGTGAGCGGACGCTGAACATCGCGCTGTCGCCGCGGGTGGCGGCGCTGCACCGGTTGACCATCGCGGAGGTGGGCCACCATCCGGAGCTCCAGCGCACCTGGCGGGCGAGCTCGTCGTCACTGGACGGCGGCGTGGCGGACTACCTGCGCGAGTGCGACGGTGACGGCAGGCTGCGGGTGCCGGATCCGGTCAGGGCGGCCCGCCAGTTCTCGCAGCTGGTGATCACCGAGGCGCGCGTCGACACGGCGTACGGCATGCTGCCCTTGTCGCCGGAACGGCGGCACGCCATCGCCGCCGAGGCCGCCGATCTCATCGTCCGCGCCCACCACGTCTAACGCGGAACGAATCCTTCCGCATTGCCGCCTACGGTGAGTCTCATGATGGAAATGTCGTGGTCCCAGGTCAGCGCCAGGCGTTTGGAGCGGCAGGGCCTGACCGCCCCCGCCAAGGACGCCACCCCGGCGGACGTCGTCGCCGCCATGTGCGGCGCCCATGCTCAGGTGATGTCGGCGGCCGAGCTGTCGGTCGGCCTCCGCCTTGACGGCGTCACCCGTACCGGTGTCCGGGAGGCGCTGTGGGGCGAGCGCAGCCTGGTCAAGACGCACGGCCCGCGCGGCACCGTCCACCTGTTGCCCGCCCGCGACCTGCCGATGTGGATCGGCACCCTGTCGTCGCTGCCGTCCTCGTACGCCGTTCACGCCCAGGGCATCCGCCTGACACCCGCCCAGACCGACCAGGTCGTGGAGGCGATCCGCGAGGTGCTGACCGGAGCCGCCCTGACGATCGACGAGCTGAGCGACGCGGTCGTCGCCGCCACGGGACCGTGGGCGGGAGACCTCGTCATGCCGGCCTTCCAGACGATGTGGCCACGCTGGCGGCAGGCCATGGCGACGGCGGCGCACCGGGGCGCGTTCGTGTTCGGCCCGGCGAGGGGGCGCAAGGTCACCTATACCGCCCCACCGGAGGGTTTCCGCCCGGCTGAGGGGTGCGCCGAGCTGGTGGACGCCTATCTGCGGGCGTACGGTCCCGCCACGTCCGAGCAGTTCGCCAAGTGGATCGGCGCGCCGCTCACGTGGGCGGCCGCGGCCTTCGCGGCGGCCGAGCCGGAGCAGGTGCTGTTCGAGGGCGTCCCGGCCTGGGTGGCGGCCGGTGACACCGAGGTGCCGGACGAGCCGCCGAGGGGCGTACACCTGCTGCCGTACTTCGATGCCTATGTCGTGGCCGGTCGGCCGCGCGAACTGCTGTACCCGGGCGCGGCCGCCGCGCGGGCGCTGAACGGCGGCCAGGCGGGCAACTTCCCGGTGCTGCTCGTGGACGGGCAGGTGGCGGGAGTCTGGCACCAGCGGCGGTCCGGCCGCCGGCTGGCCGTCACGGTGGAGACGCTGCGCGAGCTCACCTCCGCCCAGCTACGCGAACTCGACGAGCAGGTGGCGCTGGCCGGACAGATCCTGGAGGGCGAGCCGCGGCTGACACTCGGCCCGATCACCGTGGGCGGCCACGCCTGACGTTGACCCACGCGGGATTAGTCAACTAAGGTTGCTAGCGTGCCCGCTGCTGAGATCCCCGTTTCCCAAGAACCCGCCGATCGGCTGGCGGCCGTGGCGGCGTTGCGGCGCCTGGCCGATCAACTGGAGGACGACGCCGTCGAGCAGGCGATGCGCGCTGGCTGGAGCTGGCCGCAGGTCGCCGAGGCGCTCGGCGTGACGCGCCAAGCCGTTCACAAGAAGCACGCCAAGCGGCTCATCGCCGCCGGCGTCACGCTGAGGAGACGCTGACGATGGCCGCCATCGACCACTACATCAACACGATTATCGACCAGGCCGGACTCGAAGCCCAGCAGGACGGCTCGGCGAGCGTCGAGGCGCACCATCTCCTGCTGGCGATCGCCGCCGAGCGGGAGACCGGCACCCATCAGACCCTGGCCTCGGTCGGGCTCGATCACCAGGCGATCCGCGACGCGCTGGACAAGGAGTTCGAGCACAGCCTGGCCGCGGCGGGGGTGTCTCTCGCCGCCTTCGACCTGCCGCGGCCGAGCAGTGCCGCCGAACGGCCCACTCAGATGGGCGCCTCGGCCAAGCTCGCGCTCGAACGGGGCTTCGCGTCCGTCTCCCGCAAGAAGGACCTGCGGCCGGCGCACCTGCTGCTGGGGATCGTGCGGGCTCAGGTCGGCACCGTACCGCGCGCGCTGGGCCTGGCCGGCGTCGACCAGGCCGAGCTGATGGTACGCGTCCTGGACACGCTCCCGGACGACGACAAGTGATGCGCGCCCCGAGGACACAGCTACGATCCACTTCGGCATCCGGTCAGTTCACTGACTCTGGGCCCGTCCGGGTGGACGCAGATCGCCAACTTCGTCATCACCGGCCTGCTGATGCTTGTTTTCTCGCTTGGCCAGCGCCGGCTCTGCACGCCGCTGGCCGACGTTCGACCTGGGCGCCGCGTGCTTCGTCGTCGCCCTGCGCTTCGCCGTCGGCTGGGGGTGGCTGACGCTCCTCGCGATCCATCTGCGCGCCCTTGACAGCGTGGACGTGATCATCCCGTGACGCCTCGACGGCAGGATTCCCTGTCGCACCCATCGGTTTTCAACGGGAGGATCTCGTGAAGCGTCTCGCAGTCGCCACCGCCTTGGCAGCAACCGCCGTCTTATCCACCGGAGGCGGCCACGCCCAGGCCGCCACCGCCCCTGACCCGGTCAAGAGCATGAAGAAGCAGTTCGTGGCCGGGCGTGGCGTACTGGTCTCCGAGACGACCAGGAGCACCATCAGCGGAACCAAAGGCGCCGCCGTGGCCAGAACCACCGGCACGATCGGCTTCGTCAAGTCCGGGACGGCGAACCACGACCTCACCACGAGGTGGAAGCCCCAGCCCGGCATGACCTTGCCGGTGAACACGGCTCCCACCCGAGCGATCAAGGTGGGCCGCTTCACGTACGTGTCCGGCTTCGGATGGGGGGAGATGCCGGCCGGGGCCAAGTGGATCCGTTTCGGCAAGGACAACAGCTCGTGGGGCAGCGTGGGTCAGCGGGGCGATCAGCTCGTCGACGTCTTCAACCCGGCCGTACTCAAGAACGCGCTGGCCAAGGCCACCATCGCGAAACCGGGTGAATACCGGGGCACCCTGACCGCCAAGGATCTGTACGGCGAATCCGGCGTCTACGAGGTGGACAAGGTCTCTTTCCGGCTCTTCGTCAACCGGGACCAGTTGCCAGTCCGCCTCATCACTGAGCATCGCGAGAAGGACACCCTCATCCCCAACGAGGACCACAAGCTGGTCAGGCGCACCGTGCACTCCCTCGTGGACACCCGCTACACCGGCTGGGGCACGAAGGTGAAGATCGTGGCGCCACCGGCGCACGAAGCCGTCGACTTCGATGACCTGCCAGGGCCGTTGGCCCCGGAGCCGTGGATCGGCAATCCGTAACCCGTCTGGCTCACGGCACGGCCCGCGCGATCCAGCTGCGCGCGGCGCCCGCCCGTAACCAAGGTGATGGATCACGAAATACACCCACGCATGCGTACGACTGGAGCCTCCCGGCTGCGATGAGCCGCGGGCGAGGTCACCTGTCCGTGACGTCGGACATGCGCAGGAGGACGGCCCCGAGAGCGGCTCGAGAGGAGACCTCCAGCTTGCGGTAGATCCTCGCAAGATGAGCCTCCACCGTCCTGGTGCTCAGGTAGAGCTGGTCCGCGATCTCACGAGAACGCTTCCCCTCGGCCGCGAGCTCCGCGATCTCCCGTTCCCGTTCGGTGAGCAGGCCCAGCAGGCGTGACCGGGCGACGACCACTCCTGGGCCGGGCACGGCGGCCGCCATCTCGCCCCGCACGCGTAGCGCCTCCTCGCGCACCCTGACCGCCCCGCAACTCCTGGACCCGGACACGGCGGAGTTCAGCCAGCTCAGCGCCACTTCCTGGCCCATGGCCACCGCGGCTGAGGGGGCTCCCGACACCAGCGTCCAGGCGTGCCGCACCGGCATGCCGGCCTGCCGGAAACCGTCCGCCGCATCCTCGAACAGCCTCACCGCCGCGTCGTGTTCGCCATCGGTCTGGTGAAGCACGGCTCTGGCCAGCCACGCGCTCGCCCGCTGGACCGACAGGCCCAGCTGGGCCGCCGCCGTCTCCGCGTCGTCGGCGGAACGGTCGGCGGTGTCGCGGTCTCCACACCGCAGCGCCGCCGTGGAGAGCAGTGCCAGCAGCTCAGCGCGGGACTGCGGCTGGGCCAGCGGCAACCCCGCGCCGCCTCCTTCATCCAGCAGGATCCGGACGCAGCCCCGCGCGTCCCCGCTCATCAGCCGGATCTGGGCGAGCTGCCCCGCCGCCGCACCTCCCCACCAGCCCTGGCCTGGGGACGTGGTGCGGTAGCCCTCCTCAGCGAGCGCGACGATCTCAGCGGTGTCCCGGCGGCTGCGCGCCCACATCAGCGACGTGGCACGCGTCGTCATCGCGAACCCCGCGGCATCGTCAGCGCCTATGGCGCGGGCCACCCGTTCGGCCTCCAGCGCCCACTCCACCGCTCGGTCCAGCCGGCCCGTCCACTGGTCCAGGACCGCCAGCCCGAGAAGGTGGTGCGTCGCGATGTGCCGTTGCGCACCGCCGCTCGTGACTCTCAGCCCCCTGCGCAGGTGCCGGTAGGCATCCCCGAAGCGTTGCAGGTACATCTCCGCACAGCCCACCATGGCGAGCACCTCTGGAATGCGCATGGCCGCCGCGTCGGGTAATCCGTCGACGAGCCTGGCGCACGCCGCGACTTCGGGGATCGCGGTGTCCATCTCGGCGAGGTAGGTGTCACCGAACGCGGCGAGCACCCGCACGCCCAGCTGTGTGAGGTCCCCGCTTTCCGCCGCCGCGCCGGCGACCTCGCGGACCAGCGAGCGCGCCTGACGGTAGGTGTTACGCAGCAGGTGCACCAGCCCGTACTTGAACGTCAGCTCGGCGATGCCGGCGGGAAGCGGATCGGGCAGCGGCCGCGACAGCCCTTCGAGCGCCGCGTGGGCCATGGCCTCCGCCTCCTCGTACCGGCCCAGCAGGCGCTCGGCGTCGGAGCAGGCCGCGTGCGCCGACCGGCGGACGTCAGCGGGCAGATGCGACTGGTCACGCAGCACCTCGTGGGCAAGGGCGCGGGCCTCTTCCAACCGGCCGGCGGCGGTGAGGGCCTGGCAGCACGAGAGCATCAGGGTGGCGCGGTGCGGAGTCAGCCGGTCGCCACGCGGGGAGGAATCCAATACCAGGCGCAGCCAGCGAGCCGCGGTGGCCGGGGTCTCGCCGACGACCTCGGCCGCGCCCTCGGCGAGCACCTGGAGGGCAGGCACGCCGTCAGTGCCCGTCAGATGCTCCGCGTGCCTGGCTCGGGCGGCGGCCGACGCCCCTCTCGCGGAAAGCAGGCCGAGCGCTCTGCGGTGGGCGGGCAGGAGGAACGAAGGGACGGCGCGTTGCCGGACGACGTGCCCGAGCACGCCGTGACGGAAGGCGAACCGCCCGCCAGAAGCGAGCGGACGCACCAGGTCACCGCGGGTGAGCTCAGCGAGCACGTCGAGGGTCCGGTCCAGGCCGAGCCCGGAGACCGCGGCGGCATCCTCAGGGCGGAACGGGTCGCCGAGCACGGCGGCCGCGCCGAGCGTCATGGACGCGTCGGGAGTGAGCTCATCCAGTTCGGCGATCAGCGTCGCCGACTCGCGGAGCAGCGCGTCCCGGTCGGCCCCCGCGCGATCCGGCCAGCTGTCGGGATGCCACCCGGCGGCCGCGAGGATGCGCAGGTTACGGGGGTTGCCGCCGCAGGCCTCGTGCAGGTGCTCGGCGTACCTGCGAGCCTCGAGGTGCTGGTACGAGCGCACGCCGACGGAGCCCTGATCCGAAGTCGGCGCAGCGGGAGCGTCGCCGGCTTTGTGCAGCCGTTCCAGCACGGAGGCCACCGCGTCGGGAACCAGCGGTCCGGGTTCGAGACGGACCACCGTCCTGGTCTGCGCACCATGGTCCAGCGCCTCCAGCAGCAGCGGCCGGGTCTGCCGGGGCCGGTGCGCCACGGCGAGGACGAGTGGGCCTGGCACAGGGGTGCGGACCAGTTGGGCGGCCAGGTCCGCCGAATCCTCGTCGCACCATTGAAGATCGTCCAAGATCAGCACGCCGCCATGATCCGCTGCCCAGTCCGCGAGCAGAGTACGGACAGCACGGCCCACCCGGAAGCGGGGATGCATGGGAGCGCCCGCGGCCCCGGAAGCCCGATCTTCGACCACGGCTTCCATGCTCGGCCGGTCGCCCCAAGCGTCGCGGAACACTTGGTACGGCACGCGGCGGCCGGGTGCCTGCCGGTGGACCCGCGCACCGCGTACGGCATGAGCGCGTAACACCCGAATCCCCGCCCGACCGGCCAGCGCCTCCAGAACGCCCAGCAGGCTCGTCTTGCCTATCCCGGGGTCCCCGGCGATCTCGACCACCGTGCCGCGGCCCGCGGTCAGAGCCCTCACCACGTCCTCGAGCCGCGCGATCTCCGAGTCTCGTCCCACCAGTTGCTCGTGCGATGGCCCTGCGAACACGTATGCCCCTCCCGGCCGCGTCCGTCGAGACCCACAACCGGGGAGTCAAGCCCGGCCTCGACTGCGTCAACCCATGCCGGCGGTCAGCTCCCGGAACCGGAATACATACGCCGACTCGATTCGAGCCCAAGCATAGATTGGGTCAGCGACATTTCCGGATAGACCCAACCGTATCCTTCCTCCCGCAGGCACCCGGCGGCAGGCGATCCTGTGGGGAGCCTGATCACTGCGGGAAGGCACCAGATGGGCAGAACTTCCCCAGCAGCCACGCACCCCACCCGGCATGCCTATCGGCTGGTCACGCCGCCGTCGGCCCCCTGTATCGAGCACGATGTGCCGCATGCTCGGCTCACGATGCTGTCATGATGTCACTTATCACGCGTTGTCAATGAAAATGAACGACACTGCAAAGTGAAGCACCGGTCGAGCCGTCACCACTTTCGCAGAGTTCCCCAATATCAACGCTGATTTCGTCGCTCATTGCCATGGCAGCAGGGCGCCACTTCGGCACCTTGCGACATAGCCGCGCAGGCCGATATCCGAACGACTTCGGCAGGTCGGCCGCACGAGTCGGACGGCAGCCCGTACGGCCGGCCCACGCGTGACACCTACGTATCCGCACTAGGTAGTTTTGCTGATGCATGCGGACTCGGTCCCGTGGAACAGTAGGCGCCCGAAGCCTGGGCGGGAAAGCGTGTGCACGCGGTGGCCGTGAGTGGCGCCGCCCCAGCGTGCCCGCTCGACGGAGGCCGTACCTGCGCCCGTGAGTCCCGGGGCACTCGCCGGCCGGAGTCCACAGATTCCTGAGCGGCGAGGATGCACCCCCATTCGGAGGCGGCGAAAAACGACTCCCTCCGTTGTCGGCTGTGTTCGATCGTCGCAGGCAGCTGCGGCCGCCCATTTACCACACATTCATTCCGAGGTGAAATGACATGACCAACAGCGGCACGTCGCCCTATCACCAGGACGGCCCGGGCCATCACTCGACGCCGGCCGGATCGTCTCCCTATGGAGCGCCGCAGGGATCCGCCCAGCCCCCGGGCGCCCTCCCGCTCGCAGAGTGGTGGCAGCGCCTGGTCGCCCGCGTCATCGACGGGGTCATTCTGGGAATCGTCACCGCCATTCTCAGCATGATCCTGACGCCCATTCTCGTCAGCGGCGACGGCAGCGGCGTCTTCCTGGCCGCTCTGCTGAACGCGGTCCTGGGCGCGGCGATCTATTTCGCTTACGAGTTCTTCATGCTCCGCAGCGGCGGGCAGACGGTCGGGAAGAAGGTGATGGGCCTCCGTGTGGTGTCGGCACCCTCGAACCACGCCGCCGAACCGCTGTCCTCCAACGCCGTCATGACCCGCGCGGGTGTGCTCTGGGGGCCGCTGGCGCTCAGCTTCATCCCCGTCATCGGATTCGTCGCCTACCTCGCCTACCTCGTGAACGTGCTCTGGCAGTTCTGGGACAAGCCGCTGCACCAGTGCCTGCACGACAAGCTGGCCGGCACCGTCGTCGTCAAGGTGAAGTAGCCGGCAAGACCCGGGAGCGAATCCTCCCGATGATGTCGCACGACGCGCCTGTGGCGGGCAACGCCCACAGGCGCGTCGCGACCTGCGCCTGTTCAACGGCGAAGCCTCTCCCTGGCACGCGCCGTGTCGCGGCACTCTCCCGCACACCCCTCCTCTTGTGTGCTTATGGCCGTATCTCGAGATACTCTATCCATCGAAATATTTAAATATTCTCAAGGATGGAGTTCAGGTGAAGGTGCTGGTGGTGGGTGCGGGAGCACTGGGGCAGGTCTTCGGGATGTGGCTGGCGGCCGGCGGCGCCCAGGTCAGCTACCTGGTCAGGCCCGGCAGGGAGCACTGGGCGGACGGGGACGGCGCGCTGCTGTACAAGCTGCGCCGGCCAGGACGGCCCGTCGAGCAGCGACTGACGCCGCAGCAGGTGGTCACCGAGCCGGTGGCCGGAGAGTGGGACATGGTGTGGTTGTGCGTGGACTCCACCGCGCTGCCCGGCGCCTGGACGGGAGACCTGCGCGCCGCGACCGGCGGCGCGACCGTGGTCACCATCAGCCAAGCGCCGCAGGACCACGCGGTCCTCACCCGGACCTGGCCGGCGGAGCAGCTCGTCCAGGTGGTGCCGACCCTTCTCGCCTACCAGGCGCCGTTGCCCGGGCAGACGTGCGAGCCCGGCATCGCCTACTGGGCGCCGCCCGGGGCAGCGCTCGGCGTCTTCGGGTCGGAACCGCGCGCCCGGCAGGTGATCGCCGCGCTCCGGGCGGGCGGCGCGCGCGCCAGACGCACCCGGCGGGCGGGGGCGAGTGACCTCACCGCCGCCCGGATGATGCCTTACATCGCCGCGCTGGAGAACGCGGGCTGGTCGATCGCGGCCACCCGGTACACGCTCGCGGCACACGCGAGCCGGGAGGCCGTCGCGATCGCCGCGGCATCGCACGGAAGGCGGGCCCCGCTCGCGATCCCGGCCTGGGCCGCGTCCTTGGCCCTACGCGCGCTGCCGCTGCTCGTACCCTTCGACCTGCCGCTCTATATTGAGGCGCACTTCACGAAGGTGAGCGCGCAGACGCGCCTGATGCTCGACGACTGGATCGCCGAAGGGGCGGCCCGTGGCCTGCCCGTCACCCACCTCACGGAGCTGCGTGCCGAGGTGACGGCATGACCGGCCATGTCGCCGCGCAGGACGTCCTGGCCCTGTTCGCCACGACCCGGCCGCTGTTCACCGCACTGGGCGACGAACGCAGACAGGAGATCATCGTGTTCCTGCTCGAATCCGGCGCTTCGCGCAGCGTCGGCGACATCGCCGACCACCTGGGCCTGTCCCAGCCCGCCGTGTCGCACCATCTGAAGATCCTGCGTGACGCGGGGCTGCTCACCGTACGCCGCAACGGCGCACAACGCCTGTACGCGCTCAACGCGGCGGACTATCCACGCCTGCTGACCCCGCTGCGTGATCTGACCTCCACGATCATCGCCTGCGCTACGGCCTCCGACCCTCCGGCTTGACCTTGCTCCTGCGCCGGGGTCGCTCTGATCGCCCGACGTGTGGCATGCATGATCATTAAGAGATGGCCATCATGCAGGTTATGTCCATAGATCGTCTTGATAGGCTGATCATGACAACTCTCCTGCGACAGAGAGCAGTGATCATGAGCGACAGCGCCGGACCCGTGGATCACAAGCAGGAAGCGCTCGACACGCTCGCCGCCGCGCGCCGTATCTATGACGGCAGAAGCGATACCCCCAACGCGATGGTCGAGCTCATCGCCGACCAGATCCCCGCGGTCATCCATGCTCTGCTGTACGTCGGTGACCAGATCGCCGCCCAGCGGAGTGAAGGTCAAGGGGATGGTTCGAGGTAGATCTTGCGTTCTTCGGGGGTCAGTTCGCGGATGGTGCGCTTGGCGGCGAGTGCCTGGACCTGGTGCATGGAGCCGCATACCTCGCAGCGCCAGATCCGTACCGTGGCGTCGTCGTAGGTCGAGAGCAGCCGCCACCCGTCCGGGCTGAACTTCACGGAATTGACCGTAGTGCCGGAGCCGCTGAAGACCACGGGCTCGCCCCCCTCGGCCGGCATCCAGATCCGCACGGTGTGGTCATTGCCACTGCTGATGACCTGCCGCCCGTCCGGGCTGAAGCCGACGCTCCACACCACGCCCTGATGGCCGCGCAGGACGATCGGGTCTCCGGTCCCGTCGGTGTTCCAGATGCGGATCGTGCCGTCGTTGCCCCCGCTGACCAGCCGCCGCCCGTCCGGGCTGAAGGCGAGGCACCACACCAGGCCTTGGTGGCCGCGCAGCATGACAGGTTGACCGGTCCCGTCGGCGTTCTGGATCAGGATCGTGCCGTCCACGCCCGCGCTCGCCACTCGCCGCCCGTCGGGGCTGAACCCGACATACCGGACCTGGCTCTGAGGGCTGTCCATGACAACCGGCGCTCCGGTCCCGTCAGTGTGCCAGACCCGTACAGTGCCGTCGTCACCTCCGCTGACCACCCGCGTGCCGTCCGGGCTGAAGGCGGCGTTCCACACATGTCCGCTGTGGCCGCGCAGCACGACAGCCTGGCCGCTCCCGTCGGCGTGCCAGATCCGTACCGTGCTGTCAGCACCTGTGCTCGCCAGTCGCCGCCCGTCCGGGCTGAAGGCGACCCCGAGGACGTCCGCCTTGTGGCCACGCAGCACCAGCGCGTCACCGCTGCCGTCGATGTTCTGGACGCGGATCGTGCCGTCGACACCGGCACTGGCGACGCGTCGCCCGTCCGGGCCGAACGCGGCGTCGTACACGGTCCCCCCGGTATGACCTCGCAGGATCATCGCGTCGCCGGTGTAGGCCACGTCCCACAGCCGCATCGTCCCGTCATCGCTCGCGCTCGCCAGCGTACGCCCGTCCGGGCTGAACGACGCGCTCCACGTCGTACCACGATGGCCGCGCAGAACGAGCGGGTCGATGTTGCTGGCCATGTTCCAGATCCGGACCGTGCCGTCGTTGCCCACGCTGGCGATCCTCCGGCTGTCGCGACTGACCGCCGTACCCTCCACCGTGCCGTCGTGCCCGCGCAGCACTGCTGGTGCGTTCTGTCCGGTCACGTCCCACACCCGCACGGTGCCATCGGTACTGCCGCTGACCAGGTTCCGCCCGTCCGGGCTGTACTGCAGTCCTTCGACGGAATTCTCGTGGCCGCGCAGCACGACCGTTTTCGCCTTACCGGCCGGGTCCCAGATCCGGACGGTGCCGTCGCCGCCGCTGCTGGCAAGTCTCCGCCCGTCCGGGCTGAACACGACCTGCAGAGCCCGCCCATCGTGGCCGCGCAGCACCTTGGGAGCATCGCCTCCCGCGGACGAACCGCCGGTCCACCTGCCGCCATCCGGTGCTTTCCAGATCCGCACCGTGCCGTCGTCCCCGGCACTTGCCAGACGTTGCCCGTCGGGGTTGAACGAGACACCCCACACCGGACCACGGTGGCCGCGCAGCACCAGCGGATCGCCGCCGCCGGCCCAGTCGGACACGCTGACCGTTCCGTCGATGCCGCCGGTCGCCAGGTAGCGTCCGTCCGGGCTGAACACGGGGTTCCACGCCTCACCGGCATGGCCGTGCAGCACCACCGGATCGCCGGTGGGCAGCCCTTGCGCGGACACCCGCCAGACCCGTACGGTGCCGTCCCCGCTGCCGGCGGCCAGCTGTCGCCCGTCCGGGCTGAATGCGACGCCGCAGACCTTGCCCGCGGCGATGGGAACGATGAGCCGGATCCGCGAGTCGACGGTGGCCTGCCGGAGTACGGCCGTGGCCTCCTCCGTCGGGCTGACCGCGTATGCCCGCCGGGCGAGCAGCAGCCCGAGCTGCGGGTCCAGCTGGAGCTGGCCACGCGCGTCCGCCGCCAACTGGCGAGAGTACGCGAGATCTCGCTCCTCCTCCGCCCGGTCCGCGTTCACCAGCGCCATCACGGCCAGCACTCCGACCACGGTCGCCACCACCACCAGGCTGATCAGAGCCGCGCGCACACGACGGCCCGCCGCCGCCCGCTCCCGGCGCGCGCGTGCCCGGCCGGCCGCCAGGAACGCGTGTTCCAGGTCGTTGAGCCGGTCGAGCGCGCGGTCCTCCCAGGCCGCCAGTCGCGTTCCCCGGTACAGCAGCTCATCCTCGCGCCCGTGCTGCTCCCACTCGGTGGCGGCGTCGGTGAGCCGCCGCTGGAGCCGGACGAGTTCCCGGTCTTCGGCGAGCCAGCCCCGCAGCCTCGGCCAGGAACGGATCACCGCCTCGTGAGCCACCTGGACGCTGTCCTCGTCGACGGTGAGCAGCCGCGCCGCCGTCAGCCGGGACAGGACGGCCTCCATCGCCGCCCCGTCCGGCCCCGCCAGCAGCTCCGCCGGCGGGACGCGCCTGCGCGTGTCCTCGGTTCCCTGCCCCAGCGCCGTCAGGCGGAGGAACGCGTTCCTGGCCAGACCTCGCTCACCTGCGTCGAGCCCGTCGTAGATCTGCTCGGCGGTCTGCGCGATGGCGCCCTGGATACCTCCTGCTTCCCGGTACCCCGCGAGCGTCAACGTGCCGCCTTTGCGGCGCTTCCACGTCTCCAGCAGGGCGTGGGAGATCAGTGGCAGCGCGCCGGGCTCACCTCTCGCGTCGCTGAGGATGGTCTCGACGAGCGCCCGCTCGACCTTGAGCTCTGCCCGGAGCGCCGGGCCGATGATCACTTGTCGGAGGTCGTCGTCCTCCATAGGACCGATCAGCAGGTGCCGATCGCGCAGCATGGCCACCAGCGGTGGGTGTTCGGCGCACCGGGCGTAGAAGTCCGCGCGGATTCCCAGTACGACGCGGGCTCGATCGTTGGTCTCCTCCGCCGCGGCGATCAGCGAGTCCAGGAAGAGGGATCTCTCCCTCTGGTCGTCGCAGAGGCTGAAGACCTCCTCGAACTGGTCGACGACGATCACGATGCGCGCGCTCTTCGGCCTGCCCGCCAGGATCTGACCGATCGCCAGCCGGACGTTCGAAGGGGTGGCCACCAGGTCGGCGTACAGGGAGGGGGCGGAGATTCCGCTGAGGTTGGCCAGGCCCACCGCGAGTTCGTCCAAGGGGTGCGCGCCTGGCGTGAGAAGGAGCGTCGGCCGGTCCCGGCCTTCCGAGGCGGCGCTGTTCCTCAACGCCGGAAGCAGGCCGGCTCGAAGCAGGGAGGACTTGCCGCTTCCTGAGGCGCCGAACACCGCGAGCAGGGATGTGTCGCGTAATCGCGCGGAGAGTTCGTTCACCAGCTCGCGCCGGCCGAAGAACCGGTCCGCGTCGTCAGGATCGAAGGTGACCAGGCCGAGGTAGGGCGCGTTCTGGTCCATCTGGGCCTCCGCGCCGGCGTCGGCGGCGGCCAGCTCCGCGGCGACCTCTCGCCAGAGTTTCTCCCAGGTCTCGGTGTCGCCGCCGCAGGCCTCGACATAGGCCAAGGTGACCGCCAGCGTGGGAAAGATCCCCCCACCTGCCGCCTCGGACAGTGCGGTCACCGAGTAGTGCGCGCGCCTGGACAATTCGCGGTAGCTGAGCCGAGGGGCCCCGGCGCGTAACTGCCTCAGCTCATGCGCGAACCGCTGTAACGGGCCCGCGTCAGGGTCGAGCGGCCGTTCCGGTCGTCCCATGAACCCGCCCCCATGGCCGTACGATCGCCGGTTGTCGAACTGCGAAGATCGCCGCTTGACAACCGGAATCGACTATAGCCATCGGGAGTTGATTACGCGATAAACCGCCCGTCCCGGCCCCCGAAGGAAGACGGGCGGCTCCAACGCGACTTACGCCCGGTAATGCCGGTCCGGCCTTACCGGTCGTAATGCAGGTCGGTCTTGCCGTTGCTTGGGTTGTAGGTGCAGTAGTAGTCGATGCCGGTTTGCGAGTGCAGGTAGGACGCTCTTGAAAGGCAGTCGTAGCAGCTTTCGTAGTTCGGGGGCACCCACACGCTGTTCGGATTGGCCTCTGTCCTGAGGTGGCATCGGTTTGGGGCGAGGATCGTGGAGGTCTTGCTGCTCGACGAGGTGCTCGCGGTCGAAGCGTACGACAAGCCGGGTACGGAGGCGATGACAGCCGTTGCGAACATGACTGCCGACGCAAGGCCCAGACCGCCCACGAGCTTCCTGCGGGACTGTCGTTCCATGTCGATTCCCTTCGTCGGGTGACTCGGTAAGCCGTATCCCCTGGTCTAGCCGTCCCGCAGTTGTCCAGCACGCGTACGGCGTGCTGGACAAACAACTCTTCGGGAGGTGAAACGCATTCCTTTGACATACGTCCGCGTTAATGCGGGTTTAGGCGCTGTTTCCCGAATCCCGCTTCTGCCGTTCTGTGTCCTGGCAGGTGTCGCTCATGTCGTTCGCACCGTTCGACCTGCGGAAATGATAAGTGTCGCCACATGAACAAAAAGATCATCGGGGGCGGTCTGGCGGGTGCGGCGCTGCTCGCGGCGGCCGCCTGCGGGGCCGACGCCCGTCAGATGTCCGAGCAGGGCGCCGATACTCCCACGCCGTACGTCGCCGCCACCGCGTCCCCGTACGACGCGGAGGCCGGCTCGCAGAAGCACTCGGGGGTGAAGAAGCTGGAGGAGGTGGCGCAGGCCGCGTTGAAGGCCGTGCCCGGTTCGACGCTCGTCTCGATGGAGGCCGAGGAGAACGGCGGCCTCTGGGAGGTGCGGGTGGTCGACGCCAAAGGCACCGAACACCAGATGGACATCGGGGCCGGCACCGCGAAGGTCGTCAGCGGCCCGTCGGCGGAGGATGACGACTCCGCCGACAAGACCGAGTACCTCGACCGGATCAAGGCCGCCAAGCTCGACTACCAGCAGGCCGCTGGCAAGATCGCCACGGCCGTGCCGGGCGGCCGCATCACCGAACTGAACCTGGACAGCCACCAGGACAAGATCGTCTGGGAGGTGGACGTGGTCACTTCCGACGGGAAGAAGCAGAACATGACCGTTGACGCGATCGACGGCACGGTCACCAAGGACAGAGAAGGGGACTGATCGGGGACCGCGAGCGCTGACCGCACCCCCGACGGTCAGCGCACCGCCACATTTCGTGAAACAAGTTAGCGATCCGTGTCCGCCAACCAGGCGTCCACCCCTGCCCGCAACCGCGCCTTGAGCTCCTCCGCGGCGAACGACGCGTCGATCGAGGCCCGGGCGAACCCGGCCAGCTCCGCGTCGTCGTACCCGAAGACCTCCCGCGCCCGCGTGTACTCCTCCGCGAGGTCGGTCTCGCCGTCGGTGTTGAGCGTGACCACCAGCCCCGCCTCGCGCAGCCGCCGCAGCGGATGCTCGGCCAGGCTGGGCACGACACCGAGCAGGACGTTCGACGTCGGGCAGACCTCCAGCGGAACCCCGCGCTCACCCAGCTCGGCAACCAGCGCGTCGTCCTCCAGAACGCGGACGCCGTGCCCGATCCGCTCGGCGTGCCCGGCCACGAGCACCTCCCGGATACTCTCCGGCCCGCCGAACTCCCCCGCATGGTGCACCAGACGCACCCCGGCGTCCCTGGCCGCGTCGAGCACCTCCACGAACGGCGCCACCGGGTGGCTCTCGTCACCCGCCAGCCCGATGCCGATGACCGCCTCGTAACGGGTGGCGAGCTTCAGCGTCCGCCAGAACCGTTCGACGGAACGCCGCCGCGAGTGGTCGAGCAGCACCCGGCACTCGATCCCGTAGCGGCGCGACCCCTCGGCCAGCCCGTCGAGCACCGCCTCCAGCGGCATCTCCGGCGCGCCGAGCCGCTCGCCGTGCGAGGCCGCGGTGAACGACACCTCCGCGTAGCGGGTGCCCTGAGCCGCCTCGTCCTCGCAGAACTCCAGCGCCACCCGCCGGAAGTGCTCGGCCGTGCGCAGCCGCTCGCGCGTCAGCGCCCGATGGTCGGCGAACTCGCGGAACGTGGCGAACGGCCCGCCCCGGCCTCCGGGGCCGCCGAACTCGCGCGAGGTCTCGGGCCGGACCGTGCTCTCCAGGTGAACGTGCAGGTGGGCTTTGGGCAGCAGCCGTACGTCTCTCACTGTCAGCAGCCTAGCCAGCGGCCCGTACGGCCCGCATCCCGGTTTTGCCATTGACTGACTGGTCAGTCATAATGATCACATGTCCCCCCGGAAGGTCGACAAGGCCGCGCGACGCAAAGAGATCCTCACCGCGGCGGTGAAGCTGTTCGCCCGCAAGGGGTTCGCCGCCACCCGTATCGACGACATCGCCGCCGAGGTGGGCATCGCCAAGGGCAGCGTCTATCTCTACTACGACAGCAGGGACGCGCTGCTGGAAGCCGCGTTCGAAGCCTACAGAGCCATATCGGCCGACATTTACGACCGGGCGGTCAACGGCTCCGGCCCGGCGCTGGAACGGCTGGCCGGGCTGGTGCACGCCGTGCTCGACGTACTGGCCGCGCGGCGCGAACCGGCCCGGATCATGGTCGACCTGTGGGCGGCGTCCCGGGAGGCGGAGAAGTCGCCGGTGGACATGGCGGCCGTCTACGGCGACATGCGGGCAGCGGTCTCCGAGCTCCTGCGCCAGGCCGACAAGGAAGGCGCGCTGCGCGCGGGCGTGAGCGAGCACCACGCGACCGTCATCGTGGGCGCCCTCGAGGGCTGCCTGCTGCAGTGCCTGGTGGATCCCGGCCTGCCCGCGACGGAGCTGGCCGAGCCGATCATCCAGGTCTGTCTGGAGGGCCTGCGCCGACCGGCCGCTTGACAAGCTCGGAGGGCTGATAGAGCCTCCTTGCAGAGATCTCCGGTTCACCAGCCACTTCGCCTCTCTTACGGGTGATGAGACGATGCCGGAAGAGCACGAGCCGATGCCGTCGCCTGCGCAGCAGCGGTTGTGGTTTCTCCAGCAGCTCGCGCCGGATTCGCCGCAGTACAACGTCTTCCGGGGCTACGAGCTGCGCGGACGGTTGGACGTGGCGGCGCTGCGCCGGGCCCTCGGCGCGCTGGCCGACCGGCACGTCGCGTTACGCATGAGGTTCCCCGCCGACGGCGGGGTCGCCCGCGCGACGGTGAGCGGCTGCCCTTTCGAGGTCGAGCTGCCCATCACCGATCTCGCGGGAGAGTCCGGCTGGGAGTCCGCGGCGACGGAGTTCGCCCGGCTGTGGTCGTCGCAGCCGTTCGACCTCGCGCGGGACGACCTGATCCGGGCCCACCTGCTGCGCGTCACGCCCGAGCTGCACGTACTCCTGCTGTGCGTCCATCACATCGTGATCGACGGCTGGTCGGTGCCGATCCTCGACGAGGAGCTCGGCCGGCTCTATGAGGGCCGCCCCCTCGTGGAGCAGTCGGCCGACTATCTCGACTACGCCAGGTGGCAGTGGGAGCTGGCCGGCTCCCCCTCGGCCGAGCGGGTGCTCGCGTACTGGCGGCGACGGCTGGCGGGTGCGCCCGAACTCGTCACGCTGCCCGCCGACCGGCAGCGCCCGAGGATCCAGGACTTCCGCGGCGGGCAGCTGGTCAGGCCCATGCCGGTGGAGGTGATCGCCACGCTGAGGTCCTTCGCCGCGGCGCACCGTGTCACGCCGTACACCGTCGCCTACGCCGCCTTCGCCGTGCTGCTCGCCCGTTACGCCCGCACGGACGATCTGGTGATCGGCGTGGTGGTGGCGGGCCGTTCGCGGCCGGAGTTCGCCGGGACGGTGGGCTTCTTCGTCGGTACGCTGCCGGTCCGCATGGACCTGTCCGGCGATCCGAGCTTCGCCGCGGTGCTCGGCGCGGCCCGCGAGGAGCTGTTCGACGCCTACGACAACGACCTGCTGCCCTTCGACGTCCTGGTCGACCAGCTGGCCCTGCGGCGGGACCCCTCCTACACCCCGCTGGTCCAGGTGATCTTCCAGATGCTGGTCACGCGGGCGTACGGGAGCGAGACGCGCTGGGGCGACGTCGGCGCCCGGCTCTGGGGCAGGGACGTCACGCAGCCCGCCACCCGCTTCGACCTGGAGGTCCACCTGCTGGACCAGGCCGACGACGACATGGTCATGGAGGTCTGCTTCAACGCCGACCTGTTCGACGAGGAGACGGTCGCGGGGCTGGCCGGCGACTACGTGCGGCTGCTGCGCGCCCTGTGCGGCGACCCCGATCGGCCCGTGTCGGAGGCGTACGCGCTGCTCGGCGGCGGTGAGGCGCGGGTGCGGGTGTCGGTCCGCGACGAGCGGGGGGTCTCGGTGCCGTACGGGGTGCCGGGCGAGGTCTGGCTCGACGGGACGCCCACGCGGCTGCTCGGGCGCGTGCGGGCCGGCGGCACGCTCGACGTGCTGGGCCGTACGGACGCCGAACTCGTGGTCCGCGGCTGCCGGGTGCCGGCCGAGCCGATCGAGCAGGCCCTGCTGGACGACCCGTCGATCGCGGCGGCCGAGGTCTCGGCAGACGACGGCGACGAGCTGACGGCCCGGCTCACCGCCGTGCCCGGCGAGTCCCGCCCGACCCGGGGCGAACTACGCGCCCGGCTCCGCCGCCGCCTGCCGGGCTTCCTGGTGCCCGGCTCCTTCGTCTGGAACGACGAGCCCTCCCCCGAGGCACCGTTCCCGCACGCGCTGGTCCTGACCGCATCGGACCTGCACGACCCCGACCAGCCGGGCCCGAACCGGCCGGCGCCGAGCGCGCCGAGCTCGAACGTGTCGGCCCCTGACCGCCCGGACCCTGACCGGCCAGAGCCGGACCGGCCAGAGCCGGACCAGCCAGAGCCGGATCGCCCGGAGCCGGACCAGCCGGACCGCGACGCGTCGGGTCTGGACGAGCCGATGATCTTCTTCGTGGGCGCCGAGCCGCCGGGAGAGGCTTCGTGAGCATGTCAGCGGCGGAGTCCTGCTTCTGGACTCCGCGCCGCAGGCCCGGGGCGGCACTGCGCGCGGTCTGCTTCCCGCACGCCGGCGGTGACGCGCTGTCGTACGCCTCCCTCGCCCGCGCGCTGCCCGACGACATCGAGGTGCTGGCCCTGCGGATGCCCCGCCCCGGTGACCGGCGAGCCGAGCCCGCACCTGATCTCGCCACGTTCGCCGGGCGGATCGCCCGCGTGCTCGCGGACCTGGCACCGCCGTACATGGTGGTGGGTCAGAGCCTGGGCGCCCTGATCGCCTTCGAGGCGGCCAGAGCGGCGCCGGGTACGCCCCCCACGGCATGCCTGTTCATCTCGTCGGCGCCCCCGCATCGCTGGGCGGAGACGCTCGGCATCTACGCGGCGGACGGCGCGGACCGAGCGCTGCTGTCCCATCTACGTGACAGCGACGGAACGATGGGCGCGGCGCTGGACGATCCGGCCGTAAGGGCGCTCGTGCTCCGCGACCTACGGGCAGATCTACGGCTTTTGCAGGGGTACGCCGCCTCCGTGGAGCCGCGGCTCACCTGTCCCGTCCGCGTCCTGGTCGGCGCCGAGGACCCGGCGCTGTCGCCGGACGACGTCGCCGGCTGGAGCCGCTGGACGAGCGGGCCCTGCTCGGTCGCGTCGGTGCCCACCGGCCACTTCGTCGTACGGCATGGAGAGGCTTTCGTCGTTCAGGAGATCACCCGCGTCGCCACCGCGGGGTTCACGACCGAGGGAGAAGGATGTTCGACTCGGAGATCGGCCGGCGGGTCGCAGAGCACGCCGCCCAGGCCCCCGACAGCCCGGCCGTCGTGTCCGCCGAGGGCGTCCTGACCTACCGGGACCTGGCCACGCGGGCGGAACGCTACCGTGAGGCGCTGGCGGCGGCGGGACTGCGCGCGGGGGACGTGGTGGCGATGGCGCTGCCCGACGGCGCGGTCGGCATCGCCGCGATGCTGGCCGCGTTCACCGCCGGTACGGCCTTCGTCTGGCTCGACGAGGACCAGCCCGCCGCGCGGCACCGCGCGATCCTGGAGGACTGCGGACCGACGGGTGTGGTGGCGACGCCGAACGGCGTGGAGCAGGCGGCCAGGTCGGCGGGTTGCCCCGCGGTGGTGACCGTCCAGGGCGACGAGGCGACGGTGGTCTCGGCCGCGCCGTCCGGGCCGCGCACGGAGACGGTGCCGCGGGACACGAGCTGCCTGGTCTACACCTCGGGCTCCACCGGCAGGCCCAAGGGCATCGTCCAGCGCAGCGGGAACCTCCTGCACTTCGCGCGCTGGCTCGCCTCGGAGACCGGCCTGCGCCGCGGATCGCACATGCTGCAGCTGGCCCGCCTCAGCTACGACGCCGCCTACCTGGAGATCCTCAGCGCCCTGGACTCCGGTGCCGCGATCGTCATCCCGCCGCCCACGGTGAAGCCCGACGGCGCCGAGCTCCTCCCGTGGCTGGACGGCCGGGAGGTGACGCACGTGTTCTGCGTGCCCACGCTCATCCGCCGACTGCTGCTGGCCCGGGAGAGCGCGGGCGAGCCGCCCGACCCGGGCATGCGGGCGGTCAGCCTCTACGGCGAGCCC
Organism: Nonomuraea sp. NPDC049269; assembly: GCF_043197155.1. Lineage (NCBI taxonomy): Bacteria > Bacillati > Actinomycetota > Actinomycetes > Streptosporangiales > Streptosporangiaceae > Nonomuraea > Nonomuraea sp. NPDC049269. The sequence continues at coordinate 327,316 of NZ_JBICSO010000009.1, forward strand.
CTGCACAGCACGACCGTGGACCAGGTACGCGCCCACTTCCCGCGGGCGGCGGTCTACAACATGTACGGCCCGGCGGAGACGACCGTCGCGACGTTCCACCTGGTCGAGCCGGGCTGCGCCGGGGACATCCCCATCGGCCGGGACATCCCGGGGATAGAGACCTTGCTGCGCGGGGGTGAGAGCGCGTCGGACGACGAGGGCGAGGTCTGGATCAGGACCCGGTTCCTGGCCCGCGGCTACCTGGGCCGGCCCACGGAGACCGCCGCGGTCTTCTCGGAGAAGGACGAATCCGGCCTGCGTACGTACCGGACCGGGGACCTGGCGCGCAGGCGGCCCGACGGCGCGCTGGTGTTCCTGGGGCGCCGCGACCACCAGGTCAAGATCCGGGGCGCCCGCGTCGAACTGGCCGAGATCGAGGCGGTGCTACGGTCCGAGCCGGGAGTGGCGCAGGCCGCCGTCGGCGTCTTCACCGACGAGCACGGCACCGTGCATCCCGCCGCCTACCTGGAGCCGGTCGCGGCGGCGAAGGTGGATGTGCGGGTCCTGCACCGCCGCCTGGCGGGCGTTCTGCCCGCCTACATGGTGCCCGCCGCGTACGTCCTGCTCGACAAGCTGCCCCTCACCGCGACCGGGAAGATCGACCGGAACGGGCTGCCGGATCCGAACACGCTCACGTCGGGTACCGGCGCCCGGGGAGCGTTCAAGACCGGGACCGAGCGGCGACTTGCCGCGATCTGGCGCGAAGTGCTCGACCGCCAGGAACTGGGCGCCGACGACGACTTCTTCGAGCTGAAGGGGCACTCCCTCATGGCCGTCCGCATCGCGGCGGCGGTGATCGAGGAGTTCGGGGTGGAGATCCCCGTCCGGGCCGTCTTCGAGCATCCCACCGTGCGTGAACTGGCCGGCTACATCGACGAGGAGCTGTCTCACTTGTAGGCGCTCTCCTGGGCGGGGATACCGCGGATCCGGCAGGGACGTTCGGCGCGGAGCAGGAAGCGGTGCAGCTCGGCCCGGACGCGCCGGACCGCGTCGTCGGTGACGTCGCGCATGTACAGCTCCAGGACGAACCGCTGCCCATCGTGCTCGACATGCTCCTCGTGCTCGACATGCTCCTCGTGCTCCTCGTGCTCGTCGTCGCCGGCGTACGTCCCGCGCCCGTCACCGTACGTTCCGCGCCCGTCATCGCCGGAGTACGCGCCCCGGCCACCGGGACACGGGCGGGTGGCCGCGGCCACGACGCCGGGAAGCGCCTCGGCCAGGCGGCGTACCGACGGCAGCGACACCTTGACCCCGTCCACGACGCAGGAGTCCCCCATGCGTCCGGCGAAGTGGAGATAGCCGTCCGCGTCGATGCGGAAGAGGTCCCCGGTGGCGATCTGCCCCGGTGTGGGGCGCCCGTCCATGACGCGGCCCTCCGTGGCGCGGCCGTCGGTGGCGCCGACCCGCCGCACGAGCACGGTGTCGGAGGTCACGAGCAGCTCTCCCACGCCGTCGCGCACGTCACGCAGGGACACCCCGACCCCGGGCAGCGGGCGGCCGACCGATTCGTGCCGGTGGACGGGTTCGAGGTGCGCGGCCAGCGTGCTGACCCGTGGCCCCGCCTCCGTCAGGCCGTAGGTGATGTACACCTCCAGGTCATCCCGCCCCTGCAGCAGCGCGGTCACCTCCCTGGACGGCAGGGCGTCACCGCCCACGGTGAGCATGCGCAGGCCCTTGGGCGGCTCGCCGGGCACCAGGCCGCGCAGGAGGAAAGGCGTCAGCGAGGAACTCGTCACACCGTGGCGCCGCACGGCGTCGGCATAGCCCCGCGGGCTGAACGGCGGGCCGGTGACCACCAGACGGGCGCCGGTGACCAGGCCCGCCAGCGCCTGGGCCACCAGGGCGTAGGAGAAGTTCAGCGGCAGCGTGATGAGCATCGTGTCGTCGGCCCGCAGCCCGACCGCCCCGGCGTGCCTGGCGGCGTTCCGGAACAGGGACGAGGCCCGATGCAGGCAGCCGCTGAAGATACCGGAGGTCCCGGAGGTCAGGATGATCACGTGGCCGGGGCCGTGGTGCTGCCAGGGGCCGGGCAACGTCGCGACGGCGGCGCGGTCGAAACGCCTGACCGCCGTACCGGGGACGACCCTGCCGTACGGGGTGACCAGCAGCCGGGCGCCGAGCCGGCGGGCGACCTCCCTGAGGCGGCTCGCGGGCATGGCGGGTGGAACGGCGACGGGCACCGCCCCGCCGTGCAGCGCGCCGAACAGGTACCGCAGCAGCGCCGTCCCACTCGGCAGGGCGAGCACCACCACGTTCCCCAGCCCATCGACCAGCCCGGCGAACAGATCGGCGGCGGCCGCGACGGGCACGGGCGGGCGGGGCTCCGCGTCGACGTCGACGGCCCGCTCACGGAGATAGCTCTCCACCTCGTCGGACGGCGGGCCGAGATCCTCAGCGCTCATCTTCCGGACCCGCTGTCCGGCCGTCGGCGGCGTGGTGGCCGGGTATGGGGTCCGATACCGGGCCGGTGATGTGGCGGCCGGGCAATGGGCCTGGCGTCCAGCCGGTGACAGCGTCATGGCCGGGTGACGGGCCTGGCGTCCAGCCGGTGGCAGCGTCATGGCCGGGTGACGGGCCTGGCGTCCAGCCGGTGGTGATGTGGTGGCCGGGTATTAGGTCCTGGTCGGGGGCGGTGGCGTGGCCGGCTATCAAGTCCAGGCCGACGGCGGTGTGGTGGCCGGGGCGCGCGCCCAGGATTCGGCCGACGGCGGTGTGGTGGGCGCCGTTCACGGTGTGCTCGGCGACGGCGACGTACCGGCACTGGCCGGTCGCCAGCCAGCCGGCCGCGATCAGCGCCACGACGGGCGCCGCGCGCTCCGGTGGCATGCACACCAGCAGGCTGGGGCCGCGGAAGCCGAGGGTGATGCAGAGCAGGCCGGCGAGCGAGCCGGGGTTCGCGCCGGCGAAGCGGAGCGGGGAGACGCGGCCGCGGGCGGCCGAGTCGGCGACCGAGCGCATGGTGTGGCGGCTGCCGTGGTCGCTGACGGCCAGCGCGCCGATCTCGGCCGGCTCCCGTCGTACCGCCTCCGGCGCCTCGGCCAGCGCCGCCTCCACTGCGGACACCACGAGCCAGGCCGCCGGGTCGGCGTAGAAGGAGGCGGTCCGGCGTCCCTCCGCGGCCAGGTCGCCGGTCTCGCGGAGCCCGCGGGCCAGGGTGGTCAGACCGGCGCGCTCACCGTACATGCCGCACTCCCGGAGTGAAGGCCAGGCTCGTGATGAACCCACCGAAGCCGAGCGTCAGGCTGAGCCCCGCCCCCGGCCGCAGTCCGCCCGGCCGGCCAGCGGGGACGGGAAGGGGAAAGCCCGCCGGCACGTCCTCCAGGCCCACGACCGGCGGCACCGTGCCGGAGTGCAGTGCCAGCACGACGGCGATGGCCTCCAGCACCCCGGTGGCGCCGAGGGTGTGCCCCAGCGCGCCCTTGGTGGCGAACACCACGGGCGGCGCACCGCACCCGCCGAACAGCCTGCTCAGGGCGCCCGACTCGGCGGCGTCGTTGACGGGCGTACCGGAGCCGTGGGCGTTGATCACGGCGATGTCGTCCAGGCCGAGCCCGGAGGCGGCCAGGCAGCGTCGTACCGCGAGGTCGACGCCGGTCCCGGCCGGGTCGGGCGCCGTCATGCCCGCCCCGTCGTTGGCCGCCCCCGTTCCGGCCAGCACCGCGTACGGTTCGGCCCCGCGGGCGCGGGCCGACTCCTCGCGTTCGAGCACGACGAACCCCGCGGCCTCGCCCAGGAGCGTGCCGTCGGCCCGGCGGTCGAACGCGCGCAGCCTGGTGGGCGACATCGTCCCCAGCACGGTGTGCGCCAGCCGTTTGGCCGGGGTGACCACATCGGCCGCGCCGCACACACTCACCTCGGCGACTCCCGACCGAATCACCTCGGCACCGACCGCGAGCGCGTCGGACCCGGACGAACACGCCGTGCTGACGGCGACGGGCGGCAACCGCAGCCCCGCACCGGCAGCGACGTCTGCCGCCCACTGGTACAGATCCGCGTCCTCATCGTCCAACTGCGCCCCAAAGCTGGTACCCAGCACGGGGTACGGCTCCACCCCGGCGCCAGGCGCGACCCCGGACGACTGGGCCGACGGGTCGGGCGCCCCGCCAGGGGTGAGTCCGTCCAGCGAGTCGGACGCCCCACCAAGAGCGAGCCCGGACGGCCCGCCATCTCCCCAGGACCCGCGCGCCTGTCCGGGGGTGAGCCCGGCGTCGGTGAGGGCGCGGGACAGGACGCCCTCCGCCAGGGCCCGCTGTCGTACCGACGGTTTCAGCTCCGGCGGCGGGTCGGGCAGGGTCGCGGCGAGCAGGTTGCGCAGGCGATGCTCCGACGGCACCTCCCGGAACCCGTCGTCCCCGTCGAGCAGCCGCTGCCACACGCCGGCCAGGCCGTCGCCCAGCGCCGTGGACCAGGCCATCCCGGTGACCCAGACGTTCACCACAGCCGCCGCCCGAGCTGCTCGACCGGGACCCGGATGAGGGAGCCGCGGAAGGCCGCCGCCCGTTCGCCCTCCACCGTCGCCCGGCAGGAGAAGTGGAAGGTGTTGCCGATGATCCGGTCACTGCGCACGTCGAAGATCACCTGGTCGCCGACCACCACGATGCGATGGAACCGGCTGTGCGCCGAGCCGATGAGCGTGATCTCGTCGTCGGCCAGCTTCGACGTGCTCATCTGGTAGAGGATGATGCCCGACTGGGCGATGGCCTGGACCAGATGGCTACCGGGGAAGATGGCCCGCTCGGGGAAGTGCCCGGCGATGGCGTCCATGGTGCCGGACACCGACAGCATGCTGCGCAGGTACTCTCCCGGCACGTAGTCGAGCACCCGGTCGATGTAGATCATGGGATGCCGGTGCCGCAGCCACTGCTTGATCTCTGTGAACCCCAGGGTCGACTCACCGGTCTCGGCCATCGGTCCTCCCTTCGCTCAGCTGGGCGCGCAGCGCGGCACGCAAGGCGGCGGGCAGCGGGGCCGGCGTGCCGTCGGCCGCGTTGACCAGGCACATCACGAGCGTCCCCGTGGCGAGCAGCATCCCCGCCCGGGCGCCCGCACGATCAACCCCGGCGTCCGTACGATCGGGCCAGACGTCCGCGCGATCGCGCCAGACGTCCGCGTCATCACGCCCGACGCCCGCATGATCAGGCCCGGTGTCCGCGTGATCGGGCAGGCGGCACACGGTGCCGGAGACCCGCCAGGAAGCGCCGCCCACGTGGTCGATGCCGGCGCGTACCTCGATCCGGTCGGGGAAACGGGCGGCCGCCCCGTACCGCATGCGCAGCTCGGTCACGGCCGGCTGCAGCTGGTGCTCGCTCATCAGCCGGGTGCCGACGCCCATCGCCTCCAGGTCCTCCAGGAGCGCGGTCTCGATGAGGGAGGCGTAGCGGGTGAAGTGGACCACCCCCGCGGCGTCGGTGTCCACGTGCTCGACACGGCGGCGCAGCGGCCGCGGCCCGCTCACCGGCCGTCCCCGAGGAACCTCGCGGTCCCCCGCTGGATCGCGGCGACCAGTTCCTCCAGGTCAGCGGGGCTGGTGACGAGGGGCGGGGCCACGCGCATGGTGGGGAAGACGTACGGCAGGCCGTGGGAGCGACGGCCCGCGCCGGCCATGAACTCGACGTAGCAGCCCGCCCTGATGATGTGCGACCGCAGGTCGCGCAGCCGGTCAGCGGCGTCCTCCGTGAGTTCCAGCCCTTGGAGCAGCCCCGTGCCGCGCAGCCCGCGATAGGTGCCGGGGAACCGGTCGAGCACCTCCCTGCCGAGAAGCTCGGCCAACTGGGCGCCGAGCTCGGCCGACCGTTCGAGCAGCTTCTCCTCCTCGATCAGCCGCAGCCCGTCGTGGATCACCGCGCAGGTCAGCGGGCGCAGGTCGGAGGTGGCCACGGCCCCGGACGGCCGCACGGCCAGCGACCGCCTGGCGATCACCATCGAGGTGGACAGCACGCCCATGCCCAGGCTCTTGCCGATGACGGTGACGTCCGTGGGGATCGGACCGTGCTCGTCCGCCATGGCGAAGAACCGGCCGGTCTTGGCGAACGTGAGGACCTCGTCGGCCACCAGCAGCGCCCCGTGCTCGGCGGCGAGCGCGGCCAGTGTCCGCAGGTAGCCGGGCGGCGGGACCAGCAGGCCCGCGTCGCCCTGGACCGGCTCGACGACGACGGCCAGCAGGCGCCCGCCGTCGCGGGCGAAGAACTCCAGCAACGGCTCCAGCGCACCGAACGGAAGGTGCTCCACCGCCAGCCCATAGGGACCGCCTGCGGCGATCTGGGGAAGCCCGACGCGGAAGTGGCGCCGGTTCAGCAGCGGCGTGAGCGCGCCCGTCCAGCCGTGCCACGCGCCCTGGAAGGCGAGGACGAGATCGCGGCCGCCCCGCTCGGGGTCGGGCCGCAGCCGGCGGTGGTCGTACCTGGACTCCAGGACCAGCCGCATGGCCAGTTCCATGCCTTCGGAGCCGGAGTTGCGGCCGGCCGCGTGGTAGTCGCCCGGCGTGAAATGGTCGCACCACAGCCCGCCGGAGCCGAGCGTCCCGGCGAGGAGGCGGGTGCGCTCCGCGGACTCGATCTCGTCGGTGGCGTACCCGAGATCCGTCGCCGCGCGGGTCAGGGCGCGCAGCACGGCCGGGTGACCGGCCCCGAGGCAGGCGCTGGCGTAGCCGCCGGAAGCGTCGATGACCTCGAACGGCTCGCCCGCGGCGCCGCCGCGCTCGGCCAGCCGCAGCCGCACACCTCGGCCGCCGAGCGAGACGAACGGCAGCTTGCCGCCGCCGTAGTGGTCCAGGTGCAGATCTCCGTCGAGGCCGTGGGACGGCGACACGGCGGTCGGTCCCGCGTGGCTCACGTCCCGCCGCCCTGCAGCCGCCGGATGAGCGCGGTCAGGGCGGCGATGGTACGGAAGTTCTCGGGTACGAAGTCCTCGTCGGAGATGCGGACGTCGAAGATGTCCTCACATTGCACCCGTAGTTCGGTGAATCCCAGAGAATCGAGCCCGTAGATGTCGCGCAGGCTCTCGTGGTCGCTGATTTCCTCGGCCGGCGTCTCCACGAACAATTCGGTCGCCAGAATCTTCTTTATGGTGCCCTCGATTTCCATTACACCTCCGGACAAAGCGCATGGTAAAGAGAACAGCACGGCAGGTAGCCGCAGAATGAGGTGGGCGTGGCATCTTCGTCACGGATCGGCTGGTCGACCGTGAAACCCCGGGACCCAGGGGCCGCCAACAACGACCAGCATGAACCAACCGAAGTTGTTCGTCAATTGCACCCGGCGTCACCGGGTTCACTTGAATTCCGCGGGAAGCGGAAATGTGAATTACCCCGGCACGCCGCCTTTTCGATCTACAGTGACCTATATGAACACGGGCACTGGACCGGGGGTGTTCACCTCCGACGGCTCACCGGTGGAGTTCTACGCGGCGATCGCCGCCGCGGGCGAACCGGAGATCATCCAGAGCGCGGTGCCGGCCGGAGGGTCGATTCTCGAACTGGGCTCGGGTGCGGGCCGGGTGACGCGCGCCCTCGCCGCGCTCGGCTACGACGTCGTGGCCGTCGACGAGTCGGCCGAGATGCTGGCCAAGGTCGAGGGCGCGGAGCGGGTCCACGCGCGGATCGAGGACCTCGCGCTCGGCCGCCGCTTCGACGCCGTGCTGCTGGCCTCGCTGCTGGTGCACGTGCCAGAGGAGTCGACCAGGCAGCGCTTCCTCGACTGCTGCCGCCGACATGTGCGCGACGACGGCGTGGTGGTGATCCAGTGGATTCCGCTGGACGTGCGCGCCACCTGGTCGGTGGGCACGACCTTCGCGCGGTCCGGGTTCACCACCACGATCACCGAGTTCGCCCCGTCGGGGCCGGAGCTGGTGGACCTCACCCTGAGGTACGAGATCGACGGCCGCCGCTGGACGCAGTCGATCGTCGAGCGTCCGCTGAGCGACGACCAGCTCACCGCCGCTCTGGCCGACGCCGGGCTGGTCGTGGACCACTTCCTGACCCCCGACCGAACGTGGCTGGCCGCCCGCCCCGACCCCCGACCGGACGCGCCAACCGCCCGGCCTAACCCCGATCGGACGCGACCCGCCTCGTGACCCCCCGACCGGACGCGGCCGACCGCTCATCGTGACCCCACGATCGGACCCGGCCGACCGCCCGTCCTAGCTGAGGTATTCGCGCAGCGCCAGGGCCCTGGACGGGTGGCGGAGCTTGGACATGGTCTTGGCCTCGATCTGCCGGATCCGCTCGCGCGTCACCCCGTAGATCCTGCCGATCTCGTCGAGGGTCATCGGCTTGCCGTTGGTGAGGCCGTAGCGCATGGAGATGACGCCCGCCTCCCGCTCGGACAGCTCGTCGAGCAGGGCCCGCAGTTGCTGCTGGAGCAGGGTGAACGAGACCGCGTCGGCCGGGGAGACGGCCTCGGTGTCCTCGATGAGGTCGCCGAACTCGCTGTCGCCCTCCTCACCGAGCGGCGTGTGCAGGGAGATCGGCTCGCGACCGTAGCCCTGCACCTCGGCGACCCGGTCGATGGGCAGCTCGGTCTCGGCGGCGATCTCCTCGGGCGTGGGCTCGCGACCGAGCTCGCCGGCCAGCCGCCGCTGCGTCCGCGCCACCTTGTTGATCATCTCGACCATGTGGACCGGGATGCGGATCGTCCGCGCCTGGTCGGCCATCGCCCGGGTGATGGCCTGCTTGATCCACCACGTGGCGTAGGTGGAGAACTTGAAGCCGAGCCGGTAGTCGAACTTCTCGATCGTCCGGATCAGCCCCAGGTTGCCCTCCTGGATCAGGTCGAGAAAGAGCATGCCGCGGCCGGTGTAGCGCTTGGCGATCGAGACCACCAGGCGCAGGTTGGCCTCCAGCATGCGTTCTTTGGCCCGCGTGCCGTCGTCGGCGATCCATTCGAGGTCGGCGCGCAGCTGACTGGGCAGGTCGGTCTCGGTGCTGAGGCGCTCGGTGGCGAACAGGCCCGCCTCGATCCGCTTGGCGAGGTCGATCTCCTGCTCGGCGGTCAGCAGCGGCACCCGGCCGATCTCCTTCAGGTACGCCTTGACTGAGTCAGCGCCGACGACGGCGGCGCCGTCGGCGATGTTTTCGTCTAGCTCGAGAACCTCTGCTGCCTGGGACAAGACACTCTCCTCGCTCGGGTCGTTCGACTGGCGAATATCGATGTCGGACCTGGAAGTCCCTCGGGGGTAAGGGAGCGGGAGACCGGGCAGGTCGTCGCGGACCACGCTGCCCATCTGCTCCTGATGCGCGGGTCCGGCTGAACGACCGCGGCCCGGGGGGCGAAGACGGCCATCATCGGTTACTTCCCGCGCGCGGGGGATTCAGCACCTGTCCGGCGTAAGAGGTTGGCGGTGGTGGTGCGGGGCAACGCGGGACCGTGCTCGCCGCCGTTGTGGAAAAGGCGACGAGACGCGTGTCCGGCCTGCTCGATCCCGTCATCGATATCCAAGCTACCCGCTGCCCGGCCATGCTCGGCCCGGCTCAGCCGTCGGCAAAGGCACGCTGCCATGCGATGCTCCCCTCCTCGGCACCCAAGCTCCCACATGCCACCGACAGTTCCGCCGATCAGGAAGGCCGGGAAGACCATCGAGCTATTGCGGCAACTCCCTTTCCGCGTTGAGCAGTTCGTCGAGTGCCGCGCGTAGATCGTCGGCGAGCTCCCAGGCGTCGGGCACCATCTCCCTGTCGGTGATCACCCCGATGTCCAGCGAGCCGTCGTAGGAGAAGGCGGTGATGTTCACCCCGCCGCTCACGTCGGTGATCACCGAGACCGGGTAGTGGGTGAGCAGCCGCGCCCCGCACACGTACAGGGGGAACTGCGGGCCCGGTACGTTCGAGATGGCCACGTTGATGGGCGGGACCGTCTGTCCGACCAGGCCGAACGCCGATCTGGAGGCCAGCCCCATGAGGGCGGCGGGCATCGACTCGCTCAGCTCGCGCAGCCATCGCGCGGGCGCCAGCGAGAACCTGTCCTTGATCCGCTGCATGGCCAGCCGCACCTGCTGCAGCCGCGCGACGGGGTCGTCGAGGTGGACGGCCAGCGGCGCCGTCATGAACGTCACCTGGTTGCCCCCCGCCCCCGGCTCCCGCAGCGAGAACGGCACCCCGGCCACCAGCGGCTGGCGCGGGACGCCGCCGTGCGCGGCCAGCCACCGGCGCAGCGCGCCCGCGCACACGGCCATCACCACGTCGTTCACCGTCACCCCGAACGCCTTGCGCACCTGCTTGATCTCCTCCAGCGGCAGCGAGACGAACGCGAAGCGCCGGTGCTCGGAGACCGGCCCGCTGAACGGCGTCTTGGGCGCGGGCAGCGACGGCAGCTCGGGGGCCTGCCCGGAGCCGGCGACCTTGCGGGCCAGCCCGGACAACATCCGGCTGCCCGGAAGCGACGACACGACGGGGATCTCGTCCAGGTGCGGCATCGCCCGGGCGGCGAACCGTACCGCCTGAGCCGGATTGCCCGCCAGCCTGGCGAGCCCGCGCAGGATCATCTCGGCCGATCCCGGCGGCGGCGAGTCGCGCTCGGGCGCGACCGCGGGCGTCGGCGCGGGTACGGGGCCCAGGTCGAGGAGCGCGGCCAGCACGTCGGCGCCGCCGATGCCGTCCACGGCCGCGTGGTGGATCTTGGTGTAGAGCCCCATGCGGCCACCGGACAGGCCGTGGATCAGGTAGATCTCCCACAGGGGCCGGCGGCGGTCCAGGCGGCGGGCGTGCAGCCGGGACACCTGGTCGGCCAGTTGCCTGTCGTCACCGGGCGGCGGCAGCCCGATCTCCCGTACGTGATAGTCGAGGTCGAGGTCGTCCTCCTGCACCCAGTAGGGGTGATCCAGTCCGAGGGGCACGTGCGCCAGCTTGCGGCGCAACGCGGGCACGTACGGCAGCCGCCGTTCCAGCAGGGCCTGGAGGTCGGCGCGGTTGAGGTCGCCGTCCAGGATGGCCAGTCCGGCGATGTTGGCGATGTTCGTGGCCGTCTCGAAATGGAGGAATTGGGCATCCAGGGCGGTCAGCTGCGGCATGGCTCACACCTCCGCCCCGAACAAACCAGAATCAGCTCATTACTTCAAGTGAGCGCGCCTCCGCGCCGGGCTCGGCGAAGGCCAGCAGGGCCATCCCCTCTTCCTCCAGCACCTCGGGTGAGACCGGGGTGAAAGGTGTGATGAGCAGCTTGGCCTTCCTGCCCGTGCGCTTGATCTGCCAGGTCCCGGCCACGAAGCCGTCGACCAGGTAGGTGGCGCGGACGCGCAGGTTCTTGGTGACGACCTGGCCGCGGTACGCCTCGGGCAGCACGCGGGTGCGGTCGGCGTGGCCGAGCAGCAGGTTGTCGAAGTCGGGCAGGAACCTGACCGGCGCCGGCATGTCCCCCTCCGGCCTGGGTGCCTCGGGCAGGTCGAACAGTTCCCTGCCGTGCTCGTCCACCAGCACCTCCAGCCGGTCGCGCATGCCGTTCAGCACGCTCTTGAGCCCGGTCAGCCCCGACCACGTCTGCATGTCGGCGGCGGAGGCCGGCCCGAACGCGGCCAGGTACCGCTCGACGAACGTCCCGAGGTCCGGCTCGGCGGCGAGCTCGATGCCCGGCAGGGCGAAGGCGGACTCGCGCGGGAAGCTCCACGGGTCCTCGGTCGGCACCATGATCAGCGGGACGAGCATGCGAACCGCGTAGCCGAGCGCCCGATCGTAGGCGCCGGGGAACTCGTTCTCCAGCCGCGGCCGCAGCTCGTTGAACGTGTGCGGCCCTTCGGCCAGCAGCCGCTCCGCCACCGCCGCGACGGCGTCGAAGTCGAGCTCGGGGAAGCGGCGCGCCGCGCCGGCGAGCAGGGGGTGCAAGAGGGGACGGAACGCGGCGAAGTCCGCCGCGGTCACCAGGTGCAGGGTGGCCCGCATCATGGTGGCGCGCACTAGCGTGCGCGCCCGCAGCGCCGCGTGCAGGTCGTCGCGGGCGAACCCGTCCAGCCGGGTCCACATTCCCAGGTACGGGGGGCGGGGCTCCTGCGCCTGCAGGCCGGCGAGGCGATGCGCGACGCTGGTCACGCCGCCCTGGTGGCGCCGCAAAAGATGCTGCCGGGCCAGGGTGGCCCGGTTGAGTTCCCTCAGGGTGAGCATGAACACATCATGCCCTTTGATACTAAATTTCCTGTTCAATCGGTGCGCGCGACCTACCCCGCGCTGGACGACGGCCACGCCTACCTCGACGGCGCGGCGGGCACCCAGACGCCCCAGTCGGTGATCGACGCCATCGTGACCGCCTACCGCACGGGCATCGGCAACGTGGGTGGCGCCTTCGCGGCCAGCCACCGCTCCGACGAGATCGTGGCGGCCTGTCGTGCGGCCGTGGCCGACCTGGTCGGCGGTCGTCCGGACGGGGTGATCCTGGGGCCGAACATGACGACGCTCACCTATCGCTTGGCCGGGGCGCTGGCCAAGGGCTGGGGTCCGGGCGACGAGGTCGTGGTGTCGCGGCTGGACCACGACGCCAACGTCCGGCCCTGGATACAGGTCGCGACGCGGGCCGGGGCGACGGTCCGCTGGGCCGAGGTGGACCTGGCGACTGGGGAACTGCCGGTGGAGCAGTACGCGGACCTGATCGGCGAGCGCACCCGGCTGGTGGCGGTGAGCGCCGCCAGCAACGTGCTGGGCACCCGTCCGGACGTGGCCGCGATCGCCGCGCTGGCGCACGAGGCGGAAGCGCTGACCTACGTGGACGGGGTGCACGCCACCGCGCACGGCCCCGTGGACATGGTGGAGCTGGGCGCCGACTTCTACGCCACCAGCGCCTACAAGTGGGCGGGCCCGCACATCGGCGCGGTCGTCGCCGACCCGGCGCTGCTGGAGACGATCAGACCGGACAAGCTGGCCTCCTCCCTCGACACGGTGCCCGAGCGGTTCGAGACGGGCACGTCCGCCTTCGCCGATCTGGCCGGGGTGACGGCCGCTGTGAACCACCTGGCCAAGATGGTCCCGGGCACGGGCACCCGCAGGGAGCGGCTGGTGACCTCGATGTCGGCCGCCGAGTCGTACGAGCTGGAGCTGTTCGCCGTGCTGCTCGAGGGCCTGGAGTCGATGCCGCACGTCACCCTGTACGGCAAGCCCGCCCGGCGCACCGCGACCGCCTACTTCACCGTCGCCGGGCGTACCCCTCGCCAGGTGGCGGAGGCGCTGGCCGCGCGCGGCGTGAACGTGTGGAACGGCCACAACTACGCCTGGGAGCTCACCGGCGCGCTGGGCATCCGCGACTCCGGCAGCGCGGTCCGCGCCGGGCTGGTGCACTACAACGACCCTTCGGACGTCGACCGGCTGCTGCAGGGAGTGGCCCGCCTCCAGGAGTGACCCCGGAAGCTAAGATCGCCGGGTGAGCCTGCCCGCCCTACCGGGCCTGCCGACCACGCTCGTCGAGCCGGCCCGCGACCCCTACCACGTCTACCTCGACTCGCTGACCAGCCCCGAGTCGCGCCGTACGATGCGCGGCTGCCTCGACCGGCTGGCCCGGCTGCTCACCGGCGACCAGACGGCCAGCGGCGCTGGACAGCCGTGGCATCTGCTGCGCTACGAGCACACGGTGCGCATCCGCACGTTGCTGACCGATCAGGGCTGGTCTGCGGCCTACGTCAACAAGCACCTGGTCGCGCTGCGCCGGGTGCTGAAGGAGGCGTGGCGGCTCGGGCAGAGCAGCGCGGAGGACTACGCGCGCGCCTCCGACCTGGCCCCGGTACGCCAGAGCCGCCTGCCCACCGGCCACCACGTGCCGCCGGAGGTCGTGGGAGCGGCCTTGTCGGCCTGCGACGACTCGCCCGCCGGGATCCGCGACGCGGCGCTGATCGCGGTGCTCTACTCCACCGGCTGCCGCCGCGCCGAGATCGGCGGGCTGTCTCTGTCCGACTACGACCCGGGCGCCCGCTCGCTCCGGGTCCGCGGCAAGCGCGACAAGGAGCGGCTGGTCTACCTGACGACCGACGCGATCGGGCTGGTCGAGCGGTGGCTGGCGGTGCGCGGCGGCGAGGCGGGCGCGCTGTTCAGCCCGATCAGCAGGATGGGCCGGGTACGCCTGCGCGACGGCCGGCCGGTCGGGCTGACCGGGCAGGGCATCGCCGACATCCTGACCAGGCGGCTGGGTGAGGCCGGGGCGTCCCGGCGTACGGCGCACGACTTCCGCCGCACCTTCATCGGCGAGCTGCTGGACGCGGGCGTCGACCTGGCCACCGCCCAGGCCCTGGTCGGCCACTCGTCTCCGGCCACCACGGCCCGCTATGACCGCCGCCCGGAGAAGACCCGCCGCGAGGCCGTCGACCGCATCCGCCTACCGGCCGCCCGTCCCCTCGCCTGAGCTCGTACCGAAGACATCGAGCGGCAGCGGCCGGGAGTGCACCACGTCCAGCCGGGAGACCGCGCGGGTGAGCGCGACGTACAAGCGGTTGAGGCCGCGGGCCTCGGCCTCGACGATGGCGGCGGGCTCGGCCAGCACCACGTGGTCGTATTCCAGGCCCTTGGCCATCGAGGCGGGCACCACGCTCAGCCGCTCGCCGAGGTCGAGGCCGCCGTTCCACAGGGCGTCGGTCAGCGTGCCGGCGTCGGCGTCGGCCGCGATCACGCCGATCGACCCCTCGAAGGTCAGCGCCTCACGGGCGGCCGCGACGACCCCCTTGTCCAGCTCGGTCACCCGGGTGACGAGCAGCCTGCCGTCGGCGCGGTACGACGTGGTGGCGGGCACGTCCACGTCGAGCGCCGCCAGCAGCCGGTTGGCCGGGCCGACCACCACGGCGGGCACCCGGAACCCCGTCGTGAGCGCGATGACGCCGGCCTCCGGCTTGCCGAGCAGTTCCAGGTGCCGCGGCCAGGACGCGGCCGCCCATGGCGTGGTGCCCTGAGCCAGATCGCCGAGCACGGTGATCGAGCCGTGCTCGCTGCGTCTGGCCACCGCCCTGCACTGCATCGGCGACAGGTCCTGCGCCTCGTCCACGATGACGTGGCCGTAGCCGCTCGGCCGTTCCAGCAGCCCGGCGATCTCGTCGAGCAGCACCAGGTCGGCCGCGGACCACTTGGCGCTCTTGTAGCCGCGCGGCGGCCGGGCCCAGGTGATGGCCGCCCGCTCCTCGGCCGTCAGGATCGGGGCGGCCGGTCCCGGGTCGCTCAGCAGGGCGCACAGGAGCTCCTCCGGGCGTACGGCCGGCCAGATCTCGTCCAGGAACGGCGTGAGCGCCTTGCCGATCTTGCGGGTCCAGACGGCGTTGCCCGTGCGGCCGCGCAGCTCGGCCTGGCGCCGCATCAGCTCGGTGATCCTGGCGCGCACCCGTTCACGCCCGATCGCGTACGGCATGCCGTCGCGCCGCGTGTCGTCGACGATGCGGCGCAGCTCGTCCGCACCGACCCGCCACCGGAAGGAGCCGTCCGCGACGGAGACAGGCTCGACCGGCTTGCCTATGCGCCCGTACAGGACCGTGCGCAGCACCTCGGCCATCCGCGCGTCATGCTTGACCAGCGCGGCGGCCGGGCTGTCGGTGGCCGTGACCGCGACCGTGCCCAGCAGCCGCTCCAGCGTGGTCTGCTCGACGTCGACCTCGCCCAGCGCGGGCAGCACGGCCGAGATGTAGCCGAGGAAGGCCCGGTTGGGGCCCAGCACCAGCACCCCCGAGCGCTCCAGCCGCTGCCGGTGCGCGTACAGCAGGAACGCCGCCCGGTGCAGGCCGACGGCCGTCTTGCCGGTGCCGGGTGCGCCCTGCACGCAGATCGACTCCTCCAGCCCGGCCCGGACCAGGTCGTCCTGCTCGGGCTGGATGGTGGCGACGATGTCGCGCATCGGGCCGACGCGGGGCCGTTCGATCTCGGCGGCCAGGATCCGGCTCTCGGTCTGCTCGCCTTGGGCGAGCCGTTCGTCCTCGAAAGAGGTCAGTGTGGTGCCGGCCCAGCCGAATCGGCGGCGCACCTCGACGCCTAAGGGGTCGCGGGCGCTGGCCCGGTAGAAGGCCCGCGAGACGGGCGCCCGCCAGTCGATGACGACCGGCGGGCCGCCGTGTTCGCCCGTGATGTGCCGCCGGCCGATGTGGTAACTGCGCCCCTGGTGTTCGGCGGAGTCGCCACCGAAGTCGAGCCGTCCGAAGAACGGCGGGCCTTCCGGCTCCTCGCTCAGCTCCTTGGCCAGGCTCTTGAGGTGACGGCCGAGCCGTTCGGCGCTGTAGCGGTCGCCCGCCACGCTCTCGCCGACGATCACGTTGTCCCGGGCCGCGTCGAGCATCCTGCGCAGCCCGGCTCCGCACTGTTCGACGTATCGTCTCTCCTCGTCGAGCGTGGCCATCCGACCTCCAGTTAACTCGGTTAATACTTTTACCAGGTTAACACTTTGTTAGAGTGGACTCATGACAGGACTCCGGCAGTTGCACAGGGAACAGGTGCGCGATGCCATCTCCGCGGCGGCCATCTCGCTCTTCCTGGCGCGTGGTTTCGACGAGGTTCCGGTCGCCGAGATCGCCGCCGCCGCGCGGGTGTCGAAGCCGACGCTGTTCAAGTACTTCCCGGCCAAGGAGGACCTCGTCCTGCACCGCATCAGCGACCATCAGGGCGAGTTCGCGCGGGTGGTGCGGCAGCGCGCCGCGGGCGAGCATCCGCTGGCGGCGCTGCACCGGCACTTTCTCGAAGCCCTGGCCAGGCACGACCCGGTCACCGGGCTGAACGACCAGCCGGAGGTGATGGCCTTTCGCCGCCTGGCCTTCGGCACGCCCAGTGTGGCCGCCCGCCTGCTGCACTTCATGTCGCTGGACGAGGACGCCCTGACCGCCGCGTTCGCGGAGGCTCCGGAGATCCCCGACGCCCTCACCGCCTCGCTGCTGGCGGCGCAGGTGCTGGCCGCGCACCGGGTGCTGGCCAAGCACAACTGGCAGGCCCTGGCCGACGGGCGCACGCTGGCGGAGGTCGAGCCGGAGGCCCTGCACCGCGCCGACCGCGCCTTCGCCCTGCTGCGCCACGCTTGAGCAGCGACCTGCCCGACCTCTGAGGAGCGACATGCCCGACCCTGGAACGGCCCCCGGAACGGCTCCCGAACCAGCCCGCGAAACGGCCCTCGAACCGGCCGTCGCGACGGCCCTCGCGACGGCCAGAGCCCGGCTGCTGCGCGAGCTGCTGGACTCCGCCTCCGGCACCACCGCCATCGGCGCGGCCTCCGGCCTGGCCGGGCCCGGTCCCCTGGCGGACGGGCCCGGCGCCGACGGCACGTGGCCGGACCTCGACTACGCCGACCGGGGCGACGGCCGGAACTGGGCGCCGCTGGAACACCTGTCCAGGACCCTCACCCTGGCACTCTCCGAACAGCACCGGCCCACCGCGCTCCCCGCCCTCGACGCCTGGCGCCGCCACGCCCCGCGCAGCGCCAACTGGTGGTACAACGAGATCGCCGCACCGCAACTGGCCGGTGACGCCCTCCTACTGCTCGCCGACCGGCTCGGCCCCGCCGAACGGGCGGCCTGGGGCGCCTGGCTCGCCGGCTGCGCGGGCCCCGGCGAGATGACCGGCCAGAACCTCGTCTGGACCCAGGCGGTCGTACTGCGTCACGGCCTGCTGGTGGACGACGCCGGCCTGGTCTCCTCGGCGGTCGCGCGCATGTCGACGACCCTGCGGGCGACCCGTGGCGAGGGGATCCAGGACGACTTCAGCTTCCACCAGCACGGCGCCCAGCTCTACTCCGGCGGCTACGGCTTCGCGCTGGCCGCCGACCTGGGTCTGTGGATCCATGTGGTGTACGGCACGCCGTGGGCGTTCGGTACGGCCGAGGTGGGTTTCTTCACCGATTTCCTGCTGGACGGCCTGCGGTGGGCGATGCACGGAGGCGTCTTCGACTTCACCACCATGGGCCGCAACATCACCCGCGCGGACGCCCACCGGCCCGCCGCCGACCTGCGGACCGCGATCCGCCGCCTGCGCGCGGCCGGTGCGCCTCGCCAGGACGAACTGGCCGCCTTCGAACGGCACCTGGCCGAGGCCGAAGCCGGACGGCCCGCCGCCGGACCCGTCGGCTGTCGCTATTACCCGCGTTCGGACTATCTCGTGCATCGGCGACCCGGCTGGTCGGTGTCGGTGCGCATGTCGTCGAGCCGTACCGCGCCCACCGAGAGCATGAACGGCGAGAACCTGCGTGGCCGTCACCTCGGCGACGGCGTCGCCCCCATCCGGATCGGCGACGGGCCGCAGGACGGCTACCGGGCGGTCATCCCGTTGTGGGACTGGGCGCGGCTGCCGGGCGTGACCGCCGAGCAGCCGCCCGGCACGGCGGCGCTCCTCCCCCGCCCCAACGACCGGCACGGCGCCTCACCGGACGTCGGCGGCTGGACGGACGGGCGCCACGGCATCGCCGTGATGCGCCTGGCGGGGACCGACCGGATCGCGGACGGGTGGAAGGCGTGGTTCTGCTTCGACGACGTGTTCGTCGCGCTCGGCGCCGGGATCACCGCGCCGTCGGCGGCGTACCCGGTGGTGACGACGATCGACCAGCGCCTGGTGTCCGGCCCGGTGACGACGGGCCGTTATGCGCACCACGGGCGGATCGGTTACGTGCCGCTGTCCGATCGGGAACCGATGTGGACGCGGGTGGAGCGCCGCACCGGTAGCTGGTCGGACATCACCGCGACCGGGTCCACCGAGCCGCTGACCGCCAGGCTGTTCGCCGTCGGCTTCGACCACGGCCCGCGGCCGGACGGCGCCACGTACGCGTGCCTGGTCCTGCCCGGCGCCGACGCGGCGGCCACGGCCGCGCGCCGGGCGGACCCCGGTGTCACCGTGCTGTCCAACACTCCCCTGCTGCAGGCGGTCCGCTGCGACCGCACCGGTGTCACCCTCACCGCCCGCCACGACGAGCACGGGCTCGTCTTCGCCGCCGAGAGTTGATGTTTACTTCGCTATATCGTTCGATATAGCATCCGAGCCATGATGAACGCACGCCGCGCGCCCGGCGGAGGCGGTGTCGGGCCTACTGGGCGGTTCTTCGGGCCGGGGGAGCTGCGCCTGGCCATCCTCGCCCTGCTCGCCGAGCAGCCCGGCCACGGCTACCAGGTGATGAACCGCCTTGCCGACCGGTTCAACGGGACGTACGAGCCCAGCGCGGGCTCCATCTACCCGACGCTGCAGTTGCTGGAGGACGAGGGCCTCGTCCGGATCGAAGCGGCCGAGGGCCGCAAGGTGCACCACATCACCGAGGCGGGCCTGGGCGTGGTCGGCGAGCAGGCCGAGGAGATCGACCGGCTCTGGGCGCGGGCGGCCAGCCGGAGTGAGTGGGGGATGTTCCGCGAGCCCGAGGCGGCCGAGATCATCGGCCCTGCCCTGCGCCTGGTCAAGGCCGCGGTCAAGACACTCGCCCACGCGCACGGCGACCCCCGGGTCGTCGACGAGATCCAAACGATCTTCATCGAGGCCCGCCGCCGGATCGAGCAGCTGGACCCCCGCCGCCACTGACCGCCTTATTCATGAGGAGTGCTGTTGACGTGAAGACGACCATCACCCACGCGCTGCGCGACCGGCTGTTCGTCGTCGGCGAGGTCTTGGAGACCGAACAGGTGACGCCGCGCATGCGGAAGATCAGAATCGGCGGCGAGGCCCTGGCAGGACTGAAGTGGACGCCGGGGCAGCACGTCCGCCTGGCGGTCAAAGACATCTTCACGGCGCGTGCGTGGTTACGGGGCGAGATCGCCAACGCCCTGCGTACGTACTCGATCTGGCACCACGACCCCACCTGGCACACCATCGAGCTGATCGGCTTCGACCACGGCGGCGACGGCCCCGGCACGAGCTGGATCAGGAACGCCCGGCCCGGCCAGGAGATCGCCTTCACCAAGCCGGAAGGCAGCCTCGTCGTACGGCCCGCTCCGTACCACCTGTTCGCCGGGGAGGAGACGGCGTCGGTCGCGTTCGGCGCGATGCTGCGCGCGCTGCCCGAGGGCGAGGTGGTGTTCGGGGCCGTGGAGGCCGACGGGCCCGGCGACCATCTGGACCTGCCGCGCGACCTCACCCAGGTCTGCCGCGAGGGAGCCTCCGCCGCGAGCTCGGAGCTGCTGGTGGCGGCCGTCAGGAAGCTCGCCTTGCCGGACGAGCCCGGCGTGGCCTACCTGGCGGGGGAGGCCCGGACGATCCAGGCCGTCCGCGCGCATCTGGTGCGCGAGCGGGGCTGGCAGCGCCAGAACGTTCGGACGAAGCCCTTCTGGACGCCTGGCAAGCGGGGACTCGACTGATAAATGCGCATTTGGCGGGCGTGAGATCCTGGGCTGGTGCTTCCTCCGATGGACGAGCTCCGTGAGCTGGTCACCACCCGCCTGACCGCCTTCGACCGCCGGGAGGCGCCGCCGGCCGAGGGGGTTCGCCGGGCCGCCGTGACGGTGTGCGTGCTCAGGGACACCGCCGGCCTGCCGTACACGATCCTCATCAGGCGGGCCCCGCGCGGGCGCAACCCCGGGCAGTGGGCACTGCCAGGCGGGCGGCTCGACGACGGCGAGCAGCCGGTCGAGGCGGCGCTGCGGGAGCTGGCCGAGGAGACGGCCGTCACGGGCGTCGTGGTGGCGGGGCTGCTCGACGACTTCGTCACCGACTCGGGGTTCGTCATCACGCCGGTGGTGGCCTTCGGCGACGGCCAGCAGCCGGTCGCCGACGGGCACGAGGTGGCCTCGGTGCACGCGGTGCCGCTGGAGCGGTTCCTGGCGCCGGAGGTGCCGCGCTGGCGCGGCGGGCTGCTGCAGATGCCGCTGGGGCCCTCGATCGTGGTCCACGCGCCGACCGGAGCGATTTTGTGGCAGTTCGCGGAGGTGGCCCTGCGTGGCCGTGAGCTGCGGGTCTTCGATGTAGCACAACCACACTGGACCAGAACCTGACCGATTCTTTTGGGCCGGTGGAATACGTGCCGCCGGATGTCCGTTAGCATCGAATGGCCGATGTGGTCTGTGTCCCCCGGGCCGCAAATTACCGCCTTCACGGAATACCGTTCGGCTGGAGCCGTGTTGTGCATCTCGCCGAGGAGGCGACCGCCACATCGGCCTTAGGCTTTTCAGGCGCCCCGGTCCCGGCCGGGGCGCCTGCTCTAGGGTGGGGTGGCCCGGACCGCCGATCATCCAGGAGAGCCCGTTGCTATATGAAGTGGTCAAGTTCGCCGCTGCGCCGATCGCCCATGCGATGTGCCGCCCGCACATCTCCGGTGCGGTGCACGTGCCGAGGACGGGACCGGCCATTCTGGCCGCCAACCACTTGTCGGTGCTCGATTCCTACCTGCTGCCCGCGCTGCTGCCGCGGCACGTGACGTTCGCCGCCAAGAAGGAATACTTCTCCGGCAACCCGGTCTCCGGCTGGTTCATGCGCCTGGGCGGCAGCCTGCCCACCGACCGCGACAGCGCGCACGCCGCGCAGGAGATGCTCGACGCCGCCGCCGACCTGCTGGAGCGCGGTGAGCTGTTCGGCATCCACCCCGAGGGCACCCGCTCCCCTGACGGCCGCCTCTATCGCGGCAAGATCGGCGTGGCCTGGCTGGCGCTCAAGACGGGCGCGCCCGTCCTGCCGGTGGCGCTCAGCGGCACCGAACGCGTGCTGCCGGTCGGCTCCAAAGTGCCGCGCCCGGCCAAGATCGGCATCACGATCGGCGCGCCGATGCGGTTCGAGGGCGACCACACCAAGGCCCGCGACCGCCGCCGGGTGACCGACGAGATCATGGCCGCGATCCGGGAGTTGTCCGGCCAGGAATACGTGCCGACCTATGCGTCAAGTTTCAAAGCCGCAAGCGGTATGTCCTAATTTGTCGCTAAGCTCGGCAATCCGTCGATGATCAGGGGGCTGACCAGTGGCGCGTGGCCGCACCATCGCGATCGTGTCCTGCGTCACCGTGCTGGCGGCGGGGGCCGCCGCGGGTGGCGCGTACTACGTGCTTCACACCAGAGGCACACCCGCCGAGGCGGCGCGGCTCTTCGCCGCCGCCTGGCAGTCGGGTGACAAGGCGGCCATGACCGCCGTGCTGGCCACACCGCAGCAGCTGACGCCGTACGACCAGATGCGCACCGGCCTGGCGGTCGAGGCCACCTCGGTCAAGCTCGGCGCCGTCACCGAGTCCGGCGACGACCGGGCCAAGGTGCCGTACACCACGACCCTGACGCTGAAGAACATCGGCGACTGGACCTACCAGGGACAGATCGACCTGAAGGTGGCCGATCGCGCCTGGAAGGTCGACTGGACGCCCAAGACCCTGCATCCGTCGCTGACCGCCGGCGCCACGTTCGCGCTGAAGACGCGCTGGCCCGACCGGGCCGAGATCACCGACTCCGACGGCGACCGCATCGACACCGGCGACGTCGGCGGGTCGGTGCAGCAGCTCGTCGGCTACCTCGACAAGGCGACCAAGAAGGACGTGGCCAAGCTCGGCTCCTCCTACCAGGTCGGCCAGGCCATCGGCAGGGGCGGGCTGCAGGAGACGTTCCAGGAGCAACTGGCCGGCACCCCGGCGACCGAGATCAAGGTCGGCGACAAGACGCTGCAGACGATCGAGGGCAAGGACGGCGAGGACCTGAAGACGACGCTCGACCCGCGCGCGCAGGCCGCCGCGGTGGCCGCGGTCAAGGACGTGAAGAAGCCCACCTCGATGGTCGCGATCAAGCCGAGCACGGGCGAGATCCTGGCCGTGGTCAACAACCAGGGCGGCTTCAACCGGGCGCTGGACGGCCGCTACCCGCCGGGCTCGACGTTCAAGGCCGTCACCGCGATCGGGCTGCTCGCGGCCGGGATGACGCCGGAGGATAAGGTGTCCTGCCCGATGTACGCGAACGTGGGCGGGCTGAAGATCCGCAACTCGGAGAAGGAGGAGTTCGGGTCGCTGTCGTTCCTCGACTCCTTCGCCCACTCGTGCAACACCACGTTCGCGCCGCTGGCCGAGAAGCGGCTGGGCGCCGACAAACTGCTGAAGACGGCCGAGGAGGTCGGGTTCAACCAGCCCCTGAACATCGGGGTGCCGGCCACCAAGGCCAGCTTCCCCAAGCCGGAGTCGGACGCCGAACTGGCCGCCGAGGCGTTCGGGCAGGCCCGGATCACCGCCAGCCCGCTGTCGATCGCCTCGGTCGCCGCGGCCATCGCCGACGGCACCTGGCGGCCGCCCACGCTGGTGCCCGACCTGAAGCAGAAGGCGAGCGAGCAGCCGCTGCCCGAGGGCGTCAAGACCAACCTGCACGCCATGATGGCGGCCGTCGTCACCAAGGGCACCGCCAAGGCGTCCGGGCTGCCCGCGGGCACGCACGGCAAGACGGGCACCGCCGAGTACGGCACCGGAGACAAGCTGCAGACCCATGCCTGGTTCATGGGGTTCAAGGAAGATGTGGCCTTCGCCGTGGTGGTGGAGGGAGGCGGCACCGGGGGCAAGGTCGCGGCCCCGGTGGCGGCCACGTTCCTGCGCCGTCTGTGACCTCAGCTTTCCAACTGCCGCAGAGCCCATCTGGCCCACTCGCGCTGCGCCTCGTACTGGGAGATCCCGTACTGCAGCGCGAGCCGGCCGAAGCGCAGGCCGCCGCGCGGGTGCTCGCCCGCGTCGGCGGCCTCGGCGATGGCCTTGAGCTCGGCCACCATCTGCTCGGCCGTCTCCAGATGTCCCCGTACGAGCTCGCTCGCCTCCGGTGGGTCCAGGGCGGACAGCAGGCACATGCGCAGGCCGTGCTCGTCGCGGACGGCGCGCGGCTTGGGCGGTGACAGCAGCCAGGCGCGCAGCTCCTCACGGCCCGCGTCGGTGATCGCATAGCTCCGGCTGCCTCGGGCCCCCTCTTCGGCGATGACGACGAGGCCCTCGTCCGCCAGGCGCTTGAGCTCGGGGTAGATGTGGCTCTGCCGCGCCGTCCAGGTGTAGCGCTGCAGTGAGCGCTCGAAACGGACGTTGAGGGCGTAGCCGCTGGCGGGCCCGTCCTCCAGCAAGCCGAGCAAGGCGTAACGCAGTGACATGTCCCTATCTTGGCATGCTCCTATCTTGACGTATACAACTGGACAGGTCCTAATGTGGGGGTCATGACGGATGTACTGATCGTGGGCGCCGGACCGACCGGCCTGACCCTCGCCTGTGACCTGACCCGCCGAGGGGTCGCCTGCCGCATCATCGAGCAGGCCGCCACGCCCGCGGCCGGCTCACGCGGCTTCACGCTCAAGCCGCGTTCCCTGGAGGCGCTGGACGATCTCGGCGTCGCCGACCGCATCCTGGCGGCGGGCGACGTCCGCGGCTGGCTCCGCTTCCACCTCGGCACCGAACCCCTCTTCGACCTGCGCCTGCCGCCCGCCCCCGCCGACCCCTCGCGCCCGTACCCGAACACCGTGGCGCTGCCCCAGTGGCGCACGGAGTCGATCCTGCGCGACCGGCTCGCCGAGTTCGGCGGGAAGGTGGAGTTCGGGCGGCGGCTGACCGGATTCGACGCCGGCGACGAGGGCGTGACCGCGACGCTGGAGGACGGCGAGCGGCTCCACGCGCGCTATCTGGTGGCCGCCGACGGCGGTCGCAGCCTGGTCCGGCGCACCCTCGGCCTGCCCTTCTCCGGCTCCACGGCCGAGGACACGCGCGCGCTCATCGCCGACGTGCGCATCGACGGCTTGGACCGCGGCAGCGGCACGCACCTCTGGGTGAGCGCCGACGGCCACATGCTGGTCGCCCGCCCCATCCCCCACGCCGACACCTGGCAGGTGGTCACCTCACTGGAGCCCGGCGACGAGGGCGACCTCGGCACCCTGCGCCACGCGCTCACGACCAGGACCGGCCGTGCCGACCTTCAGGCGTACGACCCGGCCTGGCTGTCGACCTGGCGCTACAACCTGCGGATGGTCGAACGCTACCGGGTCGGCCGGGTGCTGCTGGCCGGAGACGCCGCCCACGTGCACAGCCCCTTCGGCGGCCACGGCATGAACACCGGCATCCAGGACGCCTACAACCTGGGCTGGAAGCTCGCCCTGGTCATCCAGGGCGCGGCCAGGCCCGAACTGCTGGACAGCTACGAGGCCGAGCGGCTGCCGGTCGCGCGGGAGATCCTGGCCGACAGCGACCGCCGGATGAAGGGCATGGTCCCGCCGCGCGTCGTCCGCCCGCTGGTGCGGCTGATCTTGAAGTCCGTCATGGCCCGCCAGCAGCGCCGTACGCGCCACGACCACCCCGTCTACCGCACCGGCCCGCTGACCCGGCACCTCACCAGCAGCCACGGCCGGGTCCGGGCCGGCGACGTGGCCCCCGACGCCCCCGTCATGCTCGACGGGAGCGAACACCGCCTGTCCGAGCTGCTCCGCGGACCGCACTTCACCGCCCTGGCCTTCGGCGTCGCCCCGGACCTCGCCGATCCCCGGGTCCGCGCCTACACCGTCGTCCGCCGGGGCCGGGCCGGACTGGCCGACACGAGCGGGCACCTGCACCGCGTGTACGGCGGACGCGAGGGCACGACCGTGTTGATCCGCCCCGACGGCTACATCGGGCTCATGGCCGACTCCCCGACCGCGCTGGCGGACTATCTTGAGCGGCTCTGAGCCCCGGTGCGTGCGGCGTGACTGCCACCCGTAGGCTCGGCCTGGTCACAGCGGGCTCCACAGCGGTCCGTCCCAGGAAGGCCGGCTCTCCGGGGGTCAGCCCGCCAGGCCGCCCCGCTCCCCCATGGCGCCTCCGTCTGGGCGGCCGCTCTCCGGCGCGAAATCTCCCGTCGCGAAGTCTCCTGTCGCGAAGCCTCTTGGCGCGAGGTCTCTTACCGTGAGGTCTCCTGGCGCGAGGTCTCTTGCCGTCGGGTCCGCTGTGGTCGGCGGGGGCTGGTTCGGCTGGTGGTAGCCCTGCCATTGGGCGAGGCCGGGGAACGTGCCGATCGTCAGCTCCGCCAGCAGCGCCCCGGTCCACGCCTCCTCCGCCATGCTCATGGCCAGGGCGTATTCAGACTCGATGAGGAACAACCGCGGGATCTCACCACGCTCGACCTCGAGGTTCGACCGCTGGACGGCGATCCGGTCGCGGAGCAGGGCGAGCCGCCGCCGGAGCAACGCGGTGACCTCGTCGGGGTCGAGCCCGCCCATCACCGACAACCCGGCCTCGAACCCCGTGTGCTCCCGCTCGGGTGTCCCCAGCAGCTCGCGCGTCCAGTCCTCGGCCTCGTCGCGGCCGTCTTGGGTGATGCGGTAGACGGTCCGCTCGGGCCGGGCCCCTTGCCGGGTGCTCTCTATGGCCGCGATCAAACCGTGTTTCTCCAGATTGCGTACCACCGTGTAGAAGGAACCCCACTTGATGGGGGCCTCCCGATCCTTGCCACGAGCCCGCAGGACGGATGCCATCTCGTACGGATGCATCGGCCGTTCCGCGACCACCGTGAGCACGGAGAGGGCCAACAGATTGGCCACTCTGCGTCGTTGCGCCACCCACACCGTCCTTGTAGACGAATATTCGCGGACGAATATACGGGCACGAGTATTGCCATGGCAATACCGCTTGCGTCTCCAGTGGGTGGAAGGTGCAGGTTGGTGCCGTGAGCGATCACGTGGAGCTGTACACGATCGGCGAGCTGGCCCGCCGCACCGGGCTGCCGGTGCGGACGATCCGGTTCTGGTCCGACAGCGGCATCCTGCCGCCCACCGGCCGCACGGCGGGCGGCTACCGCCTGTACGACGAGGCCGCGGCGGCCCGCCTCGAACTGGTCCGCATGCTGCGCGACCTCGGCATCGGCCTGGCGGCTGTTCAAGACGTCCTGTCCCGGCAGGTCACGGTGGCCGAGGTGGCGCGGGTGCACCTGCGGGCCGTCGACGCCGAGATCCGGGCGCTGCGGATGCGCCGGGCCGTGCTGAGCGTGATCGCCGAACAGGGTGGCACGACCGAGGAGACACTGATGATGCACGAACTGGCCAGACTGTCCGCCGCGCAGCGGCAGCAGATCGTCGACGAGTTCGTCGAGGGCACGTTCGCGGGGCTCGACCTGGACGGCGACGCCGGGATCGTGGCCGAGTGGATGCGGGAACTGCCCGATGAGCCCGGCCGGGTGGACGCCTGGGTGGAGCTCGCCGGGCTGACCACCGACGCCGCCTTCCGCCGCCGGTTGAGGGAGATCGCGCTGGCGGGCCCGCAGCCCGCGCCGGGCCGCGATCTACGAGCGGCGGCCCTGGAGCACGTACGGCCGGCACTGGCCGACCAGGTGGCACCGGAGTCGGCCGAGGGCCTGCGGATCCTCGACCGGATCGTCGACGGCCCACAGCGGGGGCCCGAGCTGCTCGCCTGGCTGGAGACCGTCGCCGACGCCCGGGTCGAACGCTACTGGGAGTTGATCGCCACGCTCAACGGCCGCGAGACCGCGCCTCCCGCGGTGCCCGCACTCCAGTGGCTGATCGCCGCCCTGCGCGCCCACAGCCGACCTGCCGAGGTTTCGGGCCGTCGGGAAGGTACCTGATCAGGAAGGCCCCTGGGTGCGGCGCCAGCAGCGCGGCGAGCCGGGCGGTGCCGACGGCGCGGTGAGCCGGGTGGTGAGCGGGTGCGAGCGATCCGTCAGGTGGCGGTGTGGTCGAGGAAGGCGGCGATGAGGGGCGCGATTTCCGGCAGGTTCTCCTCAAGGGCGAAGTGACCGGTGTCGAAGAGATGAAGTTCGGCGTTGGGCAGGTCGCGCAGGTAGGCGCGGGCGCCGGGTTCGGGGAAGAACGGGTCGTTGGCGCCCCAGACGATGAGCGTGGGCGGGGTGTGCGCGCGCAGCCAGGCCTGCCAGGCGTCGTAGTGCTCGATGTTGGAGTGGTAGTCGAAGGTGAGGGCGATCTGGGCCTCCTTGCGGCCCGGGAGGTCGAGGAAGTGCTGGTCGAGCGTCCAGCCGTCCGGTGACACCAGCTCGGGGTCGCCGGTGCCGCTCTCGTACTGGCCGCGGGTGCCGGCCAGGGTGAGCAGCTCGCGGATCCGCTCTTCGGCGCCTTCGGTCTCCGGCCGCAGCCCGAGGAGGTCGCGGGCGAGCGGGGAAAGCCCTTCGACGTAGGCGTTGCCGTTCTGGACGATCAGCCCGGCGATCCACTCGGGGTGGCGCGTGGCGAGCCGGAAGCCGACCGGCGCGCCGTAGTCGAAGACGTACATCACGAAGCGGGTCAGGCCGAGCCCCACGACGAAGCCCTCGACGATGTCGGCGAGCCGGTCGAAGGAGTAGGCGAAGCCTTCGGGGGTCTCGGTGTGCCCGAAGCCGGGGAAGTCGGGGGCGATCAGCCGGTAGCGGCCGCCCAGGACGTCGATCAGGCGGCGGAACTGGTGGGAGGCCGAGGGGAAGCCGTGCAGGAGCAGCAGCACGGGCGCGTCGGGCCGGTCGGGAAGCGACTCGCGGTAGAAGACCCGGACGCCGTCGACCTCGAGATGGCGATGCACGGTCCGGGCGACCAGGGGAAACGTCATGGCTAATGCCTTTCAGATCAGAGATCTCATGCATCAGCAACATAAATGATCTCGTACCCCTGACCGGGGAGCCACCGGCCCTGGATTTGGTCAACACCCGCCCGACAGCGCAAGGCGATCTGGCGACAGGGCACGTCAATGCCATCCAGAATCGCCAACCCGGACATCACAAAACGCCGGAAATGTCCGGCAGAGCGTCAGAGCGAGGCGGCCAGTGCGAGGGCCGCGGCGGCCTCGTGGCGCAGGACCATGATCAGCAGCGTGGCGACCAGGGTGGCGATCAGCAGCCAGCTGATGAGGATGATGACCGTCGAACGGCGCGGCTTACGCCGCCCGCCGGACCCCCCGTCGGCCTTCTCCTCGCTGCGCCGGGCCCGCTCGTTGAATGACTCCAGCCGCGCCACAAGTCGCGGATCGTCATCGACGAGGTGCTGCTCGATCTGTGCCAGCATCCGCTCCTCGTCCTGCGACCAGGCCATGGGTGCACCTCCGGAACGCAAGCTCTGTGCCGGGTTTCTGCCCAACCATGAAGATCATTAGCCCCCGCCCAAGCAGGTAATTGCCACCTCTTTCCATTTGCGATCATCATCGAACCTTTGTTCTAATCATGGGATGCGCTGGGACAACCTGCGTCTGGCCGATTCCGGCCGGGACGATCCGGCCGCGCCGCTGTTCGCCCGCGGCGCGGTCACCCGCACGTTCGACACGCCCGAGTTCAAGGGGATGACCTTCTTCGAGATCCACGCCCGTTCGATCATCAACCGGGTGCCGGCGGCCAGCCGGGTCCCGTTCGACCACACCATCAACCCCTATCGGGGCTGCGGCCACCGCTGCGTCTACTGCTTCGCCCGCAAGACGCACCAATACCTCGACCTCGATGCCGGTGCCGACTTCGACTCGAAGATCGTGGTCAAGGTCAACGCCGCCGAGCTGGTCCGCAAGGAGCTGGCCGCGCCGCGCTGGCCGGGTCATGCCATCGCCATGGGCACGAACGTCGACTGCTACCAGCGCGCCGAGGGCCGTTATCAGCTGATGCGCGGCATCCTGTCCGCCCTGCGCGACGCCGCGAACCCGTTCTCGATCCTCACCAAGGGCACACTCATCCTGCGCGACCTCGACCTGCTGACCGAGGCGGCCGAGGTCACCCAGGTGAGCGCCAGCGTGTCGGTCGGCTTCGTCGACCCCGACCTGTGGCGCTCCGTCGAGCCCGGCACCCCCGACCCGCGCCGCCGGCTGGAGACCTGCGCCACGCTCAACGACAACGCCATCCCCTGTGGCGTGCTGATGGCGCCGATCCTCCCCTATCTCACGGACTCCCCCGGCCAGCTCGAACGTACGGTCAAGGAGATCGCCCAGTCGGGCGCCACGCACCTCGCCCCCATCGTCCTGCACCTGCGGCCCGGGGCGCGCGAGTGGTGGCTGGGGTGGCTGTCCCGCGAGCATCCCCGGCTTGTGCCGCGCTATCTGGAGCTGTACGGAAGGGGGGCCTACGCGCCGCAGGCGTACCAGCAGCGCATCACGGACCAGGTCAAGGCGCTGGCCCGCCAGTACGGCGTCGGCCGCGCGACCGCGGCTTCGGCGCGCCGCCTTCCGCCACGCCCCCAGGCCGGAGCCCCGCACGGCCCAGAGGCCGGAGCCCGGCCCGGCCCGGCGGCGCTGCAGCTCAGCCTCCCCGGCCTGTCCGAACTCCCGGACGAGTGAGCCCTTCACCGAAGTCGGCCACCGGTCACCACTTCGGCCGGCGGCAAGCCTTCGAGAGGGGGTAGGCGCGGCGTTCACGAGGTGCGCTTCGGCGCCGGTCCTTGGCCGCAGCAGCCCTCGTCCGGCCGGACGGTCGTGAGCGACGAATAATGGTTGGCGGCGCGGATCACCCCGCTGCCACTATGGGGCCGTCTCTGACGTCTACCGGCAGGAGCGTGTGATGCGGTGCCTTCGAGTCTCCCAGCGCCCTATTGGCACGAGAGTTCTCGAGGCTTCGACCACACATGCACATCCTCAACATCGGCATCCTCGCGCATGTAGACGCCGGTAAGACCAGCCTGACCGAGCGGCTGCTGTTCCGGACCGGCGTGATCGACCGGCTGGGCAGCGTCGACGACGGCAGCACACAGACCGACAGCGGCGCCATCGAACGGCGCCGCGGCATCACCATCCGTACCGCCGTCGCCTCCTTCACCGTGGGCGACCTGCGGGTCAACCTCATCGACACGCCCGGCCACGCCGACTTCGTGGCGGAGGTCGAACGAGCGCTCGGTGTGCTCGACGGCGCCGTGCTGGTGCTGTCGGCCGTCGAAGGGGTTCAGCCGCACTCGCGCGTCCTGATGAAGACGCTGCGCAGGCTGCGGGTGCCTACGCTGATCTTCGTCAACAAGATCGACCGGGCCGGGGCCCGGGAGCGGGAGCTACTGGACGACATCCGGCGGTGGCTCTCGCCGCACTGCGCCCCTCTGAACACCGTCCGGCGGCTCGGCGGCCCGGACGCCCACACGGTACGCACTCCCGGCCCGGACGCCGAGGTGCTGGCCGAGCATGACGACGGCATCCTGGAGTCGCTCGTCGAGGGGCGGGTGCCGACCGGCAAGGAGCTGTGGGCGGCGATGGCCCGGCAGTGTGCCGACGGGGTGCTGCATCCGGTGCTGTTCGGGTCGGCGATGACCGGGCGGGGGGTGGATGAGCTGCTCGACGGGTTCCATCTGCTCCCGGCCACCGTCGCATCGGGTGGCGGGGCGGCCGGGGCGACGGTGTTCGCGATCGAGCGTGGTGCCGCCGGGGAGAAGATCGCCTATCTGCGGATGCGTTCCGGCGTGCTGCGGGCGCGGCAGCGGGTGTCGCTCTATCGCCGCGGCCGGGACGGGACGGTCGAGGAGTATGTCGGGCGGCCGACCGCGGTGCGGGTGGCCGGGTCCGCCGAGACGGAGGCGGTGGCCGGGGACATCGTGACAGTGCGCGGCGTCCCCGAGATCCGGGTCGGCGACCACCTCGGAACCCCGCCGGAAGCGGACGCCCGAGACAGCGGCCGGGCCGGGTATTTCCTGCCGCCCAGCCTGGAGACGGTGGTCAGGCCGCGGGTGCCGGGTCAGGAGGGGCGGCTGCATGCCGCGCTGGCCACCCTGGCCGAGCAGGATCCGCTGATCGGCACCCGCGCCCTGCCGGGCGGTCAGACGTCGGTACTCCTCTACGGGGAGGTGCAGAAGGAGGTCATCGCCGAGACGCTGGCCGCCGACTTCGGGGTGGCGGCGGTGTTCGAGCCGACCAGGCCCGTCTATCTCGAACGGCCCGCGCGCCGGGCGGAGGTCGTCGAGGAGATCACGCGTCACGGTCGTAACGACTTCGTCGCCACCGTCGGCCTGCGGGTGGAGCCCGCCGCCATCGGATCCGGGGTCGGATACCGGCTGGGCGTGGATCTGGGGTCGCTGCCGCTGGCCTTCCATCGGGCCATCGAGGACACCGTGCGCGACACGCTGGCCGAGGGACCGCACGGCTGGCCGGTCACCGACTGCCTGGTCACGCTGACCAGGAGCGGTTACGACAGTCCGGTCAGCACGGCGGCCGACTTCCGCGGGCGGACCGCGATCGTGCTGCGGCGGGCACTGCGCCGGGCGGGCACACGGGTGTACGAGCCGTGCCACCGCTTCGAGCTGGAGGTGCCGCCGGAGTCGCTGAGCGCGGTGACCGTACGGCTGGCGGCGCTGGGTGCCGTGGTGGCCGATGCCGTGCGGCGGGAGGCGGTGTGGCTGGTCAGCGGCGAGATCCCGGCCGTGGCGGTGCATGAGTTCGAGCTGGCGCTGCCCGGGCTGTCGCACGGCGAGGGTGTGTGGTGGTCGCAGCCCTTCGGCGACCGCCCTGCTCGCAGGTAACGATATGTCACCATTAACCCGCCCATAGTGACCGCCATGCCCGAAATGGGTACTAAGTGCGTTGATGTACCAATCCACCATCATCCGTTCGGGGGGAACCATGGTGAACAAGAAGCCGGCTGCCAAGACCGGCAAATCCAAAAAACAGGCGATCAAGTCCAGCCGCCAGGTCAAGGAGTCCAAGGACGCCAAGAAGGAGCCCAAGAAGCCCGACGTGGCGTGACCCGGTGAAATGATCAGGCAGCCGCGGCCGGAGTCCCGGCTGCCTGACCACGGGAGCGATCCATGACGGCCTACCTCCGCTTCCCCGCCGTCTTCCAGGACGTCGTCGTCTTCGCCGCCGAGGACGACCTGTGGATGGTCTCCGCCCTCGGCGGGCGCGCCTTCCGCCTGACCGCCGGGGTCGCCGAGGCCGGATACCCGCGCATCTCTCCGCGCGGCGACCAGCTCGCCTTCGTCGGACGCGAGGAAGGCCAGGAAGAGGTGTACGTCATGCCCGCCGACGGGGGCGCGGCCCGGCGGGTCACCTACCACGGGGCTCGCTGCGCCGTCACCGGCTGGGACCCTGAGGGCCGCATCCTGTACGCCAGCGACGAGTGCCAGCCCTTCGAGGGCCGCAAGTGGCTGCACCGCGTCGCGCCGGGTGGCGTGCCGCAACGCCTGCCGTACGGCCCCGCGAACTCCATCGCCCACGGCCCGGACGGCATGAT
Organism: Nonomuraea sp. NPDC049269; assembly: GCF_043197155.1. NCBI lineage: Bacteria > Bacillati > Actinomycetota > Actinomycetes > Streptosporangiales > Streptosporangiaceae > Nonomuraea > Nonomuraea sp. NPDC049269. The sequence goes on from NZ_JBICSO010000009.1 coordinate 360,241, forward strand.
CGTCCTGGGGCGCAACACCGCCGACCCGGCACGCTGGAAGCGGTACCGCGGCGGCACCGTCGGCGACCTGTGGATCGATCCCGACGGCGAAGGCCACTTCCGCCGGCTCATCCGCCTGCCCGGCAATCTGGCCTCCCCCTGCTGGAGCGGCGACCGCGTCTGCTTCCTGTCCGACCACGAAGGCGTCGGCAACGTGTACTCCTGCACTCCCGACGGCGACGACCTGCGCAAGCACACCCATCACGAGGACTACTACGCCCGCAACCTGTCCGGCGACGGCCACCGCCTCGTCTACCACGCGGGCGCCGACCTCTACCTGCTCGATCCGGGGGACGCGCCGCACCGGATCGACGTGCGGCTGGCCAGCTCCAGGACCCAGCGCAACCGCAGGTTCGTGGACGCCGACGACTACCTCGACAGCGCCACGCTCAGTCCCGACGGCAGCTCCCTGGCGGTCACCGCGCGCGGCAAGGCGTACGCCATGGCCGGTTGGGAGGGGCCGGTCCGGCAGCACGGCGAGCCGGACGGCGTCCGTTACCGCTTCCTGACCTGTCTCAACGACGGCCGCCGCCTCATCGCCGCCGCCAGTGACGACAGTGATGAGGAACAGCTGGTCATCCTCGGCGACGCGACCGCCCTGAGCATCGCCCGGCTCGGGCGGATCACCGCGCTGGCGCCCGACCCCGTCCATGACCGCGTCGCCGTCACCAACCACCGCGACGAGCTGCATCTCGTCGAGCTGGCCACCGGGCAGGCCGTACTCGTCGAGGCCAATCCGCACGGGCCGCCCGCGGACCCCGCCTGGTCGCACGACGGCCAGTGGCTCGCGTACGCCAGCCCGCTGAACGCCCACACCACCGCGATCATGCTGCATCACCCCGCGACCGGCCAGACCGTGCCCGCCACCGAACCCCTTCTCGAAGACTCCCGTCCCGCCTTCGACCCGCGCGGCCGCTACCTGTACTTCATCGGCCAGCGCGTCTTCTCCCCCGTCTACGACCAGCTCCAGTTCGACCTCGGCTTCCCCCTCGGCACCCGCCCCTACGCCATCGCGCTGCGCCGGGACGTCCCCGACCCGTTCGTCCCGCAGCCGCGTCCCCTCGGGGCCAAGGACGAGGACGACGAGGAAGAGGAGGAGCCCGAGCCGCTGCGCGTGGACCTCGACGGGCTGGTCCGCCGCGTCACCGCGTTCCCGCTGCCTGAAGGCCGCTACGAGCGCATCGCCGGGCTGCCCGGCAAGGCCCTCATCCTCAGCAGCCCGCTGCAGGGTGACGGCGTCCTGGACCTGTACGACTTCGCCAAGGGCGAGAGCGAGACGTTCGCCCGCGGCGTCACCGACTTCGAGCTGGGCCGCGACCACAAGACGCTCCTGTACCGGGCGGGCGACCGGCTGCGTGTGCTGAAGGCCACCGAGACACCCGACAACGACGACGACACCCCGGGCCGCGAGAGCGGGTGGATCGACCTGTCGCGGATCAAGGTGTCGGTCTGCCCGGCCGCGGAGTGGCGGCAGATGTTCCGCGAGGCGTGGCGCCTGCAGCGCGAGAACTTCTGGACCGAGGACATGGCCGGCGTCGACTGGGCCGAGGTGTACGAGCGCTACCTGCCGCTCGTGGAGCGCGTCAGCACCCGGGGCGAGTTCTCCGACCTGCTGTGGGAGCTCCACGGCGAGCTGGCCACGAGCCACGCCTTCGAGAGCGGCGGTGAGTACCGGCCGGGCCCCGAATACACGCAGGGCAAGCTCGGCGTCGACTGGGACCACCGCGACGGCGTCTACCACATCGGCGCGATCGTCACCGGCGACCTGTGGAACCCCGAGGCCACCTCACCCCTCAACCGGCTCGGCCTCGACGTACGGCCCGGCGACGCGGTCCTGGCCATCAACGGCGCTCCCATCGGCGAGACCGCCACCCCGAACGAACGCCTGGTCAACCTGGCCGACGAGGAGGTCGAGCTCACGCTGCGCCGCGGCGAGCGCCTCTTCACCGCCACGGTCCGCGCCATCGCCGACGAGCGGCCCGCCCGCTACCGCGACTGGGTCAACCTCAACCGCGCCCGCTGCCACCAGCGTTCGGACGGCCGCGTCGGCTACCTGCACGTTCCCGACATGGGCACGGAAGGGTTCGCCGAGTTCCACCGCGGCTTCCTGGCCGAGTACGACCGCGACGCCCTCATCGTCGACGTCCGCTTCAACGGCGGCGGCAACGTCTCGGCGCTGCTGCTGGAGAAGCTGGCCCGCCGCCGCCTCGGCTACGACTACCCCCGCTGGGGCGACCCCGCGCCCTATCCGCCGGAGTCGCCGCGCGGCCCGCTGGTCGCCCTCACCAACGAATGGACCGGCTCCGACGGCGACATCTTCAGCCACACCTTCAAACTGCTGGGCCTCGGCCCCCTCATCGGCAAGCGAACCTGGGGCGGCGTCATCGGCATCTGGCCGCGGCACCGATTGGCCGACGGCACCCTAACCACGCAGCCAGAGTTCTCCTTCGCCTTCGACGACGTGGGCTGGCGGGTCGAGAACTACGGCACGGACCCCGACCTGGAGATCGACATCACCCCGCAGGACTACGCGGCGGGCACGGACACCCAGCTCGAGAAGGCCATCGACGTGATACTCGGCCTGCTGGCCGAACACCCCCCGCACACCCCGGATCCAGCACATCGGCCACGGATGCAACCATAAGACGATTTACAGCGTCTATAGATCATGCGTGGGGTTGGTCCTCGGGGATGGACGGGACACTCCGCCGAAGCGGGACAATAAGCCGGTGGCGAACGGGTACGTATCGCTAACGGCCACTTGTGTAGTGACACTCTCAGTCCAAGGGGGACTTCTCAGGTGCGCGCACTGGCACGCAAGGGCAAGTCGGCGATGGTCCGGCTGTACAGGGGCTACAACCGCCGCAAGGTGCGCAAGGCGCCACCGCCGTCGACGGACAAGGTCAGCATTCTGATCCTGCACGCGTACGGCATGGGCGGCACGATCAGGACGGTGTTCAACCTGGCCAGCTATCTGGCCAAGCACCACGACGTCGAGATCGTCAGCATTCTGAAAGAGGCCGAGGAGCCCTTCTTCCCCATCGATCCACGGGTGAAGTTCCGTTTCCTGGACGACCGGCTGAACCCCAGCCCGGACCCGGTGCGCGCGATGCTGTCGAAGATGCCGAGCAAGCTCATCCCGGCGGAGGAGTCGGCCTACCACCGCTTCAACCTCTGGACCGACCTCAAGCTGGCCCGCTACATCCGCTCGCTCGACACCGGGATCCTCATCTCCACCAGGCCCGGCCTCAACCTGGCGATGGCCCAGTTAGCGCTGCCCAGCCTCATCACCATCGGCCAGGAGCACGTCGCCCTGCGCACCCAGCCGGAGGCGGTGCAGGAGCTCATCAAGTGGCGCTACCGGCGCTTCGACGCCCTCGCCACCCTCACCAAGGCGGACCTGCGCGACTATCGCGCCGCCCTGCCCAAGAAGCCCAAGCGGCTCATCCGCATCCCCAACGCGGTGCCGCCCATGACCGGCGACGTGGCCAAGCTCGACGCCAAGGTCGTCATCGCCGTCGGCAGGCTGACCCGCCTCAAGGGCTTCCACCGGCTCATCGTCGCCTGGGAAGAGGTCGCCAAGACCCACCCCGACTGGACGCTGCGCATCTTCGGCGCCGGTCCCCAGGAGGAGAACCTGCGCCAGCAGGTGATCGACGCCGGCCTCGAAGGCAAGGTCGAACTGCCCGGCGCCACCACCGACGTCGGCGCCGAGCTGGAGAAGGCGTCCGTCTTCGTGCTCAGCTCGCGCCACGAGGGCTTCCCGATGACCATCCTGGAGGCCATGGCCAAGGGACTGGCCATCGTCAGCTTCAACAGCCCGCACGGGCCCAAGGAGATGATCACCGACGAGGTCGACGGGTTGCTGGTCAAGCCGCGTACCAACGCCAACCTCGCCACCTCGCTCCTGCGCGTCATCGAGGACGAGCAGCTGCGCCGTCACCTGGCGGCCGGGGCGCTGGAGACCGCGCGCACGTACGACGTCGACGCCATCGGCGCCCAGTGGGACGCCCTCTTCGCGGAGCTCCTGGCCCGCCGCAACGGCACCTACGTCCGTCCGACCCCGCCCGCGCAGGCACCGGCACAGATCGAGCCGGCACCGGCCGACCCCGCGCAGGCCCCGCCGCACGCCTGACGCCCGCGCCCCCGCTCTCGATCCGGGCGGGCGTCACCAAGCGGACGATCCGCTCGCTCAGGTGCGGCTCGTCAGCTCGACCGGCTCCGCGATGACGTCCACCAGTGCCCCGTTGCGGTGCACCGTGATGGGCAGGGGCCGCCCGATCGCGTCGGCGAACATCAACCGCTGCAGGCTCTGCGCGTCCCCCACCGGATGGCGGTCGGCGCTCAGCACCAGATCCCCCGCCCGCAGGCCGGCCCGGTCGGCGGGCGATCCGGGCATCACCTCCACCACCCGCAGCGCGGTGTCCTGGCCGGTCCGCCGCCGTAGCGGCTCGGCCAGCGGCGCCGGCGAGGTCACCAGCCCCAGGTACGCCCGTCGTACCCGGCCGTCCTTGATCAGCGTGGCGATGATCGCCCGGGTCGTGCTGTTGACCGGCACGGCCAGCCCCACCCCGACACCGGCCACGGCGGTGTTGACGCCCACCACCCGCCCCTGCGAGTCGGCCAGCGCGCCGCCCGAGTTGCCGGGGTTCAGCGCCGCGTCCGTCTGGATCACGTCCTCGATGAGGCGTACGGCCTGGCCGCTGCGGGCCGGTAAGGACCGTCCCAGCCCCGACACCACGCCGGCCGTCACCGAACCGGCCAGCCCCAGCGGGCTGCCGACCGCCACCACGAGCTGCCCCACCACCAGCTCGTCGCTGTCGCCCAGGACGACGGGCCCGGGCGTGGGCACCTGCGCCCTGATCACCGCGAGATCCGACAGCGGATCCCGCCCCACCACCAGGAACTCACCCGACGCCCCGTCGGAGAACGCCACCGTGCCCGCCCTCGACGAGCCCACCACGTGCGCGTTCGTCAGCAGGAATCCATCGGCTGTGAAGACCACCGCCGATCCGCTGCCCCGGTCCACCCGCACGCTGGCCACCTTCGGCAGCAGCTCGGCCGCCACCGTTGAGACGACACGGGAGTAATCATCCATGACGACCTCTTCTCAGTTGCTTACATCATTACTCCGCAACTGAGAAAACGGCACCAACTTTTTCAGCTCACCGCCTGCGCCAGGGCGGCGCCGCAGTAGGCCGCCCCCAGCCCGGCCACGACGCTCGCCGCCGCGTTGGCCACCGAGTGGAAGCGGGCGCCCTCCTCGGCCAGCCGCACGGTCTCGTACCCCAGGGTCGAGTACGTGGTCAGCGCCCCGCAGAACCCGGTGCCCGCGAACGCCATCACTCCGCTCCCGGCAGGCAGCGCCGCCAGGAACCCCAGCACCGCCGACCCGGCCACGTTCACCGCCAGCGTCCCCCAGGGGAACACCGTGTCGTGCCCGGCCTGCACCGCCCGGTCCGCCAGATACCGCAGCGGAGCGCCCAGCGCCGCGCCCACCACGATCAGGACGATCGTCATCGGGCCGCCACCCGCGCCAGCCGCCGCGTCACCCGCATCCCGCACCACACCGCCACCACGGCCGCGACCATCGTGGCCGCCAGATAGACCAGCCCGGCGACCGGCGCCCCCCATGCCACCAATCGCTGCACATCCACCACGTAAGTGGAGAACGTGGTGAACCCGCCCAGAATCCCGACTCCGAGGAACGGCCGCACCAGCCGATGCGCCTGCCGTACTTCGGTGATCACCACCATGAGCACCCCGATCAGCAGGCATCCGGAGACGTTCACCCAGAACGTCGCCCACGGGAACCCGGCAGGTGAGGTGGGCAGCGCGCTCTGCACCCCGTACCGGGCCAGCGCCCCTAGCGCACCCCCGGCCGCGATGACCGCGAGCACGCCCCAGGACAGCTCCGCCCGCTGCCCGGGAACGTGGAGATCCACATCCGGATCAACAGCACCGTGCGTCATAGATCCCTCCCTCTGCCGTCTCAAACCTCTCACCGTGTCAAACACCACAATGTCGGGAATTGATCTCTAGAGAACCTGTGCCCAAGATCTCGGAGGCGTACTTGAGCACAAAGGATACGGTCGCCCTCCTGGCCGGGGGTGTACTGGTCGTCTCCCTCATCGGCGGCAGCAAGAGCAGCCCGGCCACCGCGGCCAGCCCCCTGAGCAACACCAGCGGAACCCTGCCAGGACTCGCCCCCATCACCAAAGATGCCGACAAAGCCAGCGCCCGCGCCCTCATCAAGGGACTCCGGGTGAAGGGCCGCGGCCCCAAGACGGGCTACGAGCGCACCAGGTACGGCGACAACTGGGCCGACACCGCCACCGACGTCCCGTACGCCCGCAACGGCTGCCGTACCCGCGACGACCTGCTCGCCCGTGACGGCCATGACGTCAAGTATCGCCAGGGCTCCCGCTGCGAGATCGTCTCCCTGCGGCTGACCGACCCTTACACCGGCAGGACCATCGACTGGCGCAAGGAGCACGCCGACGAGATCCAGGTCGACCACGTCATCCCGCTCGCCTACGGCTGGCGGATGGGCACGCCGCGCTGGTCGATGGCCAAGCGCGTCGACTTCGCCAACGACCCGCTCAACCTGCTGCCCGTCGACGGCGCCGCCAACGAGCAGAAGGACGGCTCGGGGCCGGCCGGCTGGCTGCCGCCGCAGCGCCGCATCCGCTGCGCCTACGTCACCCGCTTCGCCCAGGTCGCGCGCAAGTATGACCTGCCCGTCACCCGCGAGGACAAGGACACCATGCTCGCCCAGTGCCGCTGACCGCCGCCGCTCAGCGCACGTCCATCCACTCGAAGCCGTTCTTGAACGTCAGCGCGGCCAGGACCCGCTGCCCGTCGGCGTTGGGGTGGAAGTAGTCCCACTTGCTGATGTGGTCGAGCGTGAACGGGTAGCCGAACACCGCGCCGCCGTCCGTACGGCACGCGGGACCCAGCGTCGCGCACGCCTCGGCGGCCTCGTGGTTGTAGGCCATCACCCGCGCCCGCACCCGGGTCCGCCGCGCCACGTCCGCGGCCTTCATCGATGATGGGGAGGCGAGCATGGTGGGGCAGATATGGCCGAGCGTCCAGAACGAGCGCGCCAGCGCGTTGCCCTTGCCGACCTGCCACAACCGGCGCAGGTCCGGAATGCTGGCGATGAACACCCGCACGCCCGGCATCCCGGCCCGCAGCTCCGCCAGAGCCGCGTCCAGCCGCTGCCGGTAGACCTGCACGGGCGTCATGTCCTTCTCCGCCGGCTTGCAGGCGTCCTGGGCGCCGATGAGGATTGTGACATAACTCGCTTTGGCCTCCACCGCCTGCCTCACCTGCCCCAGCAGGTCCGCGCTCGTGGACCCGGGCACCGCGAAGTTGCGGTTGTGCCCCAGGATCGACCTGCTCAGCCCGGCCAGCCGCAGGTAGTGGCTGGTCACCTGGGCGTTGTCGCCCGCCGACCAGGAGCGGGAGGTGCAGGCGACGTACCAGCCGCACGCGTTGAACCCGGCCGAGACCGAATCACCCAACGCCGCCATGACCTCTGGGACAGGCTCCGCCGTGGCGGCCTGGGCCGTACCGGAACCGAGAAGAACGAGCGCGGCGACGCAGACGGGCGCGAGACGAGTGATCATGCGGCCCAAAGTAGGGATGAGCGAGGAGGCCGACTATGTCGTTAGGGCAACATCTGCCATCTCAGGACCGTGTTCATATCGCCGCTTGACAGGCCGGATCCGATGCGGCCACGACCGAATATCATGCGAGTTCCCACTTTTTCTGGGTTCGTTGACCGTAACCGGTCATTCACGGGGGTCCCAGTCGAACGTGTTCAGTTCCCGCATAGAGTGTCTTGGGTGAGTGTCGCGCTCGGAACCACCCGCCCGCTACCGGTTCGCACCACCCCCATAGGTGACCCCGGTAACTTGCTGGCCTCCCTGCCCCGGACCCCCGCCCCTTATGCCTGGATCAGGCATGGCGAAGGACTCGTCGGCTGGGGTGAGGCCGCCCGTGTGAATGTTCCCGCAGGTCCCGGCCGGTTCGCCTGGGCCCGGCGGTGGCTCGGCGACCTCTTCGGCGACGCCCGCATGGACGCCTACCTCGACGGGCCGGCCGGCACACCCGGCGTCGGGCCGGTCGCCTTCGGCTCCTTCACCTTCGACGAGAACGCCGCCGGCTCCGTCCTCGTCGTCCCGCAGGCCGTACTCGCCCGGCGCAACGGCCACGCCTGGCTCACCACCATCGGCGACGCGCGGCTCGAACCCCTCACCCCGATCCGCGACCCGGGCCGCATCAGCTACGGCGACGGCAGCCTGTCCGCCCCCGAATGGGAGCACGTCGTCGCCCAGGCCGCCCGGCGCATCCGCGACGGCGAGCTGGAGAAGGTCGTCCTGGCCCGGGACCTGCTCGCCACGGCCGAGCGTCCCATCGACGTACGCCTGCTGCTCAGCCGCCTGGCGCACCGCTATCCCGAGTGCTACACCTTCTCCGTCGCCGGCTTCGTCGGCGCCACGCCCGAACTGCTCATCCGGCGCACCGGCCAGGAGATCGAGTCGCTCGTCCTGGCCGGCACCACGCCGCGCGGCAGCGGCCCCGAAGACGACCTGGCGCGCGGCGCCGCGCTGTTCGCCTCGGCCAAGGACCGGCACGAGCACGAGTGCGCCATCGCGTCCGTACGCGAGACGCTCGCCCCGCTGTGCTCGTCGCTGCAGACCCCCGACGAGCCCGAACTGCTCATGCTGCCCAACGTCCAGCACCTGGCCAGTCACGTCACGGGCCGCCTGGCCGACGGCGCGTCGGTGCTCGACGTGGTCGCCGCCATGCACCCGACCGCGGCGGTGGGCGGCACACCCACCGACACCGCCATCAAGGTGATCCGGGAGCTGGAGGGGATGGATCGCGCGGGGTACGCGGGGCCCGTCGGATGGATCGACGCTCACGGGGACGGCGAGTGGGGGATCGCGCTGCGGTCGGGGATCGTCCGCGGCCGCCGCGCCCGCCTCTTCGCCGGCGGCGGCATCATGGGCGACTCCGACCCGGCCTCCGAACTCGCCGAGGCGCAGGCGAAGTTTCGCGTCATGCAGTATGCGCTGGAGGGATGATTTTTGCGTTATGGGAGGGCCCAGCCGCCGTGGGCCGCATGCGCTTGAGGGGTCAAAACCTTTTCTGTGCTTTACGGCACAGCACGGGAGGGCCCAGTCACCGTACGTGGCTGAGGACCTCCAGGGACACGGCCGCTGAGCCCGCACGGGGCCGGGCGCCGTTACGGCCGTATTCTTAGCCTGCTACGTGGATTCTGTTGCCCGGAGTCACCTGGGCTCGGCCTGCCGTGAGGGTTGCCAGCCAGTCGGTGAAGGTGGCCGTCTCGTCGTCTGACACCGCTACCGTGAAGACGACCTTGCTGCCGTAGGACACGTCCTTGATCGGGTGTTTTGATGCCCTCAAATCATTCTCTATGCGCCCTGCCTGGTCGTGGGCGACTGTTACCTCGATGAGGGTTGCCGGGATCATCCTGATGGGTTGTGCCTGGTCCAGAGTTTCCGTTACCGCTGAGCTGTAGGCGCGGACCAGGCCGCCGGCGCCCAGGAGGGTGCCGCCGAAGTAGCGGGTGACCACCGCCACCACATCGTTGAAGCCTCTTCCCGTCAGGGCCTGGAGCATCGGCGTGCCCGCTGTGCCGCCTGGTTCGCCGTCGTCGTCGCCCTTGCGGTCGTCGCCGATGACGTAGGCCGTGCAGTTGTGGGAGGCGTTCGGGTGCAGGTGGCGGCGTTCGGCGATGAAGGCCGAGGCTTCCTCGGGTGTCCTCGCCGGGGCGACCGCGCAGACGAAGCGGGAGCGGCGGGCCTCCGTCTCGTGCTCGATGGCGGCGCTCAGGGTGAGATAGGAGGACACGTCCACAGATTAGTGCTCGCCGGACAGCCTCTCGGGACTAGCATCGCCTTCATCCCCCGGCAGGTCCCATGGAGGTATCCGTGGACATAGCGGACGACGTCATGCCCTACATCACCGAGGCGATCTGCGCCTATGGCGGTGCCGTACTCGCCAAGACCAACGAGCTCGCCGCCGGGTCGAACATCGCCCGCGGGACCCGCATCCTGCAGCGGATCTTCGGGCGGGGTGACGCCGGCTCCAGGAGGGCGATCGAGCAGGTGGCGGCCCGCTCCGGCGACGATCTGGCGTTACGGCTGGCCATCCTCGAGGCGTTCGCGGCCGATCCGACCCTGGCCGGCGAGATCGCCGCCATGCTGCCCGCCCGCAGCACCACCTGAACGGCCAGCCGCGGCGCCACCTGAATGGCCGCTCGCAGCACCACTTGAACGTTCCGCCGAGGCGCCACCTGAGCCGCCGCCCGCAGCACCACTTGCGCGGCCGGCTGCGGCCACCGCTGCGGGACGCCCCGCGTCGCGCGACTGGTCCATTTCCCGCCATTCCCGGCGCAGTCCGGTCAGTCCGACGGTGAGGAAGTAGGCCGCCCCGCACGCGGCCAGCACCGGCGACAACCCGGCGGCGGCCACCGCCGCACCGGCGATGAGCCCGCCCAGCGGAATCCCGGCCCATGCCAGCGAGTCCCCCAGCGCGTTGACCCGGCCGAGCAGCCGTCGCGGCACCCGCTCGAAGTAGATCGCGCCCAGGATCGGGTTGATGAGGCCTCCGCTGAGCCCGCTCAGCGCGAACACGACCACGATCGCCCACACCGGCGCGTCCATCGCCAGAACCAGGAACCGCGGCGGACCCGCGAGCAGAAAGGCCACGAAGAACACCGCCCGCCGCCGCATCCGATGCGCCACCGCGGCGGCCACCAGACTCCCGCCGACCGCCGCCAGCCCCATCACGCTGCTGTTCAGCCCGATCACGGCCGGGCCGTGGCCGGACTCCCTGGCCCACACCGGCACCAGCACCTGGGCGAACGCCGCGTCCAGCAGGTTCGTCACGGCGACCATGAGAGCGAGGGCCAGCAATATCGGCTCACCCCGCAGAAAAGCGATCCCCCCGGCGAAACGCCGCCAGTAACCCGCCCGCTCCCCCGCACCACCCTCGGAATCGCGACCTGAGCCGTGGCTTGACGTCTGAAGAGGAACCGCGCCCTCGGCCGACACCTGGACGGCAAGGAGATCACCAGCCGGCACCTGGGCGGGGACTGCGTCTTCGGCTGACGCCCGGGCGCGGGGCAGTGCCCACACGATGACGACGGAGCCGAGTGCGAAGCAGGCTCCGCTGGCCGTCAAGCCCACCAGTGGGCCCGCCAGTGCCACCAGCGCCCCGCCCGTCGCCGGGCCGACGGTGGCGGCCAGGCGTTCCGTCACGCCCGACAGTGCCGCGGCCCGCTCCAGTGGGATCCGGCCGCGCTCGGCCGCCTCCGGCACCATGATCTCCTTGGCCAGGTCGCCGGGCCCGCGAGCCGCGCCGATCAGCGACACCAGCCCGAGCAACACCGGGAAGGCCAGCAGGCCGAAAGCGTGCAGCAGAACCACGGCCCCGGCTCCGGCGGCGCTCACCACATCGGCGACCCACGAGACCCGGCGCGGCCCCAGGTGGTCGACCAGCGGCCCCACGAAGAGCTTGACCAGGACATACGGTGCCATCTCGCAGAACGCGACGAGCCCGGTCATGGTGGCGCTGCCGGTCGTGACAAGCACGAACCACGGCAACGCGATGGCCGACACCCGAGTGCCGGTCAATGACATGGCCAGGGCCGCCAGCACCCCGGCCAGCGGGCGTAAGGACCGCCCAGTCGCAGGACTGCCGGTCATGGCAGGTCCGATTCCGATACGTCCGGCTCCGGCAGCAGGTGCATGACCAGCGACACCCGCTCGGCGCCCTCGGCGGCCGCGCTCTCGGGGTCCTCGCGCCGGTAGCGGGCGACCACGGCCAGCAGCTCTTCGTGCAGCCGTCCGGCCTCCTCAGGGGTGAGGCGCAGCGCCCAGTGGCTGATGTCCAGCTCGTCGTACCAGGGCCGGGGCATGGTCTGCAGTTCGTTCAGCGCGCGCTGGGTCAGCAGGCTGTGCGCGGCCGCCACAGACCGCAGGTAGGTCAGCACAGCCTCGGGCTCCTGCCTGGCCAGTTCGCTGTCGGCGAGCCGGGTCACCTGGTGTACGGAACGCCACCACCGCTCGCGCGCGTTTCCGCGTTCGGTGTCCTCCTCGACGAAGCCCGCCGCCGCCAGCCTGCGCAGGTGGTAGCTGGCCGTACCGGAGTTGACATCGAGGCGCTCGGCCAGGCGGGTGGCCGTCGAAGGACCGTACTTGCGCAGCAGTTGGACGAGCTCCACCCGCACCGGGTGGGCGAGGGCGCGCAGGCCCTTGGCATCGAGGACGACGACTGAGGTCATGCACCCAACCATAGATTGCCAACATCTCTTCGCAAAGAGTTATTCGCGAAGAGATGTTGGCAATCTACTCCGCACGCCTTTACATTGTAGATTTATTGGCATGGTAAAGTGCGATAGTGAATCCCCCCTTCACACCACTGGCCCCTGACGACCCATCCGAGATCGGCGGCTATCGCCTGGTGGCGCGGCTGGGGGCGGGCGGAATGGGGCAGGTCTACCTCGCCCGCACCCAGAGCGGCAGGCGGCTGGCCATCAAGGTGATCCGCGCCGAGTTCACCGGGGATCCGGAGTTCCGGCGGCGGTTCCAGCAGGAGGTCGCCGCGGTCGAGCGGGTGCAGAGTCTCTACACCGCGCCCGTCGTCGACGCCGATCCCCAGTCCAGGACGCCCTGGCTGGCCACCGCCTACGTGCCCGGGCCCTCGCTCGACAAGGCCGTCGCCCGGCACGGCCCGCTGCCTCCCCGCACGGTGCTGACCTTGGTCTGCGGGGTGGCCGAGGCGCTGCGGGCCATCCACGCCGTCCAGGTGGTTCACCGCGATCTCAAACCGTCGAACGTGCTGCTGTCCCCCGACGGCCCCCGCGTCATCGACTTCGGCATCGCCAAGGCCGTCGACGCGACCCCGCTGACCGGCACCGGCATCCGCATCGGCACGCCGCTGTTCATGGCTCCCGAGCAGGCGCTCGGGCACCCGGCCGCGCCGCCGGTCGACGTGTTCGCGCTCGGCGGTCTTGCGCTGTTCGCGGCGACCGGCCGCACACCGTTCGGTGAGGGCCCCGACCCTGCGGTGCTCTACCGCGTGGTGCATGACGAGCCTCAGCTCGACGGCTGCCCGCCGGAGTTGCGCGAGGTGATCGCCCGCTGCCTGGCCAAGGACCCGGCGCACCGGCCGACGCCGCGCGCCCTGGTGACCGAGCTCGAACGGTACGCGCGGACGGGGCCGGAGTGGCTGCCCCCGGAGCTCACGCACTCCCTGCCCGCCTACGCGGCCTCGCCCTCTCCTCCCCCTGCGAGCTCACGCAGGACGTTCGGGTTCGGTGTCGTGGCCGGCGCCGCCGCGGGCGCCGCGCTGATCGCGGGCGCGGCCACGGCCGTGCTGCTGAACCAGGGTCCCGCCGTCGGCACCCCGCTCGCCCAACCCGCCGCGACCGTCACGGTCACCGAACAGGCGCCCGCGAGCAGGCCCACTGCCGGTACGACCGAGGAGACCACGCCGAGCCCCGCGGGCACGGCGACCGAGGGCTCGGTGGCCGGAGCGAAGGCGGGCACGCTGCTCGGCACGTACAAGGGCATCGATGTGACCATCTATTACTCGGTCAACTTCACCGACGACCCCACTCACCCGAGGGAGGGCAACGACGAGGACGTCAGGTACGGCGCCATCGGCCTCGAGGCGGAGAAGATGGCCGTGCTCGAACCCGGACAGACCGGCACCTACCAGGCGTGCGTCGACAACACCCGGTACATGGACAGCTACGCCACCGACCAGGCCAAGGGCAGGCTGGTGTGCGTCTTCGCCGAGAACACGATCGGTCTCGTCAAGGTGACGAAGGTATCCGGAGGGGCCAGTGACTACATCACCATGGACCTGACAGTCTGGCAGCGTTGACGCCTACTCTGTAAGTCATGTCCGTTACGCCCTTGCGAGGCGGGCCGGCGCGCGAGGCCGAGTTACTCGGCGTCGTGCTCGATGTGCTGCGCGAAACCGGGTACGACAGGCTGACCATCGAGGCGGTGGCCGCACGCGCGAAGGCGGGCAAGCACACCGTCTACCGGCGCTGGCCGTCCAAGGCGGAGCTGGTGGTGGCGGCGTTCGTCAATGCCGTCTCCGACAGGCCGGTCGTCCCCGACACGGGCGAGCTGCGGGGTGATCTGCTCGCGCTGATGGAGTCGCTGGTGGGCGAGCTGGCCCGGCTCGGTGACGTCATCGCCGGGCTGGTCGGCGAGATCCTGCACAACGCCGACCTGGCCCGCGCGGTGCAGCAGAACTACATCGCCGGCCGCCGCCGGTTGACGCTGGAGGTGTTCGAGCGGGCCTGGGCCAGGGGCGAGCTGTCGCGCAGCGCCGACACCGACCTGCTGTGGCAGGTGGGCCCGGCGGTGCTGTTCTTCCGGGCGCTGGTCAGCGGTGAGCCCGTCGACCACGAACTGGCCCGGCGGCTCGTGGACCACATCGTGCTCCCCATCGCCCTCGGCCGCCGATAGAGCACACAGATAGAGCACCACCGACAGAGCAGCGCCGACAGGGCGGCGCGCCGATCTCAGGCCCGCCGCCGGGCACGGTACGCGCTGGCCTTGGCGCGGTTCTGGCACGACAGCCCGCAGAAGCGCCGCGAGGTGTTCCGCGTCACGTCGAAGAAGACCAGCGCGCACCCGTCCGCCTCGCACGACCGGAGCCGAACCCCCTGCCCCACCCCGATCACCATGGCCAGCGCGGTGCCGGCGTCGGCGGCCCAGGCGTCGACCAGCGAGGCGTCCGGCTGGTGGAAGGCCAGGACGGGCGGCTCACCGTGCAGGTTGGCGACGGCCGCGTGCCGTACCAACAGCGCGTTGAGCGACGCGACGGCATCGGGGCCCCCGCCGAACACGGGCCGCAGTTCGGCGGCCACCTCCGCCAGGCGGTCGGCGTCGGCGGCGGTCAGAGATCCGGCGGGCGGCCGGTCGAGGCGCGCCGTGGCGCCCAGTACGGCGGCGCGGCGCGAGGCCCCGTCGGCCGGCGGCGCGAGGTCGCGCCCGCGTACCTCACCCACGGCCAGTTCGTTCACCAGGAGGACGGCGAGCTCCACCCACCGGCCAACATAACTGTCTATTTGGGATTGACCAGTGATGCGCCAGGAGTCTATAGTCACTGGCATACCTTATCTAGACAGTGAGGAATTGGCATGTCCATCGATGGCAGAGTCGCCCGCCGCATGTGGCACCAGTTGGAGCCGATCCACGCGGCGCTGTACTTCTCCCCCCAGGCCTTCGAGGAAGCCGCGGCGATCGGCTACGACGTGGAGTCGCGCTGGCCGAGCTACTTCGCCTACCGCACCGCGCCGCTGGGCCACGCGGGCACGAACCTGGCCTTCGCCACCTACTACAGCTTCAGCCCTCAGACGATCGCCGAACACGTTCCGGCCGTCTGGGACACCGCCACCCCCGAGCAGGTGCTCCAGACCCGCATCCGGGCCGTCGACCGCACCTATCGGGCGCTGCTCGGCGACAAGGCAGAACAGCTCGCCGAGGCCGCCGAGCTGGCCAAGCGGACGGCCGAGAGCGTGACGGTGGCCGGACGGCCGCTCGCCGCCGCCAACCTGGACCTGCCCTGGCCGGACGAGCCGCACCTGGCGCTCTGGCACGCCGCCACCGTGCTGCGCGAGCACCGCGGCGACGGCCATCTCGTGGCGCTCCAGGCGGCGGAGCTGGACCCGTGCGAGTCGCTGGTCTCCTTCGCCGCGATCGGCGCCGCTCCGTCGGCCAACTTCGCCGGGCGCGGCTGGAGCGAGGGCGACTGGGCCGCCGCGCAGGATCGGCTGGCCGGGCGTGGCCTGGTCGATGCCGCGGGCCAGGCCACCGACGCGGGCCGGGCGCTGCGCGACCAGGTCGAGCGGATGACCGACGAACTGGCCGCCGAGCCGTGGCGACAGCTCGGCGAGCAGCGCGCCGACCGGCTGGCCCAGCTCATCCGGCCGGTCCTGGGCGCCGTCTTCGAGGCGGGAATCCTCCCGATGACCAGCACGCTCGGCATCGCCACGGTGAAGGCACCCGACTGATCCACGAACGCGCCCGGACCTCCATCGGCGGGGGCGGACCTGTCAGTAGCCGGGTGCGGGCTGCCAGAGGCTGATCTCCGTGCCCTGGTCGTCGGTGCAGGTGCAGCCCCGCCCCGATTTGCTCTCGATGATCTCCCCCGTCGTGCCGCCGAGCTCGCGCACCCGCTTGATCGCGGTGTCGACGTCGTCGACGCTGTAGTACAGGTTCGGCTGCGACGAGGGGCCGGAGGCGGTGAGGCCCATCGGCACCGCGGTGTTGGTCACGTGCAGGTACGTCTCGTGCTCGCGCCGGAACTCCCACCCGAACAGCGCCTCGTAGAAGGCGGCGGCCCGATCCAGGTCCTCGACCGACAGCGTGTAGTAACCCAGCTCTACAGCCATGCGCAGACCTCCGCAATAATTGTCGCTATCGTTAAGCATCACCATACAACGAAAGCGAGCAATAATTAACGCAAACGGCAACGATCTGGATGCCACGCTGGCCGCCCTCGCCGACCCCACCCGGCGCAAGGTGATCGACCTGCTGCGCGCCGGTCCCCGCCCCGCCGGGGAGCTGGCGCAGGCCGTCCAGATGAGCGCGCCCGCGCTGAGCAGGCATCTGCGCGTGCTTCGGGCCGGCGGGCTGGTCCAGGCGGAGGCGGGCGGCGAGGATGCCAGGCTGCGCCTCTACACGCTGCGCCAGGAACCGTTCACCGCCCTTCAGGCGTGGCTCGACCAGGTGCAGGCGTTCTGGGCCGAGCAGCTCGGCTCGTTCAAGGACCACGTGGAACGCACGACTCCATGAACTCCGTCCAGGCCGCCGTCATCGTCCCCGTCGACCAGGCCACCGCGTTCCGCGTCTTCACCGACGAGATCGACGGCTGGTACGTACGCGGCCCCCATAGCTGGGTCGACCCGTCACGCGCGGTCGGCATCCGGTTCGCGGACGGCTACCTGCGCGAGCTGTGGTCCGACGGCGGCCACGTCGACACCGGCCGGATCCTCGTCTGGGAGCCGCCACGCCGCCTGGTCTGGGCCGACCTGATCAACGACCAGGGCGAGATGGAGATCGAGGTCGCGTTCACGCCGGTCGACGGCGGCACCGAGGTGCTGCTGGAGCACCGCGGCCTCGACACGCTGCCGCCGGACGTGGCCGGGCGCATCCGCCGCGGCTACTCCTGGCAGATCGCGCTGAGATGGTTCGCCGAGAGTTTCGCGCGTTTGTGAAGCCCGTAGAATCCCGCCTGTGACTCGTGACGAAGAGGCCGTGCGCCACGCGGTCGAGCGGATGGCGCGGATCTTCTCCGACTGGGGGCTGCCGCCCATGGCCGCGCGCGTGCTGTTCACGATGATGGCGGCCGAGGAGCGGACGCTGACCGCCGCCGAGCTCGGCGAGCGGCTCGGCGTCAGCCCGGCCGCCATCTCCGGAGCGGTGCGCCTGCTCACGCAGATGCACCTGGTGGTGCGGGAGCCGGTGCCCGGCTCCCGCCGCGATGTCTACCGCCTGCCCGACGACGCCTGGTACGAGCTCACGCTGGCCAAGATGCCGATCTTCCGGCAGATCACCGACGAGGCGTCGGCCGCGGTCGAGGCGGTCGGCGGCGACGACACCACCGCCGGCGCCAACCTGGCCAGGATGCGCGACTACTTCGCGTTCGTGGAGCGCGGGCTGCCCCGGCTGCTCGCCGAGTGGCGCGAGCGCTGACAGCCGAGCACGAGCGCTAGCCCCTGCCGTATTTCTTGTGCACGGCCTGTTTGCTCACCCCGATCGCATGAGCGATCTGCGCCCACGGCAACCCGGCCACCCTGGCCCGGCGTACCTGGACCGCCTCCATGCGTTCGATCTCGTGCCGCAACGCGGTGGTCGCCTGCAGGGCTCGCAGCGGATCCTCGTCCTGCGCCTGCCGCATCAGCGTCGCCAGGTCGTTCGTCATTCCCCCAACGTAGTCCAGCGGCCGCTCATCGCGAGTCCAGGACGAGCCTCAGGCCGAGCCCGATGAGGACGGCACCGGAGATCTGCTCCAGCCGCCGCTTGACGACCGGGCGGCCGAGGAACGCCTTGGCCTTGGCGACGGTCCAGATGAGCAGGCCGTACCAGAGCAGGTCCACGAGCACCCAGACGACGGCGAGCGTGACGAGGGTGAGCGGGACGTTCTGCCCCCGCGGCACGAACTGCGGCAGGAACGACATCGCGAACACCGCCGCCTTCGGGTTGGCCAGACAGGTCCCGAACCCGGCCAGGAACGACCGGCGCCGGCCACTGACCGCGACCCCCTCGACCGGCGCCGAACCCTTGCGGGCCTGCCAGAGCGACTGCGCCCCCATCACGACCAGCAGGACCGCGCCCGCGACGCGCATCACGTCATAGGCCACCTGCGAGGCCAGCACCAGCGCCGACAGGCCGAACGCGGCGGCCAGTCCCCAGATCAGGATGCCTGTCTCGTTGCCCAGGGTGGCGGCCAGGCCGGAGCCGCGCCCGGCCCGCAGCGTCTGTCTGAGAATGATCGCGGTGCTGACCCCGGGAACCATCGCCACCAGGATGCACGCGCCAATGAATGCGATGAGATACATGCGAGGCATCGTGGCAGAATCGCCCCGATTTAGCCGTAGATTTTTCCGAGCTCCGCGACGGCCTCCACCATCAGCGCGCGCAGCTCGGGCGGTCCCAGCACCTCGACGCTCGCCCCGAGCCGCAGCAGCAGCCACCGGGCGTGCGTGATCGACTCGATCGGAACGGTGAGCGTGCGCCAGCCCTCGGCGTCGGGCTCGGCGCCCTCGGCCAGCGCGGCGGCGACGACGTCGTTGCCCATCGTGTAGGCGAGCAGGCTGTCCGTGCCGGGGGCGACCTTGATGACGGCCTCGGCGGTGTACATGCGCTCGCGGAACTCGCGTGAATAGTCGCGCCAGAAGCCGCCGAGATCGAAGCCCTCGGGCCGGTCGAAGCCGCCCGGCAGGGTCTCCAGCGCCAGGATGCGCGCCACTCGGTACGTACGCGGCGTCGCTCCGGCGGGGGCGGCGACCATGTACCACGAGCCGCCCTTGAGCACGAGCCCGTACGGGTTCACCACCCGCTCGACCTCCTGCCTGCCCCAGCGCCGGTAGGTCATCCGCAGCCGCCGCTGCGCCCACACCGCCTCGGCCACCTCGCTGAGGTGCGGCACGTCGTCGGCGTCGCGGTACCAGCCGGGCACGTCCAGCAGGAAGCGCTCACGCATCCGCGAGGCGTGCGAGCGCGGCTCGGGCGGCAGCGCGGCCAGCAGCTTCAGCTCCGCGCTCGCCACCACCTCCGACAGCCCCAGCTCGGCCGCGGGCCCCGGCAGCCCGGCCAGGAACAGCGACGACGCCTCCTCGGCCGTCAGCCCGGTCAGCCGGGTCCGGTAGCCGTCGAGCAGCTGGTAGCCGCCCGCCGGGCCGCGGTCGGCGTAGACCGGCACGCCGGCGGCCGACAGCGCCTCGACGTCGCGATAGACGGTCCTGACCGACACCTCCAGCTCCGCGGCCAGGTCGGTGGCGGTCATCCGGCCGCGCGCCTGCAGGAGCAGCAACAGGGAGAGCAGACGGCTGGCGCGCATGCCCCCCATTGTATTGCGCACATAAGTCATGTTTGTATGAACACATGGAACGTGTGCTGTCCATCATGAACACCCTTCGCACCCACGACAGCGTCTCGGTCGCCGAGCTGGCCGCCGAGCATGGCGTGTCGGAGATGACCATCCGCCGCGACCTGGACGAACTGGCCCAGCAGGGGGTGGTGCGCAGGGTCAGGGGCGGCGCGCTGTCGCTGCTGCTGCGCGGCGAGGAGCCGCCGTTCGGAGTACGGGAGCACGAGGCGGTCGACGCCAAGCAGCGGATCGGCGCCGAGGTGGCCGGGCTGATCGCCGACGGCGAGGCGGTGCTGCTCGACGGCGGCACGACCGTGTACGAGGTGGCGCGCGCGCTGCTGGACCGCCGGGTGACCGTCCTGCCGCTGGCGCTCCAGTCCGCGTCGCTGCTGGCCGCGGCGCCACGCGTACGGCTGGTGCTCCCCGGCGGAGAGGTACGGCCGGGCGAGCTGAACTTCAAGGGCCCCCTGACCGAGAGCTCGATCAGGGCCCTGCGCTTCGACACGGCGGTGATCGGCTGCTGCGGCCTGTCGTCCGAGCAGGGGATGACCGCCCACGACCTGCCGGAGGTGGCCGTCAAGCAGTCCGCCATCGCCGCGGCCAGGCGGGTGATCGTGGCGTGCGACTCGGGCAAGTTCGCCAGGACGGCGTTCGGCGCGGTCTGCCCGATCTCGCGGCTCGACGTGGTGGTGACCGACGCCGGCATCCCGCGCGAGCAGCACGACGCCCTGCTCGCCGCCGGGGTCACCGTCCGGCTCGTCCAGGAAGCCCGGTGAACCGCGCCCGGGTCGCCGTCTACCTGCTGTTCTTGCTCGCCGGGGCGGCCATCGGCACCTGGACGGCCCGGATACCGGCCATCAAACAGGACCTCGGACTGAGCGACGGGCGGCTGAGCCTGGCGCTGCTGGCCATCGCTGCCGGGGCGATGGCGGGCATGCAGGCGGTCGGCCGCCTGGTCGACCGCTACGGCAGCAGCCGCGTCATGATCCCCGCCGCGCTGCTGCAGGGGGTGGTGCTCGTCCTGCCCGCCTACGCCGTGAACCTGGGCACGCTGGCCGCCGCGCTGTTCGGGTTCGGCGTGGTCCACGGTGTGCTGGACGTCTCGATGAACGCCAACGCGGTGGAGGTGGAGCGGGCGTGGGGGCGGCCGATCATGTCGTCGTTCCACGCGGTGTTCAGCATCGGCGGGTTCGCGGGCGCCGCCGCCGGAGGGCTGTTCGCGCACCTGGCGCTCTCGCCCGCCGCCACGTTCCTGTCGGTGGCGGTGGTGATCGCGCTGCTGGCCGCGTGGGCGGCGGCCTGGGCGCTGCGCTCCCGGCCCGCGCCGGCGTCCTCGGAAGCCGGGGTACGGCCGAGGCTGCCCAAGGGGATCCTCTTCCTCGGTGTGCTGGCGTTCTGCTGCCTGGTGGGCGAGGGGGCGGCGGCCGACTGGAGCTCGGTCTACCTGCGGGAGGACCTGGCCGCGTCCGCGGGGTTCGCGGCGGCGGGCTATGCGGCGTTCTCCATCATGATGACGGCCGGGCGTCTGGCCGGGGACCGGCTGGCGGTCCGCTTCGGGCCGGTGGCGCTGGTGCGCGGGTGCGGGCTGCTGGCCGCCGCCGGGCTCGGGCTGGCGCTGACGGTCGGGCATCCGGTGGCGGGGGTGGCCGGGTTCGGGTGCTTCGGGGCGGGGTTGTCGTGCATCGTGCCGCAGGTGTTCTCCGCCGCCGGGCATCGTGATCCGGCGTTCGCGGGGCGGGCCCTCGCGCGGGTGGCGAGCATCGGCTATCTGGGGTTCCTGTCCGGGCCCGTGCTCATCGGGGGTCTCGCCGAGCTGTCCGGGCTGCCGCGGGCGCTGGGCGTACCGGCGCTGCTGGCCGCCTTCGTGGCGCTGGCCGCCACCGCGCTGCGCCCCCGTACGGCCGAGCCGGTCGGGTCCTAGCGCTCGCGCGAGCGCACGGCGCCGCATCGGGTCCTAGCCGAACTGCTGCCAGCCCAGCCTGATCACCATGGCCACCACCACGCACAGCAGCACGACGCGGACGAAGCCCGTGCCGCGCTTGAGCGCCATGCGGGCGCCCACCTGCGCGCCCGCCACGTTGCAGACGGCCATCCCGAGGCCCAGCCCCCACAGCACGTGTCCCTGCCAGGCGAACACGAACAGCGCGCCCAGGTTGGTCCCGGTATTGATGATCTTCGCCGAGGCGGAGGCGGACACGAAGTCGAGCCCGAGGATCGTGGTGAACGCGATGATCAGGAACGTGCCCGTCCCCGGGCCCATGATGCCGTCGTAGAAGGCGACGCCCACGCCCGCGATCGTCACGGCCGCGACGACGCGGCCGTTCGTCCGCAGATGGGGCTGCGGCACCGAGCCCATCGCCGGGCGCAGCGTCACGAACGCGGCCACACCCACCAGCACCGCCATCACGGCCGGGCGCAGCACCTCGGCCGAGATCGCCGCCGCGGCCAAGGCCCCCAGCCCGGCGCTGACCACGGCCAGCCCCACGCCGGGCAGCGCGACCGCCCGGTCCACCTTGGTGGTACGCGTGTAGGTCACGGCGGCCGAGGCGGTGCCGAAGACGGAGGAGAGCTTGTTGGTGGCCATCGCCTGCACGGGCGGGATGCCCGTCACCATCACCGCGGGCAACTGCACCAGCCCGCCACCACCCACGACGGCGTCGACCCAGCCCGCACAGAGGGCAGCCGCCAACACCAGCACCACATGCTCCAGCGGCACGCCACTCCCCCGATTTCCCCCGAGAACCGCAAAGAGCGTATATGTCCCGCTATCACAACCAAACAGGAGGGATGCCCCTTACCACCAACACCCCAGCCCCGGCCGCACTGCCCTGCACCGACAGACTGCAAGCCCCAGCCCACTGACCGCGTTTCGCTGGCCTGCGGGAGCGGCCGACCTCATGGCGCGGCCGCCCCGCAGGTCTTCGTCGCCGCCCGGTTCTAGCGGGCGGTGGTCAGCGTGCGCTTTCGGGAGGCGTAGATGTCGTCGATCAGGTTGTAGGAGCGCGCCTGCTCGGCCGTGAAGATCCGGTCCCGCTCGATGTCCTTCCTGATCTCCAGCTCCGTCTTGCCCGTGTGCCTGGCCAGCATGAACTCCTGCTGGTCGCGCATCCGCAGGATCTCCCTGGCGTGGATCTCCATGTCGCTCGACTGGCCCCGTCCGCCCTCGGTGGAGGGCTGGTGCAGCAGGACGCGGGCGTGCGGCAGGGCGGCGCGCTTGCCCGGCGTGCCCGCCGCCAGCAGGACCGCGGCGGCCGAGGACGCCTCGCCGATGCAGACGGTGTGGATCTCCGGCCGGACGAACTGCATCGTGTCGTAGATCGCCGTCATCGAGGTGAACGAGCCGCCCGGCGAGTTGATGTACATGTTGATGTCCTGGTCGGGGTCGAGCGACTCCAGCGTCAGCAGCTGCGCCATCACGTCGTTGGCGCTCGTGTCGTCGATCGGCGTGCCCAGGAAGATGACCCGGTCCTCGAACAGCTTGTTGTACGGGTTCATCTCCTTCATGCCGTAAGAGGTGCGCTCGGTGAACGAGGGCAGCACGTAACGTCCGCTCATATCAGTTCATCCCCTCGGCCATGTGGTCGACGAATCCGTAGTCGAGCGCCTCCTGCGCGGTGAACCAGCGGTCGCGGTCGGAGTCGGCCTGGATCTGCTCCAGCGGCCGGCCGGTGTGCTGGGCGGTGATCTCGGCCAGCCTGCGCTTGGTGTAGAGCAGATTCTCCGCCTGGATCTGGATGTCGCTGGCCGAGCCGCCGATGCCGCCGAGCGGCTGGTGCATGACGATCCGCGCGTTGGGCAGCGCGTAGCGCTTGCCGGGGGTGCCCGCGCACAGCAGCAGCTGCCCCATGGAGGCGGCGAAGCCCATCGCCACCGTCGCCACGTCGCACGGGACGAACTGCATCATGTCGTACAGAGCCATCCCCGCGGTCACCGACCCGCCCGGCGAATTGATGTAAAGCGTTATGTCGCGGTGCGGGTCCTCGGCCGCCAGCAAAAGCAGCTCACCGCACAGCCGATTGCATATCTCGTCGTCGACCTCCTGGCCGAGAACAAGTATGCGCTCCTTCAGCAGGCGCTGGCTGAGCTGGTCAGGCCAGGCAGTACGCAGGGTCTCCGTCATGGAATCGCCTTTCTCTCGAGCTATTCACCGACGCTAGACCCGGGCCGCGCCAATTCCAGCTCCTTTTCGCTGGGGGCGCATTTCTCTAAAGGCGCATTCCACCGAGAGCGAATAACCGTCGACATACAATCACGAATGTGAGATGGAACCTGCCCCGGCGATGGGCGTGCCTGATCCTCGGCGGCGCGCTGCTGATGCCGTACATGATGACCGGGGTTCTGACATCGGGCCTGCTCCAGGGCCAGTCGGCCAATTTCCTGCTGCCCCTCCAGCTCGGGGTGTTCGTGGCGGTCCTGCCGGTGGTGGCGGTGACCGGGCTGTTCCTGCCGGTGCGGGCGCTGGAGGTGAGCGCCGCCCAGGGGTTGCTCGGCGCGCGTGTGGAGACGCCGCCCAGGCAGGCGGGCCGGTCATGGCAGGAACGGTGGCGCACGGCCGCCTGGTACACCCTCCACCTGGGCGTCGGCGGCCTGGTGAGCGGGTGCACGCTGGCCGGGGTTCCGTTCACGGTCTTCACGTTCGCGGTGCCGTTCGTCGGCGGGCCCGAGCGGATGCTGGGGATCGCCGTCGAGCCGGGCTGGGCGGCGCTGCGCTGGCCGCTGATCGGGCTGGCCGTGCTGGGGGCGGTGGTGCTGTTCGCGGCCGGCGCGGGCGCGCTGCTGGCCCGGCTCGCCCCCGTGCTGCTCGGCCCCACCCCCGGCGAACGGCTGGCCGCGGCCGAGCGTCGGGCCCGTACGCTGGCCGAGCGCAACCGGCTGGCCCGCGAGCTGCACGACTCCGTCGGCCACGCGCTGAGCGTCGTCACCCTGCAGGCCGCCTCGGCCGGGCGGGTGCTCGACCGCGACCCGGAGACGGCCAGGACCGCTCTGGCGGCCATCGAGCAGTCGGCCCGCGCCGCCCTCGACGACCTCGACCACGTCCTCGGCGTCCTGCGCGACGGCGACCCGCCCCCTGAGGCCGGCCCGCCGCAGGCGACGCTGGCCGATCTGGGCGACCTGGCCGACGCCTCCGGCGCCGAGGTGCGGCGCGAGGTGGGCGACCTGACCGGCGTGCCCGCCGTGGTCTCCAGGGAGGCCTACCGGATCGTTCAGGAGGCGCTGACCAACGCGCTCAGACACGGTCAGGGGCCGGTACGGCTGGCCGTCGCCGTGCAGGACGACGACCTGAGACTGGAGATCACCAACGAGACCGGCGCGAACGGCACACAGCGGGGCGCGCGGTCGGACGCACCGACCGACCGATCGGGCGCACGGAACAACCGGCCGAACGCGGGGCCTGGCGACCGAGTGGGCGCGGGGCCGGGCGACCGAGTGGGCGGGAGGGGAGTGACCGGTATGCGGGAGCGTGTTCGCCTGCTCCGCGGCGATCTGGAGGCGGGCCCGGTGGCGGACGGCTGGCGCGTCTCCGTCCGGCTGCCACTCCGGTCGGTCCCGTGACAGGCGGTGGTCGAGGGTGCCCGGCGCAGGGGCGGGCCTGGATCATCGCTCAGGTCGGTCCCTGACCCCGCTACGGTCGGTCCCATGACATCCCCTACGGTCGCTCTCATGACACTCCCGCGGTCGCGCGCATGACGCTCAAGGTCGTGATCGCCGACGACGAGGGCCTCATCCGGGCCGGTCTGCGCGTCATCATCGACGCCGAGCCGGGGCTGAGCGTGGTCGGTGAGGCCGCCGACGGCGCCGAGGTGGTGCCCGTGGTGCGCAGGGAGCGCCCCGATGTGGTGCTGATGGACGTACGCATGCCCGCGGTGGACGGCATCCAGGCCACCCGGCGGCTGGTGGCCATGGACGAGCCGCCCAAGGTGCTTGTGGTCACCACGTTCGAGAACGACGACCACGTCTACGAGGCGCTGCGGGCGGGCGCCAGCGGGTTCCTGCTCAAGCGGACCAGGCCCGACGAGCTGGTCCACGCGATCAAGCTGGTGGCGGCCGGGGAGTCGCTGCTGTTCCCGGCGGCGATCCGGACGCTGGCCGGGCGCAGGCCGCCCGAAACCCCGCCCTCAGAGGTGCCCGGCATCGGCCGGCTGACGGGCCGCGAGGGCGACGTGCTGCGGCTGATGACCAGGGGGCTGTCCAACGGCGAGATCGCCGCCGAACTGGTCGTCAGCCAGGAGACCGTCAAGACGCACGTCGGCAACGTGCTGACCAAGCTGGGTGCGCGGGACCGCACCCAGGCCGTGATCGCCGCCTACGAGTCGGGCTTCGTCTCACCTCGCTGACACACCCCGCTGGACGATCTGCGACACCGGCAACGTCGTGCTCTCGGTGACCGTCATGCCGGTGGCGGCCAGGTGCTCGTCCACCAGCCGCAACCCCACCGCATATCCCGCCATGTCGGGAATGCCGCGAGGCTCTTGCCCGTACCGCGCCACGGTGGTGTCCCCCAGCACGTACGCGGACGTGAGGTGCATGCCCTCCAGCTCGAAGTCGGCCATGATCTTCGCGTAGGCCCGGTCCAGTTCCGCGCCGGTGACCATCGACGACCACGGCCCCATGGCCTCGACCCCCGACAGCTCCCGTACGAACGCCTCCGCCAGCCCCTCGGAGACCACGTGCTCCCCCACCGTCGGACGCCACGGCACGTTGGTGTAGCGCGCCTGGTGGTGGAACTCGTGGACGGCGCAGTGCGCGATCCTGCCGATCGTCTCCTCCGTCGGCCAGCCCAGCAGGTACAGCAGGCCGGGCGAACCGCCCATCCCGTAGTAGCCGCCCGTGACCTTCATCAGGTGCTCGTCGTCGGGATTTCCCAGCACGAACACCACCTGCAGTGAGCCGGGCAGTTTGAGGCCGGCCAGCCGGTCGGCGGCCCGGTACAGCTCCCGCTCGACCTGCCCCAGCACGTCCGCCTCGATCATGGCGCGGATCGCGGGCAGGTAACGCGGGTCCTCGGCGTCCACCCGGAAGCCGGGCCCCTGGTGGTGGATGTCGACGATGTCGCCCGGCATCGGGATGGCCGGGCGGATGGGCGCGAGCAGCTCGCGCAGCAGATCGGGACGCCGCTCCAGCGGCTGCTCCAGCAGCTCGGCCATGGCCGTGAGCGTGTCGTGAACGATGAACTTCATGTCCACGGACGCTAGAACCTCACGCGACGTGAGACTCAAGCCGAAAAACCGGGAGATCAGAGCGGCGAGCCGTCTCCCGAGTCCTCACCGGGCGTCGGCCCCGGCGTGAGCTGCCCGCTCCTGCTCGGCGACGGCGTCTGGGTGGGCGAGGGCTGCTGCGGCTCCGGCGTGGCCGGCGTCGGAGGCGCGGTCGGCTGGAAGTTCGTCGGCGGCAGCGGCCTGGGCAGCGGCTCGTCGTCCGCCCTGCCCATGATCAGCAGCAGCGCGATCACCGTACCGAGCAGCAACAGCACGGCCAGCGCCATGGCGGCGAGCAGCACCCGCCGGCGCGTCTCGGTGAGCGGCCGGCGCCCGCTCGGCGCGCCCGGCAGGGCGGGCGCGCGGTCGGTCAGCCAGTACGGCACGAAGTCCGGGCCGTGCGCCTGTCCGATGAACGTGCCCCCGACCATCACCGGCTCCAGGAACCACTCGGCCCCCGGACGGCCCGGCACGAACGGCACGGCCACCCAGGGCGCCGTGCCGGTCTCCATCGACAGCACCTCCGGCACGCCGTCCAGCACCGCGGCGCGCGTCCTGGAGGCCCGGCCGAGCCAGCCGCGCGCGGGCGCGGCCTCGCGCACCGCGGTCACGAACCGTTCGCGGGCGGCGGCGTCGAAGGCGGCGCCGCGGGTCAGGAGGGCCAGCGAGACGGCACGCCCGTCCGGCCCCTGCCCGAGGTAGACGAAACCGGCCGGCGCGGAGTGCAGGCGGGCCTGCACCACGAACGGCCCCAGGTTGGGCGGATCTCCGTACTGCAGCGGACTGGCCACGTTTGCCATGAAAGCACAGACCGGCACCGTGCACGTTTGCGGGACGTTTGGTGGAATGGCGTCATGAGCGTCGCCGAAGATGTGCCAGACGAAACCGATGCGGCCGTGCTGCGTCAGACCCTTGACGAGGTCCGGCGGGTCATCGTCGGCCAGGATCACATGGTCGAGAGGTTGATCGTCGCCCTGCTGGCCCGCGGTCACTGCCTGCTGGAAGGAGTGCCAGGCGTCGCCAAGACCCTCGCCGCCTCTACCTTGGCCACCGTGGTGGGCGGCACGTTCGCCCGGATCCAGTTCACGCCCGACCTGGTGCCGAGCGACATCGTCGGCACCCGGGTCTTCCATCCGTCCAATGAGAAGTTCGACGTCGAGCTGGGTCCGGTGTTCGTCAACTTCCTGCTCGCCGACGAGATCAACCGCGCCCCCGCCAAGGTCCAGTCGGCGCTGCTGGAGGTGATGGCCGAACGCCAGGTCACCCTGGCCGGGATCACGCACCCGCTGCCCAGGCCGTTCATCGTGCTGGCCACCCAGAACCCGATCGAGTCCGAAGGCGTCTATCCGCTGCCCGAGGTGCAACGCGACCGGTTCCTGTTCCGCGTGCGGGTCCCGCATCCCAGCGCGCACGAGGAGCTGGAGATCCTGCACCGCATGAGCGTCACCCCGCCGGCGCCCGACCGCGTGCTGGACCCCGACCGGCTGATGGCGCTGCAGGAGGCGGCCGAGCAGGTCTCGGTCCACCAGCTCGTCGCCGACTATGTCGTACGCCTGGTCATGTCCACCCGCTCGCCCGCCGAGTACGGGCTGGGCGAGCTGGCCGACACCATCGAGGTCGGCGTCAGCCCGCGCGCCACGCTCGGCCTGGTCGCCGCCGGGCGCGCCCTGGCCCTGCTGCGCGGCCGCGACTACCTGCTGCCCGACGACGTACGCGACGTGGCCGTCGACGTGATGGCGCACCGGCTGATGCTCACCTTCGACGCGCTGGCCGACGGCGTCGATCCCGAACAGGTCGTCAGGCAGATCCTGCACGCCGTACCACCGCCCCTCGTCGTCTGGAACCAGAATCGATGAGCGGCCGGTGAACACAGCCGAGCAGGCGCTGCGGCGCCTGGAGCTGACGGTGACCCGGCGGCTCGACGGGCTGCTGCACGGCGCCCATCTGGGGCTGCTGCCGGGGACGGGCAGCGAGGCCGGCGACAGCCGCGTCTACGTGCCCGGCGAGGACGACGTGCGGCGGATGGACTGGGCGGTCACCGCCCGCACCACCGTGCCGCACGTCCGTGACCTGATCGCGGACCGGGAGCTGGAGACGTGGGCGCTGGCGGACCTGTCGCCCAGCATGGACTTCGGCACCGCCGACACCGACAAGCGCGATCTGGTGGTGGCCGCGGTGGGCGCGATCGGGTTCCTGTCCAGCCGGATGGGCGACCGGTTCGGGGCGCTGGTGCTGCACGACGAGTTCGTGCACCGGATGCCGGCGCGCACCGGGCGGCCCGCGCTGTACGGGCTGCTGCACTCGCTCATGGACGCGCCGCGCGGGCAGGCCGTACCTGACGCGCCCGACCTGGCGGAGGGCATCGACGTGCTGTCCGCCACCCGCAGGCGGCGCGGCATGCGGCTGATCGTGTCGGACTTCCTCGACGCCCGGCCCGAGCTCGACCCCGAGGCCGAACGGACGTGGGAACGACCGATCAGGCGGCTGTCGGCCCGCCACCAGGTGCTGGCGGTGGAGGTCATCGACCCGCGCGAGCTCGAACTGCCCGACGTGGGCCGGGTCGCGTTCGCCGACCCCGAGAGCGGGCACGTACGCGAAGTGCACCTTTCCCCCAAAGTACGCCGAGACTACGCAGAGGCGGCCGCACTGCAACGCGAAGGCACCAAGGCCGCGCTGCGCCGAGCCGGAGTGGCCCACCTGGTGCTGCGGACCGACAGGGACTGGGTGTTCGACGTGGCGCAGTTCGTCCTGCGTCAGCGGCGCATGGCCCACCTCGCCCATCGGAGGCCACGTGCGTAGTCAGGGAGTAATCGAACCGGGCGACAATGGTCCTATGCCGATGAAGGAGGCATGGTGACCTTTCTGTCGCCGGCGTGGTTGTGGTTGTTCGCGGTGGTGGCGCTGGTCGTGGTCGGCTACGTGGCGGCACAGTTCGCCAGGCGCCGCTACACCGTGCGCTTCACCAACCTCGCGCTGCTCGACCTGGTCGCGCCCGCGGGCCCCGGCTGGCGGCGGCACGTGGCGCCGCTGCTGTTCCTCGCCATGATGTCGCTCCTGGTCATCGGCGCGGCCAAACCGGCCGACCAGGTGAAGGTGCCGCGCGACCGCGCCACCATCATGATCGCGCTGGACGTGTCGCTGTCGATGGACGCCGACGACGTCCAGCCCAACAGGATCAGCGCCGCAAAAGCCGCCGCCCAGTCGTTCGCCAGGGAGCTGCCCGACAGGTTCAACGTCGGCGTGGTCTCCTTCGCCCGCTCGGCCAACGTGGTCATCGCCCCCACCACCGACCACCAGGCCGTTGTGACCGCGATCGGCAACCTGACCACCCGGCCGGGCACCGCGATCGGCGAGGCGGTGTTCAACTCGCTCGACTCCGTACGCTCCTTCGACCAGCAGGCCGCCACCGACCCGCCACCGGCCGCGATCGTGCTGCTGTCCGACGGCGACAACACCTCGGGCAGAGGCGTCAACGAGGCCATCGACGCCGCCCAGCAGGCGCGCGTGCCGGTCTCCACGATCGCGTACGGCACGCAGGAGGGCACCGTCTCCATCGACGGCAGGCCGGTGAACGTGCCGGTCAACAAGCAGACCCTGCAGTCGCTGTCCGACGGCACCAGCGGCCGGGCCTACACGGCGGAGTCGGGCAGCGAGCTGCGTGACGTCTACGAGCAGATCGGCACCTCGCTCGGCTTCAAGCTGGTGGACCAGGAGGTCACCCAGTGGTTCATCGTGGCCGCCATCGTGGCCGGGCTGCTGGTGGCGGGTGCCGCGGTCCTGTTCGGTGCCCGGATCCCGTAACGTTTTGCCACGTGGCCCACTACTTCTCCGAGCAGCCGCGGACCGCGAGCCGGCCGGGCTCCGTCGACCTGGTGCTGCCCGACCTGCACCTGCGGCTGGAGACCGACCGGGGGGTGTTCTCCCCCGAGCGGGTCGATCTCGGCACCCGCGTGTTGCTGGAGAGCGTTCCGCCGCCGCCGCAGGAGGGCGACCTGCTCGACCTGGGCTGCGGCTACGGACCGATCGCGCTGACCATGGCCTCGCGCGCGCCCGGGGCGACCGTCTGGGCCGTCGACGTGAACCGGCGCAGCGTGGAACTCACCGCGCGCAACGCGCAGGCCGCCCACCTTGACAAAGTAAGGTCACTGCATGTCGACGAGGTACCCGAAGACGTGAAATTTCGGGCTATCTGGTCTAATCCCGCTATCCGTATTGGCAAGCCCGCCCTGCACGAGATGCTCACCAGCTGGCTGTCCCGGCTGACGCCCGACGGCGTCGCCTACCTGGTCGTACAGAAGCATCTCGGCTCCGACTCGCTGCAGCGCTGGCTCGGCGAGCAGGGCTGGCAGGCCACCCGCGCGGCCTCCCGCGCCGCCTACCGAATCCTGAAGGTAACCCGATGAGAAGGCAGCTGCGCCCCACCGACGTCAAGCGGCTCAACCGCACCTGGCGCAGGAACACCTCCAACCGGCTGTCGCTGATCCTCGAGTCGGTCACCGGCCCGTTCAACGTCGGCTCGATCTTCCGCAGCGCCGCCGCGTTCGGCGTCGACCAGATCTGGCTGGCGGGCAACGCCACCCCGCCGACCAACCCCAAGGCGGGCAAGACGGCGCTCGGCACCGAGCGGCTGGTCACCTGGCACGAGCCGGTGCCCGCCGTCGACGCCGTGAAGGCCGCCCGCGAGGACGGCTACACCGTGCTGGCCATCGAGCTGACCGGCGAGGCCAAGCCCCTGCACCGGGCCGACCTGGCCCGCGACGTGTGCCTGGTGGTCGGCAGCGAGGACCACGGCTGCTCGCCCGCCCTGCTCGACTCCGTCGACGGGGTCTGCTACATCCCGCAGGTCGGGCGGGTCGGCTCGTTCAACGTCTCGGTGGCCGCCGCCATCGCGCTGGCCGAGGCCCGGCGCCAGGAATGGCAGAATCTCGCTGATTCGTAACCTTATTGTTCATCCACGGAAGGCATACTTCAGGACGTGCTCAGCCGCCGCTTCGCGTTTCTCGATCATCCGGGCCCACTGGCCTTCGCGCACCGCGGAGGCGCCGCCGAGGGCTCCGAGAACTCCGCCGCCGCCTTCGAGCAGGCCGTGAGGCTGGGCTATCGCTACCTGGAGACCGACGCGCACGCCACCGCCGACGGAGTGCTGCTCGCCTTCCACGACCACACGCTCGACCGGGTCACCGACCGGCGCGGCCGCATCTCGGAGCTGCCCTACAGCGCGGTCAGGCAGGCGCGCATCGACGGTGTGCACGAGATCCCGCTGCTGGAGGACCTGCTCGGCGGCTATCCGGAGATCCGCTTCAACATCGACGTGAAGGAGGCCGCCGCGATCGCGCCGCTGGCCGAGGCGGTCCGGCGCACGGCGGCCTACGACCGGATCTGCCTGACCTCCTTCTCCGACGAGCGCCTGGTGCTGGCCAGGGCCGCGCTCGGCGGGGAGGTCTGCTCGGCGCTCGGCCCGCGTGGCGTCGCCGCGCTGCGCGCCGCCGCGGCCACCTCCGGCTACGGCCGGCTGCTGGCCCGGCTGAAGCGCTCGGGCGTGCCCTGCGCGCAGGTGCCGGTGGGCTTCCGCGGCCTGAAGGTCACCACCCACCGCCTCATCCGTACGGCGCACGCCATCGGCATGCAGGTGCACGTGTGGACGATCAACGACCCCGTCCGCATGGAACACCTGCTCGACCTCGGCGTCGACGGCATCATGACCGACAACGTCACCGGCCTTCGCGACGTGCTGGAGCGTCGCGGCCTGTGGCATCCCGGCCGCATGGCCGCATAGGAGCGACACGACACATGCCCGTACCCGCACCCCCCGCGGCTCCCGACGACACCGCCGACTCTCCCGCCGCACGCAGGCGCGAACAGCGCGGCTGGTACATCTACGACTGGGCCAACTCCGCCTTCTACACCACGATCATCTCGGTCTTCCTCAGCCCGTACCTCATCTCCGTCGCCAAGACCGCGGCCTGCGCCAAGGACTTCCCCTCGGTCGCGCCCGCCACCTGCTCGACCGACTTCGACAAGCTGGCCGAGGCCCACCCCGGCCTCGGCTACGTCGACGTGCTCGGCGCCGACATCAGGCCGGCCGCGTTCTTCGGGCTGATGCTGACCGTGTCGGTGCTGCTGCAGATCGTCTGCCTGCCGATCGTGGGCGCGCTGGCCGACCACACCGGCCGCAAGAAGGAGATGCTCGCCACCTTCGCCTACCTGGGCGCGCTGGCCACCGCGGGCCTGTACTTCCTCGAAGGCGACCGCTACGTGCTGGGCGGGGTGCTGTTCATCCTGGCCAACCTGGCCTACGGCTCGTCCGTCGTGGTCTACGACTCCTTCCTGCCGCAGATCTCCACCGCCGAGGAACGCGACCGCGTCTCCTCCCGCGGCTGGGCGATCGGCTACCTGGGCGGCGGCCTGCTGCTGGCGCTCAACCTGGTGCTCTACCTCAACCACGAGGGGCTGGGGCTGGCCGAGGGCATGTCGGTGCGGATCAGCATGATGTCGGCGGGCCTGTGGTGGGCCATCTTCACGATCGTCCCGCTCCTCCGGCTCCGCAACCGGCCGGTCCCGGCCCACGAGAGCACGGCGCTGCGCTCGGTCGGCGGCAGCTTCAAACAACTCGGCCGGACGCTCAGCGAGCTGCGGCGCTATCCGCTGACGCTGTTGTTCCTGGTGGCCTACCTCGTCTACAACGACGGCGTGCAGACCGTCATCGGCAACAGCTCGGCCTTCGCCTCCGAGGCGCTCAAGCTGAGCAAGGAGACGCAGATCAGCGCCATCCTCATGGTGCAGTTCGTGGCGTTCTTCGGGGCGCTGCTGATGGGCCTGCTGGCCCGCCGGTTCGGCACCAAGAACACGGTGCTGGGCAGCCTGGTCGTGTGGACGGTGATCGTGATCATCGCGTACTTCCTGCAGGAGAAGGCCGCCCTGCAGTTCTACCTGCTGGCCTTCGCCATCTCGATCGTGCTGGGCGGCACCCAGGCGCTGTCGCGCTCGCTGTTCTCGCTGGTGATCCCGAAGGGGCGGGAGGCCGAATACTTCAGCCTGCTGCAGATCAGCGACAAGGGGTCGGCGTTCATCGGCGCGCTGACGGTGACGATCGCGGTCCAGCTCACCAACAGCTACCGGATGGCCATCATCTCGATGGTCGTCTTCTTCATCGTGGGGTTCGTCCTGCTGGCCATGGTCAACCTGCCCAAGGCCATCCGCGACGCGGGCAACGAGGTTCCGGCGCGCATCTGACCCCCAGGATCGTCAGGCCTCGGCGGCGAGGACCATCGTGCCCGGGCCCTGGGCGGCGCCCGGGCCCCGGACGGCCCGCACGCTCTCCGCGTCGGCCTCGCCGCCGCAGTGCGGGCACGTCACCACCGGCGTGAACCGCTCGCCGCAGGAGTGCACCAGCAGTGCGGGCGGCCCGCCGGGCGGAGTCGCCCAGCGGTCCCCCCAGGCCATCAGCGTGAACAGCGCGGGCACGACGTCGCGGCCCGCCTCGGTCAGCACGTACTCGAAGCGCACCGGCCGCTCCTGGTAGGGCAGCCGCTCCACCACTCCCGCCGCCACCAGGTGCTCCAGCCGCCGGGTCAGCAGGTTGCGCGAGATGCCCAGATCCTCCGCGAGGTCGTCGAACCTGCGCACCCCCAGGAACAGATCCCGCAAGATCAGCGGCGTCCACGGCTCGGCCACCACGCCGACGGCCTGGGCGATGGAGCAGTGCATGTCCCCGAACCTGTTCACGACCCCAGCATAGTGGGTTGATATTGTGAACTCATGTCAGTTCACATTCAGGACTCACCCGCCCGCGCCTACCGCGAAGCCGGTGAGGCGAAGAACGTCGACGCGATCATGTCCACCCTGGCGCCGGACGTGGTCTTCCACTCCCCGCTCAGCGCCACAGCGGGCTTCCACGGGTACGAGCAGGTGCGTGAGCTGTTCACCGCGGCCATGGGCGCCCTGAGCGACCTGCGCTACCACACCGACGTGGGCGACGAGCGGACGCGCATGCTCGCCGCCACCGCCCGCCTCGGCCGCCAGGAGATCGAGGAGTCGGTACTGCTGCACCTCGACGACCAGGGCTTGATCAAGGAGATCACCATGTGGATCCGGCCGTTGCCGGGCCTAACCGCCATGATGGCCGCCCTCGGCCCCGCCCTGGCCAGAGCGACGGGCAAGCCGGGCCTGCCGCTGCTGGTCAGCGCGGCCACGAAGCCGCTGGTCGCGATGACCCGCCTCGGGGACCGCACCCTGGTTCCCCTGCTCACGAAACGAGAGCACCGCTCTTGACATCGTCGCTCCAAAGAGAGAGCATTGCTCACAGAAAAGAGCAATGCCCTTCTCCTTGGAGTCATGATGAACACCCGGCTGACCTCTGCGGCCTTCGCCGCCGGTGGCGTGCTTTTCCTCATCTACCCGGCCGTGCGGCCGTCCACTGACGACGCGGCCGCCATGGCGTCGGGCGCGTGGGTGGCCGGCCATCTGGCGGCCATGATCGGCTTCATCCTCGCCGGGCTGGCCGTCCTGGGCCTGCACCAGGTGCTGGGCGACCGGCTGTCGCTGCGGGCGGCGGTGGTGACGTGGATCGGCGCGGGCCTCACCCTGCCCTACTACGGCGCCGAGGACTTCGGGCTGAACGTCATCGCCCGCCGCTCGCTGCGCGACAACGCGCCGGCGCTGATGGAGCTGGCTCAGGAGTTCCGGTACGGGCCGGTCGCGGTGACCATGTTCGCCGCCGGGCTCGCGCTGCTGGGCGTGGGGACGGTCATGGCCGCGGTCGCCGTGTGGCGGTCCGGAGCGGTGGCCCGGTGGAGCGCGGTGCCGTTCGCGGTGGGGTTCGCGCTGTTCATCCCGCAGTTCTTCGGACCGTACTCGCTGCGGGTCGCGCACGGCGCGCTGATCGCCGTCGGCGGCCTCTGGCTGGCCGCCGAGCTGTGGCGCGCCGGGGGCCGGGCCCGATCCGCGACGCCGGCCAGGCGGCCCGCGACCGCCGATCGGTGAGCCGCGTGATCGGCGGGACCCATTCGCGCGCTACGAGGGCAGCAGCAGGGCCGGGTGGCCGATGACGCGTTCGATCACCACCCCGGCCGCGCCGAGCACAGCGGCGTTCCCCGCCAGCTCCGAGGCGACCACCGGCGGCACTTCGGTGCGCAGCGAGCCGCCCCCCTCCGCCAGAGCGGCTTCCACGGCCGGGCGGATCCAGGGCGCGAGCGGCGAGAAGATGCCCCCGAGCACGATCGCGCCGGGGTCGACCAGGTTGACGGCCGAGGCCAGGGTGGCGCCGAGCGCCCGGCCCGCTCCGTCGAGCGCGGCCAGGGCCCGCGGGTCCGAGCGTTCCAGCAGGGCGATGAGCGCCTTGATCGGGCCGTCCGGCTTGGCGGCCGTGGTCGCCGTGACGGCGGGCAGCCCGGCGGCGCGCAGGATGGCGTCCTGACCGGCGCTCTGCTCCAGGCAGCCGCGCCCGCCGCAGGTGCACGGCGCGCCACCCGGCTCCACGATGAGGTGGCCGAGCTCGCCGGCGAACCCGTGCGTGCCGCGCAGCACCTGACCGTCCATGACGATGCCGGCCCCGATCCCGATCTCACCCGAGACATGGATGAAGCCGCCGTGCCGCGCGCCGTCGCCGAACCACAGCTCGGCCAGGGCGGCCAGATTGGCCTCGTTGTCGTGGCCCGCGGGGATCGGGAGGTCGGGCAGGGCGTCGTGGAGCAGGGCGCTGACCGGGACGTCGGTCCAGCCGAGGTTCGGGGCGCGGCGGACCAGGCCGTTCTCCCGGTCGAGCAGGCCGGGGACGGCGACCGTCGCGCCCGCCACGTTCAGGCCCTGCCCGGCGGCCGCGGCGACGGCCTCGGCGGCCAGCCGCCCCAGCGAGGCGATCACCGCCTCGGGCGACCGGCCCCGGTTGTCGAAGGTCACGAGCTGGTGGTAGCGAGTACGCCGGCCCAGATCCAGCACGCACGCGGCGAGGTAGTCGACGTTGATCTCCAGCCCGAGCGCGGCGGCGCCGTCGCCGTTGACCGAGACGGCGATCCCGGGCCGGCCGCGCTCGCCGTCCTGCACCAGCGCGCCGTCCTGGACCAGCCCGGCGCCTTCGAGCACCGCGAGCAGATTGGAGACGGTGGTCTTGGTGAACCCGGTGTGCTCGGCGAGCCGGGCACGGGTGACCGGCTGGCAGCGCACGACCTGCTCCAGCATGACGGCGAGGTTGCGTTCGCGCATCGTCGCGTGCCGGAGCGGCCCTTCCCTGGATTTTGTCACGATCTAAGACTAATGGGTCTTCCTGGCGATTCGCCGGTCTGTTACGCTATTTAATCCATACAGTTTACTAATATGGAGTCCGGGTGACAGAGGCACTGGTGGCCGGGGTCGACTCCTCGACTCAGTCGACCAAGATCGTGCTGTGCCGGGCCGGTGACGGCACGGTGGTCGACGAGTTCGCGGCCCCGCATCCCGACGGCACGGAGTGCCATCCCAGCCATTGGGAGAGCGCGCTCGACAAGGGGCGGCACCTGCTGGAGCGGGCCGCCGCGGTCGCGGTGGCGGCCCAGCAGCACGGCATGGTCGCGCTCGACGGCGCCGGCGAGGTCGTACGGCCCGCCCTGCTGTGGAACGACACACGGTCGGCGCCGCAAGCCACGCGGCTGACCGGCGAGCTGGGCGGTCCCGCCCGGTGGGCCGAGCTGACCGGCAGCGTGCCCGTGGCCTCGTTCACGGTCACCAAGCTCCGCTGGATGGCCGAGCAGGAGCCGGAGCTGGCCGCCCGCACCGAGGCCGTGCTGCTCCCCCACGACTGGCTGACCTGGCGGCTGGGCGAGCGCCGCGAGCTGACGACCGACCGGGGAGACGCCTCGGGCACCGGATACTGGTCCCCGGCGACGGGGGCGTACCTGCCCGAGTTCGTCTCGGCCGCGATCGGGCGCGAGATCGAGCTGCCGCGCGTGGCCGCGCCGAACGAGATCGTCGGAGAGCTGCCGGGCGGCGCCGCGATCGGGCCCGGCACCGGCGACAACATGGGCGCGGCGCTCGGGCTCGGGCTGCTCCCCGGCGACGTCGCGGTGTCCGTCGGGACCTCGGGCACGGTGTTCGCGGTGAGCGAGGTGCCCGCCGCCGACCCCTCGGGGATGGTCGCCGGGTTCGCGGACGCGACCGGCCGGTTCATGCCGCTGCTGGCCACGCTCAACGCGGCCAGGATCCTCTCCTCGGCGGCCTCGATGATCGGTTGCTCGCTGGCGGAGCTGTCGGAGCTCGCGCTGGCCGCCCCGCCGGGCGCCGGCGGGCTCACGCTGCTGCCCTACCTGGACGGCGAGCGCACCCCGAACCGCCCGGACGCCTCCGGCACGCTCAGCGGCCTCACCACGCGCAACGCCACCCGCGAGAACCTCGCGCGCGCGGCCGTCGAGGCGCTGCTGTCCTCCCTGGCCGACGCCATCGACCACCTGGCCGAGCAGGGCGTACGGCCACGCCGCGTGCTGCTCATCGGCGGCGGCGCCAAGTCCGAGGCGGTGCGCCGCATCGCCCCCCAGATCTTCGGCATGCCGGTCGCCGTCCCCGCGCCCGCCGAATACGTGGCGCTCGGCGCGGCCCGCCAGGCCGCCTGGGCGCTGGCCGGCACGCCCGCACCGCCCGTCTGGTCGGCCCAGCCGGTCCAGGAGTACGACGGGCCCCCCACTCCCCACGTCCGTGAGCAGTACGCCGAGCTGCGCGATCGTACGGCCGGCTGGCAGCACCACCGAGAGGAACAACCATGAGCGAAGACCTGTACACGCCCACCCGCGAGGACCGTTTCTCCTTCGGCATCTGGACCGTCGGATGGCAGGGCGTCGACGTGTTCGGCCCGGCCACCAGGGCGCCCATGCCCGCCGAGCGGGCCGTGCACAAGCTCGCCGAGATCGGCGCGTACGGGGTGAACTTCCACGACAACGACGTCTTCGACTTCGACGGCCACGACCGGGACGAGCGGGTCGGCGCCTTCCGCAAGGCGCTGGAGGAGACCGGCCTGGTGGTCACCACGGCGACCACCAACCTGTTCTCGCACCCCATCTTCAAGGACGGCGCCTTCACCTCCAACGACCGCGACGTGCGCCGGTTCGCGCTGCGCAAGGTGATGGACAACATCGACCTGGCCGCCGAGCTGGGCGCGCAGGTGTACGTGTGCTGGGGCGGCAGGGAGGGCGCGGAGTCCGGCGCGGCCAAGGACGTCAAGGCCGCCCTCGACCGCTACAAGGAAGCCTTCGACGTGCTCGGCGCGTACGTGCTGGACCACGGCTACGACCTCAAGTTCGCGATCGAGCCCAAGCCCAACGAGCCGAGGGGCGACATCCTGCTGCCCACCATCGGCCACGCGCTGGCGTTCATCAACGAACTGGAGCACGCCGAGCTGGTCGGGCTCAACCCCGAGGTGGGCCACGAGGAGATGGCCGGGCTCAACTACGCGCACGGCATCGCGCAGGCGCTGTGGCACGGCAAGCTGTTCCACATCGACCTGAACGGGCAGAACGGCCCGCGCTACGACCAGGACTTCCGCTTCGGCGCCGGCAACGCCCGGGGCGCCTTCTGGACCGTCGACGTCCTGGAGTCCAACGGCTTCTCCGGCCCCATCCACTTCGACTTCAAGCCGCCGCGCACCGAGGACGACGAGGGCGTGTGGGTGTCGGCGGCCGCGTGCATGCGCAACTACCTGATCCTGCGCGAGAAGGTGCGGGCCTTCCGCGCCGACCCCGAGGTCCAGGAGGCGCTGCGGGCCGCGCGGCTCGACGAGCTGTCCGTGCCGACGCTCGCCGCCGGGGAGAGCTGGCGCGACGTGCGCTCGTTCACCCCCGACATCGACACGCTCGCGGCCCGCGGCGCCGCGTTCGAGCACCTCGACCAGCTGGCCATCGAGCACCTGTACGGCGTGCGCTAGCCGACCGGCTTCCCTCCGGTGGGCGCTGGGCGCGCTCGCCGGGCTTCTCCCCCGCCGATGGCCACTCGGCCCTCGGCGGCGGACGGCGGCGATCAGCCAGACGCACTCCGCTGCCGGTGCCGGTCGACGCCCACGAACAGGGTGGGTCTGCTGCCCCACGTGGTGCTCGTCGGCGGCCGGGCGGAGTAGGTGCGCCTCGACGTCGCTCCAGAGGGCGCGCGGAGGCCGCCTTGCGGTCGGGCCGATTCACGGATCGTCCCTGGAACGACCCTTGCCTTCACGTGGCCCGGAAGCTCCGGAACGCCGACGGAAGCCCGGCTGCGGGCAACTCCTCGGGGTGATAGCGATTGGATCACCCCACATGGGGGAATCCCATCACGGTACCAAGCGTTAGACACCGTGGGAGACAGACCCCTCACGATGGGGGCCCTGTAGGAGGCATTTAAACATGGGCGAGCGCGCGCTTCGTGGCACCCGGCTCGGGGCAACCAGCTACGAGAACGACCGTAACACGGATCTGGCCCCGCGCCAGGAGGTGTCCTACACCTGTCCCAAGGGCCATCGCTTCGAGGTTCCGCTTGCCGCCGAGGCGGAGATTCCCGCGACGTGGGAGTGCCGCATGTGCGGCGCGACCGCGGTTCGGGTCGACGGCGAGCAGCCGGAGTCGAAGAAGACGAAGCCCCCGCGGACGCACTGGGACATGCTCCTGGAGCGACGGTCCATCGAGGACCTGGAAGAGGTGCTCAACGAGAGGCTGGCCGTACTTCGGGCCCAGCGTCGAAAGAGCGCCTGACACCTTCTCACGGTGAAAGCCCCCGGGCGAGATGCCCGGGGGCTTCGCAATGCCCTGACGCGCCGTCGCGGAGGACCCAAGTCGCCGAGGCTCGGTCAGGAAGGCTCGCGGTCTTCCCTGATCACCTCGCCGTGCACCACACCACCACGCCCGCCGATGTGCCCGCCCAGGTGCCCGTCGGCGGGGCCGCCGGACGACGGTGGGAAGAGGTTCGCGTACGGCGAGGCCGCCGCCATCCTCTTGACCCGGCGGTCGAAGAACCACGACACCAGGCGCCGCATCGCCGGCCGCGTGAACGGCAGCACGCACAGGAACCCGAGGACGTCGCTCAGGAACCCCGGCGTCAGCAGCAGCGCGCCGCCCACCAGGATCAGGCCGCCGTCGGCGAGCTCCTTGTCGGGCATCCGGCCGGACTGCAACGCGTCCTGCAGCGCCCGCCACGCCCTGCGCCCCTCGCGGCGCACCAGCCACGCGCCCAGCAGGCTGTCGGCGATGAGCAGGGCCACGGTCGTCCAGCCGCCGATCGCCGAGCCCACCTGGATCAACAGCCAGATCTCCAGCACCGGGACGATCAGGAAGGCCAGGAAAAGCAGGAGCCGCATCGTCTTCCCCATTCCGCGCACGCGACGTCTGTAGAACGCGTATAAGACCGCTTATGTAGGGACAACGCCCCGCGTCCCCGAACCGTTCCGGCGCCGCCTGAGGGCGATCACAGGTTCTCAGGTGCGCTTGCCACGCAACCGGGCGGGCAGGCCGGTCAGGCCCCAGACGGCGATGCGCCAGAACGACTCGGCCATGACCCGGCTGCTCATCTTGCTCGTGCCGACGGTCCGCTCGACGAACGTGATCGGCACCTCGACCACCCGCAGGCCGTGCTTGGCCGTCCGCAGGGTGAGGTCGACCTGGAAGCAGTAGCCCTGTGACTCGACGTCGGCCAGCCCGATCTTGTCCAGCGTCGCTGCGCGGTAGACGCGGAACCCGGCGGTCGCGTCGCGCACCGGCATGCCGAGCATGAGCCGCGTGTAGATGTTGGCGCACCTGGACAGGAGCTCGCGCGAGGCGGGCCAGTTGACCACCTTGCCGCCGGGCACCCAGCGCGACCCGATCGACAGGTCGGCGCCGTCGGCGACCGCCTCCAGCAGCTTGTGCAGCTCCTCGGGCTGGTGCGAGCCGTCGGCGTCCATCTCCACCAGCACGTTGTAGCCCTCGTCGAGGCCCCAGCGGAACGCGGCGATGTAGGCGGCGCCCAGCCCTTCCTTGCCGGCCCGGTGCAGGACGTGGATGTGATCGTCCTTGGCGGCCAGCTCGTCGGCGATCTCCCCGGTGCCGTCGGGGCTGTTGTCGTCGACCACCAGCACGTGCGCGTCCGGCATCGCGGCCCGCACCCGCTCGGTGATCATCAGCACGTTGTCACGCTCGTTGTACGTCGGTATGACGATGAGTATCCGGCCAAGAATCTCCATGATCAGTTATCCCTCACGCGGTCGCCTTGCCCCTGACCCGCCACGCGGCGACCCCGGCGGCCGCCACTCCCATCAACGCCAGCGCCCACTCCGGCAACGCGCCGACCTGCGTCGCGACCGTCGCCTGGGTGCGCACGGGCACCTTCACCACGTTCATGTCCGCGACGAGCTCGCGGGTCCGCCAGGAGACCTTACCTTCAGGTGTGACGTACGCCGAGATGCCGGTGGTGGCCGCCGTCACGACCGCCCGGTTGTGCTCGACGGCCCGCAGCTTCGACATGGCGAGCTGCTGCGGCGGCAGGTTGGACTCGGCGTAGGTGGCGTTGTTGGTCTGCACCACCAGCGGCGTGGCCCCGGTCTGTACCGTCCTGCGCACAGTGCCGTCGTAGGCGACCTCGTAGCAGTTGACCGCGCCGATCGTCACCGGGCCCAGCTTCAGGTCGCCCGGCTTGGTGCCCGCGACCGACTGCCTGCCCACCAGGCCGGCTCGATCCCACAGGGCCAGCACG
Source organism: Nonomuraea sp. NPDC049269 (assembly GCF_043197155.1). Lineage (NCBI taxonomy): Bacteria > Bacillati > Actinomycetota > Actinomycetes > Streptosporangiales > Streptosporangiaceae > Nonomuraea > Nonomuraea sp. NPDC049269. The sequence goes on from NZ_JBICSO010000009.1 coordinate 402,780, forward strand.
ATCTCCTTGAACGGCGTGTACTCGCCGAACGGCACCAGATCCTGCTTGTCGTAGTAGGCGCCGGGCCCGGTCACCGGGTCCCAGACCAGACTGCGGGTCGCGCGGTTCTCGTCACCGATGGCCACGACCGCGCCGACCAGCGTGGGCACCCCGACGTCCTTGACGGAGTCGTCGATGATCTGGCGGGCGCCCGCGTCCCGGTAGGGGTCGATGTCGGTGGAGTTCTCCGGCAGGACGACGAGGTCGGGCTTAGGGAGTTTCCCATCCCGTACGGCCTGCGCCAGCTTTTTCGTCTCGTTGGCATGATTTTTCAGGACAACGGCGGGTTCGTCGCCCAGGATGTCCATGCCCCGGCCCGGCACGTTGCCCTGCACGATGCCGATGTTGACCGAACGCCCCTCGTCCCCCGGCCTCGGCACGGCCAGCGTCAGCAGCGGCACGGCCAGGGCGATCGCCACCGGGACGAGCCGCCCCGCGACTCGCCGGGCCTCCGCCGGCCGCCGCAGCACCGCGTACGCCAGCAGGGCCCCGCACAGGGCGACGGCGAACGACACGAGCGGCGCCCCGCCCAGCGCGGCGTACTCGGTGAACAGCGACTCGCCCTGGCTGAACGCCAGCCGCGCCCAGGGGAAGCCCCCGATGGGGAACAGCCCGCGCGCCCACTCCATGGCCACCCAGAGCCCGCCGAACCACAACGGCCACAGCGGCAGCCGGAACACCAGCGCGGCCAGGGCGGCCATCACGGCGTAGAACAGGCTCTCGACCCCTACCAGCATCACCCAGACGTCGTCACCGATCGTCCGTACCCAGGCCAGCGTGGGGAACAGGAACACGGCGGCGGCCAGGTAGCCGAGCCAGGCGGCACGCCGGGGGCGGACACCGTAGAGGGCGGCGACGATCAGCCCGACGCCGAGCGGCGCGGCGAGCCACCAGTCGATGGGCGGGAAGGCGAGGAACAGCAGCCCCCCACCGGCCACAGCGGCGGCCACCCGGGCCAGGAGCACCCGCCCTGACTCCCGCACAGCCCGCCCCGCGGGCGCGGACGCATCGGAGACGGGAGCGGACGTGTCCACGGCCGGAGAGGGCGCGTCCACACCTGGAGCGGCCGACGTAGGCGTGCCCGCGGCCGACGTAGGCGTGCCCGCGGCCGGAAGCCCGGAATCGGGCGTGGGCGGATCAGGGATGTGCGGGGTCCCGCCGCCAGTGGGCGGTGGGCCCGTCTTGTCCTGCACCACGCGGGGTTCTCCTCGCCGTTCGCACGCCTGCTTGCGAAAACGCTACCGCTCCCGGGCGGCGAATCGGCCGTCGCGGCCCCTTGTTGCCTCAGAAGTAGGAGTAACCAAACTCTGGACGGCCCAGAAGCGGGCGAGCGAAGCCGGGCGGGGAGCGGCAGGGTGATCCCGTGACCTGACGGGACCACCCGGCGCTGATGGCGATCCTGCGCACGAGAGGGAAGAGGGCCCGGAAACCCTTCGGACCGGACCCGTCTCGTCGGCGGCGAGCGCGGAATTCCGTTGTCTACTGGGCTCCCGGGCCCGTCCCGGGTCCAACCCCCCGCCCGGCTGGGGTGCCCCGACTCGACGGACCGACGGCCCTGCACCTGGCTGTGTGGACGAAGTCACGCTCCGTCACGGACGCAGGATCCGACGATGTCAGAGACGGCCAACCGGCCAAGTCCCGTGCTGGACTGCGCAGCAAACTACCGACTCCACCTCAGATGTCAACCGTGTCCCGATCAGCAGAAACATCAAGTTTCCGCAGGTAGGACATGCTTGCGTTGTCGCATTAAAGCGATCTAATGCCCATTTGTCGGCCCGGACGCACGGCTTGGCAAGCCGCTCAGCGCCTCCGACAGGAGGGCCGACAGCGGCCGTTCGTGGACGACGCCGAGCCGCTGGGTGGCCCGGGTGAGAGCGACATAAAGGTCGCTCAGGCCGCGCGGCGACTGTGAGGCTATCAGGTCGGGCTCGGCCACGATGACCGAATCGAACTCCAGCCCCTTGGCATCGGCCACGCCGAGCACGGCCACCGGAGCGTCGAGCGCCGCGGTCCCCCGGGTGGCGCCGGAGGAGACCACGGCGGCCCCCTCCACCGTGTCGGAGATCGCCTTGCCGAGCTCGCCGAGCAGCGCGTCGGGGACGACCACCGCCACCTTGCCGCCCTCCCCGACCTCGGACTTGACCAGCTCGGGCAGCGCGGACAGCGGCGCCGACCAGGGCTCCGCGCCGGTGTCGCGGACCGAGGTGGGCGCCTCGAGCGCCGGGTCGATGGTGGCCAGCACCCGGGCGGCGACCTCCATGAGCTCCACCGGCGTGCGGTAGTTGACGGTGAGCCGCTCCTGGCGCCAGCGTCCCGCCACGTAGGGGTCGAGGACCTGGTTCCACGATCGGGCCCCGGCCGTCGAGCCGGTCTGCGCGATGTCGCCGACGATCGTCATCGACCGGGTGGGCACCCGCCGCATGATCACCCGCCAGGCCATGGACGACAGCTCCTGCGCCTCGTCCACGATCACGTGGCCGTAGGCCCAGGCGCGGTCGGCGGCGGCGCGCTCGGCCGTGGTGAGGTAGGGGCCCTCCCCGCGCTGGCGCTCGGCCAGGCGCTCGGCCTCCATGACGTCGGACAGGCCCGTCAGCTCGAGCACCTCCCGGGCGTAGGCGAGCTCCGCCTCGCGCTCGTGCTCGGCCGCCTGCCTGGCCGCGGCCAGGTCCTCCTCGGCCTGCAGGGCGCTGGCGCGCAGCACCTGCTCGTCGATCTCGCCGAGCACCTCGGCCGCCTCGTCGAGCAGCGGCACGTCGGACTCGGTCCACTCCCCTCCGTCACGGCGCAGCAGCGCGCGCTCCTCCGGCGTCAGGGCCGAGGCGGCGTGGTCGAGCCGCTCCGGCGAGGCGTACAGGCCCAGGAGCAGGCGCTGCGGGGTCAGGTACGGCCAGAGCCGGTTGAGAGCGGTCTTGACCGGCTGCTCGGTGCGCAGTTCCTCGCGCAGGTCGGCCAGCTCGTCGTCGTCGATGAGGCCCTTGCCGAGCTTCCTGGCCGCCTGCCTGGCCAGGGCGTTGAGTATGGACCTGACGAACACCGCGCGGGCCTGGTTGTGCGGGCGGCGCGAGCGGGTGGCCTTGTTCTTGGCCGCTTCGAGCATGTTGCGGTCGATGGTGAGGGCGTAGCGGCCCAGGTTCAGCTCGACGGGCTTGCGGGGCACCCGCTGCCGGTCGCGTACGGCCCGCTCGATCACCTCGGCCATGCGGATGTCACCCTTGATCGCGGCCACGTCGGGCCGCTCCCTGGCGGTGGCCGTCAGGCCGGGGTAGAGCTCGCCGACCGTCGACAGCAGCACGTCGGTCTCGCCGAGCGAGGGCAGCACCTGCTCGATGTAGCGCAGGAAGGTGAGGTTGGGGCCGAGGATCAGCACGCCGCGGCGCTCCAGGCGCTCCCTGTGGGTGTAGAGGAGGTACGCGGCGCGGTGCAGGGCCACGACGGTCTTGCCGGTGCCGGGGCCGCCCTGGACGACCAGCACGCCGTTGAGGTCGGCGCGGATGACGCGGTCCTGCTCGGCCTGGATGGTGGCGACGATGTCCCGCATCCGGCCGGTGCGCCGCTCGTCGAGGGCGGCCAGCAGCGCGGCCTCGCCGTTGAGCGTGGCGCGGTCCTCGTCGGTCAGCGTGTCGAAGTCGAGCAGGTCGTCGTCGACGCCGATGACCACGCGGCCCTTGGTCTGCAGGTGCCGCCGCCGGGTCAGGCCCATCGGCGCGGCCGGGGTGGCGCGGTAGAACGGCTGGGCCACGGGCGCGCGCCAGTCGATGAGCAGCCGCTCCTGCTCGTCGTCGGTGAGGCCGAGCTTGCCGATGTAGAGCCTGCCCTCGTCGACGTGGTCGAGACGGCCGAAGACCAGCCCGCGCTCCACCGCCCACAGCCGGGCCAGCCGGGAGGCGTACATCCCGGCGAACGTGTCGCGCTCCGACCTGTTCTGCAACGTGCCGACGGCGCCGGCGCCGAGCACCTCCTTCAGCTGGCTCTGGGTGCGTTCACGCAACGCGTCGAGGCGGGCATAGAGGCGGGCGACGTACTCCTGCTCCCTTGCCAGCTCCGTTTGACGAGTTGCCGCCTGACCATTATTGTTGTTAATGGGACACTCCGGGCCATTCTGCTTGTTGTTACGACAAACGACGACATTAGCACGCCTGTTGAGGCACTCCCATCCTCTCGCCTGATGTCCTTCCCCGCATCCGGTCACGGCTTGGTTTCACCCCTTGACCGAAACCGTCCAGACTCTTAGGTTCGCATCAAGTTAGGAAAGTTTCCTAACTTCGAGCCAAGGGGTGAACGTGAGCGGTCCGGTGCCGGGGACTCCCAGTCTGCTACGCGCGATCAACGATCGCGCGGCCTTGCAGGCCCTCCTCGAACGCGGCCCGCTGACCCGCCCCGAGATCGGCACCCTGACCGGCCTGTCGAAGCCGACGGCCTCGCAACTGCTGTCCCGCCTCCAGGAGGCCGGGCTGGTGGTGCTCGACGGCATCAGGGAGGGGCTGCCGGGCCGTACCGCGGAGGTCTACCGGATCAATCCGGCCGCGGCCTACGTGGGCGCGCTGGACGTCACGCCCGCCCGGATCGAGGCCAGGATCGCCGACATCGCCGGCACGACCGTGGGCTCGTACACGCTGCCCACGCCGCGCCGGCCGGGCGGCGAGCTGGTCGCCCGGCTGCGCGCGGCGCTCGACGGCGCGGGCTCACCCGGCCCGCTGCGCCGGGTGGTGATCGGCGTGCAGGCGGCGATCGACCCGTCCACCGGCCGGCTCGGCTACGCCACCGCCAAGGACATGCCGGGCTGGCAGATCGGCGACCTGGTGCCGACGCTCGCCGAGGGACTCGGCGTGCCGGTGTCGGTGGAGAACAACGTCAACCTGGTGGCACTGGCCGAAATGGCGCACGGCGCCGCCCGCGGCGACTCCGACTTCGTGCTGCTGTGGGCGGACGAGGGCATCGGCTCGGCCATCGTGCTGGGCGGGCGGATGCACAGGGGCGCCACCGGCGGCGCGGGCGAGGTCGGCTACATGCCGACCCCGGGCGCGCCGACGGCCCGCGAGGCGGGACGGTACGCCAACCACGGCTACCAGGCGCTCACCGGCGGCCCCGCCGTACTGAAACTGCTGCGCTCGTACGGCGTGCGCGGCACGGACTTCCGCCAGGCCATCGCGAACGCGGTGCGCGCGGCGGACGAGCACCAGACGGGCCAGAAGGCCGACGACGCACGGGCGGGGCTGCGCGACATCGCCGCGCGGCTGGCGGTGGGCCTGGCCGCCATCACCTCCGTCATCGATCCCGGCCTCATCGTGCTGACCGGCGGCGTGGTGCTGTCGGGCGGCGAACCCCTGCGCGAGCTGGTCGAGCACGAGCTGCACGCGCTGACCATTCCGCGGCCCCGGCTGCGCCTGTCGTCCGTCGAAGGCAACCCCGTCCTCGCCGGCGCCCTCGACCTGGCCCTGGACCTCGTCCGCGACGAGGTTTTCGGGTCAACGGTCCCGACATCATGAGACACACCATGAGGAGGCACCCCTGTGCGCTTCGTTCCCCTGGCGGCCGCAGGGCTCGCCATCCTGAGCCTGGCCGCGTGTACCGCGGGTAAAGAGGGCGGTCCCGCCCTCGGTTCCCAGTCCAAACCTGCCAACGCCGCGCCCACGGCGCTGCCGGCCGCCTCCATCGAGCTGTGGCACGGGTTCTCGGCGGACTCGGAGGTGAAGGCGTTCACCGACGCCATCGCCGGGTTCAACAAGAAGTATCCGCAGATCAAGGTCAAGCTGGTCAAGGGCGTACAGGACGAGCAGATCACGCAGGCCGTACGCGGTGGCCGCCCGCCGGACGTGGCCTCCTCCTTCACCACCGACTCGGTGGCGACCTGGTGCAAGAGTGGCGTGTTCCAGGACCTCAACCCGGTGATCAAGCAGGACGGCGTCGACCTGTCGGGCCTGCCGGCGGTCGTGAACGACTACACGCAGTACGAGGGCAAGCGGTGCGTGATGCCGCTGCTGACCGACGCGTACGGCCTCTACTACAACAAGGCCCTGATGAAGGGCCACCAGCCGCCCAAGACCCTGTCGGAGCTGACCAAGCTGGCCAAGGAGCTCACGGTCAGGAACCCGGACGGCACCATCAAGGTCGCCGGGTTCATCCCGAGCGGCCAGTACTACGAGAACACCGCGGGTCACTGGAGCGCGATGGTCGGCGCCAAGTGGACCAACCCCGACGGCACCTCGGCGATCGGCTCCGACCCCGCCTGGAAGACCCTGCTGAAGTGGCAGAAGGACCTCATCGACTGGTACGGCTACGCGAACCTGGACAAGTTCCGCAAGGGCCTGGGCGACGAGTTCTCCGGCAAGCACCCCTTCTACCAGGGCAAGGTCGCCATGGGCATCGACGGCGAGTGGCGGGTGGCCATGATCGCCAATGAGGCGCCGAAGCTCGACTACGGCACCGCCCCCATGCCGGTCGACGACAGCAAGCCCGACCTGTACGGCAGCGGCTTCACCGCGGGCACCGTGATCGGCGTGCCGAAGGGCGCCAAGAACCCCGAGGCCGCCTGGGCACTGGTGAAGTACCTGACCACCGACACCGACGCGCTGGTCACGCTGGCCAACGCGATCCGCAACGTGCCGACCACCAGGGCCGCGCTGGAATCGCCCGCGCTGAAGAAGGACGAGCACTTCCAGACCTTCCTCGACATCTTCGCCAACCCGAAGACGAGCACGATCCCGGCGCACGTCAACAGCGTGTTCAACCAGGAGGCGCTGCAAGGGTTCATCACCTCGTGGGAGAAGGGCTCGGTCAAGGACCTGGACGCGGGGCTGAAGGGCGTCGACAAGACCATCGACGCCAAGTTCAAGCTGTCGGGCGGCTGACGTGGCGTCCGTACCTCTCAGGCGCCGGGAGGGGCTCCGGGCCCTGCTGTGGCTGTCGCCGTGGCTGGTGGGCTTCGGGGTGTTCTTCGCCTACCCGCTGCTGGCGACCGTCTACTTCTCCTTCTTCAACTACGACCTGTTCTCGCTGAAGTTCAACGGCCTGGACAACTACCGCTACTTCATGCAGGACGAGCGGGCCTGGCTCTCGATCCGGAACACGGCGTGGCTGGTGGCCGTCATGGTGCCCGCCCAGGTGCTGTTCGCCCTGGGCGTGGCGCAGCTGATCACCAAGCTGAAGTCCGGCGTGGGGTTCTTCCGCACGCTGTTCTACCTGCCGTCGCTGGTGCCGGTGACGGCGGGGACGGTGGCCTTCGTCTTCCTGCTGAACCCGGCCACCGGGCCGTTCAACCGGATCCTCGCGCTGGTCGGCATCTCCGGGCCCGACTGGTTCGGCGACAAGGACTGGTCGAAGCCGGGACTGACGCTGCTGGCCATGTGGGGCGTCGGCAACATCATGGTGATCTTCCTGGCGGCGCTGCTGGACGTGCCCCGGCACCTGTACGAGGCGGCGGCCATCGACGGGGCCGGGGCGTGGCGGCAGTTCCGCAGCATCACGCTGCCGACGATCCGTCCGGTGCTGATGTTCTCGGCGGTGACCGGGGTCATCTACACGCTGCAGTACTTCACCCAGGCGATGATCGCCTCCCGGGTCGCGGCGGGCGTCACCGACGCGCCGGGCACCTCGTTCGTGCCCGGGTATCCGGAGATGTCGACGCTGACGCTGCCGCAGTGGCTGTTCCAGACGGGCTTCCGTGACTACACGATGGGCTACGCCTGCGTGCTGGCGCTGGTGCTGTTCGCGGCGTCGATGGTGTTCACACTGGTCCTGCTGCGGCAGTTCCGCGGGTTCGAGGAGGTGGCCTGATGACCGCCACACTGCTGGCGCCGTCCTCCCAGGCGGCGGGGCGGCGCGTCCGGGTCCGGCGTGGCCGTGCCAAGAAGGTGCTGTACTGGATCGCGACGCACGCGACGGCCGTCGCGCTGGGGATCGCGTTCATCGGGCCGCTGGTCTTCGTCCTGCTGACGGCGGTCATGTCCGACAATCAGACGCTGACCGACGAGCTGTGGCCGCACACCTGGAACTGGGCCAACTTCGGCGAGGTGTTCGCCAAGTCGCCGATCCTGCTGTGGCTGCGCAACACGATGATCTACGCGGGGCTCGGCACGCTGTTCACGCTGCTGTCGTCGATCCCGGTGGCCTACGCGCTGGCCCGGTTCCGCTTTCGCGGGCGCAGGGTGGCGTTCCTGCTGGTCATCACGATGATGATGCTGCCGCCCCAGGTGGTCGCGGTGCCGATCTACCTGATCTGGGCGCGGCTGAACCTGACCGGGACGCTGCTGCCGCTGATCCTGCCGATGCTGCTCGGCGACGCGTTCTCGATCTTCCTGCTGCGGCAGTTCCTGCTCTCCATCCCGCGCGACTACACCGACGCGGCGCGGGTGGACGGCTGCACCGACTTCAGGACACTCATCCGGGTGGTCCTGCCGATGGCCAAGCCGGGCATCGCGGCGGTGGCGCTGTTCCAGTTCTTCTACTGCTGGAACGACTACTACGGGCCGCTGCTGTACGCCGCCACCAACGTCGACAGCTGGACCCTGTCGGTGGGGCTGGCCTCGTTCAAGGCGCTGCACAGCGTGCAGTGGAACCTGACCATGGCGGCCACGCTGCTCGTCATGGCACCGGTGATCATCGTGTTCTTCTTCGCCCAGAAGGTCTTCATCGAGGGCGTGACATTGACAGGAGTGAAGGGTTGAAACTGGCCGTGGTGGGGGGCGGCTCGACGTACACGCCCGAGCTGATCGACGGGTTCGCGCGGCTCCGCGACGAGCTGCCGGTCACGGAAATCTCATTGATAGATCCCGATTTATCGCGACTTGAGGTCGTTTCCGGGATGGCGCGCCGCATGCTTGCCCATGCCGGGCATCCGGCCCGGGTGCTGGCCACCTCCTCGGTCGAGGAGGGCGTCTCGGGGGCGCAGGCCGTCCTGTTCCAGCTGCGGGTGGGCGGGCAGGCGGCGCGCGACGTGGACGAGACGCTGCCGCTGCGGTGCGGCTGCGTGGGGCAGGAGACGACCGGCGCGGGCGGGCTGGCCAAGGCGCTGCGCACGGTGCCGATCGTGCTGGACATCGCCGAGACGGTCCGTACGCACGCGCCGGAGGCGTGGATCGTCGACTTCACCAACCCGGTGGGCATCGTCACCCGCGCGCTCCTGGACGCCGGGCACCGGGCGATCGGGCTGTGCAACGTGGCGATCGGCTTCCAGCGCCGCTTCGCCGCCGCGCTGGGCGTGCCGCCGTCGCGGATCTCGCTCGGGCACGTCGGGCTCAACCACCTGACCTGGGAACGGGCCGTGTACCTGGACGGCGAGGACGTGCTGCCCGCGCTGCTCGCCGCGCACGCGGAGTCGCTGGCCGACGACCTGGCGCTGCGTCCCGCGCTGCTGCGCCGGCTCGGTGTGGTGCCGTCGTACTATTTGCGCTATTTCTACGATCATGACGCGGTGGTGGAGGAGCAGCGGGCCAAGCCGTCGCGCGCGGCCGAGGTGGCGGCGATGGAGACCCGGCTGCTGGAGATGTACGCCGACCCGTCGGTCGTCGAGAAGCCGGCGCTGCTGGGCGAGCGGGGCGGCGCGTACTACTCCGAGGCGGCGGTCGCGCTGATCGCCTCACTGCTCGGCGACCGCCCCGGCACCCACGTGGTGAACGTCCGCAACCGCGGCACGCTGCCCTTCCTGGCCGACGACGCGGTGATCGAGGTGCCCGCGGCCGTCTCCGCCACGGGCGCCGAGCCGCTGCCGGTACCGCCGGTCGAGCCGCTGTACGCGGGGCTGATCGCGCACGTGTCCGCCTACGAGACGCTCGCCCTGGAGGCGGCTCGGAACGGCGGTGCGGACCGGGTCCGTGACGCCCTGCTGGCCCATCCCCTGATCGGCCAGGACGCCACCGCGGAGGAGCTGACCGGCCTGCTGCTGGAGGCCAACCGCGCGTACCTCCCGTGGACGGTGAGGTAGTGGAGCACCGCAGGCTCGTCCTCGCGGTCGACGGCGGCAACAGCAAGACCGACGTGGCGCTGGTCACGGAGGACGGCGAGGTGCTGGCCACCGGCCGTGCGGGCCCGTTCGCGCCGCAGAGCGAGGGCGTGGCGGCGGCGCTGGACGTGGTGGAGGAGGCGGTACGGCAGGCGCTCGCGCAGGTACCCCTGGGCGGCGCACCCGGCCCGGACCGCTCCCCCGACGCGCCCGGCCCGGACAACTCCCCCAACGACGCGTCAGGCCCGGACCACTTCCCCGACCGGCCCACCGTCCTGGGCCGGTTCGATCATGTGGCGGCCTATCTGGCGGGGGCCGACCTGCCGGTCGAGGAGGAGGCCCTGGCCCACGAGTTCGCCCGTCGGGGCTTCGGCCCGGACATCTCCGTCCGCAACGACACCTTCGCCGTACTCCGGGCGGGCGCGTCGGGTCCCTGGGGCGTGGCCGTGGTGTGCGGCGCGGGCATCAACGCGGTCGGCGTCTCCCCCACCGGCGAGGTGACCCGCTTCCCCGCGCTCGGCCACCTCAGCGGCGACTGGGGCGGCGGCCAGGGCATCGCGGAGGAGGCGCTGTGGCACGCCGCCCGCGCCGAGGACGGTCGCGGGCCCGCGACGGCGCTGGCGGAGCTGTGCACGCGGCACTTCGCCGTGGGCACGGTCGAGGAGCTGATCCTGGAGATCCACTTCGGCCGTCTGGACGAGTCCCGCCTGCACGAGCTCACCCCGGGCGTCTTCGCGACGGCCGCGGCGGGCGATCCGATCGCCAGATCGCTGGTGGAACGCCAGGCGGAGGAGATCACCGTGCTGGCGGAGGTCTGCCTGCGCCGCCTGGACCTGCTGGAGACGCCCACGGAGGTGGTGCTGGGCGGCGGCATCCTCCAGGCCCGCGACCCGCTCCTGACGGCCCTCCTGGACGCCTCGTTCGCCGCCAGGGCGCCCCGGGCCAAGATCCTGGTGGTGGACGTCCCGCCCATCGTCGGCGCCGCTCTCAACGGCCTGGAGCACCTGGGCGCGACGGACCTGGCCAAGGCCCGCCTGCGCGCCCGCTACGAACGGGCCTGACAGGCCCTGGAAGCGATCACAACAGCGACCACGACGGCGGTCACGGCGCCGGGACCGGCTGCGGTCACAGCGGCGGTCGCGGCAGCGGCCACGACGCCGAGGTCACGACGCCAGGACCGGCAGCGGTCACGACGCCGGGACCGGGCCGCCGGTGAGGAGCGTCTCGACTCGGGTCCGGACGTCGGGGGTGTCGAGGCCGCGGACCGTGAGGGTGGTGCGGCGCCGTACGACATCGTCGACCGTCGCCGCCCACTCGTGGTCGCGCGCGTAGACCGCCTGCGCCCAGATGTCCGGCCCGTCCGGATGGATGCGCTCGCCGAGCGCGGGCGTGTCCCGGATGAGCCTGGCCAGGTCGAACGCGATCGAGCCGTAGTGCGAGGCGAGGTGGCGGGCCACCAGCGGGTCCATCCGGGCGCCCGGGTCGCGGTCGGTCCACAGGCGCATCGCGACCGCGTCGGGGCTGGCCAGGCCGGGCAGCGGCATGGCGGGCAGGATGGCCGCGAGGTCGTCGCCGAGCGGGTGGCCAGGCAGGTGGGCGAGCGTGTCGAGGACGACCTTGCCGATGTGCCGGTAGGTGGTCCACTTGCCGCCGGCCACCGACAGCATGCCGCCCTTGCCCCGGCTGAGCACCGTCTCCCGCTTGGCCGACGACACGCCGCCGGGACCGCCCGGCAGCACGCGCAGCCCGGCGAAGGCGTAGGTGATGTCCTCGCGCCGCAGTTGCGAGTCGCGTACGGCGTGCCCGGCCTCGTCGAGGATCTGGGCCACGTCGGCGTCGGTGGCGCGCACGCCGGCGGGGTCGCCCTCGTAGGCCTCGTCGGTGGTGCCGAGCAGCAGGTGGTCCTCCCACGGGACGGCGAAGGACACGCGGTACTTGTCGATCGGCGTGGTCAGGGCCGCCTTCCACGGCTCGTGGCGGCGCATGACCAGGTGGGCGCCCTTCGACAGGCGGATGCTCGGCGCGGCGCCGGGGTCCTCCATGCGGCGCAGGTGGTCGACCCACGGGCCGGTGGCGTTCAGCACGAGGCGGGCGTCGACGCCGAACTCGGTGCCGTCGAGCCGGTCGCACAGCTCCGCCCCTGAGACCGTACCGCCGCTCTCGCGCAGGCCGACGACCTCGGCGTGGTTGAGCACGACCGCGCCCGCGTCGACGGCGGCGCGCACGGTCATCACCGCGACCCTGCTGTCGTTCATCTGGTGGTCGCCGTAGACGGCGGCGGCGCGCAGCCCCTCGGGCCGGAGCGCGGGCACCCGAGCCAGCGCCTGGTTGGCGGTGATGACCCGGCCGAGCCCGTCGCCGAACACCGACAGCGCCGAGTAGAGGAACACGCCCGCGCCCAGCTTGGCGGCGCCGTGCGGGCCGCCCCGGTAGACCGGCACCACGAAGGTGAGCGGCTTGACCAGGTGGGGGGCGATGTCGCCGGCCAGCGCCCGGCGTTCGCGGTGGTTCTCGGCGACCAGCTTGACGTTGCCGGTCTGCAGGTAGCGCAGGCCGCCGTGGACGAGTTTGGAGGAGGCGCTGGAGGTGGCGCCGGCGAAGTCGCCGCCGTCGATCATGGCGACGCGCAGGCCCGCCTGGGCGGCCATCCAGGTGACCGAGGTGCCGAGGATGCCGCCGCCGATGACCAGCAGGTCATAGGTGCCCCTGGACAGCTCCTCGCGGGTCTCGGCGCGGGAGGCGATCGTGGTCATGGGGTGCTCCAGTCGAGGCTGCGTTCGATGGCCTTGCGCCAGTTGCGGTATTCGCTGTCGCGCACGTCCTGGCCGATCTTCGGCCGCCACTCGGCCGCCTTGTGCCAGTTGGCGCGCAGGCTGTCGGTGTCGGGCCAGTAGCCGGTGGCCAGCCCGGCCGCGTAGGCGGCGCCCAGGCAGGTGGTCTCCGACACCATCGGCCGCACCACCGGCACGGCGAGCACGTCGGCGAGGATCTGCATGAGCAGGTTGTTGGCGGTCATGCCGCCGTCGGCGCGCAGCGAGGTGAGCGCGAGCCCGGCGTCGGCGTTCATCGCGTCGACCACCTCGCGCGTCTGCCAGGCGGTCGCCTCCAGCACGGCCCGCGCGATGTGCCCCTTGGTGACGAACCCGGTCAGCCCGGCGATCACGCCGCGCGCGTCGGAGCGCCAGTGCGGGGCGAACAGGCCGGAGAACGCGGGGACGAAGTAGCAGCCGCCGTTGTCCTCGACGGTGCCCGCGAGGGTCTCGATCTCGGCGGCGCTGGAGATCAGGCCGAGGTTGTCGCGCAGCCACTGCACGAGCGAGCCGGTGACGGCGATCGAGCCCTCCAGCGCGTACGTGGCGGGGGCGTCGCCGATCTGGTAGCCGACGGTGGTGAGCAGCCCGTGCTTGGAGGCGACCGGCTCGGTGCCGGTGTTCATCAGCAGGAAGCTGCCGGAGCCGTAGGTGCTCTTGGTCTCGCCCGGGCCGAAGCAGGTCTGGCCGAACAGGGCCGCCTGCTGGTCACCCAGCGCCGCCGCCACCGGCACGCCGCCGTCGGCCGTGCCGTACACCTCGGCGGAGGGGCGGATCTCCGGCAGCATCGCGCGGGGCACGCCGAGCGCGGCGAGCAGCTCGTCGTCCCAGCTCAGCGTGCGCAGGTTCATCAGCATGGTGCGGCTGGCGTTGGTGACGTCGGTGACGTGGCGGCCGGTGAGCCGCCAGATCAGCCAGCTGTCCACGGTGCCGAAGAGCACGTCGCCGCGCTCGGCCCGCTCCCGCAGCCCGGGGGTCTCGTCGAGCAGCCAGCGGATCTTCGGCCCGGCGAAGTAGGTGGCCAGCGGCAGCCCGGCCCGCTCGCGGAAGAGCTCCTCGTGCTCCGACAGGGACCTGACCAGGGCGTCGGTACGGGTGTCCTGCCAGACGATCGCGTTGGCCACGGGCCGCCCGGTGTGGCGGTCCCACAGGACGGTGGTCTCGCGCTGGTTGGTGATGCCGAGGGCGACGAGCTGGGCGAAGTCGATCCCGCTGCCGGTGACGGCGTCGGCCACCACGCCCTGGACGGCGTCCCAGATCTCGGCGGCGTCGTGCTCGACCCAGCCGGGCCTGGGGAAGATCTGCCGGTGCTCCCGCTGCGCCACCGAGACGATCCGGCCGTCCTGGTCGAACACCATGCACCTGCTGGACGTGGTGCCCTGGTCGATGGCGGCTACGTACTGCGGTCGGGGCACGGCTTCCTCACTTCGATGTGTTCGGCATTGCCGAACGGGTTTGCTTGGCGTCTCAACACGTCACCGGCTCAGGTCGCGGGTGATGGCGCGGGCGGCGTCGCGGATGTAGGAGACGATCGTGATGCGCGGCTCGCCGTCGTCGGCCAGCCGTTCGACGGCGCCTCTGACGCCGATGGCGCCGACGGTGACGCCGCGGCCGTCCCTGATCGGGGCGGCGATGGAGACCTCGCCCTCGACCAGCTCCTCCACGTCGCAGGCCCAGCCCCGGCCGCGGACCAGCTCCAGCTCCTTGGCCAGGTCGTCGGCGCCGGTGATGGTCCTGGGCGTGAAGGCGGGCAGCCCTTCGACGGCGGGCTCGTCGCCGCGTGTCGCCGTGGCGCTCGCGTGGGACGTCTCGGCGGTCGCATGGGGCGCCCCGCCGGACGCGTGAGGCGTGTTGGCGGACGCGTGAGGCGTGGCGCCGGACGGCGGGTCGAACGCCGCCCCCGCGTCGCCGTACGGGTCGTAGGCGAGCAGGACCTTGCCGAGCGCGGTCGCGTGCGCGGGCAGCAGCGTGCCGACCTGCAGGACCTGCATGCTGTCGTCGGGCCTGAACACGTGGTGGACCACCAGGACGCCGCCCTCGTGCGCGGTGCCGATCCACACGCTCTCCCTGCTCCGCCCGGCCAGGGCGTCGGCCCAGTTGAGCGAGCGGGTGCGCAGCTCGTTGACGTCGAGGTAGCTGCTGCCCAGGTGCAGCAGCGTGCCGCCGAGCCGGTAGCGGCCCGTGGCGGCGTCCTGCTCGACGAAGCCGACATGGACCAGCGTGCGCAGGATGCCGTGCAGCGTGCCCTTGGGCAGGCCCATCGCCCGGGCCAGCTCGGCCACGCCCAGCTCGCGCGGGCCGGAGGCGAGCAGCCTCAGGATGCCGGCGGCCCGTTCGACGGACTGGATGGTCTCTCCCACGCCCCACACCGTACCGTGGTTCGGCAATGCCGAACAGATGCAGCGTGAACTGTCATCAGGAAGGGGGCGCGGGGCTGGACATCGGCTCGTCGGCGCCGTCGGCCGCCACCTCGGGCGGCCGGTGCTCGTACGGGGTGCTCAGCACGACGGTGGTGCGCGTGGAGACGTTCGCCGACGCGCGGATGTGCTGCAGCAACTCCTCCAGCGCCAGCGGCGTGGCGACACGCACCTTGAGGATGTAGCTCTCGTCACCCGCCACGCTGTGACACGCCTCGATCGCGGTCAGGTGGGCCAGCCGCTCGGGCGCGTCGTCGGGCGCGGCCGGGTCGATCGGCTTGATGGACACGAACGCCGTCATCGGCAGCGCGATCGCGTCATAGTCGATGATCGCGGCATAACCGCGAACGACCCCGCGCTTTTCCAGGCGGCGGACCCGCTGGTGCACGGCGGACACCGACAGCCCGGTCTCCCTGGCCAGATCGGTGAAGCTCATCCGGCCGTCGCGGGCCAGCAGCGTGATGATCTGGCGGTCGATCTCCTCCATCGGTCAAAGGTAGCCGGTCGTGGTCACGACATGGTCCCGACCGGGGTGGCACCTCTGTTCATGGCATGTTCGACCAGCGTGATGAGCACTTCCCGGCCGGAATCCCGCCTGCGGGCGTCGCAGCGCACGATCGGGATGTCCGGGTCGAGGCCGAGCGCCTGCCGTACCTCGCCGACGGTGAACGGGCGCGCGCCTTCGAAGCAGTTGAGCGCCACCACGAACGGCTGCCCGCGCCGCTCGAAGTAGTCGATGGCCGGGAAGCAGTCGGCCAGCCGTCGCGT
Source organism: Nonomuraea sp. NPDC049269 (assembly GCF_043197155.1). Taxonomy (NCBI): domain Bacteria; kingdom Bacillati; phylum Actinomycetota; class Actinomycetes; order Streptosporangiales; family Streptosporangiaceae; genus Nonomuraea; species Nonomuraea sp. NPDC049269. Next base: position 418,751 of record NZ_JBICSO010000009.1, read on the forward strand.
GTCGGCCAGGACCACCGCCCCGAGCGCGCCCATCGCCAGCTCGTCCCAGACGAACCAGAACCGTTCCTGCCCGGGCGTGCCGAACAGGTACAGCATGTAATCGTCCCGGATCGTGATCCGGCCGAAGTCCATGGCCACGGTCGTGGTCGGCTTGGCCTCGACACCCGAGAGGTCGTCGATGTCCGTGCCGATGTGCGTCAGCGCTTCTTCCGTACGCAGCGGACGGGTCTCGGAGACCGCGCCCACCATCGTCGTCTTGCCCGCGCCGAACCCGCCCGCGATCAGGATCTTGATCGCGGTCGGCAACCTCCATCGATCAGTACGACCGAAGTCCATCCAGCACCGCCTGTACATCCCTCCGCGGCCGTGCCGCGCATGCACAAATCCGCCCCGAGGAGCCGTGGTCAGTGGAACCTGTCAAGGCGCAGAGAAAAGGTCGAATCACATGCCTGGCATCGAGACACCCTAGCAACGCCACATATTCCACTCAAGCCACAATCATCCTCAGGAATGAATATGTCATGGTTTGTCGTATCTAGACCAGTTATTCGCTCCTGCTGTCCACTGCGGTAAAGGCCCCTGTCATGGCAGGTTGCGAGACCGTAACGGCTTCAGAGGGCCTAGCCGGAAATGCCGTGCAGCCCCGCGTTGAACCCGATCTGCCGCCGCAGGTACACGGCGGTGCGCGGGCTGCGCTCGCGTACCGGCTTGAGCAGCTCCAGAGCCTCACGCGCCAGCTCCGCCATCGCGTCCGTTACCTCGGTGCGGCTGACGCCGAGCATGAGCACGTTGAGGTCGCCCCAGCTGACGTCCCTGCGGTAGGAGGCGAGGTCGCCCAGCAGGTGCAGGTAGCGCTGCACGTGCGCGCTGACGGCCCGCAACTCCCCCAGATGATGCCGGGCCCACTCGTCGCCCGCGTAGATCCAGTGCGACAGGTCCACGAAGCAGGATCCCCGGCTGTCGGCGTTGTCCAGGTAGCGGGCGAAGGTGGGGATGACCTGGGTGTCGCGCCACACCCACGCCCTGGCCATCGCCTCGAACATGCCGGCCAGCTGATCCCGCCAGAGCACGCGATGGTCCTCGAAGTCCTTGACCGTCGCCAGCTCGTCACGCAGGTCGGCCAGGAACCGGGTGACCGCCGCCCGCGGCACCGCGCCGTCGGCCACCGCCAGGCAGTCGCGGGCCAGGGCGGTCACCTGGGAACGCGTCGTCGTCGTGTGGTCCACCAGCCGGTCGACGGCCGACACCCAGAGCGCGGTCCGATTGACGATCTTGAGCGCGTTGGACGTGGCCCACGGGGCGCTGAAGGCACCGGTCAGCGCCAGAGCGGCGTAGAAGTCCGCGTCGAAGGCCGCTGGCGGGAACAGCCCGCGGTACATCTGGGCGCACCGACGTAGATCCCTGCCGCACTCCGCGGCCAGTGCGCACGCCATGCCGAGCTCGAACGCCTCGTCCAGCTCGTCGTCCGCCATCCTAGAGCCATCCCATGGGCATGCGGATCATGGGCGACGACCCCCCCAACCGGCATTGCTGCCTCTACTGGCGAATTCTCACATGATCAATCACATTCGATCAAGGCGGGGACACCACCCTGTAACCCCGCACTGTCACCTCCATGTCATCGAGAGTGTCAGCGTCCATGTGCCAGCATCCACCGAGTCGGCCCGCCTGTCAGCCACTGTTCTCAGCCCGCCCCGATCGCGATGAACGAGACGTCGTCGCCGCGGGCCGCGCGGAGCGCCTCCGCCAGGCTGAGTCCGCGCCGCAGCCCGTCGTGCAGGGCCACCATGACGGGCACCGCCGCCGCGTCGTTCACCGGCACGACACTGGCCACGATGCCGGCCGTGCCGAGGCGGAGCAGCGCGGTGGCCGGCCCGAGCACCTCATCGGCCCCCACCGCGGCGACCTGCCCGGAGTCGCAGCTCGACAGCACGAGCCGGTAGGGGGCGCGGCGCAGCCGTTCGAGGTCGTACACGGTGAGGGGGCCGTCGTCCAGCAGCAGCGAGGAGAACAGCGGACTGTCGGCCCGGAACGTCCCGTGCGCCGCCAGGTGCGCGAGACGGCAGCCGTCGATGGCCGCCAGCACGCCCTGGGCCGTCGCCGAGCCATCGGCCAGCACGGTGGCGGGTCCCGCGGCTTCGCGGTACAGCTCGGCGATGGAGCGCACCTCGCCGTCGGCGTTCGCCACGCCGGGCCCGCGTACGAGCACCACACCGCCGTCGGCGGGCGGGACGGCCGTCCTGGCGCGCAGCCACGCCGCCGCCGACGGCGCCACGCTGAAGGCCCTGCGGCGCAACGCGGGCAACAACGCCCAGGGCGCCCCGTGCAGCGTGCTCGCCGGCACCACGACCAGCGGCTCACCGCACGGCCGGCCGTCGCTCGGCTGCCTGTCGCTTGGCCAGCCGTCGCTTGGCCAGCCGTCGCCTGGCCGCCCATCGCCTGCCGACGCGCCGTCCGGCCGCTCGTTGCCGAGACGTGTCGCTACCGGTCCCAGGAGGGCGCGTTGCAGCCGGTCGCCGAGGCGGGCGAGCTCCTGGGGGGCGGCGCGGTCCTGGTAGGCCAGCCGCCGCAGTCGCGATCTGGCGAACTCGATCTCCGTGACGGCCGCCGCCACGGGACCGACCGTGAACCGGCGTACCCGGCCGTCACCGCACAGCAGCGCGTACAGCAGCCCGTCGACCACCACCAGTTCGACCAGCCGGCCGCCGCCGATCGCCGCCAGCAGCCGCCGGCCGCCCGGGCCCGGGTCGTCGTCGCGGGCCCCGGCGCCGCGTACGCGCAGTGTGGCGGCCCGCACCCGCGCCTCCAGCCGGTCCCGGTCGCGTTCCAGCGTGGCCGCCGACGAGCTGCCCTCGGACCGTGCCCGGCCCAGCAGGTGGTCGGTCTCGCGCAGCGCGGCGAGCTGGGCGAGCAGCCAATGGTCGTCGGGCGGGCGTACGGGAGGCACGTCCAGCGAGGTCGCCCGCCACCGTTCGGTCCAGGCGAGCAGCCGCCGGGGCCGTCCCACGCGCAGCCAGTGCCGCTGGGCGAGCGTGACCAGCTCGGCGCCGTGCGCGGTCGCCAGGGCCCGCAGCTCCGACGAGCCGAACGCGAGCCGGTGTTCCTCGATCAGCGCCAGTCCCGCCCGGCAGGCGTGCAGCAGCCGCCGGGGCCGCCCCGCCGCCTCCGCCCGCAGCGCCTCGGCCAGCCAGCCACCCGCCCTGGCCGTCGCGGGACCACGGTGCCGGGCCCGCGCCGCCTCCGCCAGATGATGATCCGCCTCCCGCCCCCTGCCGAGCACCAGCGCCGTACGGCCGGCGAGCAGGTGAGCCTGCCACACCTCAGGCGAGCCGAGCCCCGCCAGCCTGGCGGCCAACCGCCCGGCCTCGGCCAGCGCCCTGGCAGACACCACCCCATCCCCTGAACCCACACCACCGGCGGCCTGCCCGACCAACGGCCCGGAGGCCGCCACACCACCGGCCGCCCGCCCAACCGACGCCGCACCACTCACCGAAGGGCCGGACCCGCCACCAAGCAACCGGCCGGCCCAAGGACCGGAGGGCGCCGCGCCACCAGTCGATGCCACGGCCTCGGCGAACCCGGCCTGGACCAGGATGAGCTGGGCGTGTGCCGCCCACCAGGCGCGGCGCTGGCCGGCGAACAGGGCCCGCGCCTCCCCCGCCCGCGCCCGGGCCGTACCCGGATCCCCGGCCAGCAGCCCGGCCCGCGCGGCGATGAGCAGCAGCTCGGCCCGCATGGTCGCCTGCCCCCGGAGCCGCGCCAGGTGCCCCAGCGCACCGTCGGCCTGCTCCAGCGCGTCACGCGCGAGCCCGGCCGCCAGCAGCACCGCGCACCGGTCGGCGGCCAGGTCGAACATCGGGGTGCCGAGCGCCTGGAAACCCCGTTCGGCCTCGTCGAGCAGATCCAGCGCGACCGGCAGGTCACCCGCCCTGAAGGCGACGACCCCGCGGTTCTGGATGGCGACCACCGAGTCGTGTTCCTGGCTGGTGGTGGCGAACATCCGCTGGGCCACCCGGAAGTCCTCGTCGGCCAGGGCGACCGAGCCGCGCGCGAGCCGGACGTGCCCGCGCAGGGTCAGCGCGCGGGCCGCCCAGACGGTGTCGCCCGCGCCGAGCAGCGCCGGGGCGGCGATCTCCAGGTCGTCGAACGCCTCACCGTGCCGGCCGAGGATCCATCGGGCACCCGCGCGTCTGAACAGCACCCGCGCCCTGGTGGTGCCGCTGGAGAGGGCGGCCGCCCTGTCGAGCGCGGACAGGCCGGCCCTGGTACGGCCGTGCTGAAGGAGGGCGATGCCGAGCGTGGCCAGCACGTCGGCCTCGCGGTCGGGCGAGCCGGAGCGCCGCGCCAGCCGTACCGCCTGCCGAAGTTCGCGGATCGCCGCGTCGAGGTCGCCGAACTCGCGGCGCAGGATGCCGATCGCCTGATGCGCGATCGAGGCATCGTACGGCCCCCGCCCGTCGGCGAGCATGGCCGTGGCGGCCGTCATGGCCTGTCGCGGACGCGCGAAGACCATGGCCAGCACATCGTGCGGATCAGCCGGAATCCGGGAATCCCTCGCCGTTTCCCCAGACACGGAGTCGATGGTAAACGCGGCCCATCCGGGCGTCCATGCGGCACGTGTATCAGGGACGCGGTACGCCGCTCATACATGGCAAGCCCGCAGTCACCCACCGAGGAGGCCCCGAAAGATGAGCACACCACGCCACGGACGCGACATGCGTTTCTGGGAGCAGCTCGAGATCCTCAACGAGGCGCTGCCGGAGGGCAGGCTGGCCGTGGCCGGGCCGCAGGGCGCGACCCCGGAGTCCGACGTCCTCCCGCGCTTCGCCTATCTCGCCGAGCACCTCCTGGTCCGCGCGCCCGACGTGGAACGTGCCATCGACCGCCTCCAGTCCGCCCTTCCGTCGGGGCAGCCAGTCCGCGTGGTCTGGCCCCCGGACCAGGACGCGCGGCGGGTCACGGTACGCAGGCTGTCCATCGGCTCCCGGGACGTCTTCCGCAGCCTCGCCCTGCTCAGGGAGGCCGGGATCCAGAGCACGCTGGTCCACTTCGTCACGGTCTCGGGCGTCAACCTGTGCCCGGGTGACGAGCCGGTGCCCAGTGGCGAGCCGCTCAAGCCGCCGATCGCCGGCCGCGACCGGGGCGAGGACGCGCACGTCACGGTGATCGACACCGGGCTCGTGCACGACTACCTCGACCACCAGTGGCTGGCGCAGAGCTCCGGCCAGCCGAACATCCCGATGGTCGACGGCGACGTCACCACCCAGGCCGAAGAGGTGGACGCCGACGGCTTCATCAAGCCGTACGTCGGCCACGGCACGTTCATCGCGGGCGTACTGCGCTGCGTGGCTCCCAGCACGGATGTACGCGTCTACAACGGCTTCCCGTACGGCGGCGCGGTCGAGGAGGACCAGCTCGGCCTGCTCCTCCTGCAGACGCTCGACACCCACGGCTGGCCCGACGTGCTGTCACTGTCGGCGGGCACCAGGACGAACGACGCCCAGGCGCTGCTCGGCCTGACCGACTTCATCGGCGAACTGGCCGACCACCCCGAGACGCTCCTGGTGGCCGCGGCCGGCAACGACGGCGAGACCGTGCCGTTCTGGCCGGCCGCGTTCGCCGCGGAGGCGGTGAACGCCACCGGCGATGTGATCCTGTCGGTCGGCGCGCTGCGCGAGGACGGGCTCGGCCGGGCGTGCTTCAGCAACCACGGTGACTGGGTGACGGTGTTCGCGCCGGGAGAGCGGCTGGTCAACGCCTACACCTCGGGTGACTATGAGTACGACTACCCGCACAACACGACCTGCCGCTTCCACCCGGTCGTCCCGCTGTATCCGGGCTGCACCTGCGTCGCACCGCTGTCGGAGGGGGACGTGGTCAAGTTCAGCGGGATCGCGCAGTGGAGCGGCACGTCGTTCGCCACGCCGTTCATCGCCGGTCTCATCGCGGCGCGCATGTCCGAGGCCGGGGTGACCTCACGGCAGGCGGCCGGGGACCTCATCTCGGGACAGCTGGCGATACCTGATCTCAGTGGTTTTCTGCGATGACTCAACCACTCCCTGTTCTGGAGCGTCTCACGAAATATCATGAGCATTCCGCTCCAGGACAGGGAAGGACCGCCGTGGACGACACCGCAGCCCTCGTCAGAGCAGCCGCGGACGGGGACGCCGGTGCCTGGAAGGAGCTCTACCAGCGCCACAGCGGTCTGGTGTGGGCGGTGGCGCGTGCCTATCTCGTCAACGGGTCCGACGCGCAGGACGTCTGCCAGACGACGTGGTTCCGGCTGGCGGAGCACCTCACCAGGCTCAGGGACCCGGACAAGGTGGGTGCCTGGCTGGCCAGCACGGCCCGGCACGAGGCGCTGCGGGTGATCCGCGCGAGCGGGCGGGCCACGCCCGTCAGCGACATGGGGCTGCTGGGGATGGACATCGACGAGCGCTCCCCCGAGCACCTGATCCTGGAGGCGGAGGAGGCCATCGCCGACGCCGAGCGCGCGCTGGTGATGTGGGGTGCCTTCGAGGAGCTGTCGGACCGCTGCCGCCGCCTGCTGCGGCTGCTGATCGCCTCGCCGCGCCCCACCTATCAGGAGATCGCGTCAGGATTGGGCATCGCGGTGGGCAGCATCGGCCCGATCAGGGCGCGCTGCCTCCAGCGGCTGCGCACGCTGGTGGCCGAACGCGGAGTGACCGGAATACGCAGGTGAGGCATATGGACGATGAGGGCTTCGACCTGGAAGACGAGCTGGAGGACGAACTGCGCGAGATCGCCGGCCTGCTCGACCCCGTACCTCCCGCGCTGCTCGACGACGCCATGCAGGCGTTCACACTGAGAACCCTGGACGCCGAGCTGGCCGCGCTCACCTTCGACTCCTGGGACGAGGAGCCCTCGACCAGGGTCAGGGGCGCCGGGCTGCCGCGGCTGCTCACGTTCGAGGCGGGCGGCGTGGCGGTGGAGCTGGAGGTGTTCGCGGCCCGGGTGGTGGGACGGCTGTCGCCGGAGGGGCCCGCGGAGATCGATGTCCAGCGGCGTGACGAGGAGCTGCGCGTACGCTCCGACGAGCTGGGCCGCTTCACCGCCGATGGCCTGACCCGCGGCCCGCTACGGCTCCGCGTCACCCCTGACGGAGGCGCGCCGATCGTCACCTCGTGGACACGTCTCTAGGGCACGACGCCGCGCCGGTCCCCTCCTCCGGCGCGGCGTCGTGGTCTGTGGGGGTGGTTCAGGCGCTCTCCTCCAGCGCGGCCAGCTTGGCGGCGAGCGCGACCCGGGAGCCGATGCCGAGCTTGGTGTAGATCTTGCCGATGTGATACTCGACGGTCTTGACGCTGATCAGCAGCTCCCGGGCGATCTGCCGGTTGGTCAGGCCGCTGGAGACGAGCCTGGCCGTGCTGTACTCCTGAGGCGTCAGCCCCAGCCGTACGGTGCCCGGCGGTTCCAGGCCGCAGGCCTCCAGCTCCTGCGCGCAGGCGGCCACGAGCGGGCGGGCGCCCAGCCGGGCGAAGATGGCCTCGGCGGCCCGGAGCCGGGCGGCGGCGGCCCTGCGTCTTCCGGTACGTCGCTGCAACCGGCCCAGGTCCAGCAGGACGCGGGCCTCCTCCAGCGGGCAGGCGGCGCCGTCCAGGAAGCCCAGAGCGGAGGTGAAGCTCTCCTCGGCCCGCGCCGGAACATTCCTGGCCGCCAAGAGCAGCCCGGTGAGCCTGGCCCGCCGGGCCCGCGCCCGCGCTCCGTCGCCGGGCAGCGCGCCCAGCTCCGTCTCGGCCTCCTCCAGGCGTCCCTCCGCGACGAGGGTCTCGATGAGCTGCGGCCGGTGGTCGGGTACGAACGGGTCGTCGGCGCCCGCCGGCGCGGCTCCGGCGCCGAGCAGTGCCAGCGCCAGGTCCGCCTGGGTCTCGCCCATCACGTTGCGCTGGCAGCGGGCGACGGCCCTGGCGGCGGTGGCGTGGGCGAGGGCCCGTTCGTGCTCTCCCAGCGCGGCCAGCGGCGCGACGCACGCGACGTGCAGAGTGGGCAGCAGCCAGCGCTGGCCGAGCCCCTCCGCCTCGGCCAGCGCCCGCTCCGCCCCCGTCAGCGCGTCCTCCCAGCGCCCGTCGCCGTGCTCGGCCACGGCGAGCAGCGCGCTGCCGACCAGGCGATGGTGCGGCAGCCCCGCCTCATCCCGCGCCGTCACGACCCTGGCCAGCACCTCGGCCGCCGCACCGGCCTCACCCTCCCGCAGGAGCCCGACGGCCGCCAGGACGCCCTCTTGCGCGAGTTCACCGCCGAAGGCGCCCACCGCCGCCCGCCCGCCATCGCCGAGCGGCGCGTCGAGCTCGGCCTTTAACTCGTGTCCTTCCGCGCCGAGCTCGGTCTGGTCCCGGCGGTCCTCCGCGCTGAGAGTGGCCGTGCTCAGGGCCAGCGCGTCGTACGGACGGGCGGTCGTGCTCTTGATCGGCTGCCCGGCCGCCAGGCGGGCCCAGGTCGCCGCGGCGGCGGGATCTCCCTTGACCAGGTGCAGCCAGGCGAGCTGCTCGGCCGTGTCCGCGGCGAAACAGGGCGAGCGATCCCGCCATGCCCCCGCGAGCAGTTCGGCGGCCTCGTCGAGCCGCCCGGCGGCCAGCGCGAGCCGTCCCAGGATGTAGCGGCGCACGGGCCGCGGGTCGGTGTTGCGGACGGCGGCCAGCTCGGCCGCGCGGACGACGTCGCCGCCCAGCAGCAGGTGCTTCAACGCGGCGGTAAGCAGCTCGTCGCGCCGGCCCGTGGACTCGCAGAGCCCGGCGGCCAGCTCCAGGTGGGCGGCGGCGTCGAGCCAGAGGCCGTGCTGGGCCTCCTTGGCCGCGTACCTGGTCAGCTCCTCGGCCAGCGGCTGGTCGGGCCCGCCCGAAGCGGCGGCGCGGTGGCGCAGCGCCCTGCCGGTGGCCTCGACGACCCGGGCGGCGGCCAGGTGCAGCCGCGCGCGGACGCCCGCGCCGAGCGAGCCGTAGACGGTCGCCGCGGCCAGCGGGTCGGGGAAGGCGACGAACCGTCCGGGGAGCTCGTCGAGCAGCCCGGCGCCGACCGCCTCTTCGAGCGCGGCCAGCGGCTCGCCGGCGACCGCGGCCACCGAAGCGACCAGGTGCAGCGGGTTGGGCTCGCCGAGCACGGCGCAGGCGGCGACGAGCGCGCGCGCCTCCGCGCCGCACACGCGGAGGCGGCGGGTGAAGGACCGGGCATAACCCTCGGGAGCGGGCAGCCGGGCGCCGGGATCGGCCAGCGTGGTCGGCGCGAGGGTGGCGAGCAGTTCGCGGGCGTACAGCGGATTGCCCGACGTGTGCTCGCGCAGCCGCCTGGCGGCACGCTCGCTCAACGGGTCCGGGGCCAGGCCGGCCAGTTCCGCGGCGGACAGGCCGCCGAGGACGAGACGGAGCCTGCCCTCGCCGGTCAGCAGCCGCCGCAGCCCCTCCGGCAGCCACGGGTCGGCGGTGCTGCGGCAGATGACCACCACGAGCACGCGGCCGGTGCGCAGGCGGCGCAGCAGGTAGCCGAGCGCCCGCAGCGACGCCCTGTCGGCCCACTGGACGTCGTCGACCAGGACGACGACGGGCCCGTCGGCCTGCAGGCGGCCGACCGCCTCACACAGGGCCTCCCCCACGGACCACAGCTCCCGCGCCGCGGCGCTCCTGGTGGCCGCGCCCTCCGGACCGGCGCCTCTCGACCTCGCTCCAGCGCCCCCCGATCCGGTCCTCCCCAGGCCGCCGCTCCCCAGACCGGTCCTCCCGAGTCCGGCGCCCAGCGGTCCGCCGGCCCCCAGTCCGATGCCGTCCAGGACGGTCCCCCCGGATCCGGCGCCCAGCGGTCCGCCGCTCCCCTGTCCGGCGCCGTCCAGGACGAACCGTGCCTGGTCGGCGAGCTGGCGGACGACCCCGTACCGCAGGTGCCGCTCGGCCTCGTCCCCGCTGGCCGCCAGCACCCGTACGTTCGCCGCCCCGTCGAGTACCTGGCGGATCAGCGCCGTCTTCCCGATGCCCTCGGGCCCCTCGATGACCATCCGCCGCACGGCGCCGTTGCCCGCAGCACGCAATTCCCCGCGCACCAGGGCGAGCTCCGTTGCTCTCCCGACGAACATCCCCTCTCCCTCCGTCGCCCCTCGACTTCCCAGAGCGCGCGCGGAGGGTCCTGATACACCTCTTTCACCGCAAACGTGCAGCGAAGGGGCGGTAACCGTTTTCCCTTTTCGAAACCGCCCCCGGCAGAGCCGTCAGACGATCACGAGTTCGCGGGAGGTGACGTTCAGCCGCTCGCCGCCGGTCTCCGTGCACACCACGATGTCCTCGATGCGCGCCCCATGCCGTTCGGGCAGGTAGATGCCCGGCTCCACGGAGAAGGCGAAGCCCGGCTCCATCGGCTCGGCGTTGCCGGACACGATGTACGGCTCCTCGTGCGTCTCCACGCCGATCCCGTGCCCGGTGCGGTGGATGAAGTAGTCGCCGTAGCCCGCCGCGGCGATCAGGTCGCGGGCCGCCGCGTCGATCGACTCGCACGGTACGCCCGGTCGTACGGCGGCGCAGGCGGCGTCCTGGGCGCGGCGCAGCACCTCGTAGTACTCGGCGAACTCGGCCGGCGGGGCGCCGACGGAGTACGTACGCGTGGAGTCGGAGCAGTAGCCGTTGTGCAGTTGCCCGCCGATGTCGACCACCACGGGCTCGCCCGCCTGGATCACCCGGTCCGACACGTCGTGGTGCGGGCTGGCGGCGTTGGGGCCCGAGGCGACGATGACGAAGTCGACCGTCTCGTGCCCGGCGGCCAGGATCGCCTCGGCGATGTCCCGGCCGACCTCACGCTCGGTCCGCCCGGCCCGCAGGAACTCCGGCACCCGCCGGTGCACCGAGTCGATGGCCTGCCCCGCCTCGCGCAGCGCCGCCACCTCGGCCGGCGACTTGCGCATCCGCAGCTCGCGCAGCACACTGCCGGCCAGCACCTGCTCGGTCTCCGGCAGGACCTCGCGGAAGCGCAGCGACGACATCGCCCACATCCGGTCGGCCAGCCCGACCTTGGCCACCCGGCCGAGCCGCGCGGCCGCGATGCCGTAGGGGTCGTCGGTCTCGTCCCACGCCACGAAGTCCAGGCCGAGCCGCGAGGCGGGCGACGCCTGCGCGGCGGCCAGCTCCAGCCGGGGCACCATCAGGAACGGCTCGCCGGCGGCCGGCACCACCAGGCAGGTCAGCCGTTCGAGCGGCTTGGCGTCGTAGCCGCTCACATAACGCAGGTCCGGGCCAGGCGTGAGCAGGAGGGCGTCAAGGCCGGATTTCGCGGTGGCCTCCTGCACGGAGGCCAGGCGGGACACGGGGTACAAGTCTGAGGACGTCACAGGCACAATCTACTCGGACCGCTCCTCCTAAAATCCACGAAAAGCTCTCACAACGCGGTAAGCCATGGCTACACTCCGCAGATGGACGATCACGTAGTGTGGTGTCAATTGTCCGGTTCCACCGCGTTTCGAGAGAGAGACTCATGGTCGACGTCTGGGGCAGCCACCAGCGCCGCCCGATGAGTGCCGCCGACCTGCTCCGGCGCCTCGCGCAGCCGCCCGCGGCCGAGCGCGACGCCGAACTGCTCGCCGCACGGCTGGCGCACGCCGAGCGGCTCGGCAACATGGGCTGGGCCGAATGGAACCTCCACACCGGTGCGGCCACCTGGTCCGACCACGTCTACCTGATCTTCGGGCGGGACCGGGACGACGGGCCGATCCACCTGCCCGACCTGCCCAAGCACGTCGAGCCCGGCGACCTGGACGCGCTCGACCGGCTCCTGTGGAGCGTCGTGCAGGGCGAGGAGCCGGTCCAGGCCGAGTTCCGCATCCGGCGCGGCGCCGAGCTGCGCAACCTGCGTGTCGTGCTGGAGCCGCTGATGACGCCCGGCGGGCCGGAGGGCGTGCACGGAGTGGTCCAGGACATCACCGGCCGCCGCCGCGCCGAGCGCATCATGTCGGAGTCGCGCCGCCAGCTCCTGGAGGCGCGGGAGAAGGCGGCCGAGGAGCGCCACGTGATGCTGGCGCTGCGCGAGGCGATCCTGCCCGAACCGGTCGGCTGCCTCGACCTGCCGTGCACCCGGATCGCGGTCCGCTACGTGCCGGCCGAGAAGACGTCGAACCTGGGCGGTGACTGGTTCGAGGCCGCCGCGCTGCCCGACGGCCGGATGCTGCTGGCGATCGGCGACGTCTCCGGCCACGGCCTGCCCGCCATCGCGCACATGGCGCAGCTCCGTCATGCCCTCATCGGCCTGACGATGACCGGCGAGCCGCCGAACCGGCTGCTGGCCTGGCTGAACGAGCTGGTCATGCACCGGCTGCGGGAGACCACGGCGACCGCGATCATCGGCCACCTCGACCCCGCGAACCGGAACTTCACCTGGGGCCAGGCGGGCAACCTGGCGCCGATCCTGGTCCGCGACGGCGTGGCGGGCCCGCTGAGCCAGCCGAAGGGCGTCCTGCTCGGCGCCACCGGCGACCAGCCATACGGCCTGGCCAGTACGGCGCTGCGTGACGGGGACGTGCTGCTGTTGTTCACCGACGGGCTGGTGGAGCGGCGTACCCGCGACATCGACGAGGGCCTGGCGCTGGCCACGGCGGCCGCCTGCGAGCTGCCGGGCCACGACCTCGACGCCGGGCTGGACCGGCTGCTGACCGGCATCGGCGGCCCCAACCCCGAAGACGACGCCTGCCTGCTTGCGGTGGGGCTGGGAGTGGGCGGCCGACCTGCGGGAGTGCGACCATAGGCGGGTGCTGATGCTTCTCGACACCCCGTCGCTGTACTTCCGCGCCTTCTACGGCATCCCGGAGTCGATCACCGCGCCCGACGGCTCGCCGGTGAACGCGGTACGCGGCCTCATCGACATGATCGCCACCCTGGTGCGCCACCACTCCCCCACCGAGCTGGTCGCCACGATGGACGCTGATTGGCGCCCCGCCTTCCGGGTGGCCGCGATCCCGACGTACAAGGCGCACCGGGTCGCCCACGGCGACACCGAGGAGGTGCCCGCGGCGCTGGTGCCGCAGATCGCGGTCATCGAGCAGGTCCTCGACGCGCTCGGCATCGCCCGGCTGGAGTCGCCCGGCTACGAGGCCGACGACGTGATCGGCACGCTGACCCACCGCGCCGGCGGGGCGGTCGACATCGTGACGGGCGACCGCGACCTGTTCCAGCTGGTCGACGACGCCCGCCCGGTGCGCGTCCTCTACACCGTGCGGGGCATCCGCAACCTGCAGACGGTCGACGAGGCGTTCGTGGCGGACAAGTACGGCATTCCCGGCCGCGCCTACGCCGACTTCGCCACCCTGCGCGGCGACCCCAGCGACGGCCTGCCGGGCGTGGCGGGTGTCGGGGAGAAGACGGCGGCCTCGCTCATCACCCGGTTCGGCTCGCTCGGCGCGCTGCTGGAGGCCCTCGACGCGGGCGCCACGGAGGGCTTCCCCGCGGGCAGCCGCACCAAGCTGGCCGCCGCCCGCGACTACCTGCGGGTCGCCCCCGCCGTGGTGGAGGTGGCCCCGGACGCGCCACTGCCCGACACCGACCTGACGCTGCCGCGCAAGCCCCGCGACCCCGAGGCCCTCGTACGGCTGGCCGACCGGTACGGCCTCGACAGCCCGCTCAACCGCCTGCTGGAGGCGCTCGGCCAGAGGTGACCCCGGCCAGCGCGCCGCGACGCCCGGGAATCGGCCCGGCGGGCCTGTGGCGATAGGTTGGCCCGGTGACGAACATCCGGGTTCCCAGCGACGTCCCCGCCCGCCTCGACGACGGGTTCGAGCGCATCCGGCGGGAGCAGCGGCTGCCGGGCGAGTTCCCGAGGGCCGTGCTCGACGAGGCCGACTGGGTGGCGTCGGTGCCCAGGTTCGGCGGCAGGGACCTGACGGAGCTGCCGTTCGTCACCATCGACCCACTCGGCTCCATGGACCTCGACCAGGCCCTCCACCTGGAGCGGCTGCGCGGCGGCTACCGCGTCTGGTACGCGATCGCCGACGTCGGCGCGTTCGTGCGGCCGGGCGGCGCGATCGACGGCGAGGCCCGCACCCGGGGCGAGACCGTCTACATGCCCATGGACAAGGTGCCGCTGCACCCGAAGGTGATCTCGGAGGACGCGGCCAGCCTGCTGCCCGGCGTGACCCGCCCGGCCGCGGTGTGGCGGATCGACCTCGACGCGGAGGGCCGCACGGTTGGCGCCGACGTCCAGCGGGGCCTGGTACGCAGCCGCGAGCGGCTCGACTACGACTACGTGCAGGCGGCGGTCGACACCGGCACCGCCGGCGGCACGCTCGCCCTGCTGGCCGAGGTCGGCAGGCTGCGGCTGGAGCTCGAACGCGAGCGCGGCGGCGTCACCCTGCCCACCCCCGAGCAGGAGGTGGTGCCGGACGGCGGCGGCTACCGGCTCGAATACCGGGTGCCGCTGCCCGCCGAGGCGTGGAACGCGCAGATCTCCCTGCTCACCGGCATGGCGGCGGCCTCGATGATGCTCGACGCGGAGATCGGCGTGCTGCGCGTGCTGCCGCCACCGCGCTCCGGCGACCTGGCCAAGGTGCGCCGGGTGGCCGAGGCGCTGGGCGTCCCGTGGCCCGGCGGCGCCTCCTACGGCGACGTGGTCCATGACCTGGATCCGAAGAACCCGCAGCAGGCGGCGTTCCTGCACGAGTCGAAGGTGCTGCTGCGCGGCGCCGGCTACGTGGCGTTCAACGGGGAGCCGCCGAAGCTGGCCGAGCACGTCGCGGTGGCCGCGCCCTACGCGCACGTCACGGCGCCGCTGCGGCGCCTGGTCGACCGTTACGCGACGGAGGTCTGCCTGGCGGTCGCCGCGGGCGAGCCGGTGCCGCAGGACGTGGAGGAGGCGCTGGCGGGCCTGCCGGACATCATGTCCGCGACCGGCCGCCGGGCGGGCGCGGTGGAGCGCGCCTGCGTCGACCTGGTGGAGGCGTTCCTGCTGCGCGACCGCGTCGGCCAGGCGTTCGACGCGACGGTGATCGACACCGACGAGCACCGCGAGGGCGGCCAGGTCCAGCTCGCCGACCCGGCGGTGATCGCCCGCTGCGACGGCCCGCTCCCCCTGGGCGAGCAGGTCTCGGTACGCCTGACCCAGGCCGACCCGGCCACCCGGGAAGTACGTTTCACGCTGGCGTGAGCACGAAGGAGCCGCGTACGGAGATTCCATACGCGGCTCCTTGAGGTCCCGGCTACCGCTTCAGCGGCTTCCAGCCCGCCCCCAGCCCCATCAGGTGCAGCGCGACGCAGAGCAGGCCGGCGGTGGTGAGCGTGGTGGCCGTGAGCACGCCGCCCACGGCCACGTTGGCGATCTCGAAGATCAGCGCGAGCAGGAACAGAAGTGCGGCGACGAGAGCGAACATGGCGTCCTCCGGCTCAGGGAAAAACCGCTTCGACCTGGGCATGTCCGCCCCGAAACACACAGAAACTGACCACAAAGTGACGTTACGTATACAGCCGACTACATCCCCTTGACCGGACGGTCAGTCGGCCAGGAAGGCCCTGGTCAAGAGGACGCACGTCACGGCGCCCAGCCCCGTGAACCGGAGGAGCGTGCCCCTGGACAGGGCCCGGCCACGTATGGCGGATGGGGCTGGCCCATGCCGGCCGTAAAAAATAATCAGGAAAGGGACGAATAAGCGACTACCCCCCGGCGCATGGCGTCCATGGCCTTGCCGGCGGTCTGCTTGACCTTGCTCCCCTGCGGGGCCGCGTTGCCGAGCTGGCCGAGCAGGTCCATCAGCTGCTTCACCCAGCGGACGAAGTCGCCGGCCGCCAGCTCGTTGCCGTTGATGCCGTCCATGAGCACCGCGTCGAGGCTGTGCCCCTTGGTCCAGCGGAAGGCCGCCCACGCGAACCCCAGGTCGGGCTCGCGGATCGTGGACAGCCCGTGGTCGGACTCGATGCCCTCCAGCTCCCCCCACAGCCGCATCATGGCCGTCAGCGCGTCCTGCGCCCGCCCGGCGGGGATCTTGGGGCGGCGGGCGTCGTCGGCGTTGCGCGACTCGAAGACCAGCGCCGACACGCACGCCGCCAGCTCCGCCGGGTCGAGCTGCTCCCACAGCCCGCTGCGCAGGCACTCCGCGGTGAGCAGGTCGAGCTCGGTGTAGAGGCGGCCCAGGCGGCGGCCCTCGTCGGTGACGGCCTCCTCGTGCAGGTAGCCGAGCTGCTCCAGCACCGAGCAGATCCGGTCGAAGGTACGGGAGATGACGTGCGAGCGGCCCTCGACGCGGCGCCGCAGCCCCTCGGTCTCACGCGACAGCTTGTAGTAGCGCTCGGCCCAGCGGGCGTGGTCCTCCCGCTCGTCGCAGCCGTGGCACGGGTGCTGGCGGATGCTCCGGCGCAGCTCGTTGATCTCCTCGTCCTCGATGGTGTGGTCGCGGGCCCTGGCGGGCTTGCCCAGGTCGCGGTCGCCGATCTTGGCGAGCAGCGTGGAGACGAGGTTGGCGCGCTCCTTCGGCGAGCGGCCGTTGAAGTTCTTCGGGATGCGCAGCTTCTCGATCGGCTCGACCGGGACGGGGAAGTCGGCCGGGTCGAGCTTCTTGACCTGCTTGCCGATCGTCAGCACCAGCGGGCTGGGGCCGTGACCACGCGGGTTGCGGCCCGGGTCGAGCACGATCGCCAGACCGGCCCGGCGCCCGCCCGGCACGCGGATGACGTCGCCGGGCTGCAGCGCCTCCAGCGACTTGACGGCCGCGGCCCGGCGCGCGGCGCCGCGCTGCTTGGACAGCTCGGCCTCACGGTCGGACAGGCGGCGGCGCAGCGCCGCGTATTCGGGGAAGTCGCCCAGGTGACAGGTCATCGCCTCCTTGTAGCCCTCCAGCGCCTCCTCGTGCTTGCGCAGCTGCTTGGCCAGCCCGACGACCGCCCGGTCGGCCTGGAACTGCGCGAACGACTCCTCCAGCAGCGTGCGGGCGCGCTCGCGGCCGAACTGGCCGACCAGGTTGACGGCCATGTTGTACGAGGGCTGAAAGCTGGAGCGCAGCGGATAGGTGCGGGTGCCCGCCAGCCCGGCGACCGACAGCGGATCCATGCCGGGCTGCCAGAGCACCACGGCGTGGCCTTCGACGTCGATGCCGCGCCGCCCGGCCCGGCCGGTGAGCTGGGTGTATTCGCCGGGGGTGAGGTCGGCGTGCGTCTCGCCGTTCCACTTGTCGAGCTTCTCGATGACGACGCTGCGGGCGGGCATGTTGATGCCGAGCGCCAGCGTCTCGGTGGCGAACACCGCCTTGACCAGCCCGCGGGTGAACAGCTCCTCGACGACCTCCTTGAAGGCCGGCAGCATGCCCGCGTGGTGGGCGGCCAGGCCGCGCTCCAGGCAGTCGCGCCACTCCAGGTAGCCGAGCACGGACAGGTCCTCGTCGGGCAGGTGCGCGGTGCGCTCGTCGACGAGCTGCCTGATCTCGTGCCGCTCCCGCTCGTCGGTGAGCCGGATGCCGGCGTACAAGCACTGCTTGACGGCCGCGTCGCAGCCGGCGCGGGAGAAGATGAACGTGATCGCGGGCAGCAGCGCCTCGGAGTCGAGCTTCTCGATCACCTGGGCGCGGTCCGGCGGGCGCGAACGCTGCGGCCGGCCGTAGCCCCGCCTGCCGCGCCCGGCGGTCAGCCGCTCGGTCTCACGGGTGACCCGCATCAGCGTGGGATTGAGGCGCGGCGTCAGCTCGTCGGTCATGAACAGGTCGTAGATGCGATTGCCGATCATCAGGTGCTGCCACAGCGGCACCGGCCGGTGCTCGTCGACGATGACCGTGGTGTCGCCGCGTACCTCGCCCAGCCATTCGCCGAACTCCTCGGCGTTGCTGACCGTCGCCGACAGCGCCGCCAGCCGCACCGACTCCGGCAGGTGGATGATCACCTCTTCCCAGACCGCGCCGCGAAAGCGGTCGGCCAGGTAATGCACCTCGTCCATGACGACGTAGCCCAGCCCGGCCAGCGTGGCCGAGCCGGCGTAGAGCATGTTGCGCAGCACCTCGGTGGTCATGACGACGATCGGGGCCTCGCCGTTGACGCTGTTGTCGCCGGTCAGCAGCCCGACCTTGGCCGTGCCGTAGCGTTTGACCAGGTCGTTGTACTTCTGGTTGGACAGCGCCTTGATCGGGGTGGTGTAGAAGCACTTGCGCCCCTGCTCCAGGGCCAGGTGGACGGCGAATTCGCCGACGACCGTCTTGCCGGACCCGGTGGGTGCCGCCACCAGCACCCCGTCGCCTGCTTCCAGCGCGCGGCAGCCGTCGATCTGGAAGTCGTCGAGCTCGAAGTCGTAGTGACTCCGGAACGATGAGAGGGCGACTCCGTCGTCCCCGTACTTCTCGCGGAAAGCCGCGTACCGTTCCGCTGGACTCGTCATAACCGTCACCCTACCGAAATCGCCATTCCGGTCCGTCCCGGCTAGCCCGCCAGATAGTCGCCGAGGCCCCCGCGGAGCAGGTCGAAACCGGTGTCGGCGGCGGCGACCGCGTCGGGGTATGCCTCGTCGGCGCTCTGCCCGTGGTAGATCCGGCGGCTGTTCTGCACCTGCAGGGTGCGCAGCAGGGCGTAGAGCTGCCCGGCGGCGAACGGCGCGCGCGGGTCGCCGGGCCGCTCCAGCTCGATGGCCTCGGTCATCTTGGCCTCGGCCGCGACGTGGAACAGCAGCAGCCTGGCCGCCAGCGAGGGGGTCTTCCTGAACAGGTGCAACTGCTCGAGGTAGGCCGGGCTGTCGTCGAGCCCGGTCTCCGGGGCGTGCCGGGCCAGCCGCTCCACGAACTCGCGGTGTGCCCCTTCGACCAGCGACTCACCCGGCCGCCGGCCGCTCACGAGCTGCGCGATGGCGCCGTAGCTCTCGCCCATCACGTCGAGGACGATGTCCTCCTTGGTGGGGAAATAGTTGAAGACGGTCATCTTGGAGACACCCGCCTGTTCGGCGATCTCCAGGACCGACACCTCGGCGAATCCGCGCTCGGTGAACAGCCGCATCGCGGTGTCGTGGATCGTCCGCCGGGTCTCCCGCTTCTTGCGCTCCCGCAAGCCTTCTTCCACGGACCCATCTTATAGGAGTTGACCCGGTCGAATTTTTGACCCAGTCTAGAAATATGACCGAAGCGCAGAAACGGATCGCCATGGTGGGCGTGCTGCTCACGCTGATCCTGGCCGTCCTCGACCAGAACATCGTCTCGACCGCGTCCTGGTCGATCGTCCGCGAGCTCGACCCCGTCCACGGCCTGGAGCGGCTGCCGTGGCTGATCACCGCCTATTCCCTGGCGGCCACCGCCGCCCTGCCCCTGTACGGCAAGCTCTGCGATGTCTACGGCGCCAAGCACGTCTACCTGGGCGCCGTGGGCCTGTTCCTGACCGGGTCCGCGCTGTGCGGGGTGGCCCAGGACATGGGCCAGCTGGTCGCCTTCCGCGCGGTGCAGGGGCTCGGCGGCGGCGGCCTGATGAGCGTCACGATGGTCGTCGCCGCCCACCTCTTCCCGCCCCAGAAGCGGGCCTCGGCGGGCGGCGCGGGCGGCCTCATCGCCGGTCTCGGCCTGGTAGCGGGCCCGCTGCTGGGCGGCGTGTTCACCGACCACGTCACCTGGCGCTGGATCTTCTACCTCAACCTGCCGGTCGGCCTGTTCGTGCTGGTGTCGGCCGCCGCCGTGATCAGGCTCGGCGACGGCGGGCTGCGCCACCGCATCGACTACCTGGGGGCGGGGCTGGTCGCGACGGCGGCCTGCCTGATGCTGCTGGTCGTCGAGTGGGGCGGCAAGACCTACGCCTGGGACTCCACCACGATGCTGTCGCTCATCGCCCTGGACGTCGTGCTGTTCGCGGCGTTCGCCTGGCGCCAGCTCGCCGCGGCGGAGCCGATCCTGCCCTTCTCCATGTTCCGCGACCCCACGCTCAGGATCGCCCTGCCGCTGCAGCTCCTGACCGCCCTCGGCATGGCGGGCGGCATCTTCTACACGATCGTCTACCTCCAGGCGGCGGTCGGCGTCAAAGCCACGGACGCGGGGCTCTACCTCATCCCGATGGCGATCGGCATGGTCGCGTCAGGCACGATCTCCGGCCTGCTCATCGGGCGCGGGCATGGCACCAAGCCGTTCCTGGTCGCGGGCATGGCCTGCGTGACGGCCGCCATGGTGCTGCTGAGCCGCCTGGAGGCGGCCACGTCCGCCTGGACGCTCCGCTTCGACCTGTTCGTGATGGGCATCGGGTTCGGCCTGGTGCTCGGCGTCGTCGTCCTGCTGGTGCAGAACGCGGCGCCGCCCTCCCAGCTCGGCGTGGCCACCACGTCGATCCGCTTCGCCCAGGTGCTCGGCTCGGCCCTGGGCACGGCCGTGTTCGGCATCCTGCTGAACCGGGCCACAGCGTCGCACCTGCCGCCGAACTTCAGGGCCGGGAGCCTGGCGGGGGCGCTGCGGCCCGAGGTGCGCGAGCAGGCGGTCGGCGCGCTGGTGTCGGGCGTGCAGGTGGTGTTCCTGTCGGCGGCGGGCGTGATGGCCGCCGCCCTGGTGCTCGCCCTGTTCCTCAGGACCAGCCCCGCGCTGCCCGCCGACCCGCCCGCCCCGCAACGCGTCAAAGTCTGACCGCTCCGCGCGCCTTTACGTTGTAGATCTCAAGCGATGACCCGCAGCGCCCCCGGCTGGATCTCGCACGTGACGGGGACCGGCCCGATCCGCTCACCATCGGCGTAGGCCACCACATCGGGCGCCTCCAGCCGCACGCGCCGCACCCGCCTGACCGACACGGCCTCATGAGAGACGTGCACCCCCCGGTAGACGCTCGGGAACACCCGGACGAACTCGGCCTTGGACACGGCCCCCAGCATCATCACGTCGAGCAGCCCGTCGTCAGGCCGGGCGTCGGGACAGACCCGCATCCCGGCACCGTAGGAGGAGGTGTTGCCCACCGCGACCAGCATCGCCTCCCGCTCGATCGGCTCATCGTCGTCGAAGGTGATGCGGAAGGGGATGGGCCGGAACCGCCGCAACTCCTGGAAGGTGGCCAGCAGGTACTTGGCCATCCCCGGCGGCCAGGTGAGCCCGTTGGCCCGCTCGTTCACCCGGGAGTCGAATCCGCAGCACACCACCCCGGCGAACAGCTCGTCGGCCTGACCGGCGCGGATGCGGGCGGCGTCGACCAGGCGGGATCTGCCGCGCAGCACCGCGCGGGCCGCCGCGATCGGGTCCTTGCGCGGCACTCCCAAGGCGGAGGCGATGTCATTGCCGGTCCCCGCGGGGATGATGCCGAGCGGCACGTCCGTCCCGGCGACCGCCTGCACGGCCAGGTGGACCAGGCCGTCACCGCCGAAGGCCACCAGCGCGTCGGGGCGCTCGGCGACGGCGGCGCAGGCCCGCTCCAGCGCGTCGGACGCGCTGTCACCGACGATCACCGACACGTCGGCCCCGCCCGCGCGCAGGCGGCGGGCCACGGGTCCGAGCAGGCGCACCGCACGGCCGCCGCGGGCGGCGGGGTTGACGAGCAGGACGAGTTGAGGGGCCACGCCCGGAACTTATCGCCTATCGGTCCGAATCGGAATCCTGTTCCAGGGGTGACGCTTCGGCTGCCAGAGGCGACGCCTCGTCGTCGGACAGATAGGAGAAGTCCTCGCCGGCGGGCATTCGCCGCTCGCGTACGTACATGAACAGCTCGGCCGCCGCGAACAGGATGATCATCGGTGCGGCCAGGGCCATCATCGCGAACGGATCGCCACCCGGCGTGATGACGGCGCCGAACACGAACATGAGGAAGATGACCATGCGCCGGTGCTTGGCCACCGTCGCGTGCGACAGCACCCCGAGCACGTTCAGGAAGACCAGGAAGAGCGGCAGCTCGAACGAGATCCCGAAGATGGCGATCATGATCAGGACGTAGTCGAGATAGTCGTCGATCGCGATGGTGGCGACCGTGTCGTCGAGCGAGAAGCCCAGCAGGAAGCCCAGGCTGGTGTGCATGATGATGTAGGCCAGCACCGCGCCCAGGGCGAACAGCGGGATCGCCAGGGCCAGGAACACCACCGTGTGGCGCTTCTCGTTGCGGTAGAGCGCCGGCGTGACGAACGCCCAGATCTGGTAGAGCCAGACCGGCGACGCCAGCACCAGGCCGATCATCGCCGACACCTTCAGCGTGATGAAGAAGGACTGGAAGATGCCGTTGTAGGTCAGGCTGCAATGGCCCGTGAGCTGCTTCGACTGGAAGGTGTCGCAGTAGGGCGCCTTCAGGATCGCCCACACCGGGTCGAAGAAGATCCAGCCGATGATGATGCCGACGACCACCGCGATCGTGGCGATGAGCAGCCGGTTACGCAACTCCCGCAAGTGGTCCATGAGCGGCATGCGGCCCTCGGGATCGCGGGCCGAACCTTCTCCGCTCGACTTCTTGAGCAGCGCCATCTAGCAGTCCCAGGAGTGCGAGGAGGGGCAGGGTCAGACTTTCTTGTCGGCGCCGGCGCGCAGCTTGGCCGCCTGCTCCTCCAACTGGCGGGCCTGCTCCTCCACCGACAGCGCGGGCGCGGCCTGGATGGGCTGCGCGGGCGCCGGCTGCGGCTGGGCGGGCGTCTGCGTCACCGTCTCGACCGTGGCCGGACGGTCGTCGTAGTCGTCTTCGCGCAGCTTGGCCGTCTCCGACTTGAAGATGCGCATCGACCTGCCGAGGCCCCTGGCCATCTCCGGCAGCTTCTTGGCACCGAACAGCAGGACGAGCACGCCGGCAATGATCAGAAGCTCAGTAGGTCCGAGGTTTCCCATGAAACGTCCTTTTTGAGCGAGTGCTGTTTCAGCCACGATCGTACGCTGCCTGGGGGTCGCTCTCATCCCCCCGGTGCCTCAATCTGGCCTGCCGCGGCTCGAGCTGGGCTCGCGCCCCGGCTACTTCCCTGTTCAGATTACGCGCCGCGGCGAGCAAGCGCGTACCCGCGACCGCCAGCGCGGCCAGCCCGGCGACGCCGAGCCCGGCCGCCACGATGATCCAGGTCATGACCGGTGAGCGTAGCGGCTCAGAGCCCGTTCGGCCTCCTCACGCACCCGGTCGGCCAGCGCGGGCGGCGTGACCACCCGGCCGGTGTCGCCCAGGCGCAGTGCCAGTTTGAGCAGCCAGTCCTCGTCGCGGGCCCGCAGCGCCACCCGCAGCCGCCCCTCGCCCAGCTCGGTGACCTCCTCGCACGGGTAGTACTCGGCCACCCAGCGGCCGGCGGCGGTCACCTCCAGCTCGACCAGCTCATCGGTGGGCGAAGGCCGGAACACGCCCTGCGCGACGTCGATCGGCTCGGCCTCGGCGGGCGGGTCGGCGGCCACGTCGAGCACCTCGACGCCGAGCATCCGGTCGAGCCGGAACAGCCGCATCGCCTCGGCCCGGTAGCACCAGCACTCCAGGTAGGTGCGGCCGTCGACGACGACCAGCCGCATCGGGTCGACCTCGCGCGGCGTCACCTCGTCGCGGCCCGGCACGTAGTAGCGCAGCGACAGGCGCCGCCGCCTGGTCAGCCCCTCACGCACGCGCAGCAGCGCGTCGGGGGTGGCGTCGACGTCGACCGCGACCTGGCTGCTGACGGCCGCCGCGCCCTCCCCCGCGGCCCGCTCCAGCTTGGCGACCACCCGGGGCAGCGCGTCGCCGGGCACCTCGGCCAGCTCCGGCATGGCGCCGAGCATGCGCAGCGCGACCAGCAGCGCGCTGGCCTCGTCGATGCCGAGCCGCAGCGGCCGGGCGATGGTGTCGGCGTTGTCGATGAGGATCTCGCCGCCGTCCCACGACACGTCGATCAGGTCACCGGGCGTGTGCCCCGGCAACCCGCACATCCACACCAGTTGCAGGTCGTCGATGAGCTGCTTCTCGCTCAGCCCGAACACCTCGGCCACCCCGCCGAGCTGCGCGCCCGGGTGCGACATCAGGTACGGCACGAGCGCGAGCAGCCTCGGCAGCCGGTCGGCGGATCCACTCACGCCAGTGCTCCCTTCAGGCGGCGGATGACGGCCTCGCGGGCGTCCGGCGGGTCGACCACCTCGACGTCGGCGCCCAGGCTGGCCATCCAGCCGGCCAGCCGTTCGGGGTCGGTGAAGCCCAGCTCGGCCTCGTCCCACCCGTCGGAGCCCGTGCGTACGACCCTGGACAGCTGCCGCAGCCCCTCGCAGGCGCCCTGCCGTACGCGGATGACGGCCATGCGCTCCTCGACCGGCTCCTCGGGGAAGCCGACCATGGCCCGCAGGTCGACGCCGGGCGGCACCTCGATCGAGCCCGGCCGACCGATGGTGACGACCTGACCGGTGATGCGGCTGAGCCGGAAGGCGCGCGGCGCGTCCCGGCCACGGTCGAACCCGGCGAGGTACCAGCGGCCGCGGCGGCTGACCACTCCCCACGGCTCGACCGTGCGGCTGCGTACGTTCTCGCTGCCGGCGCCGCGGTAGTCGAAGCGCACCAGGCGCCGGTCGCGCACCGCGTCCCACAGCGCGGGGAAGGCCGGGTCGCGGGTGTCGAGGCGCAGCTCCAGCGCTCCGGCGCCGATGGTCTCGTCGGTGGCCACGCCGCCCGCGCGCAGCTTGAGCAGCGCGCCGGAGGCGGCCTCGGCCAGGCTGGCGCGCTGCCACACCTGCGCGGCCAGGCCGAGGACGGCGGCCTCGTCGGCCTCCAGGGTGATCTCCGGCAGCTCGTAGGACTGGCGCTCGATGCGGTAGCCGGGCTCGTCCTCCCACGGGTCGCGCACCACGTCGATGGGGATGCCGATCTCGCGCAGCTCGTTCTTGTCGCGCTCGAACATCCGCTGGAACGCCTCGTCACCCTCACGGTCGTAGCCGGGGACGGCCTGGCGGATCTGCTCGGCCGACAAAGGGCGGCGCGTGGCGAGCAGGCAGATCACCAGGTTCAGCAATCGCTCGGTCTTGCGGCGCGACATCTGCCTCACTCCTCCTTCTACGGACGCTACCCTGCCCGAGTGATCAGATGGCGCAAGGGCGAGGTCGTGCGGATCCGGCGCGAGTGGCCGGGAGCCATGGAACTGGATGTCGCCGTCTCCGGAGGGGACCACCAGCCGGGCGCGGAGCCTGGCGGGCTGTACCGGGCTCTGGCCTATCCGCTCCTGGTGGGCCGTCCGGAACCCGGCGACGAGGTCCTGCTCAACACGACGGCACTCGCGATGGGTCTCGGTACGGGAGGTTACGCCATGGTGGTGGCAGTCCCGAACCGTTTACCGGAAGATCCGCGGGGACCCGGGCACCTGGTGAAGGCCCGTTACACGCCGTTGCAGGCCACCGTGCTCGGCGCCGACGAGCAGGACTCGCCGTTCCACGAGGTCCTGCGCGAGGCCGACTCGATCGACGGTATGCCGGTGGTGGTCGCCGACCTGCACTCGGCCCTGCCGCCGATCCTGTGCGGCCTGTACGAGGCGCGCGCGGGCGTACGGGTCGCCTACGTGATGCAGGACGGCGGCGCGCTGCCGGCCTGGTTCTCCATGGCCGCCGCGAAACTGCGGGAGATCGGCTGGCTGACCGGGGTGGTGACGGTGGGCCAGGCGTTCGGCGGCGACGTCGAGGCGGTGACCGTCCACACCGGCCTGCTGGCCGCCAGGCACGTGCTGGAGGCCGACGTGGCGATCGTCGCGCAGGGGCCCGGCAACCTCGGCACGGGCACCCGGTGGGGATTCTCGGGCGTCTCGGCGGGTGAGGCGATCAACGCCGCCTCGGTGCTGCGCGGCCGCCCGGTGGCGGCGCTGCGGGTGAGCGAGGGCGACCTGCGGGAGCGGCACCTCGGCGTCTCGCACCACTCGCTGACCGCCTACGGCCGCGTCGCGCTGGCTCCGGCGCGGGTGGCCGTGCCGCTGCTGCCCGGGGAGTTCGGGGAGCGGGTCAGGGACCAGGCCGAGCTGCTCGCCGTCCGGCACGAGCTGGTGCCGGTGCCGGTCGACGGCCTGCACGAGGCGCTGCGCGCCTCGCCGGTCAAGCTCTCGACGATGGGCCGGTCCCTGGAAGAGGACCTGGCCTACTTCGTGGCCTCGGCCGCGGCGGGCAGGTGCGCGGCCTCGCTGCTGTCGTAGGAGTCCTTGAACGTGAACGCCTCGGGGCTGGGTCCCACGGCCTTGAGGCGTTCCAGGCGCTCCATGCCCTCGGCGAGGCTCGGGATGTGACCCTCAGGGATCCACCACATCACCATGTACGGCTCGGCCATCCGCAGGAACCACTCCCTGCGGCGGCGCAGCACGCCCAGATGGGCGCTGCGGTAGGCGTAGTTCCACAGCGACTCGAGCGACTCCCACACCGAAAAGTTGATCAGCAGGTGGTCTCCGTACTTGTGCGTGAGGGTCGCGGTCGGGTCCTCGTCGCTCTCCTTCATCCGCCAGACGAATCCGGGGTACTCGTCGGCGAGGGTGTTGATGGGCTCCAGTTCGGCGACGAACTCGGCCAGTTCGGGGCTGTCGATCGGGGCGCGCAGATGGGCGATGTTGAGCTCGGCGAGATGCATGTCGCTCAGCACACCACCCTTCCCCGCTCTATGTCAATCTTCATTTGTTTTAGAAAGCGTCACGCAGCACTCCCCCGGCCGCGGATCCAGCGCGGCCCGCCCGGGATCGTCGCCGAGTCCTTCGAGCACCCCCTGGCAGAGGGCCAGGTTCATGGAGCACACGAGCAGCGGCTGCTCGTGGCTCAGCACGTGGAAGGGGCAGTTGCGCATGCGCAGCGTGCCGCCCTCGGCGTACGGCTCGTATCCCCGCTCACGCAGCACCGCCTCGACGGGCTCGTGCCGCCCCCGCCCCAGCCGCTCCCCCGCCGCGCGCGCCGCCTTCTCGGCCAGTTCGTCGGCGCCGAGGGCGTCGACGACCTCGGCCAGCACGGAGGCGAGCGCCACGTAGTCGCGCGGCGGCAGGCTCACCGACCGTTCTTTCCCGGCCCGGCGGTAGATCTTCGCGGGCCGTCCGCTGCCGGGCCCCTTCTTGTCCTGCTGCCGGAAGGCGCTCTCCAGCAGCCCGGCTTCGACGAGCTTGTCCAGGTGGTGCCCGGCGAGCGTCCTGGACACCCCGGCGAGCTCGGCGGCCTCTCCCCTGCCCAGGTCGCCGCCGCTGGCCGCCACGGCCTCGTACAGGCTGCGCCGCACCGGGTCGTGCAGCAGCGCCAGGGCCTCGAGGTCGTCATCGCTCACAGCGCGAGTCTAGGCGTCCGTCACCGCGCCGGGCCGCACCCTCTAGGCTGCTGCGCGTGAGCGAAACCTCCCCCCTCCTCGCCGCCTACGACCGCACCCGGCTGCACATCCCCGAGAACACCGCCGAAGGGCTCGTCTACGAGATGGACGGCCCCGTGCTGCGCGTCACCGGTATGTTCCGCGGCTTCGTCGAGGGGCCGCCCGTGCTCGGCGTCGAAGGCGCCGAGCTGGACGCGCTGATCGCCCGCCAGCGCGAGCACTTCGCGGCCCGCGGCGAGGCCGTGGAGTGGAAGACCCGGGCCCATGACCGGCCCGCCGACCTGGCCGAGCGGCTCGTACGCGCCGGCTTCGCGCCGGAGGAGAGGGAGACGGTGCTCGTCGGCGTCGCCAAGGAGATGCTGGACGCGCCGCCCCTGGCCGACGGGGTGACCATCCGCCAGGTCACCGCCGACGCCGACCTGCGGGCGATCGCCGCCATGGAGTCCACCGTCTGGGGCGAGGACTGGAGCTGGCTGGGCGACGACCTGATCCGGCGGGTCACGACCGACCCCGGCGGCATCGCCGTACTGGTGGCCGAGGCCGGCGGCCGGGTCGTCTCGGCCGCCTGGCTGGTGCACAAGCCCGGCACCGGGTTCGCCGGGCTCTGGGGCGGCTCGACGCTGCCGGAGTGGCGGGGCCGCGGCATCTATCGCGCCCTGGTCGCCCGTCGCGCCCAGCTCGCCGTGGCGGCCGGGGTCGACCATCTCCAGGTGGACGCCTCGGACGACAGCCGGCCGATCCTGCGCCGCCTGGGCTTCCACGCGGTGACCACGACCACCCCGTACGTCTGGACGCCCTGACACAGATCAGTACGCGGCCAGGACGTCCACCACGAAGACCAGCGTGTCGGCGGCGCGGATGCCGAAGGCGGGCTGGCCCGTGGGCCCGTAACCGTAGGCGGGCGGGACGATCATCAGCACCCGGCTGCCGACCGGGACACCCACCAGCGCCCGGTCCCAGCCCTTGATCACGCTGCCGTCGCCGATCGTGAACGCCTTCGGCCGCCCAGTGCTCCAGGTGGCGTCGAAGATCCGGCGCTGCCCCCAGATCGCCCCCTCGTACTGGGTGACCAGCAGTTGCCCCGCCTGCGTCCGGCGGCCCGCCCCCTTGGCCAGCACCTTGGCGGCGAACCTGCGTGGCGGCGCGGTCGCGGGCACCGCGAGCGCGGGCCGGGCGGCGCCGGTGACCCGCACGCCCGCGAGCGACCCGCCCCGCCCCTTGATCGAGGCGTTCTTCGGGTGCGTGCCGAGGATGTCGA
Organism: Nonomuraea sp. NPDC049269; assembly: GCF_043197155.1. Taxonomy (NCBI): domain Bacteria; kingdom Bacillati; phylum Actinomycetota; class Actinomycetes; order Streptosporangiales; family Streptosporangiaceae; genus Nonomuraea; species Nonomuraea sp. NPDC049269. Next base: position 447,110 of record NZ_JBICSO010000009.1, read on the forward strand.
TCACGTAGAACAGGTCGTCACCCGAGGCGACGCCCTGCGGCGGGTTGGCGCCGAAGCCGTCGGCGGGCGGGATGGCGGCGATCACCCTGCTGCCCACCCGGCGGCCCTGCAGCGCCCGGTCCAGGCCGGGGATCAGCCGGCCGACCGGGAAGGCGGCCGGGGCACCGCGGTTGAAGCTGGAGTCGACGAGCCGGTTCTCCCGGCCGTCCCAGACGTGCGCGGTGTACTGGACGATCGCCACGTCGTCCTTGCCCAGCAGCGCGCCCTTGCCCGCCGCGAGCTGGTCCACCTGCAGCCCGGCCGACGGCTTGCCGGCCGGGAAGACGATCGTGGGCTTGGCGCCGAACCTGCCGCCCACCTTCAGCTCCGGATCGCCCGTCTCGGTGCCGGTGCAGGCCGTCAGCAGCGCCAGCGGTAACAGCAGCGCGACGGTACGGCGGCGCATCGAACCCCTCCCCAAGCGGGCGGCCCGGCGACGGTGTCGTCGCCGGGCCCCGAGATGCTACCGCTTGATCAGTCCACCCATCAGTAAGCCGACAGAACGTCCACCACGAACACCAGCGTGCTGTTGCCCGGGATGCCGTTCTGCTCCTGGGCGCCGTAGCCGAGGTCCGGCGGGATGCTCATCACGACCCGGCTGCCGACCGGAACCCCGACCAGGCCCTTCTGCCAGCCCTGGATCACGTTCGCGAGCGGGAACGAGGCCGGCTCGCCCTTGGTCCAGCTGGAGTCGAACTCCTTGTCGGTGCCCCAGATCTTGCCCGTGTAGTGGGCGACCACCGTCTGGCCCGCCTGCACCTTCGCGCCGGTGCCCTGGATCACGGTCTTGACCACGAGCTCCTTGGACGGCTTGTCCTTGGTCTTGGTGGTCAGCGTGGGCGCCTTCTCGCCGCCCGGGTTGACGACCTTGACACCCTTGATGCTCTCGCCGACCTCCTTGCCGGTGGCCGCCTTCAGCGCGGCGGGCGGCGCCCCGACCACGTCGACGACGAACACCTTCGTCGGCTGCGGCGCCTGGCCCTGCTGCTGCTGAGCGGCGTCGGCGGCCATCACGGCCAGCACCCGGCCGCCGTGCTTGACCTTGGTGAAGCCCTCCTGCAGCACCTGCGGCAGTTGCTGGTCGACCGCGATGGTCTCCGGCGCCTTGGAGTCGTAGGAAGAGCCTTGGAAGGCGTTCTGCTTGCCGTCCCAGTTGTAGACGGTCAGGTTGACGATGATCTTGTCGCCGCTCTTCACCTGCGGGCCCGTGCCAGGGGTCAGCACCTCGTACGAGGACTTGGTGGCGGGCGTGCCGGCGGGGAAGGCCACCGTGGGCTTGGCGCCCACATTGCCGGTGACCTTCACCTTGCCCGGCACGCTGCTCGCGGTGGCGGCGGCCCCGTTGGCGCCCGAGTCGGAGCCGCCGCACGCGGCGGCGAAGAAGATCAAAGGCACGGCGGCCAGAGCGGCCAGAGCGCGGCGCATGGATTTCCCTCGGAAAGACGTCAGATTCGCGTCACCCTATCCGACATCCAAGTAGGGCCGGGGTAAACCAGTCGCTACATTCCGGCGATGAGCTTGTCCACTCGCTCGTCGACGCTGCGGAACGGGTCCTTGCACAGCACCGTACGCTGCGCTTGATCGTTCAGCTTGAGATGCACCCAGTCGACGGTGAAGTCGCGCCGCTTCTCCTGCGCCTTCCGGATGAACTCGCCCCGCAACCGCGCCCTGGTCGTCTGCGGCGGCACCGACTTGGCCTCGAAGATCTTCAGGTCGGACGCCACCCGCTCCACCGAGCCGCGCTTCTGCAGCAGGTAGAACAGGCCGCGCTTGCGGTGCACGTCGTGGTAGGCCAGGTCGAGCTGCGCCACCCTCGGCGAGGACAGCGGCAGGTCGTACTTCCTGCGGTAACGCTCGATGAGCTGGTATTTGGTCACCCAGTCGATCTCGCGCGCCACCAGGTCGAGGTTGCCGGTCTCGACCGCGTGCAGCGTCCGCTCCCACAGCTCCAGCACCCGGCGCGCGATCGGGTCGCCGCCCCGCCGGTCGACGAAGTCCTTGGCCTTCGACAGGTATTCCATCTGGATCTCCAGGCTGGACGCCTCACGGCCGTTGGCCAGCCGCACCCGGCGCCGCCCGGTCATGTCGTGGGACACCTCGCGGATCGCCCGGATCGGGTTCTCCAGCGACAGGTCGCGCATCACCGTGCCCGCCTCGATCATGCGCAGCACCAGGTCGGTGGCGCCGACCTTGAGCAGCATGGTGGCCTCGCTCATGTTCGAGTCGCCGACGATGACGTGCAGGCGGCGGAACCGCTCGGCGTCGGCGTGCGGCTCGTCGCGCGTGTTGATGATCGGCCGGGACCGGGTCGTCGCCGAGGAGACGCCCTCCCAGATGTGCTCGGCGCGCTGCGACACGCAGTAGACCGCGCCGCGCGGGGTCTGCAGCACCTTGCCCGCGCCGCAGATGATCTGCCGGGTGACCAGGAACGGGATCAGGACATCGGCCAGCCGGCCGAACTCGCCGTGCCTGCCGACCAGGTAGTTCTCATGACAGCCGTAGGAGTTTCCCGCGGAGTCGGTGTTGTTCTTGAAGAGATAGATGTCACCGGCGATGCCCTCTTCGCGCAGCCGCTTCTCGGCGTCGACGAGGAGTCCCTCGAGGATGCGTTCGCCGGCCTTGTCGTGGGTGACGAGTTCGATGACGTTGTCACACTCGGGTGTTGCGTATTCAGGATGGCTGCCCACGTCGAGGTACAGACGTGCGCCGTTGCGGAGGAAGACGTTGCTCGATCGGCCCCAGGACACGACCCGCCGGAACAGGTAGCGCGCGACCTCGTCGGGGGACAGCCTGCGCTGCCCCCTGAACGTGCAGGTCACGCCGTACTCGTTCTCCAGCCCGAAGATGCGACGATCCATCACCTCACACTATGCCCACGGATCGACAAGCGGGAGAGATCTTCCCCGTGTTTCCCGCGCGCCCTCGTCAGATGCCCATCCCCCGATGACCATCCCCCGGTCGGCGCCGCGCGCTTCCGCTCCCCGTCCCGCCCGTGCTATTTCCGGCCCCGCCCCATCCGCACTTCCGGTCCCCGCCCCGTCCGTGCTTCTGGTCCGGTCGCATCCGGGTAGGCCTTCGCCCGCTCATTCCCCGGTCCCGCGCCCTGGCTCCCGCCCCGCCCGCGCGGGCGTCTCAACCTTTTCTCTTTGTACGGCAAGCATGGGGCACCCCCACCCATCGCACAGGGCTGGGCCCTGTCCAGGGAAACGCTCCTCCGGTGATGCGTGGCCGGGCGCCGTGACGAGACGGCGACAAGCCATGAGCCGCCGGGGCGTCAGGGCGTGTAGATCTCCTGGACCTTGACGATCTCGCCCTTGTAGACCGTGATCAGCGACGGGTGGGCGGCGCGCTTGTGCCGCTTGATCAGGATGGACCTCGAGCAGCTCTTGGCGCCGAGAGCGTCCTTCTTGCCGACCGTGAGGTCGCCTTCGGCCACCTTGCAGCCGAACGCCGACAGGAACACCACGTTCTTCGCGATCCGCGAGGAGTAGGCCATCGCGTCACCCTCGGGCGGAGTGACGAACTGCCCCTCCGTCACGGTGCCCTTCTTCCACTTGACCGGCGTGTACTCGGCGGTGCTGCCGCTGAGGTGCGTGATCAGGCCGCGCAGGATGCCGTCGTGCCGGGAGGAGATGTGCTTGGTGAAGTCGTGCTTCGGGTCGGGCTGGAAGGTCGTGCCGAAGGTCTTGGGCGCCTTGAACGTGGGGATGTCCGTGGTGGCGGCATTCGCGGCCGTACCGGCGGTCAGGACGACGGCTGCTGCGGCGGCGCCTGCCAGGAGGGTGCGCATCGGGTTATTCATGCTCTCTTCGATACGAGATGCCGTTCGCCGGTTCGCCCAAATACGTGTGAACCAGGTCACACCGGCCCATGGCTTGTCGCCGTCTCGTCACGGCGCCCGGCCCCGCATCACCGGAGGAGCGTTTCCCTGGACAGGGCCCAGCCTTGTGCGGTGGGTGGGGGTGCCCCATGCCTGCCGTACAAAAAGAAAAAAGGCCCGGGCGGTCGAAGACCGCTCGCCCGAGCAGAAGGGGAACCAGCGCCCGAGCGGGACGGGAACCACACCACGAGACCAGCGCCCGGGCGCGGGAAGACCGCCTACCTGAGCGGGACGGGACCGGATAACGGAACCAGCGCCCGGGCGGGCGACGAACGCCCGCCCGAGCGGAACCACATCAGAGTTGGCTAGAGCGACGTGCCGTCGTCGACGTCACCCTCGGGGCCGGTCGGGGGTGGGGTGTCGGAGCCGGAGTCGTCGGCTTCGAGCGGCGAGCCGGCGGCGGCGCCCGGCGTGGCGGCCAGGAGGCGTTCCAGGCGTGGCCCCACCAGCCGCTGGAACTTGCGGTGCTCGCGGTTGCGGTCCAGCACCGCCACCTCCAGCTGCCCCACCGGCGGGCGCTCCCCACCGGGCTCCGTGAGGGCCGCCAGCGCCACCTCCAGCGCGTCGGCCAGCGGCATGCTCTCCCGGTAGCCCTCCTTCAGCCGCGTGCCCACCGCCTCCGCCTGGCCGCCCATGGCCGCGAAGCCATGTTCGTCGAAGACGGAGCCGTCGAACGTCAGCCGGTAGATCGCGTCGCCGTCCGGCACGTCGCCGACCTCGGCCACCACGACCTCCACCTCGAGCGACTTGATCGACTCGGTGAAGATGCGGCCCAGGTTGGACGCGTACAGGTTGGCCAGCCCGCGGCCGGTCACGTCGGAGCGGTCGTAGGTGTAGCCGTTGATGTCGGCGTAGCGGATGCCGCCCAGCCGCAGTTCTTCGAACTCGTTGTAGCGGCCCACCGCCGCGAACCCGATGCGGTCGTAGATCTCGCTGATCTTGTGCAGGGCCCGTGAGGGGTTGGGGGCGACGAACAGGATGCCGTCCTCGTACTGCAGCACGACGACGCTGCGGCCCCGCGCGATGCCTTTGCGCGCGTAGTCGGCCTTGTCCCGCATGATCTGCTCAGGGGACGCATATCCAAAAGGCATGGACACGGATGGGGTCCTTTCTAGCGCAGCGGGGCGATGGGGCCGTCAGGGGAGATGAGACGCGCTTCGAGCATCTGCTCGACGTAGCCGGTCACCTCTTCCTCCGCCAGCCGTCGGAAGCCGTCGGCGTCGATCACCGAGACGATCGGCCAGATCTTCCGCGTCACATCGGGCCCGCCGGTGGCCGAATCGTCGTCCGCCGCGTCGTACAACGCCTGGATCAGCGTCATCGCCATGTCGTCCGCCGACGCCCCGTCGCGGTAGAGCTTCTTCAGCGACCCCCGCGCGAAGATCGAACCCGAACCGATCGCGTCGAACCGGTCACGCTCGTACGGCCCGCCCGCCACGTCGTAGCTGAAGATCCGCCCGCCGTCCCGCTCCGCGTCGTAGGCGGCGAACAGCGGCACCACCACCAGCCCCTGCATCGCCATGCCGAGATTGCCGCGGATCATCGCCGCCAGCCGGTTGGCCTTGCCGTTGACCGATAGCGTGCGGCCTTCCAGCTTCTCGTAGTGCTCCAGCTCCACCCGGTAGAGCCGGGCCATCTCGATGCCCGTGCTGGCCGTGCCCGCGATGCCCATGCACGAGTAGTCGTCCGTCCGGAACACCTTCTCCACGTCACGCTGAGAAATGATGTTGCCGGACGTCGCCCGCCGGTCGCCCGCCATGACCACGCCGCCCGCGAACGTGGCGGCGACGATCGTCGTCGCGTGCGGAACCTGGTCGCCGATCGGCGTGGCCAGAATCTCACCACGCACCGGAAGCAGCCCCGGCGCGTGCGAACCGACGAACTCCGTGAACGAGGAACTCCCGGTGTTGTGGAAAAGCTGGTCCATCAAGCCGGTGGGCAGATCCATGTGCGATGCCACGCGACTCCCTCCCAAACGTCACTGTCCCTAAAGGGACCCTACTCATGTTGCGTCGCTGTCTGCACTTCCCACGATCAGCCCACGGCGAACCGGTCACCAGATCGTTTCTTTACGCCCAGTAGAGGCCGTGCGATTGTCGGTATGTCTGCACGTCCTCAACAGGAGGCCGACATGCGACTCCCCAGCCGACCTGCGGTGATCGCGGTTCTCACCATCCTGGCGCTCAGCGCCTGCGGATCCGGCGCCCCCGCCGGAGGGGAGGACGTCACCCTCGTCATCGCGGCCAACTCGATCTCCGGCGGCAAGAACTCCGAGTCCGCCGACTGGATCAAGCGGTGGGTGATCCCCAACTTCGAGCAGGCCCACCAGAACGTCAAGGTGCTCTTCCAGCCCAGCGGCGTCGACGACGAGCAGTACAAGACCAAGATCGCGCTCGACCTCAAGTCGAAGGCCGGGGCCGACGTCATCGACCTCGACGGCATCTGGGTCGGCGAATTCGCCCAGGCCGGCTACATCAAGCCGCTCACCGACGTGGGCGGGCCGGCCGTCGACTCCTGGGAGGGCTGGTCGCAGATCCCGCAGGCCGTACAGGGACTCGGCATCTTCGACGGCAAGAAGTACGGCCTGCCCCAGGGCACCGACGGCCGGGTCCTGTTCTACAACAAGACCCTGTTCAAAAAGGCCGGCCTGCCCGAGCCGTGGCAGCCCACCAGCTGGGAGGACATCTTCGCGGCCGGCGGCAGGCTGAAGGCCGCGGGCGTGCCCACCCCCATCCAGATCAACGCCGGCACCGCCATGGGCGAGGCCACCACCATGCAGGGCGTGCTCCCCCTCCTCGCCGCCGCCGGGTCCGAGATCTACACCGACGGCAAGTGGACCGGCGCCTCCACCGCCATGAAGGACGTGCTCGGCTTCTACCAGCGGCTCTACGCCTCCGGGCTCAGCGACCCCAAGCTGCAGCAGGAGGCCAAGGGGCGCGACAAGTCCTTCGCCCAGTTCGCGGCCGGCAAGATCGGGATCCTGGCCGAGAGCGACTACTTCTGGCGATCCGTCATCGAGCCGAAGGCCGGGGTCGCCCCCATGGCGGACCGCGACTCGGCCGTCGGCTTCGCCAAGATCCCGGCCAAGAACCCCGGCGCCGCCATCCGCGGCCAGGACTTCGCCAGCATGTCGGGCGGCGCCGTACGGGTGCTGAACCCGTTCTCCAAGAACCCCAAGCTGGCCTGGGAACTGCTCGCGTTCATGCACTCCGCGGCGGCCACCAAGGCACAGCTCGCCGGACAGGCCCGCATCAGCTCCCGCGGCGACGTCAACGGCGAGGTGCTCCACGCCGACCCGATGCTGGCGTACGTCGCCGACGAGGTGCTGCCCATCACCGCCTACCGCCCCGGCCTCGCCGTCTACCCGCAGGTCTCCATCGCCCTGCAGGAGGCCACCGCGGCGATCGTCAGCGGCAAGAGCGCCGACGAGGCGGCCGCCGCCTACCAGGCCAAGCTGGAGGGACTGGTCGGTGGCGCGGACCACGTCGCCAGGTGACGCGGCCGGGCTGGGCAGGGCGAGAGCGGCCGGGTTCGTGCTGCCCGCGCTCGTCCTCATCGGCGTCTTCCTCGTCTTCCCCGCCCTCTGGACGATCTACCTCGGGCTCACCGACTATCGCCTCACCGGCCTGGCCGCCGCCGACCCCCAGGTCGTCGGCCTCGGCAACTACACCCGCGCGCTGAGCGACCCGCGCTTCCTCAGCTCGCTCTGGCTCACCGTCGTCTACGTCGGCGGCTCCGCCATCCTCGGCCAGGCCGGGCTCGGCTTCACCCTCGCCTGGCTGCTGCGCACCCGCGGCGGGCCGCTGCGACGGGCCGTCGAAGGCGTCGTGCTGCTGTCCTGGATCCTGCCCAGCACGGTCGTCGGCTTCCTCTGGTTCGCCCTGCTCGACCGCGACGACGGCACGCTCAACGCGCTGCTGGGCACGCCCGGGTTCGGCTGGCTGCTGGACTACCCGCTGCTGTCCATCGTCGTCTTCAACGTCTGGCGCGGCACCGCCTTCTCGATGATGTTGTACGCCGCGGCGCTGGAGAACGTGCCGCCCTCACAGCTCGAAACCGCCCGCCTGGCCGGCGCCTCCGTGCCGCAGCAACTGCGCGACGTGGTCTTCCCGCTCATCCGGCGGCACGTGCTGACGAACCTGCTGCTGATCAGCCTGTGGACGTTCAACGACTTCACCCCGTTCGTCCTGACCGGCGGCGGCCCGGAAGGACGCTCCGAGATCCTGCCCGTCTACGTCTACAACATCGCCCTCAAAGGCGGAGAACTCGGCGCGGGCGCCGCCGTGTCCTTCCTCATCCTGCTCATCAACCTCGTCTTCGCCCTGGCATACCTGAGACTGCTGCGCGGCCGGCGCCGCGCGGCGGGACGGCCACCGGCATGATCCGGCACGCCATCGGACGGCTCGCCGCCACCGTGTTCATCGCCGTCGTCCTGGCCTTCTTCACGCTGCCCATGCTCTGGCTGGCCAGCGCCCCCTTCGACGCCACTCCGGCGATCACCACGTCCGTCCCCGAGTTCACGCTGCGCAACTTCGCCGCCATCCTCGACAACCCCTACGCGCTCGGGTCCATCCGCAACTCCCTCATCCAGGGCGGCGGCGCCGCCGCGCTCGTCGTCGTCCTGGCCGCCCTGGCCGCCTACGCCCTGTCCAGGGTCCGCATCCCGGGCCGCGACGTGCTGCTCTACGTGCTCCTGCTGCTGTCGTCCGTCGTCACCGGCACCGCCGCCATGGTGCCCATCTTCGAGCTGGCCACCCGGCTCGACCTCATCGACACCCACCTCGGCGTCATCCTCGTCGTCTCCGGCGGCCTGCTGCCCGCCGCCATCTTCATCCTCAAGGACTTCATGGACGAGACGCCCACCACCTACGAGGAGTCCGCCCGGGTCTTCGGCGCCTCGTCGCTGCAGATCCTCCGCCACATCGTGATCCCGCTGGTGCGGCCCGGCCTGGCCACCATCGCCGTCTGGGCCCTGGCCAGCGTCTGGGGCGGCTTCCTGTTCCAGTTCATCCTGCTGCGCGACCCCGGCAAAGCCCCCGGCTCCGTCATCCTCTACACCCTCTACACCGAGGGCGGCTCGCCCAGACTCGACCTCATCTCCACCTTCTCCCTGCTCTACTCGCTGCCGGTGGTGGCGATGTACCTGTTCGTCTCGCAGCGGTACGGCTTCCGCTTCCACGGAGGGATCAAACGGTGATCTCGCTGCACGGCCTCACCAAGGTGTTCGCCGGCGGAGTGCGCGCCCTCGACGACCTCGACCTCACGATCGCCGACGGCGAGTTCTTCGCCCTGCTCGGCCCGTCGGGCTGCGGCAAGACCACCCTCCTGCGCACCATCGCGGGCCTTGCGACCCCCACCTCGGGCAGCATCCGCATCAACGACACCGACGTCACCACCCTGCCGCCCGGCCGCCGCGACGTCGCCATGGTCTTCCAGGACTACGCCCTCTTCCCTCACATGACCGTCTCCGAGAACATCGCCTACCCCCTGCGCATCAGGAAGGTCCCCCGCCTGGAACGCGCCGCCAAGGCCGCGGAAGTCGCCCGGCGCCTCAGCCTGCCCGACCTCCTTCACCGCCGCCCCGCCCAGTTGTCCGGCGGCCAGCAGCAACGCGTCGCCCTCGCCCGCGCCATCGCCTGCCACCCCACCGCCTTCCTCTTCGACGAACCCCTGTCCAACCTCGACGCCCGGCTCCGCCTGGAAGCCCGTACGTTCCTCAAACGACTGCAGCGCGAACTAGCCGTCACCACCGTCTTCGTCACCCACGACCAGGCCGAGGCCCTCGCCCTCGCCGACCGCGTCGCCGTCATGTCCCACGGCCGGATGATCCAGGTCGGCACCCCCGCGGAGGTGTTCCAGCGCCCCGCGACCACCTTCGTCGCCGCCTTCATCGGCTCCACCCCCATGAACCTGCTGCCCGGCGAGATCATCTCCGGCGCCCTCCACGTCGCCGGCGCCGCCCTCCCCGCCCCGGCGGGCGTCCCCGACGGCGACGTCGTGTACGGGGCGCGGCCCGAATACCTGGAACTCCTGCTCGAAGCCCACCCGGGCGCCTTCCCCGGCACCGTCTCCGTCCTGGAGAACCTCGGCACCAGCACCCTCGTCACCCTCGAAACCGACGGCACCCTCATCCAGGCCGTCGTCCCCGAAGGCGACGAACCCCCCATCGGCGCCCCCGCCTGGGCCCTCCCCCGCCGCTCGCTCCTCTACCGCGACGACCGGCTGCTCCGCCCCTGACGGCATACTGGACACATGTCCGCCAAGGACTGGATCCTGCACGTCGACCTCGACCAGTTCATCGCCGCGGTCGAGATCCTGCGGCACCCCGAGCTCCGCGGCAGACCCGTCGTGGTCGGCGGCACCGGCGACCCCACCCAGCCGCGCACCGTCGCCGCCACCGCCACCTACGAAGCCCGCGAGCACGGCGTCCACTCCGGCATGCCGCTGCGCACCGCGCTCAGACGCTGCCCCGACGCCGTCTTCCTGCCCAGCGACCCACCCGCCTACGAGGCCGCGTCCGAGCGGGTCATGGCCACGCTGCGCGAGTTCCCCGTCCTGGTGGAGGTCTGGGGCTGGGACGAGGCGTTCATCGGAGCCCGCACCGACGACCCCGAGGCACTGGCCGCCGCCCTACGGCAGGCCGTCCTGGACAGGACCGCGCTGTCGTGCTCCGTCGGCATCGGCGACAACAAACACCAGGCCAAACTCGCCTCCGCGTTCGCGAAACCGGCCGGCGTCTTCCGCCTCACCGACGACAACTGGGCCGAGGTCATGAACGACCGGCCCACCGACGCGCTCTGGGGCATCGGCGCCAAGATCGCCAAAAAGCTGGCCGACCTGGGACTCCACACGGTCGCCCAACTCGCCGCCGCCGACCCCGCCGACCTGGCCCGCCGCTTCGGCCCCACGAACGGCCCTTGGTATCGCTACCTCGCCCTCGGCAAAGGCGAAGCCGAAGTCGTCACCACCCCATGGGTGGCCCGCGGGCACAGCCGGGAGACCACCTTCCCGCACGATCTCACCGACAGCACCGAAATCTCCACCCACGTAGCCACACTGGCCAGACAGGTCGCCTCAGACGCGACCGCCGCCGGACGGATGATCGTCCGGGTGTCGGTGAAAGTACGCTTCACCCCGTTCCTCACCCGCAGCCGTCAATCCAAGCTGCCGACACCCACCACCGACGCGGTCGAGCTGTCACGCGCCGCCCTCACCGTGCTCGACCGCTTCGACCTCTCCCGGCCGGTCCGCCTCCTCGGCGTGGCCGTCGAATACGCCCCACTCGATCAGACTCGGACCGCTCTCCCATAGAAGCCGGCGCGGCGACGCCCCCCGTTTCTATGTCCGATCTGACCTACTCTCCGCCCTTTTGGACGTAGCTGCGAACAAACTCCTCTGCGTTCTCTTCGAGAACTTCGTCAATTTCGTCCAGGATCGCGTCGACATCGTCGGTCAGCTTCTCCTGGCGCTCCTGAACGTCCGGCGCCGCCGACGCCTCGGTCTCCTCGACCTCGCTGTCGCGCCGACCAGCCTGCTTCTGGCCACCGGTGTCCTTGCTTGCCATGTCCTACCTACCTCCGCTTGGGGGACTGCTCTCTAGGCATATCTTCCCCGAACCGGGCGACATTTCGCGCCGATCGTCCCGCGATCTTGCCGACTTGACTAGATAGTTCCCCTATCCAATAATGAGGCCCCTGCCCTACAGGAGGTTTCGATGTCCCCCTCGTCCCTGAGCACGGCAGGTGTGCTCCTCATCACAGTCCCCGCGGTGGCGTTCGGTGGCGTGTCGCTGCTGACGTTCCTGATGCGGAACGTGCCCGGCTACAACGACAATCCGGTGCGCCGCAGCCTCTGGCGGGCGGGGCACGCTCACGCGGGCGTGCTGGTGCTGTTCAGCCTCGTAGCGATGCTCTATGTGGATCAGGCGGACCTTTCGGACGGCCTGAAGGGCCTGGTGCGCACGCTCATCGTGGCCGCCCCGATCCTGATGCCGCTCGGCTTCTTCCTGTCGGTGGTCCGCCCCAGCGACACCAAGCCGAGCAGGCTCATATGGCTGACCGTGGCGGGCGGCGCGGCGCTGGCCGTGGGCACGCTGACGCTGGGCGTGGGCCTGCTCTGAGCGGACGTGCGCGCGTTGGCGTCTTCCCGTGCCGTGCCGTGCCGTGCCGTAAAGAAGCCGCTTGTACGAAGTGAGCGCCGCTACGGCGGGAGGCCGGAGACGTACAGCGGTCAAGCTTCGCCGGTGAGCGGTTAGTCTCCGCCGGTGAGGGCGGCGACCAGGTCGGCGGCGGTGCGGCAGCGGTCGAAGAGTTCGCCCACGTGGGCCTTGGTGCCCCGGAGCGGTTCGAGGGTCGGTACGCGCTGCAGGGATTCGCGGCCGGGGATGTCGAAGATGACCGAGTCCCAGGAGGCCGCCGCGACGGACTCGCTGTACTGGCGCAGGCAGCGGCCGCGGAAGTAGGCGCGGGTGTCCGTGGGCGGGTTCTCGACGGCGCGCTGGACGTCGTCCTCGGTGACCAGGCGCTGCATGCGACCACGGGCCACGAGGCGGTTGTAGAGGCCGCGGTCGGGGCGGATGTCGGAGTATTGAAGGTCGACGAGCTGCAGCCGGGGGTGGGACCAGGCGAGCGAGTCGCGGGTCCGGTAGCCCTCGAGGAGTTCGAGTTTGGCGACCCAGTCGAGTTCGCGGGAGAGCTGCATGGGGTCTTCGGCCAGGCGGGTGAGGACGGACTCCCAGCGGTCGAGGATGTCCTTGTTCATCTCTTCCTGGGCGGTGCCGCGTTCCTCGACGTACTTGCGAGCCTGTTCGAGGTATTCCATCTGCAGCTGGATGGCGGTGAGCTTGCGCCCGTCTCGCATCGGGATCTCGTAGCGGCAGGTGGGGTCGTGGGAGACGGCGCGCAGGGCCTGGACGGGGTTCTCGACGGCGAGGTCGCGGCTGAGGAAGCCGTCTTCGATCATGGCGAGGACGAGGGCGGTGGAGCCCAACTTCAGGTATGTCGAAATTTCCGACATGTTGGCGTCGCCGATGATCACATGCAGCCGCCGGTACTTCTCCGGGTCGGCGTGCGGCTCGTCCCTGGTGTTGATGATCGGCCGCTTGAGCGTGGTCTCCAGGCCGACCTCGACCTCGAAGAAGTCGGCCCGCTGGCTGATCTGGAAGCCTTCGCCGCGCGAGTCCTGCCCGATGCCGACCTTGCCCGCGCCGACGACGACCTGCCGGGAGACGAAGAACGGCGTGAGGTGGCGGACGATGTCGGCGAAGGGGGTGGCGCGCCGCATGAGGTAGTTCTCGTGGCAGCCGTAGCTGGCGCCCTTGGCGTCGGTGTTGTTCTTGTAGAGCTGGATGGGCGCGTTCGACGGGATGGCCGAGGCCCGCTGGGCGGCGTCGTACATCACGCGTTCGCCGGCCTTGTCCCAGATGACCGCGGCGCGGGGGTTGGTGCACTCGGGGGTGGAGTATTCGGGGTGGGCGTGATCGACGTAGAGCCGGGCGCCGTTGGTGAGGATGACGTTGGCCAGGCCAAGGTCCTCATCGGTGAGCTGGCTGGGGTCGGCGACCTCTCTGGCCAGGTCGAAGCCGCGAGCGTCGCGCAGCGGGTTCTCCTCTTCGAAGTCCCACCTCGCCCTTCGCGCTCTGGCGGCGGAGGCCGCCAGGTAGGCGTTCACCACCTGCGAGGACGTGACCATCGCGTTGGCGCCTGGCTGACCTGGTACGGAGATGCCGTACTCGGTCTCGATGCCCATCACCCGACGCACCGTCATGCAACACCCTCTGTTCGTCCGGATCTGTCTATCCGCCGTTTATATGCCCGAGCCTATGCCCTTCACAGTGCCCCAGGGTCACAGAGTTATGGCACCGCAGCCTTTTCCACATTTACGGCGGAAGCTGGTGGGGTTTGTGGACGTCTGCGTGGCTTAAGGAGGCGCTGGATGGGGCGTTCGGCAAGGGAGTAAACGAGATAGGACAGGAGCACGGCCGCGAGCGTGGTGGTGAGGGCGGCGGCCCAGGGGGCCATTCTGGCGGCCAGGAGCGGGATGAGAGCGACGCCGACGACGGAGTGGAAGAGATAGAGCGGGTACGTGGTCGCGCCGAGCGCAGCGAGCGTTCTGGACGGTCGCAGCCGGAAGGCGCCGAGCGCGACGAGCGACATGACGGCGAAGACGAGCGTGATGGTGATGATCACGCTGAGGTCGCTGACGGGCATGCTCCTGATCCCGGCGAGCTTGATCCGGCCGTGGACGCGTTCCAGCGCCGAGTGGACCGCCAGCACATAGCCGCCGGCGACGTAGAGCCAGGGCAGCACGGCGTTGCGGTTCTTGTGGACGAGGTAGAGGGCCATGCCGGCGACGAAGTAGGGGGCGTAGCGGGGCATGACGATCTCGTTGAGCACCTCGTTGCCGAGCAGTTCGGCGCCGAGCGCGGCGGCCAGCCAGAGACCGGCGAAGATCATGACGCGGCCGTAGGTGACGCCGATGATGACGAGGACGGCCATGAGCAGATAGAAGCGGAGTTCGGCCCAGAGCGACCAGTACACACCGCTGGCGTCCAAGACCTTGAACAGACGCTGGAACATACTGGCGTTCACCAGATACTCCCCTGGCGAAAGCTTGGGGTCGAGCGCCTTGGCGCCGGTGAGGCCGTAGAGAGCCGCGACGGCGGCCAGGCTGATCCAGTAGGCGGGGTAGAGCCGGACGAACCTGCTCCAGGCGAACGCCCCGAGCCCCCTCCCCCACGCGCTCATGAGGATGACGAAGCCGCTGATGACGAAGAACAGCTCGACGCCGAGGATGCCGAGCCCCGCGATCGGGGCGACAGCGGGGAAGAGCTCGGCGGGCCGGTCTCCCCAGACGGAGGCGAACGCGATCAGGTAGTGGAAGGCGAGCACCGCCAGAGCGGCGACGAACCGCAGCAGGTCGAGCTCGGCCAGCCGGCCGTCCCCTCGCACGTGCCTCGGCCGGTTGGGTGGTTGCACGCCCTGTTGGACGGCACATCGATCACTTTGGTTCCGTTGGTCCCAATTTTCACACGGGTCCCTCGGTGCCGATGAGCAGGATCCGGGCATCCGAATCGAGGTGGAGGGCCCGGCGGGTGGCGGCGTCGAGTGCCAGCAGACCTGCGGCCCCGGCGGCCCCGCAGGGCGAGACGGAGACGCCCTCGGCCGCCAGCCGGGCTGCGGCATCGGCGGCCTCGCCGTCGGTGATGGTGACGAAGGCGTCGGCCAGGTGGGACAGGAGCTCGTAGGCGATCAGGGACGGTTCACGGCAGTCCAGGCGGCCGAGCGTCGTGGGCGAGCCTTCGACGTGGACGGGTTCGCCGGCGCGGGCGCTTTCGAGCAGGCAGGGGGCGCCTTCGGGTTCGACGACGACGATGGCGGGCCGTTCGCCCCAGCGGTCGCGGACGTACGCGGCGGCCGCGGCGGCGAGCCCGCCGACTCCGGCCTGGACGAACACGTGAGTGGGCGCCTCGGCCAGTTCGTCGAACAGGACGGTGTAGCCGCGCATGATGTCGAGGGGGATGGCGGTGTAGCCGTCCCACGAGCTGTCGGAGACGAGCTGCCATCCGTTGTCGTCGGCGGCCTGGAGCGCGGCGAACATGCTCTGGCCGTAGTCGCCGCCCCAGCGCCGTACCTCCGCGCCGAGGGCGCGCAGGCGGTCGGCGAAGGGTTCGGGGACGTCGTGGCCGAGGTAGACGACGAAGGTGCCGCCGATCTCGCGCACCCCGGCGGCGACGGACAGGCCGTGGTTGCCCGCGCTGGCGCAGACGAAGGTGGTGCTCGCGTCGGCCTGGCCGCGCTGGACGAGGCGGTGCACGGCGTACGCGCCGCCGAGCGCCTTGAAGCTGTCGAGCCCGAGCCGCCCGCTCTCGTCCTTGACGCCGACGGTCCCGGCTCCCGCCGCGCGGGCCAGGGCGGGCAGGAGGTGGAGCGGGGTGGGCCGGTAGCGGCGGTGGGTCTCGAAGTGGGCGCGGGCCTGGCGGGCGTGCTCGACACCGATGAGGGCACGGTCTCGCTCGGTGTACGGCGTGCGGGCGGGGTTCAGCCAGCTCGTGCTCATGGGGATCATCGTACGAAGCCGGACGTGAAAAGGGGCCGCGCGGAGATCCGCGCGGCCCTTCTCAGCAGCCTCTTACAGGTACTGGCCGGTGTTGGCGACGGTGTCGATGGACCGACCCGCCTCCGCGCCCTGCTTGCCCGACACGAGCGTGCGGATGTAGACGATCCGCTCGCCCTTCTTGCCGGAGATGCGGGCCCAGTCGTCCGGGTTGGTGGTGTTGGGCAGGTCCTCGTTCTCGGAGAACTCATCCACGCAGGCCGTGAGCAGGTGCTGCACCCGCAGGCCCTTCTGGCCGCTCTCCAGGAACTGCTTGATGGCCATCTTCTTGCCCCGGTCGACGATGTTCTGGATCATCGCGCCGGAGTTGAAGTCCTTGAAGTAGAGGACTTCCTTGTCGCCGTTGGCGTAGGTCACCTCGAGGAAGCGGTTCTCTTCGCTCTCGGTGTACATGCGCTCCACGACGCTCTGGATCATGCCGTGAATGGTGGCCTCGCGGGAGCCGCTGTGCTCCGAGAGGTCCTCGGGGTGCAGCGGGAGCTCGGCGATGAGGTACTTGGAGAAGATGTCCTTCGCCGCCTCGGCGTCCGGCCGCTCGATCTTGATCTTGACGTCCAGGCGGCCGGGCCGCAGGATCGCCGGGTCGATCATGTCCTCGCGGTTGGAGGCGCCGATGACGATGACATTTTCCAGTCCCTCGACGCCGTCGATCTCCGACAGCAGCTGGGGAACGATGGTGTTCTCGACGTCCGAGGAGACACCGGAGCCTCGGGTGCGGAAGATCGAGTCCATCTCGTCGAAGAACACGATCACCGGGGTGCCCTCTGAGGCCTTCTCACGAGCCCGCTGGAAGACCAGGCGGATGTGCCGCTCGGTCTCGCCGACGTACTTGTTGAGCAGCTCGGGGCCCTTGATGTTGAGGAAGAAGCTCTTGCCTTCCTGGCCGGTGCGCTCCGCGACCTGCTTGGCCAGGGAGTTGGCGACAGCCTTGGCGATGAGCGTCTTGCCACAGCCGGGCGGGCCGTAGAGCAGAACGCCCTTGGGCGGGCGCAGCTTGTGCTCGCGGAACAGGTCGGCGTGCAGGTAGGGCAGCTCGATGGCGTCCCTGATCTGCTCGATCTGCCTCATGAGGCCACCGATCTCCTCGTAGGAGATGTCGGGGACCTCTTCGAGCACGAGCTCTTCGACTTCGGACTTGGGGATCCGCTCGTAGACGTAGCCCGAGCGGGGTTCGAGCAGCAGCGAGTCGCCCGCCCTGATCGGCTGCCCGACCAGTGACTCGGCGAGCCGCACCACGCGCTCCTCGTCGGCGTGCGAGATGACCAGTGCGCGCTGCCCCTGGTCGAGGAGCTCCTTGAGCATCACGATCTCGCCGACCTCTTCGTAGCCGAGGGCTTCGACCACGTTGAGCGCCTCGTTCAGCATGACCTCCTGGCCACGGCTGAGCGACTCGACGTCGACGGCGGGGCTGACGTTCACCCGCAGCTTGCGGCCGCCGGTGAACACCTCGATCGTGCCGTCTTCTCTGGCCTCGAGGAAGGTGCCGAACCCGGATGGCGGCTGCGCCAGCCGGTCGACTTCTTCCTTGAGGGCAACGATCTGGTCCCTGGCCTCCTTGAGTGTGGCGACCAGGCGCTCGTTCTGGCCGGTGACGGCCGCGAGGTTCGCCTGCGCCTCGTGGAGACGCTCTTCAAGGACTCTGGCCTGACGGGGTGACTCGGCCAGCTTCCGCCTCAGCGCGGTGATCTCCTCTTGGAGGAAGGAGACCTGTGTTGAAAGATCAGCGACCTCCCGTTCGCGCTGCGCGGCTCGAGCCTCAGCATCATCGCGAGCTGCCACGCCCCGTCACCTCCTTCCCAGTCGAGGGCGACTACTTAGGACCTTACCTATCTCGGGCCCCTCCGTAACCTGGCCGGGCAGTGTTCGTCGTGTGACAATCTGTGTTCGGCGAATAATCCCTAATAGTGCGTTTAACAGTGCCAGCATCTGAACACGACGATCTGTTCCCGTGTCACGCACCAACGCGGCCTCGTAGCCAAATTGTCATAGTTCCTCGGTGGTCCCCTTCGGTCGTCGACGGCGTGGCGGCGGCGCCACGCCGTCCGCCATGCGGCGGGCGCTGACGAGGAACCCGGTGTGGCCGATCATCCGATGATCCGGTCTTACGGCGAGCCCTTCGACATGCCAGTCGCGAACCAGGGTCTCCCACGCATGAGGCTCCGTGAAACTCCCGTGATCCCGAATCGCCTCGACGGTCTTGGACATCTGGGTGGTCGTGGCCACGTAACAGCAGATGACCCCGCCCGGTGTGAGGGCCTTGGCGGCGGCGTCCACGCACTCCCACGGGGCGAGCATGTCGAGGATGACGCGGTCGACGTCCACCTCGTCGATCGAGGCGACCAGGTCGCCGACGACGAGCCGCCAGGTGTCGTCCATGGAGCCGCCGTAGAACTTCTCCACGTTCTTGCGCGCGACGTCGGCGAACTCCTCGCGCCGCTCGTAGGAGGTGACGTGGCCCTCGGGTCCGACGGCGCGCAGCAGGAAGCAGGTCAGCGCGCCGGAGCCGACGCCGGCCTCGATCACCCGGGCGCCGGGGAAGATGTCGGCCATGCCGACGATCTGCGCGGCGTCCTTGGGGTAGATCACCGCGGCGCCGCGCGGCATGGCCAGAGTGTAGTCCTGGAGCAGATGGCGGAACGCGAGGTATTGGGTACCGCCGGAGGAGCGCACCACGGAGCCTTCGGGCTGCCCGATCAGCTCGCTATGAGGGATGGCGCCCTTGTGCGTGTGGAAGACGCCGTCCTCTTTGAGCGTGATCGTGTGGCGCTTGTTCTTGGGGTCGGTGAGCTGCACCTGATCCCCCGCCTGAAACGGCCCATGCCTGCGGAAACCCATGGCCGCAAGGTTATAGGGCTTTCGAGCACGCCTCGACGCGCGATATCTATGAGGGATGTTTCCGCGCGAAGTGATCTCTACAGGTTCCCTGGTGTTGCGACGCCCCGCCGATTCCGACGCCGAGGCGATCGTGCGCGCGTGTGACGACCCGGTGACGGCCCGGTTCCTGTACGTGCTGCCGTCGCCGTACACGTTGCAGGACGCGCGTGACTACCTGCGTGCGGCGGAGGCGAAGTGGGCGGAGGGCGGCGCCGAGTTCACGATCACCGAGAACGGCCACTACGTCGGCGCCATCGGCGTCCGGCCGCCCGATCCCTGGGGCGTGGCCGAGATCGGCTATCTGGCCGCGCCGTGGGCACGCGGCAAGGGCGTGGTGACCACGGCGACGCGGGCGGTGACCGACTGGCTGTTCGACCATGGCGTCGAGCGCGTGGAGCTGAGCGCCGCGGTGGAGAACATCGCCAGCCTGCGGGTCGCCTTCAAGGCCGGTTTCCAGGAGGAGGGGCGCAGGCGTGACGCCAAGGTCATGCGTGACGGGCACCGCACCGACATCATCACGCTCGCCAGGATCCGGCGCGACCCCGGCGTGGCGGCCGAGCCGTACCTGCCGTTCTTCGACGGCGGCGAGCTGAGCGACGGGGTGGTGCGACTGGCGCCGATGGAGGTGGCCGACGCCGCCGACTTCCACCGGATGATGGGGGAGCCGAGCGTGGCCGCCTACGCGTTCGGACCGCGCACGACGTTGGCGGACAACGAGCGGCGCTGCCGCTACACCGGCTACTGGTGGGTGTCCGGGCAGCGGGTCGAGCTGGCGATCAGGGACGCCGTGTCCGGGGAGTTCGCGGGGCACCTGCAACTGGTGCAGGTGCAGCCGATGATCGGGCAGGGCATGATCGGCTATTCGCTGCTGCCGGAGTTCAGGGGCAGGGGGTTCATGACGCGGGCCGTGCGGCTGCTGGTGGACTGGGCGTTCGCCAACACCGCGCTGCACCGGATCGTGGCCGGGACCGACTTGGGCAACAAGCCCTCGCAGCAGGTGCTGGAGCGGGCCGGGTTCGTCCGGGAGTCGACGCACCGGGAGCTGTTCCCCAGAGAGGACGGAACCCGGGCGGACGAGCTGGAGTGGCTCCGTCTGCGTCCCCGGTGACTGAAAATTCCGATTTCCAGTTGGGGGCTGGTCAAGTGACACGCCGACGGCGAGACTCAGGGTCACCGCCCCTGAGATACGCGTGATCGGGCCGCGCGATCTCTTTCTCCCCTCCGCCGAGGGATACAGCGATGCCTTACAACCGTGTCGACGTCGCCATGCGTGAACTCATCGCCTCGTTCTCCTGCCTGGACTCCGCGGGACTGATCGACAGGCTGAGCCGGACCGCCGCCGCGGTCACCGGAACGGCCTACGCGGGATTCGTCCGGGTGGACGCTCTTCGGGAGGTCGCCCACGCCGTCCACGTGCACGCGCCCCCGGTCGATCCGCTGCGGGTACGCCCGTGGCTGGAGGAGTCGGGGGTGCTCAAGACGCTCGTCTCGGCGTCCGGCCCGGTGTTGATCGTGCCGGATCCGTCGATGGGCGAGCCGGGTTTCCTGGCCATGCCGCTGCCGCTCGCCACGAGGGACCACGCGTTCCTGTGGGTGGCGGGGCGCCGGTTCGGGGACCCGGACGAGCACCTGCTGAGCCGCTTCGCCACCGCCGCGGGCCGGGCTCTGGAGGCCGCCAGCGGGCTGGAGGCCGCGGTACGCCTGTTACGCGGCGTTCAGGCTTTCCCTCGCGTTTGAGTGGCGCCGTGGTAGACCTGACCGCCTTTTTGCGATATTTACCTAAAAATGATTAGAAGTGCGCTGACGCGTGCTTTCGCACACCTTGGTCGGAGCCTCGGATCCTCACCGTCCGCGCTGCTCAGCGCCACCCCGGTGATCAATACTCTGCAGAACCTGGACACCGCGCCCGGAAGGTCTAATAACAGCCGGATCGGCACTGAACCGACTTATACGGACCGTCTAGTTCGTACATGGGCGCGTCTTACACAATCGGCGATGAATGGACATCGTGCCGCCCCGCAGAACGGCGAGTGCCCATCATCAATAGCGCATCGAGCGCCTGATCCGGCATCGGGAGAATCGGCGCCTCAGCCGTCGGAGCCGAGCATGGCGTGCGTCGCCTCCTCGACGATGTCGCGCATCGCGCGTCGCGCCTCCGCGGGGTCACCGGCCTGGACCGCCTGGGCGACCTCCGCGTGCCGGCGGATCGCCGCCGGCTCCGGGAAGGCCGGCATCAGCCGGTGGTGCGTACGGCCCGCCAGCACCTCCGCCACCACCGTGGAGAGGCCGGCGAACATGTCGTTGCCCGAGGCCTCGAGCAGCGTGCGGTGGAAGACGATGTCGGCGGCCAGGTAGGGCTCCAGGTCGCCGGCCCTGCCGTGGACGGCCATCCGCATGACCGCCTCGGTCAACCGGCCGCACTGCTCGGGCGTGGCGTGGGCGGCGGCGAGGGCGGCCGCTACGGGTTCGACGCCGAGGCGGAGCTCGGACAGGGAGCGGAGCAGCGATTCGCGTTCGCCGCTGTCGAGCCGCCAGCGGATGACGCGCGGGTCGAACAGGTTCCAGGAGGCGCGGGCCGACACCGTGACGCCGACGCGCCGGCGGCTGCTGACCAGGCCCATGGACTCCAGCACGCGTACGGCCTCGCGCACGACCGTGCGCGACACCCCGAACCGGGCCTCCAGCTGCTCGGTCCTGAGCACCTGCCCGGCGGCGTACTCGCCCGCGACCACGAGGGCGCCCAGCTTGCCGAGCACGGCGCCGTGCAGGCTCTCGTCCGCGACTCCCACAGCCTTATCCTCACACGAATCGGCGCCAAAAGTATGATTTATTCGCCGGTCCCGCTTGGTTGATATGATGTTAATTGTCTAGTCTGGCGCGCAGCCGAGCTCGAGAGGTTCCCCCGTATGGACGACGCAGGCCGCCCGCCACTCATCGTCGTGATGGGGGTGACGGGATCCGGCAAGTCCACGGTCGGTGCCGCGCTCGCCGAACGCCTCGGGGTGCCGTTCGCCGACGCCGACGACTTCCACAGCCCGGCGAACGTCGCCAAGATGTCCGCCGGAACACCCCTCGACGACACCGACCGGCTGCCGTGGCTGCGCTCGGTGGGCGCCTGGCTCGCCGAGCACGCCGCCACCGGGGCCGTGACGGGCTGTTCCGCGCTGAAGCGCCGCTACCGCGACCTGCTGCGGGAGGCCGCGCCCGAGGTGAGCTTCCTGCACCTCGACGGCGACGTCGACATGATCAGGAAACGGGTGGCCGGCCGGTCCGGGCACTTCATGCCCGAATCGCTAGTGGCCTCCCAGTTCGCGGCGCTCGAACCGCTCAGCCCCGACGAACGCGGCCTCGCGCTCGACCTGTCCCTCCCGGTCGACGACCTCGTGGACGCCTACCTCACCCGCACGGCATCCTGACCACACCCCCGGCACGCTCACAACGCCCCGGCCATGTCCGAGGCGCCTCCCGGAAGCAGGGGCCCGCGCGGCCCTCAGCGATGCGACACCCAGGCAAGCGCGCCACTACGTCGTGAGCGGGATGCCCCGCAGCGCCCGGCCGCCACCCCGGCATGGCAGAGTTGAAGGCTGCCCCCTGAAGGCCCTCAGCCCTGGTCGGTGGGTAGCCGAGGGCAGGTCCCCAGCGAGCTTGCGCCCAAGGAGGCGGGTGACCCGGGGGCCGGATCCCCGGGGAGGCAGGTGACCGAGGGCGGGTCCCCGGGAAGGCGGGTGACCGATGCCCGGCGTATGCGTAGAAACACCGCCCGCCCGCACAGCAGCGACTCACGAAAGAACGCCCGCACCCCCAGAGGAGAGCGGGCGTTCCGGAAGAGGGCTCAACCCCGGTGGGCCTCGAAACGCATGGTGCGGGAGACGCCGACGCGAACGGTGGTGCCCGGGACGATGGTGACGGGTTCGTTGGGCGGGATGTCGTAGAAGTTCGGGTCGCCGGGCGGCTGGATCTGGGTGCCGTTGACCGAGCCGAGGTCGACCAGGTTGACGTCCCAGCCGTCGAGCGCCACCCGCAGGTGCCTGCGGGACACCGAGCCGTCGGGGCTGGTCACCTTGGCGGGCCTGGCCGTGCCGCCCGCCACCTCCGGCGCGCGCTCGGGGTCGCGTCCCAGGAGGTAGTCGCTCTCCAGCGGCAGCGCGGTGCCGTCGTCGAGGATGAGGACGCCGAGCGGGGGCCGTGGCCCCTTGTACGGCACGAGGGTGCGCTGGACGAGCGCGATGCCGCAGACCGCGCAGTAGGGCACGCGAGGGTCGTTGAAGTGGTCGTTCTTGCAGTCGACCCCGTAGACGAGCTGCCGGTCGCCGTGCTCCTCCTGGGCGGGCGGAGGCGGCGGCTGTTCGAACAGCTCCCGAGGCTGCTCGAAGTGCTCGCGTGGTTGCTCGAAGTGCTCGCGGGGCTGGTCGAACTGCTCACGCGGCTGGTCGTACGCATCGCGTGGCTGGTCGTAGGGAGAGGCGGGCTGCTCGTACTGCTCCGGCATCGTGCCGTTGCCCGAGAGCGCCGGCGCGGGCTCGTCGTAGGTCGGGAACCCGCTCGGCTGCTCGGCCGGGGGCGGTGGGTCGGGGACCGCCGACAGGAACGGCGGCTGCTCCAGCACGGGCTGGGGCTGAGGCCCGGACGGAGGCTGGGGGTTGAACAGAGGGCCTGAGGACGGCTGCGGTCCCGAGGGCGTGGCGGGCTGGTCGTTGCCCGACAGTGGATAAGGTGCCATCTGCACCGGAGGCGGCACCACCAGCTCGGGCTCGAAGTGCAGAGCCGTGTTGGGCAGCTCGCTGGTCAATGGCCTGGACTGCGCCGGGGCCCGCTCGGGGACGTCGCCGAAGTCGCCCACCAGCCCGCCGCCGTGCACCACGCCGCCGTCGAACTGGACCGCGGGGTGCGGCTCGCCGCCGCCGGGCAGGCTCAGCCGGACGCGATGGACCGGCCCGTTGATGAGCCGGTCGGCCCAGGTCAGCGAGTCGCTGCCGGCCAGCCGGGTCTCACCGGACGCGGTGGTGACCGTGGCCGACGCGGAGCCGCTGACCAGGACGGCCACGCCGTCGCCGACCGGTCCCGCGACCGCGCAGTCAGCGGGGTCGCCGGTCATGTTGGCCGCGAGCACCTGGGCGGCGCGCCTGGCCAGCGCCCGGCCGTCGCCCCCGGCGTCGGCCGTCTCGCGCAGTGCCTTGAGAAGTTCGTCGGCCGCGGCCTCGGCCGCGTCGCACACCAGCAACAGCCCGCCCAGATAGGCGACCAGCCCATCTCCGGGAAGCGGACGCACCGCCCCGAAGCCCTGGCCCGTCATGACTCCTCCTTCATGATGACCGCGCTGCGCTCATCTGTGCCCTCGCTGCGCTCGGTCACTCAACTCTCCTCCCCGGAAGCCGGCGGTATCACGGCATCCGCACTGCCGTGACGGCCACCAGCCATACGCATACCCCATACGGCGAGGCGGTGTCGCGGCCGCCCCGTCTCGATTCGGTGAACCGGTGGACCGCAACAAACCTCTCAAGTGTGCGAGTAGGCCAAACAGAACACTATCGGCCAGTCGTCGCATCCTCGAACCGCCAGGTGCGATCCGGAATCGCCTGATCACTGGACACGACACTAGCCGGGGGCTGCCGCATATACGAGTGGGACAAATCAGACGCCGCTGAAGACGCGGTTGACGTCGGCCGTGGCGAGCACGCCGTAGATCTCGCCGCCGCGCTCCACGAGCAGGTATTCGCCGGCGGGGGCCTCGCGCATGGCGTCGATGAGCGCCTCCCCCGTCAGGTCGGCGGCCAGCACCATGGACGGCTCCAGGGACTTGGCCATGGAGCCGGCGTTCACCCAGGGGCGGCGGTGCTCGGGGGTGGCCTGGACGGACGCCTCGTGCACGATCGCGACGGGGCGGCCCTCGTGGTCGACGACGACGAGGGCGCCGGCCCGCTTCTCGGCGGCCTGGCGCAGCGCCTCCGACAGCGGGGTCTCGGCGGCGACGGGGATCGCCCTGCGGGCCAGGGTGCGCGCGTTGACCTGCGGGATCCTGGCGCGGATGCGGGCCACGCGCAGCGACTGGGTGGCGCCGAGCCAGATGAAGGAGGCCAGCACCAGCGGCCAGAGCAGGTCGCGGGGGTCGACTTCCTGCCCGCTCATCAGCGACATGGCGAACGGCGACACGACCAGCAGCACGGCCAGCACCCTGCCGCCCCAGGCGGCGGCGACGGTGCCGGAGCCGGCGTTGCTGGTCAGCTTCCAGACTCCGGCGCGCAGCATCCGGCCGCCGTCGAGCGGTAGTCCGGGCAGCAGGTTGAACACGCCGACGATGAGGTTGGCCACCCAGAGCTGCCAGATCAGCACCTCGGGGATGCCGCCCCCGTTGACCAGGTAGACGTCGGCGGCCAGGCCGATCCCGGCCAGGCCGAGCGAGAGGGCGGGGCCGGCGGCCGCGACCATGAACTCCTTGCCGGGGGTCGGCGGCTCCTTCTCGATCTCCGACACGCCGCCGAGGAGGTAGAGGGTGATCCGGCGGACCGGCAGGCCGTACGACTTGGCCAGCACGCTGTGGGCCAGCTCGTGCAGCAGGACCGAGACGTAGAGGAGGACGGCGAAGACGAAGGCGACGGCGTAGGCGGCGGTGGCGTCGAGCTCGGGCAGCATGGCGCGCACCCGGTCACCGAACATCCAGGTGATGAAGGCCGCGACGATGAACCACGTCCACGACACGTAGACCGGGATGCCGAACGGCTTTCCCATCCGAAGACCGGAAAATTCTTGCTGCGGGCTCTGCTCGCTCACCGCGCTCCTTGCCGTCCAATACGTGCTGTCGCTGCCTTGATGCTACGCGCCGGATAGGGTGATCCCCGCTTCGCGGCCCCTATTCTGTCGGGCTCTTGACCTAGAGTGCGGTGCATGACGTTGACCGAACCGGTGATCATCGGAGCCCTCTCCCCCTCCCGGGCGGGCGACTTCATGACCTGTCCGCTGCTCTACCGCTTCCGCGTGATCGACCAGTTGCCGGAGAAGCCCTCACCGGCCGCCGTGCGCGGCACGGTGATCCACGCGGTCCTGGAGCGACTGTACGACCTGCCCGCGCCGCGCCGGTCGGTGGAGGCGGCGCTGGAGCTGCTGGCGCCCCAGTGGGAGCGGCTGCTGGCCGACGACCCCCACTACGCGGAGATGTTCGCCGACGACGCCGAGCAGGCGACCTGGCTGTCTCAGGCGCGGTCGATGCTGGAGCGTTATTTCACGCTGGAGGATCCGACGCGGCTGGAGCCCGCCGAGCGGGAGCTCTATGTGGAGGCGGTCCTCGACGGCGGCCTCATGCTGCGCGGCTACGTCGACCGGCTCGACGTGGCGCCGACCGGCGAGGTGCGGGTCGTCGACTACAAGACCGGCAGCGCGCCGGGCCCCGACTTCGAGGCCAAGGCGCTGTTCCAGATGAAGTTCTACGCGCTGGTGCTGTGGCGGCTGCGTGGCTCGGTGCCCAGGCTGCTGCAGCTGGTCTACCTGGGTGGCGGCGGCGAGGTGCTGCGTTACGCGCCCGACGAGGATGACCTGCTGGCCACCGAGCGCAAGGTGCGGGCGCTGTGGACGGCGATCGAGCGGTCGCTGGAGTCGGGTGAGTGGCGGGCGCGGCGCAGCCGGCTGTGCGACTGGTGCGACTATCAGGCGCTCTGCCCGGAGTTCGGCGGCACGCCGCCGCCGGTGCCCGACCGGCAGCCGGGCGACACGGTCAGGAGCAACCGGCGGGCGGCCACGGACGAGTTGTAGGAGGCCGGCTCTCCTCCCCTGGGAGGAGGTTCCGGGCTTTCACCTGGGCCTACAGTGAAGCGTGCGCATCGACCGGGCCATGTTCCACGACACAGTGCTCGCCGTGGTGCTGGCGGCGGCCTCGGTCGGGCTCTTCCTCTATTCCGACTCGGCCTGGCTGGAGCCGGGCGGGCTGGCGATCGACGGGATGCGGGGCGCCGACCCGTTCGGCGCCGTGCTCGTGGCGCTGGCGTGCGCGCCGGTCGCGGTGCGCAGGCGCTGGCCGCTGGCGGGTCTGTGCGCCGGGCTGGTGCCCGAGACCCTGCTGACCGCGCTCGGCTATGGCGCCGGTGCGGCGGGTGTGGCGGGGCTGGTGCTGCTGTACTCGGTGGCGTCCTACCGCGGGCTGGCCATGGCGCTGGGCGCGCTGCTGATCTCGTTCCTCGCCTACGCGCTCGCCGGGACGGTGACTCCGATCACCGGCCGCAACTGGAGTGAGCACCTGGTGGTGCTCATCGTGCTCCTGGCGGTCTGGGGGGCCGGGCGGAGCCTGCGGCTGCGCCGCGCCTATCTGGAGGAGCTGAAGGACCGTGCGGCCCGTCTGGAGCGCGCCTCCGCGGCCGACACGCGGGCCGCGCGGGCCGAGGAGCGGTCGAGGATCGCCCGCGAGCTGCACGACGTCGTGGCCCATCACGTGAGCGTGATGACGGTGCAGGCGGCGGCCGCGCGCCGGGTGCTCGCCTCCGATCCCGATCTGGCGCGCGAGGCGCTGTCGGCGATCGAGCACACGGGCCGGATGGCGATGACCGAGATGCGCAACATCGTGGGCGTGCTGCGCACCGACGCCCGTGCCGAGCTGGGGCCGCAGCCGGGGATGCAGGACCTGCCGGCGCTGGTGGAGCAGATGCGGGAGGCGGGGCTGGCCACGCGGCTGTCGGTCGAGGGCGATGCCCGGCCGATCCCCGCCGGGGTTGATCTGGCTGCCTACCGGCTGATTCAGGAGGGTCTGACGAACAGCCTGCGGCACGCGGGGCCGGGCGCCAAGGCCGTGGTGACCGTACGACATGATCCGCGTGAGCTGGACGTGCGGGTGGAGGACGACGGGCGGGGTGCGGCGGGCCTTTCTGGGCAGCCAGGGCATGGTTTGGTGGGCATTCGTGAGCGAGTTGCCCTCTATGGTGGAATCCTCAGCATCGGTCCGCGACCGGGGGGCGGTTTCGAGGTGCGCGCGAGGTTTCCGTTGAAGGACTCACCATGACGATCAGAGTGCTGCTGGTGGACGACCAGCCGCTGCTGCGCACCGGGTTCCGCCTGATACTCGAGGCCGAGCCCGACCTCACGGTGGTGGGGCAGGCCGGTGACGGCAAGGACGCGCAGGAGCAGACGCGGGCGCTGCTGCCCGACGTGGTGCTGATGGACATCCGGATGCCCGGGGTCGACGGCATCGAGGCGACGCGCAGGATCGTGCGCGAGGCGGCGCCGACGGCGCACGTGCCGAAGGTGCTGGTCCTGACGACGTTCGACCTGGACGAGTACATCGTGGAGGCGCTGCGGGCCGGGGCGTCCGGGTTCCTGCTGAAGGACGTGCCGCCGGACGAGCTGGTGCAGGCGATCCGGGTGGTGGCGGCGGGCGACGCGATCGTGGCGCCGAGCGTGACCCGCCGGCTGCTGGACCGGTTCGCGAAACGGCTGCCGTCGGCGTACGAGCAGGCGACCCCGGCCCGGCTCGACCGGCTGACCGAGCGGGAGCTGGAGGTGCTGCGGCTGATCGCCAAGGGGATGTCCAACGCGGAGATCGCCAGGAAGCTGGTGGTCAGCGAGACGACCGTCAAGACGCACGTCGGCAATGTGCTCACCAAGCTGGGCCTGCGCGACCGCGTGCAGGCGGTCGTCCTCGCCTATGAGACCGGCCTGGCCACGCCGGGCGGCGTTTCCTGATCTGGACGCCTGATCCGCACGGTCGGCGGCGGGGGGCCGCCGACCATGCCCGGGGTGCGGCGTCAGGGTGTCGCGGCGGCCGTCTTCGTCGCCGTTTCGGGGGCGTTCTCCGGGAAGTGGCAGGCGACTTGGTGACCGCTGGCGAGCTGCTCCAGCGGCGGCTCCACCGTCTTGCAGATGTCCTGGGCCTTCCAGCACCTGGTGTGGAAGCGGCAGGCCGGGGGCGGGTTGAGCGGGCTCGGCACGTCGCCCGAAAGCCTGATGCGCTCGCTCTTCGCGCGGGCCTTGGGGTCCGGGATCGGCACCGCCGACAGCAACGCGTTGGTGTAGGGGTGCATGGGGACGCTGTACAGGCTCTTGCGGTCGGCTATTTCCACGATCTTGCCGAGGTACATGACCGCGACCCTGTCGCTGATGTGGCGGACCACCGACAGGTCGTGGGCGATGACCACGTAGGTGAGGTCCAGCTCGTTCTGCAGGTCTTCCAGGAGGTTGACCACCTGGGCCTGGATCGAGACGTCGAGCGCGGAGACCGGCTCGTCGGCGATGATCAGCTTGGGCTTCAGCGCGAGCGTGCGGGCGATGCCGATGCGCTGGCGCTGGCCGCCCGAGAACTCGTGGGGGTAGCGGTTGTAGTGCTCCGGGTTCAGGCCGACCAGTTCGAGGATGTCCTGGACGGCCTTCTTGATCCCGTGCTCCGTCTGCACACCCTGGATGCGGAACGGGGCGCCGACGATGGTGCCGACCGTGTGGCGGGGGTTGAGCGACGAGAAGGGATCCTGGAAGATCATCTGCATGTCGCGACGGAGCGGCCGGAGCTTGCCCTGGCGCATGTGGGTGATGTCTTGGCCCTCGAAGACGACCTTGCCCCCGGTCGGCTCCAGCAGCCTGGTCACCAGGCGGCCGGTGGTGGACTTGCCGCAGCCCGACTCCCCCACCAGGCCGAGCGTCTCACCCTTGAACACGTCGAAGCTGATCCCGTCGACCGCCTTGACGGCCCCGACCTGCCGCTTGAACAGGCCCTTGGTCACCGGGAAGTGCTTCTCCAGGTCCTGGACGGAAAGAAGCGGCTCGTTCGTGGTGGTCACTGCGTCTCCAGCACTGGCTTGACTTCGTTCTCCCACAGCGTCCGCCGCTGCGTCCTGCTCAGGTGACAGCGCACCAGGTGGCCCGGGTCGGCCGGAGCCAGGGCCGGCACCTCGGCCTTGGACTGGCCGTCGGTCTGGTCGGAGTAGGGGCAGCGGGGGTGGAAGGCGCAGCCCGACGGCACGTTGATCAGTGACGGCGGGGTGCCCTTGACGGGCAGCAGCCGTTCGGTGGGCTCCCGGTCGAGGCGGGGCATCGAGCCCAGCAGGCCCCAGGTGTAGGGGTGCTCGGGCCGGTAGAAGATGTCGTCGGCCGAGCCGTACTCGATGCACTTGCCCGCGTACATGACCAGGATGTCGTCGGACAGCTCGGCCACCACGCCCAGGTCGTGGGTGATGATGATCAGCGCGGAGTTGAACTCGCGCTGCAGGTCACGCATCAGGTCGAGGATCTGCGCCTGCACGGTCACGTCGAGCGCGGTGGTCGGCTCGTCGGCGATGAGCAGCTCGGGGTCGCACGAGAGCGCCATCGCGATCATGGCGCGCTGGCGCATGCCGCCCGAGAACTCGTGCGGGTAGGAGTCGACCCGGCTCTTGGGCTCGGGGATGCCGACCCGGCCCAGCATGTCGATGGCGTGCTTGCGGGCCACGCTCTTGGACACCTTGTGGTGGATGCGGTACGCCTCGATGATCTGGTCGCCCACCGTGTAGAACGGGTGCATCGACGACAGCGGATCCTGGAAGATCATCGCCATCTTCCGGCCGCGCAGCCGGCGCACGTGCTCCTGTGAGGCGGTGACGAGGTCTTCGCCGTCGAGCCAGATCTCGCCGGAGACGTGCGCGTTCTTGCCGCGATGCAGGCCGAGGATGCCGAGGCTGGTGACCGACTTGCCCGATCCGGACTCGCCGACGATGCCCAGCGTCTTGCCGCGTTCGAGGCTGAAGGACAGCCCGTCGACGGACTTGACCACGCCGTCGTCGGTCGAGAAGTGGATCTTCAGGTCCTTGACGTCGAGAAAGGCGCTCTCGCTCACGTCAGCCTCACTCTCGGGTCAACCACCGCGTAGAGCAGGTCGACGATCAGATTGGCCACGATGATGAAGCTCGCCGCGGTCAGCGTGACGCCCATCACCTGGGGAAGGTCGTTGTTGTTGATGGCGTCGACCGCGTACTTGCCGATGCCGGGCAGCGAGAACGTGCTCTCGGTGAGCACGGCGCCGCCGAGCAGCAGGCCCAGGTCGAGGCCGAACATGGTCATCACCGGCGTGAGCGTGGCGCGCAGGCCGTGTTTGACGACCACCATGCGTTCGGGCAGTCCTTTGGCCCGTGCCGTGCGGATGTAGTCCTCCGACATGGTCTCCAGCATGCCTGCTCTGGTGAGCCGGGCATAGCCGGCGGCGTACAGGAAGGCCAGCGTCACCCACGGCAGGATGAGGTTGTTCGCCCAGGTGAGCGGGTCTTCCGAGAACGGCACCCAGTCGGCGACGTCGCCGACCAGGCCGAGCTGGTCGCGGAAGATGGCCAGCGACACGATGCCGGTGAAGAAGATGGGCAGCGACACGCCCGCCAGGGCCACGCCCATCGAGAGGCGGTCGAAGAAGCTGCCGCGCCGCAGCGCCGACAGCACGCCCGTCGAGACACCGAACACCACCCACACCACGGCCGCGCCGAGCGCGAGCGACAGCGTGATCGGCAACCGGTCGAGCAGGTCGGGTAGCACCGGGTTCTGGGTGACGTAGGAGTAGCCGAAGCACGGAGCGGGGCAGTGCTCGACGCCGGGACCGTAGTTGCGGTCCACACCGAGGAAGATGCCCTTCACGAACCGCCCGTACTGCACGACCAGCGGGTCATTGAAGCCCAGCCTGACGGCGGCCTCGTGGATCATCTGATCGTTGGCGGCCTTGCCCACATAGCGGGAGGCGAGGTCGTCAGCGGACATCCCGGCGAGCCGCGGGACGAGAAAGAAGATGGCGAACGTCGCGATGCTCACCACGAAGAGCAGCATGACGGCCGCTATCAACCGTCTGATGATGTATGTGGCCACTGATCTCGGCTATGGCGGCCGGGCCTTGTGGGCCCGGCCGCCGAAGCCTTCACCTGCTTTCGACGAACGTTCCGGAGGTTTTCCCGGACCGGGTTACTGGGTGCTGAGCGTCAGGAACTCGTACATCCCGAAGTTCTGGCTGATGAACGCGTTCTTCAGCGTCGGCGGCCGGTAGAACAGGCCGTGCGCCCAGACGTAGGGCAGGATGAACGCGTCGTCGCTGACCTTCTTGTCGACCGAGGCCCAGATCGCGTTGCGCTTGGTGGCGTCCTGCTCCGCCGCGGCCTGGTCGACCAGCTTGTCGATCTCCGGGTCCTTCACGCCGAGGTTGGTGTTGCCCGCGGCACGGATGACGCGGCTGTCGACGATCTGCTGGAAGAAGCCGAAGCCCTCGGGGTAGTCGGCGCCCCAGCCGTAGACCATGAGGCCCAGGCCGTTCTTCTTGGCGAAGTCGGGCTTGCCGGCGTACAGCTTGAAGTAGTCACCCTGCGGGAAGCCCTTGACCTCCAGCTTGATGCCGACGCGGCCGAGCGACTGCTGCAGCGACTCGGCGGTCTGCTTCTCCGCCGCGCGCTCGACGCGGAAGGAGATGGTGGTGCTGAAGCCGTCAGGCTTGTTGCAGGCCTTCAGCTCTTCCTTCGCCTTGTTCACGTCGCCGCCGGGGTTGGCCTCGACGCCGTAGAGGTCGTTCTTCTCGTAACCGGTCATCTTCGACGGCATGAGGCTGAGAGCGATCTCACCGCCGGCGTCGGGACCGCCGTAGGCGCCCTGGATCGCGGAGCGGTCCGCCGCGTACATCACGGCCTTGCGGCAGTGGATGTTGTCCAGCGGCGGCACGTCCGCGTTGAGGTTGGTGAACCAGGTGCGGTCGAGCGGCGCGGAGTCGGCGTACTGCTTGACCTTGGGGTCGGTCAGCAGGGTCTTACGGGCGTTGGCCCCGACACCGGTGCTGTTGATCTTGACGTCGATCTTGCCCGAGAGCAGGCGCTGGTCGAGGTCGTCCTCGTTCTGACCGAGCAGCACCTCGACCGAGTCGTTGAGCTGCTTGCGGTTGGGGTCGGTCGCCGCGTCCCAGTTCGGGTTCTTGACCAGCTCGATGCGCTTGCCGAGCTCGTGGGCCTTGAACATGTACGGGCCGGTCGAGACCGGGTGCTCCTTGTACTTCGTGCCCGTGTCCTTGGCCGCCGGCACCGGGGCCGTCGACGGGAGCATGGCGAAGTAGTCGAAGCCGCCGTAGGCCTTCTTCAGATGGAAGACGACCGTCTGGTCATCGGGCGTTTCGACGCCCTTCCAGGAGTCGAGTTTGTCCTTCATCTTGTACGGGCCGGTGTAGTCGCCGTTGTCGAGCCAGTCGTTGAAGTAGGTCGGGCCGCTGGGCAGGATCTCCTTGTCCAGCGAGCGGGCCACGGCGTACTTCACGTCCTTGGACGTCACCGGGGTGCCGTCCTCGAACTTGAGGCCCGCGCGCAGCTTGTACGTCCAGGTCTTGCCACCGTCGCTGGCCTTGCCAAGGTCCTCGGCCAGGTCACCGACGAGCTGGAGGCCCTCCTCGCCCGGCACCGGCTTGAACATGGTCAGCGCGCGAGTGTAGAGCCGGGAGAAGTTCCACGCGTAGCCGTAGTACTGGTCGCCGGGGTCAACCGAGTCGAAGTCTCCCGGCATGCCCATGTGCAGCGTGCCACCCGTCTTGGTGGACGGGTTGACGACCTGCGTCACTCCAGCGTTGTACTGGCTGGCGGGCGCCTCGGCGGTGTCACCGCCGTTCTTCTTGGTAGAGCCGCCACCGCCACACGCGGAGACGACCAGGGCAAGAGCAGCGGTGATCGCGACCGCCGACGCCGTGGATCTTATCTTCATCGACCTGACACACCCCTTGTATCTAGGAGTAGAGAAATTGCGGATAACTCACGAGGTCATCGAGCCTTGGGATCGAAGGCATCCCTCAGGCCGTCACCGAGCAGGTTGAACGCCAGCACGGTGACGAAGATCGCGAGACCGGGAAAGAGCATGAAGTTGGGCGCCACGTCGTAGTTGTGGACCGCCTCGGCCAACATGCCTCCCCACGTCGGGGTCGGCGGCCGCACACCCACGCCGAGGAAGGACAACGCGGCCTCGAACAGGATGTTCGACGGGATGAGCAGCGTCGAATAGACCAGGATCGGGGCCAGCAGGTTCGGCAGGATCTCCTTGAACAAGATCACATGGTTGCGCGCGCCCAGGCTCCTGGAGGCGTCGACGAACTCCCGCTCACGCAGAGACAGCGTCTGACCTCGAATAATACGCCCTATGTAGGGCCAGTTGAAGAAGCCGATGATGAACACGAGCAGGCTGATCCTCAGCGTGTCACCGGACATCCCGAACGCCTTGTCGGGGATCACCCCGCCGAGCGCCAGCGCGAACACCAGCAGCGGGAAGGCGAGGAAGATGTCCATGAGCCGGCTGATGACCGTGTCGACCCAGCCGCCGAAGAAACCGGCGATCATCCCGAACACGGCGCCGAGCACCACGCAGAGCAGCGTCGCGAAGAACGCGATGAGCAGCGAGACGCGCGCGCCGTAGAGGATCCGGCTGAACAGGTCGCGGCCCGTGGTGGGCTCGACCCCGAACAGGAAGTCCTTGTCGATGCCGCCGAACGTGCCGAGCGGCGCCTGGATGGCCGGGTCGATCTTCTCCCGATGCCATTCCGCCGGTGGGTGGCCGAGCCACGACACCAGCAGCGGCGCGAAGATGGCGACGAGGATCAGCACGACGATGACGATCCCGCCGATCATCGCGATCTTGTCACGCTTCAGCCGCATCCATGCGATCTGACCAAGGGAACGCCCTCGGATGACTGAGGAGTCCGCGCCCTCCAGAACGGTTTCCGGTCCGGCTTCTATCGCCGAGCCCGGAACATCGAGCGGTGCGGTCATGCCAGTAGCCCCCTGGATTCCAGACGACGTCGTCCGTGTGGGCGCGGTCCCGATCAGGTTAGTGCGCCGCGCTGATGAAGTCGCGAGTCGCGGCCTCAGGAGGCAGAATCTATGGCCTGAGCTGCTATGACCAGTCCCTCAGGGCCCGATGTGGCTTAACTGTGATTGACGCGAAACTCATTCGTATCGATCTTGCAGTGAATGTCTACGGGCAGTCCCGGTTAAGTCTCGGAACTGTGACACACCTCGGACTAACTGATGCCCCTGCGCTTGAGAATATCCTCGATGTCGGAGAAGTCGTCGTCGTTGTTCTTCTTGGCCGCCGTCACGGCGGGCTTTCCTGCAGGCTGGCCCGCTGCCGGCCCGGCCTTCTGCCCCGTCACGGGACGTTGCTGGGGCGCGGTCGGCGCCTCCGCGCCCTTGTCCGGCTTACCGCCCCGCGCCAGCCGCAGCTTCCGGCCGCGCATGAACCCGGATACCACGAACAGCACCACGGCCAGACCTGTCACCGCGACGCCCGACCAGACGACCGGATTGAAGATCAGGCTCGTGACGAAGCCCACGACGGTGGTGCCTATGGTCCACAGGGCCTGCAGCGCACCGGTCAGGTAAGCGGCCACCGGGAGCAGCGCCCACGCGGCCACCCTCATGCCGGCCGCCGCGCCTCTGCGCCGGAAGGTCAGGAAGCTGAGCACCAATCCCGCGATGGTCACACCGGCGCACAGCGGCAACCACGCGATCTGATCGAAAGTCATTCCGCCGCCCCTCTGTCATTGCTTACGGCTCCCATCCTGGCACGCCGCTTCCCGTCCTGCCCTCCTCCCCAAGTACCGCCCCACCCTTAGGGGTCCCGCTGGTTTCTCATGTGCGGCGAGGGGCCTCTTGTGCGGCAGGGGCCCTCTTGTGCGGCTCAGGATTCCCCCGTGCGACCAGGTTCATTTGCACAGCTCAGGGGTCTTTCGTGCGTCAGGCGTCTTTTGCGCGACAAGGTTCCCTTGTTCGTCGGGGTTCTCTTGTGCGGCGAGCTTTCCTTGTGCCGCCAGGTTCTCTTGTGCGGCCAGGTTGTCTTGTGCGGCCAGGTTGTCTGTGCGGCTCAGGGCTTTACTTTTTTGTACGGCAAGCATGGGTCACCCGCCACCCGCCGAACGGGGCTGAGGGTTTCCAGGAATACGGCCGCTGAACCCGCACATGGCCGGGCGCCGTTACGCGCGATTCTTCTGTTTCTCCAGGTCGTCGGCCATGGCGGTCAGCGAATCAACGCGCGCAGGGTGGGGACCGTGACCTCGGTCAGCGAGGG
Organism: Nonomuraea sp. NPDC049269; assembly: GCF_043197155.1. Classification (NCBI taxonomy): domain Bacteria; kingdom Bacillati; phylum Actinomycetota; class Actinomycetes; order Streptosporangiales; family Streptosporangiaceae; genus Nonomuraea; species Nonomuraea sp. NPDC049269. The sequence goes on from NZ_JBICSO010000009.1 coordinate 483,015, forward strand.
GACCACCAGGCGACCGGGAGCCGGGTCGATGGGCAGGAGGCTGGGGACCGCCACGACCGCGCAGCCCGCCGCCGTGGCGGCGGCGACGCCGTTGGGCGAGTCCTCCAGGACGACGCAGCGCACCGGCTCGACGTCCAGCAGCACGGCGGCCGTCAGGTACGGCTCGGGGTCGGGCTTGGTGCGGGTGACGTCGTCGGCCGTCACGATGGCGTCGAACCGGTCACGGCCGACGGCCTTGAGGACCGCGTCGGCGATCTCCCTGAGCGACGAGGTCACCAGCGCGACCGGGATGCCTTCCTCGCGTACGGCGTCAAGCAGTTCGGAGGCGCCGGGCATCATCCGCACACCGTCCACCAGGCGGGCCACCATGCCGTCGATCATCCACTCACGCAGGTCCTCCGGCGTGACGGACGAGCCCGAGACGGCGAGCATGTAGTCGACGGTGCGTTCCATGGAGCCGCCGACGAGGTGCACCTGGTGTTCGGGCGTCCATTCGGCGCCGAGGCGCGCCATCACCCCGGTCTCGACCTCCAGCCACACCTTCTCGCTGTCGACCAGCAACCCGTCCATGTCGAAGAAGACGGCTTCCATGCATTCCCCCGATCGGTTCGCGTGCGGCACCGCGACGGCACCCCGTCAGGCTATTCTCACCACCGACAAGAAGATCGCCGACCCCGGGGCACCGTCCCCAACGGCCTCTCGCCCTCGCCGCGCCCTCTCGCCACCGAGCTCCCCCGCGCTTGGGACACCACCCCAACGGGCGCCCCCGCACGGCCTGGGGATCCCGCAAACGGGCATCCTCGCCACGCGGGACCCCTCCCAAGAAGGCTCCCTCTCCACGCCCCGATGCCGCCCGCACATGGCCTGGGAGCCTGCAAACGGGCATCCTCGCCACGCTGGGCCTCTCCCCAACAAGCTCCCTCGCCACCCCGCGACACCGCCCCCCACGGACCCCTTGCCGGGACACCGTCCCAACGAGCGCGCACGCATGGCCAGGGCCCCGATCAGGTGGCCGAGAGAGCAGGAGAAGTGTCCAGGAGGCCGTTCCGGTGGAACGGGTCGGGGGCCGGTCAGACGTTGAAGTACTTGGCCTCTGGGTGATGGGCCACCAGGGCCGAGGTGGCCTGCTCCGGGTGGAGCTGGAACTCCTCCGACAGCGTGACCCCGATCCGCTCCGGGTCCAGTAGCTGGAACAGCTGCACCTGGTCCTCGAGGTTGGGGCAGGCCGGGTAGCCGAAGGAGTAGCGGCAGCCCTGGATGTTGACCTTGAGCATGTCGTCGAGCGACTCCTCGCCCCCGATCCCCCACTCGGCGCGGACCCGGGCGTGCCAGTATTCGGCCAGCGCCTCCGTGAGCTGCACCGACAGCCCGTGCAGCTCCAGGTAGTCGCGGTAGGCGTCCTTGGCGAACAGCTCGGCCGTCGCCTCGGAGATCTTGCCGCCCATCGTGGCGATCTGGAAGCCGACCACGTCCACCTCGCCCGACTCGCGCGAGCGGAAGAAGTCGGACAGGCACAGGTGCCGGTCGCGGCGCTGGCGCGGGAAGGTGAAGCGGGTGCGCTCGTCTCCGGCCTCGTCGAGGATGATCAGCGAGTCGCCGTCGCTGACGCACGGGAAGTAGCCATAGACGACGGCCGCCTCCAGCAGCCCCTCGGTCTGGATGCGGTCGAGCCACATGCGCAGCCGCGGCCGTCCCTCGGTCTCGACGAGCTCGTCGTAGCCGGGCCCGTCGCCGCCGCGCGTGGGCTTGAGGCCCCACTGCCCGAGGAACAGCGCCCGCTCGTCGAGGAAGGCGGAGTAGTCGCTGAGCGAGATGCCCTTGACGATGCGGTCACCCTGGAAGGGCGCCACCGGCAGCCGGTTGTCGGCGGCCACGTCGGAGCGGGCGGGCAGCTCCTCGACCGGCGTACGGGTCAGGACGGCGCCGGTCTTGACCCGGCGCTCGCGCAGCGGCGGCAGCGTGGCGCCGGCGACGCCGCGTTTGACGGCCATGAAGGAGTCCATGAGCCGCAGCCCCTCGAAGGCGTCGCGGGCGTAGCGGACCTCGCCGGCGAACAGCTCGGCCAGGTCCTGCTCGACGTAGGCGCGGGTGAGGGCGGCGCCGCCGAGCAGCACCGGGTAGCGGTCGGAGATGCCCCGGGAGTTCATCTCCTCCAGGTTCTCCTTCATGATGACCGTCGATTTCACCAGAAGTCCGGACATGCCGATGACGTCGGCCTTCTGCTCGTCGGCCGCCTCCAGGATCGCGGAGACCGGCTGCTTGATGCCGAGGTTGACCACCTGGTAGCCGTTGTTGGACAGGATGATGTCGACCAGGTTCTTGCCGATGTCGTGCACGTCGCCCTTGACCGTGGCCAGCACGATGCGGCCCTTGGTCTCGCCCTCGACGCGGTCCATGTGCGGTTCGAGGTAGGCGACGGCGGTCTTCATCACCTCGGCCGACTGCAGCACGAACGGCAGCTGCATCTGCCCCGAGCCGAACAGCTCGCCGACCGTCTTCATGCCGTCGAGCAGCACGTTGTTGATGATCTCCAGGGCGGGCCGCTCCGCCAGACCGGCGTCGAGGTCGGCCTCCAGCCCCTTCTTCTCGCCGTCGATGATGCGCCGCTTGAGCCGCTCCCACAGCGGCAGCGCGGCCAGCTCCTCGGCCCTGCCCTCGCGCATGGCCGAGGCGTCGACGCCCTCGAACATGTCGATGAAGCGCTGCAACGGGTCGTAGCCCTCGCGGCGGCGGTCGTAGACCATGTCGAGCGCGACCTGGCGCTGATCATCGGGGATGCGCGACATCGGCAGGATCTTGGAGGCGTGCACGATGGCCGAGTCGAGCCCGGCGTTGACGCACTCGTTGAGGAACACCGAGTTGAGCACCATGCGCGAGGCCGGGTTGATGCCGAAGGAGATGTTGGACAGGCCCAGCGTGGTCTGCACGTCGGGGTAGCGGCGCTTGAGCTGGCGGATGCCCTCGATGGTCTCCAGGCCGTCGCGGCGGCTCTCCTCCATGCCGGTGGCGATGGTGAAGGTGAGGCAGTCGACGATGATGTCGGACACCTGCATGCCCCAGTTGGCGACCAGGTCGTCGATGGTCTCGCTCGCGATGCGTACCTTCTCGGCGGCGGTGCGGGCCTGGCCCTTCTCGTCGATGCACATGACCACGACGGCGGCGCCGTGCTCGCGTACGGCCGTCATCGTCTTGTGGAAGCGTGAGTCGGGACCGCGCCCGTCCTCGTAGTTGACCGAGTTGACCACCGCGCGCCCACCGAGCATCTCCAGCCCGGCCCGCAGCACCTCGGACTCGGTCGAGTCGAGCATGATCGGCAGCGTGGAGGCGGTGGCCAGGCGGAACGCCAGCTCCTTCATGTCGGCCACGCCGTCGCGGCCCACGTAGTCGACGCACAGGTCGAGCAGGTGAGCGCCGCCGCGAGCCTGCTCGCGCGCCATCTCCACGCAGTCGTCCCAGCGGCCTTCGAGCATGGCCTCGCGGAAGGCCTTGGAGCCGTTGGTGTTGCACCGCTCGCCGATGGCCAGGTAGGAGGTGTCCTGGCGGAACGGGACGGTCTGGTAGAGCGAGGACGCGCCCGGCTCGGGGTGCGGGCGGCGCGCGGCCGTCTCCCTGCCGCGCACGCGGTCGACGACCTGGCGCAGGTGCTCGGGAGTGGTGCCGCAGCAGCCGCCGACCAGCGACAGGCCGTAGTCGCGGGTGAAGGTCTCGTGCGCGTCGGCGAGCTCCTCGGCGCTGAGCGGATAGTAGGCGCCGTCGGAGGTCAGCACCGGCAGCCCCGCGTTGGGCATGCACGAGAGCTTCAGCCGGGAGTGCCGGGCCAGGTAGCGCAGGTGCTCGCTCATCTCGGCCGGGCCGGTGGCGCAGTTGAGGCCGATCAGGTCGACGCCGAGCGGCTCGATCGCGGTCAGCGCGGCGCCGATCTCGGAGCCGAGGAGCATGGCGCCGTTGGTCTCGATCGTCACCTGGGCGATGATCGGCACGTCGCGGCCCGACTCCTCCGCGGCCCGCCTGGCGCCGACGACGGCGGCCTTGACCTGGAGCAGGTCCTGGCAGGTCTCGATGATCAGCGCGTCGGCGCCGCCCTCGATCAGACCCGCCGCGTTCTGCCGGTAGGACTCGCGCAGGTTGTGGTAGGGCAGGTGGCCCAGCGTGGGCAGCTTGGTGCCGGGGCCCATCGAGCCGAGCACGAAGCGCGGCTGCTCGGGCGTGGACCAGTGGTCGGCCCGCTCGCGCGCGATCCTGGCGCCCGCCTCGGAGTATTCGAAGACCCGCTCGGGGATGTCGTACTCGCCCAGGGCCGCCAGGTTGGCGCCGAAGGTGTTGGTCTCGACGCAGTCGACGCCCACGGCGAAATAGGCGTCGTGGACGCCTCGCACGATGTCGGGACGGGTGACGTTCAGCACCTCGTTGCAGCCCTCGTGACCCTCGAAGTCGTCGAGGGTGGGGTCCTGGGCCTGCAACATCGTCCCCATCGCCCCGTCGGCGACGATCACTCGCTGGGACAAAACTTCGCGGAAGGACGGGGAGCTGCTCATGGCGTAGAGCTTATCGGCTGCCGCAGGACGAGTTCATCGACGGCTATCCTGCCGGGGAGACAATTGAATCTATGTCTAATAGGGGTTTGCCATGGCCTATCAGACCGTTCTGGCCGGCACCGACGGCTCCGCCTCCTCCTTCCGCGCCGTCTCCGCGGCGGCGTCCCTGGCCGGCGCGACCGGGGCCACCCTCGTTCTGGCCTGCGCGTACGTACCCATGCGGGCGAGCGAGCGGGCCGTCGCCGCGGACCGGCTCGGCGACCTCGCCTACAAGGTGAGCGGCTCCACCCCCGCCGACGACGCGCTGCGGGCCGCCCGCGAGCACGCGGTCGCCGCGGGCGCGAGCGAGGTCGTGCTGGCGGCCGAGGAGGGCGACGCGGTCGACGTGCTCATCACGCTGGCCGCCAAGCACCGGGCGGACCTGCTGGTCATCGGCAACCGCGGGCTCAACAGCCTGGCGGGGCGGTTGCTCGGCTCCGTGCCGTCGCACGTCGCCCACCGCGCCTCCTGCGACGTGCTGATCGTCCACACCACCTCCGGCGGCCGCGCCTGACCCTTCACCCGGCCGCCCGCGCTCACTCCGCGTCAGGGTCTGACAGGAGAGCGCCCGCCGGACAATGGCGGCCTGAACAGGCGATCTGACAGTGCTCGGCGCATCACCGCCTGACAGCATCTGACCGGTCGATCCGTGACGATGCCTGATCGTCGTTACTCCGTGACATGACCGCCTCCTCACCGCATAGGCTTAGCTGGACAGCGAGAGAGGAGGCGACACGTGATCGAGTTCGAAAGGCTCCCCGAGCTCGTCGACCCGGTGCTCATAGCCGCGTTCGAAGGGTGGAACGACGCCGGCGAGGCATCCAGCGGTGTGATCGCCCACCTCGAGTCCGCCTGGAAGGCGGAGCCGCTGGTCGAGCTGGATCCTGACGACTACTACGACTTCCAGGTCACCCGTCCCGTCGTGGAGATGGGCGATGGGCTGACCCGATCGATCATCTGGCCGACGACGCGGCTGCTGCGTGCCCGCCCGCCGGGCGTCGAGCGCGACGTGGTGCTGCTGCGCGGCATCGAGCCCAACATGCGGTGGCGCTCGTTCTGCGCCGACATCATCGAGGTCTGCCGCGAGCTCGGCGTCGAGCTGGCCGTGATGCTGGGCGCGCTGCTCAACGACTCGCCGCACACCCGCCCCGTGCCGATCCTGGGCAGTGCCACGGATGAAAACCTCGCCCGCTCGACCCACCTGGAGCTGAGCCGCTACGAGGGCCCCACGGGCATCGTGGGCGTGCTGCAGCAGTCGTTCGGTGAGGCCGGTCTCGACGCCGTCTCGCTGTGGGCGTCGGTGCCGCACTACGTGGCCCAGCCGCCCAATCCCAAGGCCACGCTGGCACTGTTGCGCCGCCTCGAGGACCTGCTGGAGATCCCGATGCCGCTCGGCGAGCTGGACGAGGAGGCCCGCGCCTGGGAGAACGGCGTGGACGAGCTCGCCTCCCAGGACAGCGAAGTGGCCGAATACGTCAAGGAGCTCGAAGAGCGCAAGGACGCCGCCGAGCTGCCCGAGGCCAGCGGGGACGCGATCGCCGCCGAGTTCGAGCGCTACCTGCGGCGCCGGGACCGCGACACTGACAGCTGACTCGAAGCCTTTTTGCCGAATTTTCTGGAAGTTTCGAGTAATAATCAGTAACCGTACAAGTTTGCATCAAGTTGGAACCCCAGGACCGGCTGGTCGAGAGGCTCCGGTCGCGAATGCCACGTTGCACCTATCCATGTGACCGCGCACGTTAGGCCAACCATGGCGACTTCCCACGTAGACCCGCACCAGAGGAGTCAGGACACCCGGCGACGCATCCTGGAGATGGCCCTCTCCCTCAGGGAGGACCGCCCCGGCGGCTCCGTGGACCATTTCCTCGCCCTGCTGCAGGACCGGCTCCCGCTGTGGCTCAGCATCCTGCACGAACTCTCCCACCGCATCGGCCGGGGCAGCGTCGGCGACAACCTGCTGCCCATCGTGCGAGCGGGCATCGACTACTACACGGATGTGCAGGGCGCGGCGATGCCCGCGTTCACCTCTCCGTCGGTCACGGTCCGCTTCCGGCAGGCCGTACGCGATCACGGGCTCGGTCCGATGGGAGAGATCCTCCCGCTGGCCGCCTATCTGGAGGGCGAGCAGCGCCTCGGACGGGTGGCCGCCTCGGTCGACCCGGAGGCCACCGCCCGGCTGCTGCTGGCCGGGTGCTTCCATCACGCCTACATCGAGATGTTCGTCGGCGCCGACGCGGGACCGTCCCGCGACGCGAGCGCTCTGGAGATCGTCCGCGAGCTCCGCCTGGAACCCGTGCCCGCCTGACGACTCCTCAGCCCGCGTCACGCGCGGCTCCCGCCTACGGAACGTTGAACGTCTTGCGGTTGGTGGCCCCGATGACCTCGATCCCCCTGGTGCCGAGAATGCCGTCGAGCGGCAGCGACACCGTGTAAGGAGCGGTGGCCGGGAGCCCGATGCCGTTCATCGAACCGATGACCTCGATCCCCCAGTATTCCGGCTGCTGGATGTAGACCAGCGGGGAGAGCGAGACCTTCATGTTGAGATATGGCTTGGTGCCGCTGACGATCAGGATGAAGGTCTTGGGCACGATGCCCGGGACGACCCGCGCCTCCTCGAAGTCGATCAGCCGTACGGATGCGGCCTGCGGCAGTTGGGCGAAGTCTTCAGTCATGCTTGATCCCCCTTGGTGAGAAGGCTAGCCTCCTGAAGATCGCGTCACGTGGCGACGCGCCGACCAGGGCAACGACCGCTCTGGACGGCTGCGCTCCGTTCGTGGTCCCCGCCGGCGCGAGCTCCTTGACGGCGTCGTAACGCCATCAGCGTGACATGACCGACGCTCTAGGCGGTCCGTACGGCGGTCCTGGTGTTCGGTACGGCGGTCCGGGCGGTCGTCTCGTCGTAGCGGTGCCAGATCAGCTCCACCACGGCGGGATCGGCTCCCAGGGGTTCGCTGACCAGGTCCGCGCCCGCCTCCGTCAGGCGGCCGTGGAAGAACCCGGGCGCCAGCAGGTACGAGGCGACCGCCAGGCGTGGCGCCGGGCTCGATCTGACGCGTTCCACGGCCTCGCCGAGCGACGGGCTGCCCGCCGAGGTGAACGCGGCCGTGACCGGGCGGCCCAGCCGTACCGACAGAAGGTGGGCTGCGGCGCGCACGTCGGCGAGGCCGGCCGGGTCCGAGGAGCCGGCCGCGCCCAGGATGACCGTGTCGGCGGGACGGAGTCCCGCGCGGGCCAGCTTGCGGGCGAGCGCGGTGGTGAGCAGCCGGTGCGGTCCGAGCGGCGGCGCGACGAGGGCGTCGGGGCGGTGCTCGGCGACGACGTTCGGCAGGTCGATGTGGACGTGGTAGCCGCCCGCGAGCAGCAGCGGCACCACGACCACGGGTCCGGGGACCGTGGACAGCACGTCGGCCAGCAGGGGTGAGCTGATCTCCAGGTAGCTCAGCTCGACGCGATGCCGGGGCCGCGTCCGCCGGACCGCCGCGGCCAGCGCGGCCAGGGATCGCTCCCCCGCCGCGCTCCGCGTCCCATGCGCGGCCAGGACCAGCGTCGGCGCGGTTGCTCCGGCCCGTACGGACGCGACCGGCATCGGCGCCACAGAAACGGGAGCGACCCGCTTGGGCGAGGGCGACGTCACAGGGACGCCGCCTCGTGGGTGCAGGCGAGGCGGTAGCCCCGTTTGACCACCGTCTCGACGATCCCGCTGGGCCCGAGCGCGCGCCGCAGTCGCGTGATCGCCATCTCCACCGCGTGCTCCGCCGAGTCGCGCGACAGGCTGCCCGGCAGCACGGTACGCAGGTCGGTGCGGGAGACCACATGGCCGGGCTTGTCGGCCAGGCGCTTGAGCACGGCCATCGGCGCGGGCGGCAGCGGCCTGAGCTCGCCGTCGACGACCACCGCGTGCCCGCGGATCTCCAGCCGGTGCCCGCCCGCCTCCAGCCGGGTGACGCCGTGTTCCGGCAGGTGCCTGGCCAGCGCCCTGGCCAGCGCGCCGAGACGCGCCCGGTCGGGCTGCAGCGTCCGTACGCCACGCGTGACCAGGGGCCCGGCGGTGACCGGACCGACACAGGCGGCCACGACGCGGTCGCCGAACGCCGCCAGCAACTGCTCCTCCAGCCCTTCGGCCCGGGCGGCGCCGAGCATGGCGTGTACGGCGGGCGCGCTGGTGAAGGCCACGGCGTCCACGGCGCCGGACAACGTCTGGGTGATGAGGCGGCGCAGCGGCGAAGGGTCGCGGTACGGCAACCACCGGTAGACCGGGATCTCGATCACCTCGGCCCCGGCCTCCCGCAGCACGGCGACGAACTCCGTCAGCGGCTCGCCGTGCTGCTGCACCGCGATGCGGCGTCCGTGCAGGTCCTGGGCCAGGAGGTACTGCTTGACCTCCTCGCAGGACTCGGTGGCGGGGGTCCAGTGGTCGTTCAGCCCGGCGGCGCGCACCGCTCCCCTGGCCTTGGGGCCGCGGGTGAGCAGGCGGGCCCTGGTCAGGTGGTCGGCCAGGTCGGCGGACAGGCCCCAGCCCTCGGCCGCGGCCATCCAGCCGCGGAAGCCGACGCCGGTGGTGATGACCACGTCGTCCACCGGCCCGGCCAGGCTGAGCCGGGTGGCGGCCAGCAGGTCGGAGTCTTCGGAAAGCGGCACCAGCCTGATGGCGGGGGCGCTCACCACCCGCGCGCCGCGCCGTTCGAGCAGCGCGCCGAACTCCTCGCGCCGCCGGGTGGCGGTCACGCCGACGGTGAAGCCGGACAGCGCGTCCGGCGCCGTCTCCAGCGCCCGCGCCTGGTCGTCGAGGGGAAGCGCGCTCACGCGAACACCTCCTGTAGTGGTGGGCTTGGCCGGGCCCCGAGCACCCGGCCAAGCATCACAGGCCCATGAGCCGGAAGTGAGATCACAGAATAGATAGTGCTTTCAGGCGGTTTCGCCCCTGGGTCTCCCTTGTTACCGCTGTGCTACAACCCAGAACCCTGACGGTTGATCCCGAAGGCGGGCGGGAAGCCTCTCCCCCAGACGACGCGACCAATCGGGGAGTTGCGGTGACAGTCCGCCCTATCCGCGTGTTCAGCGATCCGGTGCTCCGCTCGGTGGCGGCGCCGGTTCACGACTTCGACCGGGAGCTCCGGGGGCTGGTCAAGTCCCTGACGGCGACGATGCGCGCCGGAGCCGGCCGCGCCGGGCTGGCCGCGCCCCAGATCGGGGTGTCGCTGCGTGTCGTCGTCTACTCCTACGACGGCAAGTCAGGGTGCCTGGTGAATCCGCGGCTGGAGCTGTCCGAGCGGCGTATCACGGCGGACGAGGCGTGCCTGTCGGCGCCGGGCCTGTGGTGGCCGCTGGAACGTTCTTACATGGTCACGGCTCGTGGCCGCGACGCGTTCGGCAAGCCCGTCACCGTGCGGGCGCTGGGCGTGCTCGCCAGGGTGCTGCAGCACGAGGTCGATCACCTCGACGGCGTGCTGTTCAGCGACCGCCTCGAGGACGGCGAGCGCCAACGCTTTCTCGCTGAGGTGATGTCAGGATGAGTTCGCGCCGCTGTGCCGGGTCGGTGCCTCCCCAGACGCCGTAGTCCTGTCCGGTGCTGAGCGCGTAGTCGAGGCAGGGCTCGCGTACCGGGCAGTCCCGGCAGACGACCTTGGCGCGCTCCACTTGCGCGTGGCCCGGCCCTTCGGGGGAGATCGGGAAGAACAGTTCCGGGTCTACGACCAGGCAGGATGCCTTGCGCGACCAATCCATCATCATCATGTTGAAGGCCCCTACCCCGCCTTTTTCCGGTCATACCTCTGCAAAAAGTAGATCCCAATCGGCCAGGAACCCTGGTCAGCACGTAACGGACCGGTGCGGGAGCGCGGGCGGCCTTGCCGGTCCGGGCGGCGAGCTCCGGGGGCTTGACGAAGTTTTTACGCGCGTCGACCAGGACCTCGGCCCTGCTCGGCCCTCCTCACCAGCGGCTCCAGCCCACCAGCGGTGACCAGACCGCGGAGCCCATCCTCCCGGAAGTCACTCCGCCGGCCTCGGCGACGGCGCTCAGCACGCGGTCCACGACGTCGGACAGGTCCTCGGCCACCTCGGCGGCCTGCTGGATCTCCTCCGCGCGGGTCTGGCCGGTCGGCACCAGGATGCCCCTGGCCCCCGCGGCCCTGGCCGCCTCCATGTCCCTGCCGATGTCGCCCACCACGACGCAGTCGCGCGGGCTGACGTCGAGGACGGCCGCCGCCCTGATCAGCAGCCCCGGCGCGGGCTTGCGGCAGGTGCAGCCGTCGGTGTCGTCGTGCACGCAGATCGCCCACGCGTCGAACGGGCCGAGGAGCTCCTCGACCCTGGCGTTCACCTGATCCATCTCGTCCGGCGTGAGCAGGCCCTTGGCCACGCCCGACTGGTTGGTGACGACCGCCACCGGCACGTCGGCCCGGCGCAGGCGCATCAGCGCCTCCATCGCGCCCGGCATCGGCTCGACCCGCGCCGGGTCGCCGTTGTAGGGGACGTCTTTGATCAGGGACCCGTCCCGGTCGAAGAGCACCGCCCCGGGACGCCGTGGTTCGAACACCTTTCACCTCCGTCGCGCTGCCGCCCAGCTACCCGACGGCCTCCCCTGCAAACAACTGCTCAGCGCGACCGTTCGCAGAGTCTCCGGCCTGTTTCCCCAGTACGTCAGGGCGGTCCCCGCGACCGGGCGGCCCAGCCCGCGCGCCACGTCGCCGGCGGCGGGCGTACGGCGGATCTGCGCGATCAGCGAGGACTGTCCGGGCACGAATTATCGCCCGATGATCAGGGAAAACTCGCTCTCCGCCCACCTCTTCCGGATATTGGGAACGTTATCGGGAACCCTATAGATACCGGCACAGGCGCCGGTGAAGGCGCGTACGTAGTGGTCCACCCGGGGACGTCAGCACCCGCCAGGACGCCTGCCGAGCGGCATCGGCAAGCGGTCCGGGAGCTGGCCGAAGACGGGCACCGGGTCGTCGTGACAGGCAAGGAGCGCGAGCTCACCGCCTATGTCGCCCACGATGTTGCGGTCGACCTCGGCGGTAGAACGACGCTCTCACAGCTGGCAGCCCTCATCGAGCGGGCCGGCGTGCTCGTGGCCGGAGACAGCGGCGCCGCGCACCTGGCAGCCGTGGTCGGTACGCCTGCCGTGAGCCTGTTCACCCCGACTGCCCGATGGGCTCTCTACCGAGTGCCGGTCCCCGGGCACCCATGTCCGTCGCAGGTGACAAGCGAGCAGGTGGTCAAAGCAGTGAGGGAGCTGACCAGTGAATGTCGATCTGATCTCTGAACACGCGGACCCCCTGGCCGCGATCGGCAGCGTCGACTCCGGCGGCCAGAACGTCTACGTCGCCGCGCTGGCCGTCGCGCTGGGAGAGCGCGGGCACACGGTCATCGTCCACACCCGCCGCTCCGATCCGGCCCAGCCGGAGTCGGTGCCCCTGGCACCCGGCGTCACGGTCGAGTACGTCACGGCCGGGCCCGCGGTGCCGATCCCGAAGGACGAGCTCCCGCGGTACATGCCGGAGTTCACCGACCGTCTCGCCGACCGCTGGGCCGTGCGCCGGCCCGACGTCGCGCACGCGCACTTCTGGATGAGCGGCCAGGCGGCCCTGCAGGCCTCCGAGGACGTGCCGGTGGTGCAGACGTTCCACGCGCTGGGCACGGTCAAGCGGCGCTGGCAGGGTCAGGCGGACACCAGCCCCGCGCACCGCCTGGCGACCGAGCGGGAGATCGGCTCCCGCGCCGACGCGGTGCTCGCCACCTGCGGCGACGAGGTGAACGAACTGCGCGCGATGGGCGTGCCCGAGCAGCGCATCGCGGTGGTGCCGTGTGGCGTCGACCTGACCGAGTTCTGCCCCCAGGGCCCGGTCGCGCCGCGCGCCGGAGCGGGTGTCCGGCGTCCGATGGTGCTCAGCATCGGCCGCCAGGTACCGCGCAAGGGCGTCGACACGGTGATCCAGGCCATGCGCCGGCTTCCCGAGGCCGACCTGGTCATCGCCGGCGGGCACCGGGACGGCGAGGAGTCGGTGCGGCTGCGCGAGCTGGCCGCCGGGTGCGGCGTCGGGGACCGGGTGCACGTGATCGGCAGCGTCCCCCGCGCCCACGTCCCGGCGCTCATGCGCTCGGCCGACGTGGTGGTCTGCGTGCCCTGGTACGAGCCGTTCGGCATGGTGGCGATCGAGGCGATGGCGTGCGGCGTGCCGGTCGTGGCCTCCGGGGTCGGCGGGCACCTCGACACGGTCGCGGGCTGCGGCGTACTGGTGCCACCACGCCGCCCGCGAGCGCTGGCCAGGGCCCTGCGCGACCTGCTCGCCGACGAGGACCGGCGCAAGGCGATCGGCGCGGCCGGAGCACGCCGCGCTCAGGAGAGATACGGCTGGGCGCGCGTCGCCGAGCAGACCGAGGCCGTGTACGGGCAGGTGATCGACGGCAAGGTATGCCGCCTCGCCGCGCTTGGGTGGTGATCACGAGGGTCGACGACCACGCCGGGCTGTCCGGCTAGAGCGCGACGCCCAGCAGGGCGTCGGTCAGGTCGTGGACCAGGGCCGGTGCCGTCGGGTCCGAGCCGTCGCCCGACAGGGCCCGCTCGGCCCAGGCGTCGACGGCGGCCAGTGCGCCCGGTGTGTCCAGGTCGTCGGCGAGCCGTTCGCGTACCTGGGCCAGCAGCCCGCCCGCGTCGGGCGCGGCGGCCAGCCCGGCGGCCGAGCGCCAGGTGGCCAGCCGGGCCTCGGCCTGGGCGAGCTGGGCCGGGACGTACTCCCAGTCCTCGCGGTAGTGGTGGGCGAGCAGCACGAGCCGGATCGCCATCGGGTCGTGCACGGCCCGCAGCTTGGAGACGAAGACCAGGTTGCCCTTGGACTTCGACATCTTCTCGCCGTCGAGCGCCACCATCCCGGCGTGCGTGTAGAACTTGGCGAACGGCCACTCCCCGGTGGCCGCGTGCCCCTCGGAGGCGCCGCACTCGTGGTGCGGGAAGATCAGGTCGGTGCCGCCGCCCGCGACGTCGAAGCCGGCGCCCAGGTTGTCGAGGGCGATCGCGGTGCACTCGATGTGCCAGCCGGGCCGGCCGCGGCCGAGCGTCGAGTCCCAGGCTGGCTCGCCGGGCCGCTCGGCCCGCCAGAGCAGCCAGTCGAGCGGGTGGCGCTTGCCGGCCCTGCCCGGGTCGCCGCCGCGCTCGGCGAACAGCTCGATCATCCGCTCCTCGCTGTAGCCGGACACCTGCCCGAACTTGGGCGCGTCGGCCACGCTGAAGTAGACGTCGCCGTCGAGCTCGTACGTGACGCCCTTGTCCGCCAGCTTGGCGATCAGCTCGGCCACCCCGCCGACGACCTCGGTCACGCCGACGTACTCGCGCGGCGGCACGATGCGCAGCGCCTCCATGTCGGTGCGGAACAGCTCGATCTCCCGCTCGGCCAGGTGCTGCCAGCTGACGCCGGTCTGCTCGGCGCGTTCCAGGAGCGGGTCGTCGACGTCGGTGGCGTTCTGGGTGTAGTGCACCTCGTGGCCCGCGTCGCGCCAGAGCCTGCCGACCATGTCGAAGGCCAGGTAGGTGTTGGCGTGTCCCAGGTGGGTGGCGTCGTAGGGAGTGATGCCGCACACGTACATGCGGGCGGTCGGACCCGGATCGGTCTGCCGGACCTGCCCGGCCGCCGTGTCGTAGAGCCGCAGTGGGACGCTCTCACCAGGAAGAGCGGGAAAGGTGGGGGCAGACCACGATCGCATGTCTTTGAGCCTATCCGTCCCGATCAGCGGTCAGGTCAGTGAACTCGTACGTCACACCCTCCGGCGCCAGCGTGACCAGGGTCACGGACAGCGAGGCGAACACGCGGCCGTCGGGCAGCTCGTGCCGGAGGATCAGGGCCGACGGGTCGGCCGAGGGGGCTGCGGCGATGAGCTCGCGCCAGTCGGCGGAGCTCTCGAAGCGCGAGCGGTAGGCGGCCACCCGTTCGTGTTCCGGGTTGAGGCCGGTGTTGACGATCATGCTGGTGCCGTCGGGCACCTCGGAGGCGCTGAGCCGTTCCCCGTCCCAGCTGAACAGCCGCGCCCGCGCCGGGTCGGCGAGCAGCAGGTGGAAGGGGTCGTAGCGGGCCAGGTCGACGTCGGGCAGGTCGTCGGCCCCGACGGCGAGGAGCGGCAGGTCGCCGCGGGAGATCTTGGTGGTCTCGGGCGCGGACCGGCCGTGCCCGTTGAGGAGCGCGGCCGCGCGGCGCCTGGCGGGGTCGACGGCCAGCCAGGTGCCGCCCGCCTTGAGGTCGCGCCCGCCCACCACGCCGGGGTGTTCGGGCCAGTGCTCCCCCGGCCCCTCCCAGGGCCGGTCGGCGAACTCGTCTCGCACGCCCATCAGCGTCAGGGGCCGGCCCGTCTTCACGATCACCGTGCACATAAGGCAAAGCGTAGTAAACGGATTTACCACGACCGCCAGGGGATGGCCGTTTACATCGGCGGCCAGGGAATGGCCGGCCAGTCGCGGGAGGGGTAGGGGTGCAGACCGGTTTCGAGCAGCCGTCTGATCCGGGTCCAGGTCGCCTCGACCTCGGCGAGCGTGAGCAGGTCACGCAGCCTGCGGCCGAGCTGGCCCGACTCGATGTCGCGCTCCAGCTTGGTGAGCGTGGCCACGGCCTCGCGGGCCAGCGGCTTGCCCCGCCACTGCCAGAGCACGGTGCGCAGTTTGTCCTCGGCGGAGAAGCAGACGCCGTGGTCGACCCCGTAGACGTGGCCGGTGGGCAGCGGCAGCAGGTGGCCGCCCTTGCGGTCGGCGTTGTTGATCACCGCGTCGAACACCGCCATCCGGCGCACGACCGGGTTGCGGCTGCGTACCAGGCGCATCAGGTCGACCTCGCGTTCGGTGTCGATCCAGAGCTGGCACATGCCGGGGCCGAACGGGCCCTCCCGGTAGACGGTCGGCGGCACGATCTGCCAGCCGGTCGCCTGCGAGACCTCGAACGCCGCGACCTCACGGGCGGCCAGTGTGCCGTCCGGGAAGTCCCAGAGCGGGCGTTCGCCGCGTACCGGCTTGTACACGCACGCGGCGGTGCGCGCGCCGAGCGTGATCGAGCAGTAGAGCGTCATGTTGGTCGCCTCGACGAGGCGGCCCGCGACCTCCAGGCGGCCGTCGCGGAGCAGCTCTAGCGCCCCCTCGTCCTCCAGGGGCGACGGGTGCGACGGCCTGGTAGCCGGTTCGCTCTCCGGAGCGCTCATGACGTCGCCTCACCCCCGCGATAGCCGTTGAGACGGACGCAGACGTGTCCCTCGGGGTCGAGTGGCTGTCCGCAAAGGGGACACGCCGGTCGGCCCGCAGCGACAAGCTGGAGCGCCCGCTGAGTGAACGCACGGGCGACCCCGGCACTGATCCGCACCCGCAGCATGGCGGGCTCGGGTGCCTCGACGGCTTCCTCGTCGATGATCTCCTGCGCTTCGATCACCACCTGTGACGTGTCGGGATCCCAGGCCAGTGCCATGGTGCCGACCCTGAAGTCCTCGGTGACAGGCACCTCGAGGGGCTTGTCGTCGGTCAGGTCGGCGGGCGCCATGGCAGGCACGTGCGCGGTGCCCCCACTGCGGCGCAGCACCTCGTCGAGCAGCTCGTCCAGCCTGCCCGCGAGTGCGGCCACCTGCAGTTTTTCCAGCGCTACCGTGGTCAGTCTGCCCTCGGCTCTGGCCTGCAGAAAGAAGGCTCGCGCGCCCGGTTGCCCCAAGGCACCGGCCACGAACCTCTCTGGTGGGTCGTAGTCGAAGACCGGCATAGCCTGACCTTACGTGGTTCCGGGTCCACCGCCGACGGCGGCATCGCTCCCGGTGAGTTTTTCTCCCCCGTCTTTCTCCTCCGAATCCTCGGGAAGCTGCAATTCCCCCATATCGTTAAGCCTGAGCACAAAGGGACGCAGGGGGGCATAGCGAATGACGGTGAGAGCCGCAGGATCTGCTGTTATCCGTTGAAACTGATCCAGATGAAGCCCCAGAGCGTCGGCGACGATGGCCTTGATCACGTCTCCGTGACTGCAGGCCAGGTAGACGCCTTTCCCCCCGAGGCGTTGGTTCCACTCCCGTACGGCGGTCACGGCCCGGTGTTGCATAACGGTCAGTGACTCCCCTTCCGGAAATGTCACCGCACTGGGATGGGCCTGCACGACCTGCCACAACGGCTCCTTCGCCAGCTCCGCCAGCGGCCGCCCGGTCCACGCTCCGTAACCGCACTCCACGAACCGCTCATCGGTCTGTACGTCCATGCCGCGCCCTTCGGCGACGGCCAGGGCGGTCTCCTGGCAGCGTTCGAGCGGGCTGGAGACAATGGCGTCGAGCCGGACCCCCGCGATGCGCCCGGCCAGCGCCGCGGCCTGCGCCCGGCCCGCCTCGCTCAGATGCACTCCAGGAGTACGGCCGGCCAGCACCGGCCCGGTGAGGGCGGTGAGCCCATGGCGGACGAGAAGGAGGGTGGTCACCGACCAAGTGTCGCAGGCGTGGATCACGGCGTTTGACGCACCCGGGCGGTAACCTGGCGGGATCATGGAGCAGCGCTATGTCGGCCGGAGCGGCCTGTCGGTGTCCCGCCTGGGGCTCGGCACGATGACCTGGGGGCGTGACACCAGTGCCGACGAGGCTGCGGCGCAGCTCCGCACGTTCATGAGCGCGGGCGGCACCCTGGTCGACACGGCCGACGTCTACACGGGCGGCGACGCCGAGCGCCTGCTCGGCCGGATGCTGCGCGACTCGGTGCCGCGTTCCGAGCTGGTGATCTCCACCAAGGCGGTGGTGACGCCGTCGGGCCGGCGGCCGCGGGACGCCTCCAGGCGCCACCTGATCGCCGCGGTCGACGACTCCCTCAACCGGCTGGGCCTCGATTACATCGATCTCTGGCAGCTGCACACCTATGACGCCGAGGTGCCGCTGGAGGAGACGATGGCGGCGCTCGACGCGATCGTCTCCTCGGGCCGCGCGGTCTACGCGGGCGTCTGCGACTACGCGGGCTGGCAGCTGGCCGCCGCCGCGGTCATGCAGCGGGTGATCCCCGGCCGCATCCCGATCACCTCCGCCCAGGCCGAATACTCCCTGCTGGCCCGCGAGCCGGAGCGCGAGCTGCTGCCCGCCGCCGAGCACGTGGGCGCGGGCGTGCTGGCCTGGTCACCGCTCGGCAGAGGCGTGCTGACGGGGAAGTACCGGACGGGGATTCCGGCCGATTCACGGGCCGCTACGCCGCATTTCGCCGACTTTGTCCGCCCTTATCTCGACGAGCGCAGCCGTAGTGTGGTCGAATCCGTGATGACCGCGGCCGACGGGCTCGGGGTCTCGCCGTTGGCTGTGGCACTCTCATGGGTACGCGACCAGCCGGGCGTGGCCTCCGCTATCGTCGGTGCCCGTACGCACGCTCAGCTCGCCGGCGCACTGACCGCCGAGGACGTGGTGTTGCCGCGAGAGATACGTGAGGCCCTGGATGACGTGTCGTCGCTCGACTGAGAGCGAACGAGAGTCATGCTCGCGTGTCACGCGTCGATACCGAATCGCAACTTTAGCCGGAAAACACCTGCGTCGCACCGCCGAAGTCCATCAAGATTTCCTCCGTAAGCAACCCAGGAGGGGACGGATGGGGAGCAGGACCGCGATCTCGGCTGGAGCTCTCGCATTGGCGCTGGTCGCGATCCCGGTCGTCGCGTCGCCCGCGCTGGCCGAGGCCACCGACTGCACGCGCGGCGACGGACTGCTCTCCGGGGTGACGAACGGCCTGTGCAATGTCGTGGAGGCGGTCACCGGCACGGTCGACACCCTCACGGGCGACACGCTCGATCCCGTGACGAAGAAGGTCGACAAGACCGCGGACGACGTCCTCGGCACGGTGGGCGACGCGGTCCCGACGACGATTCCCACCGCGTCGGGGCAGCCCCAGCCGACACCCACGGACGACCACCTGCTGCCCAACACCCTCAGCGAGGTCTGTCTCCCGGTGGTGGGCTGCGAGAACCAGGACATCCAGACACACCACAAGGACCCCCACCCCACGGACTCCGCCAAGCCCACGCCCACCGCGAAGCCCAACAAGCGCGACAGGAAGGACTCAACGACGACGACGACCCTCCCGACGGGGGGCCCGACGCCGCCGGAGACCGAGCCGCAAGAGCTGGACACGACCGAACATCCGGTCAAGAGCATCCAGACCGCCGACACCGACGAGCCTCGAATAGACCTCCTGTGGCCCAACCCCTTCGCCAGGGATCTCACGGATCCCATGCGCGACCAGCCCATCATCCGCCCGTCGAAACCCGCCTCGGACGTCCTGGGCACCTCGCTGACGATCGCCCTGCTGACGTCGGCGATCCTGGCCACCCGCATCGTCCAGCAGCGCCGCCAGCGGATGGAGCAGCCGGACTCGATCCCCTTCGAACCGGCCAGAGCGGGCAACAGCCGCCACCGCCTGGCTTAGAAGGCCGGCGGCGACGGCCGCGGATCAGAACAGGTCAGCCGCCGATCGCGTGGGCGCCGCCGTCCACGTGGACGATCTCGCCGGTGGTGGCGGGGAACCAGTCGGACATCAGCGCGACACACGCCTTGGCGGCGGGGACCGTGTCGGACAGGTCCCAGCCCAGCGGGGCACGCTCCGGCCAGCTGTCCTCGAACTCCTTGAAGCCCGGGATCGACTTGGCCGCCATCGTGCGCAGCGGCCCGGCGGCGACGAGGTTAACGCGGATGTTCTGCTTGGCCAGGTCACGGGCGAGATAGCGGTTGCACGACTCCAGGCCCGCCTTGGCGACGCCCATCCAGTCGTAGACCGGCCACGCCTTGCTCGCGTCGAAGTCGAGGCCGACGACCGCGCCGCCCTCCTTCATCAGCGGCAGGCAGGCGACGGCCAGCGACTTGTAGGAGTAGGTCGAGATGTGCACGGCCGTGGCGACGTCCTCCCAGGTGGTGTTGAGGAAGTTGCCGCCGAGGGCGCTCTGCGGGGCGAAGGCGATGGAGTGGACGACGCCGTCGAGGCCGTCGACGTGCTCGCCGACCCGGTCGGCCAGCGTGTCGAGGTGCTCGGTGTTCTGGACGTCGAGCTCGATCACCGGCGGTGTCTCGGGCAGCCGCTTGGCGATGCGCTCGACCAGGCTCATCCGGCCGAACCCGGTGAGCACCACGGTGGCGCCCTGCTCCTGGGCCAGCTTGGCCACCGAGAACGCGATCGACGCGTCGGTGAGCACGCCGCTCACGAGGATCCGCTTGCCTTGGAGAATTCCCACGTCAGTGCCCCATTCCGAGTCCGCCGTCGACCGGGATCACGGCCCCGGTGATGTAAGAGGCGTCGTCGCTCGCCAGGAAGCGGACGACGCGCGCGATCTCGCCCGGCGCCGCCTGGCGCCCGAGCGGGATGTTCTTGATGATGGCCTCCACGTCGAGATCGGCCGTCATGTCGGTGGCGACGAAGCCGGGCGCGACCACGTTGACGGTGATGCCGCGCGAGCCGTACTCGCGCGCCATGGACCGGCCGAAGCCGATGAGGCCCGCCTTGGAGGCGGCGTAGTTGGTCTGTCCGGCCGAGCCGGACAGGCCGACCACGGAGGAGATGAGGATGACGCGGCCGCGCTTGAGCTTCATCATGGGCCGGATGGCCCGCTTGGCCACGCGGTAGGCGCCGGTCAGGTTGGCGTCGATGACGTCGGTGAAGGTCTCTTCCTTCATCATCGCCAGCAGCGTGTCCTTGGTGACGCCGGCGTTGGCGACCAGCACCTCGACCGGGCCCTGCTCGGCCTCGATCTTGTCGAAGGCGGCCTCGACGTCGGACATGCTGGTCACGTCGCACTTGACGCCGAACAGCCCCTCCGGCGGCTCCCCCGATCGGTAGGTGACCGCGACGGCGTCGCCGGCCGCGGCTAGTTCACGGGCGATCGCGAGGCCGATGCCGCGATTGCCTCCGGTGACGAGTACTGAGCGTGCCATGGCACCAGACGCTATCTCCTACCGGCGGGTATCCCCTTGTCCGGGAGGTACAAGATCACGGGGTTAGGATCGTGGACATGCGCCAGATCGATTCCGATTTCCTGGAGCTGCCGATGCGGCAGCTGGCGGACGCCGCCCTGCAACGTGCTCGTGACCTGGGCGCCGAGCATGCCGACTTCCGGTTGGAACGCGTCAGAGCCGAGACGCTCAGCCTCTACGACGCCCGGCTCGAAGGAGCCATGGACGCCGACGACCTCGGCTACGCGGTCCGTGTTGTCAAGGGCGGCACGTGGGGCTTCGCCGCCGGCATCCAGCTCACGCCCGAGGCGGCGGCGACGGTGGCCGAGCAGGCGGTGCGGGTGGCCGAGGTGAGCGCCCCCATCAACCGGGAGCCCATCGAGCTGGCCCCCGAGCCGGTCCACTCCGAGACGGTGTGGGTCTCCGCCTATGACGTCGACCCGTTCGAGGTGCCGTCGGCGGAGAAGGTGGCGCTGCTGGCCGACTGGTCGGCCGGGCTGCTCAAGGGCGCCGACCACGTCTCGGCCCGGCTGCTCCAGGTCAAGGAGCAGAAGTTCTACGCCGACACGGCGGGCACGGTGACCACGCAGCAGCGGGTGCGGGTGCATCCGAAGCTCAACGCGATGAAGGCGGCGGGTGGCGGGTTCGACGACATGTCGACGATCGCGCCTCCGGTGGGCCGCGGCTACGAATACCTGACGGGCACCGGCTGGGACTGGGCGGACGAGCTGGCCCGGCTCCCCGGTCTGCTGGCGGAGAAGCTGGCGGCGCCCTCGGTGGAGGCGGGCGACCACGACCTGGTGATCGACCCGTCCAACCTGTGGCTGACCATCCACGAGTCGATCGGGCACGCCACCGAGCTCGACCGGGCGCTCGGCTACGAGGCGGCCTACGCGGGCACCAGCTTCGCCACGTTCGACCAGCTCAACGAGCTCGTGTACGGCTCGCCGGTGATGAACGTGACCGGCGACAGGACCGTCACGCACGGCCTGGCCACGATCGGCTTCGACGACGAGGGCGTGCAGGGGCAGAGCTTCGACATCGTCAGGGACGGCATCCTGGTCGGCTACCAGCTCGACCGGCGGATGGCGCTGATGAAGGGGTTCGGGCGGTCCAACGGGTGCGCGTTCGCCGACTCGCCGGGGCACATGCCGATCCAGCGGATGGCCAACGTCTCGCTCGCCGCCGCGCCTGACGGGCCCTCGACCGAGGAGCTCATCTCGCGGGTCGAGCGGGGGCTCTACATCGTCGGTGACAAGAGCTGGTCGATCGACATGCAGCGCTACAACTTCCAGTTCACCGGGCAGCGGGCCTATCGGATCTCGCACGGCAAGCTGGCCGGGCAGGTGCGCGACTTCGCCTACCAGGCGACCACGACGGACTTCTGGCAGTCGATGGAGGCCGTCGGCGGGCCGCAGACGTACGTGCTGGGCGGCGCCTTCAACTGCGGCAAGGGTCAGCCGGGCCAGGTCGCGCCGGTCAGCCACGGCTGTCCGTCCGGGCTGTTCAGGGGCGTACGGATCCTCAACACCGTGCAGGAGGGTGGAAAGTGAGCGAGCAGCGATCCCCTGGCGCGCAGATCTCTCCCCAGGACATGGTGGAGAAGGCTCTGGAGCTGTCCACCACCGACGGCTGCGTCGTGCTCGTGGACGAGGGGTCCACGGCCAACCTGCGCTTCGCGGGCAACACGCTGACGACCAACGGCGTGGCCCGCTCCGCCCGGCTGACCGTGATCTCGATCGCGGGCCAGGGCGTGGGCGTGGTCTCCCGGGCCGCCGTACGTCCGGATCAGCTCGCCGGCGTGGTGGCCGCGGCCGACCGGGCGGCGCGCGAGGCGCGGCCCGCCGAGGACGCGCGGCCGCTGGTCGAGGGCGTCCCGGCGAGCGCCTCGTGGGCGGAGCCGGTGACTCCGACCGACATCGGGGTGTTCGAGCGGTTCGCGCCCGCGCTCGGCGACGCGTTCGCCGCCGCCGAGGCCGGTGGCAGGCGGCTGTACGGCTTCGCGGAGCACTCGCTGACCACGACGTTCCTCGGCACGTCCACCGGGCTGCGCCTGCGCCACGACCAGCCGTCCGGGCGGCTGGAGCTCAACGCCAAGTCGGCCGACCTGAAGCGCTCGGCCTGGACGGGCGTGGGCACCCGCGACTTCTCCGACGTGGACGTGGCGGCGCTGGACGCGTCGCTGGCGCAGCGGCTGGAGTGGGCCAAGGTCCGGGTGGACCTGCCCGCGGGGCGCTACGAGACCGTGCTGCCGCCGAGCGCGGTGGCCGACCTGATGATCTACGCGTACTGGTCCGCGGGCGCCAGGGACGCCCTGGACGGCCGCTCGGTCTTCGCCAAGCCGGGCGGCGGCACCCGCGTGGGCGAGCAGCTGGCCACGCTGCCGGTGTCGCTCGCCAGCGATCCGGCCGCCCCCGGCATCGAGTGCGCGCCGTTCGTGATCGCCCACGCCTCCAGCCGCGAGAGCTCGGTGTTCGACAACGGCCTGCCGCTGTCGGCGACCGACTGGGTGAAGGACGGGCGGCTCGGCGCACTGCAGCAGACCCGCTACTCGGCCGAGCTCAGTGGGCTGCCCGTCACGCCCGCGATCGACAACCTGATCATGCGGGCGCCCGGCGACGGGCGTTCGCCGGCCGAGATGATCGCCGGCACCGAGCGCGGCCTGCTGGTCACCTGCCTGTGGTACATCCGCGAGGTCGATCCGCAGACGCTGCTGGTGACCGGGCTCACCCGTGACGGGGTCTACCTGGTCGAGCACGGTGAGGTCGTGGGCGAGGTGAACAACTTCCGGTTCAACGAGAGCCCGGTCGACCTGCTGGGGCGGCTGTCCGAGGTGGGTTCCAGCGAGCAGACGCTGCCGCGCGAGTGGAACGACTACTTCAGCCGTACCGTGATGCCCGCCGTCAGGGTGCCGGACTTCAACATGTCGACGGTCAGCCAGGCGAGCTGACCGTGCTCCGGTAGCGGGGGGGGGGGGGGGCCGGCCCCCCCCCCCCGCCCGGGCGGGCTCGGAGGCGGCGAGCACCGCGCAGCACTACGGCTCCGCCACGGCGAAGTATAAATGGAAGTCGGGGGAGGCGCGGTCGGGGTG